>CAVTLB010000042.1:0-137413 GCA_963735415.1 uncultured Actinomycetota bacterium | reverse complement strand
GTCCTCGATGGTCACCGGGCGCGCGTCCAGCGGGAGTCGGCGAGCAGCCCCCGGCCACCCGGGCGAGCAAGCAGGCCTGCGCGCCGCTGTCGGCGCTTCGAGGACCGCGTCCGTCCCCAGCCGCGCCGGCGCGCCACCAGCCCGACGAGCCGCGCGCGTGACTCGCCACGATCTCGTCGGTCTCCCCCGCGAGCTGGACCTGGGAGCGGGAGATGACGACCATGTCGCACACCCGCTCCAGCTCGGACACGACGTGGAGAGAACACGACCGTGGCCCCGGTCTCGGCAACCCGGGTCATGAGCGTCGTCATCACGTCCCGCCGGGCGACCGGGTCCAGGCTGGCGACCGGCTCGTTGTCCAGCAGCAGCACGCGGGCCAGCTTGGCGAGCGTCAGCGTGTACCTGGGCCTGCTGCCGCCCGACAGCTGCCGGGCCGGGCGGGACAGCGGGATGGCAAGGTCACGGAGCGAGGCCCACGAGGTGTCGAACGCGGCGTTCAGCGACTGGCCCAGCCGCAGGTGGTCCGCGACGGTGAACCGCTTGTACAGCGGGTGCTCCTGGCCCTGAACGCGACCCTCGACAGCGCCCGCGGGCTGCCGGAGGGCTGGCCGTCGACCAGGACGGTGCCCTCCGTCGCCGGCACCCACCAGGGACAGGAAGGTCGTCTTGCCCGCGCCGTTAGGGCCGATGAGGGCGACGATGCGCCCTTCGGGCAGCGACAGCGTGCAGTCCCGCAGCGCCCACGCCTTCCCGTAGCGCTTCCGCCCCGCTGGCCTCCACCGCCGCGCCGCTCATGCCGTATCCCCGCTCATCTGCCGTATCCCCGCTCACGCCACGCCCTCCGCCGGGTAGGCCTGGTGAAGGGCGTCGTCGAACAGCGCGGCCAGGTCGTCGCGGGCCAGGCCGCTGGCCTTCGCGGCGGCGATCCAGTCGGTCAGGTCGCGGGCGAGCCGGGCCGGGATGGACGCCCCCCCGGCGGCCGGGGCCAGGTCCGCGACGAAGGTGCCCGGCCCTGCCGGGTGTCGACCAGGTGCCTGGTTTCCATCTTCCGAGGATAGCCTTTGACGACCGTGTTCGGGTTGATGCCGAGCAGCGCGACCACGTCCCGCACCGAGGGCAGCTCGTCGGCCAGCAGTCGTCCCAGCCGGATGGCGTGCTCGACCTGCCTGACCAGCTGCAGGTACGCCGGGATCCCTGAGCCGTCCTCTAGGTAGAAGGCGATCATGCGGTAGCTTGTCCGTTCATAATATTCGCAAGGACGAGGGGCAGGCGCGCGCCGCCACGTCCGGCGCCACCACCGCCAGCCGCGCGGGTACCGCGTTCTCAGCAGGCCCAGCTCGTCCAGGACGGCGAGGAACCCGTCCATGTCCACCGCCTCGCCGTAGGTGGCGCGATACCAGGTGGCGGCGGCGGCCGGGCTATTTCCGGCCATCAGGTGGCGCAGCAATTGCGCGCCGTCCGGCGGGAAGACACCGTACATGCCGGCCTCCGGACGCCAGACGGCTACCTCGTCGCCGTCGGCGTGAAAGGCGATGTCATGGAAAACAAGAGGGCTTTCATTAGCCGCCATTCGGCACTCCTGTCGTTTTATATGGTCCGCGCAGGTCAGAGCCGCTCGGCGGGACGGGCTGGTTCGGCGGGCGACACACGCAAAGAGCGAGGACCGCACCACTAGATACTGGCTATCGGGAAAAGTTAAATTCCTTTTGCGGCGCAAATAATGCCTTCATCGGGCTTTATCGCCCAGGGGGCCCGGCACCGGGCCGCTGGCCGGGCAGTGATCCGATGACCGTCACCCGGGGCGGTCGCGCAGACGGACATTTCGCCCCATGAACCCCTTGCAAGCGGCCCATCGGAGGCGTCTACATCCCGATCAATAGATCCGATGTTTCGATCCCGGGAGCGCCAGTGACGCACGTGCAGCCAGAAGACCCCGCGACCATCCGGGCGACGTCGGCGCTCCCCTCCGCCACGCCGGGCCCGGATCGTGGCGCTCGACTGCTACGACGTGCGCTTTCCGACCTCGCTTGAGCATGACGGATCGGACGCGATGAACCCTGACCCGGATTACTCCGCCGCGTACGCGGTGCTCCGCACGGACGCCGGTGACCTCGAGGGCGGCGGCTTGCAGGGCGGCGGCTTGCAGGGCAATGCGCTGTGCTTCACGATCGGCCGCGGCAACGACGTCGTCGTCGCGGCGATCGAGGCGCTGCGGCAGCACGTCGTGGACAGGCCCGTGGAGGAGATCACCGGTGGCCTCGGGCGCTTCAGCGCGGAGCTGATCGGTGACAGCCAGCTCCGCTGGCTGGGGCCGGAAAAGGGCGTCATGCACATGGCCATCGGCGCGGTCGTCAACGCCGCCTGGGACCTCGCGGCGAAGGCCGCCGGCAAGCCCCTGTGGCGGCTGCTGGCCGACATGACGCCCGAGCAGGTGATCGACGTGGTCGACTTCCGCTACATCGATGACGCCTTGACCCCGCGGGAGGCACTGGGCATCCTGCGGGCCGCGCGCGAGGGACGCCAGGAGCGGATCGCCGAGCTCGAGCGCGCGGGCTATCCCGCCTACACCACCACCCCCGGCTGGATCGGCTACTCCGACGAGAAGCTCGTGCGGCTGTCCCGGCAGGCGGTCAGCGACGGGTTCGCCCAGATCAAGCTGAAGGTCGGCGCCAACCCCGACGACGACGCCCGGCGCCTAGCGCTGGCCAGGGCAGGCCGTGGGGCCGGACGTGCGCATCGCGATCGACGCGAACCAGCGCTGGGGGGTCGGGCAGGCGACGGCGGCGATCTCCGCGCTCGCCCCGTGGAACCCGTCCTGGGTGGAGGAGCCCACCAGCCCGGACGAGATCCTCGGCCTGGCCGCCATCCGCGAAGCCGTCCACCCGGTCCGCATCGCCGTGGGCGAGCACGTGGCGAACCGGGTCATCTTCAAGCAGATCCTGCAGGCACGGGCGGCGGACGTCTTGACCATCGACGCGTGCCGGGTCGCCGGCGTCAACGAGAACATCGCCATCTTGCTGCTGGCGGCCAAGTTCGGCGTGCCGGTGTGCCCGCACGCCGGAGGCGTGGGCCTGTGCGAGATGGTCCAGCACCTGGCGATGTTCGACTATCGCCGCCGTCTCCGCGACCATGCAGGACCGCGTCATCGAGTACGTCGACCACCTGCACGAGCACTTCACCGACCCGGTGCGCGTCATCGCCGGCCGGTACCTCGCGCCAACCGAGCCCGGCATCTCCGCGACGCTGCGGCCCTCGTCGCTGCGCGACTACGAGTTCCCGCGCGGCTCGGTGTGGCAGCAGCTAGGACGCCCGTGAGGCAACGACATCCCCTGCCAGCCATCGTCACGATCACGTTAGGAGAGCCAATGAGAGTTACCAGAGCCGCAAGACGCGGATCCGCCGTCATCGCGCTGCTCGCCGCCACGCTGCTCGCCGCCGCCTGCAGCTCGGGCAGCAGCAGCCGGCAGCGGTCCGGCGCCGTCAGGCTCGTCGTCCAAGCAGGTCACGATCGGGGTGGACCTGACCTACAACAACACGGCCTTCTGGTCGGCCTACATCAACTACGAGCAGCAGTACGCCGCCCAGATGCACATCAAGCTGCTCGGCCCGCTGCTCGCCGCGGCCAACGCCAGCCTGCAGAACCAGCAGATCGAGAACCTGGTGAACGAGGGCGCCCAGGCCATCGTCGTGAACCCGGAGACGGCCACCAGCCTCGGCCCGGCGATCAGCTACGCGACCGCCCACCACGTCCAGCTCGTCTCCGTCGACACGATCGTCGGCGTGGGGCACGTCTACATGGTCGTCCGGGCCTCCAACACCCTCTACGGCCAGGACGCCTGCGCCTACATCTCCTCGCAAGGTGAAGTCCGGCTACGTGCTCGACCTGGAAGGCGACCTCACCTCCTCCAACGGCGCGGACCGGACGAACGCCTTCAACGACTGCATGGCGGCCAACGACCCCGGCGTGAAGATGCTCGAAGGACCCGACCGTCTGGACGGACGCGACCGCCGTCACCGACGCGCAGAACGCGATCAACGCCTACGGCACCCAGCTCAAGGCCATCTACTCGCAGTGGTCCAGCCCGGACACCGGCATCATCCCGCTGCTGAAGAGCAAGAACCTCGGCCCGGGCTCGGCCAGCCCGGTCATCTTGATCAGCGACGACGGCGTGCCGTTCGAGATGTGCGACATCGGCAACGGGTCGGTCAGCCGCGTCCCAGTCGCAGCCGGCCAACCTGTACGCGCAGTACGCGCTGACCTACGCGGTGGACGCCGCCAAGGGCGTCAAGCTGGCGGCCGGCCAGCCCGGCGGCGGCGCGCCGACCCTGCAGAACGTGTCCTACCAGGGTGACACCAACCTCGCCGACCCCATCGTGGCGCCGTTCGTCACCAAGTCCGCGGCCACGCTGACCGTCGCCTCCCCGGTCGACGGCCTGCCCGGCGTCGGTCACCACCACCCCGGTGACAGACCAGACGCTGTGGGGCAACGTGTACGGTGCCGCCCACGGCGGCGTTTGCTCCACTCCTCCTAGCACGAGCCGTTGTCCCCAGCAGTCGCCTCAACCAGTCGTCCGCGGCTGACGTGCGCCGCGCCGGCGCCGGCCACCCGCCTTCCCCGAGACGAGCCACGAAGGAAAACCCCATGACTTCCAGCGCCCCGGTCGCTTGTCGAGATGACCGGCGTCGAGAAGCGATTCGGCACGCACCCGCGCCCTGCGCGGCGTCGACCTGTCCCTCAGCGCGGGACAGTGCCTCGGCCTCGTCGGCCGCAACGGCGCGGGCAAGTCGACCATCGTCTCGATCCTGTCCGGCCTGCTCGACCCGGACGCCGGCCAGGTGCGGCTCGGCGGCGCCCCGGCGCCGCGGGCGGGCGACATCGCGCGGTGGCGCGAGTGGATCGCGACGGTCTTCCAGCATTCGATGATCGTGCCAGACCTGACCGTCGCGGAGAACGTGTTCCTCGGCAGCATCGCCCGCCATCGTCAGCTGGCGGGAGCTGCGCGCCAGGACCCGCGACATCATGCGCGAGTGGGGCTTCGACATCGCGGCCGACGCCCTGTGCCGTGACCTGTCGGTCGAGCAGCTCCAGATCGTCGAGATCGCCCGCGCGCTGGCCCGCGGCGCCCGGTGCGTGCTGCTCGACGAGCCGACCGCCGCCCTGGAGCGCGACGCGGTGCGGCGGCTGTTCGAGCGGATCCGCCAGCTCACCGCGGGCGGCGTGGCGGTCCTGTACATCTCCCACCACCTGGAGGAGGTCTTCGAGATCTGCCAGCAGGTCGTGGTGCTGCGCGACGGGCAGCGGGTGCTGACGGCACCGACCGCCGAGCTGAGCAGGGACGACCTGGTCGCGGCGATGGTCGGGCGGCGCGCAGGTCAAGGCGGCGGCCCGGCCGGATGCCCGCGACGGCCGGCCGGAAGCAGCCGGGGACCGGCGGAAACAGTGCTCGAGGTGACCGGCCTCACCTCCGACTCGCCCGCCGGGCGGCTGGGCGGGGTATCGCTCGCGGTGCGCGCCGGCGAGGTCGTGGGCGTCACCGGCCTGCTCAGCGCGGGCGTCGCGACCCTGGGGCGGGTCGATCGCCGGGCGCCGAGCCGCGCGGCGGCGGCGAGGTCCGGCTGCGCGGCGGCCTCGTCCCGTCCGGCCGGCGCGACGCGGCGCAGCGCGCTGGGCATCGGCTACATCCCCGAGGACCGCCGGGCCGAGGGGTTCGTCGCGCACCTCGGCGTGGCCGAGAACGCGACGATGACCATCACGCGGCGGCTGGCGGACCGCCTCGGGCTGTCCTGACCCCGGGCAGCCGGGCCGCCGCGGCGGCCCCGCTCACCGCCCGGCTCTCGCTGGTGGCGTCGGGACCGGGCCAGCCGGCCGGTGAGCTGTCCGGCGGCAACCAGCAGAAGGTCACCGTCGCGCGGACGCTCGCGCACGATCCGGCGCTCATCGTCGCGATCACCCCGACCCGGGGCGTGGACGTCGCGTCCAAGGCGCTGCTGCTCGACTCGCTGGCCGACGTGGCCCGCGCCAGCGGCGCCGGCGTCCTGCTGTGCACCGACGAGCTTTCCGACCTGGTCATCTGCGACCGGGTCATCGTCTTGGTCCGCGGCGAGGTCTTCGCCGAGTTCACCGAACCGCCCTTCGACCGCGACGAGCTCATCGTCGCGACCGAGGGCCTGTCCGACGCACGGCTGCCAGCGGCACAGCCCAGGAGGCTGCGGCAATGATCTCGCAACCACGCACCGGAAGGCGCGGCCGAGACCGCCGCGCAGGCCCGGCGCGCGGCCGTCAGGCACCGCTCCGCCGGCGGCGGCGGCACTTCGCTGATGCGGCGCGGCGGGAACGTGAGCGTCCTGCTGCGCGAGGTGGCGCTGCTGCCGGTCCTGGTGCTGCTGATCATCGTCGGCGCGGTGGTCAGCCCGGCCTTCCTGACCGTCTCGAACTTCGCGGGCATCGGGCAGCAGAGCTCCGCGCTGGGCGTCGTCGTCGTCGGCGAGAGCCTGATCCTGCTGATCGGCGGCATGGACCTGTCGCTCGAGTCGACCTACGGCCTGGCGCCGATGGTCGCCGCCTGGCTGATCGTGCCGGTCTCCGCGTTCGGCAGCGGCACCGACCTCAGCCCCTACCTCGGCATCGTGGTCCTGCTCGCGGTCGGCGCCGCCGTCGGCCTGGTCAACGGCCTGCTGATCGTGAAGGGCAGGCTCAACGGGTTCATCGTGACGCTCGGCATGACGATCGTGCTGGCCGGCCTGCAGAACGGCATCGTCAAGGCCCAGACGCTGTTCAACCTGCCGGGGGCGTTCGGCTACCTGGGCTCGGCGTCGTTCGGCCAGTTCCCGGTCTCGCTCATCGTCGCCGTCATCATCTTCGTCCTGAGTCGGGCTGTTCCTCCGCTACCACCGCACCGGCCGCGCCATCTACGCGATCGGCGGCAATCCCGGCCGCCGCCCGGGCGGCCGGCATCAAGGTCGAGCGGGTCAAGATCGGCGTCTACGTGGCCGGCAGCGTGCTCGCCGTCCATCGGCGGGCTGATGGAGGCCGGGCCGGGTCTCGGCCGTGACCGGCCAGCAGGGCTACGGCGAGGGCATCATCTTCTCCGTCTTCGCCGCCGCGGTCATCGGCGGCGTCAGCCTGAAGGGCGGCCGCGGCAACATGATCGGGGCGGCGTCCGGCGTGATCCTGCTCGGCATCGTCCAGGACATCCTCGACCTCGCCAACGTGTCGAACTACTGGATCGAGGCCATCGACGGCGCCGTGATCCTGTTCGCGCTGTTCCTCGCCCGCATCGTCGGCGGCGAGTCCACCGCGGAGGAACAGTAGAGGCAGGGCACGGGACAGATGGCAGCGGAACTGGACGGGCTCACGGCGGTCGTGACCGGCGGCGGGTCGGGCATCGGGCTGGCGACCGCCCGGCTGCTGGCCAGCCGGGGCGCGCGGGTGGCGGTGCTCGACCTGAGCGCCGGGCGAGGAGTTCGTCGGGCTGCCGCGCCGACGTCACCGACGACGAGTCGGTGCGGCGCGCGGTCGACGCGGCGGCCGGCCGGCTCGGCGGCATCGACATCCTGGTCAACAACGCGGGCATCGGCGCGACCGGCACCGTGGCCGACAACCCCGACGACGCAATGGCACCACGTGTTCGACGTCAACGTCGTCGGGATCGTCCGGGTCACCCGCGCGGCGCTGCCCTACCTGCGCGCCGTCCGCGCACGCCGCGATCGTCAACACCTGCTCCATCGCGGCGACGGCGGGCCTGCCGCAGCGGGCGCTGTACGCGGCGACCAAGGGCGCGGTGCTGTCGCTGACGCTCGCGATGGCGGCCGACCACCTCCACGAGGGCATCCGGGTCAACTGCGTCAACCCCGGCACCGCCGACACGCCCGTGGGTCGGCCGGCTGCTCGAGGCGGCCGACGACCCCGTCGCCGAGCGGGCGGCGCTGGAGGCACGGCAGCCGATGGGACGGCTGGTCAGCGCGGACGAGGTCGCGGCCGGGCATCGCGTACCTGGCCAGCCCGGCGGCGTCGGCGGTCACCGGCACGGCGCTGGCGATCGACGGCGGGATGGCCGGCCTGCGCCCGAGGCCGCGATCGTGACCGCCGCCGCCCGCGCCGCTGCCGCCGACGCCGGCTCGGCCGGTCGCCGGTCCGCGTGACCGAGCTGTCCTTCGGCGGCGCCGCGATCGCGCACCTGTACACCGAGGTGAGCGAGGAGGACGCGCGGGCCGCGGTCGACGCGGCCTGGGACGGCGGCATCCGGACGTTCGACACCGCGCCGCACTACGGCCTCGGGCTGTCCGAGCGCCGCCTCGGCGACGGCGCTGCGGCACCGCCCGCGCGACGAGTACGTGATCTGCACCAAGGTCGGGCCGGCTGCTGCGAGCCGGCCGGCCGCCGCCGTACGGCGCCCGATCCCGAGGGCTTCGCCGTGCCCGCCAGCATGCGTCGCGCGAGTGCGACTTCAGCGCCGACGGCGTCCGGCGCAGCCTGGAGGCGAGCCTGGACCGGCTGGGCCTGGACCGGGTCGACATCGTGCTCATCCACGACCCGGACGACCACGGCGAGCAGGCGTTCCGCGAGGCCTACCCGGCGCTGGAGGAGCTGCGCGCGCGAGGGCGTCGTCCGGGCGATCGGCGCCGGCATGAACCAGGCCGCGATGCTCACCCGGTTCGTCACCGACACCGACGTCGACGTCGTCCTCGTCGCCGGCCGCTACACGCTGCTCGACCGGTCCGCCGGGCGACGTGCTGCTGCCCGCGGCGCAGCGAGCGCGGCGTCTCGCGTCATCGTCGGCGGCGTGTTCAACTCCGGGCCTGCTCGCGGCGCCCGTCCCGGACGCGACCTACGACTACCAGGCGGCGCCCGGACGAGCTGCTCGGGCGGGCCCGGCGGCTGGAGGCGACCTGCGCGCGGTTCGGCGTGCCGCTGCGGGCGGCGGCGGCCCGGTTCCCGCTCACCCACCCGGCGGTCGCCAGCGTGCTGATCGGCGCCCGCAGCGCGGCGAGGCTCCGCGACGCGATCGGGCTGTGGCGACAGGACCTGCCGAGCTCACCTGCGGCGGCCGGGCGCGGTGGGAGTCGGCCCATGCGGCGCGCCGTACCAGCGAGCGCGGCGGTCATCGAGGCCACGGCGCGGCGGCCGCTGACCCACGTCATCGACGCGCACCACCACGTGCTGGGCAGCGCTCGTCCGGTCACCGTGGAGCGCGAGGACTGTGACCGCGGCTGGCCGGGGCACGCGCCGCCGATCACCGGCGCAGACCATATCGAGCGCTAACGTATGACCTCGCGGCCCGGCCGCGCCGGGCGGCGCGGGCCGTCGACGCGCCACGGTGTACTGCGTCCAGACGCGTGCACCGGTCGGCGCGAGCGTAGACCGCCGCGAGATGCTGGCCGACTGGCGGCCGCCGACCCGCTCGGTGGCCGGCCGTGCGTGGGCTGGACCGACCTGACCAGCCCCGCCGATCGCCGACGAGCTGGCCCGGCTGGCCGACGCTGCCCGGCGGCCGGTACCTGGCCGGCATCCGGCATCAGGTGCAGTCCGAGCCCGACCCGGACTGGCTGCGCCGCCCGGACGTCATCCGCGGGCTGCGCGCGGTCGCGGCGGCCGGGCTGTGCTACGACCTGATCGTGCTGCCGCACCAGCTGCCCGCCGCCAGCCTACGCCGCGGCGGCCGTGCCCGAGCTGACGATGGTCCTCGATCACGCGGCCAAGCCGCCGGTCGCCGGCGGCGACCTGGACCCGTGGGCGGCGGCGATCCGGGCCTTCGCCGCGCGGCCGAACACCGTGTGCAAGCTGTCCGGGCTGGTCACCGAGGCGCCGGCCGGGCGCGCCGCGCATCGGCGTTCCGGCCGGTCGCGGATGTCATACTGAGCGCGTTCGGGCCGCAGCGGGTCATGTTCGGCTCCGACTGGCCGGTCTGCCTGCTGGCCAGCGACTACGCCGGTGTCGTCCGGCTGGCCGCGCGTCGCTGGCCGGCGGCCTGTCGGAGGCGGAGCGGGCGGCGGTGTTCGCGCTGACCGCGGCGCGGGTGTACGGGATCGGCCGGCCCGGGCTGGCGAGGACCAGGAAGCGGGAGGCGGGGCGTGGCGCTAACCGACGAGGCCATCGAGAAGATCAAGCAGATGATCATCTCCGGCCGGGTCCGGCCGGGGGAGAAGCTGCCCCGGGAAGCGGACCTGGCGGCCGAGCTCGGCCTGTCCCGCAACTCGCTGCGCGAGGCGGTGAAGGCGCTGAGCCTGATCAACGTGCTCGACGTGCGGCAGGGCGACGGGACCTACGCGACCAGCCTTGCCCCGTCGCTGCTGCTCGAGGCGCTGAGCTTCATCGTGGACTTCCACCGCGACGACACCGTGCTTGAGTTCCTCGAGGTGCGCCGCATCCTCGAGCCCGCCGCCACCGCGCTGGCCGCGCTGCGGATGCCGGACGAGGACAGGGCCGAGCTCGGGCGAGATCCTCGACGCCGTCGACGTGCACTCGCCCGTCGACGACTTCGTCGCGGCCGACCTGGAGTTCCACAAGAAGATCGCGCTCGGCTCGGGCAACTCGCGTGCTCGCCTCGCTGGTGGACAACATGTCGATGCCGACCGCGCGGGCCCGGGTCTGGCGCGGCATGACCGAGCCGCACGCCCTGGAGCGCACGCTCGCCGAGCACCGCGCCATCTACCAGGCGATCGTGAACCGGGACCCGGACCTGGCCCGGTCCGTGGGCCGACGGTCCACATCGCCGGAATCGAGTCCTGGCTGCGCCTGGCGCTCACCGACGCGGCCCGCTGACGCCGGCCGTTCCCGGAGGACCGGTCAGCCGGCGGCGACCTGGTCGAGGGGGACGCCGGGATCGGCCAGCCGGGCCTCCCGCACCGCCTGGCCGCCGCGCACCAGCTCCTGGACCTCGTCGGTGACGTCCCAGACGTTGACGTTCATGCCGGCCAGCACCCGGCCGCCGCGCAGCCAGAACGCGATGAACTCCCGCCGCGCCACGTCACCGCGGAAGACCACCTGGTCGTAGCCGCCGGGCTCGACGTAGCCCGAGTACTCCATGCCCAGGTCGTACTGGTCGGTGTAGAAGTAGGGCACCCGGTCGTAGGCGACGTCCTGGCCGAGCATCGCCCGCGCGGCCGCCGCCGGCTGGTGCAGCGCGTTGGCCCAGTGCTCGACCCGGATGTGCTTGCCGAGCAGGGGATGAAAGGCGCTGGCGACGTCCCCCGCGGCGTAGACGTCCGGATCGGAGGAGCGCAGCGCCGCGTCCACCACGACGCCGTCGCGGGTCTGCAGGCCCGCCGCCTGCGCCAGCTGGCTGTTCGGGGCGGCCCCGATCCCCACGATGACCGCGTCGGCCTCGACGAGGGTGCCGTCGGCCAGCCGCACGCCGCGAGCCCGGCCGCCCTCGCCGGCGATCTCGCTGACCTGCACGCCGAACCGCAGGTCGACGCCGTGGTCGCGGTGCAGGCGGGCGAAGACCTCGGCGACCTCGGGGCCGAGCACCCGCAGCAGCGGCAGCCGCGCCGTCTCCAGGACCGTGACCTCGACGCCGGCCTGGCGGGCCGCTGCGGCGGTCTCCAGGCCGATCCAGCCCGCCCCGATCACCGCGATCCGCGACGCGGCGGCGATGGCCGACTTGATCTGGTCGGTGTCGCCCACCCGGCGCAGGGTAAGCACGCCTTCCTGATCGGCGCCGGGCACCGGGAGGCGGCGCGGCGAGGCGCCCGTGGTGAGCAGTAGCCGGCCGTAACCGATCCGGCCGCCGTCGGCCAGGACGGCCTCGTGCGCCCCGCGGTCCAGTGCGGTGACGGGGACGCCGAGGTGCAGGTCCACGTCGTTGTCGGCGTACCACGACTCCGGGTGGACGTAGATCTTCTCCCGGTCGGCCTTGCCGAGCAGGTATTCCTTGGACAGCGGAGGCCGTTCGTAGGGTCGTTCCGTCTCGTCGCCGATCAGCACGACCGGGCCGGCGAAGCCCTCCTCGCGCAGGGCCTGGGCGGCCTTCGCCCCGGCCAGGCTCGCGCCAACTATCACGTACGCGTTGCTCGCAGTCATGTTCTCGCCCTTCCCCGCTCTCCCGCCGTCACGCGCGCTGTCATGGACGAGACTTGTCAGACCGGCGGCCCCGCGTGAGCGCCAGCCCTGGAACTATTTCTCGGGTCGATCCACAGGGCCTGGCCCACGGCGCACAGCCGGCCGCCGGCGGTGACCACCCTGAGGCTGGTGAACCTGCTGCTGGCAGGGATGTCCGCGTAAAGCGGGCCGCCACGGGGGATGACCGCGGCGAGGTCGGCACTCCCCGTGGTGGGCGGTCAGCGACGGAGGGGCGCGGCATGACGCACACGGGAACCCGTGTCTCCGGTGCGCCCACTGGTACTGCAACAGCATTGTGAGACGTGCATTCGCGGGATTATCGGCCAAGAATATGAAAAGCGTCCGCGCCCTGTTTTTCTCGCGGGTAATGCGGGATCATTTTCCCAAGACGGTCGAGGGGGAACGAGGACGTCATGACCGATTCCGGGTGGGGATCTCAGGAGTACGGGCAGCAGAACTACGGCCAGCAGCCGTATGGGCAACAACAGCCGTACGGGCAGCAGCCGGGCTACGAGCAGCCCTACCAGGGGCAGCAGCAGCCCTATCAGCAGCAGGACTACGGCCAGCAGGGCGCATACCAGCAGCCTTACCAGCAGCAGCCTTATCAGCAGCCGGCGTACCCGACCCCGGGCGCCGTGATGCCGTACCAGCAGCCCGGCTATCCGCAGCCCGGCTACCAGCAGGGCGCGCAGCCCGGGTTGTACACCGACCCGGTCACCGGCCTGACCATCCCGGCGGGCACCGAGGTGGCGAGCGTCGGCATCCGCGTCGGCGCCTACTTCCTGTCCGTGCTGTTCTGGTTCCTGGCGTCGTTCACGGTGGAGATCGCCTACCTCATCTGGGGCGCCATCAGCTGGTCGGGCGCCCAGACGCCGACGCAGCAGGTGCTCGGCCTGCGCTGCTGGAAGGTCGCGGAGGCGCGGCCGGCCAACTGGATCGAGATGCTGCTGCGCGGCGTGTGCGAGGCCGTGGAGGTCGGCATCGTCGCGGGCATCCCCTCCTTCATCATGATGCTGGTGAACAAGGACCGCCGGACGCTGTATGACCACCTCTCCGGCGTGGTGGTGCTGCACGACCCGAACAAGGTCCTCGCGCCGCCACGGCGGTAACAGCCGCGGGTCACATCCCGAGAGGGTCGGCCGAGCCAGGCGGCGCCGATGCCATTCCCGCGGAGACGGGGGTCCCGAGCGGGTCGCGGCGGGCCGGCATGCGCAGCGTCGTCATGCGGCGCCATCCGCCGAGCCGCTCGTAGAGGTAGACGGCGTCGATTCCGCAGGCCAGCGCGGCAGTCTTGAGCCGTGGCCAGCGCAGCGTGCGGCCCATGTGCGCCATGACCGCCTTGCTGACGTCACGGTAGATCGCGATCTCGGCCCGGGCGGTGGCGCGCAGCACGGAGTCGATGGCCTGCCGGTGACCCGCGGCGGCCAGCCGCAGCAGTTCCTCGTGGCAGTAGGCCAGGTGATTGTCCTCGTCGGCGGAGATGACCGTGACCGCGTGGCTGACGTCGGGGTTGCCCGCGCAGTAGCGGCGCAGCGACCGCATCTGCTCCGAGGCCCGCTGCTCGGTGACCCTGCTGTGCGCCAGGTAGGTGATGATGTCCGCTTCGGTCAGCGGCCGGTCCGTGCGCAGCTTGCCGTGGGCCAGCCCGATGCCCATGGTCTCCAGCCGCATGGTGTAGTCGGTGTCGGCGGGCACCGGCGCGGGGGTCAGGTTCCGCTTGCGCAGCAGCGCGTTGAAGATGCGGCCGTGCTTGTCCTCGTCAGCGCCGTGCCGGGCGATCTTGGGTGCCAGGTCGCGGCACGACTGCGGCACCAGGATGGCGATCCTGCCGTTCTCCCAGCCGCCCTGGGCCTCGCCCCGGGCCGCGATGGAGCACAACAGGCGGAACGCCTCATCATCACTGAAGATCTCGCCGTAGATCGCCTTCGGTGAAAGCATCCTGGTTACCCCCGGTCGAGGCCGGTGCCGGGCCCGGCCCTGCTCCCATCCATCATCACCACTTTGCACGGAAAGTAATCACATGATTACGCTCACGTGCTGGCCTCAGGCGCCGGGCACCTCGACGCGGAACGCGAGGAGGGTGGCCTCCCGGGCGGACTTCCTGGCCGTCTCGTCGAAATCGGGGGCGGCGCAGGCGTAGAGGGTGCGGCCGTCGGCCCCGCCCAGCGCGCAGGCGAACACCGGGGAGCCGGGGCGCAGCTCATCGGCGATCTCGCCGCCTTCCCTGACCCGCGGCAGGCGGCCGCCGATGGCGTCGGCGATCCACAGCGCGCCCTCGGCGTCAAGGCAGGCGCCGTCGGGCGCGACCGTGACCTCGGCCGCCGGCGCGCCGGGGGCGTCGGCCGGCGGCGGGGCGAACTCGGCCCAGACGCGGCGGTTCACCAGCCGCCCGTCGCGGGTCAGGTCGAATGCGGTGCAGCGGCTGCCGAATGCCTCGTTCACGATGAGCACGCTGTCGCGCGTGATCACCGCGCCGCGCGGAAAGCACCCGGTAGGTGTAAAAGTCAGGGAACCTTCCCCGGGGGCGCCTCAGTGGCCGACGCTCTGGCCGCCATCGACGTACAGAATCTCCCCGGTGACGAATGGCGCCGATTCCAGGAACAATATGCTGTCAACGATGTCGCTGACCTGGCCAACGCGGCCGATCGGCGGCATCCGGTCGCCGAGCGCGGCGAGGTCTTCCGAGGCGTGCATCGGCGTCTGGATAAGGCCGGGGGCGACGGCGTTGACGCGGATGCCGCGGGAGGCGTACTCGATGGCCAGCGACCTGGTCGCCGCGGCCAGCCCGCCCTTGGTGAGCGCGGCGAGTACCGAGGGCGTGGCGGAATCGGGGCGCGCGGCGACGGCGGCGCCAATGTTGACCACGTGACCGTGGCCGCGGGCCAGCATGCTGGCGATGGCCAGCTGGGTGAGCCAGAAGAAGCCGCCGAGATTGACCCCGGTGACCAGCGCGTAGTCGTCGGCCGTGTAGTCGGTGAACGGCTTGGCGACGTACACGCCCGCGTTGTTGACCAGGGTGTCGACGCGCCCGAAGCGCCCCAGCGCCGTGCCCATGATCAGGTCGGCCGTCGCGGGCTGCGAGATGTCGCCCGCGACGGTGACGATCCCCGGATCCCCGGGTGGCTCGATGCTGAGGGAATTGGCCACGACCGCCCAGCCCCGCTCGCGGTAGCCGGCCACCAGCCCGGCGCCGATGCCCTTCGAGCCGCCCGTGATGATGGCGACCGGTTGCCGCGTTCCGCTTGGTTGCCCCATGTGGACAAGTCCACGGGAGGACCGCGGGGGCGGCATCCCTGAAGACGACCATCTTGATTCCCTCAGGAATTCATCCAGACCTTGTGATGACGGCCCGGCATGCCGCGATGACCCTAGAGGTGTAGACCATCGCCCCGCGCGAACGCGAAGGAGTCACCATGACGTCAATGTTCGGCCCGAATGGGCAGCGGGTGCTGCTGCTGATCGCCTGCATCCCCGGGCTCTCCGCCGATCAGGTGGACGAGGTAACCGACGCGTGGAAGCGGGGCAGCCCGGACGGGCGCGCCCGGGCCTGGGCGCACCTGAGCCGGGTCACCGATGAGGACGAACGGTACGGGATCCTGGCGGCGGCGTCGCTGGCCCGCCGGGAGGCGCTCGAGACCGCCAGGCGAGCGCAGCGGGCGGACTGGGCGTTCTGGGCCGCGGCCTGTGACGCCGGGGCGGCCGTCGCGGCCGGGAGGCGGATCGGCGGGCACTATGACACGCTCGTCGGACCGTTCGCGGGCGTGGTCGGCGTCCTGGCCGACGCTGTACCCGCTGTCCCCGCCCCGGCCGCCGAGGCGCCCGCGTTACTCGCCCAGTGGTACCCAGAAGCTCCACGGTGGTGCCGGCCCTCGGGCCGCTGGCGGCGGGTAGTGACTCCACGAGACAGGTCTACCGGTGCCCGTCCCGCGCGGGCATCCCTGCCGCTGACCATGCTCCGGCGGCCGCCGGCACTATGCAGGCAACTCTCGGTAGTTCACATGACCCGGGTGAAGTCGCCTCACCCCGTGGGAGGTGACACTTCTGTAGGCCGCTGGATCGGCGACTGAAAGGAACAGTCATGACTGTCTATCCGAAGAACTGGGATGAGGCCCAGGGCACGGCACGCGCCGCCGAGGAGGACCGGATGACCAGTCGGAAGCTTCATGTTATCGAGCCGTCCTCGCCCGCCGGCCCGGCCATGGGCTGGCCAGCGGCGGCGCCCGCTTCGCTGCTGCGCCCTCCCGCGGCGCGGCCGGGAAGCGTCGCGCGGACGGACGCCCAGGACCGGCTGGCCGAAAGCCTCGCGGCCAAGCTGGTGCTGGTCGTCGCGCCGGCCGGGTGGGGCAAGACTTCCCTGCTGCGGGACTGGTGGGCGGCGTCGGATAGCTCGTCCCGCGCGTGGCTGTCGGTCCAGCCGGCCCACAACGATCCGGCCCGGTTCTGGTCGGACGTGATCGAGGCCATCGGCACGGCGTCACCGGGCTTCGGGGCCGCGATGCAGGCGGTGGCCGGGCCCGCGCAGACGGGCGTGGACCCGCTCATCAGCGAGCTCGCCCAGATTCCCGGCCGGGTCACCCTGGTGCTTGATGACTTCCACGTCATCAGCGACCCCGGTGTGCTTGAGTGCTTCGGGTACCTGATCGAGAACCTGCCGCCCTCCGTCGGCCTCGTGGTGGCGGCCCGGTCCGACCCGCCGGTGCCGCTGGCACGGCTGCGGGTCCGCGGCGAGATGGCCGAGATCCGGCCCGACGTCCTGGCCTTCTCCGATGCCGAGGCGGCGCGGCTGCTGGCGGGGACGCTCGACCTGACGCTGTCGCCAGAGCACGTGCACGCGCTGCGGGACCGGACAGAAGGCTGGGCCGCGGGCTTGTACCTCGCCGGGCTGGCGCTGCGCGAGCGCCACGGCGATGACCCGGGCGAGCTCGCCCGCGCGTTCACCGGAGACGAGCGGCACATCGCCGATTACCTGGCCACCGAGGTGCTCGGCAGCCTGCCCCCCGCGATCAGGTCGTTCCTGCTGCGCACGTGCGTGCTGGACCGGCTGTGCGGGCCGCTGTGCGATACGGTCACCGGCTCGTCCGGCGGTCAGGGCCTGCTGGAGGAGATCGAACGGGCCCAGCTGTTCGTGGTGCCGCTGGACAACGCCCGCCACTGGTACCGGTATCACCCGCTGTTCGCCGAGGCACTGGCGGCCGAGCTGGACCGGTCGGAGCCCGGGCTGGCCGCCCTGCTGCACCGGCGCGCCTCGGGCTGGCACCGCGAGCACGGATCGGTCACCGACGCCATCACCCACGCGATCGCCGCGGGCGACATGCCCGACGCCCGGGAGCTGATCGCCGCGCACTGGGATGCCGTCCTCGATGACGGGCAGATCCAGGTCCTGCAGGCGTGGCTGGACCAGCTGCCGCCCGAGATGATCGCGGGCGACGCCCGGCTGTGCCTTATCCGGGGCTTCGCGGCCTGCACCGCCGGCGGGCCGCAGCACGCCGGGCCCTGGCTGGCCGCCGCCAGGGCAGTCCCGGCCACGGCTCCCCTTCCGCACGGGCCGGCCAGCGTGGACTCCGGCGTCGCCCTCATCGACGCGGCCCGTCACCACGTGGCGGGCGACCTCCCGGCGGCCGAGGCCGCCGCGTGCCAGGCGGCGGAGCTCGAGCTGGAGTCCGGCACCGCCAGGTGGCGGGCCGATGCCCTGGCCATGCTCGCGACGGTGCTGTTCTGGCGCGGCCGCCACGCCGACGCCCGGGCGCTCCTTGAGCAGGTCATCGGCCCGGCCCAGCCGCCAGCCAGGCGCCTCATCCATGTGCTTGCGCTGGGCGCCATGTCGGCCATCGCGTCCGCCAGCGACGACGCCGACACCGCGAGCCGCCTCACCCGCGAGGCGGCCGACCTCGCCGCCCGGCACCGGCTCCAGGGTCACTGGGCCACCGTGACCGCCGACCTGACCACGGCCGGCCTGCTCGCCGGGCGCGGTGAGCTAGCCGACGCGGAAACGGTCGCCGTGCGGGCGCTCGGCAATGCCCGCCACCACCACGCTCACCTCGAAACCGCCGCGGCGCTGCTGTCCCTGGCCGCCATCCACGGGCGCGCCGATCACGCCGGCGAGGCCAGCGACCTGATGAACCAGGCCGGCGACCTGATCGCCCAGTGCCCCGACCCGGGCATCCTGGCCGGCCAGCTGGCGGGCAACGAGGGCCTGACGGCATCGCAGTCGCCCGTCCCGCCGCAGCGCCGGCGGAGCCTGCGGCCGGACGGCCTGACTGACCGCGAGGCCGAGGTGCTCCAGCTCCTGACCCAGGGCTGCACCAACCTGGAGATCGCCGCCAAGCTCGTGGTCAGCGTGCACACCGTCGAACGGCACCTGCAGAACGCCTACCGCAAGATCAGCGTGCGCAACCGGGCCGACGCCGCGGCCTACATGGCTCGCGGCGGCAGCTAGCGCCGCGGACAGGGGCTACACCGTCGAGGGGGGCAGATTGACCACATTGCCCAAGCGCATGAGGCGGCTCGCCGGGTGGCTCGTGCTCGCCGCCGCCATCGCCGGCTGCGGTTCAGCGCAGGTCGCCGCGCAGGCGCCGGCCACTTCCTTCATCACCGGCTACGTCCGGTCCAATGGCCGGGTCGCCCGTCCCGACCAGGGAAACGATACGGTCAGCGAGGGCCAGGCGTACGGCCTGCTGCTGGCGGAGGCCACCGGCAGGACCGTCATGTTCAACCGCATCTGGCGGTGGACCCAAGGTCACCTGCAGCTGCCCAACGGGCTTTTCGCCTACCACGCGAGCGCTTCGGGGCGGCTGCTCAGCCCGGAGCCGGCCAGCGACGCGGACCTGCTGATCGCCTGGGCCCTGCTGCGCTACCACGGGCCGGGCGCGGCCGCGCGCCACGAGGCGGGGCAGCGGGTGGCGGCGGCGGTGCTCACGCAGGAGGTGACGAGCGGGCCCGACGGAAAGCCGGTCCTGGCGGCCGGCCCGTGGGCCATCGGGCACCCGGTCAGCCTGAATCCCAGTTACTGGGCGCTGCCGGCGATGACCGCCCTGGCCCGGCTGACCGGGGACGCGCGGTGGCAGCAGCTCGCCGATGAGGCCGTCGTGCTCACCGGCCGCCTCACTCAAGGCGGCCGGGTCCTGCCGCCGAACTGGGCGGAGCTGACCACGGCGGGGGCGCTGGCGCCCGTGTCGGCCCCGTACGGCATCGAGTCGCAGGCCGAGTACGGGTTCGACGCCGAGCGCACCGTCTTGTGGTTCGCGGCCTCCTGCAATCCGCGCGCCCGCGCGCTGGCCGCGCGCTGGTGGACGCTGCTGCGCCGGCCGGGCCGGTCACAGGCGCAGGCGCTGCGGCTCAACGGCCACATCCTCAATCCCGACGGCGCGCCGCTGCCGCTGGCGGCGGCGGCCGCCGCCGCCCGTGCGGCGGGCCAGCAGGACGCGAGCCAGCGCCTGCTGAAGGGGGCGGTGGCCCAGCAGCACAGCTGGCCGACCTACTACGGAGGCGCGTGGGCCGCGCTCGCCCCGGCGTTGCTGACCGGCCCGCTGGACAGCTCCTGCTGACCAGCGCGCCGGGAGGGGCAGTCGGCGGAAGGACAGTCGGCGCTAGTCGACGAAGCCCGATTCCCTGGCCTTGGCCACTGCCTCAAGCCGGCTCCTGGCCCCGAGCTTGAGCAGGATCGACCGGACGTGCGTGCGCACGGTGGCGTAGCTGATGTGCAGGCGCTCGGCCACGGCCCTGTTGTCGGCGCCCTGGGCCATGAGGGCGAGTATCTGCTTTTCCCGCGCCGTCAAGGTGGCGAGCACCTCCTGCCGCGCGCGGCGCGCGGCGCCCGCGCGGTACAGGTCCATGGTCCTGGCCAGGATTCCGGGTGGCAGGCAGGCCTCGCCCACGGCCGCGGCCCGGATCACCTGGAGGATCTCCTCGGCGCTGGCGGACTTGATCAGGTAGCCGCTGGCGCCCACCTCGATGAACGCCCGCAGCGTCTCCTCGCTGTCGTCCGCGCTGATAAGGACGATGGCGGTAGACGGTGATCGTGACTGTATATGCTCGATCGCGTCATAGGCGGTGCCGTCCGGCAGGTGATAGTCGACCACGGCCACGTCGGGGACGGCAGCGTCAATGGCGGGGACGACGTCCGCCACCGAGGGAGCGACGCCGGTCACCGTGATCTCCGCGTACGCCTCAAGGAGGGACGTCAGTCCCTCCGCGACCACGGGATGGTCTTCGACGATCAGGACGCGGATTACCGGCGCGGGCTCATCCTGCACGTCCACGGCCCGCACCCGGCTCGGCGAACGATTCGGCGTAGGAGACCCAGAACTCGACGGTGGTGCCGGAACCCGGGCAGCTCTCTATGCGGCACCATCCTCCCGCGAGTTCGGCGCGCTCCTTGATCAGTACCAGGCCGAGATGGCCGGGACGGGCTTCCACCTCGGAGGGGTCATACCCCACTCCGTCGTCGACTACCCGGGCCAGGCAGCCCTCCTCGACGTCCAGCAGCTCAACCGCGACGCTGCCCGCACGAGCGTGCTTGCGCACGTTCGTCAGGGCCTCCCGGATGTTCCGGTAGATCAGCAGGGCCACCGGCCCGGGGGCCTGGGCCGTCGTCCTGTCATCCAGCTGGCAGGCGATCCCGGTATCGGACTGCATCTCGGCCAGGTGGGCCCGCAGGGCTTCCCCCAGCCTGCCGCTTTCCAGGGCGGGCGGCCTCAGGTCGAAAATGAGCTGCCGCAGGTGATCGAGGGACAAGTTGAGCGTGTCCTGGAGCTTGGCCAGGATCTGCCGCGCCACCGGGTCGTGGAGTTGCAGCCTGAGCTGCTGCGCGCGAAGGCTGGCGGCGGAGATCACCTGGATCGCGTCGTCGTGGATGTCGGCGGCGATCCGGGCACGCTCCTCCTCCCGCGCCCGGATCAGCCGGCGGAGCAGGGCCTGGCGATCTTGCCCCTCCCAGATGAGGCGTCTCCAGGCCCCGGCTCAGGACGAACTGGCCCGACTGCGACTCGGCGATGGGCCTGATGGTCAGCACCGCCGCCACGAAGTGGTCGACGAGCACCGGCATCCAGGCGGCCACCGCCGGGAAGCGGCTGGAGTCGCCGCGGGTGCCCACCACCTCGAAGTAGCGCCCGGACTGGTCCTCGCGCCCGGACCGCTGCCTGGGGACGGTCAGCAGCTGGCCGGGGAACAGCGCCTTGACGGGCATCCGGGCGATCTCGCGCTGCTCGTAGCCGAACAAGGCCGCGGCCCGCGCGTTGGCCGCGATGGCCTTGCCGTGCGAGTCCACGATGACCACGGCGTCGGGGAACGCGTCGGAGAGCTCGCGGACGGGCTCGGTCACGGCGAGCTCGCGCTCTTGCTTCCGCGGCCGGCCGTAGCGACGCCGGGCGAGCTCGTGGCGGCCGGAACCGGCCCTCGCAGCAGCGAGGGCATGACCGTCGCCAGCGGGGCCGTCAGGACCCGGTAGGCATCCCCCATCCTGGCGCCGGCGGCGACGGCCGCGGCGGCGTCGCTCGCCGCGGCCCACAACGCCCAGTCCATCCGCTGCATCCGGTGGGCGGCCGCGAGGGCCTCCCCGCGGGCGAGGGACGACGCCGCCAGGATCTGGTAGCGCTCCCGCTCCGTCGCCCCGCGGACCAGCCCCGCCCAGGCCTTCGCCCGATCCGCCGGGCTCACCTGCTTCCAGGCGCTTATCACCTGGTCCGCCGCTGGCGGCGACAGGTCCGCGATCCCGGCGATGAGGGCGATGACCTGGTAGTGATCCCTACCGAAGACGTGGTCCATGGGGAGGCCTTCCGCTAGGGTGCCGGCGCGTGGGAGGGCTTTGCCGGGCGGGCCGGGGCCGAGGGCCTCGCCGTCGGCGCGCCGCCCAGGCTCGGTGGCAGGACGTAGGGAGCCTGCGATGGGACGTTGACCTGTCCGCCGCCGGGCGGTGCGGTCACCGTGACCTTGGCGACAGCGGTCCCGCCGCTTTCCTGGCCTACCAGCGTGAAGGCGACGGCGCCGCCCGCGTTGGGGAGGATGTAGTTCCCCGCGTCCGAGGCGCTGCCCTTGCCGTCGACGCGGAAGGCGGTGATCAGCGTCCCGTTGGCGCCCTTGCCGCGGCCGGTGTAGACCTCAACGACCTCGTTCTTGGCGAAGCCGCTGGCGTAGAACGAGATGTTGGTCCCTGGCATGGCACCGTAGGTGCTCGCCTGGGCCGTGGGGCTGTACGGCAGCACGGTGAAGCCCGAGTCGACCGAGGCCCGGCTCTCGTCCCCGACCGCCGTCAGCGTCTGCTGGCCCTTGAGCCGAAAGGCACCATGAACTTGAGCGACATCGCGCCGCCCGCGCTCGCGCTGGCGGCGAGGGCCGGCTGGCCGCTGGCCGCGTTGAGGTAGAAGAGCACCTGCTCGTTCGGCGCGAACCCGGTCCCGGTCACGGTGACGGAGTGGCCCGCCTTGACCGCGTACGGATGCGGCACCACCGACGGGTACAGCCCCAGCATCTGGTACGGGGCGGTGGCGGTCGTGTGGGTCGTCTGGCCGACCAGGACCAACGTGGTGGGACCGACCGGGGCGATGCCCACCGGAACGGTGGCCTCGCCGATGCCCCCCGCGGGGCTGGCGGTCAAGGTGGTCACGGGGGTTCCGGCGACGCGGCCCCAGTAGACGTTGACCCGCTCACCGTGCCCGAACCCGGTGGCCGAGACGGTCACCTTCTGGCCGGGCTTGCCGGCGGACTTGCCGTCAATGGTGACCTGCCCGATCCCCAGCGGGGTCATGATCTTGGTTTGCGCCGTCTTGGCGGCGCCGCCGTTCTGCTGGGCCACCACGGTCGCGGTCTCGCCCGTCATGGTGGTGGGCATCCTGAACACCACGGTCACCGTGCCCCACTTGGCGGCCTTGCCCGTGCCCATCATCTTGGCACCCGAGTTCCCCTCCTTCAGGAAGACGGAGACGGACGAACCCGGGGTGAAGCCACTGCCGTCGATGGTGACCATGCCGCCGGGCGACACCATCCCGGGATTGGCCAAGACCATCGGGCCGCCCCCGGCCGCTACCGGATGGCCGCCGATCGTGACTATCGGTTCAGGGGTCTGGGAAGGAGTGGGGGCCAGCGTCGGGCCGGTCGCTCCCGTCCCGGTTCCCTGGGCGGTGGGCTGGTTATTCGAGCTCTTGCCCGCGTTGGTCAGGGCCTTCCCGACCTGCCAGACGACCACGATCGCCACGACGGCCACGAGCAGCTGCTTCCAGCCGAACGTTTGCCGGCGCTTGCGCGACGGCTTCCCTGGTGGCCTCCCTGGGGGCTTGCCTGGCGCGTTCCCTGACGGCCTCCCTTGCACGCGCTCAGGGGCAGGCCTGCCTTGACGGCTTTCCATCAAAGATTTGCCCTTCCGGTCTCGTAAGGTCTACTCGTTAAGGTCTACGGGAGACTCCGCTGGGCCGACATCCTCGGTAACGACCATCTTCGCGACGGCCGCGCACTGTGCAGAGCCCCCGTGACTGGCGGTTACTCGGACGAGACGACCGTCCTCAACAATTCCAGGCTCTGCTCGAGGATGAATTGCGTCTCCCGCGCCTCGGTGAGATCCCGGATGCTGATGAGAACGGTCGCGCCGCTGTCGGTCTGCATGGGCATGACGGCGACGGCCGCCCGGAACCGGGTGGCGTCACCGCGACTGCCGATCAGCTCGGCGTAGCGGGCGTGGGCCCGCCGCCGCCAGCCCCCGCAGAAGAAGGGCACGTCCTGACCGGGGAACAGGGCGTGGATGGCCGTCCCGCTCAGCTGGCCCTCCGGCGAGCCGAACAGGGTGACGGCCCGCGCGTTGGCCTGCGTGATCGTGCCCTGGGCGTCCACGATCACCACGGCGTCGGGGAATGCCGGGTGCAGCCCGGCTGAACGACCGTTCATCGCGCCTCCGTGAGTCCGTCGCTGACAGAGCAGACTGCCGACATCGAGCCTCCTGAAGATGGCTGCCACGCGGGGCCGTGGCCTGAGGGCACCGTGCCCCACGGAAAGTCCACCGCACGGGCCGGGCGGTGACATCGCGGCAATCGACCATCCTCCGCGGGCCGGCTCAACATGGTCGGTTCCCGGGATGTCGTGGTGCGGATACTTCGGTGGACTTTCAGTGGAGTCACGGGCCATGCCGTGGCCTGCCTGGCATCGCCTGTCGCCCGGGATTCGCGGTCGGCAGGCTCTTGCGGGATCAGGGAGTAAATTTCATGACTAATTCGGCTAGCTGGAATGCCTCCCGGCTAGGAGAAGGGGCGGCCCCATGCTCGCTCTGATCGATGGCCTGCTGGTGATTATCTCGATCCTGGCCACGGTGCAGTCCGGGCACACGCTCTACCTCACCCTGTGGACGTGGGACCGGCCGCCTGACGAGACCAGGGCACCCGAGCGATTCGCGCCGCCTCAGCTGTCCTTCACGGTCATGCTTCCGGCCCGGCACGAGGAAGCAGTCATCGCGGGGACCATCGAGCGGGTCGTGAACGCGAACTACCCGGGCAAGCTGCTCGAGGTCTTCGTGATCTGCTCGGCCGACGATCACGGGACGATCGGCAAGGCCCAGGAGAAGATCGCGCGGCTGCCCCGGACGGGGTGCGAGGTTTCCGTGGTGGTGTTCAATGACGGCCCGATCAACAAGCCGCACGGGCTGAACGCCGCGCTGCCGCACGCCGCCCATGACGTGGTCACCATCTTCGACGCCGAAGACGACATTCACCCCGACATCTTCAACGTCGTGAACACGGTGATGGTCGAAGAGAACGTGAAGGTCGTCCAGGCCGGCGTCCAGCTGATGAACTTCGACTCCACCTGGTACTCGGCGCTGAACGTCCTGGAGTACTTCTTCTGGTTCAAGAGCCGACTGCACTTTCACGCCAAGTGGGGCGCCGTCCCGCTCGGCGGGAACACCGTGTTCTTCAACCGCGAGCTGCTCGGCAGCGTGGGCGGCTGGGACGAGACGAACCTGACCGAGGACGCCGACATCGGGCTGCGGCTGTCGGCCTCCGGCGTGAAAATCCGGGTGGTCTACGACGACCGGTACGTGACGAAGGAGGAAACCCCGCCCACGCTGCAGCACTTCATCAAGCAGCGGACCCGGTGGAGCCAGGGGTTCATGCAGACCCTGATGAAGGGAACGTGGCGGAAGCTGCCGACTCGCAAGCAGCGCTTCCTCGCGGCCTACACCCTGGTCTTCCCCAACGTCCAGGCGTTCCTGGGCGCGTACATCATCTTGTCGCTGGCGACGATCGTCGCCTTCAAGACGCCGGTGTGGATCGCCATCATCACCTACCTGCCCGTCCTCATGCTGCTCGGGCACCTGCTGACGTCCATCGTCGGGCTGCAGGAGTTCGCCAAGGCACACGGCCTGGAGACGTCGGGCGACGACGTCGTCCACCTGGTGCTCGCGTGGATTCCCTACCAGCTCGTCCTGGCCTACGCGTCCTTCCGCGCGCTCGGGCGCCAGGTCCGCGGCATCACCAACTGGGAGAAGACACAGCACGTGGGCGCGCACCGCGACCACCACGTCGGGGCCGAAATCCGCACACTGAACGAGGCAGGTGACCATGCCGCGTAACTTGACTCTGCTCGGGGGTGGCGCTCCCCGGGGCCGGAACAAGCGCCGGCCGCGCGCCGGGCGCCCGCAGGGGGCGTCCGTCGCGCCCACCGCGGCGGCCGGCACAGCGTCGGCTGGCACAGGGTCGGCTGGCACAGCGTCGGCTGGCACAGGTCGGCTGGCGGGGTCGGCTGGCACGGGGTCGGCTGGCACAGCGTCGGCCGGGAGAGCCGCGGCCGGCACAGCGTTGGCCGGCATAGCGTCGGGCCGCCTCGGCCAGGCGGGGAAGGCGGCGCTGCTCTTCGCGCTCGTCAGCGGCCTGATCACGCACGGCTACCATCTCTTCGACTACCCGCTGTACAGCACGGACGAGGGGATCTACGTCGAGCGGGCGTGGGCCGTCATACGGGAAGGCCGGCTCAGCCCTCAGACGTATTACTACGACCACGCACCCGGCGGCTGGATTCTCCTTGCGTTCTGGGAGTTCGTGCTGCCCAGCCACTTCGAGACGTTCGGGAACCCGGTCAACAGCGGCCGGGTCCTGATGCTGGTACTGCACGTGGTCAACGTGTACTTCCTGTTCCAGATCGCGCGCAAGTTCTCCAAGGGCAGCCTGGTGGCGCCTACCATCACGTGCTTCTTCTTCAACTTCTCGCCGCTCGCGGTGTATTACCAGCGCATGGTCCTCCTGGATAACTTCATGGTGTTCTGGTTCCTGCTGAGCGTTTACATGCTGCTCCACCGCGAGAGCCAGCTCTTCGTCGGCGCATGGTCAGGGCTGGCGTTCGGGATCGCCGTCGTCACCAAGGAGAACGCGCTATTCTTCGCGCCCAGCATGCTCTACCTGCTGGCATGGCGCGCGCGAGAAGACGTGAACCGCCGGTTCGCCATGATGATGTGGATATTCACGGCGAGCGCGGCGATCATTCTTTACCTTCTGCTGTCCACGCTGAAAGGCGAGCTGCTGCCCTCCGGCTTCGACTTCAGCCTGGGCCACTCGCCCCAGGGTCACGTGTCGCTGCTCTATGAGATGTGGTTCCAGCTCCACAGAAACGAGGGAACCCTGCTCAACAAGCACAGCTTCCTCTACGTCATGTGGCTGCCCAAGGACCGGTACCTGCTGGGCATCGGGGCCGTGGCCATGGCGCTCAGCCTCTTCATCGGATGGGGCGAGCGGAAGCGGGACCCGTCCATGCTCGTCGTCGGGACCCTCTCCCTGGAAATCGCCTTCTACCTGGCGCGGGGCAGCGTCCTGCTGGACTTCTACGTGATCCCGCTGCTCCCCCTGTTCGCGCTCAACATCGGCATGGTCGCGGACCGGATGCTCAAGGGCCTGTCGCTACCGGTTTCCCGGGTCATCGCGCCGGTCCTGTGCGTGGGCGCCGCCGCGTTCCTGCTGGCGCCAACCGGCGGGTACCTCGTCAAGCACGGCATCCACCGGCAGCTGCAGCCGGCTGACTCCTACTTCGTGCCGGAAACGTTCATGCAAAACGAGCAGATCGCCTGGATCCGCGCCCATATCCCGACCAGCGACAAGGTCATTACCGACGACGACATCTGGGTGCAACTGCACGATGTCAAGCCCTATTACCCCTATGCCCAGTCGCACTGGAACGCCGCGAGCGACCCCCAGATCCGGCTCAACATGTTCGGCGCGAACTGGCGCAATATCGACTACATCGTGCTCTCGAACGGCATGAGGCACGCCATGAACCTCAATAACGGCGACGGCACGGAGAACTACATCCTCACCGCCCTCAGCCATTCGACTGTGGTCTGGAGTGTCGTCCACGGAGAGGTGAGTCTCGCAATCTACAAGGTGCAGAATTGACAAGGGAGAGAGAAATGAGGCCTCCTGATGACGAGCGCGTGGTTCTCAACGCGGTCGAGAGCCAGCTGCGGACCGAGGATCCACAGCTCATCGCCTGCTTCATGGCCTTCAACAGCGTCACGCGGCCGATCAGGGACGCCGACGACTGGGACAGGCCAGGCGCGGGCGAGGAAAGGCTGCGCCGCGGTGATCCGGTCCGGCACCGGCGGGCCGTGCAGCTGGTCATCGTCACCTGCACCCTTGCCGCCATCATCGCGGGGATCCTCATGTCACTGCTGGCCGGCCCGCAGAGCAGCTAACGCGGGCCGCGGCCCGCGCAATCGGAGTAAAGGCGGTGAAGATGACCGAGGCGCAACCGATCAGCGGGTGCATCGCCGTGATCATCCCTACCTACAACGAGCGGGATAACATCCGTCCCATCACCGAGCGCGTGCTGTCGACGATTCCGGAAGCGGACCTGTTCGTCATCGACGACAACAGCCCGGACGGGACCGGCGTGATCGCGGACGAGCTCGCCGCCGCGGACAAGCGCATCCACGTCGTGCACCGCGGCGGGAAGGACGGCCTGGCGACGGCGTACCTCACGGGCTTCGCGACGGCCCTCGACCAGGGGTACGGGGCCATCGTGGAGATCGACGCGGACTGCTCCCACCAGCCGGAAGAGCTGCCGCGGCTGCTGCGCGGGCTCGCCGCCGCCGATGTCGTCCTCGGCTCGCGGTGGGTTCCCGGCGGGCTGGCGCTGAACTGGCCGAGGTCGCGCGCCCTGCTGTCGCGGGCCGGGAACGCCTACGCGCGCGTCATGCTCGGCATTCCGCTGCACGACGTGACGGGAGGGTACCGCGTCTACCGCGCCAGCGCCCTGCGCAGGATCGGGCTGGACAACGTCGAGTCGGTGGGCTACTGCTTCCAGATCGACCTCGCCCGGCGGGCGGTCCTGGCCGGCCTGAAGGTGGCCGAGGTCCCGATCACGTTCGTCGAGCGCACGCGCGGTTCGAGCAAGATGAGCGGGGCCATCGTGTCCGAGGCGCTCTGGCGGGTCACCCGGTGGGGGATCATGTCCCGGTTGCACCGGTACCAGCGCAAAAGCCCCTGGTGAGCGGGGAACGAGTCGTCGTTGACCGTCCCGCGCACCAGGGGCTGACCAGATGGAAGAGGCTTACTGCTGGGACAGCAGCGGGGCCTGGTAAGTGTGCAGCAGGTCCAGCTTGGCCTTGTCCACGGTCTTCCAGTCGTTGTTGAGTACCCCGCCGGTGTCGCCGGAGTTGGGGTTCATGCACCAGTAGGTGTAGCTGATGTGGTGCTGCTTAAGGAACGCGACAAGCGTTGCCTGCCACACGCCCTCGGTCGTCTTTCCGACCGATCCGCCGAACTCGCCCAGCAGCACCGGGGCGATGTTCTGCTCACTCAGGTACGCCCAGTTCTTGTTCCAGACGCCCGCGAGGTTGTCCGGGAAGTTCTTGGCCTGGAACCAGGGCTGGTTGTAGACGTCGGGCCCGTAGTCGTGAGCCTCGTAGACGAGGTGGTTCGGCTCCGACAGCTGGACCGGGTAGGTCTTGGCGGCGGCGAGGTCTCCGCCCCACCACGTGGACTGCCCATCGTTGTTGTCGATGCCCTCGACGACGATCAGCCAGTTCGGGTTGACCTTGAGGATGGCGTTGCCGGCCGTCTCCGCCATCAGGCGCCAGTCGGTCTGCGGGCTGCCGCTGCCCCAGGTGGCGTTGCCGCACGGCTCGTTGTGCAGGTCAGCGCCGACGACCAGGGGGTTGTCGCGGTAGTGCGCGGCGAGCATGGCCCAGTCCGAGACCCACTGCTGCTCGGTGAGGTCACCGCTGACGGGCAGGCAGCTTTGCGCGTACTGGTCCGGGCGGTGCTGGTCGAGGATGACCATCAGGCCGCGACTGGTGGCCGCGTCGACGATCTTGTCCATCAGCGGCAGGCCCTTCAGGCCCTTCAGGTCCGGGTTGAGCTGGTAGTCGATGCCATTGGGCGTGTTCCCCGACTTGAAAAGGGCGTTGGAGTACGGCAGCCGAATGGCGTTGAACCCGGAGGAAACAACCTGGTCCAGCATGGACTTGTAGCTGCGCGCCCACAGGCCGTCGGGGGCGAAGGTACCGGTCTCAAGGCCGAACCAGTTCACCCCGGTGATGGTGACGGTCTTGCCCGCGGCGTTCACGATCTGGGCACCCTGCGTGTGCAGGGGCGTGATGGCCGCGCTGGCGGAAGCAGTACCCGATCCGGCGGGACCCGCGGCGCCGACGGCCCTCACGGCGTCGGCGGTGGTGGCGTGCGAGTGCGAGGAGGCCATCGACGCGGAAAGGAATCCACCGATGCCGAGGACGCCGGCCACTGGGATGGCCACCAGCGCCGCGCGCGATCGCGACCCGCGCCTGTACCGGTGCTTGCGTCCGCGGGCCGTGGCTCGATCGCCGCCCGCTTCGTGCTTCGCGCACCTCTTATTCGCCCATGGGAATTGCATGGATTACCCCGGTCTCCTATCCCGGATCTCGCATCCCATCGGCACTGGTCGGCTCCATTGCGCCCGGCAGGTGCTCAGCTGCGATCGTTAGAGATGGCAGACCATGGGGTACGCGACCCGAATGCGATACGTACTCGGCAAATCCTAGGAAGCGGGCTGGCCGGAAGCCGTCGTACACGCGGCCGGTATTTGGGCACGCTAAAGAGGGGGAGCTCTTCCTCCCTCAATTGAGGTAGCCACGGCCGGACTTCGGGGCAACTGTCGTAGTTTATAGGCTTATTTCCAGTGAGTCTGTTTCAGGCGCGGGGCGGGTAGCGTAACGTCATGGACCCGGGGGGGCGCCGGGCGGGGAACCTGCCCGCCGAGCTAACGAGCTTTGTCGGCCGCCGTGACGAGGTGGCCGAGGTGAGGCGGCTGCTCGCGGAGTCCCGGCTGGTGACGCTGACCGGGGTGGGCGGGGTGGGCAAGACCCGGCTGGCGCTGCGGTCCGCGGCCGGGCTGGCGCGGGCGTTCGCTGACGGGGTATGGCTGGTCCGGCTGGATCAGCTGCGCGCGGAGGCGCTGGTGCCCCAGGCGGCGGCCGCGACGCTCGGGCTGGAGGAGCGGGCCGGTGACTCCCGCGTCGCCTCGCTGGCGGAGTACCTGGCCGGGCGGCAACTGCTGCTCGTGCTGGACAACTGCGAGCACCTGGTGAACGCGGCGGCCAAGCTGGTCGACCTGCTGCTGCGGGCGGCACCCGGGCTACGGGTGCTGGCCACCAGCCGGGAAGCGCTGAACATCGCCGGGGAGACGGTGCTGCCTGTGCCGCCGCTGGCCTGTGCCGCCGCTGCGTGCGCCGGAGGCGGGCCAGCCGATGACGCTGGCCGAGCTGAGGCTGGTGCCCGCGGTGCGGCTGTTCACCGAGCGGGCGGCCCAGGCGGTGCCCGGATTCGCGGTGACCGAGGCGAACATGGCGGCGGTGGCGCGGATCTGCCAGCGGCTGGAGGGGCTGCCGCTGGCCCTGGAGCTGGCGGCGGCGCGGGCCCGGGTGCTGTCGCCCGAGCAGATCGACGCCCGGCTGGGCGACCGGCTGGAGCTGCTCACCCGGGGCGGGCGCACCAACCCGGCACGGCAGCGGACGCTGCGCGCGTCGGTCGAGTGGAGCTATGAGCTGTGCAGCGGGCCGGAGCGGCTGCTGTGGGAGCGGCTGTCGGTGTTCGCCGATGGCTTCGAGCTGGACGCCGTGGAGGGCATCTGCGCCGATCACCGGCTGGCGGCCAAGGAAGTGCTCGAGCTGCTTGCGGCGCTGGCCGACAAGTCGATCCTGATCGCCGAGCACGGCGAGCAGGGCGCACGGTACCGGCTGACGGAGACCTTGCGCGAGTACGGCCAGGAGCACCTGCAGCGGGCGGGCGAGCACACCGCCGTGCGGCGGCGGCACCGGGACTGGCATGAGCAGCTGGCCCGGCGGGCCGACGCCGGCTGGCAGGGCCCGCGGGCGGCGGAATTGCTGGCCCGGCTGTCGCGCGAGCACGCCAACATGCGGGCGGCCCAGGACTTCTGCTTGCTTTACCCCCCGCCCACCACCCCAGGCACGCCCACCACCCCAGGCACACCCACCACCCCAGGCACACCCACCACCCCAGGCACCGGCCCGCACTCCCCCCCGCCCACCACCCCAGGCACCGGCCTCCACTCCCCCCCGCCCACCACCCCAGGCAACGACCCGAGCGAGCCGGGCGAGGCCGAGGGCGCGCTGCGCATCGCGCTGCACACGTGGCGCTTCTCCTACTGGGACGCGGGAAATATAGGCGAAGGCCGGCACGTGCTTGGGCAGGCGCTCGCCCTGGCCGGGGAGCCCGGCACCTGGCGGGCGCGGGGGCTGGCGCTGGCCGGCCTCCTCGCGGCCGCCGACGGCGACCACGACGCCGCGCGGGCGCTGCTGGCGGAGGGCGCCGGCCTGGCCGGGCAGCTGAAGGACCAGGCCGTCGCGGCGTTCATCGCCTACTGCGGGGGCATGGCGGCCCGGTGCGACGGCGACCTGCCTCGGGCCGTCGCCCGCTACGACGAGGGGCTGGCGGCGCTGCCCTCGGACAACGACCAGGGCGGCCTTCGCGCTCTCCTGCTGGCCGCCCTCACCGCCACCCTCAGCCTGGCCGGCGACGCCGGGCGGGTAGCCGCCTGCGACCAGGAGCTTGCCGCGCTGGCGGCGGCGGGCGGCGAGCTCATGGGCCGCTGGTACTCGGCGTGCTCGCTGTCGGCGCACGGGCTGGTGGCCTGGCACCAGGGCGACCTGGACCGGGCCGGCGGATTGCAGCAGCAGAGCCTGCCGTTGCTTGACGGCCTGGGCGACCGCCTCGGCGTCACCAGCTGCCTGGAGACCCTGGCCTGGACCGCGGCGTCGGGACGGCAGCACGAGCGGGCCGCGGTCCTGCTCGGGGCGGCCGCCGGGCTGCGCCGGTCGCTGGCCCTGACGCTGGACGGCCAGCGGCATCTGGCGGGCTACCACGCGGACTGCGAACGGCAGGCCCGCCGCGGCATGGGCGAGGAGGCGTTCCTGGCCGCGCGGGACCGCGGCCTGCGGCTGGCCGCGCGGGACGCCCTCGCCTACGCCCTGCGGCAGCCGCCGTCACCGGAGGAGGCGGCGGCCCCGGCACCGGCCGCGCCCGAACCGCCGGCGCCGCCGCTGACGCGACGCGAGACGCAGGTGGCCCGGCTGATCGCCGAGGGCTACTCCAACAGGGAGATCGCCGCCCGGCTGGTGATCGCGCAGCGGACCGCCGAGGGCCACGTGGAGCACATCTTGACCAAGCTCGGCTTCACCTCGCGCGCCCAGGTCGCCGCCTGGATCGCCGCCGCGCCCGGCCGGATGTTACGTTACTCATCAGTAGCAGCGGGCGGGTAACCGGATCCTGGGCGCTGACGAAAGCTCGGGGCCGGGCTGGGGGGACGTGAGCAGGCCAAGGGCGCGGGCGCGGGTGACGGCCTCGGCGCGGCTGTGCGCGTCGAGCTTGGTGAACAGGTGGCGGGTGTGCGTCTTGACGGTGTTGGCCGAGACGCACAGCTCGCGAGCGATGTCCGGGACCGGCAGGTTCGTCGGGAGGTAGCTGAGCACCCGCCGCTCGGTCGGGCTGAGCGGTTCCGCCAGCCGGACGGCTGCCTCCGGGGCCTCTTCCCGCCACTCCTTCTCGCGCGACAGCGGCTGACCGCCCTTCTGGCCGGGGAGCATGCCGAGGATCTCGGCGACCAGGGCCTGGTGCCTGCCGCAGTCCGCGGCGTGGCGCTGGAGCGGGCCCGGCGCCGGGTGGAGCACGAACGCCGCCAGCGCGCGGTCGGGCTCGGCCAGGTCGAGCGCGCGCTCGACGCCGCGCCCGGTGGCGGCCGGGTCGCCGGCCGCGTCCTGGGCCAGGGCCTCCAGCAGGAACGCCTCGACTAGCCAGGCGGGCCAGCTGACCGGCGAGGAGCCGTCCAGGACGGGCGCGAGGGCGGCGGCGGCCGCCCTCGGGTCGCGCTGGGCCAGCCGCAGCGCCGCCGTGGCGATGCGTACCTCGCCGTGGTCGCGGTCGTGGTCCTCCAGCCCGGCGAGGGCTTGCTCGGCGCGCTCGGTGTCGCCGGCCCGCACCAGTGCCTGCAGCAGCCGCGCCCGGGCCTGCGGCGTCAGCAGGTGCGGCGCGACCAGGTGCCCGGCCAGCCGCTCCGCATCCGTGAACGCGGCCACTGCCTCCTGGTCGCGGCCTCGGGCCAGCTCCAGCTGGCCGCGGATGAAGCACGTGGCCAGTCCCGTGGCGGGCTCGGCTTCTGGCCTGACGGTCCGCTCGGCGTGCCTGACCCAGCGCTCCGCCTCCTCCGGCCGCCCCTGGCACAGCAGCGAGTTGGCGAGCATCACGTAGGCGACGCCGGCCGCCGGGTCGTCGGTCCAGCCGTGCCGCTGGGCCAGCCGGACCGCCTGCAGGCCGCGCTCGGTCGCCCGCGCCAGCGACCAGCGCGACTCCAGCGGGGCCTGGTACGCCAGCCCGGTGAACTCCAGGAACGGCCGCCCGATCCGGCGCGCCAGCGCGACGCCCTGCCCCAGGTCCCAGCGGGCCTGATCGAACCGGGTCGTCCAGACCTCGGTGATGCCGAGGTTGATCAGCGCCAGCGCGCGCAGGTCCTCGCCCAATCCTGGCTCGACCGCGTCGGGCGCCTCCGTCGCCACCTGCAGCTGGCGGGCCTGCTCGGCCACCGCCGGAAGGTTCCCGCGCTGGCGGCCGGCCAGCAGCCGGGCCACCCCGACGAGCACCTGCTGGCGCCCGCGCCTGCTGGCTGGCACCGATGCCGCTCCCCGTGCCGCCACCTCCAGGTACCGCTCCGCGACCTCCAGCGACCCCTGCACCAGCTCATCGGCCGCCGTCAGGGCCGCCACCTCGGCGTCCGCCGCACGGGCCTGCGCGGGCACCCCCGCCAGCAGCGCGTGCACCGTCGCGTCCTGCCCGCCGGAGTGCAGGCCGGGCCAGTGGTCGGCGAGCAGCCGGGCGGCCAGCTCCCAGTCCCGCGCCGCCTGCGCGTGCCGGGCCGCCTCCACCGCCAGCCCCCGGTCGGCGAACCACCGCGCGGCTAGCTTGTGCAGGTCCGTCACCTCATCCGGCGCGGTGCGCCGCAGCTCGAAGCGCAGCAGGTCGGCGAACAGCCGGTGGCAGCGGAACCAGGAGCGCGCCGCGTCCTGCGACACCACGAACGCGTTGGCCGCCTCCAGCTCCTGCAAGATCCGCTCGCCGCCGCCGTCCCCGGTCAGCAGGTCGGCGAGCTCGCCGTTGACCCGCTCAAGCACCGAGGTGCGCAGCAGCAGCCGGCGCGCCTGGTCGCTTTGCCGGTCCAGCACCTCGGCCAGCAGGTACTCGGCGACGGTCCGCTCGCTGCCGCAGAACTCGGCCGCGAACCGATCCGGGTCACCGTGCCCGGCCAGCGACAGCGCCGCCAGCCGCAGCCCGGCCGCCCAGCCCTCGGTCCGCTCTACCAGCGAGGCCAGGGGCGGGTCCGCCAGCCGCGCGCCGGCCGCGTCCAGCAGCGCCCGGGCCTCGGCCGTGGTGAACCGGAGGTCGGCACCGCTCAGCTCGGTCAGCTCGCCTTCCAGCCGCAGCTGGTGCAGGCCCAGCCGCAGTCCGTGCCGGGCGGCGAGCACGATCCGCAACTGCGGCGGCCCGCGGCGCACCAGCAGCTCCAGCTGGTCCAGCGTCGTATCGCAGTCCAGCTCGTGCAGGTCGTCAACGATCAGCCAGACCTGCTCCCGCAGCGTGCCCAGGTCGTCAAGCAGCCCCTCCACCACCGCCCGGCCATCGCCATCCGGCCCGGCGGCCGGCGGCCGCACCAGCCCACCGCCAGGCCCGGTGCCGCGCAGTGCGTCGGCGACGCGGGCCCAGAACGGCCGGGGATCGCCCGGCTCCCGTCCGGCTGACACCCACGCGGCGCGATCGGCCAGGCCCGCCTGGCCGATCCACGACCGCAGCAGCGCCGTCTTCCCGCTCCCGGCCGGGGTCGACACCAGGGCGACGCGGCCCGCCCGCTCCAGCCGCCCGAAGAGCCTGCCCCGGGAGACAAGCCCGTTCCGGACCGGCGCGCCGACCGGGCCGGCCGCCGCCTCGCGCAAAAGCGCAGCATCCAGCGCTTGGGTAGCAGTATCGAACATGCCGCCAGTCTGCATGGCCACGGTCACGGTCATGAAGGTGGTAAATACCTATAGCACTACCTACTACTTAGTTATCACCCGATCACTCATTGTAGTCATTTGCCCGGCCACTCACTTGCAGGCCATGCCGTTGACGCGGAAACTGCCCGGGGCCGGGGCGGGGTCGCCCGCCCGCTGGGCCCCTAGGAAGCCGAGCGCCTGGGTGGCACCGCGCCGGATGGTGGCGTCGAAGGCCATGTTCCGCGCCGAGACGTTGGCGCCGGCCTGGGTGAACGTGGCGTTCCACGCGCTGCTGATGGCCTCGTTGCCCGCGAACCGGAAGGTCAGCGTCCAGCCATGAATGTCCGTTTTACCGGAATTGCCGATGATCACCTTGGCGAGGAACGAGCCCGGCCAGGTGACGGGGGTATAGCGGACCACGCAGGCGGCGCGGGGGGCCGCCCGCCGCGCCGCCCTGGGGCCGGTCGTGGCGTCTCCCGTTATCCCGAGTACGCCCTGCCTGGCCACGCCCTGCCTCGCCCGGTCCGGCTGCACGGGGATCGGCCCGTGGCGCGGTGAGCGCCGGCCAGGCTGGCCGGCAGCGCGATCACCAGGCCGGACACGCCGGCGACGGTCGCGATGATGATCAGCAGCCTCCGGCGCACCGCCAGCATTCGTAGTTTCAGCATCCCGCAAGTCAATCCCGGGCGTCCTGGTCAGGACATCGCGGCAATAGACCAACTTCGCCACTATGCAGGGTGCGGGCGGCGGCGCTACACGCACGGCGGCCCGGGGCCTGCCTGGCCTCACCCCGCTGGGCTAGACCCGTTGAGCGGGGGCCGGTGGGCGGAGGGCCGGAACGGGTAGATCAGCATCTTGTGATGGCCGAGCCGGTAGGCGTACGCGAGGTACAGGTGCAGCTCGTTCAGCGCCTCGCTCTCCAGCCGGCGGGCGAGCGGGCCCGGGTCCTGCTCGGCGTCCCCGCGGATGTGCTGGGTGGAGGGGTGCATCTGCAGCGCCATCCGGAGCCGGGCCGGGGTGACCTCCCTGTCGGCCTTCGCGGCCTTTCCGGCCTTGCCAGCGTTGCCAGCCTTGCCGGCGTTGCCAGCCTCGCCGGCCTTCTCGGCCTGGTCGATCATCCGCACGATCTTGATCTTGTGCGTGATGCGCCCTGCCAGCCGTCGAGGTCGGCCACGGCTTGAGCGTCCTTGACCCGGTGCGCCACTTGACGGTGGTAATAGACAACCGCGTCCGATATCCACCGCGGCTCGGGCGCCGCCGCCTCGATCCTGATATCGCACCAGTGCTGCATGTCGTCGCCTATCCGGTCGTACACCTGACTGAACGGCAGCGCCAGAAGGCCGGACACCGTCCTCGGAAGCAGATCCCGGTCGCGTTGCGGAGGGAATTTCCTGAACCAGAGGCCGCAGGGGACGACAACCCCGGCGAAAGCGTCGTGGCCATGATGACTGGCGGTGACAATGAGCAGCCCAACGCACGTGGACACGGCGGCGGTTGACACCACGATGAAAAAGGCCCAATACCGGGCGCGGGGCCCGAACGGGGAGCCGATCTTCCGGCAGCGCAGCCGCAAAAGCCAGTAGGCCAGGATTAGAGACAGCGCAAATGTCCCGACAGCACCCACCACCGTGCTTGACATGCACTCCCCCTGGCCTTGCGCCTGTCCAGTCTAGACGGCCGTCTCCGTAATGTACCTAGGCTTTGTCTACTTTAAAGTCAATAATAGGGATGAAGGATTTTCCACGACAACCACGACAGCCCCACCGCGCGCCGGGTGCCCTCCTGTCACAGGGCTGGTCAGCGCCCATGGCCAGCGCCCAGCCGGCCGCCCGGACAGAAAATAACGTTTTGGTAACGATGACCTTTCGCGTCTTGCCTGGCCCGGGGGTTCGCGGTGACTTTAGCTATAGCTATACTTTTAGCTGGACCTAAACATGGAGCTGACTTACACGGGAAGCTCAACCACAACCGTCCGGGCGCGACAAGGTCTGGCCGTAAACCTATGGAGGCACCAATGGGCTTTGGACTAGGCGTTTCGCCCGAGCGGCGGGCCACGGAGACCCAGATCGACGAGGAGATGCTCGCCCTCGTCACGCGCCTGACGAACGAGATCACGTGGTACATGCGTGAACGCGGCCTCACCCGGGCCGACCTCGCGGCGCGCATGGGCGTCTCCCCCGGCCGGGTCAGCCAGATCCTCGGTGGCGGCGAGAACCTCACGCTGCGAACGCTCTCGGCGTTGTCCACGGCCCTGGACGCGCGCTTCAGCATCGAGCTCGGTGCCCTCAAGTCCCCCGACGCGTACCGCGAGCCCGCGCGCTAGCGTCCGCCGTCACCCGGCGCGGCTTGCCTCAGCCCCGCGCGGCCGCCGCCAGTCCCCTGATGGCCCGTGCCTGCTCGCCGACGCCCCCGCAGGCGATGCTGCGTTCCGCCGCGAGGGCGTGGAAGGTGCGCGCCCGGCCGAACTGGCCCATCACGGAGTGCACCTCGCCCAGGCAGTTGAGCATCATGGCGTCGTCCAGCGGCAGGTCCAGCTCGGACAGGATCTCCTGGCATTCGGCCAGCAGCGTCAGAGCCTGGCGGTGCCGCCCGCTCCTGGCATAGGCCAGCGCGGCCGTCCGGTCCATGATCGCGAGCTTCCGCCGGTCGTCGTTGCGCCGGTTGAGCTGCCTGGCCTGCTCGGCGAGCGAGGCGGCGGCTTCATGGCGCCCCGCCGCGTAGTCCGCCCAGGCCTGGTGGCCCAGGGTGGTCGCCATGCCCTGGCGGTCACCGATAGCGCGGAGCAGGTCATGCGCCCGGCGGTAGTGCGCTTGCGCGGCTTGCGTCTGGCCCTGCTCCACGAAAGCCATCCCGAGGTTGTTGCGCGTGGTCGCCTGCGCCCACTGGTCCCCGCTGCGCTCGGCGGCCAGCAGCGCGATGTGATGGCTGGCGACCCACGGCTTGATGGCCTTGACGGCGAAGAAGTAGTCCCGCATCGCGTAGGCGAGGCGCCAGCAGTCATCGTCGAGGCCGTGTTCCAGTGCGAGTGAGCACAGCCGCGGTATGAGTGCCGCCTCCGCGTGGCACCATGCCATGGCCTGGGCCCGGTCCTCGAAGGACATCAGCGCCACCGGCACCTTGCCGTCCGCGTCGGGTGGCCGGAAGCGCGGCGGGATGAGCGCGCGGTCGGCGGCCGTGGCGGTCTGCGCGTAGCCCGCGATCAGCCGGTGCAGTGCCTCCTGCCGGGACCGCTCGTCGAGCTCGGCGGTGATGGCCGGCGACAGGTTGCGCAGGAGGCCCCGAGGCCTGGCCCGGCCGTTGGGGTCGACCGTGATCAGGTCATGGCCGAGTAGCTCGGCGAAGTCCGCGTCAATAGCTCGCGGCGAGCTATCGGCGAGCCAGGCAGCCGGGTAGAGCGCCACCGATTCGGCGGGATACAGGGCGAGCACGGCCAGGGCCCGTCGCGTGCAGCCGGGAGGGCCTGGACTTCGGCCCGCAGGACCCGCTGAACGCTTCGCTCGCCGTCATCGAGCTCCGGCCAGGCCGCGTCGGCGTGCTCCAGGAGATCCGCTAGCTCGGCGGCGTCGCGACGAGAGTCGCGGGCCTTCGCCGCGGCTACCCGCAATGCCAGCGGGAGGCCTCCGCACGCGGCGGCGACCCGCAGCACGTCAGCCTCGGGGCCGAGGTCGTCCCGCCCGCTAGCGGCGCGGAACAGCGCCGCGGCGTCGTCGGCGGCAAGCGGGGGCAAGACCATCCGCTGGCAGTCGTCGAGGGCGTCGAGCCGGGACCTGCTTGTGGCGATCACGGCGCAGGCGGGCGACGCCGATACCAGCGCCGCGACCTGGCCTGAGCTGGCGACGCCATCGGCGACGATGAGCACGGCCCGACGGTAGAGCATCGACAGGAACAGCGCCCGCGCCTCGTCGGGCTCGGCCGGGATCTCGCTGACCGGGACGCCCAGCCTTCGCAGCAGCCGCCCGTGCATGGCCGGCGCCCCGGAACTGAAATCGACGAAAAGGCATCCCCCCGGAAAACGGGCGCGGACGGCATGCGCGATATGCACCGCGAGGGCCGTCTTCCCGGTGCCGGGCATCCCGTGAATCACGACCACCGGCGCGCGATTACCGTCCTGCGGGCCGAGGATCGCCTCGATCACGCGGGCGGCCGCGGCGTCCCGGCCAATGAAATGGCTGGGGGGCGGCGGGATGTCAAATGGGGCCGCCGCTGAGGCAGGAACCGGCACGTGAGGCACGAGGCGCGCCATGTCCGCGAGGAAGGCGGCAACCAGCCGCCCGTCCGCGTTGAGCGCCGCGTCGCACGCCTCGGCGAGATCGTGGCTCGCCGGGACAATATCGTTTTCGATCTTACTCAGGTGACCTTTTGAGTAATGGACTAGCAAGCCGAGAGACCGCAGTGATACGCCCGCCGCCCGGCGAGTCCGGCGCAGCGCGGCGCCAAAGGTGCGGGAAAGATCGACCACTTCGTCCTGCACGCAGTCTCCCCAGGTTCGCGCGTCCGGCGACGAGTAAGCCCAATGCATTCAGTATACGGCGTTGCCGGTTGCATGGATCGCATCCGCGACAGGAAACCATGCAACCCTAGCCGCGGCGTGACCGGTCGAGAATGCTGATTCCGGGGGATTCGTCGGCGGCGGGCAACGGGCGGGGCCAACGCCCGCCGCCGACGTATGCTAGCCTCCCATCGCTCTGCCATCCGGTTCACCACCTATCACTTGATGGCCTTATGCCTAAGAAATATCGTAAAGTTCAATTCTCGATTATCTTGGCAACGGCCCTGGTCGCCGCGGGCGGCGCCGTCGCGGTGGTCCTCGTCAAGCGCGTCAGCCACCCGGACTACTGGATATCAGGTGCCGCGTTCCTGGTGCCGTCGGTGCTCGCCGTTGCCGGGAAGATAATCCGCGGCCAACTCGCGTACCGTCAGCCCAGGAAGCCTCGTACCACAGCCGCACTTCGTGACCTCAGTGCGGCGGCATGCGTGCGCCGCGTGTGCCAGGGTCCAGACTCTGGCGGCGCCCCCAATTGCGGCTCAGCCTTGGCCGTAGCTGTCGATCAGCCAGCGGCCGTCCGTCTGACGCGCCAGCGAGACCGTCCAGAAGGTGTCGGGGTTGCCCTCCGACGGTGACTGCGACTCGTCGAACGAGCAGTAGACCATGGCCGAGGCCGCGCCCGAGCTGAGCGGCTTGCAGCGCAGCCGGGTGAAGGTCGACCACGTCGAGGTGTCGCCGTTCCCCCAGTCCATCATGGGCGCGTCCACGGGAACGAAGTGCGCGTCAGCCGCCGCCCTGTCCTTCGCGTTCACCGCGGCAAACCAGGAAAGGGTGGCCTCCAGCGGCGTCGCGAACGACGACTCCGGGACAGGCGCGGCCGTCCCCGGCGTGGCGACCGGCGACGTGGGCGAGGTCGGGGCGGTCCCGTGGCTGGCAGCGGCGGCACATGAGCAGACGGTGCAGGCGGCAAGTACGGCCGCCACGGCGGCGAGTGGCCCGCGTGCCGGATGGCGTTTCACGCGGCAAGTAAAGCAGGCCGGCCGGGCGTTCCGGACCAAGCCGCGCTCTTGCTTCAGTCCGAACACGCCTGAAGCATCCCAGCGGTGGCCGTCCCTCTACTGGTGCGGGCTGCTGCCGTCTTGTTACCGGCCGGTACTGCCATCAGCCGGCAAGATCACGATCTGCGGCTGGAGTGCTAGGTGATCGCCAGCGGGCTGATCTCCGCCAGCCGCCATCGGCCCAGCCGTGACGGCGCGGGCGCGGCGCCGGACGGGGGACGCGCGCGCCGGGCACGAGGTCGGCCGTCGTCGCGGCGATCACCCGGCCCTCCGGGCTGGTCAGCGCGACCGGGCGGCCCGCCGCCAGCAGGGCGGGCAGCACCTGGCCCTCCAGGTTCGAGACCAGCACATCGGCGGCGGCGACGCCGAGGAAGCGGCCGTCCACCCGCACCGGGACCGATAGCGTGATCGTGTACTCACCGGTACAGAAATAGTCGACGTACGGGCCGGTAGCCGTGCCGCCGCCATGCAGCCGTTCCGCCGCCGTGTACCACGCGGCGGTGGTGTAGTCGAAGAAGTCCGGCGCGGCGGGGTCCAGGTTGACCCGCAGCTGCTCGGCGCTGCCCGCCGGGGTGGTCCACCACCATTCGAGCCATAGCGGCGCGTCGGCGAGCACGTTAGGGGCGATGATGACGCCCGCGCCGGCGGCGAGGTCCCGGTGGCTGGCCAGCAGGTCGAAGATCGCGGGGCGGAGCCGGGCGAGGTCGTCTTGCTGCAGCGCGCCGCCGGCCGGGCCACGGGGCGACGCGGACAAGTCGGCCAGCATCTGGCCAAGCTTTTCCAGCACCGCGAACAGGCGCTCCAGCGACTCCCCCACCTCCCCCAGACTCGGCGGGCCGGCGTGCCCGGCGGGCGAGCGGGCGGGCCCCGGGCGGGGCCGTCAGGTAGGCGCTGAGCCGCAACCCGGCCAGCCGGGCGGTCTCGGCCGCCACCTGCTGGTGGGCGATTTCGGCGGCGGCGGCGCCGTCGCGCCGCTCGATCGCGGCCACCAGGCGCGCGCGCACCGCGACCGCCGCCTGGTGGTCATCGTCGCTGGCCCGCAGCCAGAGCAGGTCGCCGATCTCCGCCGACAGGCGCAGCTCCTCGGCCAGCAGGCGGGGTGACTGCGCGGCGGCCGCGACCGCCACGCTGAACTGCTGCGCGGCCCGGCGCCTGTCGCTGGCGCCGCGGGCCGTGCGCAGCCGGTCGAGCTGGCACTCGAGCTCGGCCACTTCCGCCGGGAGGGCGCGCTGCGCGGCCAGCCGGGCCGTCATCGCCGTGATCGCGCCGCGGTGGTCGCCGAGATCCCGCAGCCGGGCGACGCTGAACTCGCGCAGCCGGCGCCCGAGCGCGCTGTCGAGGTCCGCCGCCGTCACGAACGTCCCGCCGCCGCGCCCGCGCCTGGTGGTGACCAGGCCCTGCTCGCGGAGCACCGCGAGCGCCTCGCGCAGGGTGACCGTCGCGACGCCGAGCTGCTCGGCCAGGCTCGCTTCCGGCGGCAGCCGCTCACCGTTGAGGAGGATGCCGAGCTGGATCGCCTCGCGAAGCCGCTGCGCCACCTGGCCTGACAGGCCGCTCACCGGGCCCGCGGGCTGGCCGCTGGCCGTGGTCGCCAGCGACAGCACGGCCCGCGCGGCCGTCGTCGTCAGCCCGACGGACTTCGCGTTCACCACAGTGCCCCCCGCACGCCCGCCCGTTCCGCCCCAAACCTTGACATAAACATATGAATCCCTATTTTATAGCCCTACCACGCGCGCCGCGAGTGGCAACGCGCTTTACATGCGCACCCCTAACGAAGTCTGAGGGAGGACTGATGCGAGAGACCACGCCGCAAGTGGCGGATCCGGTCGACGATGACGACGCCCGGCTGCGTAGCCTCGGGTACAGCCCGCAACTGAACCGCGTGCTCGGCTTGTTCGCGAACTTCTCGGTTGCCTTCACGTACCTGTCGCCCATGGTCGGCATCTACTCGCTGTTCGTGCTTGGCCTCGGCACAGGCGGCCCGGCGTACGTGTGGCTCACCTGGCTGCCCGTCGCGGGCATGCTGCTGGTGGCCCTGGTCTTCGGCGAGCTCGCCAGCCACTACCCCATCGCCGGCGCGCTGTACCAGTACAGCAAGTACAACGTCGGGCGGCGGTACGGCTGGTTCGTCGGCTGGTTCTACGGCATCGCGCTGCTGGTGACGGTCGCGAGCGTGGACAGCGGCGTGGTTGGCTACGTGACGGCGCTGCTGCAGAGCTGGTTCGGCTGGAGCCTCGACCCGACGAACCACGTGGTGATCCTGGTCATCACGGTCATCTTGCTGGCCATCCAGACGACCCTGAACATCACCGGCGCCAAGGTCATGGGCCGCATCGCCCAGATCGGGGTGTACGTCGAGATCCTGGGCACCATCGGCATCGCGGTGATCCTCGGCATTCACGGCTTCCACCACGGGCTGGGGTACCTGTTCAGCACGCAGGACGTGCAGCACGTCGCGCATAACCCGGACGGCCTCAACTTCGGCGGCAACTACCTGAGCGCGATGGTGATCGCGGTGCTGGCGCCGGTGTACATCTTCTACGGCTTCGAGTCGGCGGGCGACATCTCGGAGGAGACGAAGGACGCCGGGCGGCAGGTGCCGCGGGCCATGCGGCACGCGCTGATCTGGGGCGGGGTCGCCTCGTTCATCCTGACCGCCGCGCTGCTGCTGGCCATGCAGGGCCCGCACCCGCTGACCGACGTCGTCACCAAGGCCGGCGGAGTCCCCTTCATCCTGGGGCAGCTGCCGAGCGGGCTGCAGGACTTCCTGCTGCTGCTGATCATCTTCGCGTTCTTCTCCTGCGGGACCTCGGTGCAGGGCGCGGGCAGCCGGCTGATGTTCTCCTACGCGCGGGACGGCGCGCTGCCGCGGGCCAAGTGGATCTCCACCGTGCACCCGAAGTTCAAGACGCCGGTCAACGCGCTGCTGGCGGGGGCCGTGGTCACGGTGCTGTTCCTGCTGCTGGTGTTCCCCAACCCGGCGAACAGCATCAAGATCGGCTTCATCACCTACCCGGCGCACACGAACGTCCTGCTCGCGCTGATCTCGTTCGGCGTCTCGGGCATCTACTTGTCGTTCCTGCTGACGGTGATCGGGGCGATCATCGCGCGGCTGCGCGGCTGGATCCCGGCGGGCAGGTTCCGGCTCGGCCGGTGGGCCTGGCCCGTGCTGATCGTCAGCGGGCTCTACCTGCTGGTGATGCTGATCAACGTGGTGGCGCCCACCGGGCTTTCGAGCCCGCGCGGGTACTTCAACTACGACTGGATCACGCTGGTGGTGATGGTCGTGGTCGCCATCGTCGGCGTCATCATCTTCCTCCTCGCCCGCAGCGGGAAGGAGATCGACGCGCACATGCGCGATGACGTCGAGGAGGCCGTCACCGGGCACGCCGCGACCGGCTCGCCGGCCCGGGACGCGTAACCCGCCACGCACCGCGAACGCCGGCGTGACCCACGGGTCACGCCGGCGTTTCGCGTGTCGCTCCTGCGGGCGGCCGGGTAGGGGCGCGGTGGCGCGGGCGCCAGGTAGGGGTGCGGGTTCCGGGGGCGCGGGACGGGTAGGGGTGCGGGCATGGGCAACCTCGCGCCGTCGCCTGGCGCCGTTCGCCGGGCGTACCGGGAAGAGCTCGCGCCCGGGCAGCGCTCGGCGTTGCTCAGCTGGCTGGCCTTCACCGCGACCTTCGCCGGGCTGCGCCTGCTGACTTACAGCATCCGGGCCGGCCGGGGGCCGTTCGGCAATATCAACGTCGGCGGCGAGCACGTGCACCACTACATGTGGGGCATCGGCCTGCTGTCGGGCATCGGGGCGGTCGCCGTCCGGGGCGAGGAGCACCAACGGCGGCACCCGGCGGTCGCCGTCAGCTACGGCGCTGCCCTGGCCCTCATCGTCGATGAGCTTCGCGCTGCTGCTCGACCTCAGGGATGTCTACTGGGCACGGCAAGGCCGGATCTCGGTCGACGTCGGCATCGGCGGCATCGCCGTGGCGGGCTGCTACTTCGCGGCGCTGCCGGTGCTGCGCCGCCTGCGCGACGAGCGCCAGCAGACCGCGGCGGTGCGCGACGAGCGCCAGCAGACCGCGGCGGGGTTAGGGCGTTCCCGCGGCGCTCGGCCGGCCGCCGGACGGGGCTTGCCCGGTGCCTGCCCCGGTGCCTGGCTCCAGCGGGGGCGCGCCGACCGGGCAGTTGACCTTGCACTCGGGCCGGGCGGCGGCGGGCACGGCCCGCAGCACGTCGTTGCGGATGGTCAGCAGTGAGAGCACCGCGCCGACGACCAGCAACCCGGCGCTGACGAGGATCGCCATCCGGAAGCCGTGCAGGAACACCGAGGGGTGCGCCTGCGCGTCGCCGGTCAGGCCGGCCAGCGGCGGGATCGCCGCGACGAACAGCAGCGACGCCGCCCGGGCGACGGCGTTGTTGACCCCGCTGGCCATGCCCGCGTGCCGGACGTCGGCCGACGCGAGCACGGTCGCGGTGAGCGGCGCGACCACGGCGCACAGGCCCAGCCCGAATACGACGATGGCGGGCAGCACGTCGGCCACGTACGACGTGTGCGGGCCGATCCGCGTCATCAGCACCATCCCGAGGGCCGCCACCAGCAGCCCGACGGTCATCGGGATCTTCGGGCCGACCCGCTGGGCCAGGCCGCCGGCCCGGGCGGAGAACAAGAGCATCAAGATCGTGGTCGGCACCAGCGACGCGCCGGCGGCGATCGGCGAGAATCCGCCAACGACCTGCAATGTCACCACGAACAGGAAGAAAACCACGCCCATGCCGCCATACATCACGAACGTGATGATGTTGACCGCGGTGAACTGCCGTGAGGCGAACACGTCGAGCCGCATCATCGGCTCGGGATCGCCGGACCTGGCGCGGGCGCGCTCGGTCAGCAGGAAGCCCGCGGCGCAGGCCACGCCGAGCACGGCCGCGACGGCCACCACCGACTTGGGGACGCCCGGCTGGGGCGCCTCGGTCAGCGCGTACGTGATCCCGGTCAGCGCGAGCGCGGCGAGCACCGCCCCGCGCACGTCGAACTGGCCGTGCGCGGTCTCGTCCCTGGACTCGGGGAGGTGCCGGACCGCGACCGCCACCACGATCGCGGTGAGCGGCAAGTTGATCAGGAACACCCAGCGCCAGCCCGCGGCGCTGACCAGCCAGCCGCCAAGGAACGGGCCGATCGCGCCCGCGACGCCGCCCAGTCCCGACCAGGCGCCCACGGCCTTGGGCCGGTCCTCTTGCGCGAACGAGGCCTGGATGATCGCCAGCGAGCCGGGCGTGAGCAGCGCCCCGCCGATTCCCTCCAGCGCCCGGGCCACGATCAGCGTCGCGATGTTGGGGGCGGCGGCGCACAGCGCCGAGGCGACGGCGAACCAGATCACGCCCATCACGAAGACCCGGCGCCGGCCGTAGCGGTCGCCGAGCGAGCCGCCGAGCAAGATCAGCGCGGCCAGCGTGAGCGTGTAGGCGTTCACGACCCACTGCAGCTCGGCCAGCGAGGCGTGGAAGTCCCGCCCGATCGCCGGGAGGGCGACGTTGACAACGGTGGAGTCGACGAACGCGATCCCTGGCCCAGCACCGTCGCCACCAGCACCCAGCGTCCCTTCGGGGACTTCAGCCGGATATCGGGGTCCATGACGTTTATCCTGCCACCTCGGGACGAAGCCGCGTCATGACGCGCCCAATAGCATCCGCCAATGTCACTAGAGGTGACGCCACCTTCCCACCCGGATGCCTTGAATGGTGCACTTATCGCTGAGAGTTACCATTCTGACACGAAGGGGTGGTGCCACGGATGATGACCCCTGGTTGCGGAGATAGGCCGTTCCCCCGACGCCGCAAGCGGGAGAGCGTGACCACGCGCATGTGGACGATGGTGCTGGGCACCGGGCTCGGCACCTTGCTGCTGCTGGCCTGCACCGGCAGCACGGGGTCGTCGTCCGCCCTGCCACGCGGCCACGCGATGCCGGCCCGGCGGCTCGGCTCCGCCGCTAGGCAAGGGCCAGCAAGACATCATCGCCAGGGTGAAGCCCGGCGTCGTCATCATCAACACGATGCTGCAGTACGACAGCGAGGCGGCGGCCGGCACGGGCGTGGTGCTCAACTCCAGCGGGCTGGTGCTCACCAACAACCACGTCATCCAGAACTCGACGTCGATCACCGCGACCGTCCCCAGCACCGGCAAGACCTATGTCGCGCACGTCCTGGGCTATGACAAGGCCAGGGACATCGCCTTGATCCGGCTGCAGAGCGCGCGCGGGCTGACGACCGCGCCGGTGGGCAACTCGTCGTCGGTCGCGACCGGGGAGCCGGTCGTCGCCCTCGGCAACGCCAACGGGGCGAACGCCGTCAGCGCGGCGGCGGGCCAGGTCACCGGGGTGGGCCAGACCATCACCGCCAGCGACGACGCGGGGGCGATGAGCACCGAGACGCTGCACGGGATGATCCAGACCAACGCCGACATCGTGGCGGGCGACTCCGGCGGCCCGCTGTCGAACTCCGCCGGCGTCATCGGCATGGACACCGCGGGCAGCGCCGCCAACTCCGAGCAGGCCACCGGGTTCGCGATTCCCATCAACACGGCGCTGTCGGTCGCGCGGCAGATCGCCGCCGGCCAGGCCAGCGCCGCCGTCACCATCGGCTACCCGGGCTTCATGGGAGTCTTCATCGGCTCCGGGGCCGAGAGCAACCCGCAAGACCAGTCCAGCAAGCGGCACCCGCCCGCATCCGCCGGCAGCCCGCCCTGCTCGACCAGCAACGCCGACCTGAGCGAGCCCTCGGCCGTGGCCCCGGCCAGCGCGGGGGTGCTGGTGGAGGGGACCATCTGCGGCGGCCCCGCGGCCCAGGCGGGCATGACCGGCGGCTCGGTCATCACCGCCGTGAACGGGCGCGCCGTCGGCTCGCCCGACGGCCTGGGCCACGTCCTCGCGCGATTCCACCCTGGCGCCACGATCTCCGTCACCTGGATGAGCCCGACCGGCCAGCGCACGACCAGCCGCGTCCGGCTCACCGCCGGGCCCCCGCAGTGAAGGTTCCCCTCCTGGCCACCGGGCGGCCGCAGGCGTCACGCCTGCGGCTTGTCCACGGGGAACCCGGCCGGGTAGGGCTGCCCGAAGTCGGCGGAGCGGCTGACGTCCTGCCACGCTGACGCCTCGGCGACCTGGCGGCGCGAGTAGTCGAGGGCCATGTCGGTCGCGGTCACGCCGAGCAGGAGGTGCGACGGCGGGTTGTCGCGCTTGACGGCGGCCACGATGATCCGCGCCCCGCGGCGCGGGTCGCCGGCGGCGCCGGCGGTGCCGGCGCGCATGCGGCGGTGCATGGCGCCGATCGTCGAGTCGTAGTCCGCGGGGATGTCATGGACGGTCATGGAGGCGCCGGCCCAGTCGGTGGCGAAGCCGCTGGGCTCCACGACCATGACCCGCACGCCGAACGGCGCGGCCTCGACCGCGAGCACCCGGCTGAAGCCGTCGACGGCGAACTTGGCCGCCTGGTAGCTGGCGATGCCAGGGGAGCCGCCCACCCGGCCGCCGACCGAGGAGAACTGCACGATGACGCCGCCGCCCTGCTGGCGCAGCCGCGGGATGACCGCCCGTGACACGTGGTAAACGCCCCAGAAGTTGGTCTCGAACTGCGTACGGAAATCCGCCTCGTCGCCCGTCTCGATCGGGGCGACGTTGGCGTAGCCGGCGTTATTGACGACGACGTCGAGGCGGCCGAAGCGCTCCACCGCGGCGCTGACCGCCGCGTCCGCGGCGCCGGCGTCGGTCACGTCGAGGGCGAGCGGCAGTACCCGCTGGCCGTGCTCGCGGGTGAGGTCGCTGAGCTGCCCGGGGCGGCGCGCGGTGGCGACGACCAGGTCACCGGCCTCGAGCGCCGCCTCGACGAGGGCGCGGCCGAAGCCGCGCGAGGAACCGGTGACGAACCATACTTGCTGCCTGTCTTCGTTCATGAGCCTTAGTAAAACACAGTTTCATTATTTACGCAACTCGGTTGTGCTATCATGGGGGCATGACGACGGCCGGGTACCAGCGAGCACGCTCCGCCGAGGCGAAGCAGCAGCGTGAGTCGGCGATCCTGGACGCCGCGACGGCGCTGGGGGCCGACCGGGGCATCCGCGAGGTCACGCTCACCGACATCGCCGCCGCCGTCGGCATGCACAAGTCCGCGATGCTGCGTTACTTCGAGACGCGAGAGCAGATCTTCCTCCGGCTGACCGCCCTCGGCTGGCACGAGTGGTCGGCGGCGCTGCGGCAGCGGCTGGGCGCGGTCTCGCCGGCAGCAGTGTCACCGGGCGCAGTGTCACCGACAGCTCTGTCACCGGCAGCAGTGTCACCGGCAGCAGTGTCACCGGGCGCGCCGCCGGGCGCGGCCATCGCCGCTGTCGCGGAGGCCTTCGCCGACACGCTCGTCGCGCGCCCCATGTTCTGCGACCTGCTCGCGCAGGCACCGCTCAACCTTGAGCGCAACGTCTCGATCGAGTCCGTGCGCTCCTTCAAGCTTGCCACGCTCACCGAGGTCAGCGCGATCAGCCTGGAGCTGGCGCGGCTGCTCGGGCTGAGCGAGCAGGAGGCGGTCGACGTGATCGCGACGGCGACCAGCATGGCCGGGGCGCTCTGGCAGATGGCCACGCCGGGCCCGCCGGTGCGGGAGCTCTACCGCAGCGACCCCCGGCTGGCGCACGCCATCGTCGAGGTCGGCCCGCGGCTGGCCCGCGTGCTGACCGCGATGCTCAGCGGGTTCGTCGGCCGGTAACCGCGCCGGCAAGTCAGCCGGTCACGATGAGCCGGTCGTGGACGTCGTAGACGGCCGGGGTCATCCACGCGGCGTTAAGCAGCGCGTCATGCTCGGCCCACGTGCGCACGTGGCCGCTGAGCGTCACGGCGTTCCCCGTGGTGTCGACCACGACGTCGCTGTTGTCGGGGATGATCGCCAGGCGGTCCAGGGCGTCTTGCACCGCGGTGATCACGTCCACCGGCCCGGAGTCCCAGGAGATCTCGATGTCGTCCTTGACGTGGCGGACGCCGGTCAGCATGGCGACGGACGCCTCGGCCGCCGCGCGCTCGTAGCCGTAACTGACCAGGCCGGTCAGCAAGATGATGCCGTCGTGCGCGGACGCCGCGACGGTGTCGGGCACGGTGAGGTTCGTGTCCAGCGCGTTGTTGGCCGCCATCGCCAGCGCCCAGTCGTCGCGGTCGTGGCCCGGCGGCAGCGCCACCTCAAGGTAGTTGTGCACGCCGGTTACCCCGGCCACCCGGCGCGCCGCGGCCGCCGCCTCCAGGTACTGCGGGTAGCTCGGCACCGCGCCGGTCAGCGCCACCTCCCCGCCGATGTTCTCCACGATGACGCCGGCCGAGTCCACCAGCGGATCGAAGGTCAGCTCATCTTCCACCGCCGTGCGAATGTCGCGGGTGTTGCCCATGGTCCTTGCGTCCTTTCCGTGATGGGAGGGCCGGTTCAGCCGACGGCGTTCACCCCCGTGTCGGCACCGGTCTCCTTGATCAGCGCGTCGACGACCTCCTGGAGGCCGCCGCTGGCGTAGGCCACGCGCTGGCGCGCCGCCGAACTGCCGCGGGCCAGGGCCGACTCGGTGAGCTCGGTCACCTGGTCCCAGTCGCCGTTGGCCTCCAGCGCGGGCCGCAGGTCGGCGAGCATCCGCCGGATCAGGTCGGCCGGCCGGCACCGCGGTGGCGGTCGCCGGGTCAACCAGGTCGCCCTCCAGGCCCGACCGGGCGGCCCGCCAGGTCGCGGCCTCAAGCAACTCGGGGCGGACCGGCAGCGGGGCCGGCCCGCGACCGCCGCGTCGGCCTCCCGCATGACAAGCGCGCGGAACAGCCCGGCCAGCAGGACCACGTCCTGCAGGTAGGGGCAGCCGTCGCAGATGCGCAGCTCCAGGGTGGGCAGGTGGGCCGAGGGGCGGACATCGAAGTAGATCATGCCGGGGTCGGTGATGACTCCCGACCGCACGAGGTCGGCCACGGTCTGGTCGTAGTCCGCCGCCGAGGCGAACCCGCCCCTGGCCCCCGTCGTCGGCCAGCGCCGCCAGATCATGGTGCGGTAGCTGGCATAGCCGGTGTCGGTCCCCAGCCAGTACGGGGGAGCTCGCCGACAGCGCCAGCAGGGCCGGCAGGCAGGGCGAGACGCGGTGCGCGACGGCGACCGCCAGGTCGCGGTCGGCCATGCTCACGTGCACCTGCATGGCGCAGATCAGCTGCTCGCTGACCAGCGCCCCGTACTGGCCGCGCATCTGCTCATACCGCGGGCTGGCGGTGATCGTCGCGGTGTCGGGCGGGTCCGCGATGGGCACCGTGCCGGACGCGACGACGCCCAGCCCGCACCGCAGCGCCGCGCCGATCGCGGCCCGCCGCAGCGCCGCGAGGTCGTCCGCCAGGTCGCCCAGGCGGGCATGCGGGCGGCTGTTGGCCTCCACCATCGTCTGGTGGAGCTCGGCGCTGAACTTGCCGGCGGGAAGCTGCTCCAGGACGCGGCCGCCCTGCGCGGTCAGCCGCCGTGAGCTGAGGCCGACGGTGTGGAACTCCTCCTCCACCCCGACGGTCACCGCCGGCGAATCCCCGATCCTCACCGGACCTTCGACGGGAGCTGCGGCGTGAACGGCAGCAGCCGGGTATCTTCCTGGCTCTCCACCACCCCGCAGCTCGACTCGGGCATCTCGACCCAGGCGCCCGGGAGGTCGCCGAGCGGCTCCGACACCACCACGTGGGCGTCGTCGGGCGCGCCGCGCAAGACATCCTCGCCGGGGCACTTCTCCCGGAGCCTGCGGATGTCGCGGGTGAAGAACAGCGACCGTGACTTGCCCTCGCTGGAGTAGCGGAACACCCAGACGCGCTCGCCGTCGCTGGTGGCGATGGTGCCCTGGAACGGGTACCTGATGCCCTGCGCGTGCGCGCATGCCTCGACGAACCCGACGGCACGGGCGACCGCGGCCGGCGGGTCATCGGTCAGCCCGAACGTCAGCGCGAGGTAGAACAGGACCTCGCTGTCGGTGCTGCCCTTGATCTGCGAGTACAGCGACGGGTCGACCGCGAGCATCAGCTCGCGCTTGATCTTCGCGAAGGAGTCAATGTACCCGTTGTGCATGAAAAGCCAGTTACCGTGGACAAACGGGTGGCAGTTCGTCTGCTGGACGGGCGACCCGACCGCCGCGCGGACGTGCGCGAAGAACAGCGGCGAGCTCAGGTGCTCCGCGAGCTGGCGCAGGTTCAGGTCGTTCCAGGCCGGCTCGATGCTGTGGAAGACGCCCGGCCCCGGCGTGGCGTCATACCAGCCGAGGCCGAACCCGTCGCCGTTGGTCGTCTCAGCCCCGAGCCTGGCGTGCAGGCTCTGGTCGATCAGCGAGTGGACCTGCGTATAGAGCACCTCCGTCATCAGCAAAGGTGACCCTGAGTAAGCAAGCCAACGGCACATGAGCCGCCCCCCTCTCGACGGTTGCACTACCAGTGATTAATGCCCGGCCCTGGCGGGGGTCAGTCGGCGGTCCGGCAAGCCGTTGCGAGACCACGAGCGACACCGCCACCGCCACTAGAGGTGGTTGAACCCGCCCGCTTCCTCCCTGGTCATGGACACCGTGACCGGGTGCCGGCCGAAGTAGTCCAGGGCGTCCCTGAAATCGCCCAGCAGCAGCGCCGCCATGTCCCGGCTGAAGCCCACGCGGACCAGGACGCGCTGCACCACGATGTCGGACGCCGTTCCCGTCAGCGTGTACGCGGGCACCTGCCAGCCCCGGGCGCGGAGCCGGTCGGCCACGTCGAACAGCGTGTACCCGGGATCGGCGTCTTCGCTGACGCGCCAGGTGACCGCCGGGATTCCCGTGTTCGGATTGCTGTCAAAGAGCAGCTCGAAGGGGCCGAGCTTGACGATCTCGGCCGCGATGTACTGGCCTATTTCATAGGACTCCTGGTGCACGCGCCGGTAGCCCCCGTGCCCGAGGTGCAGGAAGTGGTAGTAGCTGCAGATGACCTGCCCGGCCGGGCGGGAGAAGTTGATCTGGAACACCGGCATGTCCCCGCCGAGGTAGTTCACGTGGAAGACGAGGTCGTCGGGCAGCTCGCTGCGATCGCGCCAGACGACCCAGCCGACGCCCAGCGGCGCCAGCCCGAACTTGTGCCCCGAGGCGCTGATCGACTTGACCCTCGGCAGCCGGAAGTCGAAGACAACGTCGGGGGCGCAAAACGGCGCGAGGAAGCCGCCGCTGGCCGCGTCCACGTGGATGTCGACGTCCAGGCCCTTGTCGACCTGCAGGTGGTCCAGGGCCTTGGACAGCTCCGCCACCGGCTCGTAGGCGCCGGTGTAGGTGACGCCGAACGTCGGGACCACCATGATCGTGTTCTCGTCCACCCGCTCGAGCATCGCGGCCGGGTCCATGGCGTAGCTGCCGGGGGACATCGGGACCTCGCGGATCTCGACGTCCCAGTAGCGGGCGAACTTATGCCACACGACCTGGACCGGGCCGCACACCATGTTGGGGTTGTCCGCCGGCTGCCCCGCGGCGCGCCGCTTGGCCCGCCAGCGCCACTTGGCCGCCAGGCCGCCCAGCATGCAGGCCTCGGAGGAGCCGATCGCCGAGGTGCCCACGGCGTTGGCCGACTCGGGGGCGTGCCACAGGTCCGCCACCATGTGCACGCACCGCCGCTCTATCTCGGCCGTCTGCGGGTACTCGTCCTTGTCGATCATGTTCTTGTCGACCGACAGGGCCATCAGGTCGAGGGCCTCGGGCTCCTGCCATGTCTGGCAGAACGTGGCCAGGTTCTGGCGCGCGTTGCCGTCGAGCATCAGCTCGTCCGACACCAGCTGGAAGGCCTCCCTGGGCAGGGTCCCCTCCCTCGGGAACCGGTACTTGGGAACCGGCCTGGTCAGGTCCCGGTCCATGAACACGTAGTCCGCGAGTTTCGAGCGGACCGTATCGCGATCATGCAGCGTCATGGCCCGATGCTCTCCGAGAAGGGCTCGCGGCGTCTCATCCTGCGGGGGTGATGTGACCGGCCAGCGCCAGCCGGGCGGCGCTGACGTCCTCGCGCCCGTGGCCGTCGTCGACGGCGGCGTGCCACTGGCGCGACAGCGCGGCCAGCAGCGGCAGCCCGCTCCCGCCGGCGGCCAGGGCCAGGTCGACGTCCTTGAGCGCCCACTCGAGCGGGAATTCCGGCGCGTAGTCGCCGCGGGAGATCTTGTGCATCTTGGCGTCCGCGATCGGCGCGTCCAGCGGGCCGCCCGCCATGGCCGCCTCCAGCGCGGCGACGTCGATGCCCAGCCTGCGGGCCAGTTCCACCGCCTCCGCCACGCCCTCGATCAGCGTGGACATGTAGGCGTTGACTACCAGCTTCAGCCGGCTGCCCTGGCCCGCCGTGCCGAGCCAGACGGCGGCGCGCCCCATCGCGTCGAACGGCCGGCTCAGCGGCTCCCGCGCGGCGTCGGGGCCGGACGCGAGGATCAGCAGCTGCCCCTGCTCGGCCGGCCCCTTGCTGCCCGACACCGGGGCGTCGACGAACAGGACGTCCGGGCGGACCTTGCCCAGCCGCACGGCGGCCTGCTCGGTCGCCTCGACCCCGATCGTGCCCATCTGCGCCCAGGTCGCGCGGGGCGCGAGCGCCTGCACCACCTGCTGGCCGAACATGACCGACTCGACGACCTGCGCGGTGGGCAGCATCGTGATCACCACGCCGGCGTCCCGCACCGCCTCCGCCGCCGAGCTGGCCGTGGTGGCCCCGTCCCGGGCCAGCCGCCCCGTCACCTCGGCCGACCGGTCCCACACGGTGACCGGCAGGCCGGCCCGCAGCAGGCTGCGCGCCATCCCCGATCCCATGATGCCGGTGCCCAGCACCGCCACCCTGGAGCGCCCTCCTCCGAGGTCGCCATGACACCTTCCTTCCCGCAGGTCGCCTGCGACGTAGAGCTGGTGGTTAGGGACCTTCTTCCCGGAACGGGCCCGGCTAACGCGGGCAGCCGGCGCGCCCTACTGGCGGGTGAAAACGGCGTGGACGGCGATCGCGGAGCGCATCGACGCGATGCCCAGCCGGTTCCACGACATGCCGTAGTCGGCCCGGTTGACCGGCAGCTCGCCGTCCAGCCACACCTCGCCATCGACGCTGGTGACCCTCGCGTCGAAGGACGCCGGGCGGGTGCGGCCCCGGACGGTCAGGCTGCCCGTCACCCGGACGCCCCCGTCGGCCGGGCGTCACGCCATCGGCGGTGAAGGTGATGTCGGGGTGGGTGGCGACGTCGAAGAAATCGGCCGAGCGCAGGTGCGCGTCGCGCCGGGCGTTCTTCGTGTCGACCGACCCGGCGGCCACGGTGACGACGCCGCTGACGTCCCCGCCCGCCGTCACCGTGCCGGTCCCCGCGACCTGGCCGAAGACGCCGTGCAGCGGGGCCAGCCCCCAGGTGTGCCTGGTCGTCAGCCGGACCCGCGACCTGGCCGCGTCCAGCGTCCAGGACCCGGCGAGCGTGCCGTCCCGCAGCAGCTCTCGCACTGCCGGCGCGGTCAGCTCTCCCGATGGTGCCATGCGGTCCTCCATTCTAATTTGGTTCGTATATCAAAACTATTTTGTTAAGGGAACCGTATATACTGACGCCTGGGGTGTCAAACCGGGACGCGCACCGCGCGCCCGTGACCGGCGGGAGGACCATGGCGGACGAGGCGGACGGCGCGGCGGAATCCGCGATGTGCCACCGCCTGATGCAGGCGCTGCGCCGGGTGAGCCGGGGAATGAGGCGCTGGCAGGACGGCGCCGCGCCGCCCGCGACGGCACCGCTCAGCCCGCGGCACGTCGCCGCGCTCGAGCAGGTCCGCGAGGGCCCGGTCACGGTCGGCGAACTGGCCTCCCGGCTGGGCCTGACCCTGCCCACCGTCAGCGGCGTGCTGGCCGACCTGGACCGGGCGGGCTTCATCGAGCGGCACGCCGATCCGGCCGACCGGCGGCGCACGATCGTCGCGGTCGCCCCCGCCCAGGCGGCGCTGGTCGGCGAGTGGCTCGACGGCGCGGCCAAGCCGCTGGCCCGCGTCCTTGACAAGCTCTCCCCCGCCGAGCAGGAAGCCTTCCTCAAGGCCATGGACCTGCTCGAAGCCGAGTTGCGCGGGCAGGACACCGGGCGCTGACGGCCTCGTTGGGTCATAGGGGCGCGGTCGGGCGCTAAGGTCAGCGCTATGCCCGAGCGGAAGAGCCGATGACGACGGCGCCGGGGAGCATCCGTGAGATGGTCCGCGCGCTGGCGGTGTTCCCGGCCGAGCTGCCGGAATTCGATACCCGGTCGGCACCCGGCGATCCGGTGACGTTGTTCGCGCTGTGGCTGGGGGACGCCATCAGGGATCAGGTACCCGGGCCGCACGCCATGACCCTGGCCACCGCCGATGACGCGGGCCGCGTCTCCTCCCGGGTGCTGCTGTGCAAGGACGTCGACGCGGCCGGGCGCTGGTACTTCGCGTCCAGCGCGGGCAGCAGGAAGGGCAGGGAGCTGGCGGCCAGCTCGCACGCCGCCCTGTCGTTCTACTGGCCCCAGCAGGGCCGCCAGGTCCGCGTCCGCGGCACCGCCGTCCCCGCCAGCGCCGAGGCGAGTGCCGCCGACTTCCTGGCCCGCTCGCCGGCGTCCCGGGCCGAGGCGCTGACCGGCCGCCAGTCCCAGCCGCTGGATGATCCGCGCGAAGCTCGAGGAGGCGCTGCGCCGCGCCCAGGCCGACATCGCCGCCAGCCCCGGGCTGATCGCCCCCGACTGGACGCTGTACGCCCTGTCGTCGGACGAGGTCGAGTTCTGGCAAGCCGACCACCAGCGCCGCCACATCCGCCTGCGATACCAGCGAACCGCCGGAGGGTGGGCCCGGTGCCTGCTCTGGCCCTGACGCGGTCAGTCAGGTCGGGTAGCCGCCGGGGGTGAGTTGAGGCGTCGGCTATGCACGCTGGGTTGTTTTTTGACAGCTGTGGGTAGTTGTCGGATCGTGCTGAATAAGTGCGGGGGTCCGGTGCCTGGCTCCGGGTGCGGGCGGCGCTACGGGGCGGCCTGGTGAGGCCGAAGGAGCTGCCGGGGCGGGTGATCGCCTCCATTGACGGCTGGCAGCGGCGGGCCCGGTGGGCGGGCGTGCCGTACGCGGTCGTGACGAAGTTCGGTGACGACAACGCCAACCTGCTGGTCGTCGCGCTGGCCTGGTACGGGTTCACCGCGATCTTCCCGCTGCTGCTGATCGTGGTCACGGTATTCGGGTTCATCGGCGCGAAGTCGCTCGGAACGGGCATCATCAACACGCTGCACCAGTTCCCTGTCGTGGGGTCGAGCTTCAACCCCGCGAGCAGCGGCAGCCTGCACGGCAGCACGGTGGGACTGATCGTGGGCCTCATCGGCCTCCTCTACGGCGCCCAGGGCGTGACGCAGACCGCGCAGCAGGCGATGGCCACGGTCTGGAACGTCCCGCAGAACCAGCGCACCGGCTTCGCCTCCCGGCTCGGGCGCAGCCTGGGCGGGCTGTTCATCATCGGCATCACGTTCGTCATCAACGCCTCCGTCACCAGCTATGCCACCGGCGCCTCGGTCGGCTCGCCATCGAGATCCCGGTCCTGGTGGGGCTGCTCCTGCTCAACGTCGGGCTGTTCTACGCGAGCTTCATCGTGTTGACCCCGAAGGTGATCGGCCCGCGAGCGCTGCTTCCCGGGGCGATCCTGGCGGCGATCGCGTTCACCGTGCTGATCACCCTCGGGACCGGGCTGATCACCCACCAGCTGAAGAGCGCGTCGGCGACCTACGGGACGTTCGGCACGGTTATCGGCATCGTGGCCTTCCTGCTGGTCCTGGCCAAGCTCACCATCTACGCCGCGGAGCTGAACCCGGTGCTGGCCCGCAAGCTCTACCCGCGGGCGCTCGCCCTGGGCGGCGAGCCGACCGCCGCCGACCGGCTGGTGCTGTCCGACCTCGTGCACGCCCAGCAGCGCCGCGACGACCAGGTCATCGGAGTCGGCTTCGGCGAGGACGCCGCTGGCCAGGCGGCATCCGACGCTACGAGGCGCGCCCGCCCCGCGCAGTAGCCGCCCACGGTGACGCAACGCATCCGGGGAGGCAGGTCGGCCGTGGACGGCACGACCGGCAAGGCGACGGCGAGGCCCGCCGCGGCCGGAGGGCGGCGCGAGCCGCGAGAGGAACGCAAGCTACCGGAGCAGCGCCGACCCCACGAGGAACGCGAGCCGCGCGGGGGTACCCGCAAGCACCCGGTTCGGCAGGCGATCGAGGTGGCCGAGGCCGAGCGGCAGGCGGGCGGCTTCGGGAAGCCGGGCAGGCCGCTGAACCCCCGCTCGCCCTTCATGATCGGGATGATGGGCGCCGCGGGCGTCGCCGTCACCTACGGGCTGGTGGAGCTGTTCGTCCGGGCGCGCTCGGTGCTGATCCTGATCGGGCTCGCGTTCTTCATCGCGGCGGGCCTTGACCCGGTCGTGGCCTGGCTCACCCGCCGTGGCCTGCGGCGCTGGGCGGCGGTGAGCGTCGTCGTCCTGGCGCTCTTCGCGGTGGTCGGCGGGTTCGTCGCCGCGGCCATCCCGCCGGTGGTGGCGCAGACGTCCACGCTGATCAACGAGCTGCCGCACTACCTGCACGAGCTGCAGGACCACAGCTCCACGATCGGCAAGCTGAACGACAAGTACCACATCGAGCAGCACGTCACGAGCCTGCTCAGCGCGAAGGACGGCGTCGTGGTCGGCGGGGTGATCGGCGCGGGGCAGATCGTGGTCGAGCACGCTGTCCTCGATCGTCTTGGTCGCCGTGATGACCGTCTACTTCCTGGCGGGCATGCCGCAGGCCAAGCTGTTCTGCTACCGCCTGGTCCCGCACTCGCGGCGGCCGCGGACCATCCTCATCGGCGACGAGATCTTCACGAAGGTCGGCGGCTACGTCCTGGGCAACGTGATCACCTCGCTGATCGCCGGCGCCGGAACGTTCGTGTGGATGCTGATCTTCGGCATCCCCTACCCGGCGCTGCTCGGCCTGCTCATCTTCCTGCTCGACCTCATCCCCGTCATCGGCTCGACGGTCGGCGGCGCGATCGTCACCCTGGTGGCGCTCACCGTCTCGCTGCCAGTGGCGGTCGCGACCCTGATCTTCTACGTCGCCTACCGGCTGGCCGAGGACTACCTGCTCGTGCCGCGGATCATCGGGCACACGGTCCGGGTCTCGCCGCTCGGTGGCATGATCGCGATCGTCCTCGGCGGCGTGGTGATGGGCATCATCGGGGCGCTGATCGCGCTGCCCGCCGCCGCCGCGGTCCAGCTCCTGCTGGAGGAGATCGCCTTCCGGCGCCTCGATGACAGCTAGGCCCCGATGACGGCCAGGTCCCGATGACGGCCGCGTCAGCGCGGCAGCTGGGCCAGGGTCAGGAAGAAGTCGTCGATCTGGCGGATCGCGGCGACGAAGTGCTCGAAGTCCACCGGCTTGCTGACATAGGCGTTCGCGTGCAGCTTGTAGCTGCGCAAGATGTCCTCTTCCGCCCGCGACGTCGTGAGCATGACCACCGGAATGACGCTCAGCTCAGGATCGCGCTTCAGCTCGGCGAGCACCTCAAGGCCGCTGACGCGCGGGAGGTTGACGTCGAGCAGGATCAGCCCCGGCCGCGGCGCGCCCGCGAACGCGCCCTGACGGCGCACGAACTGGAGGGCCTGCTCACCATCGGTTACCACGTGCAGCCGGTTACGCAGCTTGTAGTGCTCGAAGGCCTCCGTGGTCATGAGTACATCGCCGGGGTCGTCCTCCACGAGGAGAACGTCGACCGGCTTGAGGTCAGCCCGGTTAGTCATCGGTCCCCCCGTCGTGGGGTAGTGCTGGCACGGTGAAGCGGAACGTGGTGCCGTCCGTGACGCCGGTGTCGACCCAGATCCGGCCGCCGAAGTACTCGATGATCTTCCGGCACATCGCCAGGCCGATGCCGGTACCCGGGTACGCGGCCCGGTCGTGCAGGCGCTGGAAGATCAGGAAGACGCGGTCAGCGTACTGCGGCTCAATGCCAATCCCATTATCGGCGACGCACAGCTCCCAGAACGCGCCGGCCCGGGTCGCCGTGATGAGGATGCGCGGCGGGCGCTCGCCCCTGAACTTCAGCGCGTTGCCGAGCAGGTTCTGGAACACCACGGTCAGGAGCGTCAGCTGCGCCCGGACGACCGGCAGGTCGCCGGCCTCGATCACCGCGCCGGCCTGGGCGATCTGGTCGGACAGGTTGGCCGTCGCCGCGGCGAGCGCCGCGGCGACGGCCACGGGGCCGAACTCCTCCTGCGACCGGCCGACCCGGCTGAACGCGAGCAGGTCGTTGATCAGCACCTGCATCCGCTTGGCCCCGTCCACGGCGAACTCGATGTACTGATCGGCCTTCTCGTCGAGCTGGCCGGCGTAGCGCCGCTGCAGCAGCTGGCAGAAGCTGGTGACCTTCCGCAGCGGCTCCTGAAGATCGTGCGACGCGATGTAGGCGAACTGCTCCAGCTCGGCGTTGGAGCGCTGCAGCTCCGCGGCGTGCCCCGCCAGCGCCTCGTTCGCCTCCCGCACCGCCGACAGCTCCCGCAGGATGCGCATCCGCATGGTGTTCACGTCGGCGGCCAGGCCGCGTATCTCCCGTGGCCCGGACTGGATCACCTCGTGGCTGAAGTCGCCGTCGGCGACCCGCCGCGCCTGCGCGGCGAGCCCGTGCACCGGGCGGATCGCGGCGGCGTGCAAGACGGCGGCCAGTCCCGCCACGACCACCGCCAGGCCGATGGCGATGACCAGCAGGGTCAGGTCGAGCGCGGTCGAGGCCTGGTCCACTGAGCTCTGCGCCTGCTCGCCGGATGGCGGAGACATCCGCCTGGAAGATGCCCATTTTGACGCGCAGGTCGTGGAACTGGGCCTCGGCCGCCGCGTTGGCCGGCAGGAGCACCGGCTTGCCGGTCGCCCTGATCATCGCGATCGCCGGCTCAGCGAAATGCGCGCGCCAGTCCGCCGCCTCCGCGATCGCCTCATCGAGGTCCCTCGCGGCGTCGGGCGGCAGCCTCGGCAGCAGCGGGCGAAGCCGGGCGACGGCGGCCTGCTCGTCGGCCACGCCCTGGGTGTAGGGGACGAGGAAGGACGGCTTGCCGCTCAGCGCGTACCCGCGCAGGCCGGTCTCCTGGTTGAGCAGGGCGCTGTAGAGCTGCTCCGCCGACAGCGCCGCCGGGTCGATCGTGGTCGCGATCCGCTCCCGCTGCTGATTCAGGTGGGCGAGGGCCAGCGCGCCGGTAACCACGGCGGCCACCGAGAACAGCGTCATGAGCAGGACGGCGCCGCCGATGATCGTGCTGAGCGGCCACGACGCCGACGGCTGGCGCCGGGCGGCGGGCCGCGGCCCGGTCATGAGTAACCGAGAGCGAGGATCGCGATGTCGTCGTTCAGGTCGGCGCCGTTGAGGTAGCGGACCTCGTCGATCAGGCCGCCCTGCAGCGCTTCGTCGCAGAGTCGGCCGGGATCGAACGGCGGCGCGCCCAGGGCGTCACGCACCAGGTCCATCAGGCCCTCGGTGCCCAGGCGGTCCGGGCCCGGCCGATCCGGCCCTCGATGAGCCCGTCGGTGTAGAGCACCAGCGCCCAGCGGTCGCCCAGCTCCACCTCGCGCTCGGGCCATTCCTCCAGGTCATTGAGCCCGGGTGGCAGGGACGTGGGCGCGGTGAGCTGGGTTATCCGGTCGGGAGTGACCAGCAGTGGCGCGGGATGGCCGGCCAGCCGCAGGATCCCGCTGCGCCGGCCGGGCGCCACCGAGACCATGCAGATGGTGGCGAACATGGCCTCGTCCTGCTCCTCGTGCTCGAGCACGCGCTGGACGGCCGATAGCACGTCCGGCGACGGCCAGCCGGCCAGCACCAGGGTCCGCCAGGCCACCCGCAGGCAGACGCCCAGCGCGGCCTCCGAGGGGCCGCGCCCGCAGACATCGCCGATCAGCACGTGCACCCAGCCGTCCGGTGTCTGGACCAGGTCATAGAAGTCCCCGCCGAGAAGCCGCTGCCTGCCGCCGACCCGGTAGCGCGTGGTGGCGCTCAGCCGCGCGTCGTCAAGCACCGGGGACGGCAGCAGGCCGCGCTCAAGCCGGGCGTTCTCCTCCGCGCTCAGCCGGGCGACCTCAAGCTGGCGCTGGGCCTCGTCCCAGCGGCTGCGGCCCACCGCGTACCTGATGACCCGGCGCAGCATCTTCCCGGTCACGTCGCTCTTGAGCAGGTACTCCTGTGCCCCGGCGCGCAGCGCCTCCTCGCCCAGGTGCTCGTCGGCCAGGCCGGTCAGCACGACGATGGTCGCGTCCGGCTCCAGCTGGAGCAGCCGCCGCAGGCCGTCCAGGCCACGCGAATCGGGCAGGCCGAGGTCCAGCAGCACGCACGTCGCGTCGGGGACCATCTTCGAGGCCTCGGCCAGCAGCCGGGCGCGCTGGACCTCGACTCCGGCGTCGGCCTCGTTCAGAAGTTCCTCGATCAGCAGGGCATCGCCGTCGTCGTCCTCGACCAGCAGGATCCGTACCTGCTCCCTATCAGCTACCATGAGCACTCACTGTAGGAGGTTACATGAGTACTCTCTGTAGTCGGCCGGGTGACTCTGGCACGGGACCAGGTGACTCAGTCACGGGACTGGCAGCTGGACCAGGGTCAGGAAGAAGTCGTCGATCTGCCGGATCGCGGCGACGAAGTGCTCGAAGTCCACCGGCTTGCTCACGTACGCGTTCGCGTGCAGCTTGTAGCTGCGCAGGATGTCCTCCTCGGCCTGCGAGGTCGTGAGCATGACCACCGGGATGACGCCTGAGCTCCGGGTCCTGCTTCAGCTCGGCGAGCACCTCAAGGCCGCTGACGCGCGGCAGGTTGACGTCGAGCAGGATCAGCCCCGGCCGCGGCGCGTCGGCGAAGGCGCCGGTCCGGCGCACGAACTGCAGGGCCTGCTCGCCGTCGGACACCACGTGCAGCGGGTTGCGCATCTTGTAGAACTCGAAGGCCTCCCTGGTCATGAGGATGTCCCCCTCGTCGTCCTCCACCAGGAGCACGTCGACGGGCTTGAGGTCATCCTGGTAGGCCATCGGTCTCCTCTCGTCGTCGGTGAGCTCGCGGGCACGGTGAAGCAGAACCTGGTGCCGTCCGTGACGCCGGTGTCGAGCCAGATCCGGCCGCCGAAGTACTCGATGATCTTCCGGCACATCGCCAGGCCGATGCCGGTACCCGGGTACGCGGCCCGGTCGTGCAGGCGCTGGAAGATCAGGAAAACGCGGTCAGCATACTGCGGCTCGATCCCGATTCCGTTATCGGTGACGGAAAACGACCAGAACGCCCCGTCGCGCTCGGCCGTGACGACGATGCGCGGCGGCTGCTCGCCCCGTGAACTTCAGCGCGTTGCCGAGCAGGTTCTGGAACACCACGGCCAGCAGCGTGAGCTGCGCCCGCACCGTCGGCAGCGGCCCGGCCTCGATCACGGCGCCGGCCTCGGTCGATCTGCGCGGACAGGTTCGCCGTCGCCGGCGGCGAGCGCCGCGTCGCAGGCGACCGGGCCGAGCTCCTCGCGCCGACCGGCCCACCCGGCTGAACGCGAGCAGGTCGTTGATCAGCACCTGCATCCGCTTGGCCCCGTCCACGGCGAACTCGATGTACTGGTCGGCCTTCTCGTCGAGCTGGCCGCCGTAGCGGCGCTGCAGCAGCTGGCAGAAGCTGGTGACCTTGCGCAGCGGCTCCTGCAGGTCGTGCGAGGCGACGTAGGCGAACTGCTCGAGCTCGGCGTTGGAGCGCTGCAGCTCGGCCGCGTGCTCCGGCCAGCGCCTCGTTCGCCTCCCGCACCGCCGACAGCTCCCGCAGGATGCGCAGCCGCATCGATGTTCACGTCGGCGGCCAGGCCGCGGATCTCCCGCGGCCCGGTCTGGGCGCACCTCGTGGCCGAAGTCGCCGTCGGCGACCCGCCGCGCCTCGCGCGGCGAGCACGTGCACCGGGCGGATCGCGGTGGCGCGCAGCACGATGGCCAGCCCGGCCACGACCACCGCCAGGCCGATCGCGATGACCAGCAGGGTCACGTCGAGCTCGGTCGAGGCCTGGTCCAGTGAGCTCAGCGCCTGCTGCCGGGCAGCCGGAGACATCCGCCTCGAAGGTGGCGAGCTTGGCCGCGCAGGGCGTCGAACTCCGCCTTGCCCGCCAGGATGTCCGGGCTGACCACCGGCTTGCCGCTGGCCTGGACCTGCGTGATCGTCGGCTCGGCGTAGCGCGTGCGCCAGTCGTGGGCCTGGGTGAGCGCCTGAGTCGAGGTCCGCGGCGCTGGCGGCGCGGCAGCGCGGGCAGGAGCGGGCGGAGCTGGGCGACCGCGGCCTGCTCGGCGGCCATGCCCTGGGTGTAGGGGGCGAGGAAGGCCGGCTGGCCGCTCAGCGCGTACCCGCGCACGCCGGTCTCCTGGTTCAGCAGCGCGCTGTAGAGCTGCTGCGCCGCCAGCGCCGCGGGGTCGATCGTGGTCTCGATCCGCTGGCGCTCGCTGATCGCAGGTGGGCGAGGGCCAGCGCGCCGGTGACCACGGCGGCCACCGAGAACAGCGTCATGAGGAGCACGGCGCCGCCGATGATCCGGCTGAGCGGCCAGGGCGACGACGCACGGCGCCGGGCCGGCCGATCGCGGCCCGGTCATGAGCAGCCGAGGGCGAGGATCGCGATGTCGTCGTTCAGGTCGCCGCTGTTGAGGTCGCGCACCTGGTCGATCAGCCGGCTCAGCAGCGCGTCGTCGCTGACCCGGCCGAGATCGAACGGCGGCGTGCCCAGGGCGTCGCGCACCAGGCCCATCAGGCCCTCGGTGCCGAGGCGGTACGGGCTCCCGGCTGATCCGCCCCTCGATCAGCCCGTCGGTGTACAGCAGCAGCGACCAGCGGTCGCCGAGCTCCACCTCGCGCCGGGCCAGGTCTCCGGGTCGTTGAGCCCGGGCGGCGGGCACGCGGGGGCGGTGAGCTCGGTCATCCCGTCCGGAGTGACCAGCAGCGGCGCGGGATGGCCGGCCAGCCGCAGGATCCCGCTGCGCCGGCCGGGCGCCACCGACACCATGCAGACGGTGGCGAACATGGCTTCTTCCTGCTGCTCGTGCTGGAGCACGAGCTGGACGGCGGAGAGCACGTCCGCCGGCGGCTGGCCGGCCAGCACCAGGGCCCGCCACGCCACCCGCAGGCAGACGCCGAGCGCGGCCTCGGCCGGGCCGCGCCCGCAGACATCGCCGATCAGCGCGTGCACCCAGCCGTCCGGGGTCTGCACCACGTCGTAGAAGTCCCCGCCGAGCAGCCGCTGCTTGCCGCCCGCCCGGTACCGCGTCGCAGACGCTCAGCCGCGCGTCGTCGAGCACCGGGGAGGGCAGCAGGCCGCGCTCAAGCCGGGCGTTCTCCTGCGCGCTCACCCGCGCGACGTGCAGCTGCCGCTGGGCCTCGTCCCAGCGGCGGCGCTCCATCGCGTACCTGATCACCCGGTGCAGCAGCTTCCCGGTCACCTCGCCCTTGACCAGGTAGTCCTGCGCCCCGGCGCGGACCGCTTCCTCGCCGAGGTACTCGTCGGCCATGCCGGTCAGCACGACGACGGTGGCGTCCGGCTCCTGCTGGAGCAGCCACCGCAGGCCGTCCAGGCCCTGGGAATCCGGCAGGCCGAGGTCGAGCAGCACGCAGGCCGCGTCGGGAATCAGCTTCCTGGCGTCGGCGAGCAGCCGCGCCCGCTGCGACCTCGACTCCGGTGCCCGCCTCGTGGAGCAGTTCCTCGACCAGAAGGGCATCGCCGTCGTCGTCCTCGACCAGCAGGATCCGTACCTGCTCCGCGTTCACTGCCATATGCATCCAATTCAGGGTTAAGGAAACCTATCACGGGAAGTCGGAGGCTATTTCGCTCCAATGGAGGCGTGACATGGGCTTCATCGACAAATTTCGCAATTCGCTCACGAAAGGCAAGGGCCGGGCCAGGCGGAACGCCGGCCGCGCCGCGGGTAACCGCCGCCTGATGCGCAAGGGCCGGGCCAAGCACATCGAGGCCTCCGTGCGGCAGGCGGGCGAGCACGTCAAGGACGCCGGCAAGAACCTGCGGGGCGCGTTCAAGCGGTAACCCGATCCGGTCCCGGCGGACGGCACCGTCCCTGGTGGCGTCACTTCTGGCCAAGGAGGAAGCGGGCCGTGACGGTGGTGCCCGCGGGGCCGTGGTCGATGCTGAGGTGGTTGGCGACCTCGCCGACCAGCCACAGCCCATGGCCGTGCTCCGCGGGCCAGGGCGCGGCGGCACCGACGTGGCCGTCGTCGGTGACCTGGCAGTACAGGAACTGGCCGCTGGTCCACAGGCGCACCCGGCCCCGTCCGGCGCCATGCACCACGGCATTGGCGGCCAGTTCGTGCGCGGCCGCGGTCACGTCGTAGACCTGCTGCCGGCTCAGGCCGGCCGTGGCGGCGTGCGCGGCGACCGCCGCCCGCAGCGCGTACAGCGAGCCGACGTCGAATTCCTGCTCCAGGGCGATGCGGCCGCCCGGCGCGGTGCCCTGGCCATCCGGCCCCGCTGCCTGCAGGTCCCCGTCACCGGTCATCGGCGGCCACCAGCCGGATACCGGGGACGCCGGTGAGGCCGAGCCGCGCGAACCCGGCGGCGACCTCGGGCAGGCACCGGAGGGTCACCGTGCGGGAGGAGGCGACGGCGCGGGCGGCGTCGGCGATCATCAGCGTGCAGCGGGCGTCGACGAACGCGAGCGCGGACATGTTGACCGTGATGTCCCCGTCGAGGCGGACCGCCTCGGCCAGTGCCAGCGCCAGCGGCTCGCACGCCTGGTAGTCCAGCTCCCCCGCGATCCGGATGCCCGGCGGCGCGTACTGGCGGCAGATCCGCAGCAACGGGCCGGCGTCGTAGGTGGCCGCGGCCACCGAGAGGGTGTGGGACCCGGCAACCGACGCCAGCGTGACCGGGTCGAAGCGGTCCCGGTCGTACTGGCACAGCACCGCCGCGGTACTGCCCGCCAGCGCGGCGGCGATGCCTTCCTCGAACCGCGGCAGTTCCTCGACCCCGGTGACCGGGCGCAGCGCCCAGCTCATGTCCATCGCGACCCGCAGCCCGGGAAAACCCTCTCGCCTAGCCGACTCCAACTGCCCGGCCAGCCACTTTACCGCCACGTCGGCGCGGAATGCCTGCCCCGACAGCAGCCGTCCCTCCGGGCCGGCCGCGGTCAGCTGCCCGCTGGCCATGGCCGCCCCGGCGGAGATCCCGCGCCGGGCCAGCTCCGCCGCCGCCAGGCCAGGGCCGCCGTCGCTGAGCCACATGACCTTCAGGCCCGCGGACAGGCCGTCGCGGACAAACGCCGCGGTCAGGTCGAACAGCTCCTCGGCCTCGCCGAAAGTCAGGCACGCGTGGTCCTCCGCCGTCAGATCGGTCACCTGCGCGCTCGCGTCCGCTGCCACCCTGCCTCCCGCGCATACCGCTCCAAAACCCTCAGGCATTGACCGTACCCGGTCGGGACCGTCGCGCGACGCATTCGGGCCATCCCGGGGGGCGCAGCCACGCGCCCGGTCCCCCTCGCTACCCGCCTTCGGGCGGGTCATGCCGCGCGCCCGGGACCAGTGAGCACGCCACCGTCACCGCCAGCGGCACCAGGACCACGACCGGGACCAGGGCGGCGAGCGACCGCGCGGTCACCGCGCCCGCCAGGGCGCCCAGGACGAGGGTCGCCAGGACTCCGGTCCCGCGCCGCCAGTCCGGTGGCCAGCGGCGGATCGCGAGCGCCTCCACGATGCCCACGAGCGTGCTGGTGAGGTAGGTCGTCGACATCTGGCCGAGGCGGCGCACCGCGGCGGTCTGCAGCCCCATCGCGCACGCGGCGATCCCGAGCAGCGCCAGGCGGGAACCGCCGGACGGACGGCCCCCGGTGGCCAGCCAGCCGCCGCTGAACCCGGCGAGCACGACCACCTCGACCGCCAGGGTCGCCGTCGTCCGGCGGGGCCAGGGCGGCTGCCCGTCGCGGGCGGCACCCGCCGTCATGGTGCCGGCCAGGACGCCGGCGCCGAAGCCCGCCAGGGCAAGGCCCGCGTTGAGCGCCAGGGACGCGTGCCGCTGGCCCGCGGCGACGCCGAGCAGCACCAGGTTGCCGGTGAGGACGCTGCTGAACACGTTCCCCAGCCGCAGGAACGTCACCGCGTCCACGGCCCCGGTCGTCAGCGCGAGCACGACGACGAGGGCGTCCCGCCGCGAGGCCGAAGGCTGGGTCACCGTGCTGGCCTACCCGGGAGGCCGCGCCGTACGCGGGACCCCCGCTAGCTAAGCCATCGACGGGGCTTTCCGTGGGTGCGCTTCCACGCCCTGGCGGCCTGGCTCGCGCAGCTCACCGCCTGGTTGCGCGCGCGCTCGTTGAGCAGGCCGAAGGTGAAGGCGTTCTCCCCGGACAGGTAGGCCAGGATGCCGATCTCGCGGGCCATCGCGGCGGCCGTGACGGCGTCATGATGGTCACCGAGCGCCGACTGGACGGCCTTCATCTGCCGGGCGACGCGGCGCGCCTTCTTGCCGATGGCGGGGCGCGCGGCCTCGGCCGCGTACCGGGCGCGCTTGGCCGCCTTCCTCACCTCGTGCAGCGTGGCGTCGCGGGCCGGGCCCGGCGGCGCCAGCACGGCGCGGCGCATCCGGCGGCCGGTCCTGCGGTAGGCTCGTCCGACCGCGAGCGGGAGGACCTCGCTGGCCGACGCCGTCGCCGCCGCCTCCTCGGGCGGCGTCGCGAGCAGACGCTCCAGCTCGTCCAGGAGCGCGAAGTAACGAGGCGAGTCCAGCGCGCTGAGCACCGCTGCGCGGGCCGCGGCGGCGCGGGGGGCGAAGTGGCCCGTGACCCGGGCCGCGGCGGGGCCGATCACGAGCTCGGTCGGCGTGCTGGCCAGCATCGCGCGGAACGTCCCGGCGAGCACCTCGGCGTCGCGGGCCGTGCCCAGCACCGTGCCCAGCCACTTGAGCTCGTCGCGCAGGTGCCGCGTCGCCTCGGGCGCCACGATCATCGGGAATGCCTGGAAGGTGGAGCGCAGCCGCCGGGTGGTCACGCGCATCTGGTGGACGGAGTCCGGCTCGTCGCGGCGGACGGCGGGATCAAGGGCCACCAGGCGGGCCGCCTGGGCGTCGAGGTAGGCCAGCACGACCTCGCCGGCGGGTGACGCCGGGCTGAGCTCGCGCCCGGCGCCGATCCAGCGGCGCGCGGCTGTTTTCTTCTTCCCGCCGCCGCCGCCCGCCCATCGCCGGCCCGGCCGCTGCCGGCCCGGCCGCCGACCCATACGCCGTCGGCCCATATGCCGTCGGCCCGCCCGTCGGCCCGCCCGCCGTCGGCACGCCGGGCACCGGCGCGGGCGTGGGGGCTGACCGCCATCACGTGCTCCAGCTTGGAGTGGTACCCGGCGGGATGGAGGCCGCTGCGGCGCAGCCGGCCGGACACCGCCCGCGCCAGCCGGGGGCCGCCGCCGGTCAGCTCGGCTTCCACCTCGTTCCAGCGGACCAGGGTGGTGGTCTGGCCGAGGGTCTGCGCCGCCACCTCGTCCACGGCGATCTCGGCCAGCGATTCCCCGGCCGCGTCGCGCAGGGTGGTGGTGCGGCGGCGCGTCTCGATGCGCGCCACCGGCCGCAGCGCGCCCCCGCGCGTGTGCACCCGGACCAGCCGGGCCAGCTCACCCGGCACGGGCTCGCCGTCCGCCGGCCGCTCGCGCCGGTCACGGTCGCCGCGGGCCAGCGACAGGCGGACCTCGTGGCGCGATGTCATCTCCCCGGCCCGGCCGACGCGGCCGGCGGTGGCGTCGGGCAGCTTCAGGTGCCAGCCCTCGTCCGCTCCGCCTTCCCGTCGACGCAGGGTGACGCCGGCCAGGAGCAAGCGCAGGCCCTCGCAGTCGTAGTACTCGGCGACCAGGGTCTGCGTCTCCGGCTGGGACACCGTCGCCACCCCTGGCAGGCCTTGTAGTGGCGGGAGCGCGATGCTGGCATCGCCCTCGAACTTCTGCTCGGTTTCTCGTAGCTCGGTAGTCATAGGGCACCGCTACCCATGGTGTTTTGAAAGTAACATCCGGTGTCCAAGTCGCCGAAAGGGGGGACAGGGAATGTAGGGGAGCATGCCCGAAGGGGGGCCGGTATGGACCATGACGTGGATGTCGTAGTGGTGGGCGCGGGGCCGACAGGGCTGCTGCTGGCCGGGGACCTGGCGCTCGCCGGGGTGCGCTGCGTGCTGCTCGAGCGCCGCACCGAGCGGTCCGGCCTGACCCGCGCCTTCGTGGTGCACGTGCGGACGCTGGAGCAGCTGGACGCGCGCGGGGTGGCCGACGAGCTGATCACCGCGGGTACCCCGCAGGGCAGGCTGCGCTTCTTCGGCGAAGCGGCGCTGGACATGTCCGGGCTGCCGAGCCGCTTCCCCTACATACTCGTCGCCCCGCAATACGAGACCGAGCGAGTGCTGGAAGAGCGGGCCAGGTCACTGGGGGCCGACATCCGCTACGGTCACGAGGTCAGCGGGCTGACCCAGCACCCGGACGGGGCGGAAGTCCGGGTCAAGGAGGCCAGCCAGCAGGCCGCGACGATACGCGCCGGCTACGTGGTGGGCACCGACGGGATGCACAGCACCGTCCGGCGCGCCCTGGGCATGCCGTTCCCCGGCAGGCCCGTGGTGCAGTCGGTGCTGATCGCCGAGGTCCGGCTGGCCAAGCGGCCACCGGACGCCCTGATCGTCAACACCACCGGCGACGCCTTCGCCCTCGTCGCGCCCTTCGGCGACGGCTGGTACCGGGTCATCGCCTGGCACCGGCACAACCAGCTGCCGGAAAGCGCCCCGGTCACCCTGGACCAGGTCAGCGAGGTCACGAGCCAGGCGCTTGGCGTCGACTACGGCATGCACGAGCCCCGGCTGACGTCCCGGTTCCACAGCGATGAGCGGCAGGTGCCCCGCTACAGGGATGGCCGCGTCCTGCTGGCGGGCGACGCCGCCCACGTTCACTCGCCGGCTGGCGGCATGGGCATGAACACCAGCATCCAGGACGCGGCGAACCTCGGCTGGAAGCTGGCCGCGACCGTGCACGGCTGGGCACCCGAGGGGCTGCTCGACAGCTACGACGCCGAACGGCACCCCGTCGGGCGGCAGGTCCTTCGCACCAGCGGCGCCCTGCTGCGGCTGGGGCTCACCGGACCGCGGGTCCTTAGCGCGGGCAGGAGGCTGCTTGTCCCGGCCGCCACCAGGATCCCCACCGTCGCCAGGCGGATGGCCGGCGGGCTGTCGGGCCTGCGCATCTCCTATCCGGCGCCGCGGGGGGCGCACCCGCTGGCGGGCAAGCGCGTTCCTGACTGGCCGCTCGCCGACGGGCGGCGGCTCTATGAGGCCCTGCGCGGCGGCCGGTTCCTGCTGGCGGGCAGCCGTTCCCTCCCGCCCGGCCTGACCAGCGGCTACGGTGACCGGGTTGATATGGTGGAGGTGGCCTTCCCGCCGGGAATCATCGCGCTCATCCGCCCGGACGCCTACGTCGCGTGGGCGGCCACCTGGTCCGATGACCTGCACCGGGAGCGGATCGGCGGCCCCCTGGCGAACTGGTGCGGATCGCCGGGTAATCCTGGTTGAGAGATAAGGCCGCTAACGGACGTGAACACGGTACTCTAGCTGCCGCAGGACGAGAGCTGGCAAGCAGCGGGAGTGGTGAGCCATGAATGATCGGGCGGCGGTCAAGCCGGTCGTCGTGGTGCTGCCGACCGAGATCGACGTGACCAACTCCGACGGGGTTTACGAGCAGCTGATCGCGGTCCTGGCACCCGGGGTCGGCACCGTGATCGCCGACATGACGTCGACGACCTTTTGCGACTCCTCGGGCGTGCACGCGGTCATGCGCGCGAATGAGCGGGCGGCCTCGGCCGACATCGTGCTGCGGCTGGCCGTGTCGCCGACGGGCTCGGTGCACCGGGTGCTGCAGCTGACTGGCGCCGTGCTCGTCATGCCGGTGCACGCAAGCGTCAGGGAAGCGACCGAGTCCTCCTTAACCGGCCCGCTCCGGCCGGACCTGCGCAGTGTCATCTAATCCTGCGCAGTGCGATCAGCGCGACGTCGTCCTCGCCGGAGCCGAACAGGGACATGACGTGATTGGCGAAGGCCTCGACGTCGGCCCCGCTGACCCGCAGCGCGGTGGCGCGCAGCGCCTCCAGGTTATGGTCGATCATCACGTGGCGATCCTCGACGAGCCCGTCGGTGAACAGCAGCGCGGTGCCGCCAGCGGGCAGCAGCGCGGTCTCCTCGTGCGGCTGGTGCCGGGCCAGGCCCAGCATCAGGCCGCCCTCCCCGACGTACCCCCCGCGATCGCCGTCCACGATGAGGAGCGGCATGTGCCCGCAGTTGACGATCGAGAGCCGGCCGGTCCCCGGGTCGAGCACCACGAGGCAGAGGGTGGCGATGGTGTCCGGGTGATATCGCCGGAGTACCTCGTTGATCAGGGCGGTCATCGCCAGCGGCGAGTGGCCCTCGCTGGCGAACGCGCGCAGCGCGTGCCGTAGCTCCCCCATCACGATCGCGGCGCGCAGCGAGTGCCCCTGCACGTCGCCGATCGCGACCAGGACCCCGTCCTGCCAGGGCATCGCCTCGTAGAAGTCGCCGCCGACCTCGGCCTGGTCGCTGGCGGGCAGGTAGCGGGACGCCATCGCCACGCCCGGTATCGCGGGCAGCGAGGTGGGCAGGAAGCTTCCCTGCAAGGTCAGCGCCACCAGGTGCTCTTCGGCGGAAGCGCGCAGCGCCTCGAAGCCCAGCGCGACGAGCTGCGCGAGCTGCTGGAGGATCCGCATGTCCTCCGCGCCCGTGATGCCCGCGCGGTCGATCACGATGGACGCCGCCAGCTTGCCCGGCTTGGTCCGCGCGGCGGCCAGGCAGACATCCGCCCGCAGGGTGGTGTCGGGCACGACCCGCATCCAGTCTTCCCGGCTGACATGGCCGGCCGCGCTGGCCTCGCCCGGGCCCAGGACGATTTCCGCGACCCGGGCGGCGAGCCCGGGCGGACCGCCCCGGCGGGTCGTCGCCGGATGCCCGGGAAGGGCCGACGTCCTGCGGGCCTGGCCGTCGGGCATCTCCAGGATCAGGATGGCGGGAGCGGAGAAGATCCGGGTGCCGCCGACCGCCGCCGCTGACGCCAGCCCGTCGAAGGTCTCGGCCGCGTTGATGCGCAGGCTCACGTCGGCGAGCGCGCCGAGCATGGCGGCGCTGCGCTCGGCGCGCTGCCGGGCACGGTAGTAGCGCAGGACGGCCATCACCGTGGCGATCAGTTCCTCGGGCTCGGCGGGCCAGTCAGGTAGGCGTCGGCCCCTTCGGTCAGGCCCTGGGTCCGGTCGGCGGCGTTGACGGCGGTGGCGGACACCTGGATCACCGGGATCGCGGCCGTCCGCGGGTCCGCCTTGATCTTGCGGCAGACCTCGAAGCCGCTCATGTCGGGCAGGTTGACGTCGAGCAGGACCACGTCGGCCACGCCGATGCCGCTCAGCGCCTCCTGCCCGGTGCCCACCTCGGTGACGGCGTGGCCCGCTCGCCGTAGCCAGGTCGCTATGACGTAGCGCTTGGCCTCGTCGTCGTCGACGAGCAGGATGTTGGCGGTCTCGGTCATCGCGTGCCCCGGCTGACGTGGCGGATGGCGAATGCCAGCCGTTCCCTGGTGAGCTGGTCCTTGTGCAGCAGCGCCGCCGCGCGCGGCGGCGCCTCCTCGTCGCGGCCGGTGATGATGATCGCCGGCAGGGCGGGCGGCAGCCGGTCAAGCAGCATGTGGCCATCGATGGCCGGCATCCCCAGGTCGGCGAGCACCAGGTCGACGTGCCCGGCGGCGATGGCGTCCAGTGCCTGGGCACCGTCTTCCGCCTCGATGACCCGGTCGGCCAGGCCGGCGAGCATGGCCTTGATCACCTGGCGGAAGGCGGCGTCGTCGTCGGCCACGACGATCGTGGCGACCGGCGGAACCCCGTGCGGGAGGGTCAGCACCGCGGTGGTCCCGTGGCCGGCCTCGCTGGCCAGCGTCAGCTCGCCATCGAGCAGCCGGGCGAGACGACGGGCGTAGGGCAGGCCCAGGCCGGTGCCGCCGCGCCTGGCGCCCGGCACCTGATAGAACTCATCGAATACGCGCTCCAGCTGGCCGTCGGGGATCCCGGTGCCGGTATCGGAGACCTGGATCTCGACCGAGCCGGGGAGCGTGCGCACCGTCAGCCGCACCTCACCCGCGTCGGTGTACTTGATGGCGTTGGACATGAGGTTGCGCACGATGGCCGTCAGCGCCGCCTCGTCGGTCAAGATCTCGGCCGGGGCGCCGTCCGCGCTGACCACGACGTCCACCGGCTTGCCCTCGGCCATCGGCCAGGTAAGCCCGCGCAGCGTGGCGAGCAGCGCCGGAAGGCTGACCTCGGCCGGCTCGAGCACGAATCGCCCCGACTCGGCCTTGGCCACGTCGAGAAGGTCATTAACCAGGGCCAGCAGCGTGCCTGAGGCCTTCCGTATCAGTTCCACCTGGTAGAGCTGCTCGGAGTCAAGGGCGCCCGCCGGCTCGGCCAGCAGCCGGGTCAGCCCGATAATCGAGTTCAGCGGTGTCCGCAGCTCATGACTGACATTAGCCCAGAACCTGTTCTTCGACTCCGATGCCGCGCGCAGCTGCTCGGACTTCTCATCCAGCTCGCGGTACAGCGCGACCACGCCCCGGTTCGTCTGCTCGAGCTCCTCCGACAGCTCGCTGTACAGGGCCATCACGCCACGGTTGGTCTCCTGCAGCTCGGCATTGAGCGACAGGAGCTGCTCCTTCTGCCGGGTGACGTCATCAAGCGCCGCGATGAGGTCCTGGTTGTTCCGTCGCAATTCGTCCAGTGTTGACTCCGGGAGCATGGCCGCCAGCTGCTCGGCGACGGCACGCAGATCGGACCGGGCATGGGGCGGCCGCCGCTTGACCATCCGGACGACCTGGCCATCGCTGTCCACGGCGTCCATCAGCCGGGCCGCCGCGGACATTCCGTCCGCGGGCGGCGGCCCGTCGGTCGTGACGGTCAGCACCAGGTGAGCCTCGTCGGCGCCGAAGGAGATGACCGCGCTGTGCCCGGCGGTGATCACGCTGCGGCTGACCTCGCTGAGCGCGGTGGCGACCCGGACCTGGTCCTGGCCTTCCAGGGCCAGCCCGGCGGCCAGCTCGCGGCCGAGACGGCGGGCCGCGAAGACCCCGGACAGGTCCCGGACGTGCAGGCGGGCAAGCTCGGCGGTCATGGCTTCAATACCAGCACGCCCGCGTCGTCGCGGCGGGTTCCGGCCTCGGCCAGCAGCGCGGCCGCGATGACTAGCGGGTTGCGGGCGCTCAGGCCCGGCAGTCCCCGCGGCTCCCAGCGGCGGCTGCTGATGCCGTCCGAGTGCAAGATGATCGCGGCGCCGGGCGGGGCGGTGTACTCGAACTGCCGGATCGCGCGTGCCTGGTGGCCGGCGATGCCCGGCACGGAGAGCATGCTCTTGCGGGTGCCGTCGGCCAGGATCATCGCCGCGATGTTGCCCAGGCCCGCGAACAGGACGACCGGGCCGGCAATCTGGACGACGCCGACGGCGCCGCCGCGGGTGTGGTTCATCCGGCGGTGCGCGCGCTCGACGAGCGCGGCGGGCTCCACCACCGGGTCCGCCAGGACCGCCGTGACCGCCTCCATCGCCGCGATGGCAGCGAGCGGTCCGTGCCCGAGGCCGTCGCACAAGACGCCGGTGACGGCGCCGCCGGTCTCGGTCACGCCGAAGACATCGCCGCACTCGGTCTCGCCGGTGATCGGCCTGACCAGGCCCGCGTAGCGGACCTCGTCTGTCCGGGGAACCGCCCAGAACCTCGCCACCAGCACCGTGCCGTGGCCCGGCGCCGAGTACAGCTCGCAGAAGTCGGCCAGCCGGCGGATCGCGCCCAGCCCGATGCCCAGGGTGCCGCTGGTGGAATGGCCGTCGCGCAGCGCCGCGCTAGTGTCAGCCAGCCCGGGCCCGGCATCGATGGTCACCATCTCGATGCCGGGCTTGCCGCCGTCCCGGCCGATGCGCAGCAGCATCGCCCCCTGGATGGCGTGCTTGTGCAGGTTAGAGGCCGCCTCCGTCACCGCGAGCACCACCTGGTCGGCGCGGGCGGCGGGGAACTCGAGCCGGCCCGCCAGCGCCAGGGCGGCGGCCCGGCAGGCGGCGGCGGCGCTGGCGTCCTCGACCCGTATCCAGCGCAGGTCCCCGGGGACCTGCGCGATCAGCGCCGGGTTCACCGTGACCACTTGACGACCACGACGGTGGTCCCGGCCCCGGGTTTTGAGGTCAGCTCGAACTCATCGACTAGGCGCCGCGAGCCGGACAGCCCGAGCCCCAGCCCGCTGCCCGAGCTCCAGCCGTCCCGCAGCGCCAGGTCGATGTCGGCGATGCCGGGCCCCTCGTCGGCGAAGTGCAGCTTGACGCCGGTCCGCCCGTTGGGGGACTTGACCACTTCCACCCGGGCCACGCCGCCGCCGCCGTGGACCAGCGTGTTGCGCGCGAGCTCGCTCGCGGCCGTCACCAGCTTGGTCTGGTCCACCAGGGACAGCCCGTTGTCCGCCGCCGTCGTCCGGACATGCTGGCGGACGCGGACCACGTCGTCTCCCGACCGGATGGGAAGCTCATCCATCAGGATCGCCCGTTCAGGATCTCCAGGCCCTTGTCGGCGTTGAGCGCGGTGCGGACCCCCTTCAGGGACAGCCCGAGCTCGGTCAGCGTGATCGCCACCGCCGGGCGCATGCCGACGATGACCGTCTCGGCGTCGAACAGCCGCGAGATCGAGCCGATCATGGTCAGCATCCGGCCGATGAAGGAGTCGACGATCTCGACGGCGGTGATGTCGATGATCACGCCGCGAGCGCCGGTGGCGGCGAGCTCGTCAGCCAGGTCTTCCTGCAGGAGGAGAACGCTCTCATCCTGCAACTCGACCTGGATGGAGACGAACAGCGTCTGCCCGATCTTCACGATCGGCACCCGCTCCATAAGGCAGGCACGACCTTCAGCCCGGCGCTCTTCAGCGCGAGGGCGAGCGCGTCGGCGAGCGTCGCCTTGGTGGCGATGTCGCCGAACTCGATCCCGAGCGACACGATCGTCTGCGCGACCTGCGGCCGGATGCCGGAGATCGTGCACTGCGCCCCGAGCAGGCGCGCCGCGCTCACGGTCTTGAGCAGGTGCTGCGCGACCTCGGTGTCCACCGTCGGCACGCCGGTGATGTCGATCACGGCGTGATCGGCCCCCGTCGCCACCAGCGCGTCGAGAAGCTTCTCCATGACGAGCTGGGTGCGCGCCGAATCGAGCGTGCCCACCAGCGGCACCGCGATGATGCCCTCCCAGAGCCGGACGACGGGCGTGGACAGCTCCAGCATCGCGGTGGCCTGGTCGGAGATGATCTGCTCGCGCGCGGCCGAGTAGGCCTCAAAGGTGCGCAGGCCGAGGTCATCGACCACGCGCGAGAACACGAGGTACTCGGGCACCATGTCGGCCGCGTCCGCTACGAGCTCGTAGACGGCGTCCTTGAGCGAGAAGACCCCGAGCGCCGTCTCTGAGGGCGTGAACCCGTCCCGCGCCCGGCTGCGCGACAGCTCGTCCAGGGCGGCCCGCAACTCGCCTGCGGCCTGCTCCTCGGCGGCCTGCTCGTCGGCCGCGGACAGCACTCCGCACGATGAGCGAGTAGAGATCCGCGAGTCTCGTGCCGCACTTCCTCGAGCGAGGTCCGGCCGCGCAGGCCCGCCGCGACCAGCTCGCTCCAGCGGCCGACAACCTTGTCGTGATGGTCGCGCAGGAACCCTGCCATGCGCGGCTTGCGCACCGTTGTCAGCATCCATGGATGTGCATCCTAGGGGTCAATAACTGGTAAATGACCGTTCGCGCACAAGGCTACATGGCCGACGATCGCGCGCGCAGGCACCAGCCGGGCTATCAGCCTGACGCCGGGAGCCGCGGCGCGGACATGTGCAGCCTGATGACCGTGCCGTCCTGGTCGGAGTGCAGGTCCACGTGGTCGCAGACCTGGTAGACGAGCCACAGGCCGTGTCCTCCGGCTGGCGCTCGGATGGCGGCGGCCGACGGCCGGCGAGCCGGGTCGGCGATGACGCCAGCGTCGCGGATCTCGCAGACGACCTCGCCATCGTCGCTGCCAGATCTCCATGGATCCCCGCGACCGGGCGTGCCGGACGGTATTGGCGACGACCTCGCTCGACGGCGATCACGAAGTCGATGACCCGATTATCGGGCAGGCCCGCCGCCCTGGCGTGCGTTTCCGCCAGGGCGCGTACCTGCGACAGGTTGGTCGTGTAGGTGAAGGGCATGGCATTGACGGCCTCGCTCGCTCGTCAGCTCCGAGAATCTCCTGCCGTGCCCGGAAGGCCGGGCACGGCAGGTCACAGGAGGGTTAGGTCATGCTGGGTCACCATCGATACCAGCGGCTGCGCGTGCTGCCCTCGCCGACCCGGACGAGGAAGCCGACCAGCCAGATGGCGAGGACCACGAGCGCGATCCACCACAGGACATGGACGGCGAACCCGAGGCCGCCAAGGATCAGGGCGAGTAGAAGAACGAGTAGGACGACTGCCATTTCTCTTCCTTCCAGTGACGGACGCGGGCCAAGCCGGTGCGTCCCGGTCCGCTGCTGGCTACCCGGGGCAAGCCGGCTTATACATCTGATTCCTGCGTTTGATTCCTGCGTTTGCCGTAACGCGGCCAGGGAAGATGGTCGCGATGAGGGATCACCTGCTTTTTCCCGGTGATGGCGCCCGCTGGCGGCTACGGGGACGACGGGCCATCGTGCTCTACCGGCACCCGGCGGCACCACCGGCGACGGACCTCCCGTCACCACCGCGCGCGGCGGCGCGTGACCGCGGTCGCGCCGCCCTCAGGGGCAGCTGACGCTCCCGGACGCGGGGGCGGGCGCGGGCTGCGATCCGGACCTGGGCGCGGCGGAGCCGAGGTGGGGGCGGGCGGGGCAGGCCGATGCCGGGCGCGGGGCCAGCGCCCCGACCAGGCCGATGACCAGGCCGGCCGTCAGCAGCGGCAGCACCAGCGCGAGGGCCACGGAGGGCCGCCTGCCGCTGGGCAGCGGCTCGGGGCCAGTCGGCCGCTCGCCCCGGTTGAGGCTCGCGAAGATCGCGAACATCTCGCGCAGGTGCGGATCGCGTTGTCCTATCTCCCGCTCGATGCGCGCCAGCGCCCGGCGCCTGCGCAGGCGGGCCCTCGTCGTCAGTACCAGCGCTGCGAGCCGGCGCACGCGCCCTTTCACGTGCTGGCTCACGAGGCCTGCCGCCTGTCTTCCGCCAGGGGGGCTTGCGCGAGGCGGGCGCGAAGCCGCCTCCTGGCGCGGTGCAGGCGGGACATCACGGTCCCGACCGGGACTCCGGTCATCTCGGCGACCTCCGCGTACTTGTATCCCTCGACGTCCGCCAGGTACACCGTCCGAATCAGGTGCGGGGGCAGCGCGCGCAGCGCCGCCCAGACGGCGGCGCCGGCATCCGGGCCAGCGCGGCGTCCTCGGCGGACACGATGGCGAGGGCGCGCTCGGGCGCGGCGTGCAGTGCCTCTACCGGAACCTCCAGCGGACGGCGCCGGCTGGACCGGTAGTCGCTGTAGAAGGTGTTCGCCTCGATGCGGCACAGCCAGGCCCGCAGGTTCGTGCCCGGGGTGAAGCCGCCGTAGGCGGCATAGGCCTTCGCGTAGGTTTCCTGGACGAGATCCTCCGCGTCAGCCGGGTTGCCGGTCAGCCGCAGGGCGATCCCGTAGAGCTGGCGCCTGTAGGGCAATGCCTCGTCGGCGAACCGCTGCGCTGCCTGGACTGGCATGGCCACGTCTGCTCCTTGGGTAAACAGCGGGCCAACGGCTGCCCGCCGCGGGCTGTGCTACCCGCTGCCGGGCCGCGAAACATGATGATTAGGCCCGGCCGGGGGACCCGATGTGACGTGCGTCATGTTTAAGGCGCACACCGCGGGCATGGTTGGGGGAGCGGCATCCGCAAGGCCCTGGAGGCAAATATGCTCGACACGTCTTCTTATGCCACTCGAGAGCTGAACCTCGACAAGCTGTCGGATGAGGAACTGCTCGCGCGCTGCCGGGAGGTCCCGCCCGACAGCCGGGAGTGGGCCGCGGCGCGCGAGGTGCTCGTGCGGCGCTACGAGCCGATAGTCCGGGGATGCGTGCGCCAGTACCGTGGCAGCCCCGAGCCCGTCGAGGACCTGATGCAGGTCGGGTACGTGGGCTTGCTGAAGGCGATCAACAACTTCGACCCGCTCGTTCGGCGGGGGCCTGCGCGCCTATGCCACCCCGTGCATCAGCGGCGAGGTCAAGCGCCACTTCCGGGATAAGCGGTGGCAGGTACGGGTGGCCCGCCCGGTGCAGGAACTGCTGCTCGAGATGCGGGGCGCGGTCGAGGTCTTGACCCATGAGCTGGGCCGGCATCCGACCGAGGCCGAGGTGGCCGCGCGGCTGGGGGTCACCGAGGAGGAACTGCGCGACGCCCGGCAGGCCGCGGAGGGGTTCACCGCCCTGTCGCTCGACGCGCCGCTGGCGGGCCAGGACGACCCCGGCGAGCTGGGCAGCCTGCTGGGCGAGGACGACGCGGCGATGGACCGCGCGGTCGACATGGAGGCGTTGTCCCAGCTACTGGGACGAGCTTCCGCAGCGCGAGCAGCGCATCCTCGTCCTGCGCTTCTACGGGAACCTCACCCAGGAGGAGATCGCCGGGCGGCTCGGCATCTCGCAGATGCACGTCTCGCGCCTGCTGGCCCGCGCCCTGGAACAGCTCCGGACCCGGCTGATGCACGACCAGGTCCAGCGGGCCAGGCCCGGCGACTCAGCCGGGCACTAGCCAGTCGCGGGCGGCCGCGACCGACTCGTGAAACGGCAGGTTCACGAGGGTGGCCGCGGCGTGCACGATGCCGTCGCCGGCCACGACGACGGCCGCGTTCTCCTGCCGGACCAGCCGGTGCAGCAGGGCGAACCCGGCACTGCTGACCTGCCCCGCCCGGCTGAGGTCCACGATCAGGCCGCCATCGGCGGGCTCGGCGAGGGCGCCCTCGAAGGACGCGATGGTCGTGATGTCGATGTCCCCGCGCACCTGCAGCACGGATACGGCCGTGCCGTCCCCAAGGACGGGCGGCAAGGTCACCCGCTCAACTTCCACGCTGCTCATGCCTTTCCTTCTCTGACCCTGACCCTGTCCCTGTCCCTGTCTCGTCCCGCGCGTCCTGCGTCCCGTCGGCGACCGAGAGCCGGGCGATCGCGAGCACGCCGGCGGCCGGGGTGCCGGGCGGCGCGATGAGCGTGAGCTCCTGCTGGTGGGCGCGCAGCCGCTGCCGCACCTGGTACAGGGCCTTGACTCCGGCGCTGGCCAGGACGGTCACCTCGGTCAGGTCCGCGGTCAGCGGGAGCACGCCGCCACGGCAGGCCGCCAGCAGCCGGCTCGCCAGCCGCTCCGCCGTGGCGATGTCGGCCGCCCCGCGCACCTGCACGCACGGCGTGGGCTCGGCGATCACTGTCGTTACCGAGAACGGCACGGGCTCGACCGCGGCGGAGGGCATGGCGACGGGGTTCGACGCGACCACGGCCGGACGGTGCAGCCGGTGCCGCAGCGTCACGACGGTGCCGGGGGGAACGTGGCTGACGGCCAGTTCGCCGGCGAGCTGGCCGGCCAGCATCAGCCCCTGCCCGCGATCGCCCCGGGGGCCGGGAACGCGCCAGCGCCCGCGGTCGCTGACGCGGGCGAGCAGGTAGCCATCCTCGCCCAGGGCCGCCTCCAGCCGCACGGTGCCCGGGTGGCCGGGCTCGTAGGCGTGCTCGACGGCATTGGTGACGACCTCCGTGACGGCCAGTTCCGGCACCTGCCTGTGCTCGGCGGCGATGCCGATCCCCGCGAGCCAGCCATCGAGCTGGCGGCGCAGCGAGATCACCGTCGCGGGCACCGCGGGCAGTTCCAGGTCCAGCGGCGGCGGCGCGGCCGCCAGCCGCTGCGCGGCCAGGGTCGTGACGTCGTCGGAGTGGCCCGTGCGGGTGAGCAGCTCCACGCTCAGCCGGCAGACGCCCTCGGCTGGAGTCGCCCCCGTGCCCGCGGGCAGGCTCCGGCCGGCGGCGGCGTCCGCCGCCACGGCGGCCAGCTCGGCCATGCCCTGCTCCAGGGACCGGCCCGGCCGCTCGATCAGCCCGTCGCTGTAGAGCAGGATGATGTCGTCGGCTTCCAGGACCGCCGACGCCCAGCCGAGGCTCTCTCCGGTGCCCAGCGGGCCCGCGCCGCTGGCGGGCAGGTACCGCGCGTCCCCGGCCGGTGAGACGACCAGCGGCGGCGGGTGCCCGCAGGCGCAGTACCGCACCGCGCCGCTGGCGGGATCGAGCACCGCCACGCACACGGTCGCCGCGCGCAGCGCCGGGTCCGCGGTGGCGAAGGCGTCCAGCTGCGCCAGCGCGGCGACCGGGTCAGGCTGGCTGGTGAGCAGGTGCCGCAGCACCGCGCGCAACTGCCCCATCGCGGCGGTGGCGGCGACCCCCTCCCCCACGACGTCGCCGACCGCCAAGGCCACGCTCCCGCCGGGCAACGGCACCGCGTCGAACCAGTCGCCGCCCGCCGCCTGGCCGGCCGGCGCGACCAGGTAGCGCGCCGCGATCCTGGCCCGCGGCAGCACCGGCAGCGCGGTCGGCAGCAGCGCCTCCTGCAGCGCCGCCATGTCGGGCGACCGCTCGTAGCGCCGGTCCACCTCGGCCGCGTCCCGCTGGGCCTGCTGCCTGAGGCGGACCCGCTCGGTCGCGTCGACGACGGAGAACACCACGCCCAGGATGGCGCCGTCGAAACCGCGCCTGGGGGTGCCGGTGAAGTCCACGAACGCTTCCTCGGGCGGGCCGGCGGGGTCACGCCGGAACCAGACCCGCCACTCGCGGGCCTTCTCCGCCACCCCCGTCGTGAACACCCGGTCGTAGAAGTCGAGCAGCCGCTGGCCCTCGGCCTCGGGGAAAACCGACTGGAGGGAGTGGCCGACCAGGTCCTGGCGGCCGGTCATCGAGCGGTAGGCCGCGTTGGCCGCCACGAAGATCCGGCCGGGGCCGTCGAGCGCCACCTGCGCGACCGGCATTTGCTCGAACACCCGCCGGATAATTCCCGCATCCCCGGCACGCCATGGTGGCGGGTCGTCGTTCGCGCTCATGCTCGCCTCCTCGACGCCCCCCTCAGCTGGCTGGCCGGCCGTGTCGTGTCGTCGCTCGCCTTGTCTTGTGCCCCCGCGGGGAACTCCAAACGTGAGCTGACTCACAGGACGGCCCGCAGCATACCCGCTGCCGGCCCGTGACGGTGACGGGCGTCAGGCGGCGGTTCCCCGGGCGGCGAAGGTTGACCGCCGCGTGGCGGCCCGCCGGGAGGCCATCTGATTGCGCCGGGTGCGCCGCCGCTCATCCGGGGTGGTGCCGCCCCAGATCCCGTGCGCCTCACCCGTCTCGATGGCAAACTGAAGGCACTCACGCCGGACGCCGCAGCCGGCGCAGATCCTGCGCGCGGCGTCCGCCTGACGGGCGCCCACCGACCCGGCCGCGATGGGAAAGAACAGTTCGGGATCGGCGGTCTGGCAGGCACCGGACTCGCGCCACTGCGTCGCATGGTAGCTCATAGCGTGCGTCGCTGCCCGCCAGGACGCGGCTTATGCACCGATACGGTGAAGTTTCTGGGGTTAACCGAACGACGAGCCGTCGGCGAGCTCGGCGCGCCTGGCGACCATGTCGGCCGCGGTCATGACGATGGCCGCGGCGTCGATGCCGGCCAGGGCGAGCTGCTCGGCCGGGGTGGCGGAGCCGGGCAGCACGCGGACGGCGAGCTTGCGCACCATGAGGGACGTGACGCCGTTGCCGGCGAGGGCGTCCAGGACCGCGTCGCCGAGGCCGCCTTCGGGATAGTGGTCCTCGACCGTGAGCATCAGGCCCGTATCGGCCGCCGCCCGCCGCAGCGTGGCGGCGTCGACCGGCTTGACGCAGTACGCGTCGATGACGCGGGCCGCGATGCCGGCGCCGGCGAGCTGATCGGCCGCGGCCAGCGCCTCGTGCACGGTCACCCCGGCCGCGACGATCGTCATCTGGTCATCGGGCGAGGACCGGAGCACCCGGCTCCCGCCGACCGCGAACTCCTCGCCGGGCGAGTAGATCACCGGAGTCTCGCCTCGGGTGGTGCGCAGGTAGCTGACCCCGTCGAGGTCGGCCATCAGGGCGGTCAGCCGGGCGGCCTGATTGGCGTCGCACGGGTACAGCACCGTGCTGCCGTGCACCGCCCGCAGCGCGGCCAGGTCCTCCAGCGCCATCTGCGACGGCCCGTCCTTGCCGATGGAGACGCCCGCGTGCGAGCCGACCAGCCGGATGCTGGCCCGGCTGATCGCCGCCATGCGGATGAAGTCATAAGCCCGCGACAGGAACGCCGCGAACGTCGTGGCGTACGGCACCCAGCCGCGGACCTGCATGCCGACCGCCGCCGCGATCATCTGCTGCTCGGCGATGGAGAACTCGAAGTACCGCTCGGGGTGCGCGCGGGCGAAGAGCTCCGCGCGGGTGGAGTCACTGACCTCGCCGTCCAGGACGACGACGTCGGGGCGGGCCGCGCCGAGCGCGGCGAGGGCGGCGCCGAACGCGTTCCTCGTCGCCACGGCCGAGCCAAGGTCGTAGGCCGGCCAGGCGCAGCTGCCTGGCGGTGAACGAGTGCGGCTGGTGGTGCTCGTGCGCGGGCGGCTGGACGGTGATCCGCAGCTCCCGCACGCCGCCGAGCTCGGCGATCGCCGCGGCCTCGTCCGGCACCGGCTTGCCGTGCGCGCCCTCCTTGTCCTCCACCGCCGCGACGCCGCGGCCCTTGCGCGTCCTGGCCAAGATCACCGTCGGCTGCCCGTCACGCGATTCGGCCTCGGCGTAGGCCCGGTCAATGGCGGCCACGTCGTGGCCGTCGACCTCCACGGCGTGCCAGCCGAACGCCCGGAACCTGACGGCGTAGGCCGCGGTGTCCCAGCCGTGCCGGGTCGGGCCGCGCTGGCCGAGCCGGTTCACGTCCACGATCGCGGTCAGGTTCGCCAGCCGGGAATAGCCCGCCTGCTCGGCGGCCTCCCAGATCGATCCCTCGGCGAGCTCGCTGTCGCCGCACAGCACCCAGACCCGGTACGGGAGCCGGTCCAGGTCCCGGCCCGGCCAGCGCGAGGCCCACGCCGATCGGCAGGCCCTGGCCGAGCGAGCCGGTGGCCACGTCCACCCACGGCAGCCGGGGCGTGGGGTGGCCCTCCAGCCTGCTGCCCAGCGACCGGTAGGTCAGCAGCTCCTCGTCCGTGATCGCCCCGACGGCCTTGAGCATCGCGTAGTACAGCGGCGAGGCGTGCCCCTTGGAGAAGATCAGGTGGTCGTTGCCCGGGGCGCGCGGGTCGGCGAAGTCGTAGCGCAGGTGGCGGGCGAGCAGCACCGCCATCAGGTCGGCGGCCGACAGCGAGGACGTCGGGTGCCCGGAATTGGCGGCCGAGCTGCACCGGACGGCGTCGACGCGCAGCTGCTGCCCGGCCTCCCGCAGCCAGCCGATGGCGTCGGTGTCGAGCGCGGTTGACGCGGTCATTGATCCCTCCTCGGGATGGGCTCCATCCGGTACGCGCTGCCCGCCCGCGGGCGCTTGTCACCTACCCGGCAATGAGCGCGGGCACCCGCGATGGTCTCGAGGGTGCCCGTGAGCGTGGCGAATCCTGCCGGCAGCGCGGGGAGGTTCATCCTCTGCGGGTGACGTCGCGACGGCGGACGAGGGCCAGTATGGCGACGCCAGGTCCCAGGAACCGACGACAAGACCGGGTCACGGAAACCGTGAATTAGCCCTAGATACCACAGGAGTAACATCGATGACCGTAACCGCAGAGCACAGCCCGCTGGCAGAAATGGCCGAGGAAGAGCTATTCAACGCGTTCATGAGCAGGGACGGCGATGAAGAACGCGGGATCGAGCACCCGCTCCTGCTCGCCGCCCTCATGCGACGCCGCCATGAGCGCGGCGACGCCATCATGGACAACCCGCTCCTGCTCGCGGCGCTGATGCGCCGCCGCCGGGGCGAGGACGACGAGCCCGGCATCGACCACCCGCTCCTGCTCGCGGCGCTGATGCGCCGCCGCCGGGGCGAGGACGACGAGCCCGGCATCGAGCACCCGCTCCTGCTCGCCGCCCTCATGCGACGCCGCCACGAGCGCGGCGGCATCATGGACAACCCGCTCATGCTGGCCGCGCTGATGCGCCGCCGCCGGGGCGAGGACGACGAGCCCGGCATCGAGCACCCGCTCCTGCTCGCCGCCCTCATGCGACGCCGCCACGAGCGCGGCGGCATCATGGACAACCCGATGATGCTCGCCGCCCTGATGCGCCGCCGCCACGGCGACCGCGAGGCGGGCATCGGGAGCTCCGCGCTGGTTGGGGCATTGCTGGGGCGGCGCTAATGGCGGACGAACCAGCCCAGGCCACGGGCCAGGCCGACTCGCTGATCGACGAGGCGCTGCGCGCCATCATGAGCGATTCGGCCGGCTCGTCGGAGTCGTCCGGGAATGGCAGGGCCTCGGCCACCGCCCTTCTCGAGACCGCCGCCCTCATGTCGACGCTCGCGAGCTTCCCGAATGTCGATGATCGAGCGCCTTCTCTTCGCGGAGGCCATCGGCACGGCGATGGCCGATGCCCTCGCGCCGGCGCTGGCCGAGCAACTCGTGCCAAGGCTCTTGAAATTCCAGGCAGATGGCACGCCGGCCAGCCAGTCCGGCAAGGGCACTGGCCGGGCTGGCAGCACCAACGGGTCAGCCGGCCCCAGCGGGTCAACCCGGAAATCAGACCGGTAGCAGCGCCGCCGGCCTGCCGGGGGGCGCGGTGGCGACCCCGGCGGCCGGGCGGCTAGCTGGCCGGCAGAGTGCGCGGTCAGCTGCGTTGCGTTATCGTCATGGCCATGGACGAGCTAGCCGAGGATCTCCTGCTGCTTGCCGCGCGCCCTGGGGGGAGGCTGCCCATTCCCGGCAACCTCCGGTTCGGCCTGGCCGGGGCGGAGCTTGTCCGGCTGGCCGCGGCTGGCCGCGTCGATGTCGTGCGGGGCCGGATCGTGGTGCACGACACCGCGCCCACCGGTGACTCGCTGCTTGACGAGGCCCTGGCCAGCATGGCCGGCCGGGCGCACCGGCCGACCGCGAACTCCTGGGTCGCGCGCGACCGGCGGGGACTGGTCAAGCGCTACCTCGCCCGGGCCGAGGCGGCCGGCACCATCCGGGCGGACCGGCGCACGATAGCCCGCCTCATCCCGGTCACCCGGTGGACGGTCCTGGACGCCGGCCGGGCGGCGCAGGCGCGTGCCCGGCTGGCGGCCGTGGCGGCGAGCACGGGGGCCGTCGACCCGGCGCAGGCGGCACTCGCCGGGCTAGCCGGCGCGATCGACGTGACCCGGCGCGTCTTCCCCGGCCGGGCCGGGCGCCCCCGCGCGCAAGCGACTGCGGCAGGCCGCCCGGCGCGACGCGACCGCCGCCCGGGTGACGTCGGCCGCCTCCGGCGCGGCCGAGGCGGAGCGCGCGGCGCTGGACGCGGCGGCCGACGCCGCCATCAGCGCCGCCATCAGCGCCGCGGTCCACGCGGCGACCCACGCCGCGGTCTCGGCGGCGACGCACGCCAGCGGGCACGGCGGCGTGGCGGGCGGCCATCACTAAGCGGGGTGCCGCGGCGGTGGAGGGTGAGGTGACGGCGACGGTGGTGGAGGCTTAGGCCGACTGCTCGGCCTGGAGCTTCTTCACGACGTCCACCGCGTCGCTGACGTGCCGGCCGATGTTCGCCTGCGAGTTGAAGACGTGGCGGACGGTACCGGAGCGGTCGATCACGTACGTGACCCGCCCGGGCAGGAGGCCGAGCGTCGCCGGGACGCCGTAGCTCTTGCGCACCTGACCGCCCGCGTCGCTGAGCAGCGTGAAGGGGAGATTGTGGTGGCCGGCGAACGCGGCGTGCTTGTCGACGGAGTCGGAGCTGATCCCGATGACCTCGGCGCCCGCCTCGGCGAACACGTCGTGGCTGTCGCGGAAGGCGCACGCCTCCTTGGTGCAGCCGGGGGTCTCGTCCTTGGGGTAGAAGTACAAGACCACGATCCGCTCGCCGAGCCGGCCGCTCAGCCGTACCTGCTCGCCGGCCTGGGACGTGAGGGTGAAGTCGGGTGCCTTGTCGCCGACCTGGATACCGCGTGCCATTATGAGTTCCTTCCGTTGGTACTCGATTCGAGTGCGGCCGTGAGCGCGGCGAGCTGGTCGCGCAGCGACTCGACCTCGGTGGCATCCATCCCCTGGCAGTGCTCGAACAGCTGCCGGGGGACTGAGGCCAGGCGGTCGCGCAGGCTGAGCCCCTCGTCGGTCAGGCTCACCAGGACCCGCCGCTCGTCCCGCGCGTCGCGGGACCGCGTCACGTACCCCATCGCGGTCAGGCGCTTCAGCAGCGGGGTCAGCGTGCCGCTGTCAAGATGCAGCCGCTCCCCCAGCTCGCCGACCGCCCGCGGCCGCCGAGGCTCCTCCCACAGCACCAGCAGCGTGATGTACTGCGGGTAGGTCAGCCCGGTGCCCTCCAGGAGCGGCCCGTAGACGCGGACGATGGCACGGCTGGCCGTGTACAGGGCGAAGCACAGCTGGCGGTCCAGCTGGAGCTGCGGATAACTGGCCACGCACGTAACTTACCATGCGCAAAATTAAATTGCGCACAACCGAATCACCCGCACAGCCCGACCGGGCCGAGCTTGAGCGGCACGTCGGCGTAGGGGTCGAGCGCGTAGACGAGCGACAGCCGGTGGTGCCCGTCGGCGATATCCCCCTCCGCCACGAGGATCGGCGACAGCTTCTCCCCGCTCAGCACCTTCTTCAGGTCTTTCAGCACGCCCGCGTCGGTCAGCGGGAGCGGGACGCGCCCGGTGGCCCGCATGATGTCGTTGGCCCGCCGGGTGATGACCGGAAGCTTCTGCAGTTCCGCCGCGATCCGCGCGGCACGGGCTTCCCCGAAGCGGATGCTGAGGTAGCTGGACGCGGCGGCGTAGTCGTGGTGGTCCACGTCCTTCTTCCACCGCAGGTACGAGACGACCTCGTCGGTGCTCATGCGTCCGTGTCCTCCTCCCGGCGCAGGCGGCCGAGCCTCCGGCGGAGCCCGGCGGCGGCCAGGGCTGCACGCTCCGGAGCTGACGCTGCGCGCAACGTCATCCATTAGTTGCACTTTACGGCCCCGGGCACGATTGCCCGGCGCTCCCCCCGCATGCTCGGGGCCGTCGGGGACAACTGCCATAATCCCGGCATGACCGATAGCTACGAGGTTGTCGTCGCCGGCGGCGGCCCGGTGGGCATGTGGCTGGCAGCGGAGCTGAGCCGGGCCGGAGTCGGGGTCGTCGTGCTGGAGAAGCGCGCGCAGCGCCCGCCGCAGTCGAAGGCGCTGACGGTCTACCCGCGCACCGTCGAGATGCTGGCGATGCGCGGCCTGGCGGACCGCTTCCTGGCCGAGGGCACCCCGGTTCCCTCGTCGCACTTCGCGCTCCTCGGCAACCGGCTGGACTTCTCGTTCCTTGACACCCGGTACCCGTTCACCTTGTTCCTGCCGCAGCGCCGGACCGAGGAACTGCTGGGCGACCACCTCGACGAGCTCGGCGTCCCGCTGCTTCGCTCCCATGAGGTGACCGGGGTGCGCCAGGACGCGACCGGGGTCGAGGTCGAGGTGTCCGCGCCCTCGGGACCGGCCGTCATCACCGCGGCCTACGTCGTCGGCTGTGACGGCGCGGGCAGCGCCGTGCGGCGAGCGGCCGGCATCGAGTTCGCCGGCACGCCATCGGCCTGGTACAGCATCCTGGGCGACCTCCAGGTGAGCGATCCCCCGGCCGGGCGGGCGCTGACGGCGTGCCCGCCGGGCGGGTCGCTGTACATGGTCGGGCTCGGCGGCGACCGGTGGCGGATCGCGGTGATCGAGCACGCCACGATGCACGGCGCGCCGGACGGCCCGGTCACCGTCGCCGAGCTGCGGGCGAGCGCGCTGCGCCTGGCGGGCACCGACTTCGGCATGCGGGAGAGCGCCGACGCCTGGCTCAGCCGGGTCGGCAACGAGACCCGGCAGGTGACGGCCTACCGGAGCGGCCGGGTGCTGCTGGCGGGCGACGCCGCGCACATCCACTTCCCGGCGGGCGGCCAGGGCCTCAACCTCGGCCTGCAGGACGCGTCCAACCTCGCCTGGAAGCTGGCGGCCGAGGTGCGCGGCTGGGCGCCACCCTGGCTGCTTGACACCTACCACGCGGAACGGTCGATGGTGGGGCTGGACGTCATCGAGGACTCCCTCGCCCAGGGCGGCCTGTTCGCCAATCCCAGCAGGGAGGGCGTGGCGCTGCGCGACCGGTTCAACCGCATCCTCGGCGAGAACGAGCCGCTGTGCCGCTCGCTGGCGACCCGGCTGTCCGGGCTCGCCATCAGCTACCCGCCCGCCGGACTGGACGGGCCGGCACCGTCACCGCTGGCCGGCCGGCGGGTACCCGACCTGGCGCTGCGCGGTGCGACCGCGCTGCGCGGTGCTACTGCGCTGCGCGGTGCTCCTGCGTCCAGCGTCTACGAGCTGCTCAAGCCGGGGACGTTCGTGCTCCTCGTCGCGCCGGAGCAGGCCCGGCTTGCGGCCGCGGCTGACTATGACACGTACGCGGGCCGCCTGGCCGTGGTGGCCGCGAGCTCGCCGGGGACCGCGCCGAATGGGCGGGCCTGCGCGCGCTGCTCATCCGCCCCGACGGGTACGTCGCCTGGGCCGCTCACGCGCCCGGGCCGCCGGCCGACCCGCCGCTACGCGCCTGGCTCGGCTGAATCGTGCTCGCTGCCGCTTGTTGTGCCTTCCAGCCCGCATCGCCCGAAAACGGGAGACCTCGATGATCGAATCACTGGAGATCCGTTCCGCGCAGCCATTTCCGCGCCATCAGCATGAGTGGATCTCCGCCGTGGCGCACTACGCCGTCGATCCCGATGACCGGGCCAACGCGCGAATCGCGGACCTGGGCCTGGCACCGCGCGACGGCGACGGGCTGGTGCGGTTCAGCGGCGACGTGGTCCTGCTGCGCCCGGCCGGCGGCGGGAACGGGCGCGCGATCGTGTCGGTGCCGAACCGCGGGATGGTGCGGCTTCCCTTCTGCGGCCCGCGGGTCCTGCCGTCGGGCACGGCAACCCCGCCGTCGCCGGGAGACGGGTTCCTGCTGGAGCGGGGGTGGACGATCGCGGTGCCCGGCTGGCAGTGGGACGTGCCCCGCGAGCAGGGCCTCGCCGGGCTGGACGCGCCCGTCGCCGAGGCCGGTCCCGGATGGCTGCGCAGCGACTTCCGCGTCGACGAGCCGGCCCGGGAGCGGCCGGTCGGGGACGCGCTGTCGCTCGGCGGCATGCTGCCGGCCATCGCGTTCGCCGCCTACCCGGCGAGCGATCCCGACGATCGCGAGGCGACGCTGCGGGTGCGGTCGGCCCCCATGGGCGCGTCCCGGCTGATCCCGCGCTCGCGGTGGCGGTTCACCTCCCCGACGTCGATCGCGCTGGACGGCGGCTTCCGGCAGTTCCACTGGTATGAGCTGATCTACCGGTCCGCGTTCGCGCCGGTCGCCGGGGCGGGCCTGCTCGCGGTGCGGGACTTCGGCGCGCACCTGCGCGACGACCACGACTTCGTCTTCGCGAGCGGGGTCTCGCAGACGGGCCGGCTGCTGCGCGAGTTCCTCTTCCACGGGCTCAACGTCGACGAGCGGGGCGGGCAGGTCTACGACGGGATGCTGGCGGAGATCGCCAGCGCGCGCCGGGGCGAGTTCAACCGCCGCTACGCCCAGCCCGGCCTGCTGCACCCGATGATGCCGGAGTACGGCCCCCCGTACGACATGACCTCCCTCCTCGCGCGGCAGCGGGCGCTGGGCGGGGCGCCGAAGGTCATCGCGACCAACAGCGCGTGGGAGTACTGGCGCGGCGACGGCGCGCTCGTGCACGCCGATCCCGTCACCGGCGCCGACCTGCCCGAGGACCGCGACGCGCGCAGCTACCTGATCAGCGGCACCGACCACCTCGGGGTGGCAGGCGACCTGAAGCGCATGTTCCCGACCGGCAACCCGCCGCACGGACTCGACCCGGGCCTGATCGTGCGCGCGCTGTTCGTCCAGCTCGAGCACTGGGTCGCCGACGGGATCGAGCCGGCCCCGAGCGCGGTCCCCCGGCAGGCCGACGGGACCGCGGTGAGCCGGGCGTCGGTGCTCGCGGCGTTCCCCGACGCCGCGCTGCCCGACCCGGACGCCCTGCCGTACACGCCCGGCATCGACCCCGATCGCGCGGACTGGCCGCTGGAGCTGGGCGAGCCGCGCGTCGCGCTGGTGTCGGCGGTGGACGCCAACGGCAACGAGATCGCGGGCATCCGGCTGCCCGCGGTGGAGACCGGGATCGCCGCCTACACCGGCTGGAACCCGCGCAAGCACGTCGACGGCCTCCCCGACGTGCTCTACGACATGCTGGGCAGCCGCCTGCCCGCGCGCTCCGGGCGGGCCATGCCCGGCGAGGAAGAGCTGCGCGCCGTCGCCGGCCGCTGGCCGGGGCGCGCTTCCTGCTGCCGGAGGATGTCGAGCTCGCGGTGCGGGAGGCGCTCGCCGAGATCACCGGGCAGCCCCCCGAGGGGTGACGCCGGACAGTCGCCTGGGGAGCGCTGCGAGTAGCGTTGCGGGTATGAGGGAACCGCACTTTCACCGTGACCGCCGCGAGCACGGCGGGGCGCCGCAACGGCTCGACGAGGACAAGCTCGCCGAGATCACCGAGGACGAGCGCGTCGAGGCGGGACTCGACGACTACAACCCCGACGAGCTGCCGTCGGCCACCGACCCGCTGCCGTCCGGCGTGCCCGCGCCGCGGCCCGATGTCCGGCAGGGCACCGAGTACCGCGAGGAGCGGGCCGAGGTCCGCCGCGAGGAGCAGGCGGGCGAGCTTCGCGACCCCAGCGCAGCAGGACCCGTTCCCGCCGACCCGCTACGACGACGAAGACGACGGCGACCAGTAGCCGGGAGGTCACGGGCTACTGCCGCGCCGTCGGCCGCGCGGCCGCGCGGCACCCGGGTCACCCGGGATCCACAACCGCACCATGGTTCCGGTGCCGGGCGCGGCCCGCAGGTCGGCATGGCCGCCGTGCGCGGCGGCGATCGCCGCCACGATGGACAGCCCCAGCCCGCTGCCCGCGCCGTCTCCCGAGCCAGGCTCGCCGCCGCGGGGGCCGCGGTAGAAGCGGTCGAACGCCCGCGCCGCCTCCTCCTGCGACATGCCCGGGCCGGCATCGGCGACTTCCAGCACCGCGCCGCCGCGCGTGCGCGTAAAGACGGACGGTGGCGGGCGTTCCCGGCGGGGTATGCGCCCGGACGTTGCCGAGGAGGTTGGCCAGCACCTGGCGGATCCGGGCCTCGTCCGCGGTCACCACGAGGCTGGACGGCACCTGCGCGGTCACCGGGCGGTCCGGCTCCACGGCTCGCGCGTCGGCGACGGCGTCCCTGGCGAGGGCGGACAGGTCGGTCTCGGTCAGGTCGAGGGAGGAGGTGCGGTCCAGCCGGGCCAGCTCAAGCAGCTCGGCGACCAGCATGCTCATCCGGTCGGCCTCCTGCTCGATGCGGCGCATGGCGTTCGGTAGCTCGCCCGGGCCGAGCGCCCCCTGCCGGTAGAGCTCCGCGTAGCCGCGGATGGTGGTCAGCGGGGTCCGCAGCTCGTGGCTCGCGTCGGCGGCGAACTGCCGCACCCGCTGCTCGGACTGCCGCATGGCGCCGAACGCCTGCTGTATCCGGTCGAGCATCGTGTTGATCGCGGCGGCGAGCCGGCCCGTCTCGCGCTGGTCACCCGCGGTCGGGCATCCGCGCGGCGAGGTCGCCGCTGCTGGTGATCAGGTCTGCCCTCCTGGCCATGCTGTCCAGCGGGGCGAGGCCGCGGCCGATCAGCCAGTTGCCGCACACCGCCGAGGATGGCCAGCAGCGCGCCGCCGGTGATCAGCTCGGCGAGCACGAGGCCGCGCACGTGGGTGTCGATATCGGCGGGCGACTGCCCGACGAGGATGACGTTCCGGCCGAGCGGGCAGGAGCGTGCCGGTGCGTCTTCGCGGTCGCGGTCACCGTCCGCCAGGCGACGCGCAGCGTCGGCGACCCGGGCACCGAGAGGTTCTCCGGCTGCCCGGCTGGCGCCCAGGGCCAGCAGCGCGGCCCGCGCCCTGCCGCGGGGCTGCGCCGCGAGCGTGGCGAGGTACTGGCGTCGAGCTCCTGGCCGGTCGGCGAGCCCGGGGTCAGCTGGCCGTGCTGGCCGGTGCGCACCGAGAGGTAGGCGGCGGCGAAGCCGTCCGGCCCCTCGACGATGCTGGGCCACGGACTGCTGCACGACGAGCTGGAGGCTGGAGTTGAGGTCGTTTTGCTCGAGCCTGCCGAGCACCAGGGTGGTGACCACGCCCATGACCACGAGGAACACCGTGGTCAGCGCGAGCAGCCCGATGAGCAGCCGGGCGCGCAGCGACAGCCCGCGCGGCCCGCCCCTCGCCGGCGTCGCCTGGCACCAGCCGCCTGGTCACGGCGTGCGCAGGCTGTAGCCGACGCCGCGCTGGGTGTGGATCAGCGGCGGGCCAAGCGCGTCGAGCTTGCGGCGCAGGTAGCTGATGTACGTCTCGAGGACCTGGGACTGCCCGGCGTACTCCCAGCCCCACACGTTCTCGAGCAGCTGCTTGCGGGTGAGCATCAGGCCCTGGTTGCGCATCAGGTAGGCGAGCAGCCGGAACTCGGTTGGCGACAGCTCCACGAGGGTCCCGGCGCGGCGCACCTCCAGTGGTCCTCGTCGAGTTCCAGGTCGCCGACGCGGAGGGTGGGCCGCGGATCCGGCTGAGCCGGGATCGTGGGCCGCCGGGCGCGCCGCCCGCCGCAGCACCGCCCGCACCCGGGCGACGAGGGCGTCGACCGAGAACGGCTTGGTGATGTAGTCGTCGCCGCCCAGCGTCAGCCCGGTGACCGTGTCCGAGGTGGCGTCCCTGGCGGTGAGGAAGATGACCGGCACCTCGTCACCGGCGGCGCGCAGCCGCCGGCACACCTCGAAGCCGTCGATGTCGGGGAGCATGACGTCCAGCACGATGAGGTCGGGCTTGTCGCGACGCGGCCAGGGCCAGGGCATCCTTGCCGTTGGCGCCGAGCGTCACCGCGCAGCCGTGGAACTTGAGTGCTACCTGGACGAGCTCGCGGATGTTCGGCTCGTCGTCGATGACGAGCACTCTCGGGATCTGGTCACCGTCTGCCATGGCTACTCACGCTCCATTGTGCCCCGCCGTGATGCCTTCCTCGACCGCGGGCGAGGAACGCGCGGTGAGGCAGCGCCACCTCCGGCGCTGCCTCACCACGTTCCGGTATCCGGTACCGGGGCCGCTAGGCGGCGGTCGAGCTCTTCTGGGCCGTCCCCGCCTTCCGGATCACGATGAGCCGCGCGTCCCGGGTCCCGCCGGTGACCTGGCCGCCCGCGAAGACCGTCTGGCCCTGGGCCAGGGTGGACCGCGACTCCTTCGTCCCGTTCTCGCGGACCACCGAGGTGCTGGTGAGGGCCCACGTCCACGTGGTGCCGTCGGTCGCGCGGACCACCACGTCGCCGCTGCTGACCGAGGTGATCGTGCCCCGCTCGTACGCCAGCGTGCGCGCCCCGCTCTTGGTCTCGAAGGTGACCTGGCCGTACAGGCCGCCGAGGAGGCGCAGCCGCTCCAGCCGCCGGATGCTCGGGGTGGTGATCGCGGCCTGCAGCACCGCGGCCTGCTCGGTGGCGTTGACCGCCGAGCCCGCCTGCGCGGCCGCGGCCTGCGTGCTCGCCGACAGCGACGCCGGGGTGCCGCTCGTCGCCTGCACGACCGCGTACGTCCCGCCACCGATCACGGCGCAGGCCGCGAGCAGCAGCGGCCGCCCGCTTGCCGGGGGACCACGCGCCGTTGCGCGGGCCGTTGCCTTGCCGCCGGGAGCGCCAGGGGCCGCCCCGGGCACGCGCAGTGGCGCGGTCGGCACGTCGCCCGTGCCGATTCCCTTGTATATGTCGCTCATGGAAACGAGTATCGCCAGGCGGTCTGGGACGCCCACGAACGCTGGTTAAGAGAACCCTGGGAACAAGCTGGAGATATGGTGAGGCGGGCGCGGAAAACTCGACGCGTCCTTACCGGCGCTGGGCGAGCGCTGCCCCAGCCACTGCTCGAATTCCGCCGCCACGATCCGCTCGTCATGGACACCGGCCGCCGCGGCGGAGGCGAGCCAGGCAATGGGCGGGCCCATGATCTCCGGCTCCAGCAGGCCCGGCAGCCCGGCCGCGGCCGCGGCGGGCACCATGCCGGTGCGGGTGGCGCCGCCGGGCAGCAGCATGTTCACGGTGACCGGCGTGCCGCGCAGGTCGGCCGCCATGATCCGGGACAGCGACTCCGTGCCCGCCCGCGAGGGGCCGTAGGGGACGAAGCCCGCCCGGGTCATCGTGGCGTTGCTCACCGAGACGTTCACGATCCGGCCGCCGCCGGCCGCGAGCATGCGCGGCGCGACCTCGCGGGCCACCAGGAAGTAGCCCGTCAGGTTGGTCTCGATCACGTCGCGGAACCCCTCGGGCGGCACGGTCCAGAAGCCGCGGGACTCGGTCATGAAGCGCGGGTTGACCGTGCGCATGCCGATGCCCGCGTTGTTCACCAGCATGTCGATGCCGTCCAGGCGCGACCACGCCATGTCCACGGCGCGGGCGACCGACCGCTCGTCGCGCACGTCCATCTCGACGCCGAGCGCGCCCGGCAGCGACCCGGCGACCTCGGCGGCGCGCTGCCCTGACCGCCCGGTCAGCGCGACGCTCACCCCGGCCCCGGCCAGCGCGGCCGCCATCGCCCGCCCAAGCCCGCTCGTCCCGCCCGTCACCAGCGCCGTCCGGCAGCCGGACGCGCCTTTCCGTTCACCGCTGTCCGTCATGCCTTTGAGGCTAGCCGGGGTCCCCTCCCCGCGGGCGGGACCCGGTGCCGAGGCGCCGCGCAACGCTGCGCAACTGTCCGCCGGGCGGCACGGAATGGGGCTAACCTGCCCCCGATGGAACGAAGCGGCAGGTGGCACGTTGAGTGATCGGCCGGGCGGGCCGGACGAGGGGCCGGACGGCGCGGCCGGGAGCGAGCGCCGACCGGATCGCGCGTGGCCGGGACGGCTGTCGGCCTGCCTGGCCAGCTTCGCCGGCGGCCTGGGCGTCAGCGACGTCAGCGGCAAGGCCGGCTATTACGAGTTCGCCGCGGCGGTCGCCCTGTCCGCGGTGGTGACGGCGGCGGCGTGGAGGCGAGGGCCGGGCCCGGGCGTGCCGCTGCCCCGGTACGCCTCGTGGCTGTTCCTGGCGCCGGCGGGATGCGCGGCGGTCGTCGCGGCCTTGAGCGCCGGGCCGGCCTTCAGTGTCGCGGCGACCATGGCAGCGGTGCTGACCGTGGCCGCCGTCCTGGCGACGAGGGAGCTGGGATCCGCGACCCGACTCCTGGCCGGGGCGGCGTCCGTCGGGGCCGGGGCGGCGTCGGTCGCGTTCGGGGCGGCGGGCATCGCCCACTTCCAGGTCGTGGCCGGGGCGCTGTTCTTCGCGATCGGGGCGGTGGTCGTCACGTTCGGGGCGGCGCTCATCTGCGGCCGTGATGCCCTGGCCGGGGCGACGTCCATCGCGGTCGGGGCGGTGGTCATCTTGTTCGGGATGACCGCCTTCGCCGCCCGTCAGGGATCGGCCGAGGCGGCGTCCGCCGCAGCCGAAATAGCGGTCGTCGCCCTCGGGGCGGCGATCATCGCGGCCGGGGCGGCGCTCATCGCCGGCCGCCGGGTCCCGGCTGGGGTGGCGCTCATCGCGTTCGGGGCGGCGGGCATCGCGTTCGGGGCGGCGGAAGAGATCGCCGGCGCTCGGGCGCTGGCCGGGGCAACGGCCATCGCGGCGGGGGCAACCGTCGTCGCGGCCGGGGCGGCGGTCATCGCGGCCGGGGCGGCGGTCATCGCCGGCCGCCAGGCGCTGGCCGGGGCGGCGACCGTCGCGTTCGGGATCGCGTGCGTCGCGCACGGCGGAGCGGACATCGACGGCGACGTGGTCGTCGGGGTGCCGTTCCTCGCGGCCGGGGTGCCGTTCCTCGCGGCCGGGGGGGCGGGCATCGCGGCCGGGGCGGCGCTCATCGGCCCTCGCGTTATCATGGCCCGCGCCCGCGCGGCGGCCGGATGGGCGACCAGGGCGCACGGCGGCTGAGGGCGCCGGGCGCTTCAGGAGCCCGATGCAAGAGGCGCGCCAGTGGCCTGCGTGACTAACGGTGGTCTCGGGGCTAGTCGTAGTGGTGCACGAGGTCGACTACCGTCGATGCATCTTGCCCGAGCATGACCTTGGCCACGAGCGCCATGTGGGTGCGCCAGTGCTCCTCGGCGGCGACGGGGACGCCCTCGTCCAGCAGGCGCACGAGCCGCTGCTGCGACCGGATGCCCCGCTGGCGGATGGCGAGCGATCCCATGACGGCGTCGTCCCTGGTCACGGCCGTGATGGCGCGGGCGACGATCTCATTGAGCATCTCGACGACGATGGTCATCGTCTGGTTGCCCGCCAGCGCCACGAGCCGCTCGTGGAACTCGGCGTTGGCGCAGGGCGAACGCCTCCGGGTCCTTGATCGTCTCCTCTTCCGCCTCGATGAGGGCGGTGAGCTCGGCGACGGCGGCCCGGCGCTGGCGGGCCGGCATGGCCGCGATCTTCCGCGCCGCCGCGGGCTCCAGCATCGCCCGGGCCTCGAAGACGTCGGCGAGCGACACGTTGCGCGAGCGCAGCACCATGGCGGCGGTGCGGGCCGTCATGCGCTGGTCGGGGCTCGTGGGCGACGACCCCGCCGCGCACGCCGCGCTCCACCGTGATCAGGCCCTCGGCCTCCAGGATGCGCAGCGCCTCCCGCAGCGAGGGCCGCGACACGCCGAACCGCTCGACGAGATCGGGCTCCCGGCCAAGCGACGCGCCGTCGGCCAGCTCGCCGCTGACGATGAGCGCGCGGAGCTCGTCGGCGACGCGCTGCGGCACCTCCCTGGTCGGCACCCCCCCGGTTCGCACTGGCCAACTGGTCGCCCCTTGTCGTCCGTTGAAGAGAGGGTTAAGGACCTGCCCCCGGCCCGCTCGCCCCTTGGTCGAAAATATTTAGAGGTATAGCATAGGCTTGCCGGGAAGCCGATCGCAACGCGAAGGGACTTGATCGAGGGTGCCCGAGCCATGACCATGACGATCGAGCAGGCCGGCCTGATGCTCGCCGATCCCCTCGCCTACACCGACGAGGCACGACTGCATGACGGGCTGGCGGTGCTGCGCCGCCAGGCGCCGGTCCACCCGGTCGAGGCCCCGGGCTACCGGCCCTTCTACGCCGTGACGCGGCACGCCGACATCATGGAGGTCGAGCGGGACGGCGCGCGGTGGCTCAGCGAGCCGCGGCCGGCCCTGGCCACCGCCAGGTCGGAGAAGGCCAACAGCGACTTCCGGGTCAGGACGCTGGTCAACATGGACGACCCGGACCACCGGGTGGTGCGGGCCATCGGCGCGGACTGGTTCCGCCCCAGGGCCATGCGCGTGCTCGAGGCCCGGGTGCGGGAGCTGGCGCGCGTGCACGTCGACCGGATGGCGGGCCTGGGCGGGGAGTGCGACTTCGCGGGCGAGATCGCCGTGCACTACCCGCTGTACGTCATCATGTCGCTGCTCGGCCTGCCCGAGTCCGACTACCCGCGGATGCTCCAGCTCACCCGGGAGCTGTTCGGCGCCCAGGACGCGGAGATGGCGCGCGGCGACGCCAAGGACAGCCGGCTGAGCGTGATGATGGACTTCTTCGCCTACTTCCAGGAGCTCACCGCGGCGCGGCGGGCGCACCCCACCGACGACCTCGCCTCCGCGATCGCGAACGCCGTCGTGGACGGCACCCCGCTCAACGACGTGGAGACCATGTCCTACTACGTCATCATCGCCACCGCCGGCCACGACACCACCAGCTCCACCATCGCGGGCGGCCTGCACGCCCTGCTGGAGCGCCCGGGCCAGCTGGCCCGGCTGCGGGCGGACCTCGGCCTGATGACGACCGCGGCCGACGAGATGATCCGCTGGGTCACCCCGGTCAAGGAGTTCATGCGCACGGCCTCGGCCGACACCGTCCTGCGCGGCGTCCCGGTCGCCAAGGGCGAGTCGGTGCTGCTGTCCTACCCGTCGGCCAACCGCGACGAGGCGGTGTTCACCGACCCGTTCACGTTCGACGTCAGGGCGCGACCCCAACAAGCACCTCGCGTTCGGCTTCGGGGCGCACTACTGCCTGGGCGCGGCGCTGGCCCGGATGGAGATCCGCGCCCTGTTCGCCGAGCTGCTGCCGCGGCTGGAGTCCATCGGCCTCGCGGGCACGCCCGAGTGGACCGCCACGACCTTCGTCGGCGGCCTCAAGCACCTGCCCGTCCGGTACAAGTTCCGCTGACGTGCCGGGCGCCTCGTCGCCCGCGCAGGTATCTGGCGTGCTGGCTTCACCCTCTGGATGGCTACGAACGGACCATCTAAGGAGGTCACGCCGATGGCATGCAGCTGGCCGCAGCAGTTGTTCAACGCCAACGTCAACCTGGACATCTCCGTCAACGTCTCCGGAACGACGGCCCAGTTGTGGCTGGAGAACCGGGGGTCCAACATCTTGGCGCTCACCCGGATCCTGCTGGGCGTCAGCTACCCGGGCGGCGGCGCCACGGTCTTGTACCTGCGCCCGCCGGGGCAGCCGATCACCTGGTCATACCCGGACGCCAACCTCGAGCAGGGCATCGGCGCGACGTTCTACACCCTGACCGGCCTCCCGGCGGGCGCGGTCGTCGAGGCGCAGGCCGAGTACGTCGAGGTACAAGACCGCAGCCGCAGCTGCCAGGCCACGGTGTAAGGAGACAGGACATGGCCTATCGATACTTCCGGCACACGGCGGCCGGAACGCTCTCGGCGCGGGACGCCGTGCACGCGCTCGGCGACACCGGCGGCGTGATCGTCCGGATCGACACGAGCCAGGACGAGACCGCGGTCACGGTCGCGCTGCCCGAGGAGCGGGAAATGCCGGCCGACTCGGTCCTGGGTGCCGGGGTGGAGGTCAGCGAGGAAAGCCTGGGGCAGTTCGGGGGGTGACTCCGCCCTAGCGGCCCCGCCTGACCTGGCTGAACGGCACGCCCTTGTCGGCGGCGTGCTCCCGGGGCATCCCCAGGAGCCGCTCGCTGATGATGTTGCGCGCCATCTCGGTGCTCCCGCCGCCGAGCGAGGCGCCCTGGCGGCCGACGAAGCGCCGCCGCGGCCCGCGGGGCCGCGGCGCCGGGGTGCATCACCGCCGCCGGGCCGGCCACCTCCACGGCGATCTCGGCCCTGCGGGTGGCGACCTCCCCGCTGAACAGGCGGATCACCGAGCTGGCGGCGGGCGGGAGCTGACCGCCGCGCACGGCGGCGGTGACCCGGCCGGCGAGGTGCTCCTCGACGCCCTCCTGGACGCCGCTGAGGCGGTAGCCGTCGCCGGCCGGGACCGCCTGGACCGCGCCGGCGGCCGGATCCCAGCCGCCGCCCGGCGGGCAGCACGCCCACGTGCCGATGGCCTCGCCGGCCAGCGGCCGCGTGATGAGCGCGGCGTGGGCGCCGGCGTTCGGCGCCTCGGCCAGCGCGGCGGCGACGACGTTGACGGCCAGGAACGGCCCCGGGGCGGCGAGCCTGCCGGACTGCCCGGCGATGATCGTCGCGTCGATGAGCCCCGCGCCCGAGACGCTGCCGCCGCCGAGCTCCTCCCCGACCAGCAGCGAGGTCCAGCCCAGTTCCGCGCCCTGCCGCCAGGTGCCGCGGTCGAAGGACCGGCCCGCGTCATGCAGCGCGCGCGTCACGGCGACCGGGCTGGCCTGGCCGAGGAACTGCGCGGTGGCGGACTGCAGCAGCCGCTGGTCGGCCGTCAGGTCGAACCTCATCCGTGTCCCTTCTCACGCGGCACACCTCGCGCCGCGCCCCGATACTCGCCCGCGCCGGAGCCGGGGACAAGTTTTAAGTATCTACATGTTTTGCCGATGCCGGCGCCTTCCTCGGGCGGGCCTGGTTCAGGCCGGCCGCCCGGCTCGGGGCAACGTCCAGGGCGTCGTCGTTGAAGCCTTCTGGCGAGTCACAGGAGTCCCTCCTGTTGGCTTCCCATGCGAAACTGCCCTTTTAGGGCGCGAATCAGGCCGAAAAAGGGCCGTTTCACATGGGAAGCGAAATCCTGATGCTGGTGTGACTCACCTGGGGCGGGGGCCGGGGGCGGCGGCCTCGCGGGGGCGGCGGGCCCGGGGCGGGGGCGGCGGGAGGCCCGGGGTGGGCACGGGCGGCGGGTCGCGGTGGGATGCGGCGGCCTGCGGTGGCGGGCGGCGACGGGGGGGCGCGGGGGTCGGCGGGGGTGGTGCTAGGCGGTGGCGATGACCTCGGCGAAGCGTTCCAGGGTCTGGACCGGGGCGAAGTCGGCGAACCAGACGTAGAAGCGGTCTACCCCTCGCTTGTGCATCTTCTCGAAGTACTCGGCAAGCTCGGGGGCGGTGCCGATCACCAGGTTGCGCCCCATGGCGCCGGCGCCGAAGCGGCGCTGGGCGAGCGCGGTGACCTCGTCGCGGTGGGCCTCGTCGGGCAGCAGGGCGACCATCGGCTGGGTGGAGACGCGCAGGTGCCCGGCGCGATCGCGGATCTCGTCGAGCTTGTCGAGGTGATGGATCGGGACGTTCAGCCAGTCGGCGCGGGCGCGGGCCATCTCCAGGGTGCGCTGCCCGACGCCGCCGACCGTGACGGAGATGTGCCCGGTCGGCGCGGGCCGCTGCCGGGCGCCGGCCAGCGTGAAGTACTCGCCCTGGTAGTCGACGACGTCGCCGGTCCACAGGCGGCGCATGATGTCGAGCGACTCGGCCAGCCGCCCGGCGCGCTCGGCTGGCCCGGCGGCGCCGACCCCGAACGCCTGGAGTTCCTCCGGAACCGAGCCCCAGCCGATGCCCAGCTCGAACCGGCCCCCGGAGGCGTGGTCGAGCGAGGTGACCTGCCGGGCGAGGACCGCCGGGTGGCGGAGGGGATCGCACAGGACGAGGTGGCCGGCGTGCAGGGTGGTCGTGCGGGCCAGGACCCAGCCGGCGATGCTCATCGCCTCCCACATGTCGTGCTCAAGTGCCAGCGGCGGGGCCAGGTGATCCATGAACGCGATCCCCTCGAACCCGGCGGACTCGGCGGCGAGCGCGCGGCTCACGATGGCCTCGTGGGTCATGCGCATCTGCGGGAGGAAGAGGTGGAAGGCCGGGTGCGACATGAGGCGGTCCGTTCGGGGGCGGGCGGGGTGGGGTTTCCTGCGTGAACGCTAGCGATTCATCTAGATGTTTGCAAGGCCCTCGGGCCGGCGCTGGCGGGGTGGCCCCCGGCGGCCGAGCGGCCGGCTGTGCGAGTATGGCGACATGGCCGATCCGCGTGCGGGGCAGCCCGCTGCCCCTGGTGACCTGGTGAACGTCGCCAAGCTGGTCACCGCCTACTACACGGTCCACCCCGACCCCGGCGAGGTGGCGCAGCGCGTGACCTTCGGCACGTCCGGGCACCGGGGGTCGGCGTTCACCGCGACGTTCAACGAGGACCACATCATCGCCACCACCCAGGCGATCTGCGACTACCGGGCGGCCCATGGCATCGACGGGCCGCTGTACCTGGGGGCCGACACGCACGCGCTCAGCGAGCCGGCCCAGGCCAGCGCGCTTGAGGTGCTCGCCGCCAACGGCGTGCGGGTGCTGACGGACTCCCGTGGCGGGTACACGCCCACGCCGGCGGTCTCCCAGGCGATCCTGGCGCATAACCGGGCCGGCCGCGGGCCGCGGGCCGACGGGATCGTGGTCACGCCCTCGCACAACCCGCCGACGGACGGCGGCTTCAAGTACAACCCGCCCGACGGCGGGCCGGCCGGGACCGACGTCACCAAGGAGATACAGGACCGGGCGAACGAACTGCTCAGCGCGGGACTGACGGGCGTGCGCCGGATGCCGTACGCGCGGGCGGTCGCCGCGGAGACGACCGGGACGTTCGACTTCCTCGGCAGCTACGTGGCGGCCCTGGACTGCGTGGTCGACATGGCCGCCATCCGGGACGCCGGGATCCGCATCGGCGCCGACCCCCTCGGCGGGGCGAGCGTCGCGTACTGGGGCGAGATCGGCGAGCGCTACGGCCTCGACCTCACGGTCGTCAACCCCGAGGTCGACCCGACGTTCCGGTTCATGACCCTGGACTGGGACGGCAAGATCCGGATGGACTGCTCATCGCCGTTCGCGATGGCCAGCCTGATCCGCCGCCAGCACGAGTTCGCGATCGCGACCGGGAACGACACCGACTCCGACCGGCACGGCATCGTCACGCCGGACGCGGGGCTGCTCAACCCCAACCACTACCTCGCGGTCGCCATCGACTACCTGTACCGGCACCGGGACGGCTGGTCGCCCGGCGCGGCCGTCGGCAAGACGCTGGTCAGCTCCTCGATGATCGACCGGGTGGCGGCGAGCCTGGGCCGCCCGCTGCTTGAGGTGCCGGTCGGGTTCAAGTGGTTCGTGCCGGGCCTGCTCGACGGCTCGGTCGCGTTCGGCGGCGAGGAGAGCGCGGGGGCGTCGTTCCTGCAGCGGGACGGGTCACCGTGGTCGACCGACAAGGACGGGATCATCCTCGCGCTGCTCGCCTCGGAGATCACGGCGGTGACCGGGCAGACCCCGTCGCAGCTGTACGGCGCCCTGACCCAGGCCTACGGCGCGCCCGCCTACGCCCGCGTCGACACGCCCGCCACCCGGGAGCAGAAGGCGGCGCTGGCCAGGCTGTCGCCGGAGCAGGTGCCGGCCAGCGAGCTGGCCGGGGAGAAGATCCTGGCGGCGCTGACGACGGCGCCCGGCAACGGCGCGCCGATCGGCGGGCTCAAGGTCGTCACCGAGTCCGGCTGGTTCGCCGCCCGCCCGTCGGGCACCGAGGACATCTACAAGCTGTACGCCGAGTCCTTCCGCGGCCCGGACCACCTCGCCGCCATCCAGGAGGAGGCACGCGCCATCGTGGCCACGGCCATCGGCGGCTAGACGCAATTGCGTGCCGAAGGACCGTGCTCCCTGAAGACAGTGCCCGCGGCCGGGCATGAAAAGCGGCGGTACCGCGCTCAGCCCCTCGCAGACGGGGGCGCTGCAAGGCGAGCTAGCCAGCACGGAGGGGGGGGACCGTGCGGCGCGGTACCGCCGCGCAACGTAACCATACAAGCCCGCCCGGGGCGGCGGCAAGGGGAACTTCTCGCCTTGCAAGGCAGGCGTTCTCGCCTCCTGCGGACAGACCGGGCCTATCCGGCGGCATTCACATCCGCGTGCCCGCGTAGCCGACCGCGAGGTGGCCCCGGAACCAGTCGCTGGCCAGCCCGGCGGCGGCGTCGAGGGTCCCGGGCTCCTCGAACAGGTGGCTCGCCCCGGGCACCACGCTCAGCTCGTTCTCGCAGCGCAATTCCGCCTGGGCGCGGCGGTTGAGGTCCAGCACGACCTCGTCGTGCCCGCCGACGATGAGCAGCGTCGGCGCGGTCACCGCCCCGAGCCTGGGCCGGGCCAGGTCGGGACGGCCGCCGCGGGACACCACGGCCGCGATCCCGGCACCGGGCTCGGCGGCCGCCCACAGCGCCGCCGCGGCACCGGTGCTGGCACCGAAGTAGCCGATGGCGGCGTCCGCCGCGCGCGGCTGGGCGCGCAGCCAGCTGGTCACCGCGACCAGCCGCCCGGCGAGCAGGCCAAGGTCGAACACGTTGGCCCGGTCCTCTTCCTCCTCGGGCGTGAGCAGGTCGAACAGGAGCGTGCCCAGCCCGGCGTCGTTCAGGACGCTGGCAACGTACTGGTTACGCGGGCTGTGCCTGCTGCTGCCGCTGCCGTGGGCGAAGACCACGATCTCGGTGGCGTCCGGCGGCACTGCCAGCCAGCCGGCCAGCCGGATGGCGCCGGCCCGCGGCGCCACTTCCTCACCGGGGGCGGTCGGGTCGGCCGCGCTCTCCACGCCCGGCGCGCTGCCCTGCGCGGTGACCTGGGCGGGCGCGGCGCGGCGCAGGCAGCCGATGACCTCGTTATCGGAGACCTGGGGGAAGCTGGCGTAGAACTCGCCGATGGCGAAGAATCCCGGTGGCGTGGCGACGCAGATCATCTCGTCGGCGTCCCCGCCCATTCTGGCCTGCCATCCGGGCGGCGCGACGGGCACGGCGAGCACGATCCGCGCCGCCCCGTGCGCCCGGGCGACCTGGCAGGCGGCACGGGCCGTGGAGCCGGTGGCGATTCCGTCATCGACCACCACCGCCACCCGCCCGTCCAGCGGCTGGCGGGGCCACGAGGCCCGGTAGCGCGCGGCCCGGGCCTGCACCGCGGCCTGCTCCCGGGCCTGGACGGCCGCCACCTCGCCCGGCGGCACCCGGGCTTCCGCGACGATGCCGGGGTTGACGATCCGCACGCCGCCCTCCCCGACCGCGCCCATGGCCAGCTCGGGCTGGAACGGCACGCCCAGCTTGCGCACCATGATGACGTCAAGCGGCGCGCCGAGCGAGCGCGCTACCTCGAACGCGACCGGGACCCCGCCCCTGGGCAGGCCGAGGACGACGACGTGCTCGCCCCGCAGGTGCCCGAGCCGGGCGGCGAGCTGGCGGCCGGCGTCTTGACGATCGGCGAAAACCATTGACCTCCTGACCATTTCCTGCGGCGGCTGCGGGCGGTGGGCCCGCCGCGAGCCGTGGGCCCGCCTGGCGTCAGCGCCCACCGCCAGCGACCGGCTCCGCCTCGACGGGCTCCAGCAGGTCCCGCAGGTCGGCGGGCAGCAGCCGGAACGCTTGAGTCACCACGCCGGGCGAGGCGTGCCGCTGGGCCACCACGGTGACGATCCTGGCGGACTTGACCACCTCGGAGTCGTGCACCCGGGCCTCGCGGGCGAACCGGGCCAGGTACTCGGCGCGGTCGTACTTGCACGGGAGGCGGCTGGGGTTCCATCCGTCGTAGAACACGCCGCGCAGCAACTCGGGCAGCTGCGCGGCGAAGTGCGCGGCTACCTCCACGGTGAGGCGGTCCCGCAGGCAGTGCAGCCAGGCCCGCAGCACCCGGTAGGCGAGGCGCCGGTCCCCGGTGCCGAACTCGCCGTCGATATCGGCGAGCCAGGCATTGGCCTTGTCGATGCTGGCATCCAGGCTGCTTACTCCGGTAGACGACATGATCTCTCCTCACCTCTCCCCTACCCCGTCCCGGCCTGTTTCCTCCCGCCCACCACCCCAGGCATCGGCTGCTTTTGTCCCGCCCACCACCCCAGGCATCAGCCCCGCTTTCCTCCCGCCCACCACCCCAGGCATCAGCCCGATCTACCGTTCGTCCAGTGTTCTCCCGCGGGCGTGCCCGAGGGGTCACCCTGCCGGGATGAACCTGGACGCCGGGGCATTCACGCAAAGCCGGGCACGGCCGCCCATGGCGGCCGGGCGCAGCAACGGACGTCGCCTCGCCACCAGGGTCTGTCCCTACTCCGGTACGGACAGCCCGAGCGCGATTACCTGGTCAAACCGGCACATCGAGCGCCTCGTCGCGCAGCATCTCGGCGGTCACGCCGCGAAACAGCAGGGGCAGCACCGCGACCAGCCCGGTCCAGCCGGTCTGGTGGCTGGCGCCGATCCCGGACCCGTCGTCGCCGTGGAAGTACTCGTAGAACAAGACGAGGTCGCGCCAGTGCGGGTCGTCCTGAAGGAGGGCCTGGCCGCCGTGCACGGGCCGGCAGCCGCTCGGGTCGCGAAGGAACGTGGCGGTCAGCCGTTCGGCGATCTCCTGGGCGACCTGGTACAGGGTGGACTGCTTGCCCGATCCCACGGGGCACTCGACGGTGAACTCGTCGCCGAAGTACCTGTAGAGGAGCAGCAGCGCCCGGATGATCATGACGTTGACCGGGAACCACACCGGGCCTCGCCAGTTGGAGTTCCCGCCGAACATGTCCGTTTCTGATTCGGCGGGCTGGTAGCCGACCCGGTACTCCTGCCCGTCGAGGATGAAGACGTAGGGATGCGCGGCGTGCGAGCGCGACAGCGCGCGGATGCCGAACGGCCCGAGGAACTCCTCCTCATCCAGCATCCTGGCCAGGATGCGGCGCAGCCGGCCCTCGTCGAACAGCGCCGCCAGCATCGGCCCGTCTTCCCCCGACTGCTGTCCGTGCATCGGCATCGCCGCCAGGACGGCGGGGTGGCGGTCCATGAACCGGGCCATGTCCTGCACGAGCTCGGGGAACTGGGCGCGCAGCCGGGAGTCGAACACCGTCACGGCGCACAACGGCAACAGCCCCACGGCCGAGCGCACCTTCAGCGGAATGGCGCTGCCGTCCGGGCGGCGCAGCACGTCGTAGAAGAAGCCATCCGCCTCATCCCACAGCCCGGCTCCGCCACTGCCCACGTGGCTGGTCGCCGCGGCGATCCAGGCGAAGTTCTCCATCAGCGAGCGCGCGTCCTCCAGGTACGCCGGGTTCTCATGGGCTAGCTCGACCGCCATCTGGGCCATGGTCTGGCAGTACAGCGCCATCCAGGCGCTGCCGTCGGCCTGGTCGATCCGGCCTCCGCCGGGCAGCTGCGCGCCGCGGTCGAACACCCCGACGTTGTCCAGGCCAAGGAAGCCGCCCTGGAAGATGCTGCGGCCGTCGGCGTCCTTCCGGTTGAGCCACCAGGTGAAGTTCCGCGTCAGCTTGCGGAAGGCGTTCTCCAGGAAGGCCCGGTCGGCCCGGCCGGTCATGACCTTCTCCAGGTCGTAGACGAACCACGTCGCCCACGCGTGGACCGGCGGGTTCACGTCGCCGAAGCTCGGCTCATACGCCGGGAGCTGGCCGTTGGGGTGCAGGTAGCGGCTGTTCAGCAGCAGGTTGAGCTGCCTCTTGGCGAACGTGGCGTCCACCAGGACGAGCGGCACGGCGTGGAAGGCGAGGTCCCAGGCGGCGAACCACGGGTACTCCCACTTGTCGGGCATGGAGATGATGTCGTCGGCGATGAGGTGGCGCCACTCCTCGTTCGGCAGCCCGGTGCCGCCGGCCAGCGGGTCGGCGCCATGGTCCAGCAGCCACCGCTCCATGTCGAGGCCGTAGTACTGCCTGGACCACAGCATGCCGGCGAACGCCTGCCGGCAGACGAGCTGCTGGTCCTCGCTCAGGCCGCCGAGCAGTCCCGCGTAGAAGCGCCCGGCCTCGTCCCTGCGGGCGCTCATTATCGCGCCGAAGTCGCCGAACGGGTCGCAGTCCTCGCCGAGCCGCGCGTCGCGGTCATTCAGCCGGGCCCGCAGCGTCGCGCTGCCCCCGGCCGGGACGTCCAGCACGTAGTGCAGGGCCGCCTTGGTGCCGGTGCCCCGCGGGTTGACCGCCGAGGCGTCGCCGCCCGCCACGGCCCGGTCGATGCCGTCCTTCACGTAGGGCGTGTCGTTGGGCGACCCGAAGACGCGCTCGTTGTCGGTCTCGTTCTCGGTGGCCAGGACCGGCACCGGGGCGTCGGCCCGCAGCCAGCGCGCTCCCAGCTTGCCGTGGTCGGCCCGGATCACGGCGCGGCCATGGGCGTCGGCTTCGGCCCACAGTCCCGGTCGCTCGCTGCCGCCGGCCCAGGACCAGGTGTGCCGGAACCACAGCGTCGGCAGCACGTGCACCCGGGCCTCGTCCGGCCCTCGGTTGTGCACGGTGACCTGGAGCAGGAGGTCATCGGGCGCGCCCTTCGCGTACTCGACCTCCACGTCGAAGTACCGGCCGTCGTCGAAGATCCCGGTGTCGATCAGCTCGTATTCCGGCTCGGACTTGCCGCGCGCGGCGTTGACGGCGACCAGGCGGGCGTAGGGGAACTCGGCCTGCGGGTACTTGTACAGCATCCGCAGGTAGGACGACGTGGGCGTGGCGTCGAGGTAGTAATAGCATTCCTTGACGTCTTCCCCGTGGTTTCCCTCGGCGTTGGTGAGGCCGAACAGCCGCTCCTTCAAGATCGGGTCCCGCTCGTTCCACAAGGCGATGGCGAGGCATAGCTGCTGCTTGTCGTCGCAGATGCCCGCCAGCCCGTCCTCGCCCCACCGGTAGGCCCGTGACCTGGCCTGATCGTGGGTGAAGGCCGACCAGGAGTCGTGGCCACCGCCGGAATCCTCCCGGACGGTTCCCCACTGGCGCTCGCTCAGGTACGGCCCCCAGCGCCGCCACGGAATGCCGCCGTGGTCGGCCTCGTCGAGCCGCCGGCGCTCTGGGTCGCTGTCCTTCCCCGCCCGCCGTCCCCCTGCCGCGTCGCCCTCTTCCCTTTTCCCCGCCCGCCATCCCCCTGCCGCGTCGCCCTCAGGCCTCATTTCCCCCCCGCCATCCCCCCTGCTTAGCGTCGGCCCGCCCGGCCGGCCTGACGCGGCCGGGCGGACGTGCGGCCCAGCATGACCCGCGGGCGGGCGATGAGCATCACCCGCCGAGGATGAGCGGCGCGGCTAGAGCCAGCGAACCAGCACGCACACGGCAACATGCGAAAACGTTTTGGCTTTGCGGTGTTCTGACGCCGCAAAGCCAAAACTTTTTCCACGGAGTCGTTCGGCACCGGCAACGGGGCAGCGGGCGCTCAGCCGCCGCGGGCTTCGATGAGGCGCCCGCGGTTGACCTTCGTGGCCTCGCTGCGCGGGATGGCGTCGACGACCTCGATCGTCTTCGGCACCTTGTAGGCCGCCAGCCGGCTCTTGGCGTAGTCCCTGACCTCCTGCGCCGTCGGCGGCGTCCGGGGGTCGGCGGGCTCGATGATGGCGTGGACGCGGCGGCCCCATTCGGGGTCCTTCAGGCCGACCACGACGATGTCGGCGATCTTCGGGTGGTCGATCAGCGCGGACTCGACCTCGGCGGGGAAGACGTTCGCGCCGCCGGTGATGATCAGGTCGGCCCGCCGGTCGGCCAGGTAGAGGAAGCCGTCGGCGTCGAGGTGCCCGAGGTCGCCCATCGTCGCGAAGCCGTCGGCGGTGCGGCGCGCCTGCGGCACGTCGCCCAGGTAACTGGACCCGCCGCTGGCCGACCGCAGGAAGACGTCGCCGATCTCCCCGGCCGGCAGGCCCTTCTCGTCCTCGCCGAGGATCTTCACTTCCGTGCCCGGCAGCGGCCTGCCCACGCTGCCCTGGTGCCCCATCCACTCATCGCCGCGCAGCGCGGTCAGGCCGAAGTCCTCGGTCGACCCGTAGGCCATGATGATCCGGTCGGCCCCGATCAGCGCGGCCCACCGGTGCACGAGCGAGGGCGGCATCGGCGCGGCCCCCTGCAAGATCCAGACCAGGCTGGACAGGTCCACGTCATCGACGCCGGGCACGTCGGCGATCCGCTGCAGCATGGTGGGCGTCGCGGTGAACGTCGTGATCCGGTGCTTGCCGATGACGTCGATCGCGCGCCTGGCGTCGAACTTCTCCAGCACGACCAGCCGGTCCCCCGCCAGCATGCTGTGCAGCGTGGCGAACGCGTTCACGTGGTACATCGGGGCGAGCACGAGGATGTCCTGCGGCCGCTCGACCGGCATCCACAGCTGCGCGAACACCCGGCCGAACACCGGGTCAAGCAGCGCCGGCTGGGCGCTCAGGATGATCTTGGGCGTGCCGGTCGCGCCGCTGCTGCAGATCCCCTGCAGGTGCGGCGAGATGACGTCCGGCAGGTCAGGCACGGGCTGGTCCCCGGTCGCCTCGATCCATTCCAGGTCGGGCCCGCTGAGGTAGACGCGCGGCTCGATGACCTCGTGCAGCCGGGCCAGCTCCCAGTCTGGCACGTCCCAGCGCACCGGGACCGGCACCGCGCCCACCTTCCACGTGGCGAAGACGCCGAGCACGAGCTCGGGCGAGTTGCGCAGGCCGAGCCCGACCCGGTCGCCGAAGCCCACGCCGCGATCGCGCAGCTCGCCGGCGAGCTGGCTCGACCGCCGGTCCAGCCACTCCCAGGTGACCGCCCGCTCGGTGCCGTCCATGGCGACATGACGGTAGACGATGTCCTCGCCGCGCGTCTTCGCAAGCTGGCGAATCTGCCCGACGATCGTCGTCGGCCCACCCGGAACCGTCACGATGCCTCCAAGAACGTGGTTCACGGATTCAGAGAACGCGGCTCTACGCATTCCGACTCATAGCATCGCAGAACGGAACAACCGATGGAACAGGATACTGGCGGCGGTTCCCGTCCCTCGCGGTGGCGGGGAAGCGGCAGCGCCGCCTGAAGTCGATCGCGGGATCCACCTGGTGCGGTGGCGGGTTTCGCGGCGGGGCGGGTTTCGCGGCGGGGCGGGCTAGCCGGACTGGGGGAGCTTGGGGGGGCGGCGGGGGGCGGGGCGGGACGAGGGGGGCGGGACGACGGGGCCTATGTCCCCGTCGGGGGCCTCGTCCAGGTCGACGATGACCGGGGCGTGGTCGCTGGGGGCGGTGCCCTTGCGGGCCTTGCGGTCCACCCAGGCCGCGCGGGCCCGGGCCGCTACCGGGGCGCTGGCCAGGATCAGGTCGATGCGCATGCCCAGGTCCTGGTGGAACATGCCCGCGCGGTAGTCCCAGTAGGTGAAGACCCGGCTGTCCGGCCAGCGGTCGCGGACCACGTCCCGCAGGCCGAGTGCTCGCAGTTCGGCGAGCGCGGCCCGCTCCGGTGGCGTGACGTGCGTCTGGCCGACATAGGCGGCCGGGTCGAAGACGTCGGCGTCGGCGGGGGCGATGTTCATGTCCCCGCAGACCAGTGCCGCTTCCGGGCCCGACGCCAGCGCGACCCTGAGGGCGGCGAGCCAGGCGAGCTTGTAGCGGTAGTGGTCCGAGTCGGGCTCGCGGCCGTTGGGCACGTAGACCGAGTGCACGCGGATGCCGCCGACGGACGCGGAGACCGCCCGCGCCTCCCTTGTCGCTGGAGCGGGAAAGCCCGGCTCGCCTGGCAGCCCGAGAGTTACGTCGTCGAGCCCGGCCCTGGACAAGATGGCCACGCCGTTCCACTGGGCCTGCCCGTGGACGGCGAACGCGTAGCCCCGGGCGGCGAGCTCGGCGCCCAGCAGGTCGCTGAACGCCTCACCGGTGAGCTTGACCTCCTGCAGGCACACCACGTCGGGCCGCCGCTCGTCGAGCCACGGCAGCAGCCGGGGAACCCGCTGCTTGACCGAGTTGACATTCCACGTCGCTACCCGCACCGGTCCACAATAGCCAGCGTCACAGGAGCTGGTCGATGGTGATCGGCAGGGAGCGGACGCGGCGGCCGGTGGCGTGGAAGACCGCGTTGGCGATGGCGGCGGCCATGCCGACCAGGCCGACCTCGCCGACCCCCTTGACGCCGATCGGGTTGAACCGGTCGGGCTCGCCGACGAAGATGACCTCCTGATCGGGGATGTCGGCGTTGACCGGGACGAGGTAATCGCCGAAGGTGGCGTTGGCGATGCGGCCGGTGCCCGGGTCGGTGACGGTCTCCTCGAGCAGCGCCATCCCGATGCCGCCGACCGTGCCGCCGATGATCTGGCTGGTGGCGGTCTTCTCGTTGAGAATGCGCCCGCCGTCGATCGCCGACACGACCCGGGCGACCCGCACCTGGCCCAGGTCGGGGTCGACGCGGACCTCGGCGAACCGGGCGGCGAAGGCGCCGGCGGGCGCCATGCCGGCGTCCTGCGGAGTGGGCGGGGCGCTGTCGCCGTCGGCGGTCAGCTCGTCCAGGCCGTGCCGGGCGAGGATGGCGGCATAGGACTCGCCGCGGGCCGGCTCGCCGATGCGCTGGATGCGGCCGCGCGTCGGCCGTCACCTCGTCGAGGCGGCAGCCGCGCAGGGGCGAGGCGTCGTCGTCGGCGACCGTGTCGAGGAACGCCTGGATGAGCTTGCGGCAGGCGGCCCGGACGGCGCTGCCCAGGGCCGCGGTCAGGCCCGAGCCGCCCGCCGTGGGCGCCATCGGCATGTCGGTGTCGCCGAGGTCGAAACGGACCTGGTCCAGTCCCAGGCCCAGGATCTCGGCGGACAGCTGGGTCATCACGGTGTAGGTGCCGGTGCCGATGTCGGTCGCGGCGCTGCGCACGAACGCGGTCCCGTCCCGGCTGACCGTGGCCCTCGCCTGGCAGGGCAGCTGGAACCAGAAGAAGCTGACGCCGGCCATGCCGTAGCCCACCAGCCAGCCCTCGGCGTCGCGCATCGAGCCAGGCCGCGGGTCGCGGGCCCGCCAGCCGAACCGCTCGGCGCCCCGCTCGTAGCAGGCGCGCAGCGCCTTGCTCGACCACGGCAGGCCGAGTCTGCGGGTTGTCCTCGGCGTAGTTGCGCAGCCGCAACTCGACCGGGTCCATGCCGAGGGCATAGGCGAGCTCGTCCAGGGCGGATTCCAGCGCGAAGTTGCCCTGCGACTCGCCGGGCGCGCGCATGAACGTCGGGACCGGGATGTTCAGCCGCGCCTGCAGGTCCCGGGTGTCCACGTTAGGGCAGGCGTAGGCCGTGGCCGAGTCGGCCGCGACCGGCTCGTAGGTCTCGTCCTCCACCGAGATCGACCCCTTGGCGTCGTGGCTGATCGCGGTCAGGTGCCCGCCGCGGTCCGCGCCGAGCCGGACGCGCTGGACGGTCCTGGTCCGGTGCCCGATGCCGGTGAACATCTGCGGGCGGGTCAGCACCAGCTTCACCGGCCGCCCGGCCGTCCGCGCCGCCAGTGCCGCCAGGACGACGTGCGGCCAGACCCGGATTCCGGCGCCGAACCCGCCGCCGACGAACGGCGCGAGCACCCGGATCCCGCTCTCGGGGATCCCGAAGGCCGCCGCGAGCGTCGACCGGACGCCGGCGGTCCCCTGGGTCGAGTCGTGGACGGTGAGCGAGTCACCGTCCCAGGCGGCGACCGTGGCGAACAGCCCCATCGGGTTGTTCGTCTCGTCCGGCGTGGTGTAGGTCTCCTCGACCGTGACGTCGGCGGATTCCAGCCCGGCCGCCACGTCGCCCCGGTGGGCGTCAAGGCCCCACGGGTTGGCCAGCACTTCCGCCCGCGGGTCGTCCAGGTCCAGCAGCGGCTCGGCCAGCTCGTAGCCGGTCTCGATGAGGCGGGCCGCGGCGGTCGCCTCGTGGGCGGTCTCGGCCACCACGACGCCGATGTACTGGCCGTAGTGCAGGATCCGGTCGTCCTGCAACGGCGGCGGCGGCTGCCGAAATGCCCCCGGCGCTGGGGCCGCGCCCCAGGCGCGGGGCGTTGCGATGGGTGATGACGGCCAGCACGCCCGGCGCGGCCTCGGCGGCGGTGGCGTCGATCCGGCGGATCCGCCCGGCGGCCACCGTGGCCCGCACGAGCGCGGCGTGCGCCAGGTGAGGAAAGCTGAAATCGCCCGGGTACGGCGCGGCGCCGGTCACCTTGAGCGGGCCGTCTACCCGGTCAACGCCCGGTCCGATGAGCCGGACGGCCTCAAGGGTGGTCATGGCCGCACCTCCGTCACGGTGTGCAGGACTCGCACCAGCGTCCGTTTCGCCAGCTCGACCTTGAACGCGGTGCCGGGCACGGTGAACGGGTCGCGCACCGCGACCTCGGCCGCGGCGCGGAAGGCCTCGCCGGTGGGCGGCGCGCCGCGCAGCACCTGCTCGGCGGCCCAGGCGCGCCACGGGATCGTGCCCACGCCGCCCAGGCCGATCCGTGCCTCCCGGATCACCCCGTCCTCCATGACCACGGCGACCCCGGCCGAGGCGAGCGCGAACTCATAGGAGGCGCGGTCGCGGACCTTCAGGTAGGCCGACCGCGCGCCGGGCGGCAGCAACGGCATGTCGACCTGGGTGATCAGCTCGCCGTGCGCCAGGACGTTCTCCCTGTCGGGGGTATTACCGGGCTTGAGGTAGAACCCGTTGAGCGGCACCCGGCGCATCCCTGCCGGGCCCAGGACGTGCACGATCGTGTCCAGTGCGACCAGCGGCACGGCCAGGTCGGAGGCGTGCGGCGCGATGCAGTCCGGGGACGCGCCCAAGATCGCGTGCATCCGGGCGGTCCCGGTCACCGCGGCGCAGCCGGTACCCGGCCGCCGCTTGTTGCAGGCGCCGACGTCAGGGTCGCGGAAGTACCGGCAGCGGGTGCGCTGCAGCAGGTTCCCGCCGATCGTGGCCATGTTGCGGAGCTGGACCGAGGCGCTGTCAAGCAGCGCGTCGCGGACGAACGGCAGCCGCCCGGACACGGCAGGGTCGGCGGCGAGCTCCTCCATCGTGGTGGTGGCGCCGACCCTGATCGCGTCGGTGTCGGCGGTGATCCACTTCAGCGGCAGCCGGGTGATGTCGACCAGCCGTTCGGGGGAGATGATCCCGTCCCTCAGCATCAGGTCCAGCTCGGTGGTGCCGCCGGCGAGGTAGTCCGCCGCCGGGTCGGCGGCGACCGCCGCCACGGCCTGCGCGGGGCCGGCGGCCCGGATGTACTCGAACGCGCGCATGGCTAGCTCCCCCTCCCCCGCCCGGCGACCTCGCGGATCGCGGCGACGATGTTGGAGTAGGCGCCGCAGCGGCAGATGTTGCCGCTCATGAACTCGCGGATGTCCGCGTCGCTGGCCGCCCGGCCCTCGCCCAGCAGCCCGATCGCCGACATGATCTGCCCGGGCGTGCAGTAGCCGCACTGGAAGGCGTCGTGGTGCATGAACGCCTCCTGCACCGGGTGGCGGGTCCCGTCGCTGGCCAGGCCCTCGATGGTCACCACCTCACGGTCGTCGCACTGGGCCGCCAGGGTCAGGCAGGACAGCACCCGCTTGCCGTCGACGAGCACGGTGCAGGCGCCGCACGCGCCCTGGTCGCAGCCCTTCTTCGTGCCGGTCAGCCCGAGCCGGTCGCGCAGCGCGTCCAGCAGCGTGACCCGCGCGTCGAGCCGCAGTCGCTCGGTCCCGCGGTTGACCCGCATGGTCACGTCGGCCTCCGCGGCCTCCGGCATCGCGGCTTGCTGGGCGTGAGCGGTATCCCTCATGACGACGGCTCCCCTGCCTTCGGGTCGGTGGTACGTCGCGTCACGAGGGTGGCGTCGGGTCGCGGGTCGCGGCACGGCGATTTATGAGCCCGGGGCCGGCCGTTCGCTGGCCGGCGCGTTCGGGTAATGATGACCGTTACCGCTGCGCACCCGGCGCAAACATGCCGTGTCCCGCGCGAACGCCGTGGCCAGTGGCAGCGCTCGCGCGGCGGCGCGGGCGGGGCCCATGCCCTGGCCGTCAGCCAGGCGCGCCCTCGTCCGTGCGCGCTTCGAGGGCGTACAAGACGGCGGCCATGTCCGCGTCGCCATGGCCCAGCGCGGCCGTCTCGGCGTAGAGGGCGTGGCAGGCGTCGATGAGCGGGGAGGCCAGGGCGCTGGCACGGGCCTGCCCGGCGATGAGGGCGTTGTTCTTCAGGACGTCCGCGATGGCCGCCTGCGCTTCGAAGTCGCGGGCCAGCAGCTTGCCGGCCTTGGCCCGGGAGACGTCGCTGGCCATCGGCCCGGCATCGAGCACGTCCAGGAAGCGGCGGTGGTCCAGGCCATGCCTGTCGGCGAAGTGGAAGGCCTCGGCCAGGCCGGTGACCTGGGTGATGAGGAAGATGTTGACCGCGAGCTTCATCAAGAGCGCGGCGGGGACCGCACCGCATTCAACGGCCTGGCGGCACAGCGGGGCCAGCAGCGGGCGCACCCGCGCGACGGTGGCCTCGTCCCCGGCCAGCATGGCGACCAGCCGCCCCTGCTCGGCGGGCCCGCGCGAGCCGGAGACCGGCGCCTCGACGTAGCGGCCGCCCGCCGCCCGCACGTCGGCCTCCAGCGCGCGCGAGTAGCCGGCCGAGGTCGTGCCCATGGGGATGACCGTCCGGCCGGCGAGTCGCGCGGCGAACCGGGGCGTGCCGCGGCCGAGCACCGCATCGGTCGCGGCTTCGTCGGCGAGCATGAGGATGACGGTGCCGGCCCGCTGGAAGACCTCGGCCGGTGAGGCCGCCACCGCCGAGCCGGCCTGCCGCAACGGCTCGCAGCGGGCGGCGGTGCGGTTCCAGACGACCAGCGGCGTCCCGGCGCGGGCCAGGTTGAGCGCCATGGGCTGCCCCATGATCCCCAGTCCGATGAACCCGACCAGTTCCTCCATGGTGCACCGCCCCTGGATCCGCCACTATGACCGCCGTCATAGTACCGCGCGGGTTATGACCGCGGTCATAATGGCGGTCATCACGGCGAGCGGCGACGAGGCGGAGGGCACCGAACATGGCGATGGCTGACCGGGGGCCGCGCGAGCGGATGGTCTACGCCGCGGCCCAGCTGCTGCGGCGCGGCGGCGTCGCCGCGGCCGGCCTGCGCGAGGTCGCGGCGCGGGCGCGGGCCCCGCGCGGCTCGCTGCAGCACTACTTCCCCGGCGGCAAGGAACAGGTGGTCAACGAGGCGGTGGCGTGGGCCGGGCAGTACGCGGCGGACTGCGTGCCGCGCTTCGTCGCGGCGCTGGACCAGCCATCGCCGGGCGCGCTTTTCAGCGCGATGACGGGGCAGTGGACGGACGAGCTGGCCTCGGCGGGCGCGCTGGCGGGCTGTCCCGTCGCCGCGGCCACGGCCGACAGCGCCCAGGCGGCCGAGTCCACCAGGCTCGCCGCGGCCACGGCCCTGGCCTGCTGGCGCCGCCCGGTCGCGCGGGCGCTGGCCGAGATGGGAGTTCCTTCCCCGCGGGCCGCCGCGCTGGCCACGCTCATGATCAGCGCCCTGGAGGGGGCGATCATCATCGCCCGGGCCGAGCGCAGCCCGGATGCGCTGAACACGGTGGCGCGGGAGCTCGCCCCGCTGCTCGACGGCGCCGCCGGGCAAGCCACACCCGGATAGCCGGCAGGCCGCGCCGGGGAGGTAGCCCCCGCTACGACCCGGAGGTCATCGCCTACGCCTGCACCGGCATCGGCCCGAGGGCTGGCCCCGCTGGCCGAGGCCGGCCCGGGGCGCCCCGACCCGGGCGAGCGAGCCTAGTCCTGGGGGACGGGGGCGGGGGCGGGGACGAGGAAGGCTAGCTCGTCGGACTCGCGGGCGACGGTGAGGTGCTGGCCGGGCTTGAGCCTGCCGTCGAGCAGCATCGCTGACAGGCGGTTGTCGACCTCGCGCTGGATCGTCCGGCGCAGCGGCCGGGCGCCCCACTCGGGCTGGAAGCCGCGCCGGGCCAGCCAGTCGACGGCCTCGGGGGTGAAGTCGACGATGATGTCCTGCGCGTGCAGCCGCCGGATGGTCTCCTCCAGGAGCAGGCTGGTGATCTGCCGCAGCTGCGTCGCGTCCAGGTGCCGGAACACGATGATCTCGTCGATGCGGTTGAGGAACTCCGGGCGGAAGGCCTCCCGCAGCCGGGCCATGATCCGGTCCCGCAGCGGCTCATCGCTCACCCTGGCCTCGAGGTTGCTGAAGCCGAGCGCCCGCCCGCCGACCACGTCCGACCCGAGGTTGCTCGTCATGATGACGACCGTGTGCTTGAAGTCCACCGTGTGGCCCTGGCCGTCGGTCAGCCGGCCGTCGTCCAGGAGCTGCAGCAGGATGTTGAACACGTCCGGGTGCGCCTTCTCGATCTCGTCGAGCAGCAAGACGGCGTACGGCCTGCGGCGCACGGCCTCGGTGAGCTGGCCGGCCTCCTCGTAGCCGACGTACCCGGGCGGGGCGCCGACCAGCCTGCTGACCGTGTGCCGCTCCTGGAACTCGCTCATGTCGATGCGGATCATCCGGTCCTCGTCCCCGAACAGCGCCTCGGCCAGCGCCCGGGCCAGCTCGGTCTTGCCGACCCCGGTGGGGCCGAGGAACAGGAAGCTGCCGATGGGCCGGTTCGGGTCGCCGAGCCCGGCCCGGGAGCGGCGGACCGCCTCGGCCACGGCCATGACCGCCTCGTCCTGCCCGATGACCCGGCGGTGCAGGTGCTCCTCCAGCCGCAGCAGCCGGTCCTTCTCCTCCTCGGTGAGCTGCGCGACCGGTATCCCCGTCGCGCGCGAGACGACCTCGGCGATGTCGGCCACGGTGACCTCGGGCACCTTCTTGCCCTCGGCCTGGTCCTGCGCCAGGCCGAGGTCCGCCCGCTGGGTCAGCTCGGCGATCTCATCGCGCAGCGCGCCGGCCCGGGCGAAGTCCTCCACCGCCACCGCCTCGTCCTTCTCCCGGCGCAACTGCTCCAGCCGGTGCTCGGCCTCCCGCCTGCCCCGGGCGGGGGTCATCGTGCGCAGCCGCACCCGGGCGCCGGCCTGGTCGACGAGGTCGATCGCCTTGTCCGGCAAGAACCGGTCGGTCACGTACCGGTCGGCCAGCTCCGCCGCGGCGATCAGCGCCTCGTCGGTGAACCGGAGCTGGTGGTGAGCCTCGTACCTGTCGCGCAGCCCGCGCAAGATCGCGATGGTGTCCTCCACCGTCGGCTCGGACACCAGGATCGGCTGGAAGCGGCGCTCAAGCGCGGCGTCCTTCTCGACGTCCCTGCGGTACTCATCGATCGTCGTGGCGCCGATGATGTGCAGCTCGCCGCGGGCAAGCGCGGGCTTGAGCATGTTCGAGGCGCTCATCGCGCCTTCCGCGCCGCCGGCGCCCACGACGGTGTGCAGCTCGTCGATGAAGATGAGCAGGTCCTCGCGGTGCGCGCGGATCTCGTCGATGACCTTCTTCAGCCGCTCCTCGAAGTCGCCGCGGTAGCGCGTCCCCGCGAGCATCCCGCCGAGGTCGAGTTGCACCAGGCGCTTGTCCCGCAGCGTGTCGGGGACGTCGCCGTCGATGACGCGCTGCGCGAGGCCCTCCACGATCGCCGTCTTGCCGACGCCGGGCTCGCCGATGAGCACGGGGTTGTTCTTCGTCCGCCGCGACAGCACCTCGACCGTCTGCTCGATCTCCTGCTCGCGGCCGACCACGGGGTCGACGCGGCCGTCGCGCGCCATCGCGGTCAGGTCGGTGCCGAACTGGTCCAGGGCGGGGGTGTCCGACGGCGGGTGACCGCCGCCCTGGCGCCCGCCACCGGTGACGGCGGCCTGCAGCGCCTCGGGGGTGACGTGCTGCTCGCGCAGCAGGCGCCCGGCGGCCGACTCCGGGTTGACGGCGAGGGCGAAGAGAATGTGCTCCGGCCCGATGTAGGTGGTGCCGAACGCGCGGGAGATCTGCTGCGCGTCCAGCAGCGCCCGCTTGGCCGACGGGGTGAGGCTGGGCGGCTCGTTGCGGGGCTCGCCGCGCTTGGCCCGGGACTCGATGTCCCGCGTGACCACGGCCGGGTCCGCCCCGGCCGCGGCGAGCAGGCGCCTGACCGGCTCATGGCGGCACGCCGCCCACAGCAGGTGATCGGTGTCCAGGTCCGGGTCGCCCCACTGCGCGGCCCGGGTGGCCGCGTCCTTGACCAGCTCCCTGGCCTGCTCGGTGAGGAACTGGCCGATGTCCACCCGCTGGACCCGGCGGCCGGGAACCTGGCCGCCGAAGAAGCGGGCGAGGAATTCATCGAACGGCCCGGTGCCGAAATCGTCGCCGGGCCCGAACGGGTCGTAGGCCATAGTGCTGCCTCTCTGTTTTGCGGGCTGCGCCTGGGGGCAGCCTGATCCCGTAACCGCTGGTAGAAAGGGGTTCGCTCATGCAAGCGGAAACTGGCGACGGGCTGACGGTGCAGGGACGCCGGCAAGGGGACGAGGCCCGGCACGGGGTCATCGTGGAGGTTCACGGTGCGGATGGCGCTCCGCCCTACCTGGTGCGCTGGGAGGACGGGCACGAGAGCGTCTTCTTCCCGGCCGCCGGCACGATGGTCGAGCACCACCCGCACGCTCCCGCGCGGTTAGCGGGGGTCGGTCCCCGACCTCCCTGGGCCCGTTGACCGGGTGTCGCCGTACGTGCCCTGGCCGGCGTTGCGCTCGCCGGGCGCCCCGTGGCTCACCGTGTCCCTGGCCGTGTCCCTGGCCGCGGCGGACTCGCTGGCCTCGCTGGGGCGCGGCTGAGGGACGCTGACTCCGCCGGCGGCGGTCGCGCGGGCGGCGCGCCAGGTGAGGAAGCTGCCGACGATCTCGATCAGGCCCATGACCGCGCACCACAGGCCCAGGAAGATGGTGAGCACCGCGACGGACGCGATGGGCGAGGCGACGACGACGATCCCGGCGATCAGGCTGATGACGCCGAAGAGCAGCGTCCAGCCGGGGTGGGCGTGCCTGCGACCGCGGGAGAAGCCTTCCATCAGGAGCAGGACGCCCTGGATGACCCAGGTGAAGCCGATGAACAGGCCGATCAGGGCGACGCTGAGGTTCAGGTTCCGTAGCAGCGCCAGGCCGGCCAGGATGAACACCACGCCGCATACGCCGTGCCAGGCGCGCTCGTTGCCTTCCCGGCCGGCGACGGCCCGCACGACGTAGTAGATGCCGGTCACGACCATCACCACGCCCAGCAAGACGGCGACCAGGGCCAGCGACGCGATCGGGGCGGCGGCGAGGATAACGCCGATGATCAGGGTGACCAGGCCAAGCGCGAGCATTCCTCCCCAGCCCAGGGACGACATGGGCATCTTGTCCATGTGACGGCTCATAACAGAGCGTTCAGCGTCCATGTCTTCTTCCTTTCCGGACTTCCCGACTCGCTGATGCCGGTTCCGCAGCGGCCCAAGGCGACCGGCCCGCGGCGCTAGCGGCCTTCGCCCCGGGCTCGGCTATAGCGTCAGGATTGCCTGATATGGGCACGCGCGCTTCATCCGAAACGGATGAAGCGGCATCCGGCGGTCGTGGGCGCAGATCGCGCGGGTCATCCCGTCTGGGGGTTCATGCCACCGGGGTGATGCCCGCTGGCTCGCCGCGGGCGACCGTGGCTAGGGATGGCGCGCCCGTTCGCGGAGCCGGCGAAGCGGAGAAGGTGGAAGATGCTCGTGGAACGCTACCCCAACATCAGTGACCACGGGATCATCGGCGACCTGCAGACGGCCGCGCTGGTGACCACCGACGGCACCGTGGACTTCTTCTGCTGCCCGCGGTTCGACTCGCCGAGCGTCTTCGCGTCGCTGCTCGACGCGGAGCGGGGCGGGTTCTTCTCGATCCGGCCCGCCATCGAGGGGTGCGTCACCCGGCAGCTGTACCTCCCCAACACCGCGATGCTGATCACCCGGTTCATGACACCGGACGGCGTGGGCGAGGTGCTCGACTTCATGCCGGTCATCGAGGGCGCCCCACCGACCGGCACCGGCTGGTGCGGCACCTGCGGGTGGCGCGCGGCACGATGCGATTCGAGATGGAGATCCAGCCCCGGTTCGACTACGGCCGGGCCAGTCACGCGGTCGAGATGCACGAGGCCGGCGCGGTCTTCCGCGCGCCCGACGGGACGCACCTGACCCTGCACGTCGCGGGCAACCCCGCGGCAGGGCGAGGAGAAGGCGTTGCTCGAGCCGGCCGGCGACGGGCTGCGCGCCACGATCACGATGCGGGAGGGCGACAGCGGCCGCGGCGTGGTGCTCGAATCCATGGGAGGCGCGCCGCGGCCGCTGGCGCGGGAGGAGCTCAACCGGCTGGCCGAGGACACCTCGGCGTACTGGAAGCGATGGCTGGCCCGCTCGACGTACGCGGGGCGGTGGCGGGAGACGGTCTGCCGCTCCGCGATGACGCTCAAGTTGCTTACCTACCAGCCAACGGGGGCACCGGTCGCCGCCGCCACCTTCGGGCTGCCCGAGCAGGTCGGCGGCGAACGGAACTGGGACTACCGTTTCACCTGGGTCAGGGACGCGTCGCTGACCCTGCACGCCCTCACCAGCCTCGGCTATATCGACGAAGTCTCCAGGTTCGGCGTCTGGCTCCGTAACCGGGTCACGGAGCACGCGGGCGGGGCGTCCGGTCCGCTGAAGGTCATGTACCGGGTGGACGGCGCCTGCGACCTGTCCGAGGAAACCCTCGACCACTTCGAGGGCTGGCGGGGATCGCGGCCGGTGCGGATCGGCAACGGCGCGGCCGACCAGCTGCAGCTTGACATCTACGGCGAGGCGATGAGCGCGTTGTTCGACAGTGCCAAGCAGGGGCGGCCGATGGCCTACCGGGGCTGGCAGGAGCTCACCAAGATAATCGACTGGGTCTGCGACAACTGGGACCAGCCCGACGAGGGAATCTGGGAGACACGCGGCGGCCGGCATGACTTCACCTACGGCCGGTTCCAGTGCTGGGTCGCGCTGGACAGGGCCATCCGGATGGCCGAGCGGGCCGGCCGCCGGCCAACGTGGCCAGGTGGGTCACCGAACGAGACCACCTGTACCAGCAGATCATGCACCACGGCTGGAACGCGGAGGCGGGTGCCTTCGCCCAGTACTACGGCACCGGGATGGTGGATTCCTCGCTGCTGCTCATGCCGGTCGAGGGTTTCATCGACGCGCAGGACCCGATGTGGCTGTCGAACCTGGAGGCGATAGACAACCAGCTCGTGTCCGACAGCCTGGTCTACCGGTACAACCCGTCCGCCTCCCCTGACGGCCTGCACGGCACCGAGGGCACCTTCTCGCTGTGCACCTTCTTGTATGTCGACGCGCTGGCGCGGGCCGGGCGGCTAGACGACGCCGTGCTGACGTTTGAGAAGATGCAGACCTACGGCAATCACGTCGGGCTTTTCTCCGAGGAGATCGGGCCGACGGGCGAGCAGCTCGGGAACTTCCCGCAGGCGTTCACCCACCTGGCGCTGATCAATGCCGCGGTGACGCTCAACCGTGAGCTCGACCGGCGCGAGGCAAGCCCGGCGGCAGCGGCCTTGGCGATGGCCCGCCTCGCGGGGGTATGAGGTCACGGGCACTGTGTCACGGGCGGAGGGGGAGCCCGGCGGCCGCGTAGATGTCGTCGATCAGCGGACATGGTCGCGACCGAGTCCGACGGCGGGGTGAGGTTGGCGGGCTCGCCGTTCACGGCGGCCGCGAAGGCGCGCAACTGGTGGACGTAGGTCGCCTCGCCGGCGAACCGCTCGCGCCGCCGGCGGCCGCCTTCCACGGTCACGGTGAAGCGCGACCAGACCTGGGGCGCGACGAAGTTGGTGACCGTCAGCGCGCCGCGCTCGCCGACGGCCCGGGCCTGGATGCGCAGCAGCGTCGCAGGACCACATCGACGTGCGGATCGCGCCGTGCGCCCCGCCGGGAAAGCTGAACCGCGCGGTCATCGCCCGGTCGATGCGCGGGTCCCGGCGTAGCGGCAGCGCGCGGGCCGCGGTGACCTCCGGGTCCGCCGGGGCCAGCAGGCGCATGGCGTGCACGGCGTAGCAGCCGGCGTCCATGAGCGCGCCGCCGGCCAGGCCGAAGTTGTAGCGGATGTCGGAGAACCGGGGCAGCGGGAAGCACATGGCCGCCTCGACTCGCTGGATGCGGCCGAGCTCCCCGCCGTGCACGAGCTCGGCCATCCGCCGGGCGAGCGGGTGGTACCGGTAGTGGAACGCCTCCATCACGACCAGGCCGGTCCCGTCGGCGACGGCCGCCACCTCTCGTGCCTGCGCCGCGTTGGAGGTGAACGGCTTCTCGCACAGCACGTGCTTGCCCGCCTTGAGCGCGGCCAGCGTCCACCGCGCGTGCAGGCCGTTGGGCAGCGGTATGTAGACGGCGTCCAGCGACGGATCGGCCAGCAGGCTGTCGTAGGAGTCGTGGACGGCCGGAACGCCGTATCGCGCCGCGAAGGCCTGCGCCCGGCCGCGGTCCCGCGCGGCGACGGCGGCCACCTCAACGCCGTCGACGACCCGGGCCGGCTTCATCAGCGCGGCCGGGGCGATGCGGGCGGCACCAAGCACACCAATTCGCACGGCGCACAACCTCCTGGGAGAGAAAGCTATCGCTCCTCAGTGAGGCACGGGTGAAGGGGCGATGTCACCGCGCCGCGGTCCAGCGCGTCTCGGTGTAGGGCGAGTCGCGCGTGCACGTCCGACGACCGGCCAGGGCGCCGGGTCACCGCCCCCGCGGATGCTCGCTCGCTACCTCAATTAGAACGCCGGTAAGGAGCGATGTCGCCGCGCATCGTGATCCAGCGCGTCTCGGTGAAGGCGGGGCCGAGGCCTCGCGAGGCGGTGCGCAGCACGGTCGTCGCCGCGTGCCGCGGGTCCACCAGCGCCAGCCCGTGCTCGAACCGGAACAGCCGGTACTTCCACCGGCGCGGCGGGATCGCGGCCAGCGCGATCGCGACGACGAGCAGCCCGCCCAGCACCTCGGCCACCCTGAGGCGGCCAGGGCCGCCGGCGAAGACGACCGGGATCCAGCCGAAGAGGATCGACACGAATATGAACATCGAGGCGCACCCGACCCGGGTCCTGTACTCGGTCCTCGCCCATTGCCCGGTGCGCCCGCCGAGGCGGAACCGCCCGCCGACGCGGTCGCCCGCGGCCTCCAGCGCTGCCTGCCCAGTGGTCATGGCGCTCCCCCCTTGCCTGGCGTCAACGCCCCCGCAGTGACAACGCCCGGCGGCCCGGCCGGGTTTCAGGGACGGGGGCAGGCCGGGTGTCAGGACGGGTAGGCGGCGACGCGGCCGCGCTGCCCGGCGTGCGCGGCGCTCAGCCGGCAGGACACCACCACGACGAACGGCCAGGCGGCCTGGGTGCCCCCCACGACCCGCTCGGCCAGGCCGGCCTGCCGGGTGCCGCTGAGCAGCTCGGCGCCGAACCAGGCCAGCAGGATGAGCATGACGGCCACGGTGCACAGGCAGGTAGCCGGCCGAAGGCCCCACGGCACCAGGGGGCCACGGCGCCACGCCCCGGCCGACCAGATCGCCAGCGCGACGAGCCCGGTCGTGGCCCAGATCCCGTGCGAGATCGCGCCCCCGGCACGATCGGGGCTGTCGGCCACCATCATGCCCGCGATCCCGCCCGCGATCAGCATCAGCCGGCCGGGCGCGGCCGGCCGCAGCGCCAGCCCGGTGATGGCATCGCACGCCCCGACGGCCAGGAACACCAGCGTCATGAGCCACCGGTCGGTCGCGCCCAGTGCCGCCAGCGCGCTGACGGTCTCGGCCACCGGGTTGAAAGGCCGCGCCTGCATCATGGCCGCGACCGTCCACCCGCCCACCAGCAAGGCGGGTGACATGAGTGAGGAAGCGACGCCCCACCATGGCACGCTGGCGCATGTACCACGTACAACTGTAGGCGGGGCGCGGTCGCCTGGTCAGAACCGGGTACGGCGCGATATCCAGGATGCCGCCGAAGAACGTGCTCGGCCTGCGTCGTCAACGGTCTGCTCGTTCGATGTGCACGATCGCGGCCGGTATGCGCCGGCCCCTCAGGACCTGGCGTTGATGGCGACGCTCGCTTCCGTGGTGTAGACGGCGAACGTGAAGGTCTCCTGGAAGTACAGGCTGACATGCTCGCTGTCGTGCGACGAGGTAGCCGATCGACAGGTCCTGGCCCAGGCGCAGCTCGTAGTCGCCGCCGCGGCAGGACACCACCAGCGCGCCGTCGATCGCCGGCGCCCAGATGATCTCGCCGTCGATGACCCGGGCCAGGTGCTCGCGGATCGGGTACCCGTGGTCGGAGGTCTCGCTGACGGCGGTGTAGGCGTCGGCCGACAGCAGGAGCGAGTACGGGCCCGCCACGCCCGCCAGTCGCAGGGCGGTGAGCGCGCCGCTCACCGCGTCCGGGTAGGCGCGCACCTCCGCGGGCAGCGTCACCGCCTGGTTGGACGAGGCCTGCCTAAGCCCGGTGATCCGCGCCGCGGGGTAGCCGTCGAAGACCGCGCGGTCCTCGGCGAACGCGATCTGCTTGGCGGCGTCCTTGACCGGCTGCCAGTCCGGGTCGAGCGCGCCGCGCTCCACGCTGTCGATCTCCGCGCGGTCAAGCGTGAACGGCACCCGCAGCTCGACGACCGGGTGCCAGTCCCGCAGCCCGGCGGTGACCCCGTCGCCCGGCGAGTCGATCGGCGTGACGCGCCCGGTGCCAAGCCCGGCGAACGCCACCCCGTCGGGGCCGGTCACGTCGACCACCCGGCGGCCGGCGACGTGCAGCGCGAACGTTCGCCTGGCCTCGTCCTCGATGCTGGCCCACGCGGCGGCGGAGACCGGGGCAAGCTCGCGGTGCAGGTTGTTCATGACCGTCCTTTCAGCGAACCGATACCAAGAGAGCCTGATGGCGCGGGGATCGTGACGCTGGCGGGCGGCACGGGGGCCGTCGCCGCGCCGAGGCGCCCCGGGCGCGGGCGGGAGGTTGTCGAGGAAGTCCGCGGACGGCGCGAAGAACAGGCCGCCGGTGACCGCCGTGGAGAAATCGAGGACCCGGTCGGTGTTGCCGGGCGGCCGGCCGATGAACATGTTCTCGAGCATCTGCTCGGTGACGGTCGACCGAGGCCGCGTAGCCGATGAAGTAGGTGCCGAACTCGCCCCGGCCGACGTCGCCGAACGCCATGTTCGCCCGGACGATCTGCAGCTCACCGCCGTCCGGCGCCGGTCACCGTGTTCAGCGCGACGTGCGAGTTGTCCGGCTTGACGTCATCGGGCAGCTCGATATCGCTCAGCTTGGTGCGGCCGATCGCGCGCTCTTGCTCCTCGACCGGCAGCGCGTTCCACGAGTCCAGGTCGTGCAGGTACTTCTGCACGATGACGTAGCTGCCGCCGACGAACTCCGGGTCGCCGCCGGCCACGATCGCCGCCCGCTGCCCGGCGTTCCCGCCGGGGGACTCGGTGCCGTCGACGAAGCCCAGGAGATCGCGCTCGTCGAAGTACTGGAAGCCGTGCACCTCATCGGCCACGGTCACCACCCCAGCCAGCCGGGTCATCACCTGGGAGGCCAGCTCGAAGCACATGTCCATCCGGTCGGCCCGGATGTGGAAGAGCAGGTCACCTGGTGTCGCCGGGGCCCGGTGCCGTGGCCCGTTCAGCTCCTTGAAGGGGTGCAGTTCGGCCGGCCGTGGCCCGTCGAACAGCCGGTCCCAGGCCCGCGAGCCGATCGCCGTGACGCAGCTCAGCCGGCCGGGAATGCGGAAGCCGACCGCCCGTTGCAGCCCGCTCATGTCGGCGAGCAGTCCCCTGACGGTTTCCTCCCCGCCCGGGTTCACCGTGACCACGAGGAAGATCGCCGCCGTGGTCAGCGGCGTGACCACCGCCTGCGGCTCCGGCCCTGACGACTGCGGCCCTGACGACTGCGGCACGAACGCGACTCCCTTCGCTCGACCCCGCTCCAGTGATCATCGTAGGGCCGCGCGGTACCCGGTCGCGCGCGACTGCCTGCTTCCCTGGAACGCGGGCACCTCGCCTTCACCCCCTCCAGGCGGGCGGCCCTCACGGGCCCATCGCGAGCAGGTCGAGCAGGGTCTCGCGGAACTCGGCGAGCCGCTCGTCGCCGAGCTGGCGCCGCTAGGCCTCCTCGGTGGCCAGGGCGCTGGCTCGCATGGTCCGCAGCGCGGCCCGGCCGCGCGGGGTCAGGCAGACGAGCTTGGCGCGGGCGTCCCCGGGGTCGGGGATGCGCTGCACGTACCCGTCCCGCTCCAGCGTCGCCACGACCTGGGCGACCGCCTGCCGGGTGACGCCCAGGTCGGCGGCGAGGCTGCCGGCGTGCCTGCCCGCCGCCGAGCAGCGGGACCAGCAGGAGGGCGTGCGCCGGGCCGCAGCGCGGGCATGCCCTCGCGCGGCGAAGTCATCGCGCAGCCGCTCCGCGTCCCATCGCGCAAGCAACTGGACAAGTGCCGGCACCGTCCGCATGCCGCCATCGGCGGGAAGGTCGCTCACAGCCTCGATCTTGCCATAGTTTGACTTTGACAAGTGCCTTGCCTAAATTGACGCTCATGCGGACACTGGCAATACGCGGCCGTGGGGGCGGGCCGCGCGGCTCGCCGTGACCGTGACGGCGGCGCTCGCGCTCGTCATGCGCTGGCGGCCGGGTGCCGGGCCGGCTCCGCGGCCAGGCCGCCGGCCCGGCCGCGCCGGCGCCGTTCCCGTCGGCTCGTCCACCCACACCATCGCGGTCGGCGGCGTCACCCGGAGCTACATCGTCTACCGGCCGGCCGCGCTGCCCGCCGCGCGCCCCGCTCGTGGTGATGATGCACGGCGGCTTCGGCACGCGCCAGCCAGGCGGAGAAGTCCTACCACTGGGACGCCGAGGCGGACGCCGGGCACTTCCTCGTCGCCTACCCGGACGGGCTGGACCGGGCCTGGAACGCCGGCGGCGGCTGCTGCGGCACGCCCGGCCGGACCGGCGTCGACGACATCGGCTTCATCACCGCCATGGTGTCCGCCATCGAGCGCGCGCTGCCGGTCGACGCCGGCCGCGTCTACGCCACCGGCATCAGCAACGGCGGCATCATGGCCTACGACCTCGCCTGCCACACCACGATCTTCGCCGCCATCGGGCCCGGACTCCGCCACCGAGCTCGGCGGCTGCCCCGGCCCCGGCGCCGGTGTCGGTCATCGCCATCCACGGCACCGCCGACAAGAACATCCCCTACAACGGCGGCGAGGGCGACGGGCGTGGCGCAGATCGACGGCCCGTCCGTCCCGGCCGTCAACGCCAGCTGGCGCGGCACCGACCACTGCGCCGCCCCGGTGGCCACCACCGCCGGGACGGTGACCACCTCCGTCGCGACCTGCCCGGGCGGGCGGGCCGTCGAGCTCGATCACGATCGCCGGCGCGGGCCACCAGTGGCCCGGCGCCGTGCCCGACCCGCTCGCGCAGCGGCTCCTGCGGCACCGACCCGCCGTCCACGGCCCTGAACGCGACGCAGGTCATCTGGGCGTTCTTCGCCGCCCACGCCCGCTGACAGGGAGCGGCCCTTCCCGATCAGCCCGAGGTTCCCCGGTGGCCCTCGACCCGCACGCCGCGCTGGCGGGCGGCGTGGGCTATCACGTCGGGGAGGAAGATCTCGTTGGGGAGGGAGGACGGGTCAAAGTAACGGGACGGCAGTTTCTCGCCCCTGGAGAAGTCCACGCGGGTGGTCAGGGCGGAGGCGACTCCCGAAGGATGCCTCATCTCCACGATGCCGATCTCGGTCCAGGAGCGGTCTTGCCCCTGGGAAGGTGACGCCGGTGCGGTCCACCCGTGCCTGGCCGGCGATGACGGGCTGGCCACGGTCGTACGCGTCGATCATCGCCGCCGAGACGCGCGGCGCGAGGTTCTGGTAGGCGGGCCAGGTCCTGGACCCGGAGCCAGTCCTTCCTGGTGATTTCGCCTTGCGCCACTGTGACTGGCTGACCAGTGCTGACAGTGCGAGAGCGTTACCTAGGCCACCACTGGCCTCCGGAGCCAGGTGCGAAGGTTCGAATCCTTCTGGGGGCAGCCGCATCTTCCGCCTTAACCGCACTCAGTGGCCGCCGCCGCAATCAGCGCCAGCTACGTGAGCAGGGCATCGAGCCTAGGAGGCATTTTGGGGCAACCCCCACCGGAGGGCAGAAGTGGCGCGGGAACTCCCTGTCCTGATCCTCAACCGAGAGCTTGCGCCGTCCCAGCCAGCCGGGATGGCGGGGATCTCCAGACTCGCCGTGCAGGGCGGCGGGTCGAGATTACTTGCATGGAATATTCCTGGGATGTAATATTTACTGTGTGGACATCGACTGGCCCGCCGACTTCGGACGGTGGCTCGACCGCCTTGAGGACGAGGCCGGTTCCGGGGATGAGCGATCACGCCTCATCCTCGGCTTCACCGCCCGCGCCCTGGACCAGCCGCGCAACCTGACCGACCCGCCCACCATCGAAACCGAGACCGCGACCCTAAGGCAGGTGCGGCAGTCACGCCGCTACGAGCTTTGGCGGGTATCGCACGCCTACCACCCGCACGTTGCCGTACGGCTGATCTGCTGGTTCCCGCCGGGGTCCGGCACCGTGGTCGTCGCGCTGTTCGCCACTGACAAGGCGAAGATGGGCGACGTGTTCTACGACGGTGTCGCCGCCCGCGCGGACCCCATGATCGACCAGTGGAAGCGCGAGACATCCTACGAGGAGAAGCCATGACCGAGGACGCCACGCCGCAGCCGCCCATGTTCGTGCGCGGGAACGACCACCTGGACCGCTTGCTATCCGACCCGCAAGTCGCCGCCGACGTCGCCGAGGCCAACGCCGCCGCCGAGGAGATGGACCGGGTCTACGCGATGAACCTCGCGATGATCCGCAAGGCCGCCCAGATGACCCAGGCCGAGGTCGCCAGGAAGCTTGGCGTCGGCCAGGCCGCCGTCTCCCGGCTCGAAAGCCGCGAGGACATGCTCCTGTCCACCCTCTACGACTACCTGACCGCCACCGGCGCCGACGCAGCCAGCATCGTCGTCATCGTCCACGGCCAGCGCATCGAACTAGACCTCGGCACCGTCCGCGCCCCCCGCTCCGCCTGACGACTCCGCCGGCAAGCCGCTCAGACAGCCAGCTACGCACCCGGCTTCGGTACCGCCACGCACCGGGCCTGCAAGCAATTCGGATGTATGCGCGACCTTTGCCACAGGCACGTCCCGCGATAGCACCTCAGTGCAGCCCGGACGCCTCCGGAGCCTAGCGCGGGGCGTGAGAGCGCACGATGCTTGGCCCTAGAAACATTTCGGACATGTGATCGTCCTTGTCACCAAGATTTCTATGCGTTAGCATTTCAGTTCAACCTGGCGGTCTCCGGAGCCGGGTGTTCCCTCAGCCGAAGAGCTCGTCGAGGACGGCGGCGGCCCTGGGAGACACGGCCTCCTCTTGCCAGGGTCGTCCTTGCCCGAGATATACACGCTGGCCTGCTCATTCGAGCCCACCACGGCGGCAGCCCAAGGTCTTCCGCGACGTTCCGGGCCTCTTCAAGGACAATGCCGTGGGGCACGAACAGCGAATCGACGTCGCGAGTCGCGCGCGTGGCATCATAGGCGAGCGCCATCGCCGCGCCGCCGACGATGAACACGTCCGCGGCCATAGCGCCGGACTAGGCGCTCACCGAGCGCCGTGAATGCCCGTTCCAGTTTCGCCCGATCAAGGAGAACATCCCCAGGCTCGGTCACGCGGCCTCCAGATCCGCTGCCGAAAGGTAAACACCGTGCTTGCGGAAAGCGGCCGGCGCGTGCACCAGCGTGCAGCAAGATCCGCGACGGTCATGGCGGGCGGGTAACCGGGGGCGGGCCGTCAGACACTAATGAGTGTGAGCCGAATCGCTGCCTCGCCATCTGCTGGAGGACCACCGTGACGACTGTCCGCATCGTTCATGCGCTGCGCCACAACCGGCCCGCCCGGGCCACGGACGGGAGTGACGTGCCCGACCGGCGGCTGGTCCAGCGTCTCATCGTGCTGGCCGACACCGTGCCTGCCAAGGATGGGGGCCACCGGGCGGTGCCGCTGTGGCTGCGGGTTTTCGGCCAGAAGGAACTGCTGAGCCGGGTGGGCCGGCCCGCCGCGGACGCCGAGGTGGCCAGCGGCCTGCTGGAGACGGCGGTCCGGCTGCTGCGAGCGGCCGGGACGGCGGTGAGCGCCGTGGACATCGAGCCGGCGAGCGACGATTTGCCCGAGCTGCGCTGGGACACGGTCACGGCCCGCGTCGGGCTGGCCACGGCCACGGGAACCCGGCCGTTCACGGTCAGCGCCGAGTACGGCCTGGCGCTGGCCTCCGTGGCCGGGGCGCCGGTCCGGGTGGCCGACGAGGTGATGGGCCGGCTCGCGGTCCCAGTGCCGGGCGAGGACATGCTGGCGCCGTTCCTGCCTCCGGCGGACGCCCGCCCGCCGGACCGTACGGTGCGGCGCTTCGAGCCGCGGAACATGGCGTTCACCGACGGCCTGGACTACTGGGAACAGGCTGGCAGCTTCTCCGATGACGGCCAGGCCGGGCCGGACTACTCCTGCACCGCCGCCGACCGGGTCCGCGGTCCTGGCTGCCACGGTCCCGGAGCCTGCTGGCTCCGCCGTCCTCGTCCAGGTCGTCTTCGCCGAGGACTACCGCGACCGCACCCTCACCTTCCGCGGGCAGCTGCGCACCACGGGCCTGGCCGACCAGGCCGGGCTGCACCTGGCCGTGAGCGGGCCGGCGTCGGAATCGATGGCTACCAGGCCCCTGCTCGACCACGCCAGCAGCGCGGCCACCCCGGGCAGCAGCGACTGGACCTGGCATGAGGTCACGCTGCCCGTCCCCGGCGAGGCCACCGCCATCCTGTTCGGCATCTCCCTGGCCGGCCCCGGCCGCGTCGAGCTGCGCGGCGCGGAACTGACCACAGTGGCGCCGGGAACCCGGGAGTAAAGCCGAGCATGGACATCTCCGACGGCGACCTGGTCCGGCTCGCCCGCGACGACGATCCGGCGGCGTTCCGGCTGCTGGTCGAGCGGTACCTGCCGATGGCCCGGGCCCGCGCGGCCCGGCTGTGCCCGCAGCCAGACGACGCCGACGACGCCGTGCAGGACGCGTTCCTGCAGGCGTTCCTGGCGCTGGACCGGCTGCGCGATCCCGACCGGTTCGCCGGCTGGCTGGGCGGCATCGTGGCCAACGTGTGCCGCGCCCAGCGGCGCCGCGCACCGCTTACCCTGCTCGGCGACTGGCCCGAGAACCTGCAGCCCGCATCGGACGGCAGCCTGCCGTCGGCGGAAGACCTCGACCGCGCCGACGTGCTCAGCCGCGCGGTCGCCGACCTGCCTCCCGGGCAGCGCCAGGCCGTCACCCAGTTCTACTACGCCGACCAGCCCGCCGGGCAGGTCGGCGCCACTCCCGGCGCCGCCAAGGCCAGCCTGCACAAGGCCCGCCGCCGGCTACGCGAGTACATCACGGCGCACCGCCCAGACCTCATACCCGCCGTCTCCCGGAGGACCCCCATGACCGCTGTCCGCATCGCGCACGCCGGCCCCTGGCCCGGACGCACGCCCGACGGGGAGAAGGCTATCGACCACGGCGTGCTCGTGATCCTCGCCGACGACGCTGGCCAGCGGGCGCTGCCGGTCCGGCTCCCGCGCCACGACGCCCGGTTCTGGGTCCTGCTCGCCCGCCCGGAAGACCGCGGCGAGGAGCGCCTAGACGATCAGCGCGAGGAAACCACCGGGCGGCTGCTGCAGGCGGCAGGGGTCACCCTGACCGGCGTGACCGTCACCGACCTGGGCCCGGGAGTGACCGCCACGCGGATAGACATCGCCGGATCCGGGGGGACCCGGCCGGTCACCGCCAGCCTTGCCGACGGCCTGACCCTAGCCGTCATCACCGGCGCGCCGCTGGCCGTCGACGGCCCGGTCATGGACCGGCTCGCCAGCCCCGTCACCGGCCCCGACCTGCTCAGCCAGTTCCGCAGCCAGGAGACACCCCCCAGCCCTTCGCGTCGGCGGTTCGAGCCCCGCAACATGGCGTTCGCCGACGGCCTGGACCACTGGCAGCTCGGCGGCACCTTCCTGCGCCAGGGCACCGGCTTCGACTACTCCGCCACCACCGAGGACGGGCGGGCGATCCTGGCCGCGGCCGGCTCCGAGCCCGCCGGATTCGCCTTCCTCGCCCAGGAAATCGATGCCGACGACTACCGCGGCCGCACCATCACCTTCCGCGGCGAACTGCGCACCGTCAAGGCGGGCGGCCGCGCCGGGCTGGCACTCCGCGTCACCAGGCTAGGCCGGTCCATGCCGCCCCAGGCAGCCAGCCCAGATCCTGGGGAAGACCCGGCCGACGAGATCGCCTCAGCCACTGGAACAGGGGCATGGGCCCAGTATGAGGTCACCGCCCAGGTCCCGGCGGACGCCAACCTGATCAGGTTCGGCGCCTTCCTAGACGGCGGCGGTCAGCTCGAACTGCGCCACCCGGCACTAGCGCCTCATCCATGACAGCCTGGTCGCTACTGCCGCTGCCAGGTCGGCCTCCCCGAACGTCTCCGGCTGCCCCGCCTCCGCCCGCCGCTGCCGCTCGGCAGCCAGGTCGAAGCCGGGCCGGAAGTACTGGAACGCCTGCCGGCAGTCCGCGCCCTGCGCGATCACCGCCCCGAACACGGCAGAAAACGCGTGCCCCGGAACCCATGAAACCTCGCATGTATCGAACGAGCCGCTCACGCCTCGTACCGGGACGGCGGCACTCTGCGATGGGACCTGATCCATTCGCGGGGCTATGTCGGGTGAAAAGTCCAGGGTTAAGCTGGGCGGGCAAGGTTGCGGTAGCGCGGGGCGGGGGGTTGCGCGTGCCAGGTGCCGTTCGCGCCAGGGCAATTGGCCGGGGCTGGAGGCTCGCGACGGTCATCGCCGCCGCCGGGGCGGTGCTCGCGCTCGCCGCGGGGTGCGGCGGTTCCGGCTCCCCTCGCGGCCCGGCGGGGGCTGGCGGCACGGCCGCGTCCCCGGGCGCGGGGCCCGCTTCCGTGGCGGCCTCGGGGGGCGGGCGCACGCCGGCCGCGCCAGCCACGCCGGCGCCTCCCCCGGCCGTCCCGGCGAGCCAGACCGGCGAGGTGGGCGTGGCGGGCAGCTTCCAGGTCGGGCAGCGCGACATGACCCTCACCGAGCCCGCGCACGCCAGCGCCTCTGGCGCGCGGCTGCGCCCCCGGACGCTGGCGACCGAGATCAGGTACCCGGTATCGCTGCGGTCCGCGGGGCACCAGCCGGTGCGCGGGCCGTTCCCGCTGCTGCTGTTCGCGCCCGGGTTCCGCCAGTGCGGCGGTCCCTACGGCGACCTGCTGCGCTCCTGGGCGAGCGCCGGCTACGCGGTGGTCACCGTCGACTTCCCGCGAACGGACTGCGCGGTCGCCGCCACGGCGGACGAGGCCGACATGGTCAACCAGCCCGCGGACCTGTCGTACGTGCTCAGCCAGCTGCTGGCGGGCAGCGCCCAGCCGGCCGGGCCGCTGGCCGGCCTGGTGAACGGCGCGCAGGTCGGGGCGAGCGGGCAGTCCGACGGCGGCGACACGGTCGCGGCGCTGGCGGCCAACACCTGCTGCGCCGACAGCCGGCCCCGGGCGGTGGCGGTGCTGTCGGGGGCCGAGTGGCCCCCGATGCCGGGCCAGTACTTCGCGCGCACGCCGGCGCCGATGCTGTTCGTGCAGGGCAGCGCGGACGTCGTCAACCCGCCGTGGACGAGCGTGCAGCTTTACCAGGCGGATCCGGGCACGCGGTACTACCTGGACCTGTTCGGGGCGGACCACACCGGCCCGTACTGGGGGACCAACACGGCCGAGCGGGTCGTGGCCCGCGTCACGCTGGCCTTCTTCGACCGGTACGTGCTCGGCCAGGACCAGGCGCGGTCGGCGATGGCGGCGCAGGGCGACGTGCAAGGCGTCGCCGCCCTGGTGAGCGGCGGCCAGCCCGCGCCCTGACGGCTCGGGGCCCGTGTCCCGACTAGCCGGCTGCGTGCTGGATCAGCCGGTTCGCCAGAGGTACGTCGTCCCGTTGGTGTCGCCGGCGGCCAGCGTCCGGCCGTCGGGCGAGAAGGCCACCGCGCCGACTCCCTGCTGGCCGCTGCGCGGGTCGTGCAAGCTGGCGTCGGCATTGCCGGAGCTGAGGTTGTACAAGTACGTTGTGCCGTCGTCGTCACCGATCGCCAGGATGTCCTCGCGGCTGACCGCGAGGCCCCAGACGGTGGCCGGCTCGGAGATCACCGTGTGCGTGCCGGCGGCGATCTGCCACAGGTAGGTGGTCCCGTTCTTGTTGCCGGTCAGGAGCGTCTTGCCGTCGGGGGTGAACGCGACCGCGGTGACCCATTGCCCGCCGGGAACGGTGAAGGTGTGC
>CAVTLB010000041.1:0-104705 GCA_963735415.1 uncultured Actinomycetota bacterium | reverse complement strand
CGCCGGACAGAGCACACTCTCAACGCGGTAGGCGCGGAGATCTCCGAGGTCGGGCTGCTCACCCGCGATTACCTGCTCGATCCCTCCATGCTCTCGGCCGGCGCGTACCGGTCCGAGCTGGTGACCGTGCGGGCTCGCATGGAGAACGAGCTGCTCGAGCTGAGCCGCGTAATGGGCGTCGAAGAAGCTCCGCGGCTTGCGCGCCTGCGCAAGGAAGTGGGGGCATACTGGGACGTCTTGGACCCCCTGTTCGAATGGACCCCTCCCCAGAAATCCGCGCTTAGCTGGATCTTCCTTCGCAAACAGGTGCTGCCGCGGCGCGAGGCCGCTCTCGCCATCGCCAGCGAGATCCGCGACCTGGCGCAGGCCAATCTGCGAAGGCAGCGCGAGGCGGTCGATAAAGAGGAAGCCGAACTGCCCATTTTCATCGGCCGGATGCTGGGGATAACTGTTTTTCTGGGCCTCCTGATCGCCGGCATCAGCGTTTACCGCATGACCCGGCTGGAAATGCACTCCGAGCAGCAGCGCGTGTGCGCGCCGAAACCGTGGAGGAAGAACTGCGCCTTCTCGCGCCAGCTGGTCCGGGCCCAGGAGGAGGAGCGCCGGTCGATCTCCCGCGAGCTCCACGACGAGATCGGCCAGCTGCTGACCGCCCTCCGCATGGAGCTGCGCAACCTCCAGGAGCTTCGGGTGGCGCCCGAAGAGCAGTTTCAGGAACACGTGGAAGGCGCCCGCCGGCTCGCCGAGCAGTCCCTGCGCTCGGTCCGCGATATGGCCATGGGACGAAGGCCATCCATGTGCTCGACGATCTGGGCCTCGGCTCGGCCGTGCAATGGCAGGCGCGCCAGTTTTCCAAGCACACCGGTCTGCCGGTCAACGTGCAGATCGACGGCCCGCTGTCGCAGCTTCCCGATCGCCACCGCACCTGCGTCTATCGCCTGGTGCAGGAAGCGCTCACCAATTGCGCGCGCCACGCCAAAGCCAGGACCATTCAGGTGAGCGTCCGGTCGCTCGGCGGCCGCCTCGACGTCGAAGTAAGGGATGACGGCATAGGTTTCGATCCGGCTGCGCGCGGCACCTGGGCTGCTCGGCATGCAGGAACGGGTCAGGGAATTGGGGAGGGAATATTACTTTGAAATCGCAGCCCGGCAAGGGCACGTCGCTGCTCGCCGCCATTCCTCTGCAGCAGGAGGCCATAACCGCATGAGTTTGCGAATCCTTCTCGCGGACGACCACGGCGTTGTCCGCAAGTGGACCGCGCTTCATCATCGAGCGCCAGTCCGGCATGGAAGTGGTCGGCGAGGCGGCCGACGGACGTGAGGCCGTGCGCCTTTCCCAGGAGTTGAATCCGGATGTCGCGGTCGTCGATATCGCCATGCCCATGCTCAACGGCATCGAGGCCACCGCGCAAATGGTGAAGCATCGCCCGACCCTCGGAGTCGTGATCCTGAGCATGCATTCCGACGAGGACTATCTTCTCTCGGCCCTGAATGCCGGGGCCAAGGGCTATTTATTGAAGGACTCCGCAGATACCGACCTCGTGCGCGCCATACAGGCGGTGAGCCGGGCACGCCCTTTTTCAGCCCCGAAATCGCCAAGACCATGCTGGAAGACTACATGCGATTTCTCCAGCAGCGGAATCTCCAGGATTCGTATGACCTGCTGACGGACCGGAAGGGACTCTCCAGCTCCTCGCCGAGGGTAAGCCGAACAAGGAAGTTGCGTCGATCCTGAATGTCAGTATCTACACAGTCGATACCCATCGCACGCACCTGATGCAGAAGCTCAACCTGCACAACACCGCGGAGATCGTGCTTTACGCGGTCCGTAAAAAGATCATTTCATGAACGACCTGTGTGAATTAACGAGCTGTGTGAATTCGCACTGAAACGCTGCTCCCGAAGAACACCCCTTTTTGCCCTCGCCTGTTTCCGGGATATGCTTCGCGCCGCCCCGGCGGGACAATATAGATACCATGACGTAACTCTCTGCCATGCCGCAGGTTACCAGCGATTGGTTGACTGGAGCATCAATTGCACTATCCGCCGGACTATAAGGGGAGGACATGGATTTGACGACAGGCAGGAACATCTGGACCAAGGAAGCCCTGCACGACCTGGTGCGGAGCCGGCTTCGCGGCATGCGCTTCATCGCGGTTTCCAATCGCGAGCCCTACATCCACCGCATGACCCATGGCCGCGCCGAATGCATCCAGCCCGCCAGCGGCCTGACCGTGGCGCTCGACCCCATCCTGCGCGCCACCGGCGGCACCTGGGTGGCTCACGGCAGCGGCGATGCCGACCGGGCCGCCGTCGATGCCCGCGACCACGTGGATGTTCCGCCCGGCGATCCTTCCTACACCCTGCGGCGTGTCTGGCTCGACAAGCAGCTCGAGTCCGAATACTACTCTACGGACTCGCCAACGCAGGCTTCTTGGCCGCTCTGCCATGTGGCTTTCCATCAGCCCGTGTTCCGGCTCAAGGATTGGGAGCTACCGGCTCGCCAATCAGATCTTCGCTGATGCCGTGCTCGAAGAGGCCGGCGGCGACCCGGCCTTCGTCTTCATTCAGGAGACTCACCCGATCGGCCCCCGGCCAGTAAACGGGTATCCGCCAGGCTCATCCCGGGACATACACCGTCGCCCCGGTTCTGATGCCGTCTGAAAGAGTTACGACGCATTAGCAGTGGTCGTCTTCCGGGTCCCTGCCTGACGCATCTTCGTGCGCCTTTTCCTCATCGCTCACCACGACAGTCTTCAGCTAACGCAGCATGAGGCGGCTTGAAGCCTCCCCCCGCGAGGGCGGCTCCGGGGGGCCATCGATCCCCCATCTCCTGTGCAGTTACCACATGAGGAAACTGCCTTACCTACTCACAGGCAGGCTCCTCTCTGTGTACGTGACACACGGTGCAGCTCTTCTGCAAAGACTTCTGATCTGGGGTTTTGCCTGATTCCCGGGTGGCTGGCGATGCGGTCTTCTACCGTCGTGTGCAGGGGGAAGGAGACGGCGATGGGGTCGCTGATCGAGGAACTCGGGCGGCGGGAGGCATCTGCCCGGGCCGAGGCGGACCGGCTGCGCGCCCGGATCGAGGAGCTTGCGGGGGACCTTGTCAGGGCGGAAGAGCAGGTCACGCGGCTGGCGATCGCCCGTGAGGAGGTCACGCGGGTGCTGGAGGAGCCTGGCACCGCGGGGCTGCCCGCCGGGCAGAACGGCAGGCCGGCGGGGGAAGCGAGGCCCGGCTCGCCGATCGGGGCGGTGACGGTGCCGCCGTGGCAGGAGGGGGCGGAGGCCTCGGTGCTGCCGCGGGCCTATCAGGACCTGCTGGAAGTGGCGGCCGACGCGGGCCGCCCGCTGCGGGCGGGCGAGTTCGCCGCCGCGGCGGGGCTGCCCGCGGCCAAGGCGAAGGTAGAGGGCCTGCGGTCGAAACTGAGGCTGCTGGCCGCGCGGGGCTGGCTGGCCGCGGTGCCCGGCGGCCTGTTCGCCCTGCCGGATCACGCAGGGAAAACAGTGAAACCCGGACGGTAGCGGGTCCTTCTTCCTAAGTTCGGAGGTGCTAGCCAATCCGGACCCAAGGAAGAAGAACCCTCATGGCAGAGTACTGCCCGATCCCGCCTGATGATCCGTTCGCGATCTCGAAAGCCATGTTCACCGCGCTGGCCGCCGAGCTCGCCCGCCCCTCCGCGGCCGGGCTCACGGCCTGCGAGCTGGAAGACCTCCTCGACGAGCGCGGGCGGGAGATGATCCGGCAGCTGCTGCAGGACCACTTCGACCTGCGGGCCGCCCGGGAAGAACAGCGGGCCAGGGAGCATCCCGGCCCGGTGGCGGGCACCGACGGGATCACCCGGACCCGGCTGGAGGCCGGGCACGGCCGGGCGCTGGCCACGCTGTTCGGGACGGTGACGGTAACCCGGTGCGCCTGGCGCAAGCCGGGAGCGCCCGATTACCGCCCGGCCGACGCGGCGCTGTCCCTGCCGGCGGCCGGCACTCGCATTCCCTGGCGAAGCTGGCCGCGCTGGAGGCGGCCCGCGGCTCGTTCGACGCCGCGCACGCGGCGATCGCCCGCCGCTGCGGGCCGGTCATCGGCAAGCGGCAGATCGAGGAGTCCGTCGTGCGTGCCGCCGCCGATATCCCCGCCTTCTACGACGCCCGGATCCCGCAGCCGTGCACGCAGGGAACGCTGCTGATCCTGTCGGCCGACTGCAAGGGCATCGTAATGCGCCCGGGGGCGCTTCGCGCGGCCACTGCCAGGGCCGCCGCGAAGCTGGGGAAGATGCGCACCCGGCTGTCGTCCGGGGAGAAACCGAACCGCAAGCGGATGGCCGCCCTGGTCACCGTCTACGACGCCGAGCCGCCAAACGGCGCCCGCACGACGTGATCGCCCCGCCCGGCGGCAGGACCGGCGCCCGGGCGCTCCGGCCCGGGCCGAAGGCCCTGGCCAAGTGGCTGGCCGGGTCCGTCCGCAAGGACCCCGCCGCAGTGATCGCCGCCGCGTTCGACGAGGCGGAAGCCCGTGACCCTGATCACCTGCGGACCTGGGTTGTCCTGGTCGACGGCGCCGATCACCAGCTCGCCCTGATCCTCGCGGAAGCCGCCCGCCGCGGGTCACGCACACCGGCACGCCGTAGGTCTGCCAGTACGACAGCCCGACCAGGTCGGCGCACGCCTTGGAGGCCGCGTACGGCACGAGGGCGCCAGCGGCCAGGTCTCGCTGGCCGACCCGGTGAGCAGCGGCCCGTACACCTCGTCGGTGGACACGTGCACGAACCGGCTGACCCCGGCCGCCCGCGCCGCGTCCAGCAGTATGTAGGTGCCGAGCACGTTGGTAGCCAGGAAGTTGCCAGCCTCGAAGAACGAGCGGTCCACGTGCGACTCGGCGGCGAAGTGGACCACCGCCGTGTGCCCGTCCATCAGCCCGGCGACCAGGTCCGCGTCGAGGATGCTGCCCTCGGCGAAGGCCAGCTTCGGGGACAGGAAGGCGTCGCCGAGGTTCTCCCGGCTGCCCGCGTAGGTCAGCGCGTCGAGCACGGTGACCCGGTTAATATCGGCGGCGGCCAGGAGCCGCCGGACGAAATGCGACCCGATGAACCCCGCGCCGCCCGTGACGAGAACGTCTCGCATTGCCTTTCTCACCTTGCCTTGTGCTGGCCTGCCGCCAGGCAGGCGGAATATGCGGGCAGCAGCCCGGCTTCGAGGGACTCCCGCAGGCCGGGAGCGCTGGCATCGCGCGGCGACATGACCGGGCTAATCTCCGGTGGCCACGCGATCCCGATATCGGGGTCTAGCGGGTTCACGCGCCGCTCGAGTCCTGGGTCGTGTGGGTGCGACAGCAGGTAGACGACGGCCGAGCTATCAGCAAGGGACATAAAGGCGTGCCCGACGCCTGGCGGGAGGACTAGGGCGGCCCGCCGGTCCTGACCGAGCCGCTCCACGTGCCAGGCACCGAACGACGGTGACTCAGCCCGCAGGTCCACGGCCACGTCCAGCACTTCCCCGGCCACGCAGGCCACCACCTTGACCTGGACAGGCGGGACATCGGTAACCGCGATGCCGCGCAGCGCGCCCCGGACCGACACCGAGCAGCTGACCTGCGCCACCCCCAGACCGCAGCCGGCGGCCTGGAGTTCTGCCGCCCTCAAGTACTCGAAGAACCCGCCCCGGTTGTCCGCGAAGCCGACCGCCTCGATCAGCGTCACGCCGGGAATCCCCAGTGGATGCCAGCGCTCGGCCATCAGAATTCGGTCCCTGCCGCGCTCGCCGCATCCACGACGGCCCACACGACCTTCCCGTCGCCGTCGATGGAATCTTGCCAGCCCCACCTGGAACCCGTGAGGCTATCGACAAGCTGCAGGCCGCGCCAGTTCTCGTCGTCCGGACCGGCTGTCTTTGAGATGGGCACACCGGGTGCCCTGTCCCAAACCTCGGCCATCAAGTGCGTCCCGTCTGTAAACAGACGCAGCTGAACAACGAGCATCCGGCCGTCGATATACAGAGGAGAGCCGTCAGGGCCGGTCGATGCATTGATGCCGTTGGTAACTAGCTCGCTCACAACAAGGTCTACGACAGAGATGAGGTCACTCATCCCCCATGTCACCAACGTGCTTCGTACGCACGCCCGCGCCGCCGACGGCGCGGTCTTCAGGACGCCCAGTGGCGGCATGGTGCTCGACACCGGCCACCGTGCCGCATGATCCATGACCTGCCTCCTGCTCGCGCCGTCCCGTGCCACTAAGACGACGGTACGGATTTGTCCGGCGACACCGCGACGGCAAAAGAGGCGTCTATTCGGCGTCTTTTGCGGCGTCTAAACGGCGTTGCATCACCCGAACTACTCGCATACGCTCTGGCTATGGCCCCAAACACAGCCCTCCGGCAGGCCCGCCTGGCCCTGCGGATGAGCCAGGACGAGATGGCCGTGGCGATACGCGACGCCGGCCAGCGGCTCGGAACGCCGAACGGCTGCTCCAAGCGACTCGTGCAGCGCTGGGAAGCCGGGCAGGTCACGCTCCCCCGCTCCGTCTACGTGCGCGCCCTGGAGTACGTCACCGGGAAGCCAGTCGCCAGCCTCGGGTTCACCTCCGCCGCCGAGCGGTACGGCCTGGAACCGGACGAGGCCCTGACCGCTAGCTCTGGACCGTGGATCCCGCTGGCAGACCTCAAGGCACAGCCGGGGCCGCTGACCGGGATATGGCTCAGCAGCTATGAGTACGAGAGCACCGGCCGGGGCACCACGTTCAGCAACCAGCACTATATGGCCGTCGTCCAGCACGGCGGCCGCCTGCAGGTCAGGTCCATGCCAGGATCACGGTCCCGCGTCCTGATGGACCTCACCGCCAACGGCCAGGTCCTCACCGGCACCTGGACCGAGGAGACCAACCCCGCCGGCTACTACCAGGGCGCGGTCTACCACGGCGCGATCCAGCTCCTCCTGGAACCGACCGGACGGAAGATGACCGGCAAGTGGGTCGGATTCGGCCGCGACTTCGACCTCAACACCGGCCCCTGGAGCCTGGAGCTCGTCACCACCTCCGTCACAGAGCAGACCATGACGGAGTACAGCAGGCCAGTCGACGGCGACTAACTGCCCGGCGGGGTATCAGCACCGATTCAGCACGGGGTCGGGAAACGACGGGGAATAACCGGCATTAATCGGGCAATTGGGACACGAGAACGGGCCGTCCGACTCCGCCGCCGGACCGCCCGTTCAACGCACGACCAACCCGAGAAACCACAGGTCAGCGGCTAATATCAGCCCTTAAGCAGCTGCCGCGCGATCACCATGCGCTGGATCTGGTTCGTTCCCTCGTAGATCTGGGTGATCTTCGCGTCGCGCATCATGCGCTCGACCGGGTAGTCGTTCACGTAGCCGTAGCCGCCGAGGAGCTGGACCGCGTCGGTGGTGACCGCCATGGCCGCGTCGGAGGCCAGGCACTTGCAGGCCGAGGACAGGTAGGTCAGGTCGGGCACCTTCTCGCCGTGCATCGCGCGCTCCGAGCGGGCCGCCGCCGCGTAGGTGAGCTGGCGGGCGCCTTCGATCTTCATCGCCATGTCGGCGAGCATGAACTGGATGCCCTGGAAGTCCGCGATCGCGCGGCCGAACTGCTGGCGCTCCTTCACGTACCCGACCGCGTAGTCCAGGGCACCCTGGGCGATGCCGAGGGCCTGCGCGGCGATGGTGACGCGGGTGTGGTCCAGGGTCCGCAGCGCGATCTTGAAGCCCTCGCCCTCGGCGCCGATGAGCCGGTCGGCCGGGATCACCGTGTTGTCGAAGTACAGCTCGCGGGTCGGCGACCCCTTGATGCCGAGCTTGTGCTCCGGGGCACCCAGCGTGAACCCCGGGTCGCCGTCTTCCACGACGAACGCGGAGATGCCGTTGGCGCCCTTGCCCGGGTCGGTGACCGCCATCACCGTGTAGAACTTGGACACCCCCGCGTTGGTGATCCATCGCTTGACCCCGTTGAGCACGTAGCTGTCGCCGTCGCGGACGGCCCGGGTCCGCATCCCGCCGGCCGCGTCGGATCCGGCCTCGGGCTCTGACAGCGCGTACGAGAACATCGCCTCGCCCCGGGCCAGCGGGGACAGGTACTTCTGCTTGAGCTCATGCGACGCCCCCAGGAGCAGCGGCACCGAGCCGAGCTTGTTCACCGCCGGGATCAGCGAGGACGTCGCGCAGGCCCGGGCGACCTCCTCGATCACCAGGACGCTGGCCAGGGCGTCGCCGCCGGCCCCGCCGTACTCCTCGGGCACGTGCAGGGCGTGGAAGTCAGCCTTGACAAGCTCCTTGTACACGTCCCACGGGAACTCGGCGCTCCGGTCGATGTCCGCCGCCCGGGGGGCGATCTTCTCGGTGGCAAGCTCCCGGACGGCCTCGCGGAGGGCCTCGTGCTCTTCGGTAAGTGCGAACATGCTCATGTCCCGATGTTAAGGGCAGGGCCTGACTCATTCCCGCCCACCACCCCAGGCATCAGCCTGACTCATTCCCGCCCACCACCCCAGGCATCAGCCTCCCGAGGTAGAGCCACCATGACCGTGGGCGGGACCCTGAGGGGTCCCGCCCATGGTGGCGCCCTAAGCCGACCGGCGCCCTGGCACGTACGCTCTCTTTCGCCGACGGCGGCGGACAGCGCCTAGGCGGCGGTCCGCTGCCGCGGCACCGACGCCGCGTGCTTCGGCTGGTGCGGCTTAGCGCTGACCGCGGCCTGGGCCGGCTGCGGCCGGACGACGCCGCGCGGCATCGCGTGCTTTCCCGTGACGCGCCCCACATACCGGAGCGGACGGCTCATTGCCACAGCGATAGACATAGAACTCTCCCCCTTGACCCCCTTAGCGCGATGCGTCGAGCGACCCCTCGCCGCGCGGGCACCGGTCCCGTTCCAGTTCCCTTCGCGCACTAGCAGACTGCCCTATCCGCCCCGTGCAAAACAGGCGCAACCGGGACTGTTCCTGAATCGTGATCTGAGAATCGCAGACACAGGGGCCACAGAGGTGGCCAATTAGCAGCAAATAGTGCTATAGCGACGCGCGCAGGGCCGCACCCTTGGCGTGCGCCTGCGCCGATAGCTGAGCCTGGAATTCGGTCATGCGCGCCTGGAGCGCGGGGTCGCAGACGGCGAGGATGCGGACGGCCAGCAGGCCGGCGTTGCGCGCGCCGCCGACCGCGACCGTGGCCACCGGGATGCCGGCCGGCATCTGCACGATCGACAGCAGCGAATCCAGCCCGTCGAGGTACTTCAGCGGCACCGGGACCCCGATCACCGGGAGCGGGGTCACCGAGGCGAGCATGCCCGGCAGGTGCGCGGCCCCGCCCGCGCCCGCGATGATCACCCGCAGCCCCCGCCCGGCGGCCTGCTCGCCGTAGGCGATCATCTCCCTGGGCATGCGATGGGCCGACACCACGTCGGCCTCGTAGCGGACGCCGAACTCATCGAGCGCCTCGGCAGCGGCGCGCATGACCGGCCAGTCCGAGTCACTGCCCATCACGATCCCGGCGGCCGGCCGCGCCGCCGGGGCGGCATCACCCGCCCGCGCCGTGTCCCCGCTCGCCGCGGGACGTTCGGTCACCATGCAGGGAAGCCTAGCCGCGCGGGCGGCCCGGCTACTTCGCCGCCCGGCTTATGGCCGCCCCGTCACGGCGACGCTGTAGACGGTCGCCTGGTACCTGCCCGCGCCGTTCGGCGGGAGCCTGGTGAACCAGATGATGACGTAGCGGGCGCGGGCCGGCGCCTTCAGTCGCAGGGTGAGCGCGCCTCCCGCGTCACTCGCGCTGGCCCGGACGGGCGCGGCGGTAAGGCTGGCGGCGGAGCCCGCGCGGACCTGCAGGTTCGCGCCCCGGGTGCTGCCGAGCCTGACCTGAACGCTGGTGACGGTCACCGTCTTGCCCATGTCGAGCAGCAGCCCGGTGCCGTCCTTGAGCATCCCGAACGTCGCCGTCGCGTACCAGTCCGACTGCCACGGCCGCGCGGCCCCCGCGCTGATCACGTACCCGGCACCCTGCGGGTTGTCCCCGTCGGCGACGCCCTCGGGGCCGAACGCGCTGGCCAGGTGCACCGCGAGCGGCACGGCCGGCGGCGGCTTGCGCGGCGTCGGGGTGGCCTTCGGCGCGGAAGGCTTCACCGCGGCCGGCCTGGTGGCGCCGGGCGTCGCGGTGGCCGATGATGACGGGGACGGGGCGGAGGCGGCCGGCGACTTCCCCGCGGCGGGCGCCACGGTGGACGCCGCGGCGGCGCTGGCATGCGCGGGCGAGCGCAGCTTGGCCACGATCTGGCCGGTGGCGACGCCGACGATGGCCAAGACCACGGCGGCGAGCACCGAGATCGTGGTCACCCAGCGCCAGCTCCGCATCCGGCCGCGCGGCCCGGCCTGCGCCCGCGCCTGCCGGGCGGGCCGCCGGGCGGCCTGGCCGCCGTGCGCCCGGCACTGGCCGCCGTGCGCGGGGGGCGGGCCGCGTTACCGGGCCGGGCACCGCGGGCGGGCTGGGGCGCGTGCGGCCACGGCGCCGCGTCATCGGCCGGCGGGTCAAGCGCCGCGTGCCCGCCGAACGGGCTGATGCCCGGGGCGGCGGGCAGCGGATCGGCGTCGGAGACGGCGTCATCGGCCCACCACGGGGACGCGTAATCGTCGTCGGCCCCGGCCGTTCCCGCGGCGGGCGACCGCCCTGGCTCGTCCGGCACTTTCCCGTCGCCTGGCGGAACGTCCGGGGCCGGCTCGACGGCGAGCTCCGCACCGGGCAGGCCGGCCACTGCCACCGTGGTGCCTGCCGTTGCCGCCGCTGGTGCCCCGGTGGCCGCCAGCCCGGCCGCCGCGACGGTCGCGCCCGCGGCCGGGCCGGACGCGGAACGCGGGCCCGGTGACCGTGGCCGAGCGCGCCGCGTCGAACTGGCGGATCAGCGGCTGAGGGTCAAGCCCTACCGCCGCGGCGATGGCCCGCAGGTACCCGCGCACGTACAGGTCCCCGCCGAGGGCGTCGAAGTCGTCGCGCTCGACGTCGCGGATGACGGTCTGCCGTATCCCTGTGCGCCCGCTGACCTCATCAACCGACAGGCCCGCGGCGGCACGCGCCTGCGCCAGCGTTTCGCCGACGGTCACGCCGTCCTCCAGACGCCACAATAGAACGAGAAAGTCGAACGTAGGACAGGCTAGTTGGAAGTCTCGCGGCGGGGCCGGCTAATCGCGCAACTTGGCACACACGGGCACCTAGTCGCCGTCCTCGGTGCCCCACCGCAGGTAGCTCGCGGCCCGCCGGGCGCGGTCGCGCAGCGACTGCGCCGAGTCGGCGGGCGTGCCGACCACCGTCACATGGCCGATCTTGCGGCCCGGACGCGCTTCCTTGCCGTAGAAGTGGACCTTCGCTCCCGGATCCGCCGCCATGACGTGGATGTACCGGTCGTAGATGTCCGGGTCGGTTCCGCCGAGGATGTTCGCCATAGCCGTGTACCCGCCGGGAACCAGCGGAGCCGGCGAGCCGAGCGGCAGGTCGAGCACGGCTCGCAGGTGCTGCTCGAACTGCGAGGTGAACGCGCCGTCGATGCTCCAGTGACCGCTGTTGTGCGGGCGCATCGCGAGCTCGTTGACCAGGATGCCGCGCGGAGTCTCGAAGAGCTCCACGGCGAGCATGCCCACCACGTCGAGGGCCGACGCGATCCGCAGCGCCAGTTCCTGCGCCTCGATCGCCCGGGCCTGGGACAGGCCGGGCGCGGGCGCGATCACCTCCCGGCAGATGCCGTCTACCTGCACCGTCTCTACCACCGGGTACGCCGCCCCTTGCCCGCAGGCCGACCGGGCCACCTGCGCGGCCAGCTCCCGCCTGAACGGGACGAACTCCTCGGCCATCAGCGCGGTCCCGTGCGCGGCCGCCCCGGTCACGACCTCCTCGGCGGCGGCGGCCGAGCGGGCTATCCACACGCCCTTGCCGTCATAGCCGCCGCTGATGGCCTTCAGGACGACGGGCCAGGTGTCACCCGCGAACTCAACGACATCGCTGGCCGACGACACCGGCGCGAACCGGGGCACCGGCGCGCCCAGTTCGGCCAGCCGCCGGCGCATCGCCAGCTTGTCCTGCGCGTACTTCAGCGCCCCCGGCCCCGGCCGGACCAAGGCCCCGGCGGATTCGAGCGCCGCCAGGTGCTCAGCCGGAACGTGCTCATGATCGAACGTGATAACGTCACATCCGATAGCAAACTTTGACAAATCCGGCAGGGACAGGTGCGAGCCGATGGCGACGTCGCGGGTCACCAGCGCGGCGCTCTCCGACTCCGAGCCGGCGAGGACGCGAAACGTCGCGCCGAGGCCCACCGCGGCCGCCGCGGTCATCCGGGCGAGCTGGCCCCCGCCGACCATGCCGACCACTGGCATGCCCGTCACGGACAGCCGGGGGATCGGCCCAGCCGGGCCAGCGGGACCTGGAACGCGAAGGTCAGAGGAGTCATGCACGGCCCGTAGCCTATGCGGACCCGCCCCATCCCGCAGACATGCACCAAGATGGCGAGACCCGCCAGTCGTTAACACAGCCGTAACGCGCCGTTTAACTCGGGCGAAATCTCCGCGTTAAGGATCACACCATGACAGCTAGCACATCCGAGACCGGAATTGACGTCAGGGAAGGCACCTACGGCGAGCGGGTCGTCGTGGTCGAGCCGGGCGGCGCCGAGTTCATTCCCCTCAGCGAGCGGCACGGCAAGCCGCTCAACCTCTTCTGGACATGGACATCGCCCAACATGGAGTTCGCCACGATCTTCGTGGGCCTCCTCGGCGTCGCGATCCTTGGCCTGAGCTTCTGGCAGACCTTCCTGGCGATCGTGCTCGGCACCCTGCTCGGCAGCATCACCCACGCCATCCTGTCCGCCCAGGGCCCGACGTACGGCGTGCCCCAGATGGTGCTCAGCCGCCGGGGCTTCGGCTACTGGGGGAACATCCTGCCCGCCGGGCTGAACGCGCTCGCCGGCGGCATCGGCTGGTTCGCGGTCAACAGCGTGAGCGGCGCCCTCGCGCTGAACTCGCTGACCCACCTGCCGGAGGTGCTGTGCCTGCTGATCGTCGTCGCGGTCCAGTTGGCGGTCGCGTTCTTCGGGCACAACCTGATCCACGTGTTCGAACGTTATACCTTCCCGGTGCTGGTGATCATCTTCGTGATCGCGTCCGTCGTGCTGCTGGGCAAGAGCCACCCCAGCGCCGCGCACGCGACCACCCCGGGCGCGTTCCTCATCGAGATCGGCGCTACCTTCGGCTACGCGGTGGGCTGGAACCCGTACGCGTCGGACTACACCCGCTACATGAAGCCGGACACGAACAAGAAGGCCATAGCCTTGTGGGCGGGGCTTGGCATCTTCCTGTCATGCATCCTGCTCGAGACCGTCGGTGCCGCCGCCGGGACAATTCCCAGCGTCTTCAAGATCGTCAGCAGCGACGGCAACGCGACCGCCGCGTTCACCGGCGCCCTGCCGACCTGGCTGGCCGACCTCACGCTGGCGGCCATCGCGATCGGCGCGGTCGCGGCCAACGCGGTCAACATCTACTCGGGCGCGCTGTCGTTCAACGCGATCGGCTTTAAGCTCCCCCTGCACATCCGGCGGGCCATCGTGGCCCTCGGCTTCGGGACCGTTGGCTTCTTCCTCGCCTGGTCCGGGCTGAGCCGGGTCGATAAGTACAACAACTTCCTGCTGATCATCGCCTACTGGATCGCCCCGTGGCTCGCGGTCGTCTTCTGCGACATGATCCTGCGGGCGCGCCGCAGGGAATCTCCCGAGGCCATAGAACGGCTGCTCTTCAACCGGAGGTACACGAACTGGGCCGGCCCGGTCGCGATGCTCATCGGCTGCGGGGTTTCCATCCCGCTGTTCGCCAACCAGTACCCCATGTTCGTCGCCTGGGTGCCCACCAACGTGAGCTGGGCTGGTGACCTGACCTTCGAGGTCGGTTTCGTGGTCACCGCCATCATCTACCTCGCCTGGCGGCTGGTCGCTGACCGTGGTACTAACGAGGAAGCACTTGCGCATGGCGCTTCGTGATCGGGGAAAGACCCAACGAGACAACCCGGGCCTAAATATGCGAAGGGTCTGCACCGTAGGTAGCCACCAGACGCGACTTTAGGGGGACGCAGCCGCCATGGTTCGCCTCTTCGAGGGTGCCCTCGGGCGCCTACGGCAGCTGCTGCCCGAGTTCGCCAAGTTCGGCGTGGTCGGCGCGGCGGGCTCGGTGGTGGACCTGGGCGGCACCGCGCTCCTGTACGGCACCTTCCACATTGGCCCGCTGTCGTCCAAGGCCATCGCGGTCAGCCTCGCCTGCGTGGTCACCTACCTGGGCGCCCGGTTCTGGACCTTCCGGCACCGGGAGAACCAGTCGGTGCTGCGCGAGCTGATCCTGTTCCTCGTGCTCAACGGGGTCGGCCTGCTCATCGCGGAGGTGGTGATCGCGGTCACCGCCTACGCGTTCGGGGCGCGGGACCAGATCGCCTACAACGCGGCCAGCGTCTTCGGCACCGGCCTCGGCACCATCTTCCGGTTCTGGGCCTACCGCAAGTGGATCTTCCTGGCCCCCGCCCCGGCGCCTCCGGCCGAGCCGGCGCACGCGCAGCGCGAGGCCGGCTGAGGCGAGGTGAGATACCCGCCACCACCCCAGGCATCGGGCAGGCAGCAGCTAGGCGGGGCCGGTGCGGGCCTGCGGGACGCGGCCGCCCGGCGGGTTCCTGGGCAGGAAGACCGCGAAGACCGGGGGCTTGCGCCGGGCTAGCACGACCCGCCCGCCGTCGGCCGCGGCCATGGTTCGCGCCAGCGACAGGCCAAGCCCGGTTCCCTCCGGCCGCCCGCTCACGCTCCGCTCGAAGATCCGCGACACGAGGTCCGCGGGCACCCCGCTGCCCTCGTCGGCCACCTCGATCACCACGGAGCGCGATGACTGCGACCGCCTGATCGTCACCGTGCCCGCCCCGTGCATGAGCGCGTTGTCCAGCAGCGTCGCGATCACCTGGGCCAGCCCGCCGGGGGTGAAGTACGCCGCGAGCCCGGCGTCCCCGGTGAGCACCATCTTCCGGCCGGCCCGGCGGAAGGCCGGCTCCCACTCCGTCATCTGCTGCGCGACGACCTTGTCCACGTCATGAAGCGTCACCGAGGCGGCCCCGACCCGGCGGGCCGGGCTCAGCAGCTGGGTGACGACGTCGGCCAGCCGCTCGGCCTGCGCGAGCGCGGCGGTGCCCTCCTCACGGACCATCTCGGGGTCGGCGGCCGACGCGATCATCTCCTCCAGCCGCATCGACAGCGCGGTCAGCGGCGTGCGGAGCTGGTGCGACACGTCGATGGCCAGCTGCCGGTCGGCCGTCAGCAGGTGGGTGACCCGGCGGGCGGCACTGTCAAGGCCGTCGGCGACCTGGTCGATCTCGGTGACCCCGTACCGGCGCCCCACCGGGCGCGGGTCGCCGGTGCCCAGCCGCCCGGCCGTCTCGGCGAGCTCTTCCACGGGCCTGGCCGCCCGCCTGGCGACCAGGCCGGCGAGCGGGATGGCGATGCCAATCGCCACGGCGAGCACCGGCAGGCCGAGGGCCAGCATGTCCGCGTCGCGGATCGCGACGGCGACCAGCAGCGGCACGCAGCCGACCAGCGCGGCGGCCACGGCGACCGCCGACGTGGAAAGCCACAGCTGACGACGCACGCCCGGCACTCCCCTGCCTCCCGTCCTGCCTCCCGTCCGCTTGGCCAGAAACCCAGCGTCCCAGATCCCGGTGCCCCGGGTTCCCGCGCTCAGTCGCCACGCTCGAAGCGGAAGCCGACGCCTCGCACGGTGGTGATGTACTGGGGGTGATGCGCGTCGTCGCCCAGCTTGCGGCGCAGCCAGGAGATATGCATGTCCAGGGTCTTGGTGGAGGTCCACCACTTGGCGTCCCATACCTCACGCATTATCTGCTCACGGGTGACCACCTTCCCCGCCTCCCGCAGCAGCACCCAGAGCAGGTCGAACTCCTTCGTGGTGAGGTCAAGCTCGGTATCGCCGTGCCACGCCCGGCGGGCCTCCGCGTCCACCCGCACGCCGCGCACCGTACCCGGAGGCGCCTCCACGATCCCCCGCCGCAACAGCGCGCGCACCCGGGCCAGCAGCTCCGCCAGCCGGAACGGCTTGGTGACGTAGTCGTCGGCCCCCGCGTCCAGCCCGACGACGGTGTCCACCTCATCGGCCCGGGCGGTGAGGATCAGCACCGGGGTGGCATGCCCCTCGGCCCGCACCCGGCGGCATACCTCCAGCCCGTCCAGCTCGGGCAGCCCGATGTCGAGCAGGATCAGGTCAACGCTGTCAGATAGCGCGCGATCCAGAGTCGCCGGACCGTCCTCGGTGACCTCCACCTGGTATCCCTCACGGCGCAGCGCGCGCGACAGTGGCTCGGAGATGGAGGTGTCATCCTCGGCGAGCAGAACTCGGGTCATGAGTTAGATAGTAAAACGCGAGTAAAGGGCCTGTCACACAGGACTGACGCGAGCCGGCCAAGGGCGGCCGAGAGGCGACCGGAACCCGGCTGGGGCCGGGACGGCGGCTCGCGGCAAGGCTAGGAGTCGAGGTCGTCGCCCTTCAGGATGCGCTGCCGCTCCTCCTCGACGAGCTGGAACAGCGCGGACTGTATGTGCTGAATGTGCGGGATATGCTTCAGCCGCACCTGCCCTCGCTCCCCGGGGGACTCGACGACCAGGGTTCCCGCCCCGAAGATGCGGTCCAGCGGCCCGGTCTCGAACGACACGTCGGTGATCCGCGTGAGGGGGATGTCCTTGCCCTCCCTGGCGATGATGCCTGAGCGCGTGCGCAGCCGCCGGCTGGTCAGCTCGTACCGCGTGGTGCGCCAGCGCAGCAGCGGGATGCCGACGACCCAGGCCAGCGCGGCGAGCGCGATGACGGCCAGGATCAGCGCGCCGACCGGCGCGGCCTTGCCGAAGGGGATTACCACGCCGAGGGCCACCGCCGCCGCGATGATCACCACCGCAATGGCTAGCGGCGCGACAAGTACCTTCCAGTGCTGGTGCACGGTGATGACCGGCTTCTCCCCAGGCGCCAGGGTCATGTCTCTTCTCATACCGGACATCGTTTCACGGTCGCGGTACAAAAGCCGTACTCCGCGCGACCGGTGCCGACCGTGTCATCGCGGACACCGCCGGGGTTGCCTCAGCCGGGCGTCACGCGGGCGACTGGCGCACGTGGATGACGTCGCCGGCGGCGACCGCGTAGAGGCCGGCGCCCGTGTCGACCAGCAGCCGTCCGTCCGGGTCGACGTCGACCGCCATCCCGGCGACTACCGCGCCGCCGGGCAACTCCACCCGGACGTCCCTGCCCACCGTCGCCGATAGCTTGACGTACTGGGCGAGCAGGCCGATCTGCTGCGGATCGGGGTCCTGCGCGAGGGTCCTGTACCACTGCCCGAAGGACCGCAGGATCTCGATGAGGAGAACGTCCCTGGCGACCGGCACCCCCTCGGCCAGCAGCGAGGTCGGCGGCAGCCCGCCCGGCCCGGCCGGGAGCTCGCCGGGGTCGGCGGAGACGTTGAGGCCGATGCCGATGACGACCGCGTTCCCGGCCGCCTCCGCGAGGATCCCGGCGAGCTTACGGCCGCCGATGAGCACGTCGTTCGGCCACTTGAGGCGCGCGTCGAGGCCGGTCAGGGCGCGGACCGCGGTGGCGGTGGCGGTCCCGGCGAGCAGCGGCAGCCAGCCGAGCCGCGCGAGCGGGATCCGCTCGGGCCGCAGCAGCACCGAGAAGGTGAGCGCGGAACCTGGCGGGCTCACCCAGGACCGGCCCTGACGGCCGCGGCCGGCGGTCTGCTCCTCGGCGACGAGGACCGACCCGTCGTTAAGCCCGCGGGCCGCCAGGTCCAGCAGGTCGGCGTTGGTGGAGCCGGTCTGCCTGACGACCCCGATGGCGGTCCACGGGGCGCCCAGGCTCGGCAGCTCCTGGGCCAGCCGCGCCTGGTCGAGTGGCAACCGGATGATCAGTCATCGATGGCGATCCGCAGGCGTCGGAAGCCCTTCCCCTTGTTCTCCACCTTCACGACGGAGATCCGGCCGACCTGGGCGGTGGAGGCCACGTGCGTGCCGCCGTCGGCCTGCTGGTCCAGGCCGACGATGTCGATGATCCTGACCTCCTTGACGTCCTCCGGCACCAGGTTGGTGGCGGTGCGGATGAGGTCCGGGATCTGGAACGCCTCCGCGCGGGGCAGTTCGCGCACGACGATCCGGCGGTCGGCGCGCAACTCGGCGTTGCAGGCGTCCTCGACGGTCTCCTTGAACCCCGGCGGGACGGCCTCCAGGTTGAAGTCCATCCGCGCGGTCAGCGGCTCCATGTTGCCGCCGGTCACCAGCGCGCCGAAGTCCCTGAAGACCACGCCGCACAGCACGTGCAGTCCCGAGTGGGTGCGCATGAGAGCGGTACGCCGCTCGTCCTCGACCGCGCCGCGGACCGTCGTGCCGATGGCCGGCAGCGGGTCGCCCTCCGCCGGGATCAAGACGATGTCGTCCCCCTTGCGCGCGTCCACGATCCTGGTCTGGACGCCGCCCCACAGCAGGACGCCGTGGTCCGGCGGCTGCCCGCCGCCCCCGGGGTAGAAGGCCGAGCGGTCCAACACGATCCCGTCGGGCCCGGATTCGAGGACGGTCGCATCCCACTCGCGCAGCGTCTGGTCGTCTAGCTCAAGCCGGTGCGTCCTGCTCACCCCTGGTAGCCTACTCGGTCCCCTCCCCGCGCGTGCGACCCCCGCGCTGGTGTCCCTGCGGAAGCACCAGCGCGGGAGACTGGCGGGTGACCCGTCAGCACCATCCGCGCCATCCGTCCATCCGGGTCACTGCTCGGCGTGCGAGCCGTGGTGGGCCGCGGCGAGGATGCCGCCGGCCACGGCCAGCGCGGCCAGGGCGATCGAGGAGGCCTCGTAGGCGTGGGCCGAGACCAGCGCCCCGGGGTGCAGCCGGCCGGCCAGGTTGAGGTAGAGCGTCCCGAAGGTCGCCACCCCGCCGACCAGGCCGAGCTGGTTGACCGTCACGATCACGCCGCTGGCGTCGGCGGCGATCGCCACCGGCACCCGCGACAGGACGCGGGTCATCAGCGGGCTGAACCCGGCGGCCATCCCCGCGCCGGACAGGGCCACGAGCACGTAGACGAGGACGCCGCCGCTTCCGCCGTCGCGCAGCAGCAGCCCCAGGCCGATCAGGGCGACGCCGTTGACCACGAACCCGCCGACGTTCAGCAGGTGAAGAACCGGCCGGCGCGCGCCGCCAGTTCAGGCTGACGAAGGCGAACGCCAGGGCACCGGGGGCGAAGGTGAGACCGGAGCGCAGCGGCGAGTACCCGAGGCCGTCCTGCAGGTGCAGGGTGAGCGTGAAGAGCCAGCCGCCGAAGATCGCCATCAGGGCGAACATCCCGCCGATCCCGGCGGCTACCCCAGGTGAGGCCAGCAGCGAGCGCGGCAGGATCGGCTGCCCGCCGCGGTCGTGGACCAGGCGCTCGACCGGGCCGAGGGCGACGGCGAGCAGCACGGCCAGCCCGAGCAGCACCCAGCCCCAGACGGGCCAGCCCAGCGACTGGCCGAGAACAAGCGGCAGGACGAACGCGAGCACGGCGGGCGTGAGGATCGCCAGGCCCGGCAGGTCGAGCTTGCGCCGCGGGCGATCGGAGTCGGCGGCAGGCAGCAGCCGCCCGAAGGCGAGCACCGCCAGCCCGACGGGCACGTTGACCAGGAAGATCGGCCGCCACGTGGCACCGAACAGGTCGGCGCTGACCAGCAGCCCGCCGACGACCTGGCCGAGCACGACGCCGCCGGACAGCACCGCCGCGTACAGGCTCATCGCCCGCGCCCGCGGGCCGGGCTCGGTGAAGGTCCGCTGGATCAGGCTGAGCACCTGCGGGATCATGATCCGCGGCGCCGGCGCCCTGGATGAAGCGGAGGCCCACCAGGGCACCCGCCGTCGGGGACAGGCCGCAGCCGAGCGAGGCGAGCGTGAACAGGGCCGCCCCGGCGAGGAACACCCGGCGGTGCCCGAGTATGTCGCCGAGCCGCGCGCCCGTGACGAGCAGGACGGCATAGGAGATCGTGTACCCGGCGACGATGAGCTGCAGCAACGCACCCGAGGCGTGCAGGCCGGCCGCCATCGAGGGAACCGCGACGTTGACGATTGAGTTATCGATAACGGCCATGAGCTGACCGACGAGCACGATCGTGAGCACCACCCCGGGCCGCGCGGGCCGGGCGTGGCGGCCCGCGGCCGGGTGGTCTCCCGGCGCATGCCGGGTCGCGGCGTGATGAGCTCGTTGGGTGAGTTCTGTCATGGCATCAGCTTGCCGAGTCCGTTATGCTGGTACCAAGAGCCTGGTTATCCTGGTACTGACACCACCCTGATGGGAGCCGCCCCGTGCCGACAGCAGCTATCGAGCGCCGCACCGAGCTGGCCGCGTTCTTGCGTACCCGCCGGGAGCGGATCAGCCCCGAGGACGTGGGGCTGCCACCGGGGCACCGCCGCCGCACCGCCGGGCTGCGCCGCGAGGAGGTCGCCCAGCTCGCCGGGGTGGGCGTGACCTGGTACACGTGGCTGGAGCAGGGCCGGCCGATCAACGTGAGCACCCAGGTGCTCGACTCGATCGCGCGCACGCTGCGGCTGGACGCGGTCGAGCGCGCGCACCTGTACCGGCTGGCCGACGCGACCGCCAGCGAATCGCTGACGACGTGCACTGAATGCCCGCTTCCTGCCGAGGTCCAGGACGTCCTCGACGCGATGACCAGCGTCCCCGCGGGCGTGGTCAACGAGCGCTTTGACCTGCTCGCCTGGAACCGCATGTACGAGACGCTCTTCCCGAACATCGCCCACGCCCCGGCCGCCGAGCGCAACACGCTGCTCGCCGCGCTCTCCGGCCCGCCCTGCTGCAACGCGCTCGGTGACCCCGACGGGATGTGCGAGGTGATGATCGGCCACCTGCGCGCGAACTACGGACGGCACGTCGGCGACCCGGCGTGGAAGCACTTCATCCGCCGCCTCGAGGCGGCCAGCCCCGCCTTCGCCAAGGTGTGGGCCGGGCACGACGTCGCCGCGCCGGCGAGCTACATCAAGGGCTTCCGGCATCCCGGCGTGGGCCCGATCCACGCCGTTTCCACGAGCTTCGCCGTCAGCGCCGTGCCGGGCGCGCGGATGGTCGTCTACACCCCATCGGACGCGGAAAGCCGGATGGCCCTGGAAAAGCTGGCGGCCGGCATTGGGACGGACGTCCACTTCCCCTGCTGGCCCGAGCACTCCCCCGAACGGATCGCCGGTGACCGCGGCAGCCGGCTGACGCTGGGTTGCCGCGGGCAGCACCTTCCTGGAGGTCGAGCCGCCGACCCGGACCGCGAAGCCGACGGGGTGGCCAGGGTGACCCGCACGCTGGCGTTCCGCGACCAGGCAGGCCGTGATCACATGATCGCGACGGACGGCCTGGAAGCGAACTACGACAACGTGGAAGCCCGCCTGAGGTCACCGCTCGACCCGGAGGAAACAGTCACCGGCTAAACAGCATCAGCCACCGGGAACACATCACCTCGAAGCAGCAACAGGCTTGCAGAGTTGGCGGGTCTCGCGGAAATCACTGTGGCCTCAGTATTTCGCTTTGCATGCGATACTGCCCTTCCGGGTGCCATTTTGAGGCTCAAAAGGGCATCTTCATATGCAAAGCGAGCAGGAGGGGCCTGTGTTACTCCCGGGAACGGCGCTCCTCTAGCGGGCGCCGGTTCATGGCGCCCAGAGGTAAACGGTCTTGCCTGCCCGGGTCGCCAGCTGAGCGCCGTCCGGGCTGAACACTAGGCCTTGGATCGAGGCGTCATGCCCCATCCTGGCCAGCTCCGCGCCTGTCGCCGTATCCAGGAGCTGAGCCATGGTGCCGTCGCCGACGGTGGCGAGGCGGGTTCCGTCCGGGCTGAACACGCGGATCTTCCCGTGGCGCATCCGGCTGATTTCCTGGCCGCTGGCCGGATCCCACAGCCGGACCGCCCTGTCGGTGCTGGCCGTATGAGCAAATACTAGGCGGAATGCGCGCGAAAAGGGAGCGAAGCCGCGGCCGGCAGGCCGAAACGGGCGCACCGTCACGAGCAGCCTGATCCCGGCCTCATGGCGACCGCGAAGCCTCGTCGCCAAGGGCAGTGGCCAAGTTCGAGATTTGCTTGAGCCTCTCACCGATCGGCACTCACTGACGGGCGAAGGCGCGGACTTCTGGTGAGCTTCGCAGGGCCTGACGCGCGCCGCTTGCCTGGCCCGATGACTACGTCATCGGGGGCACGTGCAACAGCAACAACTCCTACCAGCCGTGGAAAAACGTATACGGTACCAGCACCAAGCGCACTCTGTTCCTAAACGAAGGGGTACCGTACGACTCCTCGTATGGCTATGTGTACCTAACGGCATACGGCACGGATTACGGCTCTGACATCGGCGCTCAGTACTTGCAATTTGTCGGCGATGGGATGTGGGGCACCAACTGAGCCTCGATTCACCGCCGAGCCGCCCCCGCTAACCCCGGGCCGCTCGGCGCGGGATTAGCGGGACGGCGATCACGCGGCTGGTCCCGGCCGGGCTTGTCACGCCAGGCAGCCCGCCTCCTTGCCGGCGGGGGCGGCGAGGTGCTCGCGGCAGTAGGCGACGGCGGCGGCGAGCTGGCGCCTGACTTTCTCGTCGTCGTCCTCGAAGCGGGGGCGGATCTTCAAGATGGCGGGGATGTCGCCGAGCCCGGCGGCGCGAATGCTCGCCGCGATGGGGCCCAGGTCGACGTCGTCCGTCCTCGTGCGGCCAGGCCCGGTGCGGGTTGCCGTAGTGATCGGTGTTGTCGATGTGGAGCATGCGGATGTTCTGGCCCAGGCCGGCGATCCAGGCCTGGGCTGAGGCACCGGGGCCGTAGAGCGGCTCGAAGATGGCATGGCCGATGTCCAGGGTGAACCCGACCGGTATCGGGCCGCGCCCCTGCAGGCCGTCCAGCAGGTGCCGGCATTGCGCGATGGTGGAGGGGACGTCCCGGGACAGGGGGGTCGGCTCGATCAGGAACTCGCGCAGTCCCGCCGCCGCCGCGTGGCAGGTGATGGCCTCGATGCTGTCCAGCAGTTCGATGTAGCGGCGGGCGCGGACGACGGGGTCGGCGGCCTCGCGGACGCTGAGGGTTCCCAGCGGGCCGCCGGCCGCGGTCGCGCCGAGCTCGCCGGCCAGGTCGCAGGCGCGCCGCCACCACTGCCGGGCGATGCTGCGGGCCACGGGATCGGGGTCCAGCAGCCCGGCCGGGATGTAGTGGGCGGACCCGACGTACGCGCTGCCGATGGTGAGGCCCCAGGACTCGGCGGCCTCACGCGCGCGGCGGATGACGGCCGGGCGGAAGACTTCGGGCCACCAGGGGTCAATGAGGTCGAACGTGAATTGCACGGTGTCCAGGCCCAGGTCGACGCGGACGAATTCCGCCCATGCCTCGGGCTCGGTGAGCCGCTTGACGGCGAAGCACAAGTTGATGCCCAGTTTCATGGCCAGGTCTCCCGGGGTGAGAAGCATGCCCGCCGGTTCTGGCGGTGCAGGTCAGGTGCGGGTCATCAGGAGGCGGCGGCACTGCGGCTCCATGCCGGTAGTCAATCCCCGGGAAAGCGAGCATGAAAGAGTTTCCCTGTTTCCCCGAGCGGGCCGGGAAACAGGGAAACAGGGGCCGGGCTCTCACTGTCCCGCCCTCGCATTGGCATGCCACGGGTGGCCGCACCGAACGAGTCAACACTAAAACCATTCTGTGGAATCAGATCTGTCAAGTCTTGGAGGTAGTGGGCTTGCTCTTTGCCGGGTCACATGCCGGTGGCGCCGTCGATGCGTTCGCGCAGGAGGTCCGCGTGCCCGTTGTGCCGGGCGTACTCGGCGATCATGTCCACCACGATCCTTCGCAGTGAGACCGGCTCGCCGGTCCGCCGGCGGATCCCCGTCTCGTCCAGCGACGCGGCAGCGGCCGTGATCTGCCTGGAGTGGTCGCATTCCGCCCGCCAGACGGCGAAGGCTTCGCCGGGGTCGCCGTCCAGGCTGTCGAAGTCCTGGTCGGGGTCATCGTCGGAGTAGTAAAGCAGCGGGACGTCCTGGCCGGCGAACTGGATGCGGAACCACCAGCGCTCGACGCCGGCCAGATGCCGCACCAGGCCGTGCAGGGACAGGCCGGACGGCGGCAAGGCCCGTTCGGACAGCCGCTCCGGCGGCAGGCCGGCGCACTTGAGCTCGAAGGTGGCCCGGTGCCAGTCCAGGACCGCGGTCAGGGTCTCCCTCTCGCTGCCGGTGTCGGGCGGGTTCGGGCGGGTGTCGTTGTTCCACCGGAGTGAAAAGTGGCCGGGGACGGCTGCGCCGGTCATCGTCTGCCTTCCTGGTCGGGGACGGGCCAGTCTGGCAGGCACCGCTGACATCGGGCCTGGCGCCTGCGGGCGGCTGCCTGACGTCGATGACGGGCAGCAGCTGCCGGGGTGTCGGCCCGGCTGGGGCAGGCACGTCCGTGAGGCGTTCCAGGAGTGGCCTCGTCCACGAACAGCCCCGAGCCGGGACTGCACGCCTGCCCGATCAGAAACCAGTAACCAGCCGCCGCTGGCCCCGCCGGTGGTTACCCGGCCATCGGCGGGGTCAGCCCGGTCAAGGCGTTCGAACAGGGCGAGCAGCCGGGCGAAGCCTCCGGTCAGGGAGTCCAGCAGCGCCTTGCCTTTTTCCGCGGACGCCTCAGAAGGCTTGCCGATGACTCCGCTCTCCGTGTACGCGCGCATTCCGGTGATCAGCAGGTCGCGGCGGTCGTCGGCCATCCAGTCGGCCTGCTGCCACCCGTCGCGGACAAGCTCGGGGCTGGCGTACAGCAGGATCGATGTCTCCAGCTCGCCGGCGTGCATGTCCTCGTGGTCCGTGGTCGCCAGGCCCGCCGCCCGGCGCGCGTCCTTCCAGTCGTCCTTGGCCGGGAACAGGGCCATGCTGCTGCCCGCGGCGCTGGCCTCCTGCACGACATGGGACAAGATGTAGTTGCCGCCATGCCCGCTCACCACCGTCAGCGAGGAGAACCCTGACCGGGTGACGGACTCGTAGACGTCGCTGACGATGCTGGCAAGCGTGCGGGCCGACACGCTGACGGTCGAACGCCAGGCCCGGTGCTCGTGCGAGCAGGAGATCGTCACCGGCGGCAAGGCGAAGACGGGGTAGGCCACCTCCAGCTCCCGCGCGACCGTCTCCGCGATGACCGTGTCGGTAATCAGCGGGAGGTGGCTCCCGTGCTGCTCGAAGCTACCGATGGGAAGGACCGCGTGAACGAGGTGCCGTGCCTCCGTCTCGGCCGCCGTCCCTGTCGGCAATAGGTGGTTCACGGCCTGCCTCCTCGCCTCATGGCTGTGACCTGTGTCCCGGCCGTTGCTGCCAGCCTTCTTCTGATCTCGGCCGTCGCGCTGTCGTCGGCCCACGGGGCCAGCTTGCCGGCCAGCCCTGCGAGCTGGCCGGTGACGCGGCGGGACGCCAGCCCGGCGGCGGCCGTCAGGGCGTCTTCCGCGGCGGCTCGCGCCTGGTCACGCTCGCCCACGCCGGCGTAGGCCGCCGCGAGCCGGGTCAGGGACAGCGCGCGGTCGCGGGCCTGGCCGGCGTCGGACCAGCGCGAGCAGCTTGGCTCCAGGATCGACAGCGCCGTGGCGGGGTCACCCAGGCGCAGGTGGACGGCCCCGGCCTCCATCGAGGCGTACACGGGAGTGCAGTACGGGGCGCGGTCGTCCTCATCCTGGCTCGCCCCGGCGATGGCCTCGGCGACAGCGGCGTCGGCGTCCCTGAACGCCACCACGGGCTCGCGCAACGCCGCACTGGCATGGGCACGCTGCCGCAGGATCACCGCCTTCAGCCGCGGGGTGAGCGCATCGCCGTGGGCGAGGGCCGCGCTTGACATGCCCGCGCCATGCCCAGGCATGCCCGCCTCGGTCGCGATGGAGGCCTTGCGCATCAGCGTGTAGGCGATCGTGCGCTGGTCGCCGAGCTCGACGGCGTAATCCAGGGCCTTGCCCGCCCATTGCATGGCGCAGTCCAGGTCCCCGGCGTCCTGGTGCGCCCAGCCGCAGAACTCCATGTACCTGCTGGCGAATGCCAGCACGCCGGCCCGGTCCTGCCCCCGGGCGACCTCGCAGGCCAGCTCGACGGTCGCGATGTGGCCGCGCAGCGGCATGAGCAGCGCCGCTGACCCCACCCGCCGGTCCGCCTGGACGTAGCCCGCGAGGATCTCGTCCAGTGCCGAGGCAACGGCAATGGCGTTGCCGCGGGAGATGCCGACGGGCAGCGCTTCGGCGCGCAGGCCGCCATCAGCGGGGAGGAGGCCAACGGCGGGCGGCTGGACGAGGGCAAAGGCGGCGAATGTCTCGCTGGTCCCGAGCACCCGGTCAAGGCGGCCAGCGACGCTTGGCGTCAGGGGCTTGCGACCATGCGCGACGTTCGACAGGTATCCCGGGCTGCACCCGACCTGGCGCGCCGCCTCACGCAGCGAGAGGCGGCGCTCCTGAAGCAACCGCTGAAGTTCTCGACCGCAATCCGTCAGCATCCATGCGCGCCAATCCCCAGAGCCATGACCTCACGCCGAAACGACGCGGAAACATGTTCATAACAGACGCTACTCCACCAGATGGCCTGCCACCAGTAACAATCGCGATACACGCGGCGTGGCAGGCCGCGGCGGGATGCCTGGCCGCCGTCAGCCGGTGTTCTGCAGGCCCGCGCTGATGCCGTTGACCGTGAGCAGGAGCAGCCGCTCGAGCGACTCGCGGTCCTGCGCGGTACCGTCGGCGCGCAGCGCCGTCAGGGCGCGCAGCTGCAGGTAGGACAGCGCGTCAACGTAGGGGTCGCGCAGCGCGATGGCCCGGGACAGCACGTGCCGGCCGGCGAGCGGGCGGTCGTGCCGGGTGACCTTGAGCACGAGCCGCCTCGTCAGGTCGTACTCGGCGAGCACCTGCTCGGCCAGGTCGTCCCGGTTGCCCAGGGCCAGGTAGCGGGCGGCGATCGCGCGGTCGGTCTTGGCCAGGCTCATCTCGGCGTTGTCGAGCAGCGAGGTGAACAGCGGCCATTCCTCGTAGGCGCGCCGCAGCTCGGCCAGGCCGTCGCCTGGCTCCTCGGCGGAGGCCGTCGCGGCGGCCAGGCCACTGCCGAGGCCATACCAGCCGGGCAGGTTGAGGCGGGTCTGCGACCAGGCGAACACCCAGGGGATCGCCCGGAGGTCCTCCAGCCCGAGCGGGCCGCCGCCGTGGCCACGGCGAGCGGGCCTGGAGCCGATCCGCAGGCCGCCGATCTCGTCGAGCGGGCTGACGGTGGCGAACCACTCGGCGAACCCGTCGGCCTCGACCAGGGACCGGAAGGCGGCCTTGGCGGCGTCGTCGATCCGGGACGCCAGCGCCTTGAACATGGCCGCCGCCTCGCCGTTGCGCGCGGCCACCGACGGTGAGGACGACAGCAGCACGGCGGAGGTCACCTGCTCCAGGTGGCGCAGGCCGATCGCTGACCGGCCGTACCTGGCGAAGATGACCTCGCCCTGCTCGGTGACCTTGAACCTGCCATCGACCGAGCCGGGCGCCTGGGCGAGCACCGCGCGGCCGGCGGGGCCGCCTCCCCGGCCGAGTGCACCACCCCGGCCGTGGAACAAGGTGACCTGCACCTCGTGCTCAGCCGCCCACTGCGCCATCGCCGCCTGCGCCTCGAACAGGCGGAACGTCGCGCTGGCCGGCCCAGCTCCTTGGCCGAATCCGAGTAGCCGAGCATGACCTCCAGGTGGCCGCCATTGGCCTCGAGCCGCTGCCGCACCGCCGGGATGTCCAGCATCCCGGTCAGCACCTGCGGCGCGCGGGCCAGGTCGTCGCCGCTCTCGAACAGCGGGACCACGTCCAGGTCCAGGGACGCGCCTTCCGGCAGGGCGTACCTGGCCAGCTCGTAGACGGCCGCGATGTCGTCGGCGGACGTGGTGAACGACACGATGTACCTGCGGCAGGCCTCGACGCCGTAGCGGCGCTGGATCCAGGCCACGACCCGGATCGTCTCCAGCACCTCGGCGGTCATCGGCGACAGCTCCACCGGCGGGGCATCGGGCGACGCGGTCTCCCCCGCCCGCAACTCGGCGAGCGCGCGGGCGTGCACCCGGGAGTGCTGCCTGACCTCCAGGCCCGCCAGGTGGAAGCCGAACGTCTCGGCCTGCCAGATCAGGTGCTGCAGCTCGCCGTTGGCCTGGCGGAGCGCGCCGCCCTCGGCCAGCGACGACTGCACCAGCCGCAGGTCGGCGAGGAACTCGGCCGGGCCGCCGTAGGCCAGGTCCAGGTTGCGGGTGCGGGTGGCCGCGAGCCGCTCGGCGGCGTACAGCAGGTAGCTGCGGTAGGACTCGCGCGGTGAGCGCGCCTCGATCTCGCGCAGCAGCTCTGGATGGGCGTTGAAGGCCGCCACCAGCGCCCGGCGCAGGTCGGGCGACGGCGGCGCGGACCAGTCGCCTACCGTCATCGCCGCGGCCGATCCGCGTGCACGCCGACTCCAGCGCGCGCAGGGCGTGATCGGCCTGGATCGTCGCGGCCTCGCGGGTCACGGCGGCGGTCACCGACGGGTTGCCGTCCCTGTCGGCCCCGACCCAGCTGCCGAACCGCAGGTACGCGGGTACGGCCGACTGCGCCAGCCCGCTCGACGGCCCCGCCAGCACGTGGTCGAGCGCGCGGTAGATGGCCGGGACGAGGCGGAAGAGCGTCTCGTCGAACGCGGTCATCACGGTGCGGACCTCATCGAGCGGGCCCATCCCGGCGGACCGCAGCTGCGCCGTCCGCCAGAGCAGGTCGACTTCCTCGCGCAGCGCCCGCCGGGTCTCGGCGAGCTGGCCGCCCCCGAGCCGCGAGTCGTCAAGGACGGTCAGCAGGGCGGCGACCCGGCGCAGCGACGCGACGACCGCGCGGCGGCGGGCCTCGGTGGGATGGGCGGTGAACACGTTGTGGACGCGCAGTCCCGCCAGTTGCGCGGTGACCCGCTCGGCGCCCTGCTCGGCGGTGATCCGGGCCACCGCGTCGGCCAGCGACTCCCGTGGCGGCCGGTCGCCGGAGCCGCGCTCCTGCAGGGCGCGGACGCGCTGCTGCTCCTCGGCCAGGTTGACCAGGTGGAAGTACACGGTGAACGCCCGCGCCACCTGCTCGGCCCGCTCATGGGACCAGGTGGCGACCAGGGCGACGATGTCGTCGTCGATCGCGGCCGCCCCCGACGACCGCCCCGCCGCCTGCCGCGCCGCGATCACCGCGTGCCGAAGCCGTTCCACGTCGGGCAGCAGGGTGGGGTCGTCCTCGCTGATGATCTCGCCGAGGATCTCGCCCAGCAGCCTGACGTCCCCGCGCATCGCCTCTGGAAGCTCGGCTGAATCGCGTTCCCTGTCTCCGGTCGCCTCCGGGCTAGGCGCGGTTTCTTCCCTCACTGCGCTCCCTCGTGCCTCGGTCGCTCCGCTCAGTCCATCGGCCACCGGCCTGCTGCTCCCTTCACTATCCACTCCCATAGTGCTCACCCCCTGAAGGTAACCTGCCCGCGGTCGCCTCAATCAAGGGGCCGGTTACGATCGTTGGTCATGACGAGCCCTTCCCCCGTTGAGCAGCCGGGCGCGGCCGGTCCTGACCCGGCAGCGCCGGACATTCACACCACCGCGGGCAAGATCGCCGACCTGGACCGGCGCCGCCATGAGGCGGTGCACGCGGGTTCCGCGGCGGCGGTGGAGAAGCAGCACGCCCGGGGCAAGCTGACCGCCCGCGAGCGCATTGACCTTCTGCTCGACCCTGGTTCTTTCATTGAGTTCGATGAGCTGGCCAGGCACCGCGCCCATGAGTTCGGCATTCGGCGAATCGCCCGTACGGCGATGGCGTCGTCACCGGGTACGGCACGGTCGACGGCCGCCCGGTCGCCGTCTTCAGCCAGGATTTCACGGTCTTCGGGGGCAGCCTGGGCGAGGTCTACGGCGAGAAGATCGTCAAGGTCATGGACCACGCGATGAAGACCGGCTGCCCGGTGATCGGGTTCAACGACGGCGGCGGCGCGCGCATCCAGGAGGGCGTGGTCGCGCTGGGCCTGTTCGCGGAGATCTTCTTCCGCAACGTGCGGGCCTCGGGCGTCATCCCGCAGGTCTCGCTGATCATGGGCCCGGCGGCGGGCGGGGCCGTCTACTCCCCCGCGCTGACCGACTTCGTCGTCATGGTCGAGGGCACCAGCCACATGTTCATCACGGGCCCGGACGTCATCAAGACGGTGACCGGCGAGGACGTGACGTTCGAGGAACTCGGCGGCGCGCACACCCACGCGTCGAAGTCCGGTGTCGCCCACTACCAGGCCGCCAGCGAGGAAGACGCCATCTCCTACGTCCGCGACCTGCTGTCCTACCTGCCGTCGAACAACCTGGAGGAGCCGCCGGCCGTCGCGGTGGCGACCAGCGCCGAGGTGACTGCCAGGCGACGAGGCGCTCGACGCCCTCATCCCCGACTCGGCCAACCAGCCGTACGACATGCACGCCGTCATCGAGACGGTGCTGGATGACGACACGTTCCTCGAGGTGCACGAGGCGTTCGCGCCCAACATCATCGTCGGCTTCGGCCGGGTCGAGGGGTCACCGGTCGGCGTGGTGGCCAACCAGCCGATGCAGTTCGCCGGCACCCTGGACATCGACGCGTCGGAGAAGGCCGCGCGGTTCGTGCGGACCTGCGACGCGTTCTCCATCCCGATCCTGACCTTCGTCGACGTGCCGGGCTTCCTGCCGGGCGTCACCCAGGAGTGGGGCGGCATCATCAGGCGCGGCGCGAAGCTGCTGTACGCCTACTCGGAGGCGACCGTCCCGAAGGTCACCGTCATCACCCGCAAGGCCTACGGCGGCGCCTACGACGTCATGGGGTCCAAGCACCTCGGCGGAGACATCAACCTGGCCTGGCCGACCGCGCAGATCGCGGTGATGGGCGCGTCCGGCGCCGTCAACATCTTGTACCGGCGCCAGATCGCGGCGGCCGAGGACCCGGCGGCGCTGCGGGCGGAGAAGACGGCCGAGTACGAGGACGCCCTCGCCAACCCGTACATCGCCGCCGAGCGCGGCTACGTGGACGCCGTCATCAGGCCGTCGGAGACCCGGCTGGCCGTCTCGCGGGCGCTGCGGTCGCTGCGCACCAAGCGGGAGACCCTGCCGCCGAAGAAGCACGGCAACATCCCGCTGTAGCGAGGCGGCGCGCCCGGATGAGCTGGGGAGCAATCCGGTAAAATTGGCTAGGTCCGGTGCGCTGGCGTGCACCCCCCGGGGGAAACGGCCCGCGCACCTGTCCTTCTGCCCTAGAGTTCAGAATACGATGAGCGAATTCGCCGCCCCGATGCCCGTCCTCGCCAGATATGCGGTCATGGTCGATGTCGGGTATATATACGCGGCCGCTGGCGAGTTGCTCTTCGGCACCAGCTCACGGCGGGACTTCCGGGTCGACGCGGTTGGCCTGATCTCGTCGGTTACCAAGCACGCGGACGAGCTTTTCCGCGGCGAGCTGCTCCGCGTGTACTGGTACGACGCCGCGCGAGACCGGGTGCCGACGATCGACCAGCGGGTCGTGGCCCAGATGGCCTGGGTGAAGCTGCGCCTGGGCAACCTCAACGCCCGGGGCCAGCAGAAGGGCGTGGACGCCAACATCCGCGCCGACATGGAGACGCTCGCCCGGCACCGCGCGATTACCGACGCGGTGCTGATCGCCGGAGACGAGGACATGGTCCCCGCGGTCGAGGCCGCCCAGGCGTATGGCGCCCGGGTGCACCTGTGGGGAGTCGAGCCCCCGTACGGCACCAACCAGGCCGAGCGGCTGGTGTGGGAGTCCGACACCGTCGACGTGCTTGACGCCGGGTTCCTGCGCCCGTACTTCACCAGGAACCCGGTCCCTGAGCAGGCCCGCCCGGACGTCCAGGCGACCGCGCCGACTCCGGCGCAGCTGTTCGGCGAGCGGCACCGGGTGACGACGACCGCCCCGATGCCGGTGCTGCGCGGGTCGCACGGGCCCAACACCGGCCCGATGCCCAAGCTCGGCCCGGACCGCCGCCACGTCGAGGAGGCGGGCGAGCACGTCGCGCACAAGTGGATCCTCACCCGCGGCCAGGACAACATACGTGACCTGCTGCCCGGCCCCATCCTGCCGCCGGTCATCGACAAGGAGCTCCTGGTCGAGGCGGAGAAGGAGCTAGGCCAGTCGCTGCGCCCTTACCAGGAGGCGCGAGAATGGCTCAGGGACGCGTTCTGGGCTCGCGTCCACCGCGAGTTCGGCATCGGAGTGGGAAAGTCCCGTGGCTGAGCAGTTGTCTCCCGGGGGGGCGACCGTGCCCTCCCCACAGGGGGCGACCCCCCGTACCCCCCCCGTACCCCCCGCGTACCCCCCCGCACCTGAAGGTAGTCCGGGGCGACGCGACGCCTGAGGAGATCGCCGCGCTCGTCGCGACGCTCAGCGCGGTGGCGGCGGCACGGGCTAGCGCTCCGGCAGGCGGCCGGGGACAGTCCGTGGGGAATCGGAACTGGAATCACCCCGCCCGGCTGATGCGGACGCCCGTGCTCCCGTCCCCCGGTGGCTGGCGCCGGTCCGCCTGGGGTTAGCCGAGGCGGCCGCGGGGCCCTGGACGACCACCCGCGGAACGGATACGTTCCGCGTGTGAAGAAGGCGAACATCGAGGAACTCAAGGTGTCGGTCGCGCGGCCCGGGGTCACCAGGAAGTCCTTCTCCGGCGAGGGCGCGACGCTGGCCTGGGGGACGCTGACGCCGGGGCACGAGCCGCGGCCGCACGCCCACCCGCACGAGCAGATCGTCTACATCGTCTCCGGGCACGGGACGTTCACGGTCGGCGAGGAGACCACCGACGTCCGGCAGGGCGACATGCTCGTCGTGCCCTCCGGGGTGCTGCACTACGCCGTCGCGGCCGGCGACGAGCCGATGATCGACCTGTCCGTCTTCAACCCACGGCGCGAGGACTACTACGCCGCCGACGAGGGCGGTACCGGCGCCTTATGGCCGGCTGGCACAGGCACCTGCCGGGCGGGGACCTGCGGCACGCCGGGTTCCGCGCGCGGATCCACGGCCGCGAGCTGCTGCTGGGAACGTTCGTGAAATCCCGCGACCCGGCGACGACGGAGTCGCTCGCGACGGGGGGCTACGACTTCATCGTCGCCGACCTGGAGCACTCGTCGCTGTCGGCGGGCGACGTGGAGGGGATCGTCCGTGCCTGCGACGCCCATGACGTCCCGGTGATCGCGCGCATCCCGGCCTCCAGGCTGGACCTGTGCGGCCAGCTTCTCGACCTTGGCGTGACTGGGCTGCAGGTCAGCGACGTGGCCAGTGCGGCCACCGCGCTCTCGGTGCGGGCCGCCGCGCACTACCCGCCGGTCGGCGAGCGAAGCCTGTCGCTGTCGACGCGGGCCGCGTCGTTCGGTGCCGTCCCCGCGTCCGCGCACATCCCCGCCAGCCTGGCACAGACGGTGCTAGTGGGGCAGATTGAGTCCCGTGAAGGGCTGGCCGCGATGCCCGCCATCGTCGAATCGGGGGTGTTCGACGCCCTGTTCTTCGGGCCCGCGGACCTGTCGGTCGCGCTGCGGGAACCCGGCCGGGGGGTGGCCCATCCCGACGTGGGATCCCTGCTCGGCGAGGCCATCTCCGCGACCGCCGGCACCGGTGGCGCGATCCCGCTGGGCATCTTCTGCGCCAGCGCCGACGAGGCCAGGCAGTGGGCCGCCCGGGGCCTGACGTTCCTGGCGATCGGGACCGACCTGGGGACGCTTCACGGGGCGGCCCGCGCGGTCACCGGGCAGCTGCGAACCCGGTCATGAAGGTCACGATCGCGGGGGCCGGGGCGATGGGGTGCCGGTTCGGCGCGGCGCTGGCCTCCGGCGGGCACGAGGTGCTGCTGCTCGACGGCTGGCGCGAGCACGTCGCGGCGATCGGCGCGGGCGGCCTGCGGGTCAGCGACGAGGCAGGCACCCGCACCGTCGCGATCAGGGCCGCCCTGTTCCCCGCCGATGCCCGATCCCGCCGACCTGGTCATCGTGTTCGCGAAGGCCACCGCGACCGCCTCCGTCGCGGCGGCGGCGGCCGGCGCGATCGGCCCGCGGACGCTCGTCCTCACGCTGCAGAACGGCCTGGGCAACATCGAGGCGCTCCTGTCCCACGTGCCCCGTTCGCGCCTGCTGGCCGGCACCACCACCCTCGGCACCGAGCTCATCGGCCCCGGCCATGTCCGCGCGCTGGGCTCCGGGGAGACGGTGCTCGGATCGCTTGGCCCCGTTTCCCACGCGCAACGGACCGCCTCCGCCCTGGCGGCGGCCGGCATCGCGGCGCGGGTCACCGCTGATCCGCTTGCCGTGATCTGGGCGAAGGTGGCATTCAACTGCGTCATGAACGGCCTGTGCACGATCGCGTCCATCCCGGTTTCTGCACTGGCGCTCTATCCGGGCTTCGAATCGCTGGCCGGCACCATCGTGGAGGAGGTCGCGGCGGTCGCGGCGGCCGAGGGCGTCGGCGTCAATGTCCCGGCGGCCCTGGCGCTGATGAAGGCCCAGTTCGACCCGGCCGCCTCCGGCAGCCACCTGGCCTCCACGCTGCAAGACCTGCTGAACGGCCGCCCGACCGAGATCGCTCACCTCAACGGCGCGATCGCGGCCCGCGCGGCCAGGCTCGGGGTGCCGGCCCCGGCGAACACGCTGATCACCGCGCTGGTCCAGCTCCTGGAGGCCACGCGCGAGCACCGCGTCACCGCCGTGCACCCCTGACCGGGCGCGGCCGTTGCGGTTATGCCAGGCGCTCGAGGACGAGCTCGCGGACGCGGGCGGCGTCGGCCTTGCCCCTGGTTGCCTTCATGACCGCGCCGACGATCACGCCGGAGGCCGCTACCTTGCCGCTGCGGACCTTCTCGGCGACCTCCGGGTTGGCGGCGATCGCCTCGTCGATGGCCGACAGCAGCGCCGAGTCGTCGCTGACCACGGCCAGGCCCCGCTCGCGCACGACCTCGTCCGGGGCTCCCTCGCCTGCCAGCACGCCGTCGAGTACCTCGCGGGCGAGCCTGTCGTTGAGGGTCCCGGCCACCACCAGGGCGGACACGCGGGCGACGTGGGCGGGGGTGATCGCGAGCGACGCCACCTCGACGCCGGAGTCGTTCGCGCGCCGCGCCAGCTCGCCCATCCACCACTTGCGGGCGTCGGCCGGCGAGGCCCCGGCCCGGACCGTCTCCTCGACCACGTCCAGGGCGCCGGCGTTGCGCATCGACTCGAAGTCGAGCTCCGACAGCGACCACGCGGCGATCAGCCGCGCGCGCCGCGCCGACGGCAGCTCCGGCAGCGACGCCCGGATCTCCTCGACCCAGCCGGCCGGCGGTGCCACCGGGACCAGGTCCGGCTCGGGAAAGTAGCGGTAGTCCTGCGCCTCTTCCTTGGACCGGCCCGACGTCGTCTCGCCTGACTCCTCGTGGAAGTGCCGCGTCTCCTGGATGACCCGGCCGCCCTCGTCCAGGACGAAGGCCTGCCGCTCGATCTCCGAGTGCACCGACCGCTCGACCGAGCGCAGCGAGTTCACGTTCTTGGTCTCGGTCCTGGTGCCCCACACGCCGGAACCACGGGCCGACAGCGAGGTGTTCACGTCGCACCGCATGGACCCTTCCTCCATGCGCACGTCGGACACGCCCAGCGACCGCAGCACGTCCCGCAGCTCGGTGACGTACGCCCGGGCGACCTCCGGTGCCAGCGCGCCGGTACCGGGCACCGGCTTCGTCACGATCTCCACCAGCGGGATGCCCGCCCGGTTGTAGTCGACCAGCGAGTACTCCGCGCCCTGGATGCGCCCCGTCGCGCCGCCGACGTGCAGTGACTTGCCGGTGTCCTCCTCCAGGTGGACCCGCTCGATTCCCACCCGCACGATCTCGCCGGACACCGCCACGTCCAGGTAGCCGTCGGAGCACAGCGGCTCGTCGTACTGCGAGATCTGGAAGTTCTTCGGCATGTCCGGGTAGAAGTAGTTCTTCCTGGCGAACCGGCACCACGACGCGATCGAGCAGTTCAGTGCCAGCCCGATCTTGATCGTGTACTCGATCGCCGTCTGGTTCACCACCGGCAGCGAGCCGGGCAGGCCCAGGCAGACCGGGCAGACCTGGGAGTTGGGCGGGCCGCCGAAGGTGGTGATGCACCCGCAGAACATCTTGGTCCTGGTGCCCAGCTCGACGTGCGTCTCCAGGCCGAAGACCGGCTCGTACCTGGCCAGCGCCTCTTCGTACGTGACCGTCATTAGCTGAGCCCCTTCGCCTCGTCAAGCAGCGGGTGCCCCCACCGCGACTGGAATGCCGCCTCGACGGCGGCGGCCACCCGGTAGAGCCGGTCATCGGCCAGCGGCGGCGCCATCACCTGCAGCCCCACCGGCAGGGCATTCTCCGCGGCCAGCCCGATCGGGACCGAGATCGCCGCGTTGCCAGCCAGGTTGGACGGGATCGTGCACAGGTCGGCGAGGTACATCGCCATCGGGTCGTCGGCGCGCTCGCCGATGGGGAACGCGGTCGTCGGCGTGGGCGGTGAGATGAGCACGTCGACCTGCTCGAACGCGGCCTCGAAGTCGCGGATGATCAGCGTGCGGACCTGCTGCGCCTTGCCGTAGTAGGCGTCGTAGTACCCGCTGGACAGCGCGTACGTGCCGAGCATGATCCGGCGCTTGACCTCCGGCCCGAACCCGGCGGCCCGGGTGGTCGCCATGACCTCCTCCGCGCTGCCGCCGCCCGCCCGCAGCCCGTACCGCATCCCGTCGAACCGGGCCAGGTTCGAGGACACCTCGCTCGGCGCGATCAGGTAGTACGCGGGCAGCGCGTACTTGAAGTGCGGGCAGCTCACCTCGGTGACCTTCGCGCCCAGCGCCTCAAGCACCTCGACCGCCTCGGCGAACCGGGACATCACCCCGGCCTGGTACCCCTCGCCGGCGAACTCGCTGACGATGCCGATCCGCATCCCGGCCACGTCGCCGTGCCGCGCCGCCTCGACGACCGGCGGGACCGGCGCGTCGACGGAGGTGGCGTCCATCGGGTCATGCCCGCTCATCACCTGATGCAGCAGGGCGGTATCCAGCACGTTCCTTCCGAACGGGCCCGGCGTGTCGAGCGAGGAGGCGAACGCGACGACCCCGTAGCGCGACGACCCGCCGTAGGTCGGCTTCGTGCCGACGATGCCGCACACCGCCGCCGGCTGGCGGATCGATCCGCCGGTGTCGGTGCCGAGCGACAGCGGTGCCTCGAAGGCGGCGACCGCCGCCGCGGAGCCGCCAGAGGAGCCGCCGGGGACCGTGGCCAGGTCCCACGGGTTGCGCGACGTCCAGTAGCCGGAGTTCTCCGTGGAGGCGCCCATCGCGAACTCGTCCATGTTGGTCTTCCCGATGAGGACGGCGCCGGCTGCGCGCAGCCGGGTGGTGATGGTCGACTCGTACGGCGGCATCCAGCCCGCCAGGATCTTCGACCCGCAGGTCGTCGGCATCCCCACGGTCGCGAACAGGTCCTTGACCGCGACCGGGACCCCGGCCAGCGCGCCCAGTTCCTCGCCACGGGAGCGCTTGCCATCCACCGCGCGCGCCTGGGCGAGCGCGTCATCCCCCGCCACGTGCAGGAACGCCTTGACCCTGTCATCCACGGCGGCGATCTGGTCCAGGTGCGCCTGGGTGACCTCAACCGCGGAGACCTCCCCGGCGCTGATCGCCGCGGCCAGCTCCGTCGCGGTCTTCCGCACCAACTCGCTATCCATCAGCCCTCCTCGACCAGGATCCGCGGCACCTTGAACCGCTGCATCTCTACCGCTGGCGCGCCGCTCAGCGCTTCCTCGGGAGTCAGGCAGGCGCGCGGCTCGTCGTCGCGGAACACGTTGGCCAGGCCGGTCGCGTGCGAGGTCGGCGGGATTCCCTCCGCGGCGACTTCCTGCACCTGCGCGACCGCCGAGATGATCTGGCTCAGCTGAGGGGCCAGGTGATCGAGCTCTTCGCCACTGAGGGCGAGCCTGGACAGGCGCGCCAGGTGAGCGACGTCGTCTCGGGTGACCACGCTTGTATCGGGGGTGCGGGGGTCGTCCCCTGCAGGTTGCAGAGCCATGGGGCAATCCTATGGGCTAGCGGTGTTGCTCCCCGCGTTATTAACGGCCGGCGGGCAGCATCCCGGGCCTGCCGCCCGGCGCGACCAGAGTCACAGCAGCCTCAGAATTTCGCTTACCATGCGAAACGGCCCCCTGGAGGGGCCTTTCCGGCCTCCGCAGGGGCAGGTTCATATGCAAAGCGAGCAGGAGAGGCCTGTGTTACTGCCGAGAGTCGGGGCGGGTGCCGCCTCGCGCCGCCCTTGACCTGGGGCGCGGCAGCGGCCGGGTCCGGTCGCTCATGTGGCTGGCCGAGGGGCCGATGTCGCTGAGCGGCCTCGCCGAGGCGGTGGGCGTCGATGCCCCGTACGCCACCCTTATCGTCGACAGCCTCGAGGAGCGCGGCCTCGTGGCACGCCAGCCCGACCCGGCCGACCGCCGCCGCAAGCTCGTCACGCTCACCGCGGAGGGGAGCAAGGCGATTGAGAAGCTGATCCGAATCGAGCGCGAGCCGCCGCCCGGGTTCGCCCGGCTCAGCCCGGCCGAGCTCGCGCCCTGGAAGGCCTGGTCCGGCGAATCGCTGAGTTAAGGCAGGTAAAACCGCTTCCGGGCCGCCCGCGAGCAGGGCGCGGAAGCCGGCCTCGTCCAGGACCGGGATGCCCAGCTCGACGGCCTTGTCGTACTTGGAGCCCGCGTTCTCCCCGGCCACCAGGTAGGACGTCTTCTTCGATACCGAGGAGGATGCCTTGCCGCCTGCCTGCCGCACCGCCTCGGCCGCCTCGTCACGGGACAGCCCCTCCAGCGTCCCGGTGATCACCACGGTGACCCCGGCGAGCAGCCGCCCGGCGGCCGCGGACGGGTCGAAGCCTGGCGTCGCGAGCTGGACCCCCGATTGCCGCCACTTGTCCACGATCGACAGGTGCCAGTCGACGGTGAACCACTCCACGACGGATGCCGCGATCGTGGGGCCGACGCCGTCCACGATCGCCAGGGCCTCGGGGGACGCCTCGGCGATCGCGGCCACGGAGCCGAACGCCTCCGCCAGTGCCCGCGCCGCGGTCGGGCCCACGTGCCGGATGGACAGCGCCACCAGGATGCGCCACAGCGGGCGGGTCTTGGCCTCCTCCAGGTTCATCAGCAGCAGGCGCGCGGTTACCTTCAGGCCGCCCGCCTTGTTCACGAAGAATGGCGACCGCGATAGCGCGTCCGCGTCGAGGGAGAACAGGTCGCCCTCGTCATGCACCAGGCCATCGTCCAGCAGTGCGCCGACCGCCTCCCAGCCGAGCGCCTCAATGTCGAGCGCGCCCCGGGAGGCCAGGCCGAACAGCCGCTCGCGCAGTTGCGACGGGCAGGCCCGCGCGTTGGGGCAGCGCCAGTCGACCTCGCCCTCGTCGCGGGTGAGCGGGGTCTGGCACGACGGGCACGTCCGCGGGAACTCGAAGGCCCGTTCCGAGCCGTCGCGCAGGTCCACGACCGGGCCGAGCACCTCGGGGATGACCTCCCCGGCCTTGCGGAGGGTCACCGTGTCGCCTATCAGCACGCCCTTGCGCTTGACCTCATCCTCGTTGTGCAGCGTCGCCCGCTCGACGGTGGACCCGCTGACCATGACCGGGGCCATGACGGCGTACGGCGTGACCCGCCCGGTGCGGCCGACGTTGACCCGGATGTCCAGCAGCCTGGTCGTCACCTCCTCGGGCGGGTACTTGTAGGCGATCGCCCAGCGGGGTGCCCGGCTGGTCGCGCCCATCGCCTTCTGCGTGGCGACCGAGTCGACCTTCACCACTACCCCGTCGATCTCGTACGCCGGCTCGTGGCGGTGCCCCGGGTCGGCGTAGTAGTCCACGTATTCCTGGACGGCCGTCATGTCCGCCACGACCTTGTAGCGGTCGCTAACCGGCAGCCCCCAGGACCGCAGTCGCTCATACCAGCCGGACTGAGTGTCCGGCGCCCCTTCCAGGTGCCCCTCGCTGTCGGGGCCGGCCACCGTCCCGCTGATCGCGCCGGAACCTTCCACCCGGCCGATGCCGTGCATGATCGCGTCGAGCCCGCGCGATGCCGTCACCTTCGGGTCCTTCTGGCGCAGCGACCCGGCCGCCGCGTTGCGCGGGTTCGGGGCGGCCGGCTTGCCCTCCTCCAGGAGCCGGTCGTTCAGCCGCTCGAACGCCTCCTCCGTCAGGAACACCTCGCCCCGCACCTCCAGCACGGCGGGCACGTCGTCCCCGGTCAGCCGGGCCGGGATCGACCTGATCGTCTTGACGTTGGCCGTGACGTCCTCGCCGGTCCGCCCGTCGCCCCTGGTCGCGGCCCGGGCCAGCCGCCCGCCCTGGTACACCAGGTCAATGGCCAGGCCGTCGATCTTCAGCTCGCACAGGTACGGCCCGGTGCCGCCGAGCCTGACGGCACGGTCGTGCCAGCCCGCCAGCTCCTCGGCGGAGAACACGTTATCCAGCGACATGAGCCGCTGCAGGTGCTCCACCGGCGTGAACAGCGTCGAGAGCACCCCGCCCACCTGCTGGGTCGCCGAATCAGGCGTACGCAGTTCGGGGAACCGCTCCTCCAGCGCGTTCAGCTGCCGGATGCCCGCGTCGTACTCGCCGTCATCGATCGTCGGCGAGTCGAGCACGTGGTAGCGGAACTGCGCCTCAATCATCCGCTCGCTGCAGCTCCGCGTGCACGCGCCGCGCCTCGTCAAGGCCGGCGGGAAGCTCGGTCATGATCGCTGCTCCTCCATCATCTCCGGCAGGATCCGGGCGGCTTCCCTGGCTCGCCGCAGCGTGGCGTCGGCTTCGGCAGGCGACGCCCCGGCCAGCCCGCAGGCCGGCGTGATCACCACCTGCGGCGCGCAGGTCGCTGGCGGCAGTCCCATCTGCCGCCACGCGTCCGCTACGGCTCGGGCGACCTTCCGCGGAGTTCGTTCGGCGTCCGCGGTCGTGGGAACGGCACCGACTAGCAGCCCCAGGCCTGCCTCCGCCGTCTCGGCGAGCGCGTCCAGGTCGCGGCCGCGCAGCTGGCCGAGGTCGAAGGACACCGCCGTCCGCCCCGACGCCCCGGATTATCCCGAACGGAACCGCCTCGGCGCAGCAGTGAATGACGACAGTAGTGCTGGCTTACCGCGGACAGGACGGTGCGCAGCCGGGCGCGGATGATCTCCTCTTCGACCGCGCGGACGCGGGACAGGCCGCTCGGGGTCGGTATCGACCCCTCAATGGCGGCGGGCAGCCCCGGCTCGTCCACCTGGACGACGAGGCGGGCGCCGGGAATCCGCTTGGCCACCTCGGCGACGTGCGCGGCGAGTCCCTCGGCCAGCGAGGCGGTGAGGTCGGCGACCGCCCCGGAGTCGGCCAGCGCGGCCTTGAGCGAGTGCGGCTGCTCCAGGGTCGCGGCGAGCGTCCACGGGCCCGCGACCTGGACCTTGAGCAGGCCACTGTACCCGTCGAGTACCTCCTCAAGCGCGTCGAGGTCGTGTGAGAGCATCGACCTGGCGCGGCGCAGGTCCTTGCCGGGGCGCTCGGGTGACAGCCGCCAGCCGCGCGGGGTCGTCTCCACGGCGATGTCGATGAGCAGGCCCGCCGTGCGGCCGATCATGTCGGCGCCGGGGCCGCGTGCGGGCAGTTCGGCGAGGTGCGGGAAGTCCGGTAGCTCGGTGACGACGGTGCGAGCCGCCGCCATCGGGTCGGTGCCGGGAAGCGATCCGATCCCGGTCGCCGTGCCGGGCTGCCAGGGGAAGCTGTTGCCTTGGTCGGCACTATTTTCGGCCACGAGATCGAGTCTAGAGGCTACCCGTGCCGGTGGCCCGCAGGCGCCATTCCCCGTGCCCCGAGAGCCTGCGGGCCACCTCCCAGGGCGCGTTCCCGTCTGCGCGCCCGAGTTGTTGCCTGCTGATACCTAGTACCGGCCTCCGGTCCCCCACGGGCGGTCTGGCGGCCCGCACTGATCGCCGGTGTCGTCGTCCTCGCCGTCGGGATCGTCACCGTCGGGACCTGTGCCGAACGGCCTGGTGCCAGGCCAGGGTCGCGGCTCGGGCCAGCCCGCCGGCGTCCCCTGGTCCCTTGTTCGTCCGCCGCTCGTCGCCACGCTGGCCGTCCCCGCGCCGAAGCCCATGCGGTCGCTGCTCCGGCGGCCCACGAGCGCGGGTAGTGCCATCACGATCAGGAAGCCGACCATCAGCCCGGCGATGAAGAAGACGGCGATGATAATGGCCACGGCCTCAAATGGGTTCATCGGTCGCCCCCCGTCCGTGCTCGAACGGCTGGCCTCGCCTCCACGCGGGAGGGTCACGCCTGAAGTCACGGCGTCCGACTCCCACGACCCTGCGGGTGCCCTCGCACCCGATGGCGGGAGGCGGGCCGCTGAGAGAGTGCTTCTTGTCCTCCCGGTTGGACGACCAGGACACGATCACGAAGATCCCGAACATGATCCCGACGAGGAAGACGATGAGGAAGAGGATCGCGATCCCCGTGTAAGCGCTCATGAGCGCCTCCTGCCCGTCCTGGGGTGACACGGCGAGCCGTACACCGGTCTATCTGGTCCTGCATGTACCATCTGGGCGAGGTACCCGAATGGTCTGCCTGATGCCTGTCATGCAGACCGACCATCTCGATCCACTCATCCAACTTGTTGGTACGACTAGGACAATCCCCCACCGACGAGGCCATCAAACTCGGATTACACCCCATCATCCGGAAAGTTCATCTGCTTCCATCCGTACCTGTCATCCTGCTAGCCTGACTTGTTGGTATATCTGGAACAGTCTGGCTAGCCCAGCCAGGTACACAGGAGTTGTGACATGACTGAGCCCATGTACCGGCAGATCGCCGAGGATCTCCGGGCACGGATAGAGTCAGGCGCGATAGCGCGCGGCGCGAAACTGCCGACCGAGAGCGAGCTGAGGGTCAGCTACGGCGCGGCCCGTAACACGGTTCGCGATGCCGTCAAGCTGCTCGCCAGCCGAGGGCTGGTGAAGACACGACCCGGGCTGGGCACGTTCGTGGTGCGGCACGTGGAGCCGTTCGTGACGACGCTGGCGACCGCCGCACTGCCGGGCCCGCGCGAGCCAACGGGCGAAGGCGGCGCGGAGGGCGGTTCCGCGGGCAGCCTGGCGGACGACGAGGACGAGGAGTCCTTCGCGGGAGTAAGCAAGCAGGGCCAGATGCCCTTGGCATCGGGGCCGCAGGTAGGCGTTCAGCCGGCGCCAGAAGACGTCGCGGCGCGGCTGTGCCTCCCGCCGGGGGCGCAGGTCGTCAGCAGGCGACGGCAATGGTTCATGGACGGCAGTCCGTGGTCGCTGCGAACCTCCTACTATCCGTTTGAGTTCGTCGCCATGGGGACCGACCTTGTGCGGGCCGAGGGCCTTCCTGGCGGTGCCGCTTCGTACCTGGAGCAACGTCTCGGACTGGTCCAGGTGGGTTACCAGGAGAGCATTCTGGCCCGCCCGCCGACGGGCGACGAGGCGACTTTCCTTGAGCTACCGGATGACGGGCGCTCCTGCGTGGTCGCCGTCGCGCGTACCTGCTTCCGGCAGGTAGAGCACGGCCTCGTTCCCTTCCGGGTGACGATCGCCGTACTGCCTGCCGATCGGGTCGTGCTGGTGATCAACTCCGGCGCGGTGCCCGGTGCCCATCTCGCCCCGGCAGTGGCGTGAGGAAGGCCCGGGGCCGGGGGCACCAGGCACCGCGCTCAGGCGACAGCGGCGGTGTTGTCGTCGTCCCAGCGCGCGGCGTAGGCCAGCATGTGGTGGCGGTGCGGCATGGACGTCTCCGGGCGCAGCTGACCCCGCTTGTCGGTGCGGCGGATACTCCCGCAGACGGCCAGGAATCCCCCGGACAAGATGCCCGAGAGGGCGACGATGATGATGAAGGCGATGAGAGCGGCCATGGTGATCTCCGTGCTGTCTTGCGTCCCGCGACTTCGCGGCTTCCCCGATTACGTACTGTTCCACCCAGCCGACCATCTGTACTGGCAATCCGGACTGTCCAGTAGATCTGACTCCATCCAAGGAGTCCTACTGGCAGACTCAGCCCGACTTGCTGTATCATCCGACCTGTCTGAGTCATCCCAACCTGTGGGACTTGTACTCAAGGTTTTACCACCAACAGGTGGGTACAAACCAAACGGCACATGATATTTGTATTGACTTGCCCATCTGGATGGTTGGGATCTTTGGGAGGTGTCATGCCCCAGCCGATGTACCAGCAGATCGCCGACGACCTGCGCAGGCAGATCGAATCGGGAATCCTCAAGCCCGGGCAGCAACTGCCCACCGAGATCCTCCTCCGCGAGCAGCACAACGCCTCGCGCAACACCATCCGGGACGCGATCAAGCGGCTGACCAGCCTCGGCATGGTCGAGACCCGGCCAGGCGCCGGCACCTACGTGACCAGGAAGATCGACCCGTTCATCACGGTGCTCACGCAGAACCCGGACGGGTACGGCGGAGGCGAGGGCACGTCCTACCTGTCAGAGGTAGGCCAGGCGCACCGGACCCCGCGGCACGGGCCTATCAAGGTCGAGACGAAGGTGGCCCCCCCGGCCATCGCGGCGCGGCTGCGGATCAGCGGCGGCGGCATGGTGGTCCTGCGGCACCAGGCGCGATACATCGACGAGATCCCGTGGTCCCTGCAAACGTCCTTCTTTCCGATGGAGTTCGTCACCAGCGGGAAGGCGCCAATGCTGCTCATGGCGGAGGACATGAAGGACGGGACCGTCCGGTACCTCGAAGACTCCATGGGTATTAAGCAGGGTCAGTTACCGGGACTGGATCACGGCACGGTCGGCCGACGAGGAGGAGCAGCGGTTCTTCGACATCCCGCATGACGCGACGATGTTCGAGGTCTTCCGGACCGCTTTCGACCAGGCAGGCACGGCGTTCCGAGTCACGGTTACGGTCTTCCCCGCCGACCGTAACCAGTTCATCGTGAACGTCGGTAACCCGCCGGATCCGCAGTACGAAAACACTGAACCGGCCCCGAACTGAACTAGCCGTGAGGCCGAGTCGGCCAACCAGCACACCGGCCCGGCGAGTCACCCGAGACACAGGCACTGCCACGCCTGCGATCCAGGCATAGCAGTGCCGTATAAGTGCGGCCCCCGCTGTGCGCCGCGAGCCAGGGGTTCGCTGCTCTCAATAACAAGGACAACGACGTGCTGCCACTGACTGATCCCCTGCGCGCGCGCCTCGGCCTCAAGAGGAAACCGAGCGGGGAAACGCCCACAAGGTCGTGGGCATTGCTGAACGGAAACCCGGCCTTCCGGTGGTACTTCTGCGGAAGTGTCGTCTCCGACCTCGGGACCTGGCTGCAGAACACCGCCCAGGTCCTGCTCGCGTATCACCTGTCCCACTCGGTGCTGGCCGTTGGGATGGTCACCTGCGCGCAGTATTCGAGCCCGCTAGTGCTCGGGCCATGGGCCGGGGTCATGGCCGACCGGTTTGGCGGTCGCCGCACCCTGCTCGGCACGCAGGTAGCGTCGGGGCTTATCGCGGTCGCGCTGGCCTGCCTGGAGTTTGGGGGCGCCCTCAACGAGGCATGGCTCACTACCGGCGCCATCCTCAGTGGCCTGTGCTTCACCTTCGCCCTGCCCGCCCGCAACGTTACGGTGCGCCGCCTGGTGTCCAAGGCGGAATCCGGCCCCGCATTCGCGATGGACTCGGTCTCTTACAACATCGGCCGCGCTGTCGCTCCGTTGATGGGGATCGCCCTCATCCACTGGGCCGGTTATGGCTGGGCCTTCGCGGGTAACGCCGTGTCATTCGGCTTCTTGACGCTCGTGCTGTGGCGGGCACGCCAGCACGGGCAAGACGAGCCGCCGCAGCGGTCCAAGGTCCTGTCCGGGTTCAGGATCGCGCGCAGCGATGGCACCATCATGATCCTTCTCCTGATGGTCGCGGCGGTTACCGTGGCCGATGACCCGATCCTCGTGCTTGGCCCCGCTCTGGCCCGCCACATGAACGTGTCCGCGTCTTCGTCCGGGTGGTTCATCGCCGCGCTCGGCGGCGGCAGCGTCATTGGCTCGCTGCGTCGGTCCCGGCACGAGCGCTCGCTCCGGACGGCCGCCACGGCTCTGGCCCTACTAAGCGGATGCATGATCGTGTTCGTCATGACTTCGTGGATGTGGGTGAGCGTGGCTGCCGCCCTCGGGGCAGGGGTTAGCTGCCTGATAGCCAACTCGGCGACGCGAACCCTGCTTTGCGACAAGGCCGGCCCGGAGCGGGTCGCGAGCGTGATGGCCATCTGGGCAGTCGCGTGGGCGGGCAGCAAGCCGTTCGCGTCGCTGACCGACGGCCTCCTCGCCAGCCTGGGCAGGGGTCCGGTGGACCGGCGTGATCCTCGCCATCCCGGCCCTCATCCCGATCGCCTTGCTGATCTTGATGCCGAGCCTAGCGCGCAAGTTCGCGAAATACCGCCGCGCTCCGAAGGAGCAACTCCACGCCCCCGCCTTCGACTTGCCAGGATATGGCGCTGGCATCCTGGTGGGGCAACCCGACGACATCGCATCTGCAACTGTCTATGCACGAACCAGGGATTGACCTCCCGCCAGGTAGCCAACTGCCATTAGCATTGAGCTACCTACGTGAAACGGGAGACGTGGTGCCTCAACTTAAGTTCCAGCGGGTTGCCGCCGATCTGATGGGGAAGATCGAATCCGGCGAGCTCGCGGCTGGCGCGAGGCTCCCCAACGAGCTTGAGCTAATCGAGAAGTACGGGGAGTCTCGCAATACGATTCGCGACGCTATCAACTGGCTCACGCTCCGCGATTTCGTAGAACGAAAGCCAGGTCAGGGCACTTTTGTTGCGCGGCGGGTCAAGCCGATCGTCACAACGCTCTCCCAGGACCCGGAAACCGGCCGGGCCGGCGGCGACGCGTCTGGTGCCTACCACGAGTACCTCGATGTCCTGGAACGGCGGCAGGAAAAGGCTATCGGCAGCCAGTCAAGTGCCCCTCACCTGATGGCGGTGCCGCGCAAGTCGGACCCATCGGTGGAACTCGGCCGGCCCCCGACTACGTGGCCGAGCGCCTGCTTGTCGCCCCCGGCGACTCTGTCGTGCGGCGGTACCAGGAGTTCTGGGTCGACCAGACTCCATGGTCCATCCAGACCACGTTCTATCCAGCCGACCTGGTGGAGCGCGGCGCTAAGGACCTGATGAAGGCGGCAGACTTCGCCGACGGAGAGCTTGCCTACATCGCCGAGACCACGAGCCTGGAGCGCTGTGGCTACCGGGTGCGGATCTTGTTCCGCAAGCCGACCGTGGACGAGGCCAAGTTCTTCCAGTTGCCTGGCGACGACAGCGTCCACGTCGTTTCCCTGATCCGGACCGCGTACGAGGACCGGGGCGACGGCCCTTACCCGTTCCGGGCGAACTTCACCGTCTTCCCTGGCGACCGGCACCAGTTCGTCATCAATTCCGGCAAGTTCCCCGACGAGCCAGCCGCCCCGGCCCGCGACTCGTGAGCTTGGCATGTGCCGGGGGGAACCGCCCCAGGTACGTGCTTTCGGCATGTACCACGACGCGACGCACGTCACACTAGTGTGCATCATCATCAATTTCTTTACCCTTGATAATTTTCGTCTGAACTAGACGGATGACATCGAAGCTCATTTAATTCATAATCGGGTACGTAAGGAACGGCGGCCTACCCCGACCACATCCCATACAGGGGCACGGCTGCGAGGGCAAAGCGGGCGTTCGCCGAGAATCGTGAGCCGTTCGCCCCCGTAGTGGCATGTGTTGGAGGAGGTCAGGTGGCCAAGTACCACTCGCGCCCGTCGGCGCAGTACCGCTACGAGCACTACGACCCCAGGTTCTAGTTAGACACAGGCGAAGATGGTGCCCTCCGGAGAGACTTGCGGGCACCATCCACGCCTGTTCAGCGAGCTTCTCGAAAATCGGCCAGGGGGTGGCTGTCCATGCCGACGCGATTCCACTGGCTAACTTTCGACGTGTCCGGTCTCCTGCCGCCCCACTGGCAGCAGGAAATCATCGCCGTCGGTGCTGCGGCCGATTTCCGTGACTTCCCCCGGACCCCAGGGCTGACCCGCGAGGCGTCGGCCGTGCGGTCGATCTCGCGTGGCCGTGTCCACGCCGGCCAGGTACGGCTGCAGCTGCCGTGGCTGTACGAGCTTTACCACGGGCACTTCCTCGATTTGATTAACGGTGCGTCGGACGAGTCCGTCATGACGGCCGCCGACGACCGGTACGGCGTCGTCCTCAACGTGCAGCGCGGCCCTTCCATGCGGTTCGAGTGCCACGTGGACTCCAACCCGCTCAGCGGCCTGCTCTTCTGCACCGACCATCGCCAGGCGGCGAACTGGTGCGTCGCTCACGACCCGGACTGCGGCAGACCTGGAGTCCATCGAGCGCGACTGCTCGGTCATCCGGCCGCACGCCGGGCACCTGATCTTCTTCGACGCACGCGACCACCCGCACTACGCCCGCCCGCTGACCGCAGTCAGACGTGCGCATCGTCGCCGTCATGAACTACTACACCGAGTCCTTCCCGAGTCGACCCGCCCTCGCGGGCTGAACCGCCACCTGTACGGCGACCCGACTTAGCTGATCAGGCCGCGCTGTCGGCGAGGGCCGCGGTGCGTGCGATGGTCGCGCTGCCGAGGACGGTGTCGCCGTCGTAGAGGACGGCCGCCTGGCCGGTGGCCACCCCGCGGGCCGGCTCGAGCAGGCTGATCTTCAGCTCGTCGCCGTCCTGCCAGGCGCGGCACGGGTGGACCTCGCCGTGCGCGCGCAGCTGCACCAGGCACTCGACCGGGTCGGCGGGCGGCTGCGCAGCCGGTCCAGACCGGGCGCTCGGCGGTGATCTCCCGCACGTCGAGCTGGCCGGCCGGGCCGACCGTCACCGTGCGGGTGACCGGCTCGATGGACAGCACGTACCGGGGCCGCCCGTCCGGCGCGGGCTTATCCACGTGCAGGCCCTTGCGCTGGCCGATGGTGAAGCCGAAGGCGCCGTCGTGCTCGCCGAGCACGGTCCCGTCGGCGTCCACGATCGTTTCCCGGGGCGTCGCCCAGCTGCCGGGACAGGAAGCCGCGGGTGTCGCCGTCGGCGATGAAGCACACGTCGTGGCTGTCCGGCTTGTCGGCGACGAGCAGCCCGCGCCGCCTGGCCTCCTCGCGGACCTGGGCCTTGGGCGTGTCGCCGAGCGGGAACATCGCGTGCGCGATCTGGTCCTGGTTGAGCACCGCCAGCACGTAGGACTGGTCCTTGCCGTCGTCGACGGCCCGGCGCAGCGCGCCGGTTCCCGGGTCGATCCGGGCGTAGTGCCCGGTGCACACCGCGTCGAACCCGAGCGCCAGCGCCCGGTCCAGCACCGCCGCGAACTTGATCTTCTCGTTGCAGCGCAGGCACGGGTTCGGCGTGCGGCCCGCCGCGTACTCGGCGACGAAGTCATCGACGACGTCGGCCTTGAACCGCTCGGCCATGTCCCACACGTAGAACGGGATGCCGATCACGTCGGCCGCGCGCCGCGCGTCCCGCGCGTCCTCGATCGTGCAGCAGCCGCGCGCCCCGGTCCGGTAGGACTGCGGGTTCTGCGACAGCGCGAGATGGACGCCGGTCACCTCATGACCGGCGTCGACCGCCCGCGCCGCCGCGGTCGCGGAGTCGACGCCGCCCGACATCGCGGCAAGTACCCGAAGTCCCATAACACTTCGAGGTTACCCTGCCGGGCGGTGTCGACTTTCCGGGTACGGCGTCAGCCGCTGTGGCTGCCCAGCTCGACGAGCGCCTGCGCCAGGTGGAAGAACTTGTTCGTTCCCAGGTCACGCACTGTCTTGATGTTGAACGCATCCTGCAGGTGCTTGGCGTCCCCGTCGCTGACCCCGGAAAGCGCCGCGACCGGCGAGTCCAGGAGTTCCTGCACGTTCTTGCCCTCGTACGCCTTGTCCAACGCCTTGTCCAGCACGACAGCCACTGTCACGGCTATCCCCCTCTGCCCTAAGGTCGTTACGGTCCGAACATACCCGTACACTCTTCGTCCTACGCCAGCCCGGCAGGCTCGCCCGGACGCGAAAAGTGCCCGAAGTTAGCGATATTCCACCCCCGTTGGCGGTAGTGGTGTGGTGGGATAGTGCACCCGTTGGCGGTTCTGGTCGTCTGTGGGACGTTCGAAACCGCCAACGGGTGCCAGATCTCGCCCCACCAGCGCCGCCAACGGGTGGGTGCGGGCGCGGCGGCGCTGGCATCGGGGGGCTGGCGGCTACTAATGCGGCGGCGGGCGGGCTAGCGGGCGCCGGCCCGGCGGGCGCGGGCGACCGCTTCGCCGATGACCGCGCCCAGGACGTCGATGTCGGCCTGGGTGGTGGTGCGGCCCAGGGAGAAGCGCAGCGAGCTGCGGGCCAGCGACTCCGAGGCGCCCACCGCGAGCAGGACGTGGCTCGGCTCGGCCACCCCCGCGGTGCACGCGGAGCCGGTGGAGCAGGAGATTCCCTTGGCGTCGAGCAGCAGGAGCAGCGCGTCACCCTCGCAGCCGGGGAAGGAGAAGTGCGCGTTCCCGGGCAGGCGTCCCGGCCCGGGCGGAGCGCCGTTCAAGACGGCGTCGGGCACCGCCGCGAGCACCTGGCGGATCAGGTCGTCGCGCAGCGCCGCGAGCCGCGCGGCCTCGGCCTCCCTGCGCTCGCGCGGACACGACCGCGGCGACGGCGAAGGCCCGGATGGCGGGGGCGTCCAGGGTCCCGGACCGGATGTCGCGCTCCTGGCCGCCGCCGTGCAGCACCGGGACGGGCACCACCTTCCTGCCCAGGATGAGCGCGCCGGCCCCGACCGGACCGCCGATCTTGTGCGCGGTCACGGTGAGGGCATCCACGCCGGACGCGGCGAAGTCCACCTGGATCTGCGCGGCGGCCTGCACCGCGTCGGTGTGGAACGGCACCCCGTAGGAGTGCGCCACCGAGGCCAGCTCGGCCACCGGCTGCACCGTGCCGACCTCGTTGTTCGCCCACATGATGCTGACGACGGCGGCGTCTTCCCTCGAGTCCTCCAGCGTGGCCCGCAGGACGTCGGGGACGATGGCCCCGGTAGCGTCGACCGGCAGCCAGTTGCGCCAGGGCGCCCTCGGCATCGGCCAGCCAGCGGACCGAGTCGAGCACCGCATGATGCTCCACCGCCGTGGTGAGGACCCGCTTGCGGCGGCCGTCGGCGGCGCGGCGCGCCCAGAACAGGCCCTTGACGGCCAGGTTGTCGGCCTCGGTGCCGCCGCTGGTGAAGACGACCTCGCTGGCCCGGGCCCCGAAGACCTCGGCGATCTGCTCGCGGGATTCCTCCACGACGCGGCGGGCACGGCGGCCCGCGTTGTGCAGCGACGACGGGTTGCCGAGCTGAGCGAGCTCCTCGGTCATCGCCTCGATGGCCTCCGGCAGCATCGGAGTCGTCGCTGCATGATCGAGGTAAACGATCGGGCTCTCACTCATGGTTGACCTATGTTACGCGGCATGGGGCCGCGCCGGACGGCGAGAATCCGCCCGGCGCGGGCCAGAAGCCACCGGGCCTAGAGCCCCTTGCGCTTGGTGATTTCCTTGATGAGCTGGGGGACGACGGTGAACAGGTCGCCGACGACGCCGTAGTCGGCGATCTCGAAGATGGGGGCCTCGGGGTCCTTGTTGACGGCGATGATGGTCTTGGAGGTCTGCATCCCGGCGCGGTGCTGGATGGCGCCGGAGATCCCGATGGCGGCGTACAGCTGGGGGGAGACGGTCTTGCCGGTCTGGCCGACCTGGAAGGCGTGCGGGTACCAGCCGGCGTCGGTGACGGCGCGGGACGCGCCGACGGCGGCGCCGAGGGCGTCGGCGAGCTCCTCGATCACCGTGAACCCGGCGGCCGACCCGGTGCCCCGCCCGCCGGAGACCACGATCTGCGCCTCTTGCAGGCCGGGCCGGGCCGACCTGGCCGCGGCCTCGCGCGAGGCCACCCGGGCCGCCCTGGCGGCGGCGGAGGCGGTGAACGCGACCGGGACCAGCTCGGCCGGGCCGCTGGCGGCTCGGGGGTGACGGCGTTGGGCCGCACCGTGATGACCGGCGGGCCGCTCTTGACCCGCGCCTGCGCGGTGACCGACCCGCCGAAGTTCGCGTGCGACACCACCGCGGTGCCGTCCGGGGCCGCCGCCACGTTCACCGCGTCGGCCAGCACCCCCAGCCCGGCCTTGACCGCCAGCCGCCCGGCGACCTCCCTGCCCTCCGCCGACCCGGCGATCAGCACCGCCGCCGGCGCCGCCAGCCCGACCAGCTGCGCGAGCAGCTCCGCCTTCGGCGCCACCACGTAGTCCGCGAAATCGGCCGAGTCGGCCACGTACACCTTCGCCGCGCCGAGCTCCGCCAGCCGCCCCCGGGCCGCCTCCGCGCCCGGGCCCGCCCAGACCGCGGCGGGCGTCCCGAGCCGCGCCGCCGCCGTCAGCAGCTCCGCGGTCACCTTCTTGACCTCGCCGCCGGCGTGCTCGACGAGAACCAGTACCTCAGCCATGTCAGATGAACTTCCTCTCCGCCAGGAACGCGGCCGCCTTGACGCCGCCGTCCCCCTCGTCCTTCACGACCACCCCCGCCGCCCGCGGCGGCCGCGCCGCGAACTCCGTCACCGAGGTCAGCGACCCGCCCAGGCCCACCGCCGCCGCCGCCACGCCCAGGTCGGCCAGCGTCAGGGTCTGCACCGGCTTCTTCTTCGCCGCCATGATCCCCTTGAACGACGGGTACCGCGGCTCGTTGATCTTCTCCAGCACGCTCACCACCGCCGGCAGCGACCCGCTCACCACCTCGACGCCCTCATCGCTGACCCGCCGCACCGTCACCCCGCCGCCCTCGACGTCCACCTTCGACGCCTGCGTCAGCTGCGGCGCCCCCAGCCGCTCGGCCAGCATCGCCGGGACCACCCCGGTCCGCGCGTCCGTCGACTCCGCCCCCGCGATCACCAGGTCAAACCCCACCGACTCCAGCGCCGCCGCCAGCACCGCCGACGTCGCCAGCGCGTCCGACCCGGCGATCGCGTCATCCAGCACGTGCACCGCCTTGTCCGCCCCCATCGACAGCGCCTTGCGGATCGACTCCGCCGCCCGCGCCGGCCCCACCGACAAGATCGTCACCTCACCGCCGTGCGCCTCCGCGATCCGCAGGCCCTCCTCGATCGCGTACTCATCCAGCTCGTTGATGACCCCGTCAGCCGCCGCCCGGTCCAGCGTGCCAGCCCCGGCCACCAGCCTCCGCTCCGACTCCGTATCCGGCACCTGCTTGACAAGCACCACGATGTTTAGAGGCAACGCTGCCGCCCTCCGGTTCCAGGCGCTCGCGCGCCGCCATGGGCTCCAGCCGTCGCGGTAAAGCCCGTTAGCTTATGTTACTCGCCAGTAGAAGCGGCGACCGACTTCTCGGCCGCCTCCACCACATTAGCGAGCAGCATCGCACGGGTCATCGGCCCCACCCCGCCCGGCATCGGCGCCACCCATCCCGCGACGTCCCTGACTTCCGGGGCCACGTCGCCGACCAGGCCCGCGTCCGTGCGGGTGATCCCCACGTCGAGGACGGCGGCCCCCGGCTTGACCATGTCCGCGGTCAGCAGCGCGGGGACCCCGGCGGCCACGATGACGATGTCGGCCCGGCGAGTGTGCGCGGCCAGGTCCTTCGTCCCGGTGTGGCACAGCGTCACGGTCGCGTTCTCCGACTTCCTGGTGAGCAGCAGTCCCATCGTCCGGCCCACCGTGACGCCGCGCCCGATCACCACCGCCTCCGCGCCGGCGATCGGGACCCCGAACTCACGCAGCAGCACGACGATGCCATGCGGCGTGCACGGCAGCGGGCCGTCCTCGTTCAGGACCAGGCGCCCGAGGTTCACCGGGTGCAGCCCGTCGGCGTCCTTCGCCGGGTCCATGAGGTGCAGCACCCGCTTGTCGTCCAGCCCGCGCGGCAGCGGAAGCTGGACGATGTACCCGGTGCACGCCGGGTCCTCGTTCAGCTCGCGCACGGCCTCCTCGACCTGCGCCTGGGTGGCGTCCGCGGGCAGGTCGCGGCGGATCGAGGCGATCCCGACCTGCGCGCAGTCCCGGTGCTTGCCCGCTACGTACGCGCGGGAGCCCGGGTCGTCGCCGACCAGGACCGTGCCGAGGCCTGGCGTCGATCCCGCGGGTCTCCACGAGGGCGGCCACCCGCGCCGTCAGGTCCGCCTTCACCTTGGCCGCAGTGGCCCTGCCGTCCAGAATCACAGCCGTCATGGCCAGGCTCCCCGAGCTCTCGATCAGTGGTAGAAGTGCCGCACGCCGGTGAAGTACAGCGTGATGCCCGCCGCCCGCGCCGCCTCGATCACGGCCTCGTCCCGGATCGAGCCGCCCGGCTCGGCCACCGCGCGCACACCCGCTTCCGCGAGTATCTCCAACCCGTCGGGGAAGGGGAAATAGGCGTCGGACGCGGCCACAGAGCCGGCCGCCCGGTTTCCGGCTCTGGCCACAGCCAGCCGCGCCGAGTCGACCCGGTTAACCTGTCCCATGCCGATCCCGACCGCCGCACCGCCGGAGGCGAGCAGGATCGCGTTGGACTTGACGCTCCGGCAGGCGCGCCAGGCGAACCCGAGGTCGGCGAGGGTCGCGGCGTCCGCCGCGGTACCCGCCTTCAGCTCCCAGTTCGCCGGGTCGTCCCCCGGTTCCCTGACCAGGTCCGCGGACTGCAGGAGCATCCCGCCGCTGACCGGGCGGTATTCAATGTCCCCCGGGCGGGCCTGCCCGGGCTCCCCGGGCGCCAGCGCAGCGCAGGAGCCGGATGTTCTTCGCCCTGGACAAGATCTCCAGCGCCTCAGGCTCGAAGTCCGGCGCGATCACCACCTCGGTGAACACGTCGGCAACCTGGCGGGCCATGGCCGCCGTCACGGCGGCGTTGGTGGCGATCACCCCGCCGAACGCGCTGACCGGGTCGGTCGCGTGCGCCTTCGCGTGGGCGTCGGCGATGTCCGCGCCGACCGCGATGCCGCAGGGGTTGGAGTGCTTGATGATCGCGACGCACGGCTCGGCGAAGTCGTACGCCGCCCGCCGGGCGGCGTCCGCGTCGACGTAGTTGTTGTACGACATCGCCTTGCCGTGGAGAACCTCGGCGGAGGCGATGCCGGGCGAGTGAGGCGCTGCCGGTGTTCCTGTGCACCGGTGGAGGCCACCCCGGAATCGACCGTTGCGGAGGTGTAGAGGGCCGCTCGCTGGTGCGGATTCTCGCCGTAGCGGAGGACATGGGCCCGTGACCAGGCCATGCCCGTGAACGCCGGCCAGCCAGTCTGCTCGGCGGCGGCATCCGGCGCGTAGCTGGCCGCGAACCAGGACGCGACGGCGGCGTCGTACGCCGCGGTGCGGGCGAACGCGGCGGCGGCCAGTTGCTTGCGCTCATCCAGCGTGAACCCGCCGTCGGACAGCGCCGCTGCGCGCCGCCGCGTACTGGGCCGGGCTGGTGAGGACAGCCACGCTGGCGTGGTTCTTCGAGGCCGCGCGGACCATCGCGGGACCGCCGATGTCGATCTGCTCGATCGTCTCGGCGTCCCCCGCTCCCCGGGCGACGGTCTCCTCGAAGGGGTAGAGGTTGCTGACCAGCAGCTGGAAGGGCTCGATGCCCAGCTCGCCGAGCTGGGCCTCGTGGTCGGGGTTGGACATGTCGGCGAGGAGCCCGGCGTGGACCCTCGGGTGCAGCGTCTTGACCCGGCCGTCCAGGCACTCGGGGAAGCCGGTGAGCGCCTCAACCCGCGTCACCGGGAGGCCGGCCTTCTCGATGGCGCCGGCGGTGGAGCCGGTGGAGACGATCTCCACGCCGGCCGCGTGCAAGGCGCGGGCCAGGTCAGGAAGGCCGTCCTTGTCGTAGACGCTGACAAGGGCGCGCCTGATCGGGATGCGAGTCAACGACCGATCCTCACCTTCCGTGATCCTTCGGCGGTCCAGCCCTCGCGGGCCATCCTGCCTACCGTGTCGACGAGCAGCCGGCGTTCGGCCACCTTGATGCGCTCGTGCAGCGTGGCCTCGTCATCCGCGTCCTCAACGGAGACGGCGGCCTGCGCGAGGATGGGGCCGTCATCCACGCCCGCATCGATGATGAACACCGTGCACCCGGTCACCTTCACCCCGTAGTCCAACGCGTCGCGGACGCCGTGCATGCCGGGAAATGACGGTAGCAGCGCGGGGTGCGTGTTCAGGCAGCGACCGCCGAAGCTCTTCAGGAACTCCTGGCCGAGGAGCTTCATGAACCCGGCGCAGACGACCAGGTCGGGATCGTGCTCTGCTATCTCCTCGGCGAGGGCGCGGTCCCAGTCGTCGCGGGTCGCGAAGTCCCCCACCTTGCGGGTGAACGTGGGGATGCCGCTGGCCGCCGCGCGGTCGAGCGCCTTAATGCCGTCGCGGTCGGCCCCGACCGCGACGATCGTCGCGCCGTAACCCGGCTCGGCGCAGGCGTCGATCAGCGCCTGGAGGTTGGTCCCCTCCCCGGAAACGAGCACGACCAGCCGGGCCGGCCGCGGGGGTACAGGGGCTCGCCGCCTCGGGCGCCCCCCTGGGGGACAGCAGCATCCATAGTTGCCAACCCTAACCGCCTGGCCGGGCTGGCCGACGGGCCAGGGACTGGTAAGGGGTCCCTGGGCCGGGCGACGGGCCAGGGATTGGTTAGGGGCAGAGCCAGTGCAGAATAGAGGGCGTTATGGCAACTCCATCGGACCCGCGAGGCGGGCCCTCCCAGGTTCCCCCGCAACCCCCTCACGGGCCGGCCGAACCGGCTGGGCACGGGCCGGCCAGGCCGTATGAGCCGTACGGGCAACCGCCACGGCCAGCGCAGCAGCCCCGGCCGGCCGCGCAGCGCCCGCCCGTGCAGCGCCCGCCCGCGCAGCGCCCGCCGGGGCCGCCCGGGCCGCCCGGGAAGCCGGCGAGCGCGGTACTGCAGCAGCGGGCATTCGCGGCGCTGATCCTCGCGATCATCAGCCTGTTCGGGATACCGGGAGTGAGCAACGACATCCGCCGCGGGGTGGTTGTCCTCGGGGTCACCTTGGCCATCGGCGCGGTCGGCCTCTGGCTGACGTTCACCGCGATGTCCCGGTCCCGGAAGGCGGGGACCGCGCGCCCGCGGTTCGCCGTCGTGGCGAGCGTGCTCGGCATCGCCGGCACGGGGCTGAGCGCGCTCGTGCTGATCGGGTACGCGGCGTTCTGGCCGCAGATCTCGCAGTACGCGAACTGCATGTCGGGCGCGAACACTGTGGCGTCGAAGAACGCCTGCGGCCAGCAGCTGAACAACTCGCTGCAGGCGAGCATGCAGTTCCTCGGCCGCTAGTTCCCGGCCGGGTCCTCCCGCGCTTCCGCCTCGGCTTCCCGCTCGCTTGCCCAGGGGTCGTAGTAGATCCGGTGACCGCCCGCGTCGTCCGTCTCGTCGACCATGGCGGGGAGCGGGCCAGTCGCGTGAGCGGCCGCGGTACGCTCCAGGCGCTTCACGTAGTGCCGCAGGATGAGCCAGTTCACCAGGCCGGCCGTGACCGCGGAGGTCACCCCGATCTCCAGCACGGCGACGACCGCGACCTCGACGGCGACCGGGCCAACCGTGCCGAGCCGGCCGGACCCGAGCGGACCGCCGGAGAACTTCGCGAGGACCCCGATGATCGCAGCGGTCAGCGATCCCGTCAGCAGGCCCCACAGCGGTGCCGCCTCCAGGAACGGCGTGGGCGCGATCCGCACGGTCATCACGCCCGCGAGCACTCCCGCGAGGTAGGGCGTGAGCAGCACGAAGAAGCCCAGCCACATCGGGAACGCCGCACCGGGCCCGGCCGGCAGCCCGGCCAGCATCGGGAACGCGGGGATCGCGCCGAGCGCCGACCCATCGGGCGAGACCGCCGTGCCGACGCCGAAGGAGAACCCGGGACCGAGCATGTACGCGACAGACCAGATCACGGAGTTCGGCAGGTAGCTGAGCCCGGCGAGCAGCAGCAGCACGGAGCCGAACATCCCGGGGCTGAGGCGGCGACGGCGGCCTTGTACTCGTTCAGGTGGATGACGAGCGACGCGGCCGCCAGCAGCGCCCCCGCCGCCGTCACCATCGCGAGCGAGGCGACCGTGCCAAGGACGATCGAGCGCGGCCGGGCGGCATCAGGCTGGCTAGCTTCCGCCACGGGGCAAGGCCGCGAGCCGCGCCCAGTCCCCCGGCGACGAAGGCGATGAGGAAGCCGACGACCACCGCCTGCCACAGCGACGGCGCCGCGACCGGGGTCCTGCTGCCCACCGCGACGGCCGCGGTGAACAGCGCGTACGGGAATGCCATCGCGAGCGCCGCGTGCCAGACGTGGCGCAGCCGGCGGACGTGCCCTTCATGGGTCAGCCAGCGCCCGGCCCGCTCCAGCAGCGCGCCGGGGAGCAGGACCAGGCCAAGCGGGAGCAGCCCGATCCGGCCGACCCCGCGCACGGTGACCTCCACGTGGTGCGCGCCGAGCCACAGCAGCCCGGCGGAGCGGAGCACACCCGGCAGGCCGCTGCCGACCCCCACGTGCGGGGCGGTAATCCAGCCGATAAGAGTGACCAGCACGAGCACGGCCAGCCCGCTGGCGGCGGCCGCGAACGCGGCGATACCGCCCGCTATCAGCATCGGACGGGTGGGCAGCACGATGCCACCGGAACCCCGGCCGGCCGGCCGGGTGCCGACGGGGCCTGGGCCGGCGGATACGCTCACAACGCCCATCCTGGCAGTCCCCCGGGCAAACGACACGCCGACTCGCCGTGTTTCCCGGGGGCTGGGGCACGGGCGGCGCGGCCTGGATCTTGCCCGGGTTTGCGTAAGGAAGCTCACACGCACCGTGTGACACGCGTCGGTAACCTGGCAGGTGACTGGCCTAGGCCGACGGCTAGGCTGCTTGTGACCTCAGGACAACCCCAAGAGACGGACCCCCAGTGGACCTGTTTGAGTTTCAAGCTAAGGAGCTGTTCGCCGAGTACGGCGTCCCGGTTCCGAAGGACAAGGTCGCCAATACCGCCGACGAGGCCCGCGAGATCACGACCGCGTACGCGGCCGATGGCATCGGCCAGGTCGTGGTGAAGGCGCAGGTGAAGACCGGCGGCCGGGGCAAGGCGGGCGGCGTGAAGCTAGCCGATAGCCCAGCCGACGCCTACGAGAAGGCCGACAAGATCCTCGGCATGGACATCAAGGGCCACACGGTCCACCGCGTCCTGATCGCCGAGGCGACGGACATCAAGTCCGAGTACTACCTGTCCTTCCTGCTCGACCGCGCGAACCGGACGTTCCTTTCCATCTGCTCGGTCGAGGGCGGCGTGGAGATCGAGGAAGTCGCGCACACCAACCCGGACGCCATCGCGCGCATCCCGGTCTCCCCGCTGACCGGCGTTGACCACGAGAAGGCGCTGGAGATCGTCCGCGCGGGCCGCATCCCGGCCGAGGCCCAGCAGGGCGCCGCCCTGCTGGCCGAGCGGCTGTGGGCGATGTTCGTTGACGAGGACGCCACCCTCGCCGAGGTGAACCCGGTGGTGCTGACGCCGGACGGCCGCGTGCTCGCGCTGGACGGCAAGGTCACGCTGGACGACAACGCCGCGTTCCGCCAGGACCACGCGAAGTTCGCCGACCTCGCGTCGACCGACCCGCTTGAGGCCAAGGCCAAGGAGAAGCACCTTAACTACGTGAAGCTTGACGGCGAGGTCGGCATCATCGGCAACGGCGCCGGCCTGGTCATGTCCACGCTGGACGTCGTGGCGTACGCGGGCGAGGAGTTCGGCGGCATCCGCCCGGCGAACTTCCTGGACATCGGCGGCGGCGCGTCCGCCGAGGTGATGGCCAACGGCCTGGAGATCGTGCTGTCCGACCCGGCCGTGAAGTCCGTCTTCGTGAACGTCTTCGGCGGGATCACCGCCTGCGACGCGGTCGCCAACGGGATCATCTCGGCCGTCGCGCTGCTGAAGGAGCGCGGCGAGGAAGTCGCCCACCCGATCGTCGTCCGGCTCGACGGCAACCGGGCGGCCGAGGGCCGGCAGATCCTGCGGGACGCCGCGCTGCCGACGCTGGAGCAGGTGGACACGATGGATGGCGCGGCCAAGCGGGCCGCCCAGCTGGCCAGCGCCCCGAAGGGAGCATGAGGTGGCGATCTTCCTGACGGCCGAGAGCCGGGTGCTCGTCCAGGGCATCACCGGCGGCGAGGGCCGCAAGCACGGCGCGCGGATGCTCGCCGCGGGCACCCAGGTGGTCGGCGGGACCAACCCGAAGAAGGCCGGCACCACCCTTGAGCTGAACCGGACCGACGTGCCCGTGTACGGCACCGTCGCCGAGACGATGGCCGAGACCGGCGCCGACGTCTCGGTGATCTTCGTCCCGCCGGCCGGCGCGAAGGCCGCGGTCATCGAGGCGATCGACGCCGAGATCCCGCTGGCGATCGTCATCACCGAGGGCATCCCGGTGCACGACAGCGCCGAGTTCTGGGCGTACGCCTGCGAGAAGGGCAACAAGACCCGGATCGTCGGCCCGAACTGCCCCGGCCTCGCCTCCCCGGGCAAGTCCAACGCCGGCATCATCCCGGCGGACATCACGCCGGGCGGCCGGATCGGCCTGGTGTCCAAGTCGGGCACGCTGACCTACCAGATGATGTACGAACTGCGCGACATCGGCTTCTCCACCGCGGTCGGCATCGGCGGCGACCCGATCATCGGGACGACGCACATCGACTGCCTGCAGGCCTTCCAGGATGACCCGGAGACCGACGTCATCGTGATGATCGGCGAGATCGGCGGCGACGCCGAGGAGCGTGCCGCGGCGTTCATCAGCGAGAACGTGACCAAGCCTGTCGTCGGCTACGTGGCCGGGTTCACCGCCCCCGAGGGCAAGACGATGGGCCACGCCGGCGCGATCATCTCCGGCTCCGCCGGGACCGCCCAGGCGAAGAAGGAGGCGCTGGAGAAGGTCGGCGTCCGCGTCGGCAAGACCCCCAGCGAGACGGCCCGCCTCGCCCGGGAGATCTACCAGGGGTTGTAGTCGTCAGCGCGAGCGGCCCGGCACCAGTGGTGGCGGGCCGCTCGCGCGTTACCGTCAGTGGCTCAGTACACGCAGGGGATGCCGTACTTGGCCTTGGCTTCCTTCTCCAGCGCGGTGGTCGCCTTGGCCGGTATTGCTGTCGCCCTGCTGGGTCGTCGAGGAGGCCGACGGAGTGGCGGTGGCGGTGGCGGTCCGGCGCCGTGCCGCCGAAGGCGGCTGGCAGGTACGACACCGACCCGCCGAGGATGACCTGCACGTGACCGGCCGGAACGGTGGAGCTCGCCGTCGCCGTGACGTTGAAGTCCTTGGCGATCGCCGCCGCGTTGGCCTGCGCGCCCGTGCCGTAGGTGACCGTGGTCAGCGGGATCGGGCTCGGGTACTCCTGAGTGATCCCGGCCTTGTAGCCCTTGCCGGACGAGCGCCTGCGACAAGTTGGTCGCCAGGTGCGGCGTCTGGCTGGAGTTGTACACGTCCACGGTGATGCTGGACGCGGGCGGCGTCGTGGCGGTGCGGCTTGGCGGGCGCCTTCGTGGTCGCGCTGCCCTTGCCGGAGCTGGCCTTGCCCGCCGTGGCGTTCGTGGCCGGGGCCGGCGTGCTGAGGCCGTCGGGCTGCGAGGTGAAGGCCTGCTGCACTATCCGCTGGATCGTGGGGACGTCGACGTTGTTCACGTGACCCGATATGCGGGATGTCGGGTCCCGGGGTACTCGGCAGCGTGCTGATGGTGAGGTTTCCCGGGGTCAGCGCGTCCATCTCGCCGGCGAACTGCAGCAGGTTCCAGCCGGCGCTGGTCTGCAGGTACTTCTTCGCGACGCTCATCAGCGAGCCGAGCTTGCCGACGTCGGAGAGCATGCCCTCGGTCTTCAGCTCGCGGAGCACGTAGTCGATGACGGCCTGCTGGCGCTGCGTCCGGTCGATGTCGCCCTCCGGCAGGTTGTGCCGCTGCCCGGACGAACTCCAGCGTCTGCACCGGGTTCAAGTGCGACAGGCCCGCTCTCCCGGCGAAGCCTGAGCCCTGGTCCTGGCCCTCGACGGAGTTGAAGACGACGGGGTCGGACAGGTTCCGCCCGGGGATACGCCGCCGCCGCCCGGCCACTTGTTGATGCACGCCTCGACGCCGCCGAACGCGTTGGCCAGCTCGTAGAAGCCGACCAGGTTGAGCTCGGCGAACTTGTCGATCGTGACCCCGGTCAGCGCCTCGACCGTATCCACCGTCGCCTGCTGGCCCGCCTCGTTGGCGTCGAAGTTGTCTCTGCGCGGCTGGTCCAGGTCGGGTGATGCTCGCCTGGTCGTTGATCAGCTCCTGCTGGAAGGCGGCGTTGTACGCGTCGTCGATCTTGTTCTGCGCCGGCGTCCCGGCGTAGCCCAACGTCCCGTACAGCGTGCACGTAGTCGTCACGGGGGATGGAGAAGCCCACTGCCTTCTGCCCGCCGGCGAAGACGTGGATGCAGGATCAGCGTGTTGGTCTGCTCCCCGCCGACGGACCCGAGGTTCGAGGATGTGCTGGAGGTGGTGGTCGATCGGCGTCCCGTCCCAGTAGGTGCGCGACTCCAGGCCCATGACCAGGATGTTCATCGCCCCGGTGGACGGCCCGCCGGCCAGCACGCGCGACGTGCCGAATCTCTCCGCCGCCTGCTGCGCGTAGTACCCGGCCCCGCTCACGACCAGCACGAGGGCGGCCAGATGCAGCCCACGCCATAGATGGCCTTCCCCGCCAGCGCCTTCCCGGCAGGCAGCCCCGGCATCGGCAATCTCCTTCGCGTCCGGCCCGGCAACTCATGACATAACGAACGAACACTACTGGCTGGTATATGGCCTATGAGTTCCGTTTCGTTATTCGTCAGGATCGTCTCCCGCTGTTCATAGCTGGCCCACAGGCGAGCGTGATAGCGGACGGCGCGGGTCAGGCCGGGCGCGAGGGACCGGCGCGTCGCCCGCGGAAGACCTCGCGGGATAAGGCCGCGCTGCGGCTGCCCAGGTGGTCGTTGACCCAGGTCACGATGTCGGTGATCGGGGCGCCCGGGCCGAAGATCTTGGCGACGCCCAAGGCGTACAGCTCCTCGACGTCGGCGTCGGGGATGATGCCGCCGCCGAAGACGGTGATGTCGGTGGCGTCCTGGTCCGCCAGCAGTTCCAGGACGCGGGCGAACAGCGTCATGTGCGCGCCGGAGAGCAGGGACAGCCCGATCGCGTCTACGTCCTCCTGGATGGCGGCGGTCACGATCTGCTCGGGCGTCTGGTGCAGGCCGGTGTAGATCACCTCAACGCCGGCATCACGCAGCGCCCGGGCGACCACCTTCGCGCCGCGGTCGTGGCCGTCTAGCCCTGCCTTCGCCACGATGACCCGGATCTTGCCCGTGCTCGCCGTCACTGCCGACTCTCCCGTCGTCACGCCCACTCCCCGTAGACTCAGGGTAGTGCGGGCAGTGGCCGATGCCTCATGTGAGGATCGCCACTGTTTCCCTGGGGGGATTGACATCAATCCCCCAGACCCCGGGAAGCTCAGTAAACGCAGGGGATGCCGTACTTGGCGTTTGGCTTGACGGTTACCGCGCCGCCGTTCACCGTGGTGTAGGACGGGGTCGTCGAGGTGGGCGCCGGGCGAAGGCGCTTGCGCGTGGGCGATGGTGGCGGTGCTGGCCGATCCGCCGAGGGCGGCCGGCAGCGACGCGTAGGACTCGCCGAGGATGACCTGGACGTGCCCGGCCGGAACCGAGCTGCTCGCGGTCGCGGTCGACGCCGAGGTCCTTGGCTATCAGCGCCGCGTTGGCCGACGTGCCCGCGCCGTAGCTGACCGTGGTCAGCGACTGCCTGTAGGCCGCGTTCGTCACGGCCCCGGGCACGTATCCCTTGGCCCGCAACGCGTTGGACACGGCGTTCGCGGAACCTCGGCGGCGCGCCGCCGTTGTACACGTCCACGGTCACGGTGGACGCCGGCGGCACCGGAGCGGCCTTCCTGGCTGGTGCCTTCTTGGTCCGGCGACGGGCTGGCGCCGGAGCCTTCCTGGCGGACGACGATCGGCCGGCGCTGCCCGTGCCGGCGGCGGCGGTGGCCCGCTCGGCGGCTCCCGGGCGGCTGCGAGAACGCGGCGGCGACCTGCGCCTGGATGGCGGGCACGCTGACGGTGTTCACGTCGCCGATGCCGGGCACGGCTCGCGTTACCGGTAATGGGCAGCGTATGGAAGGTGAGGTTCTGCCCGTTCAGCGCGTCCATCTCCCCGGCGAACTGCAGCAGGTTCCAGCCCTCGCTGGTAATCAGGTAGTTGCTCGCGAAGCTCAGCAGTGAGCTGAGCCGGGCAATGTCGGAGAACAGGCCGTCGGTCTTGAACTTCCACAGCACGTAGTCCAAGACGGCCTGCTGGCGAGCGGTCCGGTCCAGGTCGCCCTCGGGGAGGTCGTCTCGCTCCCGGACGAAGGAGAGTGCCTGTGCCGCGTCAAGATGCTGGTATCCGGTCTTCAGGTTCGCACCGGAGTTGGCATCGGTCAGGTTCGTGCCGCCGCTATAGGGCTTGACGCAGACATCGATGCCGCCGAACTCCTGGGCGAGCTGGTAGAAGCCGTCGAGGTTAAGCTCGGCGAAGTGGTCGATCTTCTGCCCGGTCAGCGCCTCGACCGTATCGACCGTCGCCTGCCGCCCGGCCTCGTTGCCCAGGTAGTTCTGCTGCCATGACGGCATGTTCGGGTTCGTCCGGGCGAGCTGGGACATCTTGGCGGCCATGGCGTACCCGTAGGCGTTGTCGATCTTGCTCATCGTGATGCCGTCGTAGTCCATCGTGCCCTCCATCTGGACGTAGTCGTCCCGGGGGAGGGAGAAGCCGACCGCCTTCTGGCCGCCGGCAAAGATGTGGATGAGGATCAGCGTGTTGGTGGCGTTACCCCCGCTGTCCCCGATGTGCATGATGTCCTCGAGGTAGCGCGGCAGTGGCTTGCCGCTCCAGTACGTTCGCGACTCCAAGCCCATCACGAGGATGTTCATCGCGCCGGTGGACGGCCCGCCGGCCAGCACGCCTGACTGGCCAAAGCTGTCCGCCTGGCTCTGGGCGTAGTACCCGACGCCGGCCGCGAGCAGGACGAGCGAGGCAGCGAGGCAGCTCACCGCGTAGGCGGTCTTGCCCGCAAGGGTCCTTCCGCCGGGCAGCCTCAGCATCGCGCGGTTCCTCCACAGGGCTCGTCATCACTGGCCGAAGACTATCGGCCGAGCTCGCCGCCAAGCCCCTCAGCGACACGTTACGGTAACGGAGCGACTACCCTCTATACTTCATCTTTGCAACTCCTTAGAGAGACGACAGACCACTGTTCGAGGCAAGTTCTCATGAACATGCATTAAGGTCTGGGGTCAATGAGCACTCCACCTGGCCAGGAGCCGCGACCCGGCTTCACGCCGCGGGCAGACCCGGGTAGACCGGGCGGCCGCGGCGATTCCGGCCGACCGGATGGCGGCTACCGGCGAGATGATTCCGCGCGCCGCCCGGCGCCCGGTGCCTCGGACCGGGGCAACAGAAGCGGCTCGCGCGATACCGACCGTGACGCCGATGACTACTGGACCGGCGGCAGGCAGCCAGGCGCCCGTCCGCCGGGGGGCGGGGCGCTGGTCCCGGCCGCGACCGGGACGGCATCAGCCAGCAGCGGCGCGACCCCGGCTACCGGGAGGGTCGTGAGCAGCGCGGCTCGCCAGGCCGGATGACCGCTACGCGGACGGCCGGACGGCAGGCGGGCCCGGCCAGGACGGACGGCCCGCGAGCGGGCGGGACCGCGACGTCCGCGGCTGGGGTGACGGCACGGACCGGCGCGAGCCGCGCGGCGGCTACCGGAATGGCTACGACGTGACGACGATGGCCCGGCCAGGCGCGACGCCGGCGTCCCGACCTTCGTCAGCCGGAATGCCCCGGCCGCGGCGGCGACCGGGCCGGGATCTGGCCCGTTCTCCGACGCCCGGCCTGCGCTGGGTTGGCGCGTGGCGGGAGCGGCGGGCGGTCCTCGTCCTGTTCGCCCTCGCCCTGGTCGGCCTGGTCGGCACGATCGTCACCGGCCACGACCCCGGCTTCCTGATCGGCGCCCTGCTCGTCGTCGGTTCTGTGGTCGCCGCGATCGGCGTGCGGCGCGCGGGCGGTTCACAAGCTCATCCCGTTGCCGGCGCTGTGCTATCTCGTGACGAGCACCGTGGCCGGCGTGGCGAAGGACTGGAAGAACCTCAATGACTCCCATGAATTCGTCACTAGCTTCCTGACGTGGATCGGCGGCGGCTTCTTCGGGCTTGTCGCGGCCACCGTGCTCGTGGTGCTGATCACCTTCGTCCGGTGGCTGGGGTCCAGGCTGCTGGTTTCTGGCCAGCTCCCCGCCACGTCGTCCGGCCCGGGGCGCACCGTGTCCGGCCCGGCGGGCCGTGACCGAGCGGGCCGGCCGCACCCCCCGTGGCGACGGCGCCGGGCGCGCCGACCGTGGCCTGCGTGACCGTGCTCCCAGCGGAAACGCGTTCGGGGACGGCCGGGGGCCGCGCGGTGCCGCGGGCGCGCCGCCGCACCGCGGCGGCCGCGATGCACGCGATGACGGAGGCCCGCACGGCGACCGCGTTCCGCGGCCCGACCGTGACCCCCGGGACGGCAGGGACCGAAACGGCAGGGAGCGTGAGGGCAGGGACGCCTGGGGCGGCAACGACCTGGGCGACGATCCCCGGGACCCGCGACCGCCCCGCGATGCCCGCGGCCAGCGGGCCGGACAGGAACGGCGCCGCCCGGGCGACCCGCGCGATGACGTCCGTCGTCCGCGGCCGACCGACAGCGGTCCCCGCGACCTCTGGTGACCGCCGACGGCGGCGGCCTGCGCGCCTTTTGTGACCGCCGCCGACGGCGGCCTGCGCGCCTTTTGTGACCGCCGCCGACGGCGGCCTGCGCGCCTTTTGTAATACAGCTAGAGCTTTTCCAGCGGCGCGTAGCGCAGCACGAGGTGCTTGACGCCGTAGTCGCCGCCGAAGTCGATCTTGGCCTCGGCGTCGTCTCCGTAGCCGTCGGTGGACACGACCGTGCCGAGGCCGAACTTGTCATGGGTCACCCGGTCGCCGGACCGCAGCACGGGGACGGCACGGTTGCCAGGTGACTTCACTCCCGGGCGGGAGGCCATCCGCTCCACCGCCGGGAAGGATGAGGCTGACGCCGCGCGCTGGTCGCGCTTCCAGTCGATCAGGTGAGACGGGATCTCGGCCAGGAACCGCGACGGGGTGTGGAAGGCGGGCCGGCCCCACCAGTTGCGGCCGATGGCGCGGGTCAGGTAAAGCCGCTCCTCCGCCCGGGTGATCCCGACGTACGCGAGCCGTCGCTCCTCCTCCAGCTCTCGCGGCTCGGTCAGCGCCCGCTGGTGCGGGAAGACCTCCTCCTCCATGCCGGTGAGGAACACCACGGGGAACTCCAGGCCCTTGGCCGTGTGCAGCGTCATGAGCGTCACCAGGCCGCCGTGGTCCTCACCGTCCGGGATCTCGTCCGCGTCGGCCACGAGCGACACCCGCTCGAGGAAGTCCGCGAGAGTGCCGCCGCCGTCCAGCGCCGAGCCGTCGAACTCGCGCGCAACGGACACCATCTCCTGGAGGTTCTCCACCCGCGTGGCGTCCTGGAGGTCCGATGACTCCTCCAGCATCGCCTGGTACCCGGTCCGGTCAAGCACCGCCTCGACGAGCTCCGCCACCGGGCCGTTCGCCGCCGCCTGCTCGCGCAACTCGTCGATCAGCTCGTTGAATCCCGAGATCGAGGACGCCGCCCGCGAGGCGAGGCCGGGGACATCGTGCGGTGTGCGCAGCGCCTCGGCGAAGGAGATCCGCTCCCGTCCGGCATAGGTGGCGATGTACTCCTCGGCGCGGTCGCCGATGCCGCGCCTGGGCACGTTGAGCACCCGGCGCAGCGACACCTCATCCGCGGGGTTGGCGATCAGCCGCAGGTAGGCGAGAAGGTCGCGGACCTCCTTCCGCTCGTAGAAGCGGACGCCGCCGACCACCCGGTAGGGCAGGCCGACCCGGATGAAGATTTCCTCGAAGACACGGGACTGAGCGTTCGTCCGGTAGAAGACGGCAACGTCGCCCGGCGTGGCCAGCCCCTCATCCGTCAGCCGGTCGACCTCCTCGGCGACGAACGCCGCCTCGTCGTGCTCGTTGTCCGCGACGTAGCCCGTGATCAGCGGCCCCTCTCCGGCGTCGGACCACAGGTTCTTCGGCTTACGGCCGGAGTTGCGCGAGACCACGGCGTTCGCGGCGGCCAGGATGTTCTGCGTGGAGCGGTAGTTCTGCTCCAGCAGGATGACGGTCGCGTCCGGGTAGTCCTGCTCGAACTCGACGATGTTGCGGATGGTCGCGCCGCGGAAGGCGTAGATCGACTGGTCAGCGTCGCCGACCACGCACAGCTCGGAGGGCCCGGGACGTCATCGTTACTCGACGACCCCCGAACCCCCGCAGTGCCGCCCGGGGACGCACCCCCCGGAACCCCCCGATACGAGCGTGCGGATGAGGACGTACTGCGCGTGGTTGGTGTCCTGGTACTCGTCCACCAGGACGTGCCTGAACCGCCGCCGGTACGCCGTCGCGACCTCGGGGAAGGCCTGGAAGATGTTGACCGTCACCATGATGAGGTCATCGAAGTCCATCGCCCCGGCGGCGACCAGCCGGCGCTGGTACTCGGCGTAGGCCTCGGCCAGCGCCCGCTCCCTGGTGCCCTGCGCCCTCGCGGCGAAGGTCTCGTAGTCGATCAGCTCGTTCTTGAGCGTGGAGACCTGCGCGGCCATTGCCTTAGGCGGGTACTGCCTGGCGTCGAGCTCGAGCTCGCGGCAGACCAGGGCCATCAGCCGCTGTGAGTCGGCGGCGTCGTAGATCGAGAAGCCGGACGGGTAGCCGAACCGCTGGGCCTCCCGGCGCAGGATGCGCACGCAGGCCGAGTGGAACGTCATCACCCACATCGCGCGGGCCTGCGGGCCGACGAGCGAGGCGACCCGCGCCGCCATCTCGCCGGCCGCCTTGTTCGTGAACGTGATCGCCAGGATCTCCGACGGGTGAACGTCACGCTCGGCGAGCAGGTAGGCGATCCGGTGGGTCAGCACTCGCGTCTTGCCCGAGCCCGCCCCCGCCACGATGAGCAGCGGGCCGCCGGCATGCGTGACGGCCGCCCGCTGCTGCGGATTCAGCCCGTCAAGTAGAAGGTGGGATGCGGTCTCGGTCACGAGACCAGACTAGGCGCTAGCACCGACAACCGGGGGGCACACCACCCCCGTCCGTCCTACCTGCGAAAACCTGACGGAATATACCGTTTTAGGCACGATCTTGAGCATTATCGCGGTATGGTGGGCTGCCTTTAGCCGTAACTGCAGGGGGTCCTATGGGGTCGCGCGGTCGATCCATCCGGCTCAGAATCTACTTGATCGTGGCGATTCCGCTCGTCACGATGCTTGGCCTGTTCAGCGACGTGGCATACGCGTCGGTCACGAACTTCCAGAACCTGGACCGTGCGCCGAGCCTGATCCAGACCACGTCCCTGCCGATGGCGTACTTCATGAGCACGCCTGCAGGCGGAGCGGCGCGCGGCGTTCGTGTACCAGTCGGCGCCCACGGCCGCGAACAAGGCGATCTACGCCACCGCGATCAACGCCACGAACAACATGGACCCGAACGCGCATGGCCTGGGTAGCCTCCTGGCCGCGGTGAACGCGCCCGCCACCAAGAAGTCCGCCACTCCCGACGAGACCGCGGCGATGGTGAAGGTGGTCACCGCGGTCGAGGGCTCGCCGCTGAGTAACCTGCGGCAGGCCGTCAACGCGAACGCGACGCCGGCGCTGACGGCCTTCCAGGGCTACACGACGATCATCGAGGGCATCACGGCGGTCTTCCAGGCCGAGGCCGAGAGCATCACGTCCGGCGGGGCCGCCACCCAGGGCTTCGGCCTCATCTCCACGATCAACACCCGCGAGGACCTGTCCGAGCAGGACGCCCTGCTGGCCGGCGCGCTGGTCGCGCACAACCTGACGGCCGCCGGAGCGGGTGGCCTTCACGCAGGCCGCCGGGCGCGAGCAGGACGACACCCTGCTGTTCAAGGCGATGCTCTCCCCCGCCGAGAACAAGGCCTTCGTCAGCGGGTACGACGGGTACAACGACAACGCCGGCGACGTCGTACGAGCCGACCCGGCTGGCAGGCCCAGCAGGCCATCGAGGCCGGCGCGCCGCTGTCGGCCCTGGAAGCCCAGGGCCTGAACCCGGTCAAGTGGCAGCTGCTCAACGGGCTCATCAACACGGCCAACTTCCAGGGCGGGCTGGCCACCGCCGACACGCTGCTCGGCGTTGACCAGCAGCTCGCCAATAACGCGCGCACCACGCTGTACTTCACCGCGGCCATCGGCGCGGTGGGCCTGCTGCTGACGCTCATCGTGACGATCGGGCTGGCGCGGTCCATCAACCGGCGGCTGACCACCCTGCGCCGGTCGGCGCTCCTGCTGGCCCACGAGCAGCTGCCCTCGGTCGTATCCCGGCTGCGCCGCGGCGAGTCCGTGGACGTGGCCGCCGAGGCGCCGGCGCTGCGGATCGGCAGCGACGAGATCGGCCAGGTCGGCCAGGCCTTCGATGCCGTGCGGCAGACCGCTATCGGGTCCGCCGTCGAGGAGGCGAGGCTGCGCCAGGGCGTCAACGACGTCTTCCGCAACCTGGCCCGGCGCAACCAGTCCCTCCTGCAGCGCCAGCTCACCACGCTGGACCAGATGGAGCGGCGAGCCAGCGATCCCGAGGCCCTCGACGACCTGTTCAAGCTCGACCACCTGACCACCCGAATGCGGCGGCACGCCGAAGGCCTCATCATCCTTTCCGGCGCCCCGCCCGGCCGCGGCTGGTCGGCCCCGGTCCGGATCATCGACGTGCTGCGCGGTGCCGTCTCCGAGGTCGAGGACTACGCACGGGTCCAGGTGAGCACCCAGTCGAAGGCGGCGCTTTCCGGGTCCGCGGTGACCGACGTGATCCACCTGCTGGCCGAGCTGATCGAGAACGCCACGTCCCTCTCGCCGCCCTACACGCAGGTTCGGGTGTCCGGCGAGGCCGCCGGCAACGGGTTCGCCATCGAGATCGAGGACCGCGGCCTCGGCATGAAGCCGGAACGGCTCGCCGAGCTGAACGACCGGCTCATGAACCCGCCGGACGTCAACCCGGCGAACACCGAGCAGCTTGGCCTCTTCGTGGTCGCCCAGCTGGCCCGCCGGCATGGCATCCAGGTAACGCTGCGCACATCGCCGTTTGGCGGCACGTCGGCCGTCGTGCTGATCCCGCGCCGCCTGGTCGTCGATGACGCCCCGGCCGCGATCACCAGCGGCGAGAACCCGCGGCTCACCGCCGGGTCGCCCGAGCTCCGCGATTCCCCCTTCGGCCCGTCGGCGACGGGAAGCCGCAACGGATCGGGCAACGGGAACGGGCACGCCGGAGGGAGCGGTTACCCGGGCGGCCCGCCCGGTGAGGCGGCCCGGAACGGCACCGGCGCGTACCGCTCAGGCCAGTACGGCGCCAGCCCAGTTCGGCGCTAGCCCGTTCGGCGCCGGCCAGGCAGGCGCCAGAGCCGCGCTACAGTGCAAGCCAGCCAGACAGTGCCAGCTCAGACAGCGCCAGCTCAAACAGTGCCAGCTCAAACAGTGGCCAGCTTCGGCAGCGGCAGCTTCGGCAGTTCCAGCCCGTACGGCGCGAAGCTCCAGTGCCAGTTCCTTCGGCGCCGGCCAGTCCGGTGACGGCCAGCCCAGGCCGGGTACGGCAGCGGCCAGTACGGCGCCGGCGACTACGGCAACGGGGCGGGCTCTCCTCCTGACCTGGACACCATCCAGATCAATCGCGACTTCATGCCCGGGACGCGGCGGTCGGGTGGGTACCCGCAGGTCAGCCCGGGAGGCGCGGCTGGGCAGCCCGGCGCGGGAAACGGGCCGCAGCGCGGGCGGCACTCCGATGAAATCCCGGTCGTGACCGGTATCCCGGTATCGCGGGACGTCGCGCCCCCGTTCGACGTGTTCACCCCCGTGAGCCGCGCTGGCGGCTACGGCCCCGACGTCAATGGCCCGGAATCTGGCGGAATCACTTCCAACCAGGATGCCGCATACGGGAACATTGAGGCGAGCGGCGAGGGTTACGTAAGCGGGGGAGCTGATGGCGGTGAGCACGAGGGCTTGCCGCGCCGTGTCCGCCAGGCCAGTCTCGCACCTCAACTTCGTAACTCCGGCGTCGGCGGCTCTGGCCCGGCGGGCGTCCCGAGCGCCAGCGCGGCGTCACTCTCCGACATGCGAACCACCTTGTCGGCGATGCAGCGCGGCTGGCAGCAAGGTCGTTCTCAATCAGCGCAACTGGACACGGAGGGCAACCCACATGGGGCCTAACGGTAATTATCCGTCGAACCAGCTCGACTGGCTCCTGGACGACCTGGTCCTGCGGGTGCCGCATATTCAGCGGGCGGTCTACCTCTCACAGGACGGGCTGGCGCTCGGTGCCTCGCGTGGCCTGGACCGGGCCGACGCCGAGCACCTCGCGGCGCTGGCCGCCGGGTTCCAGTCGCTGGCGCGCGGTGCCGGGCGGCACTTCGGTGGCGGCGAGGTGCGGCAGACCATCATCGAGATGTCCGCCGGCTTCCTGTTCGTTACCGCGGCCGGCCACGGCACCTGCCTCGCCGTCCTTACCGGTTCCGACGCCGATGTCGGCCTGATCGCCTACGAGATGGCGATCCTCGTCCAGCGCACTGGTGACCACCTGCAGGTCAACATGCGGGCGCCGTCCGCGGTGTACGACAGGTAGGAACAAGCAAGCGAGGGGGGCTGCAGATGGCGTCCGACGACAGGCTCTGGCTTGACGCAGCAAGCCGGGCCGGTGGTCCGGCCCTACACCCTGACCCGGGGCCGGACGCGGCATGGTGGCGAGGCATTCGACCTCGTCTCCACGGTGACCGCCACAAGCGGCTGGGTGACCGACCCGGAGACACTCGAGCCAGAGCATGTCTCGGTTCTGCAGCTCGCCCGGCGACCGACGACCGTCGTCGATATCGCCTCGGATGTGGACCTGCCGCTTGGCGTGGTCCGCATCCTGCTGGCGGACCTTCGCGAGCTCGGCCTGATCGCGATCAAGGCGCCCGTGCCGATGAAGGCGCGCCAGGTGGACAAGAACACGCTCAGGGAGGTTCTCCATGGCCTACGGGGGCTCTGAATTCTCCGGCGGAGTGATGACGCCGCGCGGTCATCGCGCGATCAAGATCCTGCTCGCCGGCGGGTTCGGGGTAGGAAAGACGACGCTGGTTGGCGCGGTCAGCGAGATCCGCCCGTTGCGGACGGAAGAGCCGCTCACGGAGACCAGCAAGCGCGTCGACAGCACGGCCGGGGTGGAGCGCAAGACGACCACCACGGTCGCGATGGACTTCGGCCGCATCACCCTGCGTGACGACCTGCTGCTGTACCTTTTCGGAACGCCGGGCCAGGAGCGCTTCTGGTTCATGTGGGACGAGCTGGCGGTGGGCGCCCTTGGCGCGGTGGTCCTGGCCGACACCCGGCGACTGGCCGACTGCTTCCCCGCCATCGACTACTTCGAGCGCCGCGAGATCCCGTTCATCGTGGCGCTCAACTGCTTCGATGGCGCCCGTCGCTACAGCATCGAGGACATCCGCATAGCCCTCGACCTCGAGCCGGCCCTGCCGATCGTCTTGTGCGACGCGCGTAGCCGCGAGTCGGCCAAGGAAGTCCTGATCGCGCTGGTGGAGCACGTCCTGTCCCAGGCCGACGCGGACGAGCCCGCATTCCCCTAGCGCTGCCTCGGTGCGGCCTCCGGTCAGGGATGCTTCAGGACGGCCCAGACCGCCTTGCCGTAGCCTTCGATCGGTGACCAGCCCCAGACGTAGCTGAGCGCGCCGACGATCTGCAGCCCGCGGCCGCACTCCCAGGACGTGTCGGGCGTGCGCGGCACGGGCGGCTCCGCGCTGGGGTCCGTCACGGCGAGCATCACCTCGCCGGCACGGCGCAGCAGGCAGAGCCGCATCAATGACCGGCTCGCCGCGCTCACCCCCGCGGGTGCGACCGACGCCACCGGCACGGCCGTGCGCAGGCCATGGCGGGTCGCGTTGACCACCAGCTCGGCGACGATCAGCTCCGCGTCGTCGGCTAGGTCCGCCAGGCCCCACCGGGTCAGGAACTCGCGGACGAAGAGCCGGGCGGACCTGGCCTCCTCCGGTGCCGTGCTGAGCAGCGCGACTGGTCACCGCTGGCGTCTCCCACCAGGCCGACGGCACCCGGCAGGAGCTGCGGAGGAGACGCAGATAGAGCCGGGATCACGACGACTTCGTCATCGTCATCAGTCCGGCTCATAAGCAACCCTCAGGTGGGCCAACGCAACCGCTTTCTGCATCGTCGTGGGGCCTGATAGGCCTTGCCTGTCGCAGTATGTGTGGTATGCCTCAGTTGTATAGTGCACGACATATTGTGCAAATGCAAGACCGGATGCACGTTCATTCGATGCGTGCAGCAGGGCTTCTGGTGGCATCATGGAGTCGTGACCGGCTCGCAGACGTGAGCCGCCTTCGCATCATCACCTGACTCCACATTCACTTCGCGCACGCGGAGCTGGCCGCGACCCGCTGAGCGCCTCACGCCGCCGCGCGTGATCAGCACGACAGATAGTCACGGGTCGCCACGGCCTCGGCTCTGGACGCGCCACTGGAAGGAACCATGAGCCACACCTACAACGGCATGCCGTCCTCCGAGCTCACTGACGTCACTTGGCGCAAGAGCGCGCACAGCAACCCCAACGGGGCGTGCGTGGAGGTCGCAGCGCTTCCCGGGGGCGAGATCGCCTTCCGCAACTCCCGCTTCCCCGGCGGGCCCGCACTCGTCTACACGCGGGCCGAGATCGCCGCGTTCCTGGCGGGCGCCAAGGACGGAGAGTTCGACAACGTTCTTAACTTATGCACCTTTCGTCACATACGCACCATTAGTGCCGTGCTTCCGTGGCCGGCTCTCCCGCGAAGCCGACCACGGAAACGCGGCCGACGCGGGAGTTGTATTCAATCGTCACGTGAAACCCTTCCCCGGGAGAAGTTCGCGTGGGAAACTAGCCCATGCCCAGACTCACGGCCGGGAAGCTTTCACCCTACGGCCGGAGAGTCGTGAACTGAGGAGCGGCAATGCAGTCCTCCGAGGAGGCCGGCCACGACCTGGCCCTTGATGGCGTGTCGGCCATGTTCGGCTCCCGCTCGGCCGGACCGTCGGTGCAGCGCCTGGTGCTTGGCGGGCACCTGCGGCGATTTCGCGAGAAGGCGCAGCTCACCACCGAGCAGGCCGCCGAGGTCATCCGCGCGTCGCACTCCAAGATCAGCCGCATGGAGCGCGGCCGGGTCAGCTTCAAGGAGCGCGACATCGCCGACCTGCTCAGCCTGTACGGCGTGACCGACCTCACCGAGCGCGAGGGGCTCCTGGCGCTGGCGCGGGAGGCGAACGCGCCGGGCTGGTGGCAGAGCTACTCCGACATCCTGCCGCACTGGCTTGAGCCCTACTTCGGCCTCGAGGCGGCGGCGTCGGTCATCCGGACCTACGAGCTTCAGTTCGTGCCGGGACTGCTGCAGACCGCGGACTACGCCCGGGCCGTCATTCAGGCTGGGCAGCGCGGGCAGCGAGGAAGAGGTCGACCGCCGGGCCGAGGCACGGATCGGCCGCGGGGCGATCCTCGGCCGCGCGGACGCGCCGCGGCTGTGGGCCGTCATCGACGAGGCGGCGCTGCGCCGGCCCCTCGGCGGCCGGTCGGTGATGCGCGCGCAGATCAGGCACCTCATCGAGATGGCCGATCACCCGGCGGTGACGCTGCAGATCCTGCCGTTCAGCGCGGGCGGCCACCCGGCACTGGGCGGGCCGTTCACCATCTTGCGGTTCGCCGAGCCGGACCTGCGCGACGTCGTCTACATCGAGCAGCTCACCAGTGCCCTTTACCTGGACAAGCCCGTCGAGGTCGACAGCTACCTCGGGGTGATGGAGCACCTCTGCCTGCAGGCCGAGCAAGTAGCCAAGACCCGGGACAACCTGGCCCGCGTCCTGAAGGATTACTAGCTTCCTTGAAGCCCGGCCGCGGACGGTGCCTCCGCTTCTGCTGACCCCCGTGCGAGAGAGATCGTCAGCGGTGCGAAAATGTGGTCGTGAGCATACTTGGCACCAGGGTCCTGCGGTCCGAAGACCAGAGCTTCCTGAGCACCGGGGCGGTCTATACCGACGACGTGCAGGACGAGCGCCTGGCGGGCGCGGTCCACGTGCACTTCGCCCGGTCGACGGTCGCCCACGCGCGGATCAACGGGATAGACACGACCGCGGCCAAGCAGGCCCCGGGCGTCGTCGCGGTGCTATACCGGCGTAGACCTGGCGGCGGCGGGCGTGACGCCGATCAAGCCGCCGATGCCGAACATGAACCAGGCGATGGTCGCAGCCATGGCTGGCCACCGACACGGTCCGGTTCGTGGGCGAGCCGGTCGCGGCGATCGTGACCGAGCACCCGTACCAGGGCGAGGACGCGATCGAACTGGTCGACATCGACTACGACTTCCTGCCGGCCGTCGTCGACATGAACGACGCGCTTAACGCGACCGACGGCTTCCTGTTCCCTGAGGCGGGCACCAACGTGATCGTGTCGTTCGGCGACGCGGCCAAGCTTGACCCGCACCTGTTCGACGACTGCGACGTCGTGACGAGCGAGGTGGTGCAGAACCGCCGGGTGGCCCCGGCCCCGATGGAGACGCGGGCGGCCGCCGCGGCATGGGCCGACGGCCGATTGACCGCGTGGATCCCGAATCAGGGCGCACAGGGCACCAAGGGCGCGCTCGGGGGCATGCTCGGCCTGAAGCCCGACGAATTGCGCGTCATCACCCCGGACGTGGGCGGCGCCTTCGGCGCGAAGTTCGGCGCTGACGCCGAGCACGCGGTCGTCTGCTGGATCGCCAGGGAGCTGGGCCGCCCGGCCCGGTGGAGCGAGACCCGCCAGGAGAACCTGCTGGCGATGACCCACGGCCGCGCGCAGCAGCACAAGATCACGATCGGCGGCACCAAGGACGGCAAGATCCTGGCCTACCGGATCGAGATCCTGCAGGACTCGGGGGCGTACCCGAAGTTCGGCGCGTTCCTGCCGAGCCTCACCATCCTCATGGCACCTGGCCCGTACCACATCCCCCGGGCGGAGGCGATCGCCACCTCGGTGATGACCAACACCACGCCGGTGGGCGCGTACCGTGGCGCGGGACGGCCGGAGGCGTCCGCCGCCATCGACCGGGCCGTCGACCTGTTCGCGGCGGCGGCAGGCCTGGACCCGGCCGACGTGCGGCGGGATAACCTGCTGCCGAAGTTCACCGAGCCGCACACGACGGCGTTCGGCGCGAAGTACGACAGCGGCGACTACGTGGTCGCGCTGGACAAGGCGCTGGGGGCGGCTGGCTACGACGGCCTGAGGGCCGAGCAGAAGCGCCGCCGGGACAACGGCGACACGCTCCAGCTCGGCATCGGCCTGTCCAGCTACGTGGAGATCACCGGCCCCGGCGGTGAAGCCGGCGGCCCGAACGAGAACGGCACGGTCGAGGTCCACCCCGACGGCACCGCGACCGTCCTCACCGGGACGTCGCCCGCACGGGCAGGGGCACATCACCGTCTGGGCGATGCTGGTCAGCGACGAACTGGGCATCCCGATTGACAAGATCACCGTCAAGTGGGGCGACACCGACCTCGTCCCGCGCGGCGGCGGCACCGGCGGCTCCCGCTCCCTGCAGCTCGGCGGGGCGGCCGTCCAGCAGGCGAGCCGGGAGCTGCTCGACATCGCGAAGGAGCGGGCCGCGTCCACCCTGGAGATCAGCGCGGGCGACCTTGAGTTCGACATCGAGCGCTCCGCCTTCGCGGTGAGGGGCGACCCGGACACGAGCGTCCCGCTGACCAGGCTCGCCGAGAACGAGCGGCTGTTCGTCAACAGCGTCTTCGTGTCACCCGGCCCGACGTTCCCGTTCGGCACGCACGTGGCGGTGGTGGAGGTCGATACCGAGACCGGCAAGGTGCTCCTGCGCCGGGTCGTGACCGTGGATGACGCGGGCACGATCATCAACCCGCTGCTGGCCGAGGGCCAGCGGCACGGCGGCATCGCCCAGGGCGCGGCGCAGGCGTTCCTTGAGGAGGTCGTCTACGACACCGACGGCAACCCGCTGACGGCGACGTTCGCGGACTACCCGTTCGCTTCCGCGACCGAGCTGCCGAGCTTTGAGCTCGTCACCATGGAGACGCCCACCTCCTACAACCCGCTGGGCGCCAAGGGCATCGGCGAGGCCGGCACGATCGGCGCGACCCCGGCGGTGCAGAACGCCGTCATCGACGCGGTGGCGCACCTCGGCGTCACCCACATCGACATGCCGACCACCCCGCAGCGGGTGTGGCGGGCCATCAGCGCGGCGGTTGCTAAGACTGGCGGGGCGAACACTGGCAGGGAGGCGTAAGGGGATGTCGGAGATCAAGCTCACCGTCAACGGGATCGCGCACAGTGACGAGGTCGAGCCTCGGCTGCTGCTTGTCCACTACCTGCGGGATTCTCTGGGCCTGCGGGCCGCGAACGTCGGCTGCGACACCACCTCCTGCGGCGCCTGCACGGTGCTCCTCGACGGCGAGTCGGTCAAGTCGTGCACCGTGCTCGCGGTCCAGGCCAACGGCCGCAGCGTTACCACGGCCGAGGGCCTCGTCAGCCCGGACGGCACGCTGGGGGCCGTGCAGCAGGCGTTCCGCGAGGAGCACGGCCTGCAGTGCGGGTTCTGCACGCCGGGCATGGTGATGGCGGTCACCGGCCTGCTCGCGGAGAATCCCGACCCCACTGAGCAGGAGGTCCGCGAGGGCCTCGAGGGCAACTTCTGCCGCTGCACCGGCTACCACAACATCGTCCGCGCCGCCCTGAACGCCGCCGTGAAGCTGCGCGGGACGGTGCCTACCGACAAGACCGAGCCGACCGACAAGAGGGTGACCGCGTGATCCCCGCCGCATTCGACTACGAGGTCGCCGAATCCGCCGGCCACGCCCTGGCGCTGCTCGCCGAGCACGGCGAGGAGGCCAAGCTGCTGGCGGGCGGGCACTCGCTGCTGCCGATGATGAAGGTCCGGCTGGCCCAGCCGACGGTGCTCATCGACATCGCCCGGATTACGGAGCTGTCCGGTATCACGATCGTCGGCGACGAGATCGTCATCGGCGCCACGACCAGGCATGCCGAGCTGGTGAACTCGGAGATCCTCAAGGCCGAGGTGCCGATCCTGGCGTACGCGGCCGCGCAGGTCGGGGACCCGCAGATCCGGCACCGCGGCACGATCGGCGGCTCGGTCGCCCACGCGGACCCGTCGGCGGACCTGCCGATGACGCTGCTCGCCCTGGGCGCGACGATCGAGATCTCCGGCCCGGGCGGCACCGCGAGGCACCCGGTCCGTCGGCATCGACGACTTCTTCGTCGGGCCGTTCGAGTCCGTGATCGGACCCGATGAGCTGCTGTCCGCGATCCGGGTGCCGCGCAAGGGCGAGGCCGGCTGGGGCTACCAGAAGTTCGTCCGCCGGGCGAACGACTGGGCGATCGTCGGCGTGGCGGCCTGCGACGGCCGGGTGGCGCTGGCCAGCATGGGCGGTACCCCGCTGCGGGCGCGCGCGACCGAGGAAGCGCTGCGCGCCGGCGCGTCGATCGCGGACGCGGCCCAGCTCGCGGCGGAGGGCACCTCCCCCGGCGCGGACTTCCACGCTGACGCCGACTTCCGCGAGCACCTGGCCCGTGTCCTCACCCGCCGTGCCCTGGAGGGGCAAGCCAACTAACCTCCCTGCCGCCACTGGGCCCGGCGCCAATGCCGGAATATGCTCGTGTGTCGGACATGGCGTCGTAGTCGGACGCGCAGTGCCGCCGCCGCATAGCGCGGCGTCAGGACGGAGCGTGCATGAGGCGGGACCGGTTGCGGCTGGATCCCCCGATGCTCCGGCTGCTCGGGTTCGTGTGCGCGATCGTCCTCGTCGACACGATTTTCTTCGCGGCGATCGTCCCGCTGCTGCCCCATTACGTCCGGGTGGCTGGCCTGTCCAAGGCGGGGGCGGGCGTCCTGGTTGCCTGTTACCCCGCTGGGACGCTGGTGGGATCGCTGCCCGGCGGCCTGCTCGTTGCCCGGTTCGGCGCGCGGCGGGTAGTGCTGCTGGGGCTAGTCGGGATGAGCGTGGCCACGCTGGCGTTCGGCTGGGCGTCCCAGTCATGGCTGCTCGACCTCGCCCGCCTCGTCCAGGGGCTGGCGGGGGCCTGTACGTGGGCGGCCGGGCTGGCGTGGCTGGCGGACGTGGCACCGCGGGCGCGGCGGGGTGAGCTGCTCGGCACCGCGCTGGCATCGGCGATCGTGGGGGCGCTGCTCGGCCCGGTCGTGGGCGCGGTGGCCGATTTCACCGGGACCGGTCCCGCGTTCAGCGTCGCGGCCGTCATGGGCGTCGCGCTGATGTGCTGCGCGTTCGCCGTGCCCCGGCCGCCGGTCGCGGCGGTTCCGCAGGGGCTGCGCGCGCTGCTGCCGGCGATCCGCGACCGGGAAGTCCTCGCGGGCATGTGGCTGACGTTGCTGGCGGGACTCGCGTCCGGCGTGATCGACGTGCTGGCACCGTTGCGCTTCGCCCGGCTAGGCGCGTCGAGCACGGTGATCGCGGCCACGTTCTTGTGTGCCGCCGGGGGTGAGGCGGCGCTGTCGCCCCTGGCGGGCCGGGTGACCGACCGGTCCGGTGCGGCCCGCCCGGTCGCGGTCTGCCTCCTGGTAGGCGTGGCATTCGGGATTCTCGCCTGGCTACCCACCAGCACGTGGGAGCTGGTGGTCGTCCTGGTGGCCGCAGACCCGTTCTTCGGCGCCCTGTTCACTCCGGCGGCGGCCCTGACCAGTGCCGGCTCCGCGCGGCTTGGCCTCAACCAGGGCCTGGGCTTCGGGCTGTCCAACCTGGCGTGGGCGGGCGGCCAGGCGGTCGCCGCCTCGGCCGCCGGCGCGCTCGCCCAGGTGACCTCGGACGCGGTCCCGTACCTGCTGCTCTCGGTCGTTTTCCTGGCCTCGCTGCTGGCCGTGCTCCGCCGCGGGTAACCTGGCCTCGTGGCGGACGACCTCGCCGGCAACGGCCCGGCAGACCGGGTGCGGGCAATCTGCGGCGCGCTGCCCGAGGTTACCGAGCGGCCCAGCCATGGCGCGCCGACCTGGTTCGTCCGGGACAAGAAGTCGTTCGTGACCCTGTGGGCGGACGGGCATCATGACAACCGCTTCCCGCACCTGTGGTGCGCGGCGGCAGCCGGGGAGCAGGAGTCGCTCGTCGCGTCGGCACCAGGCCGCTTCTTCCGCCCGCCGTACGTGGGCCACCGTGGCTGGCTCGGCGTCCGCCTCGACGCCGCCATCGACTGGGCGGAGATCGCCGAGCTGTGCACCGACGCCTACCGCGTGATCGCCCCGGCGAAGCTAGTCGCGCTGCTTGACGCCTGCTCCGAGGGGGACTGAACCGGCCCGCCGAGGCCGGTGCCCAGGCCCTGGCTGGCTATCGCCTGCTCATCAGCGAGCGCGATCGCGAGCTGCCCCTGGGCGTTGGGGTGCAGCGGGGCCGGATCCGATGGCCCCTGCACGTACGGCTCGGGCGTGCACAGCTCGTGGCCGGTGAACTTGGGCCGCGCGATCCCGAAGCGGAACGCCCTCGCCCCCTGCGCGAGCACCGTGTTCAGCTGGCTGAGCCGGGAAACAAGGTCGCTGGCCTTGGCCGGGGTCATTCCGTACTGTGACAGGCACCCGACCGACGCGCCGAAGGGCGAGTAGTACTCGTTCACCAGCACCGACGGATGCCACGGAAGGTCGTCTAGCTCCGACAGGAGCTTGTAGTACGACCGGGTGAAGGAGCCGAGCAGCTGCTTGAAGTAGGCGCCGGAGATCTTGTCGTTGCAGACCGGGGTGGCGGCGCACAGCCGGGTCATGACGCTCCACTTCATGTCATCGGCCCCGACGCTGACAACGATGAGCTTGGAGTGCGTGGCCTCGGACGCGAGGGAGAACTGCGGTGCCGCGATCTGCCCGTTGGCCAGCACCTGCGCGCCGAGCAGCCCGTTGTTGATCGTGGCGCTGCCGCAGGCCAGGTTCTCCACGTTCCAGCCGTTGGTGGTGGCCAGATCGGCGGCATAGGAGTCCGCCGACCGGCCGCAGCCCTGGTCCAGGGCCGAGGCCCCCGCCACCCAGGGCAGCCCCCAGCCCGAGGCGGTCGAGTCACCGATGACCGCTACCTGCACATCGGGGTTCACCGCGACCGCCGGCGCCGGGCCGGCGGCTGCGCGGGGTCCACTCCCACGAGCTCGTCGAGCGTCCGGACGCTGCGCAGCACGCGGGGGGTGCTCGCGGCGGTGAGCACGACGCCGCCCACGTTGATCGCCATGGCCAGCACCACCCCGCCGGCCACCCACTTCCAGGCGACATGCTTGCGGCGCAGGGCGTAGCCGACGACGATGCCGAGCGCGACGAACCCGGCCGCGATCAGCGTCTCCCACAGGAAGTAGTGCTCCCACCCGGCCGCGAGCTGCTGGCTGAGCGTCACCTCGACCCGGTGCGTGCCCTCCGACCGCAGCTGCTGGACGATTTCCGGGTTGATGCTGATCTGGTCGAGCTCCAGCCACGGCCTGATCGGGCCGGCGAACGTGATCCGGGTGGGGACCACCTGCCCGAAGAGGTCGAGCTCCCCTGGCCCGGACAGGGACGGGTGCATGAGCGAGGTCAACGGCGGCACGGCCGCGCCTACCTGGGCGACCTGCCCGGCGGCCGAAACCGTCTGCAGCGGGGTAACGCGCAGCGCGAGCCAGATCGACACCGCCACGACCAGCAGGAAGGTAAGAGTGACGAGCGTGGTCACCCACGCTCGACGAAACAAAGCTCTGACTCGCACTGCCCCCAGGCTACCCAGTCACCGGGGCTCTATGTGCCGCCCGGGTGCGCGTCCGAACGTGTCCTGGTATTTCGGCCATGCTGGCATTTCTCCCATGAGCTGCCGATACTGCTATCCACGGCAGGCTTACGTAGGACCCTGGGGAGGGCGGAAACGCATGGGATCCATCGTGCATGAGCTGAACTCGACGCGGACGGCGCAATGGTATGACTGCGCGAGCGCGACGCACCGGTCGGACGCATGGACGGAGCGATTGCGGTGCTTCAGCGGATTGTCGGAGGTACTCGCGGAGCAGGTGTCGGGGCGGCAGCGGAAGGCGGCGGACGCACAGCCGCAGATCGCGCCCCGTGCCCTGGTCACCGAGGTGGCGCGGCGGGCGCACTTTTCCGCTCATGAGACGGTGTACAAGCGGTTCCGCTCGGGCTGCGAGGGGCCGATCGTCCGCTGGGCCGGGCCCGACGAGACCATCAAGCCGAGGAACGCGCTCGTCGCCGAGGCCAAGATCGTGTCGTTCTGGCCGTACCGCGCCGACGTCTTGCGGGCGGCCGACAAGCGTGACCTGCCGCTCCAGGAGGTCGCCGAGGCGTACCTGCGTGCGCTGGCGAGCTGGGCGTGGGACGACGTCCCGCTGGCCGCCTGCCGGCCCGCGGGCCCGCCCGCCTGCGTGGCCGAGGACATGCAGGCCCTCGCCCGGCTGTGGCTGCGCCGGTACGGCCCCGCCACCCGGCGCGAGCCGGCCGGCCAGTGCGCCCGGCCCGCGGCCGGGCCGGGCTGGGGGCAGCTCGTGCTGGCGCACCGGCCGGACACGCGCACAGGGAACGCGGCGGACCAGGCCCAGCTAGCCGGAAGGGCAGTGCTAGCCGAAAAGGCAGTGCTGGCCGAAAAGGCAGTGCTGGCCGAGAAAGCGGTGCAGCTCGAGAAGCTCGCCCGTACCGTGGTCGCCGGCATCCTCGGCAATCCTGCCGCCACCCCGCACGAGGTCCTCGGCAGTGTCCGCGACGCGCTGGCCGAGGTGCTCGCCGAGCCGACAGACCCGGTCGCCGAGCAGCTCGGCCGCGCCGCCGCGCAGCTCCACGACCGCATCGCGCGCCAGCCCCCCGGTGAGCTGCCCCTCACGCCGCAGCAGGCGAGCCAGCTGCTCGTCGCCCTGGCGCGGCTCAGCGGAACGCTCAGGAAGATCGCGGCGGAAGGGTAATCGCCTTGTCCGAGCGGCCCGCCCGCCGGACCAGTTGTTACTTGCCGGTAGCAGTGTTGTTTTCCGCGATTATCGCCGAAAAGGACACTGCCACCGGCCAGTAGACGGGTGGCGGCCCAGGCCTCGGGGCTGCAGCCTCCGCGGCACCGAAAGGGCGCTTATCCGCTTTCCGTGCCATGCTTGCCTTCTGGGGCTTGCGGGTGGCGAAAGGACGGAACGTGCGATGGGCACTGCGGAAAACGGCTCGGAAGACGACTCCGCCAACGAGGTAGCGCCAGCCGGGCAGGCGGAACTGGCCGACGAGGAAGCCGGGCAGGCGGACGAGGGAGCACGACCGGTAAGCGAAGGCACTGGGCCGGACGAGGAAGCCGGACTGGACCAGGGAGCCGGGCAGGCGGACGAGGGAGCAGGGGCGGTCAGCGAGGAAGCAGGGGCGGTCAGCGAGGGCGCGGGGCTGGCGGGCGATCCGGGGGGCGAGGCGCGTCGGGCCTCTGGGGGCGCCCCGCCGCCGGTCGATCCGGCGGCCGAGCTCAGCCGGGCCGCCCTTGAGGGGCTTGCCCGGCGGTACGCGGCCAGCCGGGGGCTCGCCTGGGCCGGCGAAGGCGCCCTGGCCTGGCGGGATCCAGGCCCGTGGTTCCTGTCCTCCCTCGACGTCGGGCGATCGTTCGGCCTGGTGCGGGGCGGTATCGGCAACGGCCGCGAGGGCGAGCTGTGGTACGCCGAGGAGGCGGTTCGCGGTCCGGGCGGGTCACGGGAGCGGTGGATCGTCGCCCGGTACGAGATCGGCCAGGCGCGTCGCACGGGCGCCATCTCCTGCGCCGTGCGGCGTGGGCACAACCTCCCTGTCCTCGGCGGCCTCCTGCAGGACGGCACGCTGCCGCGCGGCCTGCGCGAGGCGCCAACCGGCGACGAGCTGTTCGACCAGCGGTACGTGGTCGGCGCGGCCGACGGCGACCTCGCCGAGGGCGAGCCGGCGCTGGCTGACCGCCTGTTCACGGCCGAGTTCACCGGCTGGCTCCTGGGGCAGCCGTACGGCCAGCATGGCGCGGACGCCACCCGCTTCCAGCTCCAGGGCGGCCTGGCCTGCGTCTACGCCGCGGGCTGGCCGGGCACGGCGCAGGAGCTTGACGCCTTTTGCGGCCGGGCCGCGCGCATCGCCGCCGAGGTCGAGCGGGTCACCAGGGAGGCCAGTCCGCTGGCAAGTCCCGAGTGAGCGGGACCGTGGGGGATGGGGTCGAGGGCTTACGCCTGGGACCGATTTTTGTGCCTGCGGGCGGTTTCCCCGCCGCGGTGAGCGGCCGATGATGGCCTCATGGGCATGGTGACGGCGCGATCGGCAACGCTGCCGGCGGTGCGCCGGGTGGGCGGGCTGATCGGGGCGGAGCTGAGCGGGCTTGACCTGACCCGTGAGTACCCGGCGCGGACCTACGAGGCGATCTCGCGGGCGTGGGCGGAGCACGGCGTGATCTTCTTCCGCGACCAGCGCCTTTCACCGCGGCAGCGGGAAGCGTTCGCGTCACGGCTCGGGGCGATCCGGGTGCAGCAGGAAGTGCGGAAGGAGCCGGAGCAGACCAGGGCCATCGGTGAGGGCTGGCACACGGACATGACGTGCCTGGATGAGCCGCCGAAGGCCACGATCTTGTTCGCGGAGGAGGTCCCCCCGTGGGGCGGCGACACGCAGTGGGCCGGGCATGGGCCCGGCGTTCGAGGCGTTGTCGCCCGGGCTGCGCGCGACGCTGACCGGAATGCGCGCGGTGCACGCGAATGTCCGCAAGCTCGGCTACAGCGACGCGCAGACCGACCCGCCCGAGCCGTCCATCGCCGAGTACGACGCGGCCGAGGGGCCACTGCACCCGGTGGTGCGGCTGATACCGGAGACCGGCCGTCGCGTCCTCTACGTGAACCCGGAGTTCACGGCCCGTTTCGAGGGCTGGACCCGCCGGGAGTCGCTGCCTCTGCTGCGGTACCTATTCGACCACGGCGCGCGGCCGGAGTTCGTGGTCCGCTGGAACTGGACGCCAGGCGCGATCGCGATGTGGGACAACCGCCAGACCTGGCACTCCGCGGTCAACGACTACCAGGGCCAGCGCCGCGTCATGCACCGCATCCTGCTGGAGGGGTCGAAGCCCGACCCCGCGCGGGCTTAGTCCGTGCCGGACTCCAGGGCGGCGTGATCGAGGAACTCGCCATCGGGCTCCTCACCGGAGGAGGCGATCGCCGCGGCACCGCCGGAGGGCGGGGTGCCGATCAGGGCCGCCGTCGCGGACTGGATGGCCTGCGCCTGTACCGTGAGCGACGCGTGCGTGCTGCCGATCAGGCCAAGGCCCGCGAACTGCTCCAGCTTGGCGCGGGAGTCGGCGATGTCCAGGTTCCGCATGGTGAGCTGCCCGATCCGGTCCCCCGGGCCGAACGCCGTGTCCTCCACCCGCTCCATTGACAGCTTCTCCGGGTGGTAGCTGAGCGCCGGGCCCGTCGTGTCCAGGATCGAGTAGTCGTCGCCGCGCCGCAGCCGCAGCGTCACCTCGCCGGTGATGGCCGTGCCCACCCAGCGCTGCAGGGACTCGCGGAGCATCAGCGCCTGCGGGTCCAGCCAGCGGCCCTCGTACAGCAGGCGGCCGAGCTTGCGGCCCTCGTTGTGGTAGGCAGCGATGGTGTCCTCGTTATGGATCGCGCAGACCAGCCGCTCGTAGGCAATGTGCAGGAGCGCCATGCCCGGGGCCTCGTAGATGCCACGGGACTTGGCCTCGATGATCCGGTTCTCGATCTGGTCGGACATGCCCAGGCCGTGCCGGCCGCCGATCGTGTTCGCCTCGAGGACCAGGTCAACCGGGGAGTCGTACTCCTTGCCATTGATCGCCACCGGCCGCCCCTGGGCGAAGCCGACCGTCACGTCCTCGGTGACGATCTCGACGGCGGGATCCCAGAACCGCACGCCCATGATCGGCTCGACGATCTCGATGCCGGTGCTCAGCCGCTCCAGGGACTTGGCCTCGTGCGTGGCGCCCCAGATGTTCGCGTCGGTGGAGTATGCCTTCTCCGTGCTTGCCCGGTAGGGCAGCCCGCGCTCGAGCAGCCAGTGCGACATCTCCGTGCGCCCGCCGAGCTCGGTCACGAAGGCCGCGTCGAGCCATGGCTTGTAGATTCGCAGGGACGGGTTGGTCAGCAGGCCGAAGCGGTAGAAGCGCTCAATGTCGTTGCCCTTGTACGTGGAGCCGTCGCCCCAGATCTGGACGTCGTCGTCCATCATCGCGCGCACGAGCAGGGTGCCGGTGACGGCCCGCCCGAGGGGCGTGGTGTTGAAGTAAGCGCGGCCGCCGGACCGGACGTGGAACGCCCCGCAGGCCAGGGCGGCCAGGCCCTCCTCCACGAGCGCCGCCCGGCAGTCGACCAGCCGGGCGATCTCCGCGCCGTACGCGCCCGCCCGGCCGGGCACCGAGTCGATGTCCGGCTCGTCGTACTGCCCGATGTGCGCGGTGTACGTGCAGGGCACCGCGCCCTTCTCGCGCATCCACGCGACCGCGACCGACGTGTCCAGCCCTCCGGAGAAGGCGATTCCGACACGTTCCCCGACAGGCAGTGAGTTGAGCACCTTGGACATGCCTAAAGTATATGCACAGCCCTGCATATTCATGCAACCGACTTCGCCCGGGCGGGGGCGGGAGCCGGGGTCAGACCTGGGCGCGGGACTCCACGGCGGCGACGATCTCGTCGATCGGCGTCGTCGATCGGGACGCCGTTCTTCTGCGCGCCGTTGCGGTAGCGGAAGGAGACCGCGCCCGCGGCCACGTCGTCGTCCCCCGCCAGCAGCATGAAGGGGATCTTCTGCTTCTGGGCGTTGCGGATCTTCTTCTGCATCCGGTCGTCGCTGTCGTCGACCTCGACCCGGATGCCGCGCGTCGCCGCAGCGCTGGCCGCGACCTCGTCCAGGTACGGGACGTGCGCGTCGCCGATCGGGATGCCGACCACCTGGACCGGGGACAGCCACGGCGGCATCGCGCCCGCGTAGTGCTCGATCAGCACGCCCATGAACCGCTCGATCGAGCCGAACAGCGCCCGGTGGATCATGATCGGCTGCTGCCGGGTGCCGTCGGCGGCCTGGTACTCAAGGCCGAACCGCTTGGGCTGGTTGAAGTCGAGCTGGACGGTCGACATCTGCCAGGTCCGGCCGATCGCGTCGCGGGCCTGGACGGAGATCTTCGGCCCGTAGAACGCCGCGCCGCCCGGGTCGGGCACCAGCTCGAGGCCGGATGCCTCGGCGACCGTGCGCAGGGTCTTGGTCGCCGACTCCCACTCCTCGTCCGAGCCGATGAACTTGTCCGAGTCGCCGCGGGTGGACAGCTCCAGGTAGAAGTCGTCGAGGCCGTAGTCGCGCAGCAGGTCGAGGATGAAGGTGAGCACCGACTTCAGCTCGTCCTCCATCTGCTCCCTGGTGCAGTAGATGTGCGAGTCGTCCATGGTCAGGCCGCGCACCCGGGTCAGCCCGTGCACGACGCCGGACTTCTCGTAGCGGTACACGGTGCCGAACTCGAACAGCCGCAGCGGCAGCTCCCGGTAGGACCGGCCGCGCGACCGGAAGATCAGGTTGTGCATCGGGCAGTTCATGGCCTTGAGGTAGTACTCGCTGCCCTCAAGCTCCATCGGCGGGAACATCGTGTCCGCGTAGTACGGCAGGTGCCCCGAGGTCTCGAACAGGTGCCCCTTGGTGATGTGCGGGGTGTTGACGAACGAGTAGCCCGCCGTCCTCGTGCCGCAGCCGCGAGTAGTTCTCCAGCTCGCGGCGGATGATCCCGCCCTTGGGGTGGAAGACCGGCAGGCCCGAGCCGATCTCCTCGGGGAAGGAGAACAGGTCGAGCTCCGCGCCGAGCTTGCGGTGGTCGCGCCGCTCGGCCTCCTCGAGCAGCTTCAGGTAGTCGTCCTGGGCGGCGCGGGACTCCCACGCGGTGCCGTAGATCCGCTGCAGCTGCGGGTTCTTCTCGCTGCCGCGCCAGTACGCGCCGGCGTTGCGCATCAGCTTGAACGCCGGGATGTGCCGGGTGGACGGCACGTGCGGGCCGCGGCACAGGTCCTTCCAGCGCAGCTCGCCGGTCTTGGCGTCCACGTTGTCGTAGATGGTCAGCACGCCCGCGCCGACCTCGGTGGACGCCTCGTCGTCGGATGACGGCCGAGCCCTTGATGCCGATCAGCTCGAGCTTGAACGGCTCGTCCGCCAGCTCGTCGCGGGCCTCGGCGTCGGTGACCTCGCGGCGGACGAACCGCTGGCCCTGCTTGACGATGTCGCGCATCCGCGACTCGATCCGCTTCAGGTCGTCGGGGGTGAACGCGCGGTCGACCTGGAAGTCGTAGTAGAAGCCGTTCTCGACCGGCGGGCCGATGCCCAGCTTCGCCTCGGGGAACGCCTGCTGCACCGCCTGCGCCATGACGTGCGCGGTGGAGTGCCTGATCACCGAGCGGCCCTCGGGCGAGTCGGCGGTGACCGGCTCGACCTCGTCGCCGTCGGCGAGCGACCCAGGCGAGGTCGCGGAGCTGCCCGTTGACCCGGGCGACGACGACGTCCCGGTCGCCGGCGAACAGGTCGCCGGCGGTAGTCCCCGTCGTCACCTCGCGCTCAGTCCGCTGGGCCTGGCGGTCGAGCACTTGGATACTGATCTGGGACACGGTCTTCTGCCTTCGGTAGATGTCGGCGGGGTTCAATCCTGATGCTACCGGGGAGAGCGTCACAGCCCCACAGCAATATGCCGGTATGCCTACAGCCAGGCGGGCAGGGCCGGGACCGGCGCTCCGGAAACGTCGGTCAGGCCGTCCGCCGGGCGCCCGGACAGCCATTCGGTGAGCCTGGCCAGCGGGGCCTCGACGTGCGTCGCGTCACCGTCGCCCTGGACTCGCCATGAGCCGCCGCTGTCGGTGGTGGTCAGGGCCAGCGCGGGGCTGGTCCCCACCGCGGAACGCCGGGCCGCGATGTCACCCAGCAGCGCGGCCAGGAACGACGGCGGCAGGTCCGCGAACCGGGCACCCGCGCCCAGGTCGACCGCGTGCACGTACACCTCCCTGGCACGCATCCAGGGGACCTCGGACGCGTACCTGGTCAGTCCCTGCGCGGTGATCACCTGAACCGACCACGCCCGGGCCTGGCAGGTCCGAAAGGTCGGACCACAGCGCCTCGGCCGAGGAGGCGACGAGCGAGCGCAGCCGCGCGGGGGGCGCCGTCGCTCCCGCCACGATATCGGCGGCGCGCTGCTCGCTCGAGGCGTACATCCGCCGCTCCTCCCCTGTCCGCGCCCAGTGGAGGAGGTTGCGCAGCGCGCTGGCGTTGTTCGCGACATGCGAGAGCAGGTACCGGCGGTTCCACCCGGGCAGCAGGCTCGGCTCGTCGAGCGCCGCGTCGTCCAGCGCGGCGAGGTCCGCGAGCAACCGCCCGGTGCCATCCGCGATCCACTGCAACTCCTGGACCGGCCGTTCCTGCTGGCTCATTCCCAGTGCTCCTCTCGGCCCGCGGGCGCGCTTTCCTGAAGAGTTCAGCACACGTCGCGACGTCCGGCAGGACGGGGGCAGCCCGTTGTCGGCGGCCGCCTTCTGGGACGAAGATTGTGGCACCCCGGCCCAGGGCGGGGAAGTCACTGCAGCCTCAGAATTTCGCTTCCCATATGAAACTGCCCCTTCAAGGGGCAGTTTCGGGGCGAAAAAGGGCCGTTTCATATGGGAAGCCAGCACGAGGGGCCTATGTTGCTGACGGGGCACGCGGGCTGGTGCGGCGAGTGGGGCGAGTGGGGCGAGTGGGGTGGGTGGGGTGGAGGTAGGCGGGCGGGACGCCGGGGGCGGCACCAGGCGGCTGGGCTAGCCAATCATGATCAAATTGAACAAGCGTTGCCGTCCCTTCGCCGCACGAGCGACGTGCCGGTACGGGTGCCCCCGCCGGTACCAGTGATCCATAGGGGCCGAACGCCTTCCATGCCTGTAACGCAGGTCCTACAATCAGCCGCGTGAGGCTGTCGTGGCGCTCGATCCCGCTCGCGCTCGTCCTTCTCGGCGGCGCTGCCTTCCTCGTGCCCGTGACGGCGGCCAGGGCTGCGCCGATGACCGCGCTGCCGGTGACCGCGCTGCCCGCGAGCGCGCTCGCGTCCGCCAGCTCGCGGCAGCGGATCACGGTGACGGCGTCCTCATACGGGACCACGTACGCGACGCTGCGGGTGTACCAGCTGTCCGGCTCCTCCAGCACCAAGTGGGTCGAGGTATCCGGGCCGTGGACCGCCCGCGTCGGGTCTCACGGCGTGGCCAGGCCCGGCGCGAAGCGCGAAGGAGACGGCAAGACCCCGTCGGGTACCTACGGCTTCGGGTTCTTCTTCGGCGTGCTGGCCAATCCGGGCGTCCGGTTCCCGTGGCGGCATGCCTACCCCTACGACTACTGGGACGACGACCCTGGCAGCCCCTTGTACAACGAGTGGGTCGACGCCCGCACCCAGAACGCCGGCGCGCGTCCCGAGCCGATGGACCACGTGCCCGCCTACGACTACGGCGCGGTGATCGCCTACAACACGGCGCGCAAGCCCGGGCTGGGCAGCGCGATCTTCTTGCATGTCGGGACCGGCGGCCCGACCGCCGGCTGCGTTTCGCTGCCGGCGGCCGAGCTCCTGAAGGTCCTGCGCTGGCTGAACCCCAAGGACAATCCGACGATCACGATCAGCGGCTAGGCCGGTGCCTGAACGTCCAGGCTCACGGTCGCCCCCTTGGGCACCGAGCTGCCGGCGGGCGGGTTCTGGCTCGACACCGTTCCGCGCGGCGCCTTCTGGCCAGCGCGGGCCGGCTCGGCGATCACCTTCACGTTGAGGCCGGCGTCCTGGAGCATCGTCACCGCCTGGACCTGCGGCTGGCCAACGACGTCCGGCACCACGACGGCGTCGTGGCCGCTGGGTGTCGGAACGGCAACGGGAGTGGCGGCCGTGGGCACGGGACAGGCAGCGGCACCGGAAGCGGCGCCCGTGGGCTTGGGACAGGGACTGGCAACGGGAGTGGCGGCCGTGGGCACGGGAGAAGGAACGGCACCAGACGCGATCGGCGTGGGCGAGGCGAACGGGGTGGCACCGGAGGCGGCCGACGTCGGCGAGGCGGCCGGGCCAGCCGATGACTGGCTGGAAGCGGGCGAGAAGGACGTCCTGGCCTGATCCGGGCGATGCGTCGCGACGACGCCGATCGTGACGCCGATGACCAGGACCGCCGCCGCCGATAGCGCGGGCAGCATCCATGGCTTCCTGGACCGGTCGTGGGTTGTCACCATGATCTCCTCAGCTGATAGTTCCCTGGGCGGGGCCGGCACCGCCTGCTTGAGCAGTGCGGCTAGCCGCCGTTCCTCAGCGCTCATGCCGCGTCCCCCGCCATGACTTCCGCCAGGCCCGGCACCTGGCGCAGCCGGGCGAGCGCCCTGGCCGCCTGGCTCTTGACCGTGCCAGCCGAGCAGCCCATGATCCGTGCCGTTTCGGCCTCGCTGCGGTCCTCGAAGTAGCGCAGCACGACGACGGCCCGCTGCCGTGCCGTCAGCTCGCGCAGCGCCCGGCGCAGCGACTCGCGCTCGTCCACCCGGCTGAACCCGCCGGTGTCGCGGGCCGGCTCTGGAAGCTCGGCCGACGCGACCTCCCCGGTCCAGCGGCGCCCGCGCCAGCGAAGGAAGGTGTTCACCATGGCCTTGTGCGCGTAGGCCTCCGGCGAATCCATGACGGCCACGCGGGCCCAATGACGCCAGACTTCGCCCAGCGCGGTCTGCACCAGGTCCTCGGCCAGCGCCCAGTCTCCGCCGGTCAGCAGCCACGCCGAACGGAGCATGGGACTGGACCGGCCCCGGACGAAGTCGTCGAAGTCTGGGGCCTGCGGCATGAAGTCTCCTGGTCGGGAGGCGGCACGATACGTCGCGGTTTCGTACACGCTCTTTTAAAGCAGCTGGCCACAGGGAAAGGTTGGCGGCCGCCGGAAAATGCCCTCGCGGTAACGCGGCCGGCGGCTCAGGCGCTCGCCGGAAGGATCCGCCCGGCCACCTCGCCGAAGCCGACGCGGCCGCCGCCGGCCCCGGGCGCGGTCGCGGTGATCACCACCTCGTCGCCGTCGGCCAGGAACGTCCGCTGCTCGCCCCCGACCGTGACGGGCTGCTCGCCGCTCCAGGTCAGCTCGAGGAACGCGCCGCGCTGGAAGCGTTCTGGACCGGAGACCGTGCCCGACGCGAACAGGTCGCCGGTGCGGGTCGAGGCCCCGTTGACCGTCATGTGGGCCAGCATCTGCGCGGGCGACCAGTACATCGTCCGGTAGGGCGGCCGGGAGACCTCTTCGCCGTTCCACGTGACGACCAGGTCGACGTCCAGCCCCCACGACGAGGCTTCGCGCAGGTAGGGCAGCGGCCGCGGGTCTTCCTGGCCGGGCAGCGGGACGCGTGCGGCCTCCAGCGCCGCCAGCGGCACCACCCACGGGGACACCGAGGTGGCGAACGACTTGCCCAGGTGCGGGCCGAGCGGCACGTACTCCCATGCCTGGATGTCGCGCGCCGACCAGTCGTTGACCAGGACAGCGCCGAAGACGTGCGACGCGAAGTCGTCCACCGGGACCGGCGACCCGAGCGGCGACCCGACCCCGACGACGAAGCCGAGCTCGGCCTCGATGTCCAGCCGCACGCTCGGCCCGAACGTCGGCGCGTCATCGCCGGCCAGCTTCCGCTGCCCCGACGGCCGCACGATGCCGGTACCGGACACCACGACCGTGCCGGCCCGGCCGTGGTAGCCAACGGGCATGTGCTTCCAGTTCGGCATGAGCGGCTGGGCGTCGGGCCGGAAGATCCGCCCGACGTTGGAGGCGTGGTGCTCCGAGGCGTAGAAGTCCACGTAGTCCGCGACCTCGAACGGCAGGTGCAGCGTCACGCCGCCGAGGGGGTGGACTGCCCCCGGCGAGAGGTAGCCGCTGTCGAGGACCTCCTGGATCTCCGACCGGACCGAGGCCCAGTTCGCCGGCCCCGTCGCCATCAGCGGGTTGAGCGAAGGGGCATGGAACGCCGGATCCTCCAGCAGCATCGGCAGGTCGACGACGTTATCGGCCACGCGGACCCCCAACCGGGGGGTAGCGCCCGCGACCGCGGGCGTGAAAACGCAATAAGGCAGGTTGTCCAGGCCGAACTCCGAGCCGTCAGGTATCTCGATCGCAGGCACCGCTGTCCTTCCCTTCCACTTCTCCGCTGGCCGCTGCCGCTCGCTGCCTTTCGCGCTGCCGTGGGCAGATCCGCCCCTGGCAGCGCGGCCTGCTCGCCGGCCGCGCCGGGCGGCACAGTGGAGGCATGTCCGAACAAGATAAGCCCCCTACCTTTACCGAACGCACTCGCCTCTCCCTCGCGGACAAGCGGATCCTCGTCCTTGACGGCCCGCTCGACGATGACAACGGAACGCTGCTGATCACTCAGCTGATGACGCTGGCGGCCGACGACCCGGCGGCCGACATCGCGTTGTGGATTAACTCGCCGGGCGGGTCCGTTGCGTCCATGCTCGCGATCCGCGACACGATCCGACTGGTGCCCTGCGACGTCTCGACGCTGGCGCTGGGGCTGGCCTGCAGCGCCGGCCAGTTCCTGCTGTCGGCGGGGGCCAGGGGCAAGCGGTACGCCCTGCCGCACTCGCGCATCCTCATGCACCAGGGATCGGCGGGCATCGGCGGCTCGGCGGTCGAGGTGGAGGTGCAGGCGAACGACCTGCGGCACACGCGCGACACCGTGCTCGGCCTGATCGCCGAGGACACCGGCCAGCCAATCGAGCGCGTCTTCGAAGACTCCCTGCACGACCACTGGTACACAGCGCCAGAGGCCATGGAGTACGGCTTCGTCGACGCGATCGCGGAGTCGTTCGGGCAGCTGATGCCGAGCCGGAAGCAGCCGTTCGGGCTGCGCTTCGGTGCACCGGGGGCCGCCGGGGGCGCGGGCGCCGCGGAGACCACCGCGGCCTCGGGAAGGGCGACGAAGTGAGCACCTACACGATCCCCAACGTGATCGCCGAGCACCCTCGGGGCGACCGGATCATGGACGTGTACTCGCACCTGCTCACCGAGCGGATCCTCTACCTGGGCACGCCCGTCGACGCGGGGGTGGCGAACGCGCTCACCGCGCAGCTGATCTACCTGGAGGGCGCCGGCCCGGAGCAGGAGATCAACCTCTACATCAACTGCGAGGGCGGCGACATGACGGCGATGCTCGCGGTCTACGACACGATGCGGTACATCAAGTCCCCCGTCGTGACGACGTGCGTCGGCCAGGCGATCGCGGCGGGCGCGGTGCTGCTCGCGGCGGGCACTCCCGGCCGCCGGGGCATCCTGCCGCATGCCCGCGTTGTCTTGCATCAGCCGTCGGCCTCCGGCAGGGGCGCGATCCCGGACCTGATCCTCGCCGCCGACGAGGTGGTCCGCATCCGGGCCGACCTCGAGTCGGTGCTGTCGCGCCACACCGGCCAGTCGGTGCAGACGCTGCGCGCGGACACCGACCGGGATCGCGTCTTCACCGCACAGGCCGCCCTTGATTACGGCCTCGTGGACCAGGTCCTCGTTGAGCGGTCGTGAGGGCGCCCTAGCGGATGCGTGAAGGGGTCGTCTCGCATGGTCACCCGAGGTCAGGCCGCCACCGAAAGGAGGGCTACCGGGCCCCAGCGACCTTCCGACGGGACGCCCCCCCGTGTCCCCGTCTGCATCCCCGAAAGGCGCGGGCTCTGCTGGAGAGCCTGCTGCCGGAGATCCTCGGTGACGAGCGTGGTCAGGTCCACGAGCGTGAGGCCGAACGCCCCGGCCAGGGCGGCGATCATCTCGCTCGACGGTTCCTTGCGGCCGCGTTCCACCTCGGAAAGGTACTGCGGCGAGATCCCGGCCCGGCCCGCGGTCTCGCTCAGCTTCTCCTGGCGCTCGCGCCGAAGCTCCCGCAGCCGGCTCCCGAGCACCTCCCGCCACAGAGGGTCCGGATAAGGCGTGCGCGCCGGGAACTTATGCAACGGGGTGACGTCAGCGGGCATGCTCTGATTGTAGGCAGCGACCGCCGGCCCGCATATCCGTATTCGCTATGAGCGCAGTCGCGGGCCGGGACGGGGAGGACCGGCAGCGCCGGCTCGCAGGCCGAGCCCGGTCATGCCGGGCAGGTCCGGGCCGGTGACGACAAGGTCCGGTCCCGCTCGCAGCGGGCCAGGTCCAGTGCCGGTCGCCGTGCTTTCAAGCCCCTAGCGGTTCGCTGGGTGGCGGCGCTCGGCGGCGCGATACCGGTAGCCGAAGCCGCGGACGGCCTCGATCCGGGAATCCGCTCCGGCTGACGAGCCGAGCTTGCGGCGCAGCCGCAGGACGGTGTACTTGACCCGCTCGGCGCCGATGCCGTAGGGGTCGCTCCACGCCAGCTCCAGCAGCTTCTCCGGGCTGAGAACCTGGCCCCGGTGCCGGACGAGCGCGGCGAGCAGGCGGTACTCGGTCGGGGTCAGGTCGACGGTGGCGCCGGCCACGCGCACCTCATGCGAGGCGAAGTTCACCTGAACGACCCCGTCGTCGAAGACCTCGGCCCTCCGGGACCCCCCGCCCTCGCCCGCCGGCGCCGCCCTCGGGCGGCGAAGCAGCGCTCGCGCGCGGGCGGCCAGCTCGGCGTTGCCGAACGGCTTCATCAGGTAGTCATCGGCGCCGGCGTTGAGTCCGCGGACCCTATCCGACTCCTGGCCGTGCGCGGTGAGCATGAGGATCGGCACGTCGGAAAGGTCGCGGATGCGCTCCAGGACCGTCCACCCGTCCATGCCTGGCAGTCCCACGTCGAGGACGACCAGGTCGGGCGCAGAGGCATGGAACGTCCTTAGCCCGTCCGTACCGTTGGCCGCCCGGGTGACCATCAGGCCGCTGCGCTCCAGCACGACGCGGATGCCGAACGCGATGTCGTCCTCGTCCTCGATGAGGAGCACCCGGCCGTTTCTCACGGGACCTCCGTATCGCCAGGCGGCTCCCTGACCGGGAGGAAGACGCTGAACGTGGTGCCCGCGCCCAGGACGCTGTGCACCGTGACGTGGCCGCCGTGCATCTCGGTGAGCAGCTTGACGATCGACAGCCCAAGCCCGCTGCCTGGCAGCCCGGCCGCGCGGGCGTTGGACCCGCGGGCGAAGCGGCTGAAGAGTCCCTCGATCTCGTCCGGCGGGATGCCGATGCCGGAATCCGACACGACGATCCGCCAGGTTCCGCCCGTAGCGGGGCGCGCGACTACCCGGACTAGTCCGCCGGCGCGGGAGAACTTGACGGCATTGCCGATCAGGTTGTCCATTACCTGCATGATCCGACGATGGTCACCAAATAGCAGCGGCCCCGTGCGCGTGTCAAGATGAATCGCAATGTTTTGCTTAGCGGCGACTGGAGTTGCCACGAGGACGGCGTCGGAGACCAGTCGCGGGATGTCAACCGGCTCAAGCGCCAGGGGCAGCGCGCCCGACTCGATCCTGGTCAGCATGAGCAAGTCGCTGACCAGCGCCAAGAGGCGCTCCGCGTTCCGCTCGATGATGTCGAGGTAGCGCCGGCCGTCCGGTGTCAGCCTGTCCGCCTCGCCCCTGATCAGCTCGCTGAAGGAAATGATCGACGTCAGCGGGGTCCGCATCTCGTGGGAAACGATGGCAAGGAACTGCTCACGCTGCGTATCGCGATCGTCCTGCTCCTCCGTGCCCCCCATGACTGACTGTATTCCCTGTTGCATCACCAGTCAAAACCGTCACGATAGTACTCAACAGGTCATTTATACCCAGCTGACGTACCCGAAGCACCCAGCCATCGGCCGGATGCCGGCCCGGATGCCGCGGGCACCGCATCAGATGCCAGCCAGAAATGAATGCGAAAGCAGTGACAAATCGTGAGCGACGCCGATACCGGCGTGAGCCGTCCCTCCGCCAGGTCAGCCGGGAAGAGCTTTCTTTAGCGAGACTAAGTGGGATAGAAGTTTCACGGTGCCGCATAGTCAAGGCACTGCGCTTACTGCTAACGTCCGCGATGAAGGTCGTCTGCGTGACGCGCGGTCTGCAGGTCCTAGAGCGCGCGATCAAGGATCAAGGCAGGCGGCCGTACCTGAGTAGCTCATTCACAGTGAGGCTAGGTAGGCATGCACAAAGGTATGGCGAGACGCGTGCCACGGGCGATCGCCCGGCGCAGGCTGCTGACGGCAGTGATAGTCGGGGGCGCGGTCCCGGCTCTGGTCACGGGACAGGCCCTGCTCGCGGGAGCGGCTAGCGCCGCGCCAGTAGCAGCGGCGGCCTCGGCCCAGCTGACGGCACCGATGACGGCGTCGCTCGCGGCACAGTTGTCGCAGAACGTGAACCAGCACGTCATCGTGATCATGAAGAGCCAGCTGGCTCAGCAGCACGTCGGCAGCCACGGCGGCCGCCTCCCGTGCGTCCGTCCATCATGAGCAGCCAGAAGCCGCTGATGAGCGAGCTCTCCCAGGTACACGCCACGCACGTCAAGCAGTACGCGCTCATCAACTCGTTCGCCGCGACCGTCTCCTCCGGCGAGGAGTCGCGGCTGAAGGCCAACTCGGCGGTCGCCGAGGTGATCCCGGACGAGACGATCAACCTCAGCAACGGGGACCGCCGGCACGGCGCCCTCGGCCAAGTCCGCCAAGGCCAGCTCGGCTAAGGCCTACGCCACGGTGACGCCGAACGTGATCCCCGGCGCGTGCAGCACCAAGCCGCAGCTCGCCCCTGAAGGGCTGTCGCTGACCCAGACCGCGTCGGACAACCCGCACGCGCCGACCGCCGCGTCGCTGGGCATCACCGGCGCGGGCGAGAAGGTCGCCTGGATCGCCGACGGCCTCGACCCGCAGAACGAGAACTTCATCCGGCCGGACGGCAAGTCGGTCTTCGACCCGTCGGTCGGCGGCGACTACCAGGACTTCACCGGCGAGGGCCCGGCGTCGCCACCGGCGGCGACGAGGCGTTCCTCGACGCGAACGCGATCGCCGGCCAGGGCCTGGTCACCTACGACGTGAACGGCTTCTCCGCCCAGGCCGACCCGGGCCGTGCAACATCAAGATCCAGGGCACCGCGCCCGGCGCGAGCCTGGTCGGCCTCGACGTGTTCGCCGAGAACCCCAACTCCGCGATTGTCACCACCAACTCGAACTTCCTCGCGGCGATCAACTACGCGGTCGAGACCGAGCACGTGAACGTGCTCAACGAGTCGTTCGGGGCCAACGCGCTTCCCCGACCTGCCCACGCTTGACGCGTTCAAGCAGTTCGACGACGCGGCCGTGGCGGCGGGCGTGACGGTCGTGGTCTCCAGCGGCGACGCGGGCATCACGAACACGATCGGCTCCCCGGCCACCGACCCGAACGTCATCTCGGTCGGCGCGAGCACCCAGTTCCAGGCGTACGCGCAGACGAACTACGCGCTGGCGCGCGACTTCGCGACGACGGGCTGGCTCAGCGACAACATCAGCTCGCTGAGCTCGGCCGGCTTCGACGAGAGCGGCGGCACCGTCGACCTCGTCGCGCCGGGCGACATCAGCTTCGCCTCCTGCGACGCGAACCCGGCGCTCTACACCGAGTGCACCAACTTCCCTCGGCGAGCCAGCCGTCCGACATCGAGGAGTCCGGCGGCACCAGCGAGTCCGCGCCGTTCGTCGCCGGCATCGCGGCGGACGTCATCGAGGCCTACCAGAAGACTCACCACGGCGCCAGCCCGACCCCGGCGCTGGTCAAGCAGATCCTGGTCAGCACGGCCAGCGACCTCGGCGTCCCCGCCGAGGAGCAGGGCGCCGGCCTGGTCAACGCCTACAAGGCCGTTGAGATGGCCGAGTCGGTCAAGACCCCGGCCGGCTCGCCCGCGCCGGTCGGCGAGACCATCGAGACGTCCACCAGCCAGCTGAACGCGGTCGGCGCGCCGGGCAGCACCGAGTCCTGGCCGGTGACCGTCACCAACACGGGCGCACGCACCCAGACGGTGTCGCTGTCCGGCCGCGGCTTCGGTCCGGCCAAGAACGTGCAGTCCGGATCGGTCACGCTGAACGACGCGACTAGCCCGCAGGTCCCGAACTACCAGGGCCTGCCGAACAACTACAGCGTCTTCCACTTCACCGTGAAGCCGGGCCAGGACCGGCTGTTCGCCGAGATCGCCTACCCGTCCACCACCGGCAGCCTGAACCAGCGGGTGCGGCTGATCCTGGTCGACCCGACCGGCAAGTTCGCCGCCCACTCCCTGCCCCAGGGCGTCGGCAACTACGGCAGCGTGGACGTGCGCTACCCCGCGGCGGGCCGCTGGACCGGCGTCATCTTCGGTGACGCCGCCTCGGTCGGCGGGACCAACGGCACGGTGCCGTGGCAGGTGTCGACGCAGACCTTCGCGCCGTTCGGCTCGGTGTCCCCGTCGTCGCTGACACTGGCGCCCGGGCAGAGCCGCACCGTCTGGGTCACCGCGACCACCCCGTCCGCGGCGGGTGACGCCGCGGGCTCGATCGTGGTGAAGTCCAGCGGCTCCGGCTCGGCCACCTCCATCGCGGTGACGCTGCGGAGCAAGATCGACGTCCGCCACGGCGGACACGTTCTCCGGCGTGCTGACCGGCGGCAACGGCCGTCCGAACGGCCAGGGCCAGGAGGAGTACTACGAGTTCGACGTGCCGCGCGGCGTGCACAACATCGCCGCGAACGTCTCGCTGGCCAACGACGCCGGCAACCCGGTCGGCGCCTACCTGGTCGCTCCGAACGGCGACACCGTCGGCTACGGGCAGAACATCGACCCGCTGACCGGGAACGAGAGCACGGGCCTGACCGCCTACACGCTCAACCCGCCGGCCCGGGACCTGGACGCTGATCGTCGCCTTCGCCGAGCCGGTCGAGGGCAACGAGCTGGCCGACCCGTACACCGGATCGGTCACGTTCAACGCCGACAGCGCCAGCGCGGCCGGCGTGCCGGACAGCGGCCACACGGTGCTGGCGGCGGGCAAGGCGGTGACCGTCCCGGTCACCGTCACCAACAACGGGCCGGAGGCGGAGGACTTCTTCATCGACCCCCGGCTTGACAGCTCCACGTCGATGCAGCTGGGGTCGCTGACGGGCAACTCCTTCGACCTTCCGCCGGACGGCCCCCCGGCCGAGTGGATCGTCCCGACGGAGACGTCCGGCCTGCTGATCACCCAGTCCAGCACGGTGCCCGGCATGTTCGACTACGGCCCGTTCGTGGGCGACCCGGACCTGGGGAGCATCAGCAGCACCCCGGGCCAGCTGTGCTCCACCACGTCCTTCGGGCCGTTCTTCACCGCGCGCGGCGCCATCACGGCCGGCGGCTGGTACGCGCAGCCCTCGGTCTGCGGACCGTTCACCACCGCCTCCCCGTCCGGCACGGCGACCGTCACGGCCACCGTCACGACGAAGGCGTTCGACTCGTCGGTCACCACCTCGGTCGAGGGCAACGCGATCGGGGACGACTGGGCGATCGAGGTCACCGGCGCGATCACGCCGACCGCCTGGGTCCTCGGCCCGGGTGAGACGGCCACCTTCGACGTGACCTTCACGCCGTCGGCGCCGAAGGGCACCGTGGTCCGGGGCACGCTGTACGTGGATGACCTGCTCGCGGGCATCCCGCCGTACGGCCAGTTCTCCGGCGACGAGGTCGACGCCGTTCCTTACGAGTACCGGGTCGGGTAAGTTCACCCGCCCATAGGGCGCCGGGCCGCTCCCCCGCTGCGGGGGGCGGCCCGGCGTCTTTTGGCGGCGGCCTTTCGCGGCGGCCAGTGCCCGGCCTTGACTGCCGGCGGCCGGCTCGACGCGGTGCCCTGGCACCGCCCGTGTCACATCTCACCGGCCTGTCTCGTCTGCAATCCGACGGACGTCGTCGAGCTTCGGAGGCAGCAGATGAAGGTGGCGGTCGCGGGCGGCACCGGCGTCGTCGGGCACCTGGTGGTCGAGGCGCTGCGCGGCAACGGGCACGAGGCGGTCGCGCTTGCCCGCTCCACGGGGGTGGAACTGGTGAGCGGCAAGGGCCTGGCCGGGGCGCTGGCGGGGACGGACGCCGTGATCGACGTCAGCAACATCGCGACGACGCGCGGCCCGGTCGCCGCTGAGTTCTTCGAGGCCACGGCGCGCAACCTGACGCGGGCCGGCGCCGAGGCCGGGGTACGGCACGTCGTCGCGCTGTCGATCATCGGCGTTGACCGCGTTCCGTTCGGTTACTACCGGGGAAAGCTCCGCCAGGAGGAGGTGCTGGCCGGGTCGCCCGTGCCGGTGACCATCCTGCGCGCGGCGCAGTTCCACGAGTTCCCCGTCCAGTACCTGGCCCGGTCATCGCGAGGGCTCGTCGTGGTGCCGAAATGGCGGGCCCAGCCGGTCGCCGCCCGCGAGGTGGCGGCGGAACTGGCCGCGCTGGCCACGGGAACGCCGGCGCCCATGTCGGAGCTCGCGGGGCCAAGGGAGGAGAACATGGCGGACCTGCTGCGCCGGGTTCTGGCCGCGAGGGGCGAGCGGCGGCGCGTCATCGAGTTGCGGATACCCGGCAGCGGGGGCAAGGCGATGGCGGCCGGCGGCGGGCTGCCCGGACCGGGCGCGCGCCTCGGGACGCAGACGTTCGCCGGCTGGCTGAGCCTCGCCGGATGGCATCCCCGCCGCTCGTGGCGGTGCGCGGTGAGCGAGTCAGCCGACCGGCTGGCCGGGGCGTTCAGCCAGGCGCGTCCCCGGCTGGTCCGGGTCGCGTACGCGATACTCGGCAGTCACGCCGAGGCCGAGGACGTGGTGGCCGACTGCTGGCCTCGGCTCGTGGCCGCCCATGATCAGGCACCGGTACGTGACGTCGAGTCCTGGGCGGTCGTGGCGGTCTCGCGGATGGCCCTGGACGTGCTGCGCTCGGCGCGGGTCCGCCGTGAGCAGTACGTGGGCCCGTGGCTGCCCGAGCCGGTCGTCGGCAGCGCCGTGGCGCCGGCCGGCGGGACGGGCGTGGCCGGCCCGCCGGGCGCGGCCGGCTTCGGCGCCGACCCGGCGGAGAAGGTGACGCTCGACGACGAGGTGAGCTACGCGCTGCTTGTGGTGCTTGAGACGCTGTCGCCGGCCGAGCGGACCGCGTTCGTGCTGCACGACCTGTTCGGCATGCCGTTCGGTGAGGTGGCAACGGTCGTCGGCCGGTCCGCCGACGCGGTCAGGCAGCTCGCCTCCCGCGCCCGGCGGCACGTCCGGTCGGGTAATGCCTGGTCCCCGGTTAACGCGACCGAGCACCGGCGGGTGGTGTCGGCCTTCTCCTGCGCCGTGACGACCGGGGACCTGTCCGCGCTGATCGCGGTGCTCGACCCGGACGTGGTCCTGGTCAGCGACGGCGGCGGCGTGGTGTCCGCGGCCCGCAGGCCGGTGCGGGGCGCGGACCGGGTGGCCCGGTTCCTGCTCGGCGTCATGGCCAAGGTCGGCGCCGACGCCCGGACCGCGCGGGTGACCGTCAACGGGGCCCTGGGCTTCGCGCTGTACGAGGGCGGCGACCTCGTGACCGTGGCGTCGGTGACGGTGGCCCGCGACCGGGTTACCCGGCTAGACCTCGTGCGGGCCCCGGCCAAGCTGCCCCGCCCGGCGCCCTAGCGGGGAGGGGCGGGGCGGGGACGGGAGACCAGGCATTGACGGCGCGGGCTTGGCGGACTAGCGTTCGCAAAGAATAGGAAACTTTCCTATTCATTGTTGATCATCGTTTCCGTAAAGCTAGCGGAAGGATCCGCGCTTGAGACGACTCATTTCCCTGGCCGTGGCGGCACTGGCCGCCACGGGCCTGAGCGGCACCGCCCTGACCGGGGCGGCGTCCGCCGCGCCGGCGCACGCTACCGCGATCGGGCGTACTGGCCTGCCCGCGCATATCTACGCTCCGTACTTCGAGACCTACGACACCACCGACGGTGGCCTGGCCCAGCTATCGCGGGAGTCCGGCGCCAAGTACCTGTCCCTGGCGTTCCTGCAGACCGACCAGTCGGGTTCCTGCACGGCGTACTGGGACGGCACCACGTCAACCCCGATCTCGGCGACCGCGACGGGCAGCTTCGGCGCGGACATCGCGGCCATCCACCGGGCCGGCGGCGACGTTATCCCGTCGTTCGGCGGGTACGCGGCGGACACGACCAATACCGAGCTCGCGGACAGCTGCACCAGCGTGGACGCGATCGCGAAGGTCTACGAGTCACTGGTCACGACCTATCACATCTCGCGGATCGACCTGGACGTCGAGGCGGACTCGGTGAGCAACACCGCCGGGATCGACCGGCGCAACCAGGCGATCGCGCAGGCGGAGGCGTGGGCGACCCGCCATCACCTGCGGCTCTCGTTCTCCTACACCCTGCCGGTCAACCCGACCGGGTTCCCGGCGGCCGAGCTTGGCGTGCTGCAGAACGCGGTGGCCGAGCACGCGAAGATCGCCGTCGTCAACATCTTGACGTTCGACTACTTCTTCGGCACGCAGCAGGACATGCTGGCCGACTCCGAGAGCGCCGCCACCGCGGTCGAGGGCCAGCTGGCCACGCTGTACCCCGGCGTCCCGGCCCGGGCGCTGTGGCAGCGGATCGGCATCACCCAGATGCCCGGTATCGATGACTTCGGCCCGGACGAGACCTTCTCGACGTCCCAGGCTCCCGCGTTCGCGCAGTGGGCGGCCGCCCACG
>CAVTLB010000040.1:0-26423 GCA_963735415.1 uncultured Actinomycetota bacterium | reverse complement strand
TTCTTTAGGGTCGACTTCTGCGGTTTCTCGCGGTTTGGAAATACGGAGTGCAGCTCGGTAACTCTCGAGTAATTTCAGCAAATCGTCGAGCGTCCTTCGGTCATTGCGTACGACGAGTACGCCTGGCTTGGGGCTGACCATTCGCCCACCTTCACCGTCCACATCCTCCCATCGGCCCCGGGTCTGAGTACGAACGGCCCGCATCAAACCATTCGATTCGTTGTTGTTGCGACAGAGATCTCGCACGTCGAAAATTGCGGTTTTGAATCCCTCACTCGCCGCAGACAGCGTCGTAATCCACAGCACCCCGTCGTCCAGACTCCAGGTCAGTGAGGATTTCATCAGCAATGCACAAGACCTGATTCAGCGGTCGGTCCGTCATTTTCAGGGAAACTTGTATCGTCGGAAATTCCTTCGACCGCCAACTCTTTGACGTCCAGACGCACATCGGCCTGAACTTGGCGGGCAAGTTCCTCATAGCAGAATTTAAGTGAGCAGGAACGCGAAGGCGGCCGGCAGTTGCCCGGGGGCGCGCGGTCCGGCGCGCAGCCGGGCGAAGTCGTGGTTGGCCGTGGGCAGCACGATATGCCCGGGCTCGCCGATCACGGCGAGCGCGTCAAGGTAGGCGGCCACGAACGGGCCGGCGGTGCCACGGCCGGCGGCATCGAAGTAGCACGGGCCGTCCGTGCCCCACTCGGGGCGGTTGGCGGCGGTGCCGTTGCTCCATAGCGAGCGCAGCGGCCTGCCGTCGGCCGGGCCGCCGAACTGGAGGAAGAAGTCGGCATGGAACCCCGCGGGCACTGCCAGGGCCGGGTCGCCCCATTCCGACAGCAGGACCGCGTCAGGGTGCGCCCGGTCAAGCCAGCCGCGCACACCGCCCCACAGCCGGCCGGTCTCGGTGCGGCCCGGGTCGTCTTTGACCAGTGAGTAGGCCATGTCGGCCCGGAACCCGGACACGCCAAGCCGCAGCCAGTGGTCCATGATCGCGCATAGCGCCGCGCGGTTGGCCCGCGGTCCGTCCGCGTCCGTGCCCTGCCGCCAGGGCTCGCCCGCCTTCTGGCGGGCGTAGCCGAAGTTCAGCGCGGGCTGGGAGTCGAAGAAGTTCGGCAGGTAACCACCTGGGCGGCGGCCGGGAGAGGGGACGAACCCCTCCGGCGGCCGGCCGTCCGGGCCGGGGGCGGCCCAGATGTAGCGGTGATCACTCGGGTCGCAGGCGGACGCGGTGAACCACGGGTGGGTGTCGGCAGTGTGCCCGGCCACCAGGTCAAGTAGGACCCTGATACCGCGCCTGCTGGCCTCGCCGGCCAGTTCGGCGAGATCGTCGTTGTCCCCGTAGCGCGGGTCGACCGTGAAGTAGTCGGCGACGTCGTAGCCGGCGTCGCGCATCGGGGAGACAAAGCACGGGCTGAGCCACACCGCCGTGATCCCGAGCCACGCCAGGTAATCCAGGTGCTCCACGATGCCGCGCAGGTCGCCGGTTCCGTCACCGTCGAAATCGGCGAAGCTCTGCGGGTAAACCTGGTAAAGGACCGCATCACTGAGCCAGGCCGGTACGGTCATGCGCTGGCCACCCCTTTGGCAACCGGGACTCCTGCAGGCGACGGCATACCCGTTCCCAGCCGCACTCTACCAACCCGGACAGTACAGAACGGACCATCAGCGTCCAGGCTGCACCGCCCTTCTATGGCGATGACTTCCATGCAGATCGATGGCAAGGTCCGTGACGAGCTGGCCGCCGTCGCCGCGAGCGACTTTGGCGGAGTCCCCCTTGGGGAGGCGGTGCGGCGGCTCCTGAGGGAGCACAAGATCCGGCGGGTCCTGGAGCGCTACGCGGAACTGCGAGCCGACCAGGATGAGTGGGCGAGTTACCAGGCGGAGGCCAGGCTGACCGATCAGATAGCCGGCGAGGGCCTCCCCGATGCCACGGATGAGTACCCGGAGCTCAACCAGTGAGTCCAGCCAGGAAGCTGGCACCGTGGCAGCTCTGGGTGGTCGACTTCGGAGTGCCGTTCGGGCACGAGCAGGGTGGTATCCGCCCCGCTGTCGTCGTCAGCTCCGTCACCCACTGCGCGTTCCCCATTGGGATGGCGCTCGTCGTGCCGCTCACGACCAGGGACCGTGGCCTTGCTCATCATGTCTTGATCTCATCGGAGTCGTCTGGCCTGCACCGTCCTAGCTGGGCACGCACGGAGGAGATCACGGCGGTCTCGACCGGCCGCTTGACCCAGTCCGCGCCGGTCGGCGCGGCCTCCGAGGACGAGATAGCCGAGCTGCGCGAATGGCTACGCGAAATGGCGGCCTTCTGATCAGCCGCCGACGGCATTGACCATGGTGATGATCGAGGCCACGACCGGGGTGCGCGACGCGTCCAGCCTCGGCCCGACTGCCCCCAAGGCGGCCTGTGCCGCGCCCTTCGACGCCCTGCTGCTGGATGAGAAGGGGCTGTCCGGGCTGGTCGGCGCCGTGCCGCCGACCACGCTCGCCATCGCCATGCACTCCGCGTGGGTGGGCTTGGCGGCCACCGGGGACCCGGGCTGGCCCACTGACCGGGATTGAAGTGACGAGGTCCTTCTCGGGTGATCGTGCCCGGCACGGCCGCGTGCCTGCCCCGTGGTGGCCGGCTCCGGGGTGGCGTGGCCTACTTGTCAGTAGCAGTGTCTTTTTCCGCTATTATCACCGAAAAATACACTGCTACCAGCGGGTAACCAGATTCCGGGCGCCGGCGGGCCGCCAGGCCCTCGGACTTCAGCTTCTGTATCTCCCGGAACGCGCCAACGGCGCCGGCCGCGCACTATGGGCCTCGACCTGCCGTCCGCCGTCGTGACCGATCCCGTCCCGCCGAGCCGGAACTTTGGAAGGGCGTGCGGCGATAGCGCGGGAAGCACCCCTAATAAGCTTGATCACGTGCCTCGACTGCGGATCGCCCTTGCCCAAGTGAACACTTCCGTCGGTGACCTGGCCGGGAACGCCGAGCTGATCGCCAGCTGGACGGGCCGGGCCGCCGCGCGCGGCGCGCGGGTCGTCGTGTTTCCCGAGATGGCGCTGACCGGGTACCCGGTGGAGGACCTGGCGCTGCGATCGTCGTTCGTGGAGGCGTCGATCACCGTCTTGCGCGATCTCGCCGAGCGGCTGAACGTGGCGGGCCTGGGCGGCGTCGCCGTCGTCACGGGCTACCTCGACCGGCGGGCCGACCTCGTGCCCCGGACCGGGCAGCCGGCGGGCGCGCCGCTGGACGCCGCCGCCGTCTTGCACGGCGGCCGGGTCGTCATCACGAGCGCCAAGCACCACCTGCCGAACTACGGCGTGTTCGACGAGTACCGCTACTTCATCCCCGGCAGCACGCTGCCGGTGGTCCGGGTGCCGGTCGGGGATGGCGGGGCGGCTGAGGCCGAGGGAGCCGGGGAATGCGTCGATGTGGCCGTCGCCATCTGCGAGGACCTGTGGCAAGACGGCGGCCCGATCGCCGTCGCGAGGCACGCGCGAGCTGGCCTGCTCGTCGTCCCGAACGCCTCGCCTTACGAGCGCGGCAAGGACGACGTCCGACTCGACGCTCGTCCAGCGGCGGGCCCGCGAGGCGGGCGCGGCGCTGGCGTACTGCAATCAGGTCGGCGGCCAGGACGAGCTCGTCTTCGACGGCGACTCGATCCTCGTCGCCCCCGACGGCGAGCCGCTGGCCCGCGGGCCGCAGTTCGAGGAGGCGCTGATGGTCGTCGACCTGGACCTGCCGGCCGCGTCGAGCGACGCGGCCGGCCCGGTCGACGCCGGCGACGGCACCCTCATCACGATCGAGCGCGCCACCTTGCCCGCGCTGCCCCTGCCGCGGGCGGCCGAGGCGGAACAGCAGGACGGCCCGTTCTGGCCCAGGCTTGATGATCACGGCGAGGTGTATGCCGCGCTGGTCCTCGGGACACGGGACTACGTGCGCAAGAACGGCTTCACGTCGGTCATCCTGGGCCTGTCGGGCGGGATCGACTCCGCGCTCGTGGCGACGATCGCGGCCGACGCGATCGGGCCGGACAACGTCTTCGTGCTGCTGCTGCCGAGCAGGTGGTCCACGACTCACTCGGTGTCAGATGCCGACGACCTGGTCGAGCGGCAGGGGCTGCACGCGCGGACGATCCCGATCAAGGCCATGGTCGACGCGTTCATGAGCGAGCTCGGCGACGGCTTCCCCGCTTCCGGGCCGCCGGCCGAGAACCTGCAGGCGCGGGTGCGCGGGGTAACGTGGATGGCGCTGTCCAACGCCGAGGGGCACCTGGTGCTCACGACCGGCAACAAGAGCGAGATCGCCACCGGCTACTCGACCCTGTACGGCGACTCCGCGGGCGGCTTCGGCGTGATCAAGGACGTCCCGAAGACGCTGGTGTGGGAACTCGCCCGGTGGCGGAATTCCCAGGCCGAGCGGGCCGGCCTTACTCCCCCGATCCCGCGGAGCTCCATCGACAAGGCCCCGTCGGCCGAGCTCGCCCCCGATCAGCTCGACACGGACTCGCTGCCGTCGTATGACGTCCTCGACGCGATCATCGACGACTATGTCGAGAAGGACATGGGCTCGGCCGAGCTGGTCGCGGCGGGCCATGACCCGGCCCTGGTGGAGCGGGTGATCCGGCTGATCGACACCGCCGAGTACAAGCGCCGCCAGTACCCGCCGGGACCGAAGATCAGCCAGAAGAACTTCGGCCGGGACCGCCGCCTGCCCATCACGAACAGGTGGCGGGAAGCGCTGTAGCTAGCGGGCCCCGATGCCGCGCATGAGCTGGCCGACGACGCGCGCCGCGAAGTCCGGCGCGGCCTCGGGGAACTCGTCCTTGCCGCGGGCCATGACGGCACCGATGAGGGTGAGCATGGCGATCTCGACGTCGGTGTCGGTGCGGAACTCGCCCGACTCGACGCCGCGCCTGATCACCTGCCGGATGGCCTCGCGGCGCGGCTCCACGACGGCCTCCCTGTACCGGGCCTTCAGCCGGGGATAGCGCTCCCCCTCGCCGTGCAGCATGGCGAACTGCCGGGCGTGGCGGGGGTCGTCGGAGTCGCGGGCCATCACCTCGACCATGGCGGTGAGGTCGTCGCGCGCGGACTCGCCACGGGGCTGCGGCAGCGGGCCTTCAGCGCCGCCAGCGCCGCGATGAGCAGTTCCTCCTTGCCCGGCCAGCGGCGGTACAGCGTCGCCTTGCCGACGCCGGCCGGGCCGCGACGTCCTCGCACCGGACGCCCTCCACGCCGCACTCGGCGAACGCGTCAAGCGCTGCGTCCAGGATGGCCTGCTCGGCCCGCTCGCTGCGGGGCCGCCCAGGGCGCTTGGCGGCGTCCTGGGTGACCTGGCCGTGCATGACGTCGGCGTCCATGGCGGTTACCCTTCCGCGAGCTGCCGCTCGGCCGCCAGCTCACGCTCGGCGCGAGCGACCTCCGCGGCGATGATCTCGTCCATGTCCACGGTAGCCTTCGGCTTGCCCGGCATCCAGCGCAAGACGACGAAGGCGCCGACCAGCGAGACCGCCGCACCGACGATGGTGGTGACCCGCATCGAGTCGACGAAGGCGACGTTCGCCGGGGACAGCAGGAACCGGCCCGCCTCGCCGAGCTGCTGGGCGACCGACTGGGTGGCGGTGATCGACTGGCCCGCGGTGCCGCTCAGGGTCGCCGAGTGCAGCTGCGCCAGTGTCGGGGACAGGTGCGAACGGTAGGCCTGGGCCAGGATGGAGCCGAGCACCGCGACGCCGAGCGCGACCGCGACCTGGCGGGCGGTGTTGGTCAGCGCCGAGCCGGCGCCGGCCCGCTCGCGGGGCAGCACCTCCATGACCGCGGACGTGGCGGCGGGCATGGCCACGCCCATCGCGGTTCCCTGGACGAAGAACAGCACGGCGAGGATCGCGATCGGGGAGCTCGTGCCCAGCGTGGCGTACCCGGCCACGGCCAGCGCGGTGACCGTCATCGCGCTCGCGGTGGCCGCCTTGGCACCGAACCGCGAGACCAGCGCGGCGCTACGCGGGGAGCCGAGCATCTGCCCGACGGCGAACGGGATCGTCAGCAGGCCGGCGTCGAGTGCCGAGTAGCCGCGCACGTTCTGGAGGTAGAAGCTGGTGAAGAAGAAGACGCCGCCCATCCCGAAGAACAGCAGCGCGATCGCGCCGACGCTGGCCGACAGCCTGCGGTCGCGGAACAGCCGCACGTCCAGGGCCGGGAAGGCGGTGCGAGACTCGTGCCAGGCGAACAGCGCCAGGACGGCGATGCCGCCGACCAGCGGGCCGAGGACGCTCACGCTGCCCCAGTTCCCGTTGTCCCCGCCCTGCACGATGCCGTAGACCAGCAGGATCAGGCCGGCGATCGAGGCGAGCACGCCCACGTAGTCGATCCTCGCGCCCTGCCGGTTGCGCGACTCGGGGACGATCATCGCGACGGCGATCACGCCGACGAGGGTCACCGGCACGTTGATGAGGAACACCGAGCCCCACCAGAAGTGGGCGAGCAGGACGCCGCCGAGGACCGGCCCGATGGCGACGCCGATGCCGACGGCGGAGGCCCAGATGCCGATGGCCTTGGCCCGCTCGGCCGGGGAGAAGACGTTCGAGATGATCGAGAGGGTCTGCGGCATGACCGCCGCACCGCCCAGGCCCATCGCGGCGCGGGCGAGGATCAGTTCCGTCGGGTTCTGCGAGTACGCCGACAGCAAGGACGCGAGGCCGAACAGCGCCAGCCCAATGATCAGCATCCGCTTACGGCCGGCGCCGTCACCGACCACGCCGAAGGTGAACAGCAGCCCCGCGAAGACCAGGGTGTAGGAGTTGATCGCCCACTCAAGCTGGCTCTGGCTGGCCCCCAGGCCGCCGTGGCTGACGGGCTCGGCGATGGTCTTGAGCGCGACGTTGAGGACGGTGTTGTCAATGACGATGGCGAGCAGCCCGACGACAAGCACGCCGAGGATCAGCCAACGGCGGCGCGCGATGGTCTCGGCCTGCGCGAGACCAGCGCCCTTCGACCGGGCATGCCGGGGGGTAGGGGGGGTCGTCCCCCCGGAAGACTGCGGTGCGTCCACGAGTTATAGGCCCCTTGGTTCTGGAAGTCGCCCCGAGTGCGGAGCTTGCGCGCGCGCCCGTCGGGCGCGCACTATCGATACGGAACGGATCCGTATCGGAATATATTCCGGGGCGCCAGGAAGTTTTCCGTGCGGTGGCTAGAGGGTGGCGTCGGCGGCGCGGAGGGTGCCGGTCGAGGCCTCGGCCAGGAGGGTCAGGAGCGCCCTGGCGTGCTCGCCGTCCAGTTCCACGGTGACCGAGGCCGCGCCGTCGCCCGCCCGGTAGGCGCCGACGGCGACGGTGCCCGTCCAGGTGGCGGCCATGCGCAGGCGGCGGGTGAGCAGCCCGACGTCGGTGCCGTCCGCGACCGGGACCGACTCGGGCCAGGACGGGGATCCGCTGTTCAGCCAGCCGACGACGGCCTCCAGGACCCGTGCCAGGGCGGAGTCCCTGGCCGGCGGGATCGCCAGGGTGAGGGACTGGACACGCGGCGGCTTTTGCGGGCTGAGCTGTATCTGCGCCTGGACCGTGCCGCCCTCGCCGGCCAGGAACCAGCGGCAGTGCGCCGGGGTGTCGTGCTCCGGCGCGCGGTCAGGGCTGTCGGCGAAGGCGCCGATCCGGTCGCGCAGGATCGCGATGTCGCGCGACCGCTCCGCGTACGGGCGGTCGAGGGCGACGTTTCCGGTGAACAGCGCGTCGGCCGTGGCGTCGTCCCAGTCCGCCAGCAGGCGGCTGACCGCCTCGCGCGCCGCGAGCGTCTGCGGCCACGGGCCGCCCCGCCCGGGGGCGAGCGCAACCCGGTAGGTGTCCTTCCTGGGGACGATCGCGTCGAGTATCAGGCTGGTGAGCACGGTCATCGGCGCATAGGTGCCGTTGCCGAGCGCGATGACGCCGGTGCCGGTCGCCGGGTGCCAGCGCATGTTGGCGCCGAAGCCGGGGTAGCCGCCGCTGTGGCTGACCACGCGGCCTAGCCGCGCGTCCTCGTCGATGAACAAGCCGAATCCGTACGCGGCGGGCCCGCTCGCCGTCGCCGCGCCGGGCAGCGGGTATCCCCGGCCCGAGGGGATGAGCACCTGCGGGAGCTGCATCTCGCGACGCGCGGCGGCCGCGAGGGGATGCGCGCCTGGCGCGCCCTCGCCCGGCGGGAAGGCGGCCGCGAAGCCCGCTACCCAGCGGGCGAGGTCGCGGACGCAGCTGAAGATCCCGCCCATCGGCGCGAACGCGCCGTGCGGGTCATAGGGCACTTCCTCCCAGCCGGACCGGCCGCGCCGGTACCCCTGGGCAAGCCCGTCGGCGGTGAACTCGGCCGCCTCGAAGCCGGTGCGGGTCATGCCGAGCGGGGCCAGCAGCCGGGCCCGGATGAGGTCGCCGTAGGGCACGCCGCTCGCCGCCGTCACGACCATGCCGAGGATCGCGTAACCGAGGTTGGAGTACTCGAACCGGGTCCCCGGCGCCCAGTTAGCCGACAGGCCCCCGGCGAGCAGCGCGGCGAATTCGGGCAGGGGCAGTCCCTGCTGGCGGTCCCCCCACGGGTCGTCGGTCGGGAAGCCGGCGGTCATCGTCAGCAGCTGCCGGATCGTCACCCGGGAGCCGGCCGGCCAGCCCGCCAGCTCGGGCACGTACTTATCGGCCGGGTCGTCCAGCGCGAGGGCGCCGCAGTCGCGCAGCAGCAGCACCGCCGACGCGGTGAAGCTCTTCGACATGGACGCGATGCGGAAGACCGTCGCGGCGTCGGGCACCAGGCCGCCGCCGCTCTTATCCCCGCTGCCCTTATCCCCGCCCACCACCCCAGCAGCACCCGACACCCCGGCAGCACCCAGCCGGCGCTCGCCCGCTCCCCCCGCGTGCACCAGCTCGCCGTCCCTGACGATCCCGTAGGCGATCCCGGGCGCGCCGCCGCGTCCCGCGTACCCGCTGACGATGGCGTCCGCCGCCGCGAACTCTTCGCTCACCCGCACACCCTTTTCCGAGGACTCAGCCAGCCAGTGCCCGCAGCGCGGGCAGGACTTCCTTGCCGATGACCTCGATGGCGGCCATCGGCTCGGCCGACATGACCTGGATGGAGACGATGTCGGCGCCGACGTCGGTGACGAGCGGCCGGTAGGCCTCGATGAGGCCGGCCGCGTCGGGGACCACGGTGTAGCTGCCGAGAACCTCCGCGCGGTCCATTTCGTCCGCCCGGATCCGCAGTTCGGCCGGGTCGGTCGCCTCCAGGCGGCCCGGGGCGCGCAGCCCGCGCATGGAGGACAGGGCCGCCCAGGCCTCATCGTCGTTGCCCGCCAGGACGGTCCACCGGGTGGCCAGGACGAGGTGCTCCTTGCCCGCCTCGGTCGCCGACTGGCGGTAGGGCGCGATGACCTTCTCGACGGTCTCCGCCGGGTTCTTCACGCTGGTGATCAGGCCGTCCGCGTACTGGCCGGCGAAATGGGCGGACTTGGGGCCGCCCGCGGCCATGAGGATGGGCAGCGCCCCGGTCGGCGGTGAGTAGAGCCGGGCGGTGGTCGTCGTGTAGTACTCGCCCTCGAAGGTGAGCTTCTCGCCCTGGAAGAGGCGGTGCATGATCTCCAGCGCCTCCTGCATGCGGGCCTGCCGCTCGGCGTAACCGGGGAACGGGTAGCCGAGGGGGCGCTCGTTGAGCGCCTCGCCGGTGCCCACGCCGAGGAACAGGCGGCCGCCGGACAGCCGGTCGGAGGTCGCGGCCATCTGCGCGACGAGGGCCGGGTGGTAGTGGAACAGCGGGCAGGTGACCGCGGTGCCGAGCTGCACGTGGTCGGTGGCCTGCGCGACCGCGCCGAGCCAGGACCACACGAACCCGGCGGCGGACGTATCGTCCACCCACGGGTGGAAGTGATCGGACCCGAGAACCGCGTCGAAGCCGGCTTCCTCGGCGGCGACCGCCTGGGTGACCAGGTCTTCGGGCTGGTAGGACTCGTGGCTGCACAGCCAGGCGAACTTCATTGTGGCGCGCCTCTCGTCATCGGTGCTCCGCTGCGTCGCGTGCTTGTCGCTAGCGCATTCTCTCAGACGCGCGGCGGCGGCCGGGTGCCACGCCCTCGCTTTGGCGTGGCCACGCCGCGAGTTACGTGCGAAGAGGACCGGCCGGGGGCACCATGAAGGCATGGAGGCGGGACAGGTCGCGGCCCTGCGGGTGCTGCTGGCCCGGACGGGCTGGCTGGAGCGTGCGGGCGCGTTCGGGCGGGCGCTGCGGACGTCGACCCGCGCGCCCGGCGGGCTGCTGCTGGTGGGCACGCCGGCCTACGAGCCGTGGCACCTGACCGCGCACCTGGACGAGGAGAGCAGGCTCTGCGGCATCCCCGAGCTGATGCCGACGCTGGTGCGCTGGGCGCCGCCGCCGGACGCGCCGCCGCACCTGCGAGTCGGGCTGGACCGCCTGGAGGCGGCGCGGCGGGGCGAGACGCTGTTCGTGGTCGACGGAGGACACCGCGCCCGTCCCGCTGCTGGAGCGGGTCAGCGACGCGCGCCGGGTGGGCGCGACGATCCTGGCGCTGGACAGCGGCTCGGACGCGGAGCTGGCCGGGCTGGCGCACGAGTCGCTGGCCGCGCCGGGGCTGGTGTCCTTCGACGCCGCGCAGCACCTGGTCAGCGCGGCAGCGGGCGAGCGTGAGGCCGATGGCGGACGGCGCCGGACGGGCGCCGATGCCGGCGCGCGGGCGGCGGGACGGCCGGGGGATACAGACCCTGCGGGACCGGGTCGCGCGCCTGCTCGACATCGTCAGCGGCCCGGGCGGCTGACCGCCAGGCGGCGCTCAGTCCAGGGACAGCACCATGGTCGGCCGCTCGATGACGTGGTCGTCGCGCAGCGGGCGGACCGCCGTGCCGATCGCGAAGAACTCGGTCGTGTGCCCGCCCCACGTGTGGCTGTGCTGGCGGAGCTGGACGCCGACGATGCCCTCCGCGTGCAGCGCCTCGGCCTCGGCCTGCATCCGGGACATCGCCAGCTCCCGCGCGTCGTACAGCGCCTGGGTGTACTGCTCGATCTCGACGTTGCGGCCGATGTTGCCGATCATGGCCGTGACCTTCTGGTGCGCGATGTGGTACACGCAGGTCCCCATCACCATGCCCAGCGGCGCGTCAGCCGGCCCGGATCAGCGTCCAGAAGTCCTGCCCCGACAGGTCCGAGGTGAACGGCTGGTTCTTGTTGTTGCGCCAGTTCGCGACGCCGCCACCGCCGGCCCCCTGCTCGGCCTTGACGGCGGTGCCGACCGCGATGAACTCGGCGACATCCGCGCCGAACTCCTTCATCTCCACGTCCAGCCGCACGCCCACGATGCCGTCCGCGCCGAGGGCATCGGCCTCGGCCTCCATCCGGGTCATGGCCAGCTCGCGGGCGTGGTACATGGCCTGCGACAGCACGTCGAGCTCCTGGTTCTTGCCCCAGCGGCCGATCTGGATGCCCACGTGGTAGATCGAGGAGCCGAGCACGAGGCCCAGCGGGCGGAACCCGGCCTCCCGCACGAGCAGGAACTCGTTGACGGACAGGTCGGAGGTGAAGATCGACCCGGCCTTACCGGGTTGCAGCTCGGCGAGGCGCTTGATGGCGTCCTGGGGTACCCCGGCCGCGCTGAGGTCCGTGTTGGTCATGGTTCCGATCTCCCCTAGAGCCGGTTCGCGCCGATATTGGTGCGCGCCGCCTGGCGGCGCTGCGGGTCAAGCGACATGATGGCGAGCGCCGGGGTCCCGCGGCCCTCGGCCGACCGCGAGAAGCGGGTGATCGCCGTCCCGATCGTGGTTGCCTCGACGATGTGGTCGCGGTTGCCCTCGTAGGCCGGGCACTCGCGCTCGGAGACGCGCAGGTCCATGTTCGCGATCACGACGCCTTCCGCGCCGTGCCGCCGGACGTCCTTGGCGAGCTCCTGCCGCGCGTCGTGCCGCGTTTCGTTGACGAGCTGGGTGTAGCCGCTCACCTCGGTGTTGCCCGCGCCCCAGCGGGTCTGGGCGCGGGTCTGCCAGTCGTCGTGCCGCGCCCCGATGGAGATGCCGAGCACCAGCCCTACCGGCATCCATCCCTTCATCACCAGCTTGGCGAAGTCCTGCCCGGTCAGGTCCGAGGTGAAGGGGTGGCGCAGCCGCGGGGCACCCGGCGCCCGGACGGCAGTGCCGATCGCCTTGAACTCGAGGCCGCCCGCGGGGAACGCGCCGATCTCCAGCTGGACGCCCACGACGCCGTGCCCGCCGAGCACCGCGCACTCTTCCACCATGCGGCCGATGGCCGTCCGCCGGGCCTCGTACATCGTCTTGACCAGCGGCCCGAACGACGCGTACGCGTACCCGGTGCCGGACAGCTGCGTCCGGGTCGCGAAGCTGCCCGACCATCCGCCCGGGCAGCTATAGCCGCCGGTGAAGCCGAGGTTGTAGACGGCCGCGCCGAGTACCTGGCCGGCCGGCTCGAACCCCGCCGAGCGGATGGCGGCGAACTCCTCGGTCGTCAGCGCCGAGCCCCAGGTGCCGCTTGCCCGGATCTCGGCCAGCCGCTCGCGCGCGTGCGGCGGCAGGTCGGACGGCAACTGATCGTTGCTCACGCTATACAGCCTAGCCCTTCAGCGCGCCCGCCCGCGCTGGCCGCCTAGTCCTGGGCGTCCCATTCTTTATTGCGCTCGCGGACCCGCTCCAGCGCGTGCGCCGCCTCCTCCCTGGTCGGGTAGGGACCGAGGAGGTCCTTGCCGGCGCAGGCCGTGTCCGCGCCCTCAACCCTCTTGTGCTTCAGGCAGTACCACCACTGCTCGCTGTCGCTCGCCATGGCAACTAGAATCGCAAGGCATGGCCACCTTGCTTCACCCGGGCCGGCTTTCTCCCGCCCGGCACGTTCCCGCGCACATCGTCCGTCCCGAGTACGTCGGCAAGCCGGCGCCTACGCTCGGCGAGCAGGACGTCAAGGACGCCGAGACGATCGCCGCCATGCGGATCGCGGGCCGGCTCGCCGCCCAGGCGCTTGACGAGGTCGGACGGGCCGTCAAGCCCGGCGTCACCACCGACTTCCTGGACAAGGTCGGCCATGAGTTCGTCTGCGACCATGGCGGATACCCGTCGCCGCTGGGCTACCGCGGCTACCCGAAGTCGCTGTGCACCTCGCTGAACGAGGTCATCTGCCACGGCATCCCCGACGACACCGTGATACAGGACGGCGACATCGTCAACATCGACATCACGGCCTTCATCGGCGGCGTGCACGGGGACACGAACGCGACGTTCCTGGCGGGTGAGGTGGACGAGGAGTCGCGGCTGCTGGTTGAGCGCACGCGGGAGGCGATGAACGCGCGGCATCAAGGCCGTCGCGCCGGGGCGCCCGCTGAACACGGTGGGCCTGGTCATCGAGAAGTACGCCGGCCGCTTCGGCTACGGCGTGGTGCGCGACTTCACCGGGCACGGGATCGGCAAGACCTTCCACTCCGGCCTGGTCGTCCCGCATTACGACGACCCGCGCAACACGGTGATCATGGAGCCGGGCATGACGTTCACGATCGAGCCGATGCTGACCCTCGGCTCGATCGCCTACGACGTGTGGAAGGACGGCTGGACCGCCGTGACCAAGGACCGCAAGCGGACCGCCCAGTTCGAGCACACGATCCTCGTCACCGAGGATGGCCACGAGATCCTGACGCTGCCGTGATGACGGGTGGACCACAAGACGGCGAGTTCGATTTCGACGCGGAGACCCGGCTGGCGCCGGGCCGGAGGCTGGTGCCTTCGAGGTCGAGATCAGCGACCGGTGGAGCGGCACGGCCAGCGTCAACGGCGGCTTCCTGCTGGCGAACTGCGTCAAGGCCCTGGGCGCCGTGCTGCCGTTCCCTGACCCCATCACGGTCTGCGGCCTCTACCTGCGCCCGGGCAACGCGGAGCGCTCCGTCATCACCACCGAGGTCATCCGTTCCGGCCGGACGACCGCCTTCGGCCAGGCCTCACTGCGCCAAGACGGTAAAGAGGCCCTGCGGGTGACCGCCGCGTTCGCCGACTTGTCCGCGGTGACGCCGCAGTACGCCGGCCTCACGCCGCCGAAGCTGCCGGACCCGGCCGACTGCGAGCGGCTCGGCGGAATCCTGGGCATCTCGGTGGCGCGGCGGTTCGAGTACCGGGCTCCCGTCGTGCCTGGCTGGCTGGCCGGCAAGCCGTCCGGCGACCCGTACGCGGAATTCTGGATGCGGTTCGCCGACGGGCGGCCCTCCGACACCCGGACGCTTCCGTTCATCGTGGACGCGGCCCCGCCGGCGGTGCTCGAGCTGGGCGCGGGATCCACCACGATCGAGCTGACCGTGCACGTGCGGGCGCGACCCGCGCCCGGCTGGCTGGCCTGCCGCACCTACACGCGCTTCGTGACCGGCGGCTACCACGAGGAGGACTTCGAGGTCTGGGACTCGGCCGGGATCCTGGTTGCCCAGTCGCGGCAGCTGGCCCTGGTCCGCCGCTGGCCTCAACGGCCCGCGAGGCGCTCCACGACCGGGGCGAACGGCTCGATGGTTGCCTCAGCGCCGGAAGCCGTCCGCGCTCTTGGGGAGCCTCAGGTGGCGGTCGTTGTCGGACATCTTCAGCATCAGGTCGAAGGCCTCGCGGGCGGGCACCCGCCCGGCCCCGACCGCGAGGCGCATGAGGTCGACGGTCTCGAGGACGGGAATCGCCTGGCGCCGGGCGTAACGGACGGACTCCTGGTCATCGGAGAGCCACCATGAGCCGCTGAACGCCGCCCTGTGCAGGATCACGTAGCAGGTCTGGGCCTCGCCAAGGTGCCGCAGCGGCCTGTCGTGGGTGCCGCCGAAGACCGCCCGGCGGATGCGCTCCACCGCCCGCGTTCCGGCCTCGTCGCTGACCGCGATCGGCTCCTCCAGCCAGCCTTGCAGGGGCAGCGCGAGCAGGGCGGGCAGGTAGGCGGCCGATCGGCCCGCCTCGTAGGCGACGGCCTCGGTCCACCGGCCGCGGCCCGCCAGGATGGAGCGAAGGAGGTCCAGCCGTTCCACGGCGGCGAAGTTGCACAAGACCGTGTTGTCCGCGAAGAGGAACTCGGTCATGGCTCGCCGGGCGACCCGCCCTCCCCCTCCAGCGCGCACCGGAGGTCATCCACGTCAGCCCCGATCAGGGCGGCGTACGGGCGCAGTGTCGCCCGGCCGGACTCGTAGGCCGCGTAGGCATCCTGGACGAGCAGGCCGGGCAGCCGCGGCGTGCTCGCCACGGCGACCCGCCGCGCGAAGTCCTCCCCCCGCCCGGCGACGGCCGCGGCCCCGGCCCCGGTCATGGCGGCGAACCGGTCGCAGGTGACGGCGTCGATCAGCCCGAGTCGCTTGAGCCGGATGGCCAGCGCTGAAGGGGACACCTTGACATCGCAGGCCAGCGCCGCGAAGGCCGCCTCCGTCACCTCGCCCGGGCCCGCCATCGCCCGCAAGGCCTGCGCTGGCATCAGGAAGGCGCTCGCGAAGCCGTTGGCCCGCAGTTCGCTGGCGTCGCCGCGGCCGTAGACGTCACTGTCCACGTGCAACCCCTGGTCATCCCCGGCTAGCAGGTGCCCGAGCTCGTGGGCGAGCGTGTACCGCTGCCGCGCCGGCACCCGCGACGTCGCCGCCACGATCAGCTTCGCGTCCTGTGATGACGCCGCCAGCCCGTCGAGCCCGTCGGCAAGGCCGACGATGGCCACGTCGGCACCGAAGACCTCCTCCACCAGCAGCGGAAGGTCGTCCTCCAGCACCGAGCGGCCGGCCTGCGCGGTCCGCGCGAGCGCCTGCTCCGCCAGCCGGCCTCCTTGCTCGGCGAGGCTCCGGCCGCCAGGTCCGCGGTCACCGGCGCCCACGGCTGCGCATGCCCGAGGAAGGCCAGGTCGGACCGCAGGTCCGCGTACCGCCTTGCCGCCTCGATCGCCGTCCGCGCGTCACCGGTCGTCGTCCTTGCGGCGACCGCCAGCGCCGGCTCCTCCCCCGTGACCAGCCAGTCGACGGTCACGTGGCACAGCTCGGCGATCCGCGCGAGATCCAGTGAGGAGAACCGGCGGGCGCCTCGCAGCGACTTCGACAGCTTGGAGTCGTCGAGGCCGACCCGCTGCGCGAACGCGCCCCGGCTCAGCCCGGACACCTCGATCAGCCCGACAACGCGGCTAGCGATCCGTTCCATGGCGTCAAGGATAGCGGGGGTTTTGCGAAAATCGCAAAAAGGTTGGCGCTCGCTGGCGTAGTGTCCCCCGCTCGCTCCGGGCCACGGCCGCGGGCGGGCATGACATGCTTGGGCGCATGATCAAGGCGGTCGTGTTCGACATGGACGGGGTGCTCATCGACTCCGAGCCGGTGTGGGAGGAGGTCCGCCGGGACCTGGTCGCGCAGCGTGGCGGGCGGTGGCTGGCCGACACGCAGGACCGGCTGATGGGGATGTCCACCGGTGAATGGTCTCGGTACATGAGCGCCGAGCTGGACCTTGGCCTGTCGCCTGCGCAGGTGGCGGACGCGGTCATCGCGGCCATGGCGGCACGATACGCCGAGCACCTGCCGTTGATGCCCGGTGCCGTCGACGCGGTGCGGTCGCTGGCCGGCCGGTGGCCGCTGGCGGTGGCGAGCTCCGCGCCGCAGTCGCTGATCGAGGTGGTGCTGGATGCCTCCGGCCTGCGGCCGTCCTTCCGGGTGGCCCTGTCGTCTGAGCTCGTGCCGCGCGGCAAGCCGGCGCCCGACGTCTACCTGGCGGCGACGGAGCGGCTCGGGGTCCCGCCCGGGACGTGCGCCGCGATCGAGGACTCCTCCAACGGCCTGCGCTCGGCGGCGGCCGCGGGCCTGACCGTCATCGCGGTCCCGCACCCGAAGTACCCGCCCGCCCCCGACGCGCTCGCCGGCGCGCGCATCGTGCTGCCCAGCCTGGCCGGGCTGACCCCGGACGCCGTCGCGGCGCTGGGCGGCTGACGGGCGGCCCAGCGCCGCGATGAGCGCCGAAGGAGGCGGTTAGGCGTCGCGCTTGCGGAACAGCGCCGCGCCCGCCGCGATCGCCGCGACCGCGTACGCCGCGGTAACGGCGAACTGGACCCACGGGGAGAAGTGGTTCTGCGGCAGCGGGCCCACTGTCGCCGTGAGGACCTCGCCGGCGGAGCTTGGCAGCCACCGGATGACGTCCTGCTGCCAGCTGTCGGGCATGATGTGCACGATGATCGGGAGCACGAACATCACGCCGATCGCCGTCGTGATCGTGGCCGCGGTGTGCCGGAAGATCGCGCCCAGCCCGAAGGAGAACATCGCGACCAGCGCCACCAGCAAGGCGCTGCCGACCACCGCCTGGAGCACGTGCGGCTGCGTCAGCGTGGCACCGATGCCGGTCGACGCGAACAGCGACTGGCCGAGGAAGAACGCGACAAACGAGACCACGAACGAGACCACCAGCGCGAGGGCACCGAACACCAGCCCCTTCGCCGCGAAGACGACGCCACGGCGCGGCTGCACGGACAGCGACGTCCGGATCATCCCGGTGGAGTACTCCGAGGTGACCACGAGCGCGCCGAGGACCGCGATGACGAGCTGCCCGAGCTCAAAGAACGCGAACAGGCTGGTCTGGGTCGGGTCGAAGCCGGCCTTGCGGAACGGGTGCAGGTTCAGCTCATTCGCCGCCCCCGCCGAGATCGCGGCACCGAGGCCGATGCTGATCAGCACCAGCGCGATCAGCGTCCAGTACGTCGACCGGACCGAGCGGATCTTCGTCCACTCCGATCGCAGCGTGCCCGCCAGCCCGGCGCGCCCGGAGGCGGGCGGCAGCGGCGAGAGGCCGGCCGCGGGAGCGGAAGTCGTCACCGTTGCCATCTCAGACCCCACTTCTTGTCGCGCCACTGCCCACGGCAGCGCTGCCGACGACGGCGGGCACTTCGGCCCGGTACTCCACGCTTTCGGCCGTCAGTTCCATGAACGCCTCTTCCAGCGATGCCCGGGTCGTGACGAGCTCGTGCAGCCGCAGGCCCTTCTCGAACGCGATGTCACCGACCTGGTCGGCGCGCATGCCCTGGACGACCAGCGTGCCGTCCTTCCCGGTGGTCGCGATGCCGCCCTCGGCGGCGATGGCCAGCACCAGCGAGTCGGGAGAGGGCGTCCGCACCCGCACGGCCGACCCGGACGAGCGCGCGATGAACTCGCTCATCGAGCAGTCCGCGATCAGCTTGCCCTTGCCGACGACGATCAGGTGGTCGGCGGTGTTCTCCATCTCCGACATCAGGTGGCTGGAGACGAAGACCGTGCGCCCCTGCTCGGCGAGTGCCTTCATGAAGTTGCGGATCCAGAGGATGCCCTCGGGGTCCAGGCCGTTGACCGGCTCGTCGAACATGACGACCTTCGGGTCGCCGAGCATCGTCGCGGCGATGCCCAGCCGCTGGCTCATGCCCAGCGAGAACCCCTTGGCCCGCTTCCCCGCCACCGCCGAAAGGCCCACGAGCTCCAGGACCTCCCCTACCCGCCGCCGCGGGATGCCGTTGGTCTGCGCCAGGCACAGCAGGTGGTAGTAGGCCGAGCGGCCGCCGTGCACGGCCTTCGCGTCGAGCAGCGCGCCGACCTCACGCATCGGGTATGCCAGCTCGGCGTACCGCTTGCCGTCAACCGTGATGATCCCGGCATCGGGATAGTCCAGCCCAAGGATGCAGCGCATCGTCGTGGTCTTGCCCGCGCCGTTCGGCCCGAGGAAGCCGGTCACCTTGCCCGGCTCGACCACGAACGACAAGTCGCTGACGGCGACCTTGTCGCCGTACCGCTTCGTAAGTCCGCTAACTTCGATCATGGTCCACAGTCTGCCCGGCCGCCTGCCCCGGCCGCGTCGGCCGCGAAGGTGACCCTGCGGTAGTCCCCAGGTCTGAGGCGTGCAGGGTCACGGAGTACCCGTGGCCCGCGCTGGCGTGGCGATGCTCGCCCGGCGCGCCGTGCACGCGGACGCGGCCCTGGCTCAGCCGCGACCCGCCGTCCGCCGCCTCCCCCGCGACCAGGGTGGCGAGCCCGCAGTCGCACGTCGCCTGCTGGCCAGGCGGGAGGACGAGCAGCCAGGCCTCGAACGGCGCGGGGACCGGGATGCGCGCCGGGCCGTCGGGGTTGAAGCGGACCAGGTCCCACCAGCGCTGCGGCGCCGCGGCGAGCAGCGACAGCCCGGTGGCGAGCCGGCCCGTCGTGGCCCGGCCGTGCCCGGGCAGGCCCTGGCCCGGGTGGTCGTCACCGAGCGGACCCCGGGCGGCCGAGCCGTGATCATGCGGCGCGGCAAGCGCGAGCGGGGCGGCGAGCTGAGCAATTTCAGGAGCGACCGACAGATCGGCGTTCACGGATGATTCCTTCGCGTGCGAGGCAGTGTTTCCCTGGTCAACTGGACGGCGGCGCCAGGGGTCGCGACGGGAGAGAGGTTCCCGGGGGGCGGGGCAGTGCGGCTGGGCTAACGCCGGATCAGCAGCTGCGACAACACGAAGGGGGGCAACAGCAGCGCGCGCCACACGCCGCGACGACAACGTCGTCGGGGGCAAGGGCGTCACGAAGCGCGCGTGCTGGCATGCGCACAAGGACACCGTAATTACGCTGCGTTGTCAAGTCGGACGACGGGACCGCCTAGGACAGGCCGAGCCTGGACAGCGCCGCGCTCACCGCGCCGGCCGTGGTGCCCTCGCGCGACCACGCGGCGGCGCACAGGGCGCGCAGCCCGTCAATGGGCGCGCCCTCGCCGTCGAGGCTGACGGATGCCCCCTGACCGTCGCGGTGCTGCCAGCGCGCCGTCCACCCCTGGCAGGTGGCCGCGTCATCCTTGAGGATGACGTCCGGGTACCCCTCGGTGAGGGCGTCCAGGGTGAGCGCCAGGTAGGTCGGGCGGTGCTCCGGCGGCGCGACCGGGAGCTCGGCGGGACGGGAGACGCCGGTGAACACCAGGAGGCTGTCGGTGGCCGCGCGGCAGGCGGCCTCGATGTCGGTGTCCAGCCGGTCGCCCACTACCAGCGGATGCCGTGCGCCGGTCCTGATGACGGACTCGTGGTGCAACGGCAACTCCGGCTTGCCGGCGATCACCGGCTCGACGCCGGTGGCGTGGGCGATCACCCGCAGCAGCGAGCCGTTGCCTGGCTGGATGCCGCGCGGGCCGGGCAGGGTGCTGTCGGCGTTGGTGGCGACGAAGAGCGCGCCCGCGCGGACCGCCAGGCTCCCCTCGGCCAGTGCCTGGTAGTCGACACCCGGGGCGTAGCCCTGGACGACCGCCAGCGGGCCCTCGCAGGCAGTGGAGACCGGGCGCAGGCCACGCTCGCGCAGCGCCATCCGCAGCGCGAGGCCGCCGATTACCAGGACCGGGGCACCGGGCGGCAGCTTGCCGGCCAGCAGCCGCGCCGCGGCCTGCGGGGACGTGACGACATCGGCGGCCCGCGCGGGCACGTCCATCGAGCGCAGCAGCTCGGCGACCGCCGCGGGCGTCCGGGAGGCGTTGTTGGTGACGTAGGCCAGGTGCATCCCGGCCGCCTTGGCCCGCCGCAGGGCTGGCGGTGCACTCGGGATCGCCGTGCCGCCCAGGTAGACGACCCCGTCGAGGTCGAGCAGCGCGACGTCGTACTTCTCGTGCAGTGGTGCGGTGCCCACGCCCCTCCTTGCCGTTGCTTCTTGCTGTTATTGGCCGTTGGCGGCTCGCTTGCGCGCCTCCAGGGTAGCCCGGGCCTGCCGCAGCGCCTCCGTATAGTGCTTGACCGGGCGCATCGCCGCGGCGAGGGCAAGGTACTCGACCGCGGCCGCGTGCTGGCCCGCGCGGCTCAGCGACAGTCCCAGGCCGAAGTAGGCGTAGTCTTCGGCCGGGCTGGCCTCGATGATCGCCCGGAAGTTGCTGGCGGCCTCGGCGTACTGGCCGGTGTCGAACTGCGCGCGGGCCAGCGCCTCCCGCACGCTGCGCGACTCCGGGACCGCCTCGGCGGCCCGCTGGAGAACCTGGGCGGCCGCCGCCGGGCTGCCCTTGCCGAGGAGCTCCAGGCCGCGGGTGTACCAGGCGTGAATGTCGGACGGTTCAGCCGCGCCGTCATCGAGTGCCATCCCCGCTCACCCTCCGATGCGTCGGCGGGGGACCTGTCCCGGCCTTCCGGGTGATTGCGCGAGGCGCGGGAATCCCGGCCGCCACTTGGCACTTCTGACATGTGTGCAAACCCTTCCGTCTGGCCGGGGCCCCGGTCTCGTCGTGGCGCCGTTTCGCGGCCTTCGCTATATCCCTCACCGGGCAAGCGGCATCGCTAACGTCACATCTCCACCGTACGACGTGATCGGTGCCACGACACTGGACGAGTTGCTCCTGGCCGACCCGCACAACGTGGTCCGGCTGATCCTGCCGGCCCGCACGGGGCCGGAAGGGGAGGACGGGAAGGCACCAGCGGGCGAGGGGGACGGAGCGCGGGGCAAGGGAGAGGGCGGGGCCGCCAACGCCCGGGCGGCCCGACGGCTGCGCGAATGGCTCGACGCGGGCATCCTCGCCGCTGACCCTGAGCCGTCCATGTACGTGTACGAGCAGTGCCTGCCCGGCGGCCTGCTCCAGCGGGGGGTGATCGCCCTGGTGCGCGTCGGCGACCCCGCGTCGTCGGGCATCTCACCGCACGAGGACGTGCTGCCCGGGCCGGTCCGGGACCGCCGTGACCTGATGGCCGCCACGCGGGCCAACCTCGAGCCGATCTTCCTGGTGTACGAGGGAGGCGCGGCTGGTTCGGCGAGTACCCGCCTCACCGGCCACGTCGCCGGAACCCGGTCACCCCTGGTCACCGCGCAGACGCCGGACGGGATCACCCACCGGCTGTGGCGACTGGCCGATCCGGCCGAGCACGCGGCCGTCGCGGCGGACCTGGCGACGCGTACCGCGCTGATCGCCGACGGGCACCACCGCTACGCCGCCTACCGGGAGCTGCGCGATGCCATGCACGCCGCCGGGCACGCGAGCGACGGGCCGCGCAGCGGGCCATGGGACTACGGGCTGGCGTTCCTCGTCGACGCCGACGCCTACCCGCCCGTGCTCGGCGCGATCCACCGGGTGATCCCCGGCCTGGCCCCGGACCCCGCGCGCCGGCTGGCCGAGCGGGCGTCATTCACCGTGCGGCGACTGGACGGCATCAGGCCCGGCGACACCAGCCCGAAGGACTCGGGCACGCGCTGCGCTGCCTGGCCAGGGCCGGCGAGTCCGGGCCGGCCTTCCTGCTCGCGGGCGATAGCCGGCTGGTGGCTCGCGACCGGCCCCGACCCCGCGCTCGTCGACGCCGCGATGCCCGCCGGGACCTCACCGCAGTGGCGCGGCCTCGACGCGGCGATCCTCCAGCAGGTGCTGCTGCCACGGGCCTGGGGAATCGCCGACAGCGACGACGGCGTCCTGGTCTTTCACGACCCGGCGGAGGCGGTCGCCACCGCCGTCGCCGCCGGAGATGGGCTGGCGGTACTGCTCAACCCGGTTCCGTTCGCGACGGTGCGGAACATCGCACGGCACGGCGAGCGCGTTCCGCGCAAGTCCACGTCGTTCGGACCGAAGCCGCGCAGCGGCCTGGTCCTGCGCGGCTTCGACTTCTAGTCCTCGCCCGGCACGTCGTCGAGGGCGGGCGCGGCGCCCGGCCCGGCCGCCAGCGCCGCCTCGACCGAGTCGTAGATGCTGAAGACGTTGCTCAGCCCGGTGATCCGGAAGATCCGCAGGATACGGCCCTGCGTGCAGACAAGGTCAATCGCGCCGTCGTGGGCACGCACCCGCTTGAGCCCGCCGACCAGCACCCCCAGGCCGGTCGAGTCGAGGAACTCAACCCCTTCCATGTCGATGATCAGCTGGTAGTTACCAGAGTCGACAAGGTTCAGGAGGCTCTCGCGAAGCTTCGGCGCGGTGTAGACATCGATCTCGCCGCTCACCTCGACGACCGTCCGGCCCTCGCCGACGGGGTGCTCATTGAGCGTGAGGTCCATGAGGACTCCCCTTTCCTCTCCTGTGAGCGACAATAGTCCGGTGCGCGACGACAACGCTACGACGGATGGCAACTCTACCGGCCCGGATTCGCCGGACGTGACCGACCTTGGCAACGATGTCTTCCAGATCGACACCAGGATGGCCGGCTACGCGGGCATAACCGCAGGCTACCTGATCCGCGGCAGCCGCCCCTGCCTGGTCGAGACCGGCACCGCGCCGTCGGCGCCGGTCGGTACGGGACGCGCTGGCGTCGCTCGGGGTGGGGCCGGGCGACCTGGCATCGGTGGTCGTGACCCACATCCACCTCGACCACGCCGGCGGGGCCGGGGACATCGCCGCCATGTACCCGGCGGCCGAGATCGTCGTGCACAATCGAGGGGCCCGCCACCTGGCCGATCCGACGCGGCTGATGGCGAGCGCCAAGATGGTGTACGGGGACGCGCTTGACCGGCTGTTCGGGACGCTGGCGCCGGTGCCCGCCGACCGGATTCGCGCGCTTGACGATACCGGGGCCATCGACCTGGGCGGGGGACGGGCGCTCGCCAGCCACTACTCCCCCGGGCACGCCAAGCACCACGTGGGGCTGCTCGACTCCCTCAGCGGCGACCTGTACGTCGGGGACGCGGCCGGCGTGTACATCCCGGACACGGGAGACCTGCGGCCCGCGACCCCGCCACCGGACTTCGACCTGGCCGTCGCCCTGTCCTCACTGCGGCTGTTCGCGTCGCTGGCGCCGTCGCGGCTGCTGTTCTCGCCACTACGGGCCGGCGTCGGACGTGGCGGCCGTGCTGGAGCGCTCGGCGGAGGAACTGTCGGTGTGGGTCGCGCAGACGCGGTCCGCCCGTGACGCCGGGCTTGACCTCGATCACGCGGTGGCGATGGTGCGCGAGCGGACGCGGTCGCGGTACGCGTCGCTGGCCCCCGGCGCCCCGCCTGAGGTAGCCGAGAAGTTCGAGCGGATCAGCGGGGCGGCGTCCAACGTCGGCGGGATCTGGCACTGGCTGGAGAAGGCCGAGGGCACCGCCGACGCGAGTCAGCCGTCAACCACGCCTACGATCGCCACGGCACCCGCCGTAATCCGAATGCCGTGTCGTCAGTCGCTTGCTGATTCCTCGTCGCTCGAGTTCCTCGTCGTCTTCGAGGTCGTCCTCGTCCTCGCCTTCGTCGACGTCCTCGTCGTCGAGTTCGTCGTCGTCGATCGTCTTCGTCGTCCTCGTCGTCCTCGTCGTCGTCGTCCGCGAGGTCATCGAGGTTCTCTTCGTCTTCGTCGTCGTCCGCGGCGAGGTCGGAGACGGTGATGCCGTCGACTTCATCGAGGCGGTCGATCGCGTCGGTCTCGCCTTCCGGGTCGAACTCGATGGCCTTCCCGAAGGCCTGCCGTGCCTCGTCGGAGCGGCCGGCGGCGAGCAGTGCCTCGGCGTAGGCGTACCAGAGCCGGGCCGAGAAGGGGTGCATGCGCCCGTCGCGCAGCTCCGGCACCTGCAGCGCGAGCACCGCGGCGTCGGCGAGGCCCTGGTCCCGGCGGATTCCCGACTCCACGATGCGCAACTCAATCTGCGCGCCCTTCGGCAGTCGTCGCGCCTCAGGACTGTGGACCAGCTCCAGCGCCCGGTCGAGCCGGCCGAGCGCCCGCTCGGCGTCCGCCATGACGGCCAGGTAGTCGTTGCGCCCGGTCATCCGGCGGGCCGCCCGCAGCTCCGCGAGCGCCTCCGCCCAGCGCTCGGTCCGGTAGGCGGCGATGCCGGCCACCTCACGGACGACGCCGATCCGGCTCGCGTAGTGCCGCGCGGCCTGCGCGTACTGGTAGGCCTGCTCCGGGTCGGCCGCCAGTTCGGCCGCGACCAGGTAGCGGCCCACCGTAGCGGCCAGCTCGACCGGCAGCCCGGTCAGCTCCGCGCGCGCCTCGCGGGAAAGCTGGTCTTCCTTGATGCTGTCGGGGATCCTCGGCAGCGCGTCGCGCTCCCCGAGACGGCCCGCGTGGCCCTCGCGATCCGCCGGGCGACTGCTGCCGCGTCCCGGTCCCGCCGGTCGGGCGATCGTCACGGCTGTACCGGTTTTCCCTGCTGTACCCGCCCTCGCCCCGGCCCAGCTCTCGCCGTCTGAGCGTCGCCTTCCGGCTACAGCGGCCATGTCGTCCCGCCTGAAACCGCCATCCCGGCTGTCGCGATCCGGCCGGGCGAACCGTCACGACCGGCCCAGGGGCGACCTGATCGGTCAGGCCCGCCGCCGAAGCTCCGGGTCGCGCCGCTCGGCCGTCCGCCGAACGATCGCCCGGCGGAGGACCGCCCGCTATAAGGCCGGTCCCTATTCGTCCGGTCACCATACGACCGATCGCTACTTGGCCGGTCACCATACGACCGGTCCCGGGCGCCCGGTCACCATACGACCGGTCGCTACTTGGCCGGTCACCAGACGACCGGCCCTATTGGCCGGTCAGCATAGGACCGGTCGCCACTCGGCCGGTCACCATACGACCGGTCCCGGGTGCCCGGTCCTGGAAGCCGCCCTCACGGGGGCCACGCTCCCGGGGACCGCCCGCGCCCGCGCCGAAGCGATCCCGGCCGGTGCCCCGGCTAGGCCCGCCGTAGCGTGACCCGCCGCCGAAGCGGGCCGAGTTGCCCGGCCGCGGCGGACCGCCGCGGCGCTCGCCGCCGTTGCCGCGGTAGCGGTCCGTGCCACCGCCCGCACGGTCGTAAGGCCGGCCGTCACGCTCGCCACCGTCCCGGCGCGGGCCGGCGCCGCCATCGCGGCCCCCCCCGCGACCGCGGTCGCCGAACCGGTCCCCATCACGATTTTCCCGCTCCGAACGGAACCGCTGTTCCCCGCCTCCCGACGGCCCGCCGTCGCGATTCGGGCGGAACGACCCGGCGTCGGCGCGCCGCTGCGGTCCGCGCGACGATCCGTAGTCGCGGCTTCCGCGCTCATCACGGGATGGCCCGCCGCCGAAGTCGTCGCGACGCGGTCCCCTCCCGGAGCCAGCCCGGCCGAAATCAGCCCGGCCGCCCCCGTCACGGTACCCGGGCCTCGTGTCGCGGCTGTCGGGCGAGCGCCCGCTACCGGGGTCTCGCTCACCGCGCGAGCCGTACCGGTCGCCCGCCGGCCGGGGCCCGCCGCGAAACCCTGACCTGTTCGAAGCGCCCGGGCGGTCATCACGACCGCCGCCACGGGAGGAACTGAAGCCGCGGTCTCGTCCCTCGCCGCCCGAGGTTCCCCGGTTGTAGCCAGAGCCGCCGTCACGGCCGCCAGCGTAGCGTGACCCGCCGCTGGAGCGGGCCGCGCCCGACCGCGCGGCACCAGGCCGCGGGCCGCGCCCGGAGTCCCCGGCACCGCCACGCGACGCGCCCCGGCCGTAGCCGCCCTTGTTGCTGGCACGGCCGTCGTTCGCCGTACCGTCGTTGGCCACATCGTCATCGGCCATAGTGGAGGACCTCCCTGGCCGACGCACTCCGGGCCGGCACATACAGAACCTTACAGACAGATAGCCAAGGGCCGCTCAACCCCCTAAGTGGGAGGAGCGGCCCTTGGCGAAGTATGTCCGGC
>CAVTLB010000039.1:0-83310 GCA_963735415.1 uncultured Actinomycetota bacterium | reverse complement strand
GGAACCGGGTTGCAATCGCGCTGAACCAGCCGAGCGGCACCCGGAACCAGCCTGGCAGCCGCGACATCTCGAAGCTCGAAACCAGATAAAGGGACACAATCCAGCACCCGGCCGTGAACAGAGCGGCTCCGGTGAGGTTCATCGAGGAAACCAGATACTCCGCGAGTACGCAGCCCAGCAGGCCTCCGGCCGGCACCGCGCCGGCGATGGGCTGCCAGGAGGGCGCGAATCCGAAGGCGGTGCAAGTGGCGGCCAGAAGTGTCCCGGCGCCGATGATTTCGCCCACTGCGCTTCAATTGCCGCGGAACGGATCCACATCCACCCCAGCAGCAGGATCAGTACGGGAATGGCGTAAGCGCCCAGTCCAAGCGTTTGCAGGAAGAAGTCGGCGAAGAACGCACCGACGCGCCCCGTCAGATTGCCGGGCTTCATCGCACCAGTCACCGTGTTCCACGATGGATCCATCGGGTGGTACGACACGAGACCGATAAAAATAAACAGTCCCGCGATCAGCAACAGCAATGCAACGGCCTCGTTGAGCCGTGCGTACCGCGTAGGTCCTAAATAATTCATCCGCCGCCAAAGCGGAAGAAAGCAAGAGCGATCACTATTATGCCAAATATAATGCGGTACGCAATGAACGCGGCAAACGTGCGCCGTCTCAGGAACTCCAGGAAGAACTTGATCACGATGCATCCGGTGATGGCGCTCACCGCCATTCCTACCATCATGGGCGTCTGCATGCCGTGCGGAATGCCGCCTTCATGCTTCACCAGATCGTAGTACTTCTTGACCGCGATGCCGGCCACCGTCGGCGTCAGCAGCAGGAACGAAAAGCGCGCCGCCGCCTGACGATCCAGATTGCGCAGCAACCCGGCGGACATCGTGATGCCGCTGCGCGATACTCCGGGAATCAGCGCCAGAGCCTGCGCGACGCCGATCAGGATTGAGTCGGCCGCCGAAACGTGCCCGAGGTCTTTCTGCCTCCGTCCGGTGCTTTCGGCCCACCACATCACCAGGCCGACCAGGATCGCCATCGCTCCAATGACGTACAGATTCTCCCGCACGGCACCTTCGATTTTCTTTTGGAAGAGCAAACCAGCGAGGCCCGCCGGAATCGTCGCCAGGATCAGCAGCCACAGCAGGCCCCGATTTCGTTGCAGACCGGAGTCGCCGCCGAAGCGCGTACCCAGCCCTTGGGAGATGATCTGCATCCAGTCGCGAAAAAAGTACAGCACCACGGCGGCCAGCGTACCTACGTGCAAGGCAATATCGAACGCCAGTCCCTGGTCCGGCCACCCCAGCAGTTTTGGAATCACGATTAAGTGCGCCGTGCTGCTGATGGGAAGAAATTCGGTGAGGCCCTGAATGATGCCCAGGACGATGGCTTGCACAAGGGGCATAGTCGTCCAGGGTACCGCAACCCGCGCGCCGAATGAGACTCACAGGGCGGGTGGTGCTGCCAATCCATCGCCCACCGCGTTATCCTGGAGATAGGTATGCGGGTGATTTGGGTATTTTTCCGCCCTGCGATCGCGCGCGTCGCCGCGTCCCACGAGGCAGTAACCGAATGCTGACGATTCTGCTCGCGCTGGTCGCCGGGGCAGCCATCTATTCGGTACTCTCGATTTTTGCCGCGCTCGATTTTTTGCGCACCCGCCGTCCCGTGCCCTCCGCGTTTGAACCGATCAGTATTCTGAAGCCGCTTGCCGGGCTCGATGCCGGCCTCGAATCGAATCTCCGCACCTGCTTCGAACAAGATTATCCGGCCTTCGAAATCCTGTTCGCCGTGCGTGATGCGGACGATCCATCGGTTGCGGTGGTGGAGAAGCTGCGGCGCGAATACCCGCAAAGTTCCCACGCGCCTGCTGATCACCGGCGAGCCGCCCTATCCCAACGCCAAGGTGTTCAGCCTGGACCGCATGCTGTCGGCCGCCGCCAACGACCTGGTCGTGATGAGCGATAGCGACATTCGCGTCGATCGAAGCCTGCTGCGCACCATCGCCGCGGAATTTCAGGATCCCAAGCTGGGGGTCGCTACTTGCCCGTATCGCGCGGTGGCGGGACGCAGCTTCTGGTCGCGGATCGAAGCGACGGGCATGAATACCGATTTTCTGGCTGGCATCCTGGTCGCACGGATGCTGGAAGGGATGCAGTTCGCCGTCGGCCCGACCATCGCCGCGCGTCGCAGCGCATTGGCGTCCATCGGCGGATTCGACCGGTTGAAAGACTATCTGGCCGAAGATTTCGTGATGGGGAAATTCGCTGCCGAAGCGGGCCACGGAGTGATTCTTTCGTCCGCAGTGGTGGAGCATCACATCGGAAGCACGGACTTTGCGCAGTAACGCCGCGCATCGGCTCCGCTGGACGCGCAGCACGCGCCGGTCGCGGCCGTGGGGCTATGTGGGCCAGTTGTTCACCATGCCTTTGCCGCTGGCGATGGCACTTGTGGCGGTCGCATCCAAGCGACTGGCCGCTACGCATTCGCCGCCATCGTCGTTCGATTCATGGCCGCCTACGTCGTGTCCGGCCGTGGTTCTGAGCGTGAAGCTAAACTGGCTGCTGCTGCCGGTGGAGGATCTCGCCGTATTCTGCTTCTGGGTGGCCGGATTCTTCGGCAACACCATCGTCTGGCGCGGACGCCGTTATAAACTCCACTCCGACGGCCGCTTCGAACTCATCGCTGCCGCCGACTGAAGACCTCAGCGCGGATTGACCACCAGCGTCGCCTTCGCGTCCACGTGGTGAAACTGCATCGGGAAGCTCGTCGCTCCGTAATAGGCGCCCCACTGATCTTTGTAATGGGACGACAGCCGGTGCCCCGATTCTCCCACCGTAATGTTTTGCAGCGACCCGTCCAGATTGCTCAAGTCCACAATCATCCGCATCGACGGCCCCAGCCGCTTTGTCGTTTGCTTGATCGTGGTGGACGAACCGCTCATCGGCACGGGACCGATGTCGAAATAAGTGCCTGCCAGCGGAAGTTGCCCGCCCACCGGATGCGTCATTTTTAGGGAATTGTATTGGCCGTAATCCCAGCGCGAGACTTTCGACCCTTGCAGCTTCACCCCTTCCTCCACCGCGGCGTTCAAACATTTCAGAAGAAGCTTGTCGTAGTCCGAAAACCAGTCCGTCGGCCGCTCTCGAAGCAATTTCTCAATCACGGATGGAGCCATCGCGAATTCGTAGTTCGTCCCGTTGAGCGGCGAGGCGCGCTCCCCTACCGACTTGCGAAGTTGCAGGAACAACAAGTCCGCCACCATGGGAGCCGCCGTGCCCTTCTCCACTTGCCCGTTCCAGGACCGCAATAAATCCACCGCCTCCCGCAATGACGCATCGTCTGCTTTCTTCGCGTCCCACGCCGCCACCGCTTGCCGCGCGAGGAAATGGGAAAACGACGAATACACATCCTTCTGGACTTCCAGCATTTGCCGCGGTTCCCACTTGGCGCGCCGGTCGAGCAGCGCGCGGATCTCCGTCGCGCGATACGGCGGCGCGAATCGCCCATTCACCGGGTAAGGATCGTCTTCAGGAAACGGATTTTGATTGGCCGTCACGACCGCGCCCTGGGCGGGGTTGTAAAAGCTCGGCAGGCTGTCGAACGGCATCATGCCATCCCACTCGCATGCACCCGACGAGCCATCCACGGGGAGATCGTTGGCGCAGCCCTTCCGTCGGATCGGCAGGCGGCCGGTCGCATGATAGCCGATGTTGCCTTCTGTGTCGGCGTACACGAAGTTCTGTCCCGGCCCTGGAAATCGCCCAATCGCCGTCGTGAATTCCTTCCAGTCGCGCGCCCGGTCCAGATCGAGGAAAGGGAACTGGAAGGACCCAGGGTCCGCCGCCGTCCAATGAAGCGCATATTGCCGATCCTGGTCGCTCAAAAAAACCGGACCGTGACGGGTCACCCAGGTGACCGTCTCAATAGTTTTGGCGCCCTTAATCGCCACCGCGTCGCGCTCCAGCCGGGCTTGCTCCAGGTGGTTCGAGCAGCTTGCGCGCCGTCCGGATGACGCCGGCCCGCAGCACGCGCGGCGGTCTCACGCTGAGGTCAAGGTCAACCTCGATCCCAACGGCTCCGGTCGGGTGTTCTACCGACAGCCGTGACCCGGTGCCGGCGGCGGCCATGTCATGGCCGACCGCGCCCGGCGCGAGGATGGCCGTGCCGACGCTGACCGCGCCCAGCACCCCGATCGACTCGTGCACCCGGACCGGGATGTAGGTGCGCGTGCAGATCGTGCCGCCCGCGGCCGGCGGGGCGACCAGCGACACCTTCGGGACCGTCGTGCGCGTCACGTCGCCCAGGCCCATCGCCTGGCCGGCCTCGACGCGCAGTTCCTGCACCCGCGCCCGGAGCCGCTCGTCGGCCTCGAGCTCGGCCACCGTCTCGTACCCGGTCCGCCCGAGGCTGGCGGCGGCCACGACGACCACGGGCATCCCGTTGTCCACGCACGTCACCGGGATGCCGCCAATGTCGTCGCGGACGTTCCCGGTGGGGAACACCGCTCGCACCGCGGCACTGTCGCGGACGGCACTGTCGCGGACGGCACTGCCCGCGGCGGAGAAGTCGAGCACCACCGGCGACGCGGTGCCCGGCACCCCGTCGATCGCGGTGTCGCCGTCGTAGCGGACCACGCCGCCAGGGGTGGCGAACGTCGCGGTCACCAGCTGGCCGGTGTTGACCATCCGGATGCGGGCGCGCGTCACGTCGCCCTCGCCCGCCGCCACCAGGCCCCGCTCGACCGCGAACGGGCCGACCCCGGCGAGGATGTTCCCGCAGTTCTGCTTGTCGGTGACGATCGGCTGGTCCACCATGACCTGCAGGAACAGGTAGTCGACGTCGACGCCAGGCACGTCGGACGCCGAGATCACCGCCACCTTCGACGTCAGCGGGTGCGCGCCGCCGATGCCATCGACCTGCCGCGGGTCCGGCGACCCCATGATCCGCAGCAGGAGGTCGTCCCGCTCCGCCGGGCCGGCCGGCAGGTCGCCGGCGAGGAAGTAGGCGCCCTTGCTGGTCCCGCCGCGCATCACCATGCACCTGACGCCGGGCGGGGTCACGGGCTCATCGCCCCGCCGGCCCGGCGCGCGTAGTCCGCGGCCGTGATGTACTCGACCCTGGCCAGCTTGGGCCGCAGGCCGTAGATGTCAAGGCCCAGCTCGCCGCCGGCCAGCCGGCTGCGGGTGGCGTCCTCCTTGGCCAGGCGCGCGGCCGACTTGGTGACGGCCGCGTCCACCTCGGCGCGCGGGACGACGCATACCCCGTCGTCGTCGGCGACGATCGCGTCGCCCGCCGCGATGGCCTGGCCGCCCAGGACGACCGGCACGTTGACCGCGCCGGGCGTCTCCTTGACCGTGCCCTGCGCGCTGACGTGCGCCGTCCACGCGGGGAAGCCCATGTCACGAAGCTCCTGGGTATCCCGCAGGCCCGCGCCCATGACGAGGCCGCGCACCCCGCGGGCGGCGAGCGAGGTCGCCAGCAGCTCGCCGAACGCCCCGTCGGTTGACGGCGACGTCGTCGTGATCACGATGACGTCGCCCGGCCTGGCCTGCTCGACCGCCACGTGGATCATCAGGTTGTCGCCGGGCCAGCACACGACGGTCAGCGCCGTCCCGGCGATCCGGGTGCCCTGCTGGTTGGGCCGCAGCTCCGGGCCGAGGTAGCCGCGGCGGCCGATCGCCTCGTGGACGGTGGCGACGCCGTACCCGGCGAGCTTGTCCACCTGGGCGAGGTCGGCCCGCGGCGGGTCGGTGACGACGACGTTGAGCATGCGAGTGCCTCTCTAGTCAGGGCCGGGGGGGTCATCCGCGCCGTTGTCCGCGCCGGGCGCGCCCGCCGTGCCTCGCGGGCCCGCCGCGTCCGGGACGGCCTGGTCTTCGCGGCGCAGCGCCGCGATGACGCTCTCCAGGTGGCGACGGGTCGCCGCGTCCGCTTCTGCGGGCCGGCGCCCGGCGACCGCCTCGATGATGGCGAGGTGCTCGCCCAGCGACCGCTCCGGCCGCCCCGGGCGCAGGGCGATCTGGAACTGGTAGCGGACGAGCTGCGCGTTCAGCCGCTCCAGCAGGCCGACCGCGACCTGCTGGCCGGAGATTTCCCTGACCCGCCGGTGCATCTCGTGGTTGAGCTGGGAGTAGGCGGGCGCGTCCGCGGCGGCGACGGCGCTGGCCATGCGCTCGCCCAGCCGCCGCAGCTCGGTGGCCTCGGCCTCGGTGACGTGCTGCGCCGCCTTGACCGCGCACAGGGCCTCCAGCGCCATCCGGCACTCGGTGATCGCCACGGCCTCCTCGGTGGTGACCACCCGGACCCGGGCACCGCGGTTGGGGACCCGCTCGACGAGGCCCTCCGTGGCCAGGTCGAGCAGCGCGGCCCGCAGGCTCGCCCGCGTGACCCCCAGGTGCGCCGCGAGGTCCTCCTCCACCAGCCGCTGCCCGGGCGCGTAGTCGCCGCTCAGGATGGCCCGCCGCAGCTCGGCGTGGGCGTGGGAGCGGGCCGGCGCTCCTGCCGCGGGCGCGCGGGCGACGGCGTCAGCGAGCGGACAGGGGCATGCAAGCGAGGCTAGCCACCGTCCGGCGAGATTGTCAACAATCACCGCCGCCGAGGAGCGTGTACTACAGGCTGTCTTCCTTGCGCCGCCGGCCATGCCTGCCCATACTTGGAGCATCATGTTAGCTGCCCTGGCGTGGGCCGCTCGGTTGCCAAGCCTCCGGCCCGCATTCCCCGGCCGCGGGCTGCCCGGCCGCGAGCCTCCGGCCCGTGACCCCCCGCATGACCCTCGACGGGAAGCGTGACTGCATGGGCTGGCTCACCACCACCGACCTCGACGACTTCCGGGCGGTCGCTGGCGGCTACCTGCGGTCCAGGGACGGGGAGGGCACGCTGCTGCTGCGGGCGGCCTGGAACCTGCGCGGAGACCAGCCGCTCTTCGGCTGGTGGGCCTCGCCCGGCGCCGCGGAGGTCCGCGGGGCATTCCTGCACGACACGCCCGCACCGCTGCTGATCGTGGGGCGCGTGCCTGAGTTCGCGGCCGCGCTGGCCCCCGCGCTGCACCAGGCCCGCCGGCTCGTCTGCGGGGTGGACGCCGCCCCCGAGGCGGCCGACGCGTTCGCGGCGGCGTGGACGCAACGGACGGGCCTGGCCGCCCGGCTGCACCGGCACGTCAAGGTCTACCGGATGACCGGGACGGCGCCGCGCGGCGACGGCCCCGCCGGGCGCGCCCGCCTCGCGACTCCCGGCGAGCGGGGCCTGCTCGTGGACTGGCTGCGCGCCTGCGGGACCGAGACCGGTGACTTCTCCCAGGCGCCAGAAGACCTGGCCGACGACCTGATCAGCTATCGGGGCGCGATCTTCTGGGAGGCGGACGGCGAGGTCGTGGCGCTGGCCGGGCTGACCCGCCCGGTCGAGCAGGCCGTCCGGATCGCGATCGTGTACACGCCGCAGCCGGTCCGGCACCGGGGCTACGCCGCCGCGGTCACGGTCGCGGCCGGCCGCGCGGCGCTGTCTCGCCCCGGGGTCCGCGAGGTCCTGCTCATCAGCGACAGGACCAGCCCGGTGCGCCGGGCGCAAGGGCTGGGCTACGAACTGGCCAGCGAGCGGGTCCGGCTGTCGTTCGGCCCGGCCAGCGGGCCGCTGCCCCGGCTCACCGGCCCGCTCGCGCGCTTGCGAAGGTTAAGCTCCGCCCCAGCCGGTAAGTTGGGCTAGCACTACCGACAATGCATGGCAGGAAGGCCGACCAGATCGTGACCGTCATCCAGCGGATCGCCACCGAGCTTGGCGTCCGTGAGGGCCAGGTCGCCGCCGCAGTCGAACTGCTCGACGGCGGCGCCACCGTTCCGTTCATCGCCCGCTACCGCAAGGAAGCCACCGGCACCCTCGACGACGCGCAGCTGCGCACCCTGGAGGAGCGCCTGCACTACCTGCGCGAGCTGGACGAGCGCCGTGCCGCGATCCTCGCCTCCGTCGAGGAGCAGGGCAAGCTCACCGACGAGCTGCGAGCCCAGATCGAGCAGGCGGACACCAAGGCCCGGCTGGAGGACCTGTACCTCCCGTACAAGCCCAAGCGCCGCACCAAGGCGCAGGTAGCCCGCGAGAACGGCCTGGAGCCGCTGGCCGACCTGCTGCTCGGCGACCCGGCCAACGACCCGCGGCAGGCGGCGGAAGGCTACCTGAACGAGAACGTCAAGGACGCGCAGGCCGCCCTCGAGGGTGCCCGCGCCATCCTGGTCGAGCGCTTCGCCGAGGACGCCGACCTCATCGGCACCCTCCGCGAGCGCATGTGGTCGCGCGGCGAGCTCATCGCCAAGGTTCGCGAGGGCAAGGCGGAGGAGGGCAAGAAGTACTCGGACTACTTCGACTTCGCCGAGCCCTTCGGCCGCCTCAAGGCACACCGGATCCTCGCCATGTTCCGCGCGGAGAAGGAGGAGGTCCTCGACCTCACCCTGGACCCGCTGGACGAGCCGGTCGAGGGCGCGGGCGGCGCGGGCAGCGACTACGAGCGGCCCATCGCCGAGCGCTTCGCCATTGAGGACCTGGGCCGTCCCGCCGACCGCTGGCTGCTCGACACCGTGCACTGGGCGTGGCGCACCCGCATCCTCGTCCATCTCGGCATCGACCTGCGGCTGCGGCTCTGGCAGGCGGCCGAGGCCGAGGCGGTCGACGTCTTCGCGGCCAACGTCCGCGACCTGCTGCTCGCCGCCCCCGCCGGGCAGCGGCCGACGCTCGGCCTTGACCCCGGCTTCCGCACCGGCGTCAAGGTCGCGGTCGTGGACGGCACCGGCAAGGTCGTGGACACGCACACGATCTACCCGCACGTCCCGCAGCACAAGTGGGACGAGTCGCTGCACATCCTCGCCGCCCTGTGCGCCAAGCACCACGTGGAGCTGGTCTCCATCGGCAACGGCACGGCATCGAGGGAGACCGACAAGCTCGCCGTCGAGCTGATCGCGAAGTACCCGGAGCTGAATCTCACCAAGATCGTCGTCTCCGAGGCCGGCGCGTCGGTCTACTCGGCGTCCGCCTACGCGTCGGCCGAGCTGCCCGAGCTTCGACGTGTCGCTGCGCGGGGCGGTCTCGATCGCCCGCCGCCTGCAGGACCCGCTGGCCGAGCTGGTGAAGATCGACCCCAAGTCCATCGGCGTCGGCCAGTACCAGCACGACGTCACCGGCTCGAAGCTGGAGCGCTCCCTGGGCGCGGTCGTCGAGGACTGCGTGAACGCGGTCGGCGTCGACCTGAACACCGCGTCCCGGCCGCTGCTCGCCCGCGTGTCGGGCATCACCGACGGCCTCGCGGGCGCGATCGTCGCGCACCGCGACGCGAAGGGGGCGTTCCGGGGCCGCACGCAGCTCCTTGACGTGCCTCGCCTGGGCCCGAAGGCGTTCGAGCAGTGCGCCGGCTTCCTGCGCATCCGGGGCGGCGACAACCCCCTGGACGCCTCCAGCGTGCACCCGGAGTCCTACCCCGTCGTCGAGCGCATCCTGTCCGTGGCGAGCACCGACGTGGCGGGCCTCATCGGCAACGCGACGGTGCTGCGCGGCCTGAAGCCGCAGGACTTCACCGACGAGGCGACCGGCCTGCCGACCGTGAACGACATCCTGCGCGAGCTGGAGAAGCCCGGCCGCGACCCGCGCCCGGAGTTCCAGACCGCGACCTTCGCCGAGGGCGTCCACGAGGTCAAGGACCTCGAGCCCGGCATGGTGCTCGAGGGCGTCGTCACCAACGTGGCGGCGTTCGGCGCGTTCGTTGACATCGGCGTGCACCAAGACGGCCTCGTCCACGTGTCGGCGATGTCGAACAGCTTCGTCTCCGACCCGCGCGACGTGGCCAAGTCCGGTGACGTCGTCCGGGTCAAGGTCTTGTCGGTCGACATCGCGCGCAACCGCATCTCCCTGACGATGCGCCTGGACGACCCCACAGACGGTCAGCCGGCATCCCGCCCGGCCCGCGCGGCCGGCTCACCCCGCGACGGCTCCGGCGCCCGCGGCGACGACGGACGCGGTAACGGCGGGCGCGGCGACGACGGGCGCGGTAACGGCGGGCGCGGTGGTGACGGGCGCGGTGACGGGCGCGGTGGTGACGGGCGCGGCGGCACCGGTCGCGGCGGCGCCCGGGGCGGCGACTCCCGGGCTGGCACCCGCGGCGACGGCCGGGGGAGCGGTGGCCCGCGCGGCGGGTCCGGCGGTGGTCGCGGCGGCAACTCGTCAGCCCCGCCGCCCACCGGCGCGATGGCAGACGCCCTCCGCCGCGCAGGCCTCCTAGGTAACCCCGGTAACTCCGGCAACTCCGGCAACTCCGGCAACTCGGGCGGCGGCAACCGCCGCGACAACCGCCCCTAACGGGTCAAACGCGCGATTCGCCCCGCTGGCGAACAGGTCAGACGCGCGATCGACCTGTTGCCACCGGGGCTAAGCCGCGTCGGCGAAGGAGGGCATGACCTCGGCGGCGAGGAGCTCCGCCGTCTGGAGCGCCTCGCCGAAGGTCATGTCGCCGAAGCACGTCTCCAGCGCCATGTAGCTGATCCCGCCGGCGTCCCGGTGGTGGGCCACCCATTCCCGGGCACCCGCCGGGTCGCCGGCGTAGAAGTGGCCGGTGGCGCAGATGTCCTCGAACGTGTCGGCGGGGAAGATGGGCGGCGGTGCGATGTCGTACTTCTTCCACAGGAAGAACAGGCTGTCGCGAAACCGGGCGAACGCCCGGTTGGCGATGCGTCATCGCCTCCTCTTTCGTGGGCGCGAGCACCAGGTTCCTGGCGATCCCCAGTGGCGGCAGGTCATCCGGCGACCGGCCCAGCGCGGCCCACTCGGCCCGGTAGGCGTCGGTCAGCGGCCGTACCTGCGACGAGGGGACCAGCGCCATCATCGGCATGCGCAGCCGCGCGCACCAGTGAGCCTTCGACAGGGTCCGGGTCCCGTACCACAGCGGCGGGTGGGGCTGCTGCACCGGCCGGGACACGACGGGCGCCGCGGCCAGCGTGTAGTGCTTCCCGGTGAAGGTGACGCTGTCCGAGGTCAGCCCCTGGCGCAGGATCTCGAAGGCCTCATCGAACCGCTCCTGCGCCTCCGCCTCGCCGGACACTCCGTGGAACGCCAGCTCGGCGGGGGACACCCCGCGCCCGACGCCCAGGTCGAGCCGCCCGGCCGTGAGCTGGTCGAGCAGCACCGTCTCCTCGATGAGGCGCATCGGGTGGTACAGCGACAAGATCGTGATCAGCGTCCCCAGCCGCAGTCGCGTCGTCCGCCCCGCCGCCGCGGCGAGCATCAGGTGCGGCGACCCGCCGATTGCCAGCGGCGTCCCGTGGTGCTCGGTCAGGTGATAGGCGTAGAACCCGAGCCGGTCGTAGGCCTCGATCAGCTCCAGCCGCTCTTCGACCTGCTGCACATGAGGCCGCCCGGAGTCGTCATTGTGATCGATGATCCCGAAGCGCATGCGGCGACGGTAACCCGGGCCCTGCCATCGCGCCAGCCCCTTGTCCCGCCCCCTGGGAAGCGGGACAAGCGGCGCGGGGTTGAATAGTGACGTGGCTGATATCGCTGACTTTCAGAACCTCGTCGCGGGGGAGCACGGCCTCGTGGTCGTCTCGACGCTGCGCGAGGACGGCACGATCGCGTCGTCGGTGGTGAACGCGGGCGTCCTGGCCCATCCGGTCTCCGGCGAGACCGTGGTTGGCATGGTCCTCCGCGGCGGCATCCGCAAGCTGGCGCACCTGCGGGAACGGCCCCGCGCGACGGTGTCCGTCCGGGTCGGCTGGCAGTGGGCGACGGCCGAGGGCCCCGTCGACCTCATCGGGCCGGCGGACGCGTTCCCCGGCGTCGACGCCGAGCGCCAGCGCCTGCTGCTGCGCGAGATCTTCGCCGCGGCGGGCGGCACCCATGAGGATTTCGACGAGTACGACCGCGTCATGAAGGCGGAGTCGCGCACCGCCGTCCTCCTCCACCCGGAACGGGTCTACTCGAACCCCACACGGTAACCTTCCGGGCAAGAGCCGTCACATGACCCTTGATGAGCCAGCGAGGAGAGCGCCGTTGTCTAACCAGCCAGATGCCTCAGGGGACGCGCTGCTCGCTGGCGTCCCGGATGACGTCGGACGGCTGTGGACACCGCATCGCATGGCCTACATCAAGGGCGAGGGCAAGCCGTCCGGCCCTGGCGCCGGCGAGGAGTGCCCGTTCTGCGTCGTGCCCACGCTGTCGGACGAGGACGGCCTTATCGTCGCGCGGGGGACGCTGGTGTACGCGGTGCTCAACCTCTACCCCTACACCAGCGGCCACGTGCTGGTCGTGCCGTACCGGCATATCTCCGAGTACTCCGACCTGACCGAGGCGGAGACGACTGAGTTCTCCGGGTTCACCAAGCAGGCGATCGCGGCCCTGCGGGCGGCGTCCGGCCCGCACGGGTTCAACGTCGGAATGAACCTCGGCACGGTCGCCGGGGCCGGCATCGCCGCCCACCTGCACCAGCACGTGGTGCCCCGGTGGGGCGGCGACAGCAACTTCATGCCCGTCGTCGGCCGGACCCGGGTCCTCCCGCAGCTTCTCGCCGATACCAGGAAGATCCTCGCCGACGCCTGGCCGGCGGCGCGGTAAGCCTGCCCGGGGAACCCCGGGAGGCGGACGCTCGGCCGCCTCCCGGGCCGGGCAGGGGCCGTCAGCCGGCCTGGAGTCCGCGGCGACCTTCGCCGCCAGGTGCGAGGGCAGCGGCTCGTGGCGCAGGTATCCACGGGTGAACGAGCCGGTGCCATGGGAGACCGACCGCAAGTCGATCGAGTACCGGGTGATCTCCAGTTCCGGGACCTCGGCCCGGATGAGGGTCCGTCCGATGCCCACCGGCCCGGTGCCGAGCACCCGGCCGCGGCGGCCCGACAGGTCGGACATGACCGCGCCCACGTAGTCATCGGGGACGAGGATGGACACCTCGTCGACTGGCTCGAGCAGCACGGGGGACGCCTTCTCGGCCGCGTCCCGCAGGGCGGCCCGGCCGGCCTTCTGGAAGGCCATGTCCGAGGAGTCGACCGAGTGGGCCTTGCCGTCATACAGGGTCACCCGCACCCCCGTCATCGGGTACCCGGCCAGGACGCCCTGCTCCATCTGCGCGCGGACGCCCTTCTCGACCGACGGGATGAACTGCCGGGGCACCACGCCGCCGACGATCTTGTCCACGAACTCGAATCCCGCGGCGTCCGGCAGCGGCTCCACCTCGATGTGGCAGATCCCGTACTCGCCGTGGCCGCCGGTCTGCTTGACGTTACGGCCAAGGCCCTGCGCCCGGCCGACGACGGTCTCCCGCAGCGGTACCCGCAGGCCCACGGTCGTGACGGCCACGCCGTACCGGGAGCACAGCCGGTCCAGCAGCACGTCGGAATGCGCCTCGCCCATGCACCACAGCACGAGCTGGCGGGTCTCGGCGTTCATCTCCAGCCGCATCGTCGGGTCCTCGGCGACCAGCCGGGCCAGGCCCTGCGACAGCTTGTCCTCGTCGGCCTTGGACTTGGCGACGATCGCGACGGGCAGCAGCGGCTCCGGCATCGTCCAGGGCTCCATGAGCAGCGGCTTGCCCGGGTCGGACAAGGTGTCGCCGGTCTCCGCCGTCATGAGCCGGGCCACCGCGCAGATGTTCCCGGCCGGGCAGTCCGCGAGCGGCCGGTGCTGCTTGCCCAGCGGGGAGGTCAGGGCGCCGACCCGCTCGTCGTCGTCATGGTCGGCGTGCCCGCGCTCGGCCCGGCCGTGCCCGGAGACGTGCACCGCGATGTCCGGCCGCAGCGTGCCGGAGAACACCCGGACCAGGCTGATCCGGCCGACGAACGGGTCGGAGGTGGTCTTCACGACCTCGGCGAGCAGCGGCCCGTCCGGATCGCAGGCCAGCCCGGTCACCGGGGTGCCATCGATGGCGGCCACCGGGGGCAGCGGGTGCTCCAGCGCCGACGGGAACGCCTGGGTCATGATCTCCAGGACCTCGGCCAGCCCGATCCCCTGCGCGGCGGAGGCCGCCAGGACCGGGTAGAAGCTGCCGCGCGCGACGGCCTTCTCCAGGTCGGCGATGAGGACGTCGGTACCGATCGCCTCGCCGGCCAGGTACCGGTCCATGAGGGTCTCGTCCTCGCTCTCGGTGATGATCCCCTCGATGAGCTCATCGCGCAGCCCCGCCATCCGGGACCGGTCCGCCTCTGACGGCGCCGCCTGAACGCGCTCGCCCGACGAGTAGTCGTACAGGTTCTCCGTGAGAAGCCCGATCAGGCCGGTGACTCCGGTGCCCGCGCCGGCGGGCACCGGCAGGTACAGCGGGTGCACGCCATCGCCGAACGCGGCGCGGCACTCATCCAGCGCCGCCGCGAAGTCCGCGCGCTGATGGTCGGCCTTGGTGATGATGACCGCGCGGGGCATGCCGACCGCGGCGCACTCGTCCCAGAGCATCCTGGTCACGCCGTCGATTCCGTCGGTGGCCGACACCGCGAACAAGGCCGAGTCGGCGGCGCGCAGGCCGGCCCGCAGGTCGCCGGTGAAATCGGCGTAGCCGGGCGTGTCGAGCATGTTCACGGTGACGCCGTCGAACGTGAGGGGAGCCAGGGTGAGGTTCACCGACCGCTTCTGCCGGATCTCCACGTCGTCGTAGTCGCTCACCGTCGTGCCGTCTTCGATCCGCCCTAGCCGCTGGATCGTCCCGGTGTACCCGAGCAGAGCCTCCACCAGGGTGGTTTTCCCACTGCCCGAGTGGCCGACGAGCACGACGTTACGTACATTGCTGGCGCTAGCCGTCATCTCCGATCGCCTCCTTGCGCTCGATGCCAGCCCGGCGCACTTCCGGTCCACCGGGCAGGCCCCGGGGGTGAGGACCTCCCCCCGGGAGGGATTCAGCTGTCTTCACAGCCTGACCCTCGGGGCCGGTTACCACAACCCCCCTGACGGGAATCCAGTGGGTAGCCAGCAGGTTTCACGGGAGAGAATCAAGGCAGGAAGGGAGAGATTCTCGGGCAGGGGTGAGCTGAATCGCCAGGAGGAAGGTTCATGAAACGGTAGGATCACCACGGCCATGCTCAACTTCCTCCGCCCTGGTATCGCGCGCCTGCTGAACCCCGTGGGACAGGCACTGGCGCGCACCCCGGTCACGCCCAACATGATCACGGTGATCGGGACCGCCGGGGTGTCAGGGGCCGCCCTGGCGTTCTTCCCCATCGGGGAGCTGTTCCCCGGCGCGCTCATCGCGACGATTTTCGTCTTCACTGACATGCTCGACGGGCTGCTCGCCCGGATCAAGGGCAATTCCGGGCCGTTCGGCGCCTTCCTCGACTCCAGCATGGACCGGGTGGCCGACGCCGCCATCTTCGGTGGCATGATCATCTGGTTCGTGCGCGGCGGGCACGACATCGTGCTCGCCGTGGTCACGCTGTTCTGCCTGTGCTGCGGCTTCCTGGTCTCCTACGTCAAGGCCCGCGCCCAGGGACTCGGCCTCGCCTGCGACGTCGGGCTCATCGAGCGCCCCGAGCGCATGGTCATCGGCCTCACCTCCATCGGGCTGTCCGGCCTGGGAGTCCCTTATGTCCTGCCTATCGGGCTGTGGGCGCTGGCCGCCGGTAGCCTGATAACGCTGGGGCAGCGGGTGCACGCCGTGCACCAGTCCGCGGCCGAACAGGCCAGGGAGGCCAAGGAAGAGCCGGGCCAGTCGAAAGCCCGCGCCTCCGCGAACGCGGCCAAGGAGTGACAGTGATCAAGGAGCGGCTGCAAAGCGCGGCGTTCGAGGCCGGCTGGTCGCTGGTCCGCAGGCTGCCCGAGTCCTGGGCGCGCAGGCTCTTCACCCTCGGCGCCGACATCGCCTGGCAGCGCCAGGGCGGCGGCGTCCAGGTCCTGGAAGGCAACCTGCTGCGGGTCCTGGGCCGGGACGCCGACGGCGCGGATTTGCGGGCCATGTCCCGCCGGGTGATGCGCTCGTACGCGCGCTATTACATGGAGGCCTTCCGCATTCAGGCGATCCCGATGGAGCGCGTGCTCGCCGGGATGCACAACGACAGCCCGAACGTCCCGCTCACCCTGGAGCACCTCCAGAACGGGCGCGGCGTCATCTACGCCCTCCCGCACAGCGGCGACTTCGAGCTCGCGGGCGCGTGGATCATCGCCCAGGGCGCCGGGTCATTCACGACGGTGGCCGAGCGGCTGAAGCCGGAATCGGTCTTCCAGCGGTTCCTTAAGTTCCGCCAGGACATCGGCATGGAGGTGCTGCCCACCACCGGGGGACCGCACCCGTTCGGGGTGATGGCCCAGCGGCTGCGCGCGGGCAGGCTCGTCTGCCTGGTCGCCGACCGGGACCTGTCCGACACCGGCGTCGAGGTCGACTTCTTCGGCGAGAAGGCGCTGATGCCCGCCGGCCCGGCGATGCTCGCGATCCAGACAGGTGCCGCGCTGATGCCGGTCTCCTGCTGGTTCGTCGGCGACGACGAGTGGGGGACCGACGTCCACGACGAGATCCCGGTGCCCGAGCACGGCGACCGCAGGGAAAAGGCAGCCATCATGACCCAGCAGCTCGCGACCGTCTTCGAGAAGGCCATCCGGGAGCACCCAGAGGACTGGCACATGCTGCAGAAGGTCTTCGTCGCCGACCTTGACCCCGGATCGGCTCGCCCGGTCGCGGGAGAAGGCGAAGGCCGCCTCGTGAGGATAGGTATCGCCTGCCCGTACTCCTGGGACGTGCCCGGCGGGGTGCAGCAGCACATCAGGGACCTCGCCGAGGCGCTGATCGACCTCGGCCACGAGGTCAGCGTGATCGCCCCGGCCGATGAGGACCGGCCGCTGCCGGACTACGTCGTCCCGACGGGCGCCGCGATCCCCGTGCCGTACAACGGGTCAGTGGCCCGGCTCGCGTTCGGCCCGATCTCCGCGAACCGGGTGCGCCGCTGGCTCCGGGAGGGCAACTTCGACGTCCTGCACGTCCACGAGCCGACGGTGCCGAGCCTGTCGCTGCTGGCCTGCTGGGCCGCCGCCGGGCCGATCGTGGCCACCGTGCACACCGCGATGCCGAAGTCGAGGGTGCTGCTGGCGACCCAGTTCGTGATGCGCAGCGCGCTGGAGAAGATCAACGGGCGGATCGCGGTCTCCGAGGCGGCCAGGACCACGCTGGTGCAGCACCTGGGCGGCGACGCGGTGCTCATCCCGAACGGCGTCGCGACCCGCCGCTACCGCGACGCGGCCCCGCTGCCCGGCTGGCCGGGCGAGGGCGGCCGCGATCGGCTTCCTCGGCCGCATGGACGAGCCGCGCAAGGGCCTGGCCGTCCTCCTGCGGGCCTTCGAGATCCTCGCGCCGCAGCGGCCCGGCCTGCGCCTCCTCATCGCCGGCCCCGGTGACGCCGACGAGGCGCGCTCCCGGCTCCCGCCGGGCCTGCGCGATCGCGCGCACTTCCTGGGCGAGGTCACCGAGGAGCAGAAGGTGCAGGTCCTGCACTCGGTTGACGTCTTCTGCTCGCCGAACACCGGCGGTGAGTCGTTCGGGATCGTGACCGCCGAGGCGATGGCGGCCGGCGCGGCGATCGTGGCCAGCGACCTGGAGGCCTTCCGCATGGTGCTGCGCGGCGGTACCGCCGGGGAACTGTTCGCCACCGGGGACGCCGCCGACCTCGCCCGGGTGGCCGGCGCGCTGCTCGACGACCCGGTCCGCCGGGCCGAGCTGTCGGTCGCGGCCCTGGACGCGGTTCGCGCCTACGACTGGTCCGGCGTCGCCCGCGACGTCCTCAGCGTCTACGAGACCGTGGTCCTCGGCCAGCAGGCGACCGTGGGCGTGCCTCTGTGATCCTCTTCTACATCGCGGCGGCCATCCTCGCCGTGGTCCTCATGTGCGTGTACGTCTCCTGGCGGGCTGGCCGGCTGGACCGGCTCCACCACCGGGTGGACGCTGCCCGTACCGCGCTGGACCTGGCCCTGGTCCGGCGCAGCGCCTCGGCCTACGAGCTAGCCTCCTCCGGGCTGCTTGACCCGGCGACCAGCCTGCTGCTCGCCGACGCCGCGCGCCGCACCAAGGACGGCGACGGGCCCGCCGCCACCGACGACCCCGCGAGCGGCGGCGGGACCAGGGACAGCGCCCTGCACCGGGAGCTGGCCGAGAGCGACCTGACCCGGGCGCTGCGCGCCGCGTTCAGCCAGCCGCAGTTCCGCGAGTCGCTGAACGGAAGTCGACGGCGCCGGAGGAGCTCGTCGGCGAGGTCGAGGCCGCCGCCCACCAGGTCTTCCTGGCCCGCAAGTTCTACAACGACATCGCCGCGCGCACGATCGAGGCTCGCCGCCGCCCGCTGGCACGGGTCGTTCCGCCTCGCCGGGCACGCCCCCCAGCCGGCCTTCTTCGAGATGGACGACGCTCTGTTTTCTGGGGGGTAAACACCTTTCTGGGGGGTAAACACCAACCCCCAGACCCCTGCGGCGCGCATTCCGGGGGAGGGGGCGAGCGGCGGTAGGATTGACGGGGTCCTGCCTGATGCTTCGCGCGCTACGGCATTCCAGCTGCGGACCGCCGGTACCGAGCTTTCGGTTCGATGGTGAAGGGAACGAGATGAGCGGCCACTCCAAGTGGGCGACCACCAAGCACAAGAAGGCGGTGGTCGATGCCAAGCGAGGCAAGCTGTTCGCCAAGCTGATCAAGAACGTCGAGGTCGCGGCCCGCACCGGCGGCGGTGACCCGGCGGGCAACCCCACGCTGTACGACGCCATCCAGAAGGCCAAGAAGAGCTCGGTCCCGAACGATAACATCGACCGCGCGGTCCGCCGTGGCTCCGGCCAGGAGGCCGGCGGCGCCCAGTACGAGAACATCACCTACGAGGGCTACGGCCCCGGCGGCGTCGCGGTCCTTGTCCAGTGCCTGACCGACAACCGCAACCGCGCCGCGTCCGACGTGCGAGTCGCGTTCACCCGCAACGGCGGGCCGGATGGCCGACCCCGGCTCGGTCGCCTACATGTTCAACCGCAAGGGCGTTGTCATCGTCAACAAGCGGGCAAGCTGACCGAGGACGACGTCCTCGGCGCCGTCCTCGACGCGGGCGCGGAGGAGGTCAACGACCTCGGCGACACCTTCGAGATCATCTCCGAGCCGCAGGACATGATCCCGGTCCGCAAGGCGCTGCAGGACGCCGGCATCGACTACGAGTCGGCCGACGCGGCGTTCCTGCCCACCAGCGAGACCGCCCTCGACGAGGACCAGGCCCGCAAGGTCTTCAAGCTGATCGACGCCCTCGAGGACTCCGACGACGTCCAGGACGTGTACGCCAACTACAGCGTCTCCGACGAGATCATGGAGAAGCTCGACGCGTGATTTCCCTGGGGGTGGACACCACGCCCAGGCTATTGGTCCGCTAGGTCGCAGACGAGCCTTAATGGGTGGATCACGCATTCGGCTTGCCCGTAGGGTGGGACAGCGTGAGCAAACTGGAGATCAGGCCGCTGAGCCTGGACGATGACCTGGACGCGCAGCTGGACCTGGTAGAGCGGGCCTTCGGCGTCACTCCCCCGGCGGACCGGGAGGCCTGGCTGTCCGCCGCAGCGAGATCGCGCGTCACCGACGGCCGGTGCCTCGGCGCCTTCCTCGACGGGCGCCCGGTCGGCTCCGCGTACTGGCACGACATGCGCCAGTGGTGGGCCGGCCGGGCGCTGCCCATGGCCGGGGTCGCCGGCGTCAAGATCGCCCCGGAGGCACGCGGCCGGGGCCTGGGCCGCCAGCTCATGTCCGAGGTGCTGCGCGCGATCGCCGCGCGCGGCTACCCGCTGTCGGCCCTCTACCCGGCGACCATGCCCATCTACCGGTCGCTGGGCTGGGAACTGGCCGGCAGCCGCTACACGGCGGTCATCCCGGCCCGCTCGCTGCGGTCGCTGGCCAGCCCGGACCTGGCTCCCGGCCCGGACGACTCCGCCCAGGTCGAGTTCCGGAAGGCCGCTCCCGGCGACGGCGCCGAGCTCATCTCCGTCCTCGGCCGCGTCCACGAGGCGCGCCGGGACTGCGGGCCGCTGACCCGCGACGTCGCCGCCGTCGAGCACTGGCTGGTCGCTAGCCCCGACACGCTACCGGTACCTCAGCCAGGACGCGTTCCTCGCCTACCGGTGGAAGCCGGGCATCCCGGTACTGGTGGCGGACTGGACCGTCGCGGCGACCCCGGCGGCCGAGCGGGCCGTGTGGTCGGTCCTCGCCGGGCACTCGTCCATCGCCGACACCGTCGAGGTGACCACCTCGCCGGGCAGCCCCATCTGGTGGCTGCTGCGCGAGCGGGACGCCCAGCTCACCAAGCTCCGGCATGTGGATGCTGCGCGTGGTCGACGCGCCAGGCGGCGATGGCGCGCAGGGGCTTCGGCCGGGGAGTTGCCGGGTCCGTTCGGATGCTGCTGCGGGATCAGCAGGCCGGGGAGGGCCGCGCGGTGTGGTCCCCGACGCGGAGGCAGCCGGGGCTGGGAGCTTACCGTCGAGAACGGACGGGGGCCACTGGAGCGAGCGGAGGCGTTGCCCCGGGGGCGCTGACGGTGGGGGCGCGGGGCCTGGCGGCGCTGTACGCCGGCACGCCAGTGCCGACGCTGCGACTGGCGGGCCTGGCGGCCGGCGGGTCACCCGCGGACGACGAGTTCCTGGCGGCGGCCTTTCCCGGCCCCGCGTGGATGATCGACAACTTCTGAGCGACCGCTCGCTGGCGCCCTCGGCGTGGCGCGCGACATCTGCGGACGGCGGGGCGGTAGGGTTGGCGAACAGGTGTTCGCTGGCCCCTGGGATCGGGTCCGCTCTGATCGGATGGTGGTGCGCGCTTATGGTCGCACCCGCTCGGGTGCGGGCGTCCCGGGTGCTCGGGGTGGACCCAGGGCTGACGAGGTGCGGGCTCGGGGTAGTCGACGGGGTGCCCGGGCGGCCGCCGAGGCTGGTGGCGGTCGGCGTGATCCGCACCGGGGCCGATGAGGGCATCGCGGCGCGGCTGCTGGCGATCGAGCAGGAGATCGAGCGCTGGCTGACCGAGTACGAGCCGGACACGGTAGCGGTGGAGCGGGTGTTCAGCCAGCACAACGTGCGGACCGTGATGGGCACGGCGCAGGCCGGGGCGGTGGCGATCGTGTGCGCGGCGCGGCGCGGGCTGCCCGTGGCGCTGCACACGCCCAGTGAGGTCAAGGCCGCGGTCACCGGAAACGGGCGCGCCGACAAGGACCAGGTGACGACAATGGTGACCCGGCTGCTGCGACTGGACGAGCGGCCCACCCCGGCGGACGCGGCCGACGCCCTGGCGCTGGCGATCTGTCACCTGTGGCGGGACAGCGCGCTCCTGCGGCGGGCGGCGCTCGCCCGCGCCGGCGTCGGCGAACGCGGTGCACTGACGTGAACTGAGAGCATGAGCGAGCTTGCAGCGAATCAGTAAGCACTGGCGTCCGCGAATGCAGCCGACGAGCGTCAGCGAGGAGGTGGCAGCGACTCGCCGGGCGGGAGGCACCGTGATCGCTCACCTTGCCGGGACTGTCGCTGGCGTGACGCCAGATGGCGCGGTCATCGATGTCGGCGGCGTGGGACTGCGGGTGCAGTGCACCCCCGACACGCTCGCGTCGCTGCGGCCCGGCGAGCCCGCCCGCGTGGCCACGTCGCTGGTGGTGCGGGAGGACTCGCTGACGCTGTTCGGCTTCGGCACCGATGATGAGCGCAACGTGTTCGAGCTCCTCCAGACGGCTACCGGCATTGGCCCGCGGCTGGCCCTCGCGATGCTGGCCGTGCACTCACCGGACGCGCTGCGCAAGGCGGTCGCGACCGAGGACCTGGGTGCCCTGACGATGGTCCCCGGCGTCGGGAGGAAGGGCGCGCAGCGGATCGTGCTCGAGCTCGCGGGCAAGCTCGGCGAGCCGGGCGACGGGATCGCGGGCGGCGCGGCCGCCCCGGCCGGGCGGGTCGCCGCCCCGTCGTGGCGCGACCAGGTCCAGTCGGGCCTGGTGAACCTCGGCTGGTCGGCGCGCGACGCCGAGGCGGCGGTGGCGGCCGTGGAGGCCGAGGCCGCCGAGGCGGGCGGTGACGTGCCGGACGTGGCCACCGCGCTGCGCGCGGCTCTGCGTAAGCTCAGCAGGACATGAGCGGGCGGAGGGTTTCGGCGGCGTGAGCGACGAGGCATTGTCCCGGGCCGAGCAGGCGGAGCTTGCCCGGCGACGGGACGGCGCTGCCCCTCCGGGACGGCGGCCGGCCGGGAGGGAGCGCGAAGGTGAACCGGGTGACCGCGTCGTCTCGCCGCTGGCGGACGGGGACGAGCGGGCCATCGAGGGCGCCCTGCGGCCCAAGCGGCTCGACGACTTCGTCGGGCAGGCCCGGGTCCGGGAGCAGTTGTCGCTGCTGCTGCGCGGCGCGCTGCGCCGTGGCCGGCCACCGGACCACGTGCTGCTGTCCGGGCCGCCTGGCCTGGGAAAGACAACGATCGCGATGATCATCGCCGCCGAGCCTCGGCGCGCCGTTGCGGATCACCTCCGGGCCGGCGATCGAGCGCGCCGGGCGACCTCGCGGCGGTCCTTTCCACGCTGCAGGAGGGCGAGGTCGTCTTCATCGACGAGATCCACCGGCTGGCCCGGCCCGCCGAGGAGATGCTGTACCTCGCGATGGAGGACTTCCGCGTCGACATCATCGTGGGCAAGGGACCCGGGGCGACCGCGATCCCCCTCGACATCGCCCCCTTCACGCTGGTCGGCGCGACCACGCGGGCCGGGCTGCTGCCCGCGCCGCTGCGCGACCGGTTCGGCTTCACCGCGCACCTGGACTTCTACGCCCCGACGAGCTCGGCGTGATCGTCCGCCGGTCCGCGGGCCTGCTGGGCGTGCGGATCGACGATGCCGGCATCGAGGAGCTTGGCCTGCGGTCGCGCGGCACGCCCCGGATCGCCAACCGGCTGCTGCGCCGGGTGCGGGACTTCGCCGAGGTGCGCGCCGACGGCGTGGTCGATCGCGGCGTCACCCGGGCCGCGCTCGACGTCTACGAGGTCGACGAGCTGGGCCTGGACCGGCTGGACCGGGCAGTGCTCGGCGCGCTCGTGCGCCGGTTCGGCGGCGGTCCCGTCGGGCTGTCCACCCTCGCGATCGCGGCGGGGGAGGAGGCCGAGACCGTGGAGGTCGTCGCGGAGCCGTTCCTCGTCAGGCTCGGGCTGCTGGCCAGGACGCCGCGCGGCCGGGTCGCGACCCGGCCGGCTGGGAGCACCTCGGCCTGGCCCCGCCTGCCGGGCATCTTCGAGCGGAGTCGCCGACGTTGTTTGATTGAACGCCGGCCGACTTGATACCAGCCAGGTCACGATCACGGCCGGAAACCTCATAGGGTGTATGTGTGCTTTACTAAGCGCCGCTACACTGCGCAAGGCTGGCAGTGGCCTCCAGGGTGGCCCCTGGGTTCCCGGTGGTGCCAGCAGCCAGCGGAAGTCAACTGGAAGGATGCCCCGATATGGGCATGTACAACGTTCTCGCCGCGAGCTCGTCGACTAAGTCGTCTGGCGGCTCGTATGAATTCATCCTCTTCGCCGTGGCGATCTTCGCCCTGGTCTACTTCTTCATGATCAGGCCGCAGCAGCGCCGCCGTCAGCAGGCCGCGCAGCAGCAGAACACCATCGCCCCGGGCGCCCGGGTGCGGACGACGGCCGGCATGTACGCGACGGTCGTGGAGGTGGACGGCGACGACGTAGTCCTCGAGGTGGCTCCCGGGATCGAGGTGCGCTTCATGAAGCGCGCGATCATGGACGTGGTCAGCCCCGCCGATGCGGTTGAGGACACGTACGAGGCGGACGCCGAAGACTCGGAGGACGCCGACGCCGAGCAGTACGGCGAGGACGACGCGGCAGGCGTCGAGGCCGAGGCTGACGAGTCTCCCGTGGCCGAGGAGGATTCGCGAAGACTCCGACGCCTACGAAAAGGCCACCGGTACCAAGCAGGACTAACCCGCGCTAACTTACCGCATAGGACACACGGCAAGCTCAGAGGCAGGCGACAAGTGGCACCCCCGAGCAGGAGCGCCCCCCACCCATGGCGGGCACTGACCGGGCTGATCGTGATCATCCTGGTCATGCTGTTCTCGATCCTCGGATCGGCGACGTTCAGCCCCGGCAAGTGGCACCAGCAGTTCAAGGTCGGGCTTGGCCTTGACCTGTCCAGCGGCACGCAGGTGGTGCTGCAAGGCGGCCACCGCGGGCAACAAGCCGCCGGCCGCGGGCGAGATGCAGCAGGCGATCAACGTCTTGACCTCGCGCGTCAACGGCACCGGTAACTCCGGTGCCCAGGTGGAGCAGCTGAGCTCCAACCTCATCCAGGTCTCGGTGCCGGGCAAGGCGGCCGACCAGGTCATCAACCTGATCAGCACCACCGCCCAGCTGCGCTTCCGCGCGGTGCTGCTGTATGACCCCTACACCGGCAGCCAGCACGCAGACCCCGTCGGCCAACCCGAGCGGCTCGGCGTCGCCGAGCCCGAGCGGGTCCAGCTCGCCGCGCCGCCACGAGCACGCCAGCGGCGACGGGGACCACGCCGACGCCCAGCGGCACCGCGACGAAGGCGAGCACGCAGGCGTACATCGTGCACGAACGCCCCGGCGGTCGCGGCCTCCGCGTCGCCGAGCGCCAGCTCGACGCCGAGCGCCAGCCTCGACGCCGAAGGCGAGCGCGACGCCGACGTCCAGCGCGAGCGCCACCCCGGCCGCGACCCCGTCGCCGTCCGCGTCGGCCCCGCCGTACTACGGGGACGCGACCAAGGTCAACGCCGCCACGATGAAGCTGTTCAACAAGCTGGTGTGCAAGCCGGGGGCCAACGCCTACACCGTCCACCGATCCTGGAAGTCCACGGTCGGCTACACCGACGCGAACTCCTCCACCACCTACGACGACGACGAACAGCCAGATCGTCTCGTGCGACGCAAGCGGCGGCAAGTACGTCCTGGACAAGGCCGTCTTCGAGGGCAAGGACATCACCAACGTCACCACCGGCCTCCAGCAGAACACCGAGCAGTGGGTCGTTGACCTGACGATCAACGGCAGGGCCGCCTCGGCATTCGGCACGCTGACCACGAACCAGTACAACACGTACTTCTCCGGCTACCAGAGCGGCAACCAGAACGACGCGGTGCTCAACCAGACCGCCGTCGTCCTCGACGGCGACGTGCAGTCCGCGCCGGAGACGAGCCAGCCGATCACCGCCGGCCAGATCGAGATCACCGGGCCGCAGCCGGCGGGCTTCAGCCAGGACCAGGCGAACCAGCTCGCGAACGTGCTGAAGTTCGGCGCGCTGCCGCTGTCGTTCACCCAGCAGCAGGTCAGCTCGATCTCCGCCCAGCTCGGCCACGACTCGCTGGTGGCGGGCCTCGTCGCGGGGATCATCGGCCTCATCCTGGTGATCATCTACCTGTTCATGTACTACCGGGGCCTGGGCGCTGGTGTCGGTGTCCAGCCTGCTCATCGCGGCGCTGCTGGCCTACCTGGCGGTGGTGCTGCTGAGCCAGTACCAGAACTTCACGATGGAGCTGTCGGGCATCGCCGGCCTCATCGTCGCGATCGGCATCACGGCCGACTCGTTCATCGTGTTCTTCGAGCGTCTCAGAGACGAGGTGCGCGAGGGTAAGGCGCTGCGCCCCGCCGTGGAGAGCGGCTGGAAGCGCGCCCGGCGCACGATCATCGTGTCGGACACGGTGTCGTTCCTGGCGGCCGTCCTGCTGTACCACTTCGCGGTCAGCGACGTCCAGGGCTTCGCCTACACCCTCGGCCTGACCACGCTGATCGACGTCCTCGTGGTGTTCCTCTTCACCAAGCCGATGGTGACCCTGCTGGCCGGGACGAAGTTCTACGGCGGCGGGCACAAGTGGTCGGGGCTCGATCCGGCGCGGCTCGGGGCCAGGAACCCCTGGCGCGGCGGGGGCCGGCGGACGGTCCGCGCCCAGCGGCCGACGACCGGCGGCCGTCCCGTGGACGGGTCCGCCTCAGGATCCTCGGCTAGCTCCACGACCGGCTCGACGACCTCGACGGAGGCATGAGATGATCCGCCTAACCGAGATCCCCGGGCGGCTGTACCGGGGCGAGGTCTCGGTCAACATCGTGGGCCGCCAGCGGATGTGGTACCTGATCTCCGGTGTCATCCTGCTGGTCAGCATCGCGGCCCTGGGGATCCGCGGGCTGAACTTCAACGTGGACTTCAAGGGCGGCTCGGTCTATCAGTTCACGGCGCCCACGGCCTCCCAGGGGGCCATCAGCCGCGTCGTGAGCAGCGCGGGCGGCGGCAGCTCGGCCGCCCAGTTCCTGTCGCACCCGCACCAGTGGCAGGTCACGACCAGCCAGCTCGCGCCGAAGGTCAGCCAGGCCGTCGAGGCCGCCCTGGAGAAGGCGTTCCACGTCCCGTCCAGCGGCATGAGCGTCCAGTTCGTCGGGCCGACCTGGGGCAGCGGCATTACCTCCAAGGCCCTTGAGGCCCTCATCATCTTCCTGATCGTGATCGTCATCTACCTGTCGATCGCGTTCGAGTGGAAGATGGCGGTCGGCGCGTTCGTCGCGCTGATGCACGACATCCTCATCACCGTCGGCGTGTACGCGCTCATCGGCTTCACGGTGCAGCCCGACCTCGGTCATCGGCCTGCTGACCATCCTCGGCTACTCCCTGTACGACACGGTGGTGGTCTTCGACAAGGTCCGGGAGAATACCGCCGGCCTGGTGACCAGCGAGCGGTCCACCTACACCCAGGCGGCCAACCTGGCGCTCAACCAGACGCTTGTCCGGTCGATCAACACCTCGCTCACCGCCCTCATCCCGGTGGCGTCCATCCTGTTCATCGGCGGCACCCTGCTCGGCACCGGCACGCTGAACGACCTGTCGCTCGTCCTGTTCGTCGGCATGCTGTCCGGCACGTACTCGTCGCTGTGCATCGCCACCCCGGTGCTCGCCGACCTCAAGGAGCGCGAGCCGGCGATGCGCAAGCTCCGCGAGCGGGTCACCCGCCGCGAGGCGGGCGGCCGGGCGGCGGCCAAGCGGTCGGAGGCCGAGGCGAAGGTCGGCACGGCCAAGGCCGGCACGGGCCAGGCGGCCACCAGACCCGCCGCGGTCTCCTCGGTCGCGGTCGAAGACCGTGACACCGGCGACCGACGACGGCGCAGACGACGGCCAGCGGTGAGGCGGATGACATGGCCGCCGCGGCCCCGGCGCAGGCGGTCCAGCCGACCACGGCCCGCGCGACCGTGCGCCAGCAGCCCCGCGGCGGCAGCGCCCACCGGAAGAAGAGGCGGTAGGCGGCGGTGACCTCGCCCGCGAGCGCCTCCCGCCGTGACCTGGCCGACCTCATCGTCGCGCACGTGCGCGACGTGCCGGACTACCCGCAGCCCGGCGTGCTGTTCAAGGACATCACGCCGCTGCTGGCGGACGCGAGGGCGTTCAGCGAGGTGATCGACGGCCTCGTCGGCGCCTTCGGCTCGGGCGCCGGGGACGTGGACAAGGTGGCCGGCATCGAGGCCCGGGGCTTCATCCTGGCCGCCCCGGTCGCGTGCCGGCTCGGCGCGGGCTTCGTCCCTGTCCGCAAGAAGGGCAAGCTGCCGGCCGCGACGTTCGCGCAGGAGTACGACCTGGAGTACGGCCGCGCCACCCTGGAGGTCCACCAGGACGCCTTCGAGCCAGGCGACCGGGTGCTGATCGTCGATGACGTGCTCGCCACCGGCGGCACAGCCCGCGCTACCGCCAGCCTGGTCAGCCGGGCTGGCGGCACCGCCGTGGGCATCGCCTTCCTCATGGAGCTTTCCTTCCTGAAAGGCCGGGACAGGCTGCCAGGCCTGGAGATCCGTTCCCTCCTTACGGTGTAACCGCGCATTCCTCCATATGGTGTGAGGTATCGCACGTGAAAATGCACGTGCGGGAATACGGGTATTTACTCACAGGTTAACGACCGTAAGTAGACTGGTGGCTCGGCAGATACAAGGAGCGCGAGTGGCCGGTGATGTACTAGCGACCGCCACGGCCAGCGCCGACGCTGCCCGGATCAAGGATGCCGAGAAGCTCGATGGCAAGATCCTTGGCGACAAGGCACCAGCCAGACGACGGCACTGATCAGGCACCTGCGGCGACGCGGCCGCAGTCTGCCGCGCCCGCGGCCGAGCCCGCGTCGCAGCGCGAGGGGCACCAGGATCTCGCGCCCGCCACTCAGTCCGCCCCGTCCGGCGTCGGCGTGCGCCGCCGCCTCGCGAGGCTGGGACGCCCAGCGGGGGTCCGGAGTGAACCCAGTCCTTGAACCGCTCGTCAAGACCATCCGGGTGACCCACCCCAAGGCGGACATCCGGCTGGTAGAGCGCGCCTACGAGGTCGCCGCCTACTGGCACAGGGAACAGAAGCGCAAGAGCGGCGACCCGTACATCACGCACCCGCTCGCCGTCGCGACGATCCTGGCCGAGCTGGGCATGAACACCGACACGATCTGTGCCGCACTCCTCCACGACACCGTGGAGGACACCCCGTACACGCTCGTCGAGCTGCGCGGGGAGTTCGGCGAGGACATCGCGGCGCTGGTGGACGGCGTCACCAAGCTCGACAAGGTGAAGTACGGCGACTCAGCCGAGGCCGAGACCGTCCGCAAGATGGTCGTCGCGATGTCCCGCGACATCCGCGTCCTGGTCATCAAGCTGGCCGACCGCCTGCACAACATGCGGACGCTGCGCTACCTGCCCCGCGAAAAGCAGGAGCGCAAGTCCCGCGAGACGCTGGAGATCTTCGCCCCGCTCGCCCACCGGCTCGGCATGAACACGGTGAAGTGGGAGCTGGAGGACCTCTCGTTCGCGATGCTGTACCCGAAGCGGTACGACGAGATCGCCCGCCTGGTGTCCCAGCGGGCGCCGCGCCGGGACCAGTTCCTCCAGGATGTCATCGCGGACCTGTCCGCCGACCTGCACGAGGCGCGCATCAAGGGCACCGTGACTGGCCGGCCGAAGCACTATTACTCGATCTACCAGAAGATGATCGCCAGGAACGTCGGCTTCGACGAGATCTACGACCTGGTGGGCATCCGGGTCCTCGTCGATACGGTACGGGACTGCTACGCGGCGCTCGGCACGATCCACGCGCGGTGGAACCCGGTCCCCGGCCGGTTCAAGGACTACATCGCGATGCCCAAGTTCAACATGTACCAGTCCCTGCACACGACGGTCATCGGCCCCGGGGGCAAGCCCGTCGAACTGCAGATACGCACCTGGCAGATGCACAAGCGCGCCGAGTACGGTGTCGCGGCGCACTGGAAGTACAAGGACGAGATGAACGCCGGCGCGACTAGCGGCGGCAAGGGCGGTACCGCTGCCCCCAGGGGCGACGCGACCAGGGCCGGCGGCCGGGCCAAGGGCTGGGACGAGACGACCGAGATGGCGTGGCTGCGCCAGCTCGTCGACTGGCAGCGGGAGACCGAGGATCCCGCCGAGTTCCTCGACTCCCTGCGCTTCGACCTGGCGGGCAACGAGGTCTACGTGTTCACGCCGAAGGGCGAGGTCGTCCAGCTGCCGCACGACGCGACGCCGGTCGACTTCGCCTACGCGATCCACACGGAGGTCGGGCACCGCACGATCGGCGCGCGGGTCAACGGCCGCCTCGTCGCGCTGGACTACGCCCTGGACAACGGCGACACCGTGGAGATCTTCACCTCCAAGGCGCAAGAGGCCGGGCCGAGCCGGGACTGGCTCACGTTCGTCAAGAGCGCCCGCGCGCGGAACAAGATCCGCCAGTGGTTCACCAAGGAGCGCCGCGAGGCCGCCGTCGAGGCGGGCAAGGACCAGATCGCCAAGGTGATGCGCAAGCAGGGGCTGCCGTTGCAGCGCCTTACCAGCGCCGACACGCTGCGCGATGTCGCCAGGGAACTCAGGTACCCGGACCTGTCAGCGCTCTACGCTGCCGTGGGCGAGGGCCGGATCAGCGCCCTGGCGGTGGTCAACCGCCTCGTCAGCCTCGTCGGCGGGGAGGCGGGCGCGCACGAGGACCTGGCCGAGACGACCCTGCCTGCCCGCGCCGCGCGCGCGACCCGGCCGCAGGGGTCGTCTGACGTCGGCGTCGAGGTCGAGGGCACCCCCGACGTGTGGGTCCGGCTGTCCAAGTGCTGCACCCCGGTGCCCGGCGACGAGATAGCGGGCTTCGTCACGCACGGGCACGGGGTCTCGGTGCACCGTGCCGACTGCGTCAATGTGCAGCACCTGACCCAGACCCAGCGCGAGCGGATGGTCCCCGTGCACTGGGCGCCCAGCGATGGCTCGGTCTTCCTCGTCGCGATCCAGGTCGAGGCGCTCGACCGGACCAAGCTGCTCGCCGACGTGACCCGCGTGCTGTCCGACCAGCACGTGAACATCCTGGCCGCCTCGGTGACCACGACCAGGGACCGGGTGGCGATCAGCCGCTTCACGTTCGAGATGGGCGATCCGGCGCACCTCGGCGACGTCCTGCGCGCGGTCCGCGGCGTAGACGGCGTCTACGACGTCTACCGCATGACGAGCTGATCCTGGGGGATAGGCGCCCATCCCCCAGGAGAGGTCAGCCCGAGAATTCGGCCAGGGTGCGCTCGGCCTCCGCCAGCCAGGAGCGCCGGGCCGACAGGGCCTCCTCCGCCTTGCGGACGCCGGAACTGTCGCCCCGCTCGCTGGCCCGGGCCAGCTGTGACTCCAGCGAGGAGATCGCCGAGCGCAGCTGGTTGACCGTGTCCTGCGCCCGGCTGAGCGCCTCGGGGTTGGACCGCTTCCACTGCGCGTCCTCGGCCCGGCGGACCGCCTCCTCGACCTTGCGCAGCCCGCCCTCAAGCTGGTCGCGGGAGTCGCGCGGCACCGGCCCGGCCATCTCCCAGCGCTCCTGGACGGAGCGCAGCGCGGCCCGCGCGGCCTTCAGGTCGGTGACGGGAACCAGCGCCTGCGCCTCGACGAGCAGGTCCTCCTTGATAGCGGCGTGCTGCCGGAGCTCGGCCTCCTTGACGGCGAACACCTCGGTGCGGGCCGCGAAGAACTTGTCCTGCGCGTCCCTGAACCGCTTCCACAGGTCGGCCTCGACCTCGCGGCTGGCCCGGCCCGATTCCTTCCAGGCGCGCATCAGCTCACGGTAGGCGCTGGTGGTGGGACCCCAGTCGGTGGAGTCGGCCAGGGCCTCGGCCTCTTCCACGAGCTTCTCCTTGCTCGCCCGGACGCTCTCCCGCTCAGCCTCCAGCGAGGCGAAGTAGGCCTTGCGCCGCTTGGTGAAGGAGTTGCGCGCGGCCGACAGCCGCTTCCACAGTCCCGCCTCGATGGCACGGTCGGCGTGCGGGGCGGCCTTCCACTCCTCAAGCAGCTCGGCCATCCGCTCGCCGCTGGCCTTCCAGTGCGTCGCGGTAGCGGCGATGTGCTCCGCCTCCTCGACGATCCGCTCCTTGACGCCGCGGGCCTCGGCGCGGGCGTGCTCGCGCTGCGCCTTGACTTCCTCACGGCGGTGATCGACCGCCGACGTCAGGGCCTGCAGCCGGGTGCGAAGCCCGTCCAGGTCGCCCAGCGCGTTAGCGTCGGTGACGGTCGTGAGGAGCCGCTGGACGGTCGCCTGCGCCTGGGCGGGGGACACGTCGGTCGCGGCGATGCGCCGCTCGATGAGGGTGACCTCGGTCTCCAGCGCCTCGAACTTGCGCCGGAAGAAGGCGAGTGCCTCCTCCGGGCTGCCCGCCTGCCACGAGCCGATCACCCGCTCGCCATCGGCTGTACGCACGTAGACCGTCCCGTCGGCGTCTACCCGACCCCATGGATCGTTGGCGGTGGTCACGGCGAACCTCCTGGTTCATCAGCTGCCCCGGTGAGCAGGGCGTGTGGTAGTGCTCAAGCCTTCTTGATGGAGACGCTATTAATGATGACCTTCTCCTTGGGCACGCCTCCGCCAGCAGACATTGTGCACGAAGTGCCGTCTTTGGCTACATTCTGGAGGATATCCAGCCCGGAGGTTATTGTCCCGAACGGGGTGTAGGACGCGGCCAGCGACGTGTTCGCGAAGACCAGGAAGAACTGGCTGCCGTTCGTGTTAGGCCCGCTATTGGCCATCGCGACGGTCCCTGCCGGGTAAGTGGCCCCCTTCAGGTTCTCGTCGTTGAACTGATACCCGGGACCGCCAGTGCCCAGCGTGGCCGATGAGCACGACAAGGTCTGGCTGGCCTTGGCGGTCGGGTCGCCGCACTGGAGCATGTACAAGCCCTGGCTGTTGGAGACCCGGTGGCACTGGGTGTTGTTCCAGAAGTTGGTCTCCGCCAGGTGGACGAACGAGCCGACCGTGCAGGTCGCCTTCGAGTTCGCCAGCTTGATGACGATGGGGCCGCGGTTGGTGTTGATCGTGGCCGTGTAACTAGCCGCCCAGTCCGGGGTCGCCGGGGGCAGGCTCGCCTTGCTGCCCGACGTGTAGGTGCAGTGATGCGCCGGCTCCGCGACCGCGGCGGTGGTGGCGCTGGCACTGGGGCTGGCGCTCGCCGATGGCGAGGGGGTCGCCTTCTTGGACGGCGCGGCCTTCGGCGTTCCGCCGGTGGCGAAGGTCAGCGACAGGCCAAGCGCCAGGGCCGCCACCATGACGACGCCCAGGCCAGTCAGGGTCCAGCGCTGGATCTTCTTGCGTCGCGCCATTCGCGCCTGCCGCTGCCGCTCGTAGTGCTCGCGTGCACGTCGGCGAGCCCGCTCCTTGCTGCCCGGCATCGGTTCTGACCTCCCCTAATCCGCTTGCTCGCGGTTCCTGCGCGTACCTGGAGAAAGTGCGTGATCGTTCGCGAATCGTACCCGCCTACAGCGAAAATCGGTACTGTCGTTACCGGTTCGCAGCGGAGCAGGTCGGACTCGGTAGCCTGTTCGTGTGCTAGTCGCTGGGTTTCCCGCCGGGGCTTTCGCCGCCAACTGCTATGTTGTCGCGCCCGCTGCCGGCGAGGAATGCGTGATCGTCGACCCTGGGCAGGACGCGGAGAGCGGCATCGAGGAGCTCCTCACCCGCTACCGGCTGAAGCCTATCGCGGTGCTGCTCACGCACGGTCACCTCGACCACATCTGGTCGGTCGGGCCGGTCTGCGGGGCCAAGGGCATCCCAGCCTACATCCATCCCGACGACCGTGCGCTGCTTTCTGACCCGGGAAAGGGCCTGTCCCTGACGGGCTCGCGGCGGCTCTTCGGCGGGATGACCTTCACCGAGCCGGACGACGTCGAGGAGCTCGCGGACAACACCGCCTTCACCCTGGCCGGCATCCCCTTCACGGTGAGTCACGTGCCCGGCCATACCGAGGGATCGGTCACCTTCCGCACGACCGAAGACACGACGGAAGACGGGCACGCCGACCCCGCCGGGGACGGCGCGCTTGACGTCCTCTTCTCCGGCGACCTGCTTTTCGCCGGGTCCATCGGCCGAACGGACCTGCCAGGAGGTGACCACAAGAAGATGATGGGCAGCCTCGCGAAGACCCTCACGCTGCCCGACTTCACCGTGGTCCTCCCCGGCCACGGCTCCCAGACAACCATCGGCGCCGAGCGCGCCGCCAACCCGTTCCTCGCCGGCTTGCGGCGCCCCGCCCAAAAAGGCCTCTAGGCGATCAAAGGCCTCTAGGCGATCCCGGTGTCCCTCTGCGTGGCGCTCCGGGCCGTCTAGGATCCCGTTCTTGCTCTCCTCAACGGAAAGTTTCACGCCGCCAGCCACGGCCCCGCGGCTTGCTCGATTACTCGGGATTCGATACTATGTTCTGGTGTAACGCGTGAGTTCAAGCACTCATCCGCAGCCTGCTCGTCAGGCTCGCGCGAATTTCAGGGGCAGGGGCAGGGGCTTCGGGTCGGCGGGGAGGTGGCCATGGCGGAGAACCCGGATCGGGAGCGGCGCGCACAGTCGCAACCACAGTCGCAACCACAGCAACAGCCGGGCCACCGGGAGTGGCCAGCCTGGCTAGACGATGACGACTTCGATGGCCTGGGTCGGGAGGCCTGGCAGGCGGCGATGCAGTCGCTGGCCGAGGAATCGCTGGCCGAGGAGGAGTCCGCTGGCCTGCCGGTGAATGAGGATTTCGCGGGCAGCGACCCCCGCCACGATGAATCCCGCCACGATGAGTCCCGAGAGGACGACGACGTACCTGTCCTGGGCTTCGGGCCTGGTGCCGCGGGCGAGTCGATGCCGCCCGGGGTGTCGCTGGGCATGCTGGCCGAATACGCCGTGACCGGCGGCGGGCTGGGCGCCATGTCCGACGACGAGGTCATCGGTCTTGTCGGGGCGGCGCGGCGGCTGGCGTGCCGGGCGCAGTGGCTGGAACTGCGGGGGACGCGGGAGTTCGCCCGCCGCCGCTGGGAGTCAGGCGCCACGGCGGCCCGGGGCGAGGATGGCCGGTGGCTGCTGGCGAACAGCGCGGCCGAGATGGCGGCCGACGAGCTTGCGTTCCACCTCACCGACAGCCGCGTGCAGGCCGAGGAGCGGATGGAGCTGTCGCTGGCGCTGCGGGACCGGCTGCCGCGAATGGACCAGCTCCTGGCCGCCGGAAGGCTGGATGACCGGCGGGCTCAGGCGGTGGCCGACATCACCAGCGGCCTCACGGACGAGCTGGCCCGCAAGGTCGACGAGATGCTCGCTCCCGACGCCCCCGGCCTGGCCTACACCGCGCTGCGCAGGCGCGCGGCGAAGCTGGCGATGTCGCTGGCCCCGGAGGCCGAGCGCAAGCGCAGGGAGCGCGCCACCCGCCGCAAGGCCCGGGTGGAGAAGTTCATGGAGCGCTCGGGCAACTACGCCCTAGCCGTCCGCGAGATGCCGATCGAGGAGATCTTGGCCTCCGAGCAGCACATCCGCGGCCTGGCCAGCTACCTCCGCACGCACGGCGTCAAGCTGGGCCAGCGCGAGGCCGAGGTGATGGTCTACCTCGACCTCACCCAGGGCCGCGACCCGCTGGACCGCATCCCGCCCGATCGCCGCGATCACCCCGGCCCCGATAGCTACAGCGGTCACGACAGCCACAACGGCCACCCCGCCGCCACCCCCGGCTCCGCCCCGCACCACGGCAGCAACGGCAGCAACGGCAACGGCAGCGGCGAGGGCGGCGACAGCAGCGGCAGCGGCAGCGCCAGCGGCGGCGAGGGCGGCGATAGCAGGGGCAGCGGCAGCAGCGACGGCGGCAGCGCCGGCGGCGGCGAGCACGGCGACCGGCGCGGCGGGAGGCCGGGACCCGGTCACCGTGGTGGCCAGCCGGACGACCGACCGCGAGACGACCAGGACCGCCGAGACGACCAGGACCGCCGAGACGGCGACCGGCACGGTGGCCAGGGCCAGCCCGACGGCGACGAGCGCTGGCGGGACGGCCCGTGGGATGACTACGACGACTGGGACGAAGACGACCAAGACGGCGACGGGAACGGCGGGGGTGGCGGTGGCGGGGGAGACCGTCGCCCGTGGCCGTTCGGCCCGCCCGGCCCCGGCAGGCCCGGCGGCCGCGCCCCCTTCGCCGCCACCATCAACCTCCTCGTCCCCGTCGGCACCGCCTACGGCTGGTCCGCCATGCCCGGAGAAGCCGGCCGCGACATCATCGACCCGCGAACACTGCGCGACATGATCCAAGCCGCCTCCCGCCATCCCGCCACCCGCTGGTGCGTCACCCTCATTGCCGACGACGGCACCGCCGCCGCCCACGGCTGCGCCCGAGGACGCCACACCTGGAATCCCCCACCCGACACCACCACCCCGCCCGCCGGTCCCAGTCGGCAGCCCACGCCCGCCCAGGCAGCGGCACTAGCGGAATTCCTCGCCCGGCTGAAGCTCACTCCCGAGCCGATCGCCAAGGGCACCTGCGACCATCGCCACGCCGAGCCCCGCTACCGGCCCAGCAGGAAGCTCGCGCACCTGACCCGCGCCCGCAGCGGCACCTGCCCGGCCCCGGGATGCCAGGCCAGCTCGCGGCACTCCGACATGGACCACACGCGGCCGTGGCCAGCCGGCCCGACCGACGAGTGCAACATCGGACTCCCGTGCCGCCACCACCACCGCGCCAAGCAAGCCCCAGGGTGGAAGCTGGACCAGCCAGAACCGGGCGTCTTCCGCTGGACCACGCCCAGCGGACGCACCTACGAGACCCGCCCCACCCGATACGACACCTGAGGTCGGGGCAGACGTGCTTGCGGCAGGCCGGCACGCCCCCCTGCGGTACACCGGCCCGCCGATCGTCAACTACGCGCGCTTTTCATCAACGAGGCGGAATCCCCTCCCTGCCGCCGAGTAAGCCGAGGAAATGGTGGCCGCCGATCCCCGCCAGGCCGGTGGTGCCTTTGCCGGCTAGGCGCGCTCAGCCTTTGGGAGATCGTGATGGCGAACCCGGGGCTAATCCCCGCGACCCTGAAATCATTAGACATCGGCCGCCCTCGCGGGAATCGTTGGCGGCATGAGGCAAGAAGAGATCTGGGACGCCGATACCGCCGGGCGATATGACACGCCGGGCCGCGGCATGTTCGCACCCGAAGTGCTGGGGCCGGCGGTGGATCGCCTCGCCCGGCTCGCCGGCGGCGGGCCGGCGCTCGAGTTCGCCATCGGCACCGGCCGCGTGGCCATCCCGCTCGCGGAGCGCGGGGATCCCCGTGGCGGGCATCGAGCTGTCGCGGCCGATGATCGACCGGCTGCGTGAGAAGGCGGACGACGCGACGATTCCGGTGACCGCCGGCGACATGGCGACCACCCGTGCCCCCGGCCACTACACCCTCGTCTACCTCGTCTACAACACCATCTCCAACCTGCTGACTCAGGCCGGGCAGGTGGCGTGCTTCCGCAATGCCGCCCGGCACCTCAAGCCCGGCGGCCGGTTCGTCATCGAGCTGTGGGTTCCCGAGCTGCGCAAGCTCCCGCCGGGCCAGCAGGCCGTGGTGTGGGAGGCCGGCCCCGGCTACATCGGCCTGGACACCTACGACGTGCTGCGCCAGCACGTCGTCTCGCACCACTTCTGGTTCGGTGAGGACGCGGATGAGGCCGGGCAAGCCCGGCTGTCCCGCAGCCCGCACCGCTACATCTGGCCCGCTGAGCTCGATCTCATGGCGCAACTGGCCGGATTCGAGCTGGAGACCAGGCACGCGGACTGGCTCGGCGCCGAGTTCACCGCCGAGTCGCGCTCTCACGTGTCGGTATACCGCCTCCCGCGCGACCGCCTCCCGCGCGACCAGCCCTGGGGCCGCCTGCAACCCGCCGGTACCGGCGGGTTACCGGTACCGGCGGCGGGGTCAGGCGGCCGGGCCGCCGAGCGGGCGCGGCTGGGCGTCCGTGGCGTCCGTGGCCGTCCGCAGGTGCAGGAGCGCGGTGAAGCCAGCGCCTTCGAGGCGGGTGAGCTGGGCAGGCAGCTTGCCGCTGCGCCGGATGACCTCGGTGACGCGGCCCTGGGCGCGCAGCCGGCGGGCCGCCGCCAGGGCGTCGGCCGGGTGGACATCGGGCTCGGTCAAGACGGCGACCGCGTCGCGCTGCGGGCGGGTGGCGAGCAGGTCGGTGATGCGCTCGAACCCGATGGAGAACCCGCAGGCCGGCACGTCACGGCCGAGCCAGCGGCCGATCAGCTTGTCGTAGCGGCCGCCGCCGGCGACGGAACCGCCGAACCCGGGGGTGATGATCTCGAAGACCTGCCCGGTGTAGTAGCCCATGCCGCGCACGAGCGTCGGATCGAAATCCCAGCGCAGCGGCCGGGTCGCGGTGAGGCGTTCCAGGCAGGCGGCCGTCGCGGCCAGGTCGGCGGGCACGTCCTCGGGCAGGCCAGGCACGGCGTCCGCCAGGGCATCGGCGATCTTGTCGGCGGGGAGGTTCTGGACGGCGGCGATCATGTCCAGCGCCGCCGTCGCGGCGGCCTCGGAGATCCCGGCATCGGTGCAGCTCGGCGCGGACCCCGTCCCAGCCGATCTTGTCGAGCTTGTCGAGGATGATGAAGAAGGCGGCCTGCTCGCCCGCGGGGACGCCCGCGGCCTCGGCCAGGGCGGCGAGGAACCGGCGGTCAGACAGGCGGACGGTGAAGTCGGCCAGGCCCGACGGCCGACAGTGCCTCGGCAGTGGCCTCGATGAGCTCGGCCTCGGCGAGGATGGTCGGCTCGCCGATGATGTCGATGTCGCACTGGTAGAACTGCCGGTACCGGCCCTTCTGCGGGCGCTCCGCCCGCCAGACCGGTCCCACCTGCAGGGACCGGAACGGCACCGGCAGGTGCGCCTGGTTCGCCCCGTAGAACCTGGTGAGCGGAACGGTCAGGTCATAGCGCAGGCCCAGGTCAACCAGGTCGCGCAGCGGCGTGCCCGCCTCCACCTCGGCGGGCAGGCCGCGCCTGAGGACCTGGAAGATCAGCTTCTCGTTGTCGGCGCCCTGGCCCGACTGCAGTCGCTCGATGTTCTCCAGCGCGGGCGTCTCGATCCGCTGGTAGCCGTACTGCCGGTAGACGCCGGTGATGGCCGCCAGCACATGGTCCCGGGTGGCGGTATCGGCGGGCAGCAGGTCCCGCATCCCCCGGGCCGGGCTGTTGTCGGTCTTCACCAGGTCGTCCTTTCGTCATGGCCGCGAACCGCGCGATCGTACACGTCCATCGTATGAGGCCTGGCAGCCGGGCGCAGTTCGATAATCGGCTGCCAGGAAGCGGCGGGCTTCCCCGTATAGTCGTCCGGGAACAGCTCGCGGGCCGGTGTGGATTAGGGTTAAGGGCCTTGGCCGCGGCGCGGTGGCGGTAACCGAGGCTACGGCGGACTGACGGAGCGGGGCGCGGCCCTGGAAAGGCTGGATACGCATGATCCGGACCCATGAGGCCGGGACGCTGCGTGCGGAGCACGCGGGGGAGCGGGTGGTGCTCGCGGGATGGGTCGCGCGGCGGCGCGACCACGGCGGGGTGGTCTTCATCGACCTGCGCGACGCCAGTGGCGTGGTGCAGGTCGTGTGGCGCGGCGAGGAGGCGAGCAGCGAGGAGACTGGCCACGAGCTGCGGGCCGAGTTCTGCGTCAAGGTGACCGGCGACGTCCGGGTGCGCCCGGCCGGGAACGAGAACCCCGACCTGCCCACCGGCGCCGTCGAGGTGGTCGCCGCGGACGTCGAGGTACTCAGCGAGGCCGAGCCGCTGCCGTTCCCGGTCGAGGGCGACGCCGAGATCAACGAGGACGTCCGGATCAAGTACCGCTACCTCGACGTCCGCCGCGCCGAGACCGCCCGCGCCCTGCGGATCCGCAGCGAGGCCGCCTACCTGCTCAGCGACGTCATGCGCGAGCACAGGTTCGTCAACGTCGAGACGCCGTACCTCACCAGGTCGACGCCGGAGGGCGCCCGCGACTTCCTGGTCCCGGTCCGGCTGCGGCCGGGCAACTGGTACGCGCTGCCGCAGTCGCCCCAGCTTTTCAAGCAGCTGCTGATGGTCGGCGGCCTTGAACGGTACTACCAGCTCGCGCGCTGCTTCCGCGACGAGGACTTCCGCAAGGACCGGCAGCCGGAGTTCACCCAGATCGACCTCGAGATGTCGTTCGTCACCCGCGATGACGTCATCCGGGTCGGCGAGGACATCGTCTCGCGGCTGTGGCGCGAGATCGTCGGCTACGAGATCCCGACGCCGCTGCCGCGGATGACCTACGCCGACGCGATGGCCCGGTACGGCTCGGACAAGCCGGACCTGCGCTTCGGGGTGGAGATCACGGACCTGACGGGCTATTTCGCCGGCACCGAGTTCAAGATCTTCCAGGCTCCCGTACGTCGGCGCGGTCGTCATGCCAGGCGGCGCGGCGCAGACCCGCCGCGAGCTGGACGGCTGGCAGGACTGGGCCAAGTCACGCGGCGCCCGCGGGCTGGCGTACGTGCTCGTCGGCGCGGACGGCGAGGTCAGCGGCCCGGTGGCCAAGAACATCTCCGATTCAGAGCGGACCGGCCTCGCCGCCGCGACAGGCGCGGGTCCCGGCGACGCGATCTTCTTCGCGGCCGGAGCCGCCCACGCGTCGCAGGAGCTGCTCGGCGCCGCGCGGCTGGAGATCGGCCGCCGCTGCGAGCTGATCGACGAGTCCCAGTGGTCATTCCTGTGGGTGGTCGACGCCCCGATGTTCGAGCAGACCGAGGAGGGCGGCTGGACGGCGGTGCACCACCCCTTCACCGCGCCGCTGCCGGAGTGGGCCGACAAGTTCGCCACCGAGCCGGGCGGGGCGATCGCCGACGCCTATGACATGGTTTGCAACGGCTACGAGATCGGCGGCGGCTCGATCCGCATCCACCGCCAGGCCATGCAGCAGCAGGTGTTCGACGTGATCGGGCTGACCCAGGAGGAGGCGCGGTCGCAGTTCGGCTTCCTGCTGGACGCGTTCAAGTACGGCCCGCCGCCGCACGGTGGCATGGCGTTCGGCTGGGACCGGGTCACCATGCTGCTCGCCGGGGTGCCGACGATCCGCGACGTGATCGCCTTCCCGAAGGCCGCCTCCGGGGCCGACCCGCTGACCGGTGCCCCGACCCCGATCACGGCCGCCCAGCGCAAGGAGGCCGGCATCGACGCGAAACCAGCCGCCAGGTAGGCCGGAGGCCGAGCGCGGCTTGGTTTTTAGCCGCGCGGGCAAGCGCAGTCGGGGCAGTAGCCTTAGGGCGTGGACAGTTTGTTCGACGAGGCTGGGGAGCGGGCCGCGGCCAGCGCCGCGCCGCTCGCGGTCCGGATGCGGCCGCGCAGCCTCGATGAGGTGATCGGGCAGCGGCACCTCACCGCGCCCGGCACCCCCTTCCGCAAGCTCATCGACAACGATGCCCCGATGTCCCTGGTCTTGTGGGGCCCGCCTGGCACCGGCAAGACCACGCTCGCCTACGTCGTCAGCCAGGTCACCAAGCGGCGCTTCACCGAGCTGTCCGCCGTCACCGCCGGCGTCAAGGACGTCCGCGCCGCCGTCGACAGCGCCCGCCAGCACCTCGGCATGTCCGGGCGGCAGACCGTCCTGTTCGTCGATGAGGTGCACCGCTTCTCCAAGACCCAGCAGGACGCCCTGCTGCCCGCCGTGGAGAACCGCTGGGTGTCGTTCATCGGCGCGACGACGGAGAACCCGTCGTTCTCCGTCGTCTCGCCGCTGCTGTCCCGCTCGCTCCTGCTCACCCTCAGGCCCCTCGACGATGACGACATCCGCGTCCTCATCACCAGGGCGCTGTCCGATCCCGAACGGGGGCTGGCGGGCGGCGTCTCGATCGACGATGACGCGCTCGCGCACCTCGTGCGGCTAGCGGGCGGCGACGGCAGGCGGGCGCTGACGTACCTGGAGGCCGCCGCCCTCGGCGCCACGGTGATCACGACCGAGACGCTGGCGAAGGCGGTCGACAAGGCCGCCGTGCGCTACGACCGCGACGGCGACCAGCACTACGACGTGATCAGCGCCTTCATCAAGTCGCTTCGCGGCAGCGACGCCGATGCCGCCCTGCACTACCTGGCCCGGATGATCGAGGCGGGCGAGGACGCGCGCTTCATCGCCCGCCGCCTGATCGTGCACGCGTCCGAGGACGTCGGCATGGCCGACCCGACCGCGCTGCAGGTCGCGGTCGCCGCCGCCCAGGCCGTCGAGTTCGTGGGGCTGCCCGAGGCGCGGATCAACCTGGCGCAGGCCGTCATTCACATCGCGCTGGCACCCAAGTCCAACGCCGTCGTCAAGGCGATCGGCGCGGCCCAGGCCGACGTCAGGGCCGGCCTCATCGGCGCGGTCCCAGCGCACCTGCGCGATGCCCACTACGCTGGTGCCCAGCGGCTCGGCCACGGGAAGGGCTACGTGTACCCCCACGACCTGCCCGAGGGGATCGTCGCCCAGGCGTACGCCCCGGACGCGGTGGCGGGCCGCGCGTACTATGAGCCAACTACCCATGGCATGGAAAGCCGGTACTCCGAGCGGTACGCCCGGATCCGTGCCATCCTTCATGGTCGCGGCGACGGGGACGGCGCGGTGACTGGAAGCGAGGGAGGGGACACGTCGGCGTGAGCGAGTGCGGGAGGCGCGTGGGCCCGGAGGAGGCGGTGGTGCCTGGACTGAGCGGAGCGGCCCCCGGAGGGAGCCGGAGGGGCAGCGGCCGATGGACTGAGCGGAGCGACCGAGGTACGAGGGAGCGCAGCGAGGGAAGAGGCCGCGTGCAGCCCCGGAGGCGACCGGGGGGCACAGGAGGGAGCCGGAGGGGCAGCGGCCGATGGACTGAGCGGAGCGACCGAGGTACGAGGGAGCGCAGCGAGGGAAGAGGCCGCGTGCAGCCCCGGAGGCGACCGGGGGGCACAGGAGGGAGCCGGAGGGGCAGCGCCCCGGAGCGAGCGGGGGACACCGCGTGACCGGGATCGCCGCGCTGATCGCGGCCGTGAGCTTCGCCGTCATCGCCGTCGCGATCGCGTACCTGGCGATCCGCGCCACCCGGGTGCTCGGCGACGCGGCCGCCGTCATCCGCCAGGCGCGGGCCGGGCAGGAGGCGCTGCTCGCGCGCGCGAGCGACGCGGTGGACCGCGCGAACGCGCAGCTCGACGCGGCCGAGGCGGTCAACGCGAGCATGGACGAGCTCGGCCAGGGCATGGCCGAGCTGGCAGGCCAGGTCAGCGCACTGGCCGGATTCGGCCGCACGATGGCCGGCGTTGTCGTGGGCGGCCCGGTCGGCAAGGCCGCGGCGCTGGCCTACGGCGTCCGGCACGCGGTATCGCTGCGCCGCGACGGCCCGAGGAACGCCGTCCCCGGCAACGTTGTCGGCGGGACCGGGGGAAGGTCCCGCCGGGCGGCGGCCGGCGGCGAGGAGCTCTCCCGGTGATCCGCCGCGTATTCTGGCTGACCGTCGGGGCGGCGGGCGGCATCATGGGGTACCGCCGCGTCGCGGCACTCGGGCGGCGCGTCTCCGGCAAGGGCGGCGCCTCCGGCACGGGCGGCGCCTCCGGCAACGCCAGCGTCCCGGGCATGCGCGCCAGGCGGCGGGGCCTGCCGCTGGCGGGAACGATCCGCGCGGCGCGCGCGGTCCACGGCTTCTCCAGGGACGTCCGCGAGGGCATGGAGATTTATTCGGCTCGCCGCCCGCGCGGGGTAGGCCCTACCCTTCCTGAAAGTAACGACAACGACCTGACCGTAAAGGATGACCGCTGATGCAGTCGGCCGAGATCGCCCGCCGGTTCCTGGCGTACTTCGAGGGGCAGGGGCACGCCATCGTGCCGTCGGCCAGCCTCGTCGCCGACGATCCCACGCTGCTGTTCGTGGTCGCCGGGATGCAGCCCTTCAAGCCGTACCTGCTCGGCCAGCGGACCCCGCCGTACAGGCGCGTGGCCGACGTCCAAAAGTGCGTCCGCACCCTGGACATCGAGGAGGTCGGCAAGACCACCCGGCACGGGACGTTCTTCCAGATGCTCGGGAACTGGTCGTTCGGCGACTACTTCAAGGACGGCGCGATCCAGTTCGCCTGGGAACTGCTCACCCGGCCGGAGGCGCAGGGCGGCTTCGGTTTCCCTGAGTCCCGGCTGTGGGTGACGGCGCTGCACGGCGACGACGAGACGGTCGGGATCTGGCGCGACACGATCGGCGTGCCGGACAGCCACATCCAGCGCCGCGGCCTCAAGGACAACTACTGGCACATGGGCGTGCCCGGCCCGGGCGGCCCCTGCTCGGAGATCTACTATGACCGCGGCCCCGAGTACGGTGCCGAGGGCGGCCCGGAGGCCGACGAGGACCGGTACCTGGAGGTCTGGAACCTCGTCTTCATGCAGGACACGCTGAGCGCGGTCCGCGCGAAGGACGACTTCGACATCGTCGGGCCGCTGCCGGCCAAGAACGTGGACACCGGCATGGGCCTGGAGCGGATGGCGGCGCTGCTGCAGGGCGTCGACAACATCTACGAGATCGACACGACCTGGAAGATCCTCGACAAGGCGGCCGACGTCACCGAGCAGGAGTACGGCAAGGACCACCGCGCCGACGTCGCGTTCCGCGTCGTCGCCGACCACGTCAGGTCCGCCGTCATGCTGATCGAGGACGGCGTGCTCCCGGGCAACGAGGCCGGCGGCTACGTGCTGCGCCGCCTGCTGCGCCGGTCCATCCGCAACCTCCGGCTGCTGTCCGGCGCGCAGCGCGGCGGCGGCGCCGGCGGCGGCACCGGCTACATGCACGAGCTGACGGCGACGGCGATCGACGCCATGGGCGATCAGTTCCCTGAACTGCGCCGCGACGCGGCTCACATCCACGCGGTCATCGACGCGGAGGAGGCCGCGTTCGCGGGCACCCTGCGGACCGGCACCGCGATCTTCGACGTCGCGGTCGAGGAAACCAGGCGGCGGCGTGAGGCGGTCCTGCCCGGCGCGCAGGCGTTCCAGTTGCACGACACCTACGGCTTCCCGATCGACCTCACCCTGGAGATGGCGGCCGAGCACGGGCCTGTCGGTCGACGAGGAGGGCTTCCGCCGGCTCATGGACGAGCAGCGGCAGCGGGCCAGGAAGGACGCCCGCGAGAAGAAGACGGGCAACGCCGACATCTCCGTCTACGCCGCGCTCCTGGAGCAGGCGGGCAAGGTGCTTGTTCACCGGGTACGACCAGGCCTCGGGCGAGGCCACCATCGTCGGCCTGCTGTCCGACGGCGTCCCGGTCAAGTCGGCGACGCCGGGCGAGGAGGTCTCCGTCGTCCTCGACCGGACCCCGTTCTACGCCGAGGGCGGCGGCCAGCTGCCCGACAACGGGGTGATCCGCACCGACGGCCCGGGCGGCCCGGCCGAGGTGGTGGTCACCGACGTGCAGACCCCGCTGCCCGGCCTTGTCGTGCACCGGGGCACGGTCAGGCACGGCGAGGTGACGGTGGGATCCCCGGCCCACGCGGAGATCGACATTGAGCGGCGGCGCGCGACCTCGCGGTCCCACACGGCCACCCACCTGGTGCACCGCGCGCTGCGCGGCGCGCTTGGTGAGTCGGCGGCCCAGGCGGGATCGGAGAACGCCCCCGGCCGGCTCAGGTTCGACTTCACCGCCACCGGCGCGGTGCCCGTCGACGGTGCTGCGCGAGGTCGAGGACGAGGTCAACCGGGTCCTCATCAACGACATGGCGGTCCGCGCGTTCCACACCTCGGTGGACGAGGCGCGGGCGATGGGCGCGCTGGCCCTGTTCGGCGAGAAGTACGGCAGCGAGGTCCGGGTCGTCGAGGTCGGCGACTACTCCCGCGAGCTGTGCGGCGGCACCCACGTCGCCCGTTCCGGGCAGCTGGGCCTGGTCAAGCTGCTCGGCGAGGCCTCGATCGGGTCGGGCGTGCGGCGCGTCGAGGCGCTCGTCGGCATGGACGCGTTCCGCTTCCTGGCCCGCGAGAGCGTCCTCGTCGGCCAGCTCAGCGAGCAGCTCAAGGCCCGCCCGGAGGAGCTGCCCGAGCGGATCTCCGGGCGTGGTCACCCGGCTGCGGGACGCCGAGCGCGAGCTTGCTAGGCTCAAGTCCGCCGAGCTGCTCGGCGCGTCCGGCCGGATCGCGGGCGACGCGGAGGACATCGCGGGCGTCGCGTTCGCCCACTACCAGGTGCCGGAGGGCGTCGACGCGGACATGATTCGGAAGCTGGCGCTCGACGTGCGCGGTCGCATCCCGGCCCTGCACCCGGCCGTCGTGGCGATACTCGGCGTTCCCGCCGACCGCCCGGTCATCGTCGATCGCCGTGAACGAGGCTGGCCGCGGGTTCGGGCTGTCGGCCGGCGCCCTGGTCGGCGGCGCGGCGAAGGCGCTCGGCGGCGGTGGCGGCGGCAAGCCGGACATCGCCCAGGGCGGCGGCGCGGCGGGAGCGGGCGAGGAGGCGCTGAAGGCCGCCTTCGACGCGGTCCGCGGCGCATTGCGGGACAGCGTGCGGTCTGGTAGGTAAGTGTTGCCGAGCTGTTGCGAACCGGTAATCCGGTGCTGTCGTATCCGTCTTGAGACACTTCTCGATATAGCGGAGTGCTTCTCGTGAGACAGTGCTCATGATCAGGTGGTCCCTTCCATGAGACACGGGGTACGGCTCGCGGTTGACCCGGGGTCGGTCCGCATCGGCGTGGCACGCAGTGACCGTAGTGGCATCATCGCCACCCCGGTGACCGTCGTGCGGCGCGGCAAGGGCGACCTGGACGCCCTGGCCTCGCTAGCCGCAACCGAGGAGGCGATTGAGATCTTGGTAGGCCTGCCCAGGTCCCTGTCTGGCCGGGAGGGAGCCGCCGCCGCCACCGCACGGCAGTTCGCGGCGGACCTCGCGGCCCGCGTCGCGCCACTGCCGGTGCGGCTCGTGGACGAGCGGTTCACCACCACCACCGCGCACGCCGCGCTGCGCGCCGGCGGCCACGACTCGCGTGCCCGCCGCCAGGCCGTGGACGCCGCGGCCGCCGCGGTCCTCCTGGAAGCGGCGCTGGAGTCCGAACGCCGGACAGGCAGCGTCCCGGGCGAGCTCGTCCGGATGTCCGCGCGCCCAGGACAGAGCCTGTGAGCGGGCGCTACCGGGGCGGCCCGGGCGATGAGGCGGCCGACGACCCGCGCGCCGCGCGCAACTCGGGCGGGTATCCCCAGCAGGGCGGTTCGCGGGGACAGGGCGGCCAGCGGCCGGGCGAGCAGGGGTACGGGGACCAGGGCTACCCGCAGGACTACGGCCAGCCGGGCGACGCCGGGCGACGCCGGGACGGCGGTGTCTGGGGCGCCGACGCCCCGCTGCCCCCGTCAGCGTCCAGGGACGCGGCCTGGGGCCAGGGCTCGCTGCCACCGCGCGGCAGTGGCTCACGGGGCAGTGGCGCATGGGACAGCGGCGCATGGAACAGCGCCTCACGGGACAGCGCCTCACGGGACAGCGGCGCATGGGACAGCGGCGCACGGGGCGGTGACCCGCGCGGCGGCTCACCGCGGGGCAGCGGCCCGCAGCGGGCCCAGCCGGGGCAGGAGCCTTCCCGCAGCGGCCCGGACCGGGCGCAGCCAGCCGGGCGCCCGTTCCGCAGCGGTCCGCAGCCCGTCCAGCCCGGACGCGAGCAGCAGCCCGGGGCCCGCCTGGACGGCGGGGACCAGCGCGGGCGTGAGTCGTTCCCCACCGGCCCGCAGCGGGCACAGCACGGCTTCCCCGAGTCGGGGTCTTCCCGCCCTGGCCCGGCCCGGCACAGCTCTCCTCAGTTCAGCTCCCCCAGGCGCAGTGGCCCGAATCCGCAGCAGGACGGGCGGCGCGCCGCGCACCGCGATACAGGCGGATCCCAGATGGCGAATGACTACCCGGACGGCGACGTCGTTCCTGGCCTCGGGTCCCCCGAGGGCGATCGCGACTACGGTCGCGACCGTGACCGGAACGACAGGCGCGGTGACCGCCGGGACGACCCGCGCCGCGACCAGGGGCGGGACCGGTACGGCGACGACGACAGGTACTCCGGCGACAGGCAGGTCGCGCGAGGACCGGTACGCCGATGACCGCTACGCCAGTGACCGGTACGCCGATGACCGGTACGCCGGTGACCGGTACGCCGATGACGAATACGGCGATGACCGCTACAGGGCCGGCCATCGCGGCGGGGGCCGCCCCGGAGATGACCGGTACCCCGGCGCCGGGCACGGGGCAGGCGGCGATCGGCGACCGTTACGGCGACGACGAGGACCGTCAGCCGCGACGCCGGCGTGGCCGGATCCGGCGGCTGGCCCCGTGGATCGCGCTCCTGGTCCTCGTGGTCTTCCTGATCCCGGTGGTGGGCGGCGGCCTGTACGCCTACCACTACCTCCAGGCGAAGAACCACCCGCCGGACTTCCCGGGCGCGGGCGTCGGCCCAGCGGTGCTGGTGCAGGTCAAGACCGGCGACACCGCGCAGACCCTGGGGCCGCTCGCTCGTGAGCGACGGCATCGTGAAGTCCACCGGAGCGTTCGTCAAGGCCGCGGAGAACAGCACCAACCCCGCGGGACTGGAAGCCGGCTACTTCCTGATGAACCGGCAGATGCAGGCCACCCTCGCGTACGCCTACCTGGTCAACCCGAAGCACGTGGTCCAGCACACGGTCACGCTGCCAGAGGGGCTGCGGGTCTCCGACACGCTGATCCGGCTCAGCAAGGGGAGCGGCATCCCGCTGTCGAGCTTCCAGGCCGTGCTGAAGAGCCAGGTTTCCCAGCTGGCGCTGCCGCCGTACGCGAAGAACAACCCCGAGGGCTACCTGTTCCCTGCCACCTACCCGATCGTGCCGCACGAGACGGCCCTGGCCGTCTTGCAGGCCATGGTCAACCGGTTCGCGCAGGAGACGCAGTCGGTGAACCTGCCCGCGTCGGTCAGCGTGCCCGCGAACGGCGGGACCGTGCACCTGACGACGGGCCAGATCATCATCGTCGCGAGCCTGCTGCAGGCCGAGGCGGGCCGGGTGCAGGACATGCCGCAGATCGCCGAGGTGGTCTACAACCGGCTGAGGGTGGGCATGCCCCTGAAGTTCGACAGCACCGTCTTCTACGGGCTGGGCAAGTACGGGACGAGCGCCACCACCGCGCAGATCAACACGCGTGGCCCGTATAACACCTACCTGAACAAGGGACTGACGCCCACCCCGATCGACAGCCCGGGAGACTCGGCGATCCAGGCCGCGCTGCACCCGGCGACCGGGACGCTGCTGTACTTCTTCGGCTGCAAGAACGGCCGGACGGTGTTCTCCTCGACCCAGCCGCCGACGAGCGCCAGCTGCTAGCCTCACGTCGTCATGAAAGCCGCCGTCCTCGGGTCGCCGATTACCCACTCGCTGTCGCCGGTCCTGCACCGCGCGGCGTATGCCGCGCTCGGCCTGGACGACTGGTCGTACTCGCTGGTCGAGTGCCCGTCCGACGGGCTGGCTGACTTCGTCGCCGGCCTCGGCGACGACTGGGCGGGGCTGTCGCTCACGATGCCGCTGAAGCGGACGGTGCTACCGCTGCTGCACCACGTCGACCCGGTCGCGGCCGCGACCGGGGGAGCCAACACGGTGGTGTTCCGCTGCGACGGCCGGCACGGGTACAACACCGACGTCCAGGGCATCATCGACGCGCTGGCCGAGGCGGGCGCCCCGGTCCCCGGGCCGCGTCACGATCCTCGGCGGGGGAGCGACCGCCTGCTCGGCGCTCGCCGCGGTCCGCGCGCTCGGCGCGGGGGCCGCCACCGTCGTCGTCCGTGACCCGTCGCGGGCACTGGACCTGCTCGCCGCGGCGTCGCGGCTCGAGGTCCGGGTAACGCTGCGCGCCTTCGGCCAGCTCGCGGACGACGCGCCGGGTGACCTGCTCATCTCAACGGTCCCGGCAGGCGTCGCCGACGGCTACGCGCGGTGGATCAGGTCCGCTGACGCGACCCCGGCGGCGGTCATGGACGTCGTCTACCATCCCTGGCCGACGCCGCTGGCCATGGCGGCCGCCGCCGCCGGCTCCACCGTGGCCAGCGGCTTCGCGATGCTGGTGCACCAGGCGGCGGCCCAGGTGGAGCTGATGACCGGCAAGCCCGCCCCGCTGGAGGCGATGCGCGCGGCCGGGGAGGCCGAGCTGGCCCGCCGGGCGGCGCCGGGGGCGTTACGCCCGGGCCGCGCTCGCCCGCTCGACCAGGCTGGCGCTGCGCTCGTCGCCCCGCTCCCGCAGGCCCGCGATCACGCCGGCGACGTCCGCGGCGGGCCGGTTCTGGCTGAGCTTCGCCTTGGCCTCGATGCGGGTGATCAGCAGCTCGACGCCGACGATGGCGCGCAGCTGCCCCTCGATGTAGGCCCGGGGCGCGTCGTCCACCGACCACGGCCGGGCACTGCCCGCCTCGTGCTTGGCGGTGAGGCGGCGGACCACCGACTCGGTCCACGCGGCGTCGTCGTGGAAGATCACCTCGCCATGCACGTGCGCGGTCAGGTAGTTCCACGTGGGCACCACGCGGCCATGCTCGGCCTTGGAGGCGTAGAACGACGGCGAGACGTACGCGTCCGGGCCGCGCACGATCACCAGCGCCTCGCCGCGCGCGGGAAGCCTCCACTGGGGGTTGTTTCGCGCGACATGACCGTGCAGGGCGCCGAGCTCGCCGCCCTCGCCCGGCGGCACGTAGGCGAACGGCAGCATCGTGGCCACCAGGCCCTCGTCCGTCAGCGTCACCAGGTCAGCCGCGCCGTGCCGGGCCAGCAGCTCACGAGCCGCCGCCTCGTCAACCGCGAAGTGCGCGGGAACGTACATGTCGCCACATCCTCTCCGGTGTCAGGGTAGCCGCCGCCCGGCCCTCGCCGCCCGGGCCCCGCGGGGGTGGGCAGGTCGCGGCCGGGGTAGATGTGACATTGCCGAAATAGTTGGACTTTAGGCTGGTTGATGTGGCGGACATATTCGAGGGTTACAGGCTTGCCGATGCCTGGGACGAGATGTTCGCGGCCCCCGGCAAGCCCCGCGCGGCCTATGACGCGCTGGTCTCGGTGCTCCAGCCCATGGACCCGGGTGAGCTGAGGTACCGCGCGGACCAGCTGGCACGGGTGTTCACCGACCGTGGCGTCACCTTCGACTACGCGGGCGAGGAACGGGCGATGCCCACCGACCTCATCCCGCGGGTGGTCGAGGCGGCGGACTGGGCGCTGGTCTCCCGGGGCGTCCGGCAGCGGGTGCGGGCGCTGGAGGCATTCCTCGCCGACGCCTACGGTCGCGGCAACTGCTTCGATGATGGCGTGGTGCCCTGGCGGCTCGTCTTCACCAGTGACAGGTTCCGCCGCGAGGTGGCCGGCTTCGACCCGCCCAATGGCGTGCGCGTGCACGTCGCCGGGATCGACCTCATCCGGGACGAGCAGGGCAACTTCCGGGTGCTCGAAGACAACGTCCGGGTCCCGAGCGGCGTCAGCTACGTCCTGGAGAACCGGCTCGCCATGACGCGGATCTTCCCGGCCCTGTTCGCCGACCACCGGATCCACCAGGTCGATGAGTACCCCTCGCGGCTGCTGGGCGCCCTGCGGGCGGCCGCCCCGCACGGCGTCGTCGACCCGTTCGTCGTCGTGCTCACCCCCGGCGTGCACAACGCCGCCTACTTCGAGCACACGCTGCTGGCCCGGCTGATGGGCGTCGAGCTGGTCGAGGGCCGTGACCTGTTCTGCTACCGCAACCGCGTCTACGTGCACACCACGCACGGCCGCCGCCCCGTCGACGTGATCTACCGGCGGGTGGACGACGACTGGCTGGACCCGATGCACTTTCGCCCGGAGTCCCAGCTCGGCTGCCCGGGCCTCATCAACGCCGCGCGGTCGGGGAACGTCACGATCGCCAACGCGGTCGGCAACGGCGTCGCCGACGACAAGCTCATCTACACGTACATGCCCGACCTGATCAGGTACTACCTGGGCGAGGAGCCACTGCTTGAGAACGTGGAGTCCTACCGCCTCGATGACCCGGAGATCCTGCGCTGGGTGCTCGCCGAGGCGCGCAGCCTGGTGCTGAAGCCGGTGGACGGGGCGGGCGGTGCCGGCATCGTCATCGGCCCGCGCGCCACCGACGAGGAGCTCGCCGAGGTCAGGCAGAAGGTCGCGGAGAACCCGCGGGCCTGGATGGCGCAGCGCCCGGTGGCGCTGTCCACCTCCCCGGTGCTCGTGGGGGAGAAGCTCGCGCCGCGCCACATCGACCTGCGCCCCTTCGCGGTGAACGACGGCAGTGACGTCTGGGTGCTCCCCGGGGGCCTGACCCGGGTCGCCTTCCGCGAGGGCGAGCTCAAGGTGAACTCGTCGCAAGGCGGCGGGAGCAAGGACACCTGGGTGATCGCCCCGGCCGGCGCGGACCGGGGGCGGACGCCGCCCACCCGGACCCGTTCGGCCGGCCGGGGACGATCCCTGAGGCCGCGCAGGGGCCTGCCCAGATGGCCGTCGGGCGGCAGAGCGGCCCGGAGCAGCAGCAGTGAAGAGCGAGCTGCTGGCGAGGATCGCCGAGACGCTGTACTGGACGGGGCGCTACATCGAGCGCGCCGACGACACGGCCCGGCTGGTGGACGTGTACATCCACCGGATGCTCGGCGGGTCCGGCGGCGACTCCGACGCGGAGTGCCGCGCGCTGTTCGCCATCCTCGGCGTGCCGGTCGAGCCGGAGCCGGAGGTAGACGTCGACGTGGTGCTGTTCCGGCTGGTGTACGACGCCACGTCGCCGAGCGCCATCGCGGGCGCGATCCTCGGCGCGCGGGCCGGCGCGCGGGGCATCCGCGAGGTGATCTCCAGCGAGATGTGGGAGTGCCTCAACGTCACCGGCCACGGCCTCGCGGGCCAGCGGCGGGCCGCCGAGCGGCTCGGGCCGCACGTGTACCTGAGGTTCATCAGGGAGCGAACCGCGCTGTTCTTCGGCCTGGCCGACTCCACGATGAGCCACGACGACGCCTGGCGGTTCCTGGTGCTCGGCCGCAGCCTGGAGCGGGCCGACATGACCGCCCGCCTGCTGCTCGCCCGCATGTCCGCGCCCGACGACCTGGGCTGGCCCGTCCTGCTGCGCGCCTGCGGCGCGCATGAGTCGTTCATCCGCACCCACGGGTGGGCCGCCGAGCCGGCCAGGGTCGCCGAGTTCCTGCTGCTTGACCGGCTGTTCCCGCGCTCTGTCGTGCACGCGCTCGGCACCGCGGAGGAGTGCCTGGCGGCGCTGAACCCGGGCCCGGTCCGCGCCGGGGTCGATGACCCCGCGCGGCGCCCGGTCGGGCGGCTGCGCAACCGGCTGGAGTACGCGGACCCCAAGCAGCTCCCGGCCCAGCTGGCGGAGCTGCTGACCACCTTGCAGGAGACCTGCGTGCAGGCGAGCGAGGCGATCACCCGGCGGTACTTCCAATACCAGTCCACTGTTGCCTGGGAAGTGGGCGGGTAACTGGTGAGCTGGCGGTTGCGGATTTCCCACCAGACGGGCGTCAGGTACTCGGGGCCGGTCCTGACCTCGTTCAACGAGGCCAGGATGACGCCCCTCACGCTGCCGCGGCAGGTCACGCTGGAGGCGCGGGTCACGGTCGGCCCGGCCCGGTACCGGTGTGGACCTACGTCGACTACTGGGGCACGTTCGTCAGCGTCTTCGAGCTGCCCGAGGCCCACGACGACCTCGTCATCCGGGCGACCTCCACGGTGGAGACCGAGCCGTTCCCCGGCATCCCCGCCGCGTCGCGGCGGCCGTCCTGGGCGGAGCTGGCCGCCGAGGCCGCCGGAGGGCGGCTGCTGGAGATGCTGCTGCCGACCCCGCTGACGGCCCTGGACCCGTCGGTCTCCGGCGAGGTCATGGCCGAGCTCGCCGGGCTGACGCCGGACGAGACGGCGGCGGCGATCTCCGCGCGAGTGCGGGACCGGATCACCTACCTGCCCGGCGCGACCGGGGTGCGCACCAACGCCCACGAGGCCTGGGCCCAGGGCCAGGGCGTCTGCCAGGACATGGCGCAGGTCGCGGTCGCCCTCCTGCGCGCGGCCGGGCTGCCCGCCCGGTACGTGTCGGGCTACCTGCACCCCAAGGCGAGCCCGAGCCGGGCACGACGGCGATCGGGCAAAGCCACGCCTGGATCGAGTACTGGGCCGGGTCGTGGACCGCGCTCGACCCGACGAGCGGGGCCGACGTCGGCGAGCGGCACGTCGTGGTCGCCCGCGGCCGGGACTACACCGACGTGCCGCCGCTGAAGGGCATTTACCACGGCCATCCGCAAAGCGACATGGACGTCACCGTGGAGGTCACCCGGCTCGCCTAACGGGGCGGGTACCGCGATCGCCGTGACGATCAGGCCGTCGCTGGCCAGCCACCGGCCGGTGAAGCCGGCGAGCGGCGCGCCGCCGATCACCGGCCCGGGCACCAGCAGGCGCGCCGTGAAGGTGCCGGCCACGGGGTCGATGGTGATGTCCGCGTCCTCGAAGCCGAGCCATTGCCGGGCGAGCGGGAACCAGGCCTTGTACACCGATTCCTTGGCGCTGAACAGCAGCCGGTCCCAGCAGGTGCCCGGGGCCGTGGCGGCCAGGTCGCGCAGCCGGGCCCGCTCGCCCGGCAGCGAGACATGGTCAAGCACGCCGCCAGGCAAGGCCTCGTCCGGCTCGGCGTCCACCCCGATGGTCGCCACCTCGCGGGTCCTCGCGACCGCTGCGGCCCGGTAGCCGGCGCAATGCGTGATGCTGCCGGCGTAGCCGTCCGGCCACCGCGGCGCGCCGCGCTCGCCGGCCAGCAGGGGCGCCGGCGCCACGCCGAGGGCGGCCAGCGCGGCCCGCGCGCAGCTCCTGCCGGTCGTGAACTCCCGGCGGCGCTTGGCCACGGCCCGGGCGATCAGCGCTTCTTCCTCGGGGAACAGCGCTGCATCGGGCGGGTCCGTGAACGCTTCCGCGCAGGCGGCCCCGGCGGGCAGGATCTTCTCGATCACCGGGCGGCCTTCCCCGCGTGGCCCGGGGACACCCTCGCGTGCGACACGCAAGTCACGGTACCAGGCGGCCCTGGCAAGGATCGCCGTTGCCTATTAAGGTGAAATGAGGTGATAAAGATGGGCATCCACGACCTGGACGGCGGCCGTGCCCGGCCGGGCACCAGCGCGGCCGGCCGGCGGCGATGATGATTCGCGTCGCGATCGTGGGCACGGGCGGCATCGCGCGCGTGCACGCGAAGGCACTGGCCGGCGTCGCCGCTGACGAGAGCGCCGAGCTCGTCGCCGCCACTGACGTCGACCCCGACGGCCTCGCCAGGTTCGCCGCCGAGTTCGCCGTCCCCCGGACGTACCCCAGCCTGGCGGGCCTGCTGGCACGCGAGCGGGCCGACCTCGTTCACGTGTGCACGCCGCCGGGCACCCACCTCGCGCTGGCGAGGGACTGCCTGCGCGCGGGGGCCAGCGTGCTGGTGGAAAAGCCGCCGGTGATCAGCCTGCGGGATTTCGACGAGCTCGCCCGCGAGCAGGGCCGCGACGGCGGGCCGCCCTGGTTCGCGACCGTCTTCCAGCACCGGTTCGGCGCCGGCCAGCGCCGCCTGAAGGCCCTGGCCGCCCGGGCCGGCGTGCTCGGCCGCCCGCTGCTCGCGATCTGCCACACCACGTGGTTCCGCGACCAGTCGTACTTCGAGGTGCCGTGGCGCGGCCGCTGGGAGACCGAGGGCGGCGGCCCGACGATGGGGCACGGCATCCACCAGATGGACATGCTGCTCGACGTGCTCGGCGACTGGGCCGAGGTGTCCGCCCTCACGCGCACCCAGGCCAGGAGCATCCAGACGGAGGACGTGTCGCTCGCGCACGTCACGTTCGCCAGCGGCGCGGTCGCCAGCATCGTGAACAGCGTGCTGTCCCCGCGCGAGGAGTCCTACCTGCGGTTTGACTTCGAGCACGCGACGGTGGAGGTGACTCACCTGTACGGGTACGGCGATGGCGACTGGCGGGTCACCCCCGCCGGGGGCCAGCGGGACGTGCTCGACGCCTGGAAGGACGCCCTGCCTGCCGCCGGCCCCGCCGCGGAGGCCCGCAGCGGCCACGCGGGCCAGTTCCGCGCGGTGCTCGACGCCCTCAGCGCGCGGGCCTGCCCCCCTGTCGCCCCGCACGACGCCCGCCGGACCATGTCCCTGGTCGCCGCCATCTACGCCGCGGCGTCCGCGGGCCGTCCCGTCACGCCGGCGGACCTCGCGCCGGGCACGCCGTTCTACGACGCGATGAATGGAGCGAGCATCCGGGCATGACGTCACTCCTCCTCGACGATACCGGCGCCGAGCTGACCGCCACCTGGGACGGCGCCGTCCTGTTCCGCTACGTCTACCGGCCGGGCGACCCCCAGCGTGAGTCGCCCCGCCCGTACTTCCACCCGGTCGCCACCCTCGGCGGGGACGTGGTCACCCTCTACCGCCCGCACGACCACGTCTGGCACAAGGGCCTGGCCCTGTCCCTGCCGCACGTCGGGCCGGACAACTTCTGGGGCGGCCCCACCTTCCGCGGCGGCGGCTACGTCCAGCTGCCTAACGACGGTGCCATGCGGCACGTCGCCTTCGACCAGGCCGCCGCCGGGCCGGCCACGCCCGCGTCGGCGAGCGCCTCACCTGGGTAACCGAGGCGGGCCAGGAGGTCATCGCCGAGCGCCGCCAGTTCGCCGTGACGGCCTGGCCGGGACAGGGCGCCTGGGGCCTGGCGTTCCGCGCCACCCTCACGAACACCAGCGGGGCGGACGTCGTCTTCGCCAGCCCGACGACCGAAGGGCGGCCGAACGCCGGGTACGGCGGCCTGTTCTGGCGCGGTCCCCGCTCGTTCACCGGCGGCCGGGTCACCCTGCCCGGCACCGCCGGCGGCGACGAGCTCATGGGCCGCCGCGCGCCCTGGCTAGCGTTCACCGGCCAGCACGATGAGCATGGCCGGTGGTCGACGCTGGTCTTCGGTGACGACCCGGCCAACTTCAGCTTCCCGAGCCAGTGGTTCGTCCGCAGCACGCCCTTCGCGGCCGTGTGCCCCGCGCCGTTCTTCGAGGCCACCCGCACGCTGCCGGCCGGCGAGCGGCTCGCGCTCCGCTACTGGGTCGCGGTCGCCGACGGCGACCTCGACGGCCCCGCCTGCGCCCGGCTGGCCGAGCTGACGCGCGAGGCACTGCCCCTGGACCTGCTGCCTGACCAGGAGGCATGACCCATGACGGAACGGGCCGCGCCCGTCCCGCAGCCGGCACACGCGTTTCCCGGCGCGACCGGGCTGACCGTGCTCGACGTCTACGACTGGGTCGCCCCCGACGGGCTGCGGGGCGGCTCGGCGCACGTCCACCTGGCCTCCACCGAGGGCTACCTGGTGATGTCGGGTGAGGGCCAGCTGCAGACGCTGGGCCCGCGGGGGTACGCCGCCACCGCGCTGCGTCCCGGTGACTGCCTGTGGTTCACGCCGGGAACGATCCACCGGCTCGTGAACGACGGTGACCTGCGGCTCGCGATCGTCATGCAGAACGCCGGCCTCCCCGAGCACGGCGACGCGGTGCTGACCTTCCCGCCGGGCGTCCTCGCCGACCCGGGCAGCTATGCCCGCGCCGCGTCGCTGCCCGGCCGGGCCGGGCGATGATGTCGCCGGGGCGGCCCGCCGTCGCGCGGAGCTGGCGGTCGAGGGGTACCTCACGCTGCGCGACCAGGTCGCCGTCCACGGGCCGGCGGCACTCGATGACTTCTACGCCGCCGCGCTGCGGCTGACCGCTGGCCAGGTACCGGACTGGCGCGATCGCTGGCACGCCGGGGCGCTGGCCACCGCCGGCCTGACCGGGCCCACCTCGACGAGATCGCCGCCGCGGAGCCGGGCCACCTCACCGACGCCGGCCTGTGGCGGATCGCCGCTCCGGCGGCGATAGCGGACGGTACTGCTGCGGCGGCGATGGCGGGAGAGGCCGCCCCGGACACCCGGGGCTACGGCATGTGCGGCCGCCTCACCACGTACCCGGCTTCGCGCGCCACCCGGCTCCTCTGACGCCTACTTTTAGCTCAAAATATTTGACCTCGAACTTCCTGGCTGGCAGACTGTCCGCGTGCAGCCAGAACGGGATGTTGCCTGCGGCCCGCCGATGACCGGGCCGGGAGACTGGCAGTGGCCGCAGGACGCCACGCACTTCCCGCCGGACGCGCCGCTGCAGGCGCTCATGCTGTCGGCGACCAAGCTGCTCGGCGCCTATGCCCAGTCCACGGTGCAGCGGGCGGGCCTTAAGATCAGCATCGCCGGCATGGGGGTGCTGCGGGTGCTGATGTCCGCCGACGGCCTGAAGGCCAGCGAGGTCGCCGACCGCTCCTGGTCCAGCCCGGGCAGCCTGACCGCGGTGGTCAACACGCTCGTGCGGGACGGCTTCGTGGAGCGCAAGCCCGACGACGCCGACCGGCGCGTGGTGCGGCTCTACATCACCGACGCGGGCCGGGCCCTCGCCACTTACTACGTGACGCAGGCGGCGCCCAGAATGCGCAAGGCATTCGACTTCGTGGACCCGGCCGATGAGAGTGTGGTCCGCGAGTTTTTCATTCACATGATCAGCCACCTCAGCGGGCTGATGAGAGAGGAGCGCGGTCAGTGACGGCCAGCCCGAAGGGCGCAGTCAGCGCGGTCGCCGAGCACGACCCGCGGGTCGCCGGGCCCGGCACGGGCGCGGCGATCAGGACCGCGGGACTGCGCAAGACCTATAAGTCATCCCGCGGCGACGTCGAGGCGGTGCGCGGCATTGACCTCGACATCCCGCAGGGGGAGTTCTTCGGCCTCCTCGGGCCGAACGGCGCGGGCAAGTCGACCACCATCGGCATGCTCACCACCCTGGTCGCCCCGACCGGCGGCAGTGCGTCGGTCGCCGGGTACGACGTGGTGAAGGACCCGGTCGCGGTCAAGCGGCGCATCGGCGTCGTCACCCAGAACAACACCCTCGACATGCAGCTCACGGTCTCGGAGAACCTGCAGTTCCGCAGCCGGTTCTTCGGCCTGCCCGCGAGCGTGGCCGCCAGGCGCGCGGCCCAGCTCATCGACGCCTTCGGCCTCGGCGACCGGCGCAACGCGATGGCCGACCAGCTCTCCGGCGGGCAGGCCCGGCGGCTGCTCATCGCCCGCGCCCTGGTCCACAAGCCTGACGTGCTCTTCCTCGACGAGCCGACGGCCGGCCTGGACCCGCAGACCCGCGTCAACCTCTGGGACATCCTCAACGTGCTGCACGACTCCGGGCAGACGGTGCTGCTCACCACGCACTACATGGAGGAGGCCGAGGCGCTGTGCGACCGCGTCGCGGTCGTTGACCATGGCCTCATCCTTGCCCAGGGGACGCAGGAGCAGCTCAAGGAGGACGCCGGCGCCGAGACCATCGTGACGATGAGGTTCGAGGAGCCCATTCCCCCCGATTTTCCCCAACGGTCCGGCCTCGATCGCCAGCCGAACGTCACGCGGGCCGAGTGTGATGACGCCACGCTCAAGGTCTTCAGCCGCGATCCCGAGGGCCTGCTCGGTGAGCTCGTGGCGCTGGGGGCACGGCACGGGCTGCACGTTCTCGACGCGTCCGAGGCCAAGCCGAGCCTGGAGACCGTCTTCCTCACCCTGACCGGCCGCGAGTACCGGGAGTAGCAGACCATGGCAGTGACATTCCAGCGCGGCGGTCCCGGCGGCGGCGCCGACATCGGCGCGAAGGCCGACCCGGTCGCGGCGGAGGCGATCGCGGCCCTCATCAACGACGCGCCCGTCCCCGCGCCCACGACGCTGAAGACGTTCGGCGCGATGATGGCCCGCGAGTTCCGCGTGCTGGGCCGCAACGCCGTCTCCACGTTCATCCGCTCGATCATGCAGCCGCTGCTGTTCGTCTTCGTCTTCGCCTACGTCTTCCCGAAGATCGGCAGCGGCATCACGCTGGGCGGCACGGCGGGCGCGGCCGCCTCGGCGCACGGCGGCGCCAGCGGCGGGAACAACTTCGCGACCATCCTCGTCCCTGGCCTGATGGGGTCGATGTTCCTCATGCAGGGCATGTTCGGCACCACGATGCCGCTGGTCATGGAGTTCTCCTGGCAGCGCACCATCGAGGACCGGGCGCTCGCCCCCGTCCCGATCTGGGTGCTGGGGATCCAGAAGATCTCCGCCGGCGCCATCCAGGCGTTCATCGGCGCCCTCATCGTGTTGCCGGTAACCGTGTTCGTGCACGCCGCGGGCCAGGGGCCGCACATCCACGTGTCCAACTGGCTCGTGTTCGTGCTGGTCATGATCGGCTCCTCGACGGTGACCGCCACGATGGGCCTGCTGCTGGGCACGTTGATGGACCCGCGCAAGATGCAGATGATCTTCGCGGTGGTCCTCATGCCGATGACCATGCTCGGCTGCGTGTACTATCCGTGGTCCGCGCTGCACGCGATCCGCTGGCTGCAGATCCTGGTGCTCCTCAACCCGATGGTGTACATGTCCGAGGGCCTGCGGGCGGCGCTGACCCCGTCGACCGGCTACATGCCCGTGTGGGCGGTGCTGCTCGCACTCTTCGGCGGCACCCTGGTCTTCGGCTACCTGGGCCTGCGCACCTTCCGCAACCGCGTCATCAACTAGGCCGCGCGATCCCCTGGCCCGGGCCGGGGATTACGCAGCTTGCGGAAGTCCTGCTAAGATGAGGCATTGACCGGTCCGGCACCGCGCGTGCCGGACGTGCAAGCGGAGGACCACCTCCCACCTGGCTGGCCGCGAGGCTGGCGGGTATGGCTGTGACCTGCGGTGTCAGGTACACCCTGCAGTGTCAGGTACACAGCGCGGCGCGGCTACGGACTGGGACCTGGGCGTCGGGAACGACCCGGGTGCCGGGAACACGGTAGCTCGTGTCGGTGTTGTGGTGCCCCGCAGCGCATGACTGCTGACGCAAACAGCAGCGCGCTTGGCGGGGTTTTTCCGTTTAGCGCGGTCGCGGCAACGACGCCGCCGGACAGGCCGGCGGCGGCAGATGAGGCTTATGGAGGTCACATCAGCGCCGAAACGCGTATCAACGAGCGCATCCGCTCGCCGGAAGTCCGGCTTGTCGGTGCCCAGGGGGAGCAGATCGGGATCGTCTCGATAACCGAGGCGCTCCGGCGGGCCCAGGAGGCCGACCTGGACCTGGTCGAGGTGGCCCCCACCGCGCGGCCCCCCGTCTGCAAGCTCATGGATTACGGCAAGTTCAAGTACGAGTCCGCCGTCAAGGCCAGGGAATCGCGCAAGAACCAGACGCAGACGATCGTCAAGGAGATCAAGCTCCGCCCGAAGATCGACCCGCACGACTACGGCACCAAGAGGGGCCACGTCGAGCGGTTCCTCAAGGCGGGCGACAAGGTCAAGGTGACGATCATGTTCCGCGGTCGCGAGCAGTCCCGGCCCGAGCTGGGGTTCCGGCTCCTGCAGAAGCTGGCGGACGACGTTCAGGAGCTTGGCTTCGTTGAGTCACAGGCGAAGCAGGACGGCCGGAACATGATCATGGTCCTCGGGCCGCACCGGAAGAAGGTCGAGGGCGCGAAGGCCACCCAGCAGCAGGCGCAGCAGGCCCCTTCGGTGCCCACGCCGCGCCCGGTGCCCAGCCCGCGCCCGCCGGCGGCCCCGGCGCCCGCACCGGCGGCCGAACCGAGCGACGTGTAACGCGCTGGCGTTGATGCCGCCTGGCCCGCGAGGGCCCGGGGTCACCCCCCGGGGAGCGCGGGCCTAGGCGGCACCACCAGAAGATCGTGCCCGGCTTGCCCGGGCTGGAAGGCGACGCCGGTCCCGATGGCCGGCGCCGCGGCTACGCCTGCCCGCGCTACGGGCACCAAGCTTGCCCGCGTGGGCAGCGACTGACGGATTGGAGAGGCGACCATGCCGAAGATGAAGACGCACAGCGGCACCGCCAAGCGGTTCAAGGTCACGGGGAGCGGCAAGATCATGCGGCGCCGCGCCAACCGGAACCACTTGCTGGAGCACAAGTCCTCGCGCGTCACCCGGCGACTGGCCGGCCGGCAGGCGCTCGCGCCCAACGACGTCCGCGAGATCAAGCGACTGCTGGGCCGCTAGCCCGAGCGAGAACCGCTACCTGGTTGGCCCGGGGCGCCCGTGCGGGTGCTCCCTGATGTGACGACACCTAGGAGACCAAGTCAATGGCACGCGTGAAGCGGGCACTCAACGCCCAGAAGAAGCGCAGGGTTACGCTCGAGCGGGCGAAGGGCTACCGCGGCCAGCGGTCCCGGCTGTACCGCAAGGCCAAGGAGCAAATGCTCCACTCCATGACGTATGCCTACCGCGACCGCAAGGACCGCAAGGGCAACTTCCGCCGGCTGTGGATCCAGCGCATTAACGCCGCCGCGCGGGCGAACGGCCTGACCTACAACCGCTTCGTGCAGGGCCTCAAGGCCGCTGGCGTCGAGGTTGACCGCCGCGTCCTGGCCGACCTCGCCGTCACTGACGCGGTCGCCTTCGCCGCGCTGGTCGAGGTCGCGCGGGCCGCGCTGCCCCAGACCGCGGCCGCCTGAGCACGGACGCGGGTGTACGCGGCGGCCAGCAACGCGCGGCTCAAGGCCGCGCGGCGGCTGACCAAGCGGGCGTTCCGGCAGCGTGAGCGGGCCTTCCTCGCGGAAGGTCCGCAGGCGGTCGCGGAGGCGCTCGCTACCGGCGCGCCGGTCACCGACCTGTTCGTGACCGCGCCCGCGCAGGCGCGGCACGGGTCACTGGTCGCCGGCGCCGCCGACGCCGGGATCAGCGTCCAGGTGGTCAGCGGCGAGGTGATGAGCGAGCTCGCGCAGACCGTCACGCCGCAGGGACTGCTAGCGGTCTGCGGGTTCATCGACGTCCCGCTCGCGGAGATCACGCGGCCACGGCCATCGCTGGTCGCGCTCCTGGCCAACGTCCGCGACCCCGGCAACGCCGGAACCGTGCTGCGCGCCGCCGACGCGGCCGGCGCCGACGCGGTGATCTTCTCTGACGCTTCCGTTGACCCCTACAACGGCAAGTGCGTGCGGGCCAGCGCGGGAAGCCTGTTCCACCTGCCGGTCGCCGCCCTGTCCGAGCAAGGGATGCGGCTGCCGCAGGCCATCGACGCGCTGCGCGCCGCCGGCCTGCGGGTGATCGCCGCGGACGGGCGCTCCGGCCGCGCCCTCGACGACCAGGCCGCGCGCGACCTGCTGGCCGGGCCCACCGCGTGGCTGTTCGGCAACGAGGCGTGGGGACTGCCGCCCGAGTTGCTCGACCTGGCCGACGCGAGCCTCGCCGTGCCCATCTACGGGAAGGCGGAGAGCCTGAACCTCGCCACGGCCGCGGCGGTGTGCCTGTACGCGTCCGCGGCCGCTCACCGCGCGGGCGCGCCGACGGCCGCCACGAGGTAATTGACCTGATGCGAAAGGACTGGGCGCGGCGTAATATGATTACTGTGCGTTGCGCGCCCTAATGGTGCGTGAGGAACCCTCGGGTCACCGGCTATTTGCCTTACAACATAGAGAAATCAGGCGCGGAGGACTTCATATCCGGGGGTTCGCGCGCTAGAGTCTGATCACATTCCGTCACCCGCACCGTGTGGCAGTTCGCTGGCCCGCGGTACGGCCCCTCTCGGACGGAGGCGTCGCAGTCGTGGACGAGACCACCACGGGCTGTAGTTGGAGTGCGGCCGGCAGGCCGGGTGCCGCCGGCCCGCAGTCGGCGGCCCGGCGAGAGCTTGCTCATGGCACCGACCCCGGGATCACCGCCGATGAGCTGCCTGACGGGCTGGTGGTCGCCGACGAGTGCGGGCGCGTCATCGTCTTCAACCGGGCGGCCGCGCGGCTGACCGGCACTGCGGCCGAGGAGGCCATCGGCAAGTTCGTCTCCGACGTGCTGCCGTTCCGTGACGCCGATGAGCGGGACTGGTGGCTGTTCGTCGACCCGTACCACGGCCTGGCGACCCGCACCCGCCACCCGGAGCGGTCCCTGTCCCTGACCGACGGCACCGAGCTGCTGGTTACCGTCGGCTACATCCGTGACGGCGAGCGGTCGGGGTCGGTGCGGCGCCTGGTGATCAGCCTGCGCGGCAACCAGGCCCGGGCCCGCCTGGAGCGCAGCCGCGCCGAGCTGGTGTCCACGGTGGCTCATGAGCTGCGCTCGCCGCTGACCAGCGTGAAGGGTTTCACAGCGACGCTGCTGGCGAAATGGCACCGGTTCACTGACGACCAGAAGCGGGTCATGCTGGAAACGGTCAACGCCGACGCTGACCGGGTGACCCGGCTGATCACCGAGCTGCTCGACGTGTCCAGGATCGAGTCCGGCCGGATGGAGGTCCACCGGCAGCTCGTGGACGTCCCCGAGCGCGCGCGCCGGGTGATCGCCGGCCGGGTCGCGGCGGGCGACCCCGAGGACCGGTTCCGCCTGGAGGCCGACCCGGCGACGTTGCCGGAGACCTGGCTGGACGCGGACAAGATCGACCAGATCCTCGGCAACCTGGTCGAGAATGCCGTGCGGCACGGCGGTGGTATCGTGACCATCGTGGTGGGGAGCACGCATGTCGGCGGCGATCAGGCGATCGCCGTGTCCGTGCGCGACCAGGGGGAGGGCATCCCCCCGGAGATGGCCGCCCGGGTGTTCCGCCAGTTCTGGCGGGGCAAGCGACGCGGCGGCACCGGCCTTGGCCTGTACATCGTCAAGGGCCTCGTCGAGTCGCTCGGCGGCACCATCACCGTGTGCCGCGCGCCTGAGGGCGGCGCGGAGTTCCGATTTATCCTGCCCGCCGGGGCGCCCATCGCATAGGGACTGGGCAGGCCCGCGCGGGCTGCCTCAGCCGTGCCAGCTGACCGCCGCGCCGTGCGCGGCTACCCAGTAGGGTCGGGGATGAGCGGGAGCACATCCCGTCGGCCATGTCGGGATGATTAGTGACCTGCCCGCGCGGACCTCATCAGTTGTCCGCGCGGTGCCGCCCATGGAAGCAGGACCCGAGGACAATGTCCGCACCAAATAAGAATTTTGACCCCGTGGAAGTGACTGCCTTGTCGCCGGAGGAGATCGAGGCCGCGCTGGCCGGGGGCCTCGCGGCCGTCGCCGCGGCCAGGGACCTGGATGAGCTCAAGGCCGCGCGACTGGCCCACGCCGGCGACCGGGCACCGCTGGCGCTGGCGCGCGCGGAGATCGGCGCGCTGCCGCCGCAGGCGCGCGCCGAGGCCGGCAAGCGGGTCGGGACCGCGCAGGGACAGCTGAAGGCCGCCATCGGCGCCCGTCAGGCGGAGCTGGAGAAGGAGCGCGACGAGCGGGTCCTCATCGAGGAGGCCGTTGACGTCACGCTGCCAGGCGCGCGGGTGCCGTCCGGGGCACGGCACCCGGTGAGCCTCACCGCCGAGAGGCTGTCGGACGTGTTCGTCGCGATGGGCTACGAAGTGGCCGAGGGCCCCGAGGTCGAGGCCGAGTGGTTCAACTTCGACGCGCTCAACATCCCGCCGGACCACCCGGCCCGGGAGATGCAGGACACGTTGTTCATCGAGGCGCCCGGCCAGGCGCGGTCTGGCCTGGTGCTCCGCACGCACACCTCGCCGGTGCAGGTCCGTTCCCTGCTGTCGCGGCCGTTGCCGCTGTACATCGTCAGCCCCGGCCGGGTCTACCGCAACGAGGCCAGCGACGCCACCCACCTGGCGGCCTTCTACCAGATCGAGGGCCTCGCGGTCGATGAGGGCCTGACGATGGCTGACCTGCGGGGAGCGATCCAGGCGTTCGTGGACGCGCTCTTCGGCGCGGGGCTGCGGACCCGGCTGCGCCCGGACTACTTCCCGTTCACCGAGCCGTCGGCCGACGTCTCGATGGAGTGCCACGTCTGCCGCGGCGCGTCCGCCAAGCCGGGTGCCGACCCCTGCCGGACGTGCCGGTCGACGGGCTGGATCGAGATCGCCGGCTGCGGCATGGTCAACCCGCGCGTCCTGGTGGCGTGCGGCATCGACCCTGACCGCTACAGCGGCTTCGCGTTCGGGCTCGGCGTCGAGCGCGCGCTGATGCTGGCGCACGGGATCGGCGACATCAAGGACACGACGGACGCGGACGTCCGGTTCAGCCGGGCCTTCGGGATGGAGCTGTAACAGACATGAGGGTTCCCCTTTCCTGGCTGCGCGAGTACGCGCCCATCCCGGAGCCGGTGGACGCCGCGGAGGTCGGACGGCGCCTGACGGCGGCCGGCCTTGAGGTCGAGTCGGTCGAGTCCGTCGGCGACATCCAGGACGTGATCGTCGCCCAGGTGCAGGCGATCGAGGAGCTGACCGAGTTCAAGAAGCCGATCAGGTACTGCCGGGTGGCCGCCGCCGATGACCAGCTCAGCGCCGACCCGCAGACGCTGCGCGGCGTCATCTGCGGCGCCCGCAACTTCGTCGTCGGCGACCGGGTGGCGCTGGCGCTGCCCGGGGCCGTGCTGCCCGGCGGCTTCGAGATCGCCGCGCGCAAGACCTACGGCCGGGTGTCGGACGGCATGATCTGCGCGGCCGACGAGCTCGGCGTCGGCGAGGACCACTCCGGGATCATCGTGCTGCCGCCGGACACCCCGCTCGGCGTCGACTTCATCGCCCTCGCGGGCCTGCGCGATGAGGTCCTCGAGATCGCGGTCACCCCCGATCGCGGCTACGCCGTCAGCATCCGCGGCATCGCCCGCGAGCTGGCCTCAGCCTACGCGGTCCCGTTCACCGACCCCCTTGACGCCGAGCGGGCCGCGGCCAGTGCCCAGTCCGGGCCGCTCGGCCAGGCCGGGCCGGACGTCTACCCCGCGTCGATTGCCGACCCGACGGCATGCGACCGCTTCGTGCTCCGCGAGGTCCGCGGGTTCGACCCCGCGGCGCGCACCCCGCTGTGGATGTGGGCCCGGCTGGCGAGGTGCGCGAGTCCGCTCGGTCTCGCTGGCGGTCGACGTGACGAACTACCTGATGCTGGAGCTGGGCCAGCCGCTGCACGCGTTCGACCGGTCGAAGCTGTCCGGCCCGATCGTGGTGCGCCGCGCGCTCGCGGGGGAGACCCTCCAGACGCTCGACCACGTGACGCGCACGCTGTACCCCGACGACATCCTCATCGCCGACTCGTCCGGGCCGATCTCGATGGCCGGCACGATGGGCGGGCTGTCGACCGAGATCGACGACGCTTCGTCGGACATCGTGATTGAGGGCGCGCACTTCTCCGACGTCGGCACGGCGAAGATGTCGCGGCGGCACAAGCTGCACTCCGAGGCGTCCTACCGCTTCGAGCGTGGCGTCGACCGCGAGCTTCCGCTGGTGGCGACCGCCCGCGCGGCAGCCCTGCTCGCCTCGCTCGGCGGCGGCGAGATCGTGCCCGGCGCAGCGCACGCGCAGGTGGACGTCCCGGCGGTGACGATCGCGATGGCCGCCGACTACCCGGACCGGGTCGCGGGCGTCCCCTACGGCGTCGAGACGGTCGTGCGGCGCCTGGAGGAGATCGGCTGCGCGGTCTCGCGGGCGCACCTGCCCGGCCGAGCCGACGATCGCGCCGTGGCGGCGCTGAGGGGCGGCGCCCGCCTCGCCCGCACGCCGTCGGCGCTGACCATCACGGCAGGCATGACCGCCAGGTTCTCGTGCTCCAGGTGACGCCGCCATCGTGGCGGCCGGACCTGACCGACCCGGCCGACCTCGCCGAGGAGGTCATCCGGCTGGAGGGCTACGAGTCCGTCCCGGTGCGGACGCCGCGCGCCCCGGCGGGCAAGGGCCTGACGCCACGGCAGCGGCTGCTGCGCTCCGTCAGCAGGACGCTGGCGGAGGCCGGGTACGTGGAGGTCAACGTCGAGCCGTTCGGCCCGGCCAAGGACGCCGACAGCCTCGGGCTGCCCGCGCAGGACGAGCGCCGCCCCGCCGTCCGGATCGCCAACCCGCTGAGCGAGGACGAGCCGGTCCTGCGCACGACGCTGCTGCCGGGCCTGTTCCGCGCGCTGGCACGCAACGTCGGGCGCGGCTTCGCCGACGTGGCGCTGTTCGAGTCCGACCTGGTGTTCCGGCCCCGGCCGGGCGCCCCGGCCTCGGCGCCGATCCTGGCGACCGACCGGGGGCCGACTCCGCAGGAGCTGTCGGCGGTCGAGGCCGCGCTGCCGGACCAGCCGCTGAACATCGCCGGCGTCTTGGCCGGCCACCGCGAGCTGCCCGGCTGGTGGGGTCCTGGCCGCGCCGCGACCTGGGCGGACGCGATCGAGGCGGCCCGCTCGGTGGCCGGGGCCGCGCACCTGACGGCGGAGGTCCAGGCGGCGGCGGAGGCCCCGTGGCACCCCGGCCGCTGCGCGGCGCTGTACGTCCAGGCGGCCAACCCGCCCAAGCACGCCGCCGGCGGCCAGCCGCAGCGGTGGCTGCTCGGCCACGCGGGCGAGTTGCACCCGCGGGTGATCGCCGCCTACGGGCTGCCGCCGCGGACGTGCGCGTTCGAGCTGTCCTTCTCCGTCCTCGCGGTCGCGGCGGAAGCGGCGCCCAAGGTCGCCGGGCCCAGGCTGTCGGCCTACCCGCTGGCCACCCAGGACGTCGCCCTCATCGTGGACGCGGCCGTCCCCGCGGCGTCCGTCGAGGCGGCGCTCGCGGCCGGCGCGGGTGACCTGCTGGAGGACGTCCGGCTGTTCGACGTGTACACCGGCGCCCAGGTGGCGTCGGGCGAGAAGTCGCTGGCCTACACCCTGCGCTTCCGCGCCCAGGACCGGACGCTCACCGCGGCGGAGACCACTGCCGCGCGAGACGCCGCCGTGGCCGAGGCCGCCCGCCGGGTCGGCGCCGTCCAGCGGGCCTGATCCGCGTTCTCGCGAGTGCCCCGCGCGGTGCGCGGGGCACTCGCGCATTTCACGCCCAGCCGGTCGTCGTCTCCATGCGCGCGGCCTCCTCTCCGTGGACCCGCTCGGTGGCCGAGGGCAGCTGAGGACACGAGCATCCCAGCATTGACGGGCAAACTCCGGCAAAACATCCCATGATCACCGGTTGATCACGATCGGTTCATTGCTACCCACTGGTAGTCAAAACTGGCGTTGCGCACGTGGAATCTGTGGCAAGGTGGGATTAAAGCTATACGTTCCGCTATCATTCGTGATCGGGGTGTGTGCAACCGATTGCGGGCCAGGCAGGGGTCGCCTGGCAGGGGAGGTCACGATGGATCGCGCAGCCCTCGTGGGGTCACGGCGCGGGCTCGCGGACGCCTGGCGGGCACTCGCGGGCCTCCGCTCCGCGCTGTCGGTCAGGAACTGGCACGTGTGGCGGCTGTCGCCGCTGCTGCGCGTTCTCGTCCTCGCCGTGACCTGCGCCGACCTGGCCTGGATGGCGGTGGCCGCGAGCGGGTTCACCCTCCGGGCCCATGACCTGGTGCTCGTCGCGGCGCTGCTCGGCTGCGGTGCCGCGACAGTGGAGCTGACCCGTCGCGCGAGCGAGCCGTCCGGCATCGTCAAGGACGTGTACGCGGTCTGGGAACTGCCCGTCGTCATCCTCCTCCCGGTGCTCTACGCGCTTGTCGTCCCGGCCATCCGGCTGTCGCTGACCCAGTGGCGGGTCCGGCAGGCGCCCCCGCACCGACGGGCCTTCACCGCGGCCGCGATCGGGCTGGCCTACGGCTGCGCGTCGCAGCGTATTCCACGCGATCATCCCGGCGGGCGTCCCCGCGCGCGACTACCTGTGGAGCCACCCGCGCTGTGGCTGGCGGCCGCGGCGTGCTGCGCCCTGACGCAGTGGGCGGTCAACCAGGTCCTGGTGCTGCCCGCCGTTAAGGCCTCGGCCCCGGCCACGACGGTCCGGGACGCCCTGCTGGGGAGGGAGTCGCTGCACAACGACGCGACCGAGCTGTGCGCCGCGATCCTCGTCGCCCTGGGCGTGCAGGTCAGCCTGCTCACGCTGGTCGTGGCGTTCCCGCTCGGGACCCTCCTGCAGCGGTCGTACCGGCACGCGCAGCTGCTGTCCGACGCCCGGGCGGACGCCAAGACCGGGCTGCTCAACGCGGCGGCCTGGGAGGCCGAGGCGGCCGCGGAAGTGGTCCGGGCGGTGCGCACCGCCACCCCGCTCGCGGTGGCGCTCCTCGACCTGGACCGGTTCAAGCTGATCAACGACACCCACGGGCACCTCGCCGGCGACGAGGTGCTCAAGCGGATCGCCGCGACGATGACCGAGGTCCTGCGCGATTACGACCTCGCGGGCCGGTTCGGCGGAGAGGAATTCGTCATGCTGCTGCCGCAGACCCGGGCGGTGGACGCCCTCCGGATCGCCGAGCGGGTCCGCGCCCACATCGCCCAGCTGCCCATCTACATCGACGGCGCGACGGGAGCCGAGCGCGTTCCCGTCACGGTGTCCATCGGCGTCGCGGCGCTCGACGCCGGCTCCCGCCGGGAGCTGCACCGAGCTACTCGCCGCCGCCGACGCGGCGCTGTACCGGGCCAAGGCATCCGGCCGGGACCAGGTGCAGATGATCAGCACGAGCCGGGGGCTAAGCGCGGCGGGCGCGCCCGTCCGGCGGGGCGGCGCGGCCGGGGCGGGCGTCATGGCCGACGACGAGCAGCGGCCGGCAGCCTGTTCCTGCCGCGCCGGGCGCAGCGGCTGGCCGTCGCTCAGCTGGCCGACGCGATGAGGCCGGCAGGTCGAGCACCGCGACCACCTCGGCGCTGGCGGTGTGACACTCCGAGGTCGTGCCCGTCTGCAGCACTCGCGGCGTCGGGTATCCCTGGCAGGTCCAGCCGTTCACCGTGAGGGGAGCGCCGCCGCCGTTGCCCTTCAGGTCGCCCCGCTTGACCATCGCCGCGAAGTCGTTCTCGATGCCCAGCGCGGTGGCGCAGGACACCGACCCCTTGGTGACCTTGACGATGACGGGCACGTTGGCGCCCGTGCGCGTCGTTCCGCAGGCCAGCCCGGAGGGCGTGGCATAGGCCGAGGGGATCGCGGTCCCGGAAGAGGCGCCGGCCGCCGATGAGCAGCCGGCCGCGAGGGGGCCGATGAGGCAGGCGGCGAGGCACGCCAGCCCGGCCGCCCGCGCGTTCCTGATCCGACGCATGGTTAATCACCCTAATGGGTCCCCCGTCAGGGAATCAGGGAGATACCTCGTGTCGGGCACGCGCTCATAGAGCTTCAGTAACCGGTGCTAGAGTCGGGCCGACCGACCAGTTCGTGATTGAGGGACCAGGTGCCAGCACCGGAGAGTGCGGTGCCGGCGTCCGGGCACCTGCCCGCGCCGCGCCTGAACCGGCTATTCGTCATCGCGCTGCTGCTGGCCAACTTCGGCAGCAACGTGGCGCTCATCGCGCCGATCCAGAACCTGCTGCCGCGCATGATCGAGCAGGCCGCCGGGTCATCGGGCAAGGCGCTCGGGCTCGGCGTCGTGACCGGGATCGGCGCGCTCGCCGCGCTGGTGTTCAACCCGGTGGCCGGCCACGTCAGCGACCGGTGGCGCGGCACCGACAACCGGGCGTACACGGTGCTCCTCGGCCTGGTCGCCGGGACGCTCGGGCACGTGGTCCTCGCGTACCAGCACTCCCTGCTCGGCATCGCCATCTGGTGGACGATCTGCCAGGCCGCCATCAACGTCGCCTACTCGCCCATGTCAGCGGTCATCGTCGACCACGTCGACCGGAAGTCCTGGGGACTGGTGTGGGGGCTGGTCTCGGTCGCCCAGGCGGTCGGGCTCATCGCCGGCCTGGCCGCGGTCGTCCTGGTGTTCCCCGCGACCACCGCGGGGATGCTCTCGGTCGCCGTCGGCTACGGGCTCTTCCTGACCCCGCTCGTGGTCGTGCTGCGCCGGCTGCCCCGGGTCAGCAGCGCGTCTAAGGACAGCGGATCCGCGGACGCGGGTGCGGCCCGGCCCCGGCCGGGGCTGATCGCCGGCAGCGTGCCGGCCTTCCGCGCGCTCATCGGCGGGCGCGGGTTCCGGTCGGTCATGGCCGGCCGGTTCCTCATCATGCTGGCCGAGACCATCGCCCTGCTCTACATCTACTACTACCTGCAAGACGACATCCGGTACCCCGACCCGGGCCACGGGCAGCTGATCCTCATCCTGATCGCGACGATCGCGACGATCATGGCGACCGTCACCGTCGGGCGCGTGGCCGACCGGTCGGGCGGCTACCGCCGGTACTCGGTGCTCGCGTCGGTGCTGATGGCGGCGACCGGGCTCGCGCTCGCCGGGCTGCACCGAGTGGACGCTGGTCATGGCGTGCGCGTTCGCCCTCGGCGCCGGCGACGGCGCCTTCATGTCGGTCAGCCAGGCACTGTCACTGACGGTCCTGCCCGACCCGGCGACCGCGGGCCGCGACCTGGGCATCCTCAACATCGCCTACACCATCCCGCAGGTCATCGGCGCGCCCGTCGCCGGCGTGGTGGTGGCGGACCTCGGCGGCTACCGGGGCCTGTTCATCTTCGCGGGACTGCTGGCGGTCGTGGCGGCCTTCTCCTTCAGCCGGGTCCCGTCCGATCCGAATGCCCCGCCCGCCAGCGGCGCCGGGCCGCCGGCCCCCGTGCCGAGGGCGGTGCCTTCATCGAGGCCGTAAGCCCGGCCGGGTCCTCTTGCATATTCATGCAATAGGATGCATACTTCTTCGTATTGTCGGGTTGGCAGGGAGGCGTGGCGCGATGGGCGTACGGGTAGCGGTAGCCGGGGCAAGCGGCTACGCGGGCGGGGAACTGCTCCGCCTGCTGGCCGGGCATCCGCAGTTCGAGATCGACGCGGTCACCGGGGCCTCCAGCGCGGGCAAGCCGGTCACGGCGGCCCACCCGAACCTTATCGGCCACCCGGCCTTCGACGGCCGTGACTTCGACGCGACCACCCGGCGGACGCTCAGTGGCGCCGCGCTCATCTTCATGGCCTTGCCGCACGGTGAGTCAGCGGCCCTGGCGGGCCAGCTCCCGGAGGCGAGGATCATCGACCTGTCGGCCGATTTCCGGCTCGGCGATGAGGCGGCCTGGGACAAGTTCTACGGCGTCCCGTACGCCGGCCAGTGGACCTACGGCCTGCCCGAGCTGCCCGGCGCGCGGGAGAAGATCGCGAGCGCGCGCACCGTCGCCGCGCCCGGCTGCTACGCGACCACCTCGATCTTGGCCCTGGCCCCGTTGCTGGCGCACGGCCTCGCCGAGCCAGACGACATCGTGATCGTCGCGGCCTCCGGGACCTCGGGCGCCGGCCGCTCGCCGCGTCCCGACCTGCTCGCCAGCGAGGTCATGGGCAGCATGTCCGCCTACAAGGTCGGCGGCACCCACCGGCACACCCCGGAGATCGAGCAGGCCCTCACCAGCGTCATCCGGGGCGTCGAGCCAAGGTCCGCGCGCACCGCGACCATCTCGTTCACCCCCACGCTCGCCCCCATGCCCCGCGGCATCCTCGCCACCTGCACGGCGAAGCTCGCCCCCGGCGTGACCGACAGCGCGGTGCTGCAGGCGGCATTTCGTGACTTCTACGCGGCCAGCCCGTTCGTCCGCCTTCTCCCGGACGGGCAGTGGCCGGCCACGCAGGCCGTCTCCGGCTCCAACGCGGCGCACGTCCAGGCCGCGGCCGACACCCACTCCGGCCGTGCCGTGGTGATATCGACGACGGACAACCTCGGCAAGGGCGCGGCCGGCCAGGCCGTCCAGATCGCCAACATCATGCTCGGCCTGCCGGAGACGGCGGGCCTCACCTCCCACGGAGTCGCCCCATGAGCGAGCTCGCGAGCGAATCGGTAAGCACTGTGCGTCCGCGAATGCGGCCGACGAGCGCCAGCGAGGAGGTCTCATGAGCGAGTCGCGAGCGAATCGGTAAGCACTGTGCGTCCGCGAATGCGGCCGACGAGCGCCAGCGAGGAGGTCTCATGAGCGAGCTCGCGAGCGAATCAGTAAGCACTGTGCGTCCGCGAATGCGGCCGACGAGCGCCAGCGAGGAGGTCTCATGAGCGTGACCGCACCACAGGGCTTTCGCGCCGCCGGAGTCGCGGCCGGGCTCAAGTCCTCCGGCGAGCGCGACGTCGCCGTGGTCATCAACGACGGGCCATCGCGCGCCGCCGCCGCGGTGTTCACCACGAACCGGTTCCCGGCGGCCCCGGTGACGTGGACGCGCCAGGTCGTCAGCGGCGGCCGGGTCCGCGCCGTGGTGCTGAACTCGGGCGGGGCCAACGCCTGCACCGGTCCGCTCGGCTTCCAGGACGCGCACGCCACCGCCGAGCGGCTGGCCGCCGCGCTGGAGGACTCGGCCGGAGAGATCGCCGTCTGCTCGACCGGCCTGATCGGCGAGCGGCTGCCGATGGACCTGCTGCTGCCGGGCGTGGACGCCGCGGCCGCCGGTGCCTCGCGCAGCGATGGCGTGCACGCCGCCGACGCGATCCGCACCACCGATACCGTGGTGAAGATCTCCTTCCGCAGGATCGGCGGCGCGGATGGCGGCTACGCGATCGGCGGCATGGCCAAGGGCGCGGGCATGATCGCCCCGGCCCTGGCGACCATGCTGTGCGTCCTCACCACCGACGCTGACCTGTCGCCCGCCGAGCCTCGACAGCGCGCTGCGCTCGGCGACGGCGGTCACCTTCGACCGGCTCGACACCGACGGCTGCATGTCGACCAACGACACCGTGCTGCTGCTCGCCAGCGGCGCGACGGGCGTCCGGCCCGACCACAGGGACTTCACCCGCGCGCTGACCGAGGTCTGCGCCGACCTCGCCCGCCAGCTGCAGCTCGACGCCGAGGGCGCGGCCAAGATGATCAACATCGAGGTCGTCGGCGCCGCCAGCGAGGGCGACGCGGTGACCGTCGGCCGCGCGATCGCCCGCTCCAACCTGCTCAAGTGCGCGATCGCCGGGTCCGACCCCAACTGGGGCCGCGTGCTGTCCGCGATCGGCACCACCGACGCCGTCTTCGTTTCCGAGCAGGTCAACGTCGCCATGAACGGCGTCTGGATCTGCCGGCACGGAGCGGCGGGGGAGTCGCGGTCCAAGGTCGACCTCAGCGGCCGGGACGTGACCATCACGGTGGACCTGTCGGCCGGGCCGCACTCGGCGATGATCCTCACCACCGACCTGACCGAGGCCTACGTCCACGAGAACTCGGCGTACTCCTCGTGACCGCCGCGACTGAGCACGCCACGGTTCGGCGGGAGGCCGCGACGGCCAAGGCGGACGTCCTGATCGAGGCGCTGCCATGGCTGGACCGGTTCCACGGCGAGATCGTCGTCATCAAGTACGGCGGCCACGCCATGACCGACGAGGAACTGCGCGCCGGGTTCGCGCAGGACCTGGTGTTCCTGCGCTACGCGGGGCTGCGCCCCGTAGTCGTGCACGGCGGCGGCCCCCAGGTCACCGAGTTCCTCGAGCGGCTCGGCATCGAGTCGACCTTCACCGCCGGGCTGCGGGTCACCACCGCGGAGACCATCGACGTCGTCCGCATGGTGCTCGCGGGCAAGGTCAACAAGGACATCGTCGGCCTGGTCAACCGGTACCGGCCGTTCGCGGTCGGGCTGTCCGGCGAGGACGCCAACCTGTTCACCGCCGCAGCGCAAGCTCGCCGTCGTCAACGGCGAGCCGGTCGACATCGGCCTCGTCGGCGACATCACGCGGACCGATCCGGGCGCCATTGAGGCGCTCATCGGCGACGGGCGCATCCCGGTCGTCTCCAGCGTGGCCCGCGGCGAGAACGGCGAGACGTTCAACGTCAACGCCGACACCGCCGCCGCCGCCCTCGCGGTGGCGCTCAAGGCGGCCAAGCTCATCGTGTTGACCGACGTGGACGGCCTGTACCGGGACTGGCCCGCCTCGACCGAGGTGATCAGCCAGCTCACGGCGCGGGAGCTGGCGGAGCTGCTGCCGGCCCTGACGGCCGGGATGATCCCGAAGATGGAGGCCTGCCTCACGGCGGTGCAAGGCGGGGTCCCGCAGGCGCACGTCCTTGACGGCCGCCTCAAGCACGCTGTCCTGCTGGAGATCTTCACCGACTCCGGCATCGGCACCATGGTCTGTGCTGATCCGGGGGGTCGACCCCCCGGATCCCCCCGAGGAGGAGAAAACGAGTGAGCCAGACCGCAGGACTCCAGAAGCGGTTCGAGGCCGCGCTCATGCCGAACTACGGCGATTCCCGCCGGTCGCCATCGCCGTGGGCCGCGGCAGCCGCGTCTGGGACGCCGACGGCAAGGAGTACCTGGACCTCATCGCGGGCATCGCTGTCAGCGCCCTTGGCCACGGGCACCCGGCCATCGTGAACGCGGTATCGAGCCAGGTCGCCAAGTTCGCCCACACCTCCAACCTGTTCCTGCACGAGCCCGAGGTCCGGCTGGCCGAGAAGCTCCTTGGCCTCCTCGGAGCCGACGGACGCGTCTTCCTCGCCAACTCCGGCACCGAGGCCAACGAGGCCGCGATCAAGCTGGTGCTCCGCAAGCAGGAGTCGGCCACCAGCGGCCACAACGTGATCGTCGCCGCTGATCGCGGCTTCCATGGCCGCAGCCTCGGGTCGCTCGCGATCACCGGCAAGGAGTCGATCCGCGCACCGTTCGCGCCGTCCGGCCCGAGGGCCCGCTTCGTCCCCTACGGCGATGCTGAGGCCCTGCAGGCGGCGGTCACCGAGGACGTGGCCGCCATCTGTCCTAGAGCCGGCCCAGGGGGAGGGCGGCCTCATCCCCGCCCCCGAGGGCTACCTGGCGAGCCGCCCGTGAGGTCGCCACGAACATGGGCGTCGCGCTCGTGCTCGACGAGATCCAAAGCGGCATCGGCCGTACCGGGGCCTGGTTCGCCTGCCAGGCCGAGGGCGTGCTGCCCGACGTGATCACGCTGGCCAAGGGACTCGGCGGCGGCCTTCCCATCGGTGCCTGCATCGGCATCGGCGAGTACGGCACCGCGTTCGCGGCCGGGGACCACGGGTCGACGTTCGGCGGCAATCCGGTCTGCTGCGCGGCGGCGCTCGCCGTGATCGACACCATCGAGTCGCACGACATCCTCGCGAACGTGGCCAAGGTCGGCGCGCGGCTCGCGGACGGCATCGCCGCGATCAGCGACCCGCTGCTCGCCGGGGTGCGCGGCAGCGGCCTGTGGCTCGGCATGGTGCTCACCGCGCAGGCCTCCGCCGCCGTGACCGCCGCCGCCAGGGAGCGCGGCTTCCTCGTGAACCCGGTGCAGCCCGACGTGGTCCGGATCGCGCCGCCGCTGATCCTCACCGAGGCCGAGGCCGAGGAGTTCCTGGCGGCGCTGCCCGAGATCCTGGCCGCGGCCTCCGGCGCGGCCGCCCCGCAGCGCCTGCCCCTACCGACGAGGAGGCGTAAGCCATGGTGGCGCACTTCCTGCGCGATGACGACCTGACCCCGCCGCAGCAGGCCGAGGTGCTGGCCCTCGCCGCCGCGATGAAGCAGGACCGGTACGGCTACCGCCCGCTGGAGGGGCCGAAGGCGGTCCCGGTCCTGTTCGACAAGCCGTCGCTGCGCACCCGCGTCTCCTTCCAGGTCGGCATCGCCGAGCTTGGCGGGCTGCCGCTGGTCATCGACACCCAGGCCACGCATATCGGCCGGGGCGAGACGATCGCCGACATGGCCCGCGTCCTGACCCGCCAGTCGGCCGCCATCGTGTGGCGCACCACCGGCCAGGAGCGCATCGAGGAGCTCGCCGCGGCCAGCACCGTACCCGTGGTCAACGGGCTGACCGATGAGTTCCACCCGTGCCAGATCCTGGCGGACCTGCTGACGATCACCGAGCGGCTGGGCGCGCTCGGCCGGGCGACCCTTACCTTCCTCGGCGACGGGGCCAACAACATGGCCCACTCCTACCTGCTCGGCGGCGCGACCGCCGGAATGCACGTCCGGATCGCCGGCCCCGAGGGCTACCACCCGGACCCCGCGATCCTCGCGCGTGCCCAGGAGATCGCCGCGCGGGCCGGCGGCTCGGCCGTCGTCGTCGATGACCCTGCCGTCGCGTGCAAGGGCGCCGACGTGCTCGCCACCGACGTCTGGGTCTCGATGGGCCAGAACGCCGAGGCGCGGCGCGGACGGCGGCGCTCGGCCCGTTCCAGGTGAACGACGCCCTGCTGAGCCTGGCCACGCCGGACTGCGTGGTGCTGCACTGCCTGCCCGCGCACCGGGGCGAGGAGATCACCGCCGACGTGCTCGACGGCCCGGCCAGCGCCGTCTGGGACCAGGCGGAGAACCGGCTGCACGCGCAGAAGGCCCTGCTGGCCTGGCTTCTCGACCAGCCATGACGCGGGAACAGCACCCCGGTCACCAAAACCGCGCGGCAGGCGCGGATCGCCGACATCCTCGCCCGCCAGCACGTTCACTCCCAAGAGCAGCTCGCGGGGCTGCTGCGGCACTACGGCCTGGTCGTGACCCAGGCGACCCTGTCGCGAGACCTGGACGAGCTCGGCGTCGTCCGGTTGCGCGCCGCCGACGGGACCCTGGTCTACGCCCTCCCCGGCGAGCCAGGCGGGCCGGGGTCCCGTCCCGGTAGCGGCCTCGGCCCGGGCGCCCAGCCGGACGCCGGTCCCCTGCCCGATACGCAACGACTGCGCCCGAACGTCGCGGAGGCGGCCGCCGCGGCCGACGTGCCGGGGCCGCCGGCCCGGCTGGCGCGATTCCTCAGCGAGCTGCTGACATCGGCGGAGGCGAGCGCCAACCTTGTCGTGCTGCGGACCCCGGCCGGCGCGGCGCAGTTCCTCGCCTCGGTCATCGACCACGCCGCCTGGCAGTCGGTCCTGGGCACGGTCGCGGGCGACGACACGGTCCTCGTCATCGCCCGCGACCCGGCCGGCGGCGACGCCCTGGCCGCCGAGTTCCTCCGGCTGGCCGAGCGCAGATAGTCAAGGTCCGCTCGCCGGGTCCGCGGGCCGGTTCCGCGGGCACGAGCCAACCCCCTGGACTCCCGCGCGGCCCGCGCATCGCCCAATAGGCTGGGTACCGACACCGGGGTCACCTGATTACGCATGGAAGCTGGGAACTGTGACTGACAAGGAATCCGCTGGGCCGATGCGGCTGTGGGGCGGGCGGTTCGAGGGCGGTCCCGCCGACGCGCTGGCGCAACTGTCGCTCAGCGTCCACTTCGACTGGCGGCTTGCCCGGTATGACCTGCGCGCCTCCCGTGCGCACGCGCGGATGCTGCACCGGGCCGGGCTGCTGACCGGCGACGAGGCGGACTCAGTGCTCAAGGCGCTCGACGACCTGGACCGCGCGGTGGAGGAGGGCACGTTCCGGCCGACGGTCGCCGACGAGGACGTGCACACCGCCCTGGAGCGCGGCCTGCTCGAGCGCCTTGGCTCGCTGGGCGGCAAGCTGCGGGCCGGCCGGAGCCGCAACGACCAGATAGCCACCGACCTGCGGCTGTACCTGCGCGACCACGCCCGGACGATCGTCAGCCGCCTCGCCGAGCTGCAGACGGCGCTGATGGCACAGGCCGAGGCGTGCGGGGACACCCCCGCGCCGGGGATGACGCACCTGCAGCACGCCCAGCCGGTCCTGTTCGCCCACCAGTTGCTGGCGCACGTCCAGGCGTTCGCCCGGGACGCCGCCCGGCTGCGGGACTGGGACAAGCGCGCCGCCGTCAGCCCGCTGGGCGCCGGGGCGCTGGCCGGGTCCTCGCTGCCGATCGACCCGGAGGTATTCGCGGCCGAGCTCGGCTTCGAGTCCGCCGCGCCGAACTCGATGGACGCGGTCGCCGACCGCGACTTCGCGGCCGAGTTCTGCTTCGCCGCCGCGCTCATCGGCGTCCACCTGTCCCGGCTGGGCGAGGAGATCGTCTTGTGGTCGTCGCAGGAGTTCGGCTGGATCGAGATCGACGACGCCTACGCGACCGGCTCGTCGATCATGCCGCAGAAGAAGAACCCGGATGTCGCCGAGCTCGCCCGCGGCAAGGCCGGCCGGCTCATCGGCGACGTGACCGCCCTGCTGACCACGCTCAAGGGCCTCCCGCTCACCTACAACCGGGACCTGCAGGAGGACAAGGAGCCGGTGTTCGACGCCGTCGACACGCTGCTCCTGGTGCTGCCGGCGATGGCCGGCCTGATCGCCACGCTTCGGATCAACGCCAAGCGGCTGCGCGAGCTCGCCCCGGCCGGGTTCACTCTCGCCACCGACCTGGCCGAGTACCTGGTGCGGCGCGGGGTCCCGTTCCGCGAGGCGCACGAGATCGTCGGCCACCTGGTCGTCTGGTGCCAGGTCAACGAGGTCGCCCTGGACGAGGTGAGCGACGCTGACCTGGCGAAAATGTCCCCGCACCTGACTCCGGACGTCCGCGCGGTGCTCACCGTGGACGGCGCGATCGCCGCCCGCAAGGGCTTCGGCGGCACCTCACCGGACCGGGTAGCCGAGCAGCTCGCCGATGCCCGCGTGGTCGTCAACGACGCGGCGGCGTGGGCAGCCCGCTAGTCCCCCGGGAGTTCTTCAGCCGTCCCGCCGAGCAGGTCGCCCCGGGCCTGCTCGGCTGCGTGCTCGAGCACGAGACGGCGGGCCGCCTTGTCGCGGTCGAGCTCACCGAGGTCGAAGCCTACGAGGGGGTGGTCGACCCGGCCTCCCACGCCTACCGGGGCCGCACCCAGCGCAACGCGGTGATGTTCGGGTCGCCGGGCCACGCCTACGTCTACTTCACCTACGGCATGCACTTTTGCGTCAACCTCGTCTGCCAGCCGGAGGGAACCGCGTCGGCGGTCTTGCTGCGGGCCGGCCGCATTGTCGAGGGACAGGACACCGCCCGGGACCGCCGGGCCCGGCACGGCCGCGCGCTGCCCCCCAGGGAGCTGGCGCGCGGGCCCGCCAGGCTATGCCAGGCCCTCGCCATCGACCGTGGCCTCGACGGGGCGGACGTCTGTGATCCCGCCTCCCCGCTGCGCATCCGCCCCGCGTCACCGGCCAGTGCCGCCGCCGTGATCGAACGCGGCCCCCGGGTGGGCATCAGCCGTGCCGCGGACCTGGAATGGCGTTTTTGGCGGGGCGGCGACCCGACCGTCTCCGCCTACCGGCGGCACGTCCCCCGCCGGCGCCTCGGGATGGCCGGCCGAGTAGGCCGCCCGCCGGGGGAGGGTGACGCCCGCGTCCGCCCCGATAGCCTGGAGGGCGTCGCAAACCCGAGGAGGACGACCGCCATGGAACCGGTCCTGAGCATCGATCCCCGTACCGGCCAGTCCCGGGGGCAGGTGGCCGTCGAGTCCGACGCCGCCGCCGTGGACGCGGCCGTGCGCGCCGCCGAGCGCCACCCTGGACGCGCTGGCGGACAGGCCCAGGCGGGCCGCGCTGCTGCGCGCGGCCGCCGATGCCGTCGAGTCCCGTGCCACGGAACTGATCGCGGCCGCCGACGCCGAGACGGCGCTGGGCGTGCCCCGGCTGACCGGCGAGCTCGCGCGTGTCGCCTACCAGTTCCGCTTCTTCGCCGGCATCGTCGAGGACGGCGACTTCCTCGGCGTCGTCATCGACCAGCCGGACCCGGCGGCCGTCCCGCCGCGCCCCGAACTGCGTCGCTGGAAGGTCCCGCTCGGCACCGTCGCGGTCTTCGCCGCCTCGAACTTCCCGTTCGCGTTCAGCGTCCCCGGCGGCGACACCGCCAGCGCCCTGGCCGCCGGCTGCCCGGTGGTCGTCAAGGCCCACCCCGACCACCCCGAGACCAGCGAGCTGGCCGCCGCCGCCATCCGGGACGCGGCCGAGAAGGCGGGCCTGCCGTCCGACGTCCTCACCCTCGTGCATGGCCTCCAGGCGGGCGCCGACCTGGTCCGGCACCCGCTCATCGCCGCCGTCGGCTTCACCGGCTCCATCCCCGGCGGCCGGGCGCTGTTCGACCTCGCCGTCGCGCGGCCCGTCCCGATCCCGTTCTACGGCGAGCTCGGCAGCCTCAACCCGGTGCTCGTCACCGAGCGGCTGGCCGCCACCCGGCCCGAGGAGACCGCCGCCGGGCTGGTTGCCTCCTACACCCTCGGCCAGGGCCAGTTCTGCACCAAGCCCGGCCTGGTCCTCGTCCCGGCCGGCCCGGCCGGCGACGCGCTGGCCGCGGGCCGCCGCCAGCGCCGCGCGGGCCGCCGCTCCCGGCGCGCTACTCGACGCGAGGATGCGCGAGCACTTCCTGGCTGGCTTCGCCGCCCGCGCCGCCCGCCCCGGCGTCCGCAGCCTGGTCCAGGCGCAGGCCGCGCCCGTCGACGGCGACCCGCAGGCCGTCCGCGCCGGGATGCTGGAAGCCGACGCCGCCGACGTCACCGGTGAGCTGCTCGAAGAGTGCTTCGGCCCGGTCACCGTGCTCGTTCGCTACCGCGACGCGGCCCAGGCCGAGGCCGTCTTGTCCCGCCTCGGCGGCAACCTTACCGCCACCTTGCACGCCGACCCGGACGAGCCCGAGGCCGCCGCCTGGCTAGCCCGCCTGGCCCGCCTGGCCGGCCGGGTCATCTTCGGCGGCTGGCCCACCGGAGTCGCCGTCGCCCCGGCGATGACCCACGGCGGCCCCTATCCCGCCACCACCACGCCCACCACCTCGGTTGGCGGCACCGCGATCGACCGCTGGCTGCGCCCGGTCACCTTCCAGACCGTCCCCGAGGGCCTGCTCCCGGCGGATCTGCGGCCCGGTCCCGATAAGGGTTAACGGTTACCCATCCGCGCGGGGCAGGTGGCACTATGCAGACCGTGAGCGACATTATCGACGAGCTGAGCTGGCGCGGGCTGATCGCGCAGTCGACCGACCTCGACGAGCTGCGCGGGGCGCTGGATTCCGGGCAGGTCACGTTCTACGCGGGGTTCGACCCGACAGCGCCAGGCCTGCACATCGGGCACCTGGCGCTGATGCTGACCATGCGGCGCCTGCAGAACGCCGGACACCGGCCGATCGGCGTCGTCGGCGGCGCGACCGGGTTGATCGGTGATCCCAGCGGCAAGTCAGCCGAGCGCGTACTTAACCCCAAGGAAGTCGTCGCGGACTGGGTCGAGCGCATCCGCGCCGAGCTCGGGCGGTTCCTCGACCTGTCGGCCGGGCCGGCCGGCGGCATCGTCGTGTCCAACCTGGACTGGACCGGGCAGCTGTCGGCGCTGGAATTCCTGCGGGACGTCGGCAAGCACTTCTCGGTCAACAAGATGCTGGACCGGGAGACGGTGAAGGCGCGGCTGGAAGGCGGTGGCATCAGCTACACGGAGTTCAGCTACCAGTTGCTGCAGGCGCTGGACTTCCTTGAGCTGTACCGGCGGCACGGCTGCACCCTGCAGATCGGCGGCAGCGACCAGTGGGGCAACCTGGTCGCCGGGACCGGGCTGATCAGGTCGGTCGAGGGCGGCGGCGCGCACGCCTTCACGATCCCGCTCATCACCAAGCCGGACGGGACCAAGTACGGCAAGACCGAGGGCGGCGCGATCTGGGTGAGCGCGGACCTGATGTCGCCGTACGCGTTCTACCAGTTCTGGCTGAACGTGGAAGACGCTGGCGTCGGGGAACCTGCTGCGCGTGTTCACCTTCCGGTCCCGCGAGGAGATCGAGGCACTGGAGGCCGCCGTCACGCAGCGCCCGGCCGCCCGCGAGGCGCAGCGCGCGCTCGCCGCGGACGTCACCACGCTGGTGCACGGGGCGCGGGAATGCGAGCGCGTCATCGCCGCGAGCAAGGCGCTGTTCGGCCAGGGATCGCTGGCTGACCTCGACGCCGCGACGCTGGCCGCCGCGCTGGCCGAGGTCCGGCCATTCCGCCTCGCGGCCAGCGCGGGGGAGCACCTGCCCACGGTGGCCAGCCTCATGGCCTCAACCGGGATCGTCGAGTCGGTATCCGCCGCCAGGCGCGCGATCAAGGAGGGCGGGGCCTACCTCAACAACGAGAAGGTCACCGATGAGCACGCGGTGCCCGCGGCCGAGGAGCTCCTGCACGGGCGCTTCCTCGTGCTGCGCCGGGGCAAGCGCGCGGTAGGCGCCGTCGAGGTGGGCGGCTAGCCAGGCCGCGCGGCCGAACGCGGTGCCCCGAACGCGGTGCCCCGGAACGCGGTGTCCCAGAACGCAGCGGGCAAAATAGCGCAAACGATTTGACGAAGGGTCCCGGCACCTCTAGTGTTCTACCTGTCGCGAGGGACGCGGCCAGGCGGACCAGCCGGGCCGGGACCCCGGGTAGCTCCTTCAGAGCGACCCGCAGGTGCTTAATCCAGGGATCTAGTGTCCACGGGAGCATCACGCGGCCACCCAGTAGCCTCCAGCCGAGGACCTGCGCGCGAGCGTTGCCCGCGAGCCAGGGACCTAGGTGTAGGCACTCAGGATCTCGGGTACACTGGGTGGAAGGTTCCTGACTGTCGGTGACGGATCCGGAAACGCTCCGGAAACGCCAAGTTGACACGAAGGAAACTGAGTTGTAAAGTTT
>CAVTLB010000038.1:0-98448 GCA_963735415.1 uncultured Actinomycetota bacterium | reverse complement strand
CTGTCGTTGACGGCTCCTTGCGCGGCCTGTTGCGGGCCGTCGCGGTAGGACGGGTCGGCCATGAGCCGCATGACTGCCGCCGCCCGGTCCGGTGAAGATGTGTGGAGACGAGTTGCGTGGCGAACTCGTCTGCCGCGCTGACCGCGCCCGCGGTGGAGTGGGGGAAACCGAGGTAGACGCCGTTGATCAGTTGCGTTCCCCTGGATCACGTGCACCGGTCCGGTCGAGCGCCCCCGTCCCTCGTGATGCTCGGTGCGGGCGTCGGTGATGCTGTCGCGTCCCAGGGCGGCGTTGGCAGTGATGTGGGAGGGAATCCTTCGGGCTTCTGGCCCGGATCGAAGTGCGCGTTGACGGCCAGGCCGACCACTATGAGCGCCAGGGTGCCGGCGATGAACAGGCCGAGTCCCGCAGCCAGCGGCCGCGTCGGTGACGGTACATTCGCAAGTCCTCTCGCTCTTGGAGCGGGGCAGCCTCAACTTCAGTGGATGGCCGCGATGATCGTGTTCAAGGTCGGGATGGCCAGGCCGGTGACGACCCCGCCGCCGAGCGACCACAAGAGCGCGCGCTTGCCCTTGTCTGCCATGTCGGGCCTGTTCGAGTGCTGCCCGACCGCCAGGACGCCGCCGCTGACCAGCGCCGATGCTCCGCAGGCGGTATAGGCTCCCCATTTCGCGTACCCGAGGATGAGGTTCACCCCGGAGCCGCTGATCGGGCTGGTCGGGGCCGGGTTCGGCACCACCGGAGCGGGAGAGCCACCTGCCAGCACGTACGTGAGGTGCAGGAGGAGGTGATGGACGAGCATGCGCGCACCCTTCGGCGATCGTCATTAGACAGATGCTCGGGGGAGCGCATCCACTACAGTGGATGCTTCGAGGTTAGGCAGCTCTAGCCGGATCTGTCAACTGCAGTGGATGCGTAACTTTCGGAGAAGCGCCGGGTTCTCCACTGGAGTAGATGCGGCGTCCTGAAGGCGTCAGCGAGGAAGGCACTCGCCAGGTAGGCGTGATCGCGGAACGACTGAACCGGCTGTGGGAGGCCCACCGCCCGGGGGATCCTCCGTCGGCTGAAGAGGTCTCCACGCGATCAACGGCGAGGCCGGACGCCAGGTCGTGGCACCGCAGTACTTGCTCGATGCTCCGCCGGGGCGAGAGAAGAGAGCCTGGCTTCAGCGTCCTCGCCGCGCTGGCCAGTACTCGGCGTCAGAGTGGACTACTTCACGGGCGACGACGACTACGCCCGGCGCCCGCAACAGGAGCTTCGCTTGCTCCACGCACTGCGCGACGAAGGCGTGCGCAGCATCGCGCTGTGCGCCAGGACCTGCTCGACCGATCGACCTCGGAGCGGGTTCTCGGCATCGTCCGGCGCCTGCGCGTGGCCACGGCCTTCCCGAGGATCCGGCCGCCCGAGGACCGCCTCAGTGCTATCCACTGACGTGGACGGCTCGCCCGCCCTGATCTACGGCCGATGGCTCGCAGTGCTTCCACTTGGCAGTGGATTCGTCGGCATAGCTCCCCGTCGGCGGCCGCAAGCCTCGGTTTGCGACCCTGAGCTTGTGGGGAGCCAATCATGCGTGCCATTTGCACGGCTCAAGCGCCCGAGAGCGAGTCGCGGTGAACGCCGCCTGGCGCTACGGAGTCGCGGCGGCCCTGGCAGTACCGGTCGCCGCCACCATGGGGATCGCCATCGCGGCTGCAGGTTCGGGAGCGCTAGCGTCGCCTTCGAACCGGTCGGCCATGACCTGCTCAGGGCGGTCAGTGCCAGGCAGGTAGGGCGGTCGGCGGGATAACTCTAGTCCCGCGCAGATCAACGACGCTCAGGTCATCTACAGCGTCTCGGTCAGCATGCAACTGCCGCAGCGGGCCGCCGTCATCGCGATCGCCACCTCGATGCAGGAAGCCAGCCTGCTCAACCGTCCCAATGGCACGGCGGACAGCCTCGGCCTTTTCCAGCAACGCCCGTCGCAGGGCTGGGGATCACCCGCGCAGATCATGGACCCGGTCTACGCGAGCGTCCAGTTCTACCGGGCACTTATTGCCGTCCCAGGCTGGCAGGAACTTCCGCTCGCCAGCGCGGCCCCGGACGTCCAGCACCCCGGCCATCCCGGTGCATACGCCCGGTGGCGGCCGCTTGCGACCGCCCTCGTCGATACTTTTGCGGGTACCGCCGGCGACTGCGCCACGGACAACAGCTCCAACGTCCCCGCCTCCGGCACCACGAGGATCCCCGCGGGCTTCACCCTCCCGCCCGGCACTCCCTCGCAGGTTGTCACCGCGATCAACTACGCACTTCGGCAACTGGGGAAGCCGTATGTCTGGGGCGGGGTTGGGCCTGCTGGTTACGACTGCTCTGGCCTCGTCATGATGGCGTACCAGGCCGCCGGCGTCAGCATCCCGCGCACCACCTTCCAGCAGGTCAACGTCGGCACGCCTGTTTACTCGCTGAGCAGGCTCCAGCCGGGCGACCTTATCTTCACTGCAGGGTCTGACGGCACCCCGACGGACCCGGGCCATGTCGGCATGTACATCGGCTCCGGCCTCGTCGTGGAGGCCTCAGAGACCGGAACGCCCATCATGATCACGCCCCTGAACGGATACTGGTCCACCAACGCCATAGCCATGCGCCGCATCGTCTAGAGCGCCGGTCAAGTAGTCGTCATGCGGCTGGCTGCTAGGTGATCCGTCCTGTCAGGCACCAACCCGATTGCCGCGACGCTCCCGATGAAGATGTCTACTGCGCTGCCAAGTTCGGCTCGACAGCTGAGGTCTACGCGGGCGCGGCCGGAAAGACGACCAGCGAGCCGTCCCTGCTGCGTGCGATTTCGATTGCGACGTCGCTCACGCGGTTGTTGACCTCGACCCCATCGCCGAGTTGGTGGATACGATGCGAAGCCCGCAGCAGGCGGTCAACATCGCCCGGCGTGAAGACAAGATCCTGCAACCGGTGCGGCCGGGTCAGCTCTCCAGTGCTGACACGCGCACGAGCACCGAGGCGATGTCCGACTCCAGCTTGTCGAGCCGCTGCTGGTCGGCCCTGAGTGCTCGCACGAAGTTCTCGAACGGGTTGCCCGAGTCCATCTGCGCGTGCTCGACCGCTTGCAGGATGACGACGCGCCGCTTGAGCGCAATGGCGAGCGCCGCCAACTCGAGGTGCGCGCGGAACTCGCCACCCGGTTCGTCGATACCAGGGAACGTCTTGGTGAGCGTGCCCAGTTCAACCGGCTTGTCGTCCGCCATCTTGGCCAGCGCGTCGTTCCAGCGCTTCAGGCGCCCGTCGGCGTCAACGAGCGCCATGTCGATGGCGTGCACCGCCGAATCGAGCCCGAGGGACACGCCGAGCTTGCCCTGGTCGAGCAGGATGGCCGTCGCCTTGTCGATGGCGTCCCGGCAACCTTCGAGCTCACGGCGCTCGGCTTCGAGCTTGTCCTCGTGCAGCCTCTCCAGCAGTTCGGTGACGTGCTGGATGGCCTGCTGGCGCTTGTAGTCGGCGTACGCGCTCACGCTCACCGCCACGGCCATCAAGACGAGCGGTGCGGCCACGGTGAGCGCTGCACTGCCACCGAGGGCAGCAGCCCCGGTGGCAGCCGCGCCACCCGCCGCGCCGGCGGCCGCCGCCTCGCCTGCAGGTACGAAGGTCGCTTGTGCCACGATGCCCGTGGCGTTCGTCAGTGCACTGTGGATGCCGCCTGCGGCCCCCTTTGCTCTCATCGGCCGCACCAGCCCATCGCCGAACTGGGCCGCCACCTTCGCCGGAACGACCATCCGGTACAGGCCCTCCCCGGCTGTTGTCGTCAGCGCGGTCGAGGGTGGGCTGGTGGTCTTGGAGATGAGCTGCGAGAGGTGCTGGGCAAGCGGGCTCGCGGCGTCGAGCGGTATGGCCAGAGAGCGATCGAGATTGCCCGGCAATGGATGGACCTCAAGCGTCGCAATGGGCGAATCAGCCAGTGCCGCCAGCACGTTCCGTAGCTCGGCCAATCGCTGCGCGGTCATCGGGCCATTGCCCGCGATCCGCGGAACCTGAACGTCGCCAGTAGCCAGTGTCCATACCGGTACCAAGGCCTTGTCGTCTGACATCGCGCCCCTCCTCGCCAACAGACTAGAGGGCGGCGCTGACAGGTCGAGCGCAGAAGCAGAAACCGAGGCAGTCCGCTTTATGCGTCAGTCCGCAGGCCGACGATATTGCGCTCGATCGCCCCCGCCGGAGGCGTCGGCCCGCCTAGCGGGGAGTAGATCGGCTCACGGCCAAGTCCGGGCTGCCGGGATTAGTTGCCGCTGGCATCGCCGGGTTCTTCCTCCAGGTATACGAGCCCGTTGCCGTCCGGGTCGGCGAAGAAGAACATCGGCGGGGCGCCGGCGAGGTGCACGACCTGGTCGTTGTGCAGCTTCGCGCCCGCCTGGCGGAGCCGGGCGTGGGCGGTCTCGGCGCTGGTCGTCCCCAGCCGCACGGCCATCGGGATCTCGCTGTCCGGGGGCAGTAGCACCAGGCCGACGCTCGACCCGGCCGGCACCACCTCCACCAGCCTGGCCCCGGGCCACACCTCGATGTCGGCGCGCAGCTCGCAGCCGAGCACCTCCGTGTAAAACGCCAGCGCCCGGTCCTGGTCGGCCACCGGGATCGACACGCTCCGGACTCTCGTCGTCATGGTCATGCCCGGTAAGACCGACGACCGCCAGGAAAATCATCGCACCGGAATGCCGCCATGCGTCATGCATGCGAGCGACGGCGATCAGGCCCGTGGCTCTTTCCTCTCGACCCGCTGCCAGGCGAGCGTGCCTGGCCCGCTACCAAGGGTGCAGGTCCAAGTTGCGCCCCGCCCGCCGTCGCCTGGAATCAAGATCTCCAACGGGAGCTGGAGAGCACCGCTCGTGTCCGTCGGCTTCGTGCGCTTCCCTGGAGTCAGGCATGGCCGAGCTGGAAGCAGCCGGACAGTGCCTCGCGCAGTCAAGCGCCCCGCGGTCCGACCATGGGAGCCATGCACCTTCGCTCTCGCACCAGTAGAGGGTCTTGCCCAGGAGCGCGTCGTCGGTCGGCCTGAGGTCGATGATCGCCAACTTGGCCGCATCGCTCAGATGACGCGGGAGGATCAGGCTAAGCGAATGTCTGGAGACAACGACCTCAAGTTTCTCGCCGCGCTCATTGGTCGCATCCTCAAGTCTGACGAACGAACGCCTGATTCGCGTGAGGCGTATGCGCCCGAGTGCCCGAACCGTCGACTCCCCGAGTTCCTGCCCAAGGGCCCTTGCCCATTCTTCGAGGAACGGGCCAAGTACCTTCATCGCCAGAAAACCCAAGACGATCGTCACTATCCATTCGGGTCCAACAGGAGCCGAGTGGGCAAGGTGCCGCTGCTCGTCATCGCCCTCGTCATCCACGGCCTTCAATCGCGCCCCGACCTCGGCCATCAACAACTGCGGCGGATCGGCGAGACCCCCAAACGCCGAGAAGGCATACGAGTACGCATCTTTGGCACCCTTGCGCAGTCGAGAACCAGCAGGCGAACCAGACTTCTGGCCCGCAGTTTCCTCGAGGTGAAGCCCGCGCTGCATCCACAGGTGACCCCGCCCCAACAGGATCTCCTGACCATCTAGACAGCAGGCTGCCAGGAGCACGACTTGGCGACCGATCTCATCTGCTTCGGGGCCGCGTCGCACCTGGTAGAGCGCCTGTTCCAGCAGTGAGAGAGCCCGCGCCTCCTCGCTCAATTCGCCTTGTGCCCGGGCTTCGACGACTTGTTCCCACGCTCTGTCGAGATTCGAGACTGCTTTGCTCATACCCACTACTCTGCCGGGATGCGGGCCGAAAGGGCAGCATCTTCCGAATCTCCCCCATCCGATGCCCGACCACGACACAGCAGACCAGCAACCGTACAAGTGATGCTGACTGACGTTAGATGCGACAGGTAGCGTCCGTTATCGGACTTAGCCGTTCGTACTGTGGCGTGCCTCGTGTCGCGCTAGATCTTCCCGAGTACCGACAAAGGCCCGGCCGCATCCAGCGGGGAGTTGCCCTGCAACCATCGCGATAGCCTGCTCAGCCGCGACTACCTGCCCGATAGTCTCGTTGCGCGATGGCCCCAGGACCCAGTAGGTTCCCTCCTTGCCGGGGCTGATGAAGGGGATGTCCCAGGTCCACGGGGACTCGGTGCAGCGACTGAAGTGCAGCTCACCCATGCCCGTCCATGGGAAGAGGACTCGCAGTCGAGGCTCGGCGTATGCCGTCGGTGGTGCTGCGATTATCACCGCTTGGTGAGCGTGGACGTTGAGGCTGGTGCCGACGACGGCCATGGATCGGTGAGGCTGGAAGACGAAGGGTGAGCGCTGTGAATTTGGGAGGCTGGATCTTCGGAAGCTCGCGGCGAATCGTGAACACGGACTGGGACCGGCGGCCGACGCTGAAGGCAGGGACCTGCGCTAACTCTCCGGCGGTAGCTATTCAGCCTGAGTAACTGGCTGGGTGGGCCGTTCTGTCGCGCTGGTGGCGTTCTGCTGGTGGCGTTCTGCTGGTGGCGTTCTGCTGGTGGCGGTTCGATGCTCGCCTATTTGGCGGGTGCGGTGTGCTGTGGTGTAGTGCGGCTTGTGCCCGATACGCCCGCGCCTGATGAGGTGGCGTGGCTGCGTGCGCGGATCGCGGAGCTTGAGGACGCCAACGCACGGCTCCGGGCGGCGGCACGGGACCGGGACGAGCTGGCGGCGGCGCAGCTGGCCGCGCTGGCCGCGCAGGTCGAGGAGCTGCGGCGGCGGCTGGACAAGGACTCGGGCACGTCGTCGAAGCCCCCCTCGTCGGACAGCCCGTACAAGAAGAAGCCGCGGGACCGGTCGCTGCGCGGCACGTCCGGGCGCAAGCCGGGGAAGCAGCCCGGCGCGGGGTCCTCCACGCTGAGGCAGTCACCCGACCCGGGCGAGACCGTGTTCTGCGGGCCGGCCGCGTGCGGCTGCTGCGGCCACGGCCTGGACGGCGAGCCGGTGCTGGGAACCCCGCAGAAGCGGCAGGTCTTCGAGGCCGCGCCGCCCCCGCCGCCGTCGGTGACCGAGTACCAGGTCGCCGCGAGGCAGTGCCCGGAATGCGGGGAAGTCTCCGTCGGGCTGGCCCCGCCCGGGGTGACCGGGCGGGTGCAGTACGGGCCGCTTGTCCACGCCAGGACCGCGCTGGCGGTCTGCGCGAACTACCTCCCGGTCGCCCGTGCCGCCCGGCTGGTCGCCGCGCTGACCGGCGTGAATGTCTCGGCCGGGTTCACGGCCGGGATCCGGGGCAAGGCCGCCGCCCGGCTCGGGCCGTTCATGGACCGCGTCCGGGAGCTGCTGCCCGCCGCCCCGGTGCTCTACGCCGACGAGACCCCCGCCCGCGGCCGCCGGGAAGCTGCGCTACGTCCACGTGGCGTGCACCGGGTTCCTGACCGCCATGCACACGGGCGACCGGACCAGCGAGGCCATCGACTCCGGCGGCATCCTGCCCGGATATGCGGGCACCATCGTCCGCGACGGCTACAAGGGATATGAGCACCTCACCAGCGCGCTGCACGCCTGGTGCGGCGCCCACGGGCTGCGCGACCTGGCCGGGCTGCACCGCTTCGACCCCGGCGGCCAGGTCTGGGCACGGTCGATGGCCGACCTGCTCATCGACGCCAACGCCCGGGCCGGCGCCGCCCGCCGGGCCGGCCGGGCCAGCCTCGGCGACGGCGACCTGGCGGGCATCCGGTCCTGGTACCGCGGCGCCGTCGCCAGGGGCCTCGCCGACAACGCCGGAAAGCGCACCCCGACCGCCCTGGACGGGGCGCGGCTGGCCCGCCGGTTCCGCGACCACGAGGACATGATCCTGCGCTTCGCCACCGACCTGGCCGTCGGGTTCACCTCCAACCAGGCCGAGCGCGACGTCCGCCCGGTCAAGGTCCAGCAGCGATCATCCGGGGGAACCTGGCGCACCCTCCTCGGGTTCGCCGACTTCGCGATCGTCGCGTCCTACCTGTCCACCACCGCCAAATGGGGCATCGACGCCCTCGACGCCCTCACGATGCTGTTCACCGACGGTCCCTGGCTCCCGCCCGCAGTCGCGCCCCCGTAACACCGCGACGGGCCGCACCGCCCCTCACCCGCAGATCCCCGGCCACAGGCGCATCACCGCCAGCGGGCCATCACGCATGCCCACAGTCGGCACCATTCAAGCCCGACTCAGGCTGAATAGCTACCTCCGGCGTGGTAGAGCGAGCGTGATAACACGGTGTCCATCATCGTTGGCGATGACGACGAGGCGTATGACTTCCTCGCCTCTGTTCCGCTATCGATGGTTCATGAGATCCTGGCCGGAATCGAACTTCAAGAGTGACTCCCGCCCGGTCTAGCACCGGTCCGGAAGAAGCCTGCCCCAGGCATTCGTCGGCATGCTGGACTCATCATCCGCTCACCGTGAGAATGAGCAGCGCCGCGACTTCAGGGCCGACCAGAGGTCGGCCTGAGGTCGACCTCAGGCCACTCGGGGACCAGGTGGTGCTGGGGCACCGATACCTGTCACGTCTGGCTGGTGGCTGCCTTGTACTGGGCGACGACGCTGGCAGGAACCCGCCCGCGCTCCTTGATGTCGATGCCCTGTTCCCGTGCCCAACTGCGAACCGCAGTTGTGTCCAGAGGGCTGCTGCCTCTGCGGTTCGCCCCACGGGCAGTGCGGCCCGTGGTCCCGCGAACCTTTCGTGCGTGGGCCAGGTACTTCTCCAGCGACTTGCGCAGTTCGGCGCTGTGGGCAGCGCTGAGGTCTATCTCGTACTCCAACCCATCCAAGGCGAAGCGGATTGTGCCTTCGGCTTCACCGCCGTCAATGTCGTCTATGAGCAGAGTCTGAATCTTCTGGGCCACTCTGTGCTCCTGTTCCATGGAGTCCTATAAGAGAGTGCAGAGAACCGGCTTTGATTATTGGAATTGCTGTGTTCACCGGCCCGATTGCACCCGTTGCGATGTTTTACGCCCTCTGCCTTGAATCGGGCTTGCGGGTTTTGACTCGGTGGCGCTTACAAGCCTGCCGCAACCTGCTCGTATTAGATCAGGGCGCTCATCGCAAGTGACAGGTAACTGCAGTTCGCGGATGATAGGGCAGTGGCGTATTGCCCTGGACACCAGGACAAGCCTGTCGGCCTCGGAGCGCAGATCGTCGCCGGCGCTCGCGCGGATCAGGTCGACTGGCACCGCTTCGGGCGAGGGCGGCATACCGCTAAGGCGAGCGGCCGCGGCGTCCACGATGATCGCCGCCTCAACGACTGCCTGCTCCAGGTCGGCGTCCAGCGCGGCTGAACCTGTCGCGGCGAGCGCCCTGGCCGCGATTTCGTTCCGCCAGTACGGGCTAAGCGCGTGCTCGGCCTCCCGTATCTCGGTCACCCGCCGGAGCAGGCGCTGTCGGATGCCGGCCCGGAGGCCCCGAGGTGCGGGCTGCTCGACATCGGGCACCGCCTCTCGCACGACCGCCCACAGCGGCCGCAACCGCCAGTACGCGAGCCATGGCCAGCATCGCGCGGAGATCAGTATCATCGCGGGGCCGACTGCCAGCGCGCCGATCCCCCAGATCACCGCGACCCCCTGGAGGAACCCGATCACGAGGATCGCCCGGCCGTCGTCCCGCACGCCAGAGGCGCGTGCGACGATGACGGCTGACCTGGCCACGGCCAGAACGAGTTCCACGCATGCCGATGCGCAGACCGCGCGCATCGCCGTGCACGCCCACGATGGCGGGGTCAAGGTCGCGCGCTGCCGCGCGAGGAAGGCGACCTGGCCCAGGCCGGGTACGTAGTAGGCCAGCAGGGTTAGCTGCGTCCCGATTTCCGCAAACCCTGAGGGCCCTGAACCGACCGTGCCGTGGCCTCCTGCCCGGTTCAGCCCGAGCAGCAGCAGGGTGGCGCAGGCACCGCCGAGGAGGGGCATCGTCATGATGCCAAGGACACTGCGGGCGTCGCCACGCCCCACGGACAGTACCTGCGCCAAGGCCCAGGTCCCGAGGATGCCGAACCCAGCGCAGGCCCACGCGGCCGGCCCCGATCCCCCGTGCAGCACCGCCGGGTCCGCTGCCGCGAGCACCAGGCTCGCGCCCAGGGCCGTCATGGTCAGCGCCCAGGCGGCCAGCGCGGGCAAGCGCTCCCGCCAAAGCTCCCCGGCAGCTTCGGCAGCCGAAAGCAGGGCCACTGCGGCGGCCACCCAGTAAACAACCGTCATGTGAACTCCCCGTCCCAGGACCGCGTGGGGATAATCGCCTTTGCAATCCGCGACCTCGCCCGCACGCAGAGATGCAGCGAATGGGAAATAGTGTCCGGTGCCTGGCAGCGGACGGGAAGATGAGAGAAGTCCGCGCGGAGATGAGGATGTGCCTCACCTCGTCATCCCAGCGTGACCACATATTCGTGTGGGACCCACACTGCCATGCGAGCAACCCTCACCTGGGTGCCAGGAACCCAGGGACTCCGTGATGAATCGCTGGGTGATCCGGCCTGTCGCGGCTCGCACGAACTAACTGGTCCGCAATGCGGTCATGCAGCACTGTGGACGGCCATCAGGATTAGAGGTTGACGCGCCCCGACTCGCGGCATTCCCCGTCCCGGATTGTCCGTGCGATCAGCGCGCTCTCGGGAAGCGGTCCTTCCCGCCCGTTCGGGCAGCCATCACAGTCCGGGCGAGTGCAGCAGTGCCTCGGCGATCTCCTGCACGCGGGCCAGGGTGATGCCGCTTCGCTGCTCTACTGCCAGCGGGTGAACGGTGGGCTCCAACTCGATGAGGGGTCGCTGGCCGACGGCCTGCGTGTGGACGCGGGTCTTAAGGGAGAGCGTCGAGGGCTGGTACAGCGGCAGTTCGGTGGACAGCCAGCCGAAGGTGGGCCGTTCCCGCTCCCGTCCGGCCGTGGTCCACAGCGCCAGGGCGCGGGTGAAGTTCTCGCGGCTCAGCGACACCCACACTCCCCAGTCGAACTCGGTACCCGGGGCAGCGTCAGTGACCGGGATGACGAGCCGGCCCCGGACGAAGAAGTGCTCGCCCTTGATGATGCGCTGCTCTTCCCCGAGCGTGCTTGACTCGTCGCCGGCCAGCGACGGGTTCCAATAGGCCGGCGCCTCTGTCCTGTACGACATCGGCAGCCCTTGATGCTCTTCACCGCAGCACCGGCACAGGTAGCTCATCTCGCTGGCCACTCGCGCGAGACTACCCGTTCCGGAAGGCCGCTGCAGACGGTCGCGGCGGCCAGTTCTACGCCGCCGTGCACGGCTCTCGCTCAGCCGGGGATCGGCCGCATGGCTATGCGGGCCACCCGATGATCAAGGCTGGATGCTGGGGCAACGCGATGAGGCGTCGGCTCACTCCATCGCGAGATGCTCTCACCTTCCGACGGCGATCTCTGTGCCGGATGCTGCACTTCACAGCCGAAAGCAAGGGACACGGCAATGAGAAGCGCTTTGAGCGATCAGGTCACGAGTTCAGCCCGGTCCCGGACATCCCAGCGCCTACGCTCACGCCGCCGGCCCCAGGTCGACCTGTTGGAGCTGCAGGCCGACCCGTTCGACAGTGCTACGCGCCCACGTCGCGAAGCCGCGCACGTAGCCGACTGGACCGGCATGATCAACGACCCTCACCTGGACGCCACCTGCGACATGGCCGCTGGCCTGCATCCCGCCCGGGCACCGCTGCTGGATCTCGCCATCCTCGGGCTGCCGACCTCATGCGAGCGGGTCGACCTGAGGTCGACCTTGAACCTGGTGGACCACGTGGTCCGCCGCCACCTGACCACCAACCTGCTAATGCCGACGAACTTCAAGAGCGCCCCCAACGAGGCACGAGCTGTCATGCTCGAACTCCTCCCCAGCGCCATCCAGGGCGGCCGGAGCTGGACATGGTGAGCAGCGCCGCACAACAACTGGCCGACTTGCTCCAGCGCACAAACGAGGCGCCCATCGAGCGCGGCGCGATGGCGCTTCTGGAGTCCATCGCGGGCGGCAACCCGATCAGCGCCGACGTCTCCATAGCCGACGTCCGCCAGCTGACCGACGAGGAACGCGTCCTGCTCGGCACGCCGTCGGTCGCCGACGTGCACCGCCGGGAAGGCATGCTCCGCAGCGCGGCGGGCTTCCCCATCGCTGGCATCACCGCCCTCATGGTGACCAGCCGCGTCCCAGAACCCGCGCGCCTGGCACTGGGCATCACACTGGACGGTCGTATCGAGCGCACGCCCCAAAAAGAACAGGCCAGCCGCGCTCTGCACGGGCTGGGCATCACCCGCGAGCAGCTCAGCGCGACCACCGTCTCCGGCCATCTCGACAATGCCGATCCAGAGATAGCCGTACGCTCGACAGCGCGCCTCTGGACGCCCTCCGGCTGGCCCCTCGCGCTAGTAATCGAGCGGGTATACGCCCAGTTCCTGGCCGCCTACCCGCCCCCCTGGCCCCTCACCCAGACGACGGCCGGGACTACCTGACCTCCCCCACCTGCTTCTTCGGCGAGGCCGAGACCGAACGCCCCGCTGGTGATTTCAGTACTTTGGCTCGACCGGGAACGGGAGCTTCTCGGTCCAGTCCCGCAGTCCGCGGACTGCCTCCTCGCGCTGGTCTTGGCCTGCTGCCTGCTCCGCGATCAGGCGATCTTCGTTCGGCTTGGTTAGCTCTCGGTAGAGTCGCAAGTCCTCGAACCCGTAGGTGGCGACGTCGTAGCTGGTCGCGGCGTAGACGACCCGGGCGATTCGCGCCCAGTAGCAGGCGACCAGGCACATCGGGCAGGGCCGCTGCTGCAGTACATGGTCCCGCCGGTGATCAGGTGGCGGCCCAGGGCGGTGCTAGCCGCGCGGAGGGCCATCACCTCGGCATGCGCGGTGGGGTCGACAAGTTCCACGACCTGGCTGGTGCCTTCGCCCATGATTTCACCGTCAAGGATGACGACGGCGCCGAAAGGGGTCCTGCCCTCATTGAGCACGGCGTGATGCGATAGGTCGATGGCACGTTGCAGGAACGCCCGGTCCGCCTCGTCCATGGTCAATGGACATGCCTCTTTCGATCATAGGTAGATGGAAGGATCGGCATCACCGAATGGCCCGTCCCGCTCGATGTCGTAACTAATCAGCGGGGTGGTCGCGCCGGTCTGGATCAGGCTCAAGATCGCCGTCGCTGCGTGGGGGTGCTCCCATCGCCCGTTGACCTGAGCCTCGATACCGTCCACAGAGGTAACGCTACGCGGTAGCCTTCCGGCGATCAGCCGGTGGACCCGGGGCCGGGCAGCCACGGGCACGAAATCGCCGGCGACGGACAGTCGGTAGATCCAGTCGGTGTGGGCCTCGTTCAGCTTGGCCAGCTCACTGGGCGGGACATCGCGTGTCGCGGGAACGCTGTGCAAGATGATCCGGTCGATCTGCACCGCCGAGCGGGAGAGTGCTAGTTCCGTGATCGCCTCATCGATCTCGTTTCGCAGCTCCGTCAGCTCTGGAAGTAGCCAGTCGAAGGCGCACTGGACGGCCAGCACCGAGGTGACCGGCTGGCCGGACAGTGTCTTCAGCGCTTTTCGCCACGCATCGGTGTCAATCACGGCAGGGCCGCCTGAGAGCGGTGAGTCCCCACGAGCTGGAGCACCCGGAGCCGTTGCGTGATCACCTCGGCGTGGTCGGCGGAAGCCGCCACAATTGGCTGGTCCTGCAGGTCAGGAAGGGCCCGGGCCGCTAGCCTCGCGGTCGCTTCGAGGACCGGATCCGGCAAGCCACCCAGAAAGGAGCGCAGCTCGCGGTCCGGTTCTCCGGCCGCGAGCGGTGCGAGGCGGCTCGCGATTGCCAGGACGCAGGCCGACGGCCGGCGATGCGGCTCGACCTGGGGAATAGGCATGACCCAGTCGAAGGATGCCTGCGCCACGCGGATGGCAGGCCACAGCGCTGCGGGACTGTCGGTCACGCCGACAATCCTGGTGAGCGCGGTCATGGCTTCCCTGGCGGTGGTGAAGTACCGGTGAGAGGCGAAGGTTCGCAGGTAGGCGCCGAGGAGCTGCGGGTCGGGGCTGAACTCCGGGCGAATGAGCTCAGGCGGGTGAGGAGCCGCGGCATTGCGGTAAGTCGCGATCGCGTTCACGGACATTAGCGTCCAGATGCGATCGAACTCATCCACCGTTCCGAACGCCTGGCGCGAATTGCTCGCCGCGGGCGTGTCGACTGCGTGCGCACGTGAGGGAGAGAACAAGGCTTCGCGCAACTGCGCCAAGATGGAGTCCCCGTCCCAGTAGTTCGCGGGGAACTTCGTCCCGGTGAGGATCTCGTAGACGGAGTAGAAGCCCGCGGCCTGCGATGAGCCGTGGAACTCGGTGAAGCCATTTATCCAGATGAGCACGCACACGGGATCCGCAAGTGGGGTGCCGAGGTCGCGGCTGCCCGATATGTACTTCGGGTCAGGATCGGCCAGTTGCATGATCATCTCACGGGCGCGGACGCCGAACGCGATCATCTCCCGGGCCGGGCTGGGCATCGTCACCCCTCGGGTCGCGAGAGTCAAGGCGGTGCTCGTCATCCAGGCCAGGTGCCGGCTCGCCACGGCCATTGCAGCGGCACACACGTGCGCGTCCGGGGCGCCGCTTGCGCCCGGGTCCGCCGCCGCCCCCACGCGGGCCAGGAAGCGATTCCATGAGGGAGTCTGCGGCAGCGGTGGCCACGAGCGGATCGAGCGCACCCGCCAGCACGGACCTCGCCAGGCGCTGTATGACATCGAGGTGCAGGGCCAGGACGGCGGGGCCGCCCCGGCCCCGCGTCGTGGAGCTCAGCTGCCCGGCGAGTTCACGGACGCCGTTGCCGTCGCTACGGGCCGCAGCGTCATCGAGCTGGCCAAGGTACGCGGCCACCACCCGGTCATCGCGCATGCGCCGCGACAGTTCCAGGGCTGGAACCGGCAGGGCTTCCAGCGCCTGTCCCAGGGTGCGCTGCAGCAAGCGCTTGCGACCGTCGGCGCTCGCCAGGCCAAAGAGCCTGATGAATGAGAACATCCCGAAGACGTTGGCCAGCAGGAACAGGAGACCGCCATAGGCCGCTGGGACATTTGCCTGGATCAGCAGGCCCGCGGCCGTCAGCATCGTCGCCAGCCAGCCAACGACGACCCATTCACGGAACGCTATGTGCGCGTCTATCTCTCTCAGCGATGGCCAGGAACTCGACGGGGAGAAGGACAACGCGAATACGACGGCCTCGCCAGTGAGCAACGTCGCCAGGAAGGCGAGGCTGAACCCGACCGAGCCGGCTACCTCGTCGCGGCTTATCGGCGCGATGATGGCGACCGGCAGCAGGATGACCGCGATGCCGGCTAGCGCTGCCCTCTTCGGGTTACCGGGAATACCCCGTAGCCATGCGGTGCCTGGGATCCGCCAGCGCGAGACAGCGCGCCTGGCAGCCCCGGCGCGCCTGATAACGCGCCTGATAAACGGCATGACGCCGTAAGTCCTCATCGAACTCAACCACTGTCCGGTCCGCGGGTAGCAGTTCATCCGGGATTCCGGCGCGAGAAAGGACCAGCATCGCGGTTCCGTCAGGCAGCCCGAATCGCAGTCGCTCGTCGGTGGTGGCGACCCTCGCGGCCACTCGCGTCCCGGCGCGAGCCCGGACGACGGTCACGTCCGGAGCAGAGGCGCGAACGAAGGTCCCAAGCCCGCGCGTGGTCGTTACCAGGCCATCATTACGCAAGGACGCAATGGCATCGCGGACCGCATCCCGGCCGACCCCGTAGCGCTGGGACATCGCGGACTCCGAGGGCAGGGCCTCACCGGGCTGCAGTTCGCCGACCAGGATCTGCTCACGCAAGATACGCGCAAGCTGACGATATACCGGCTCAAAACTAGCCTGATCAATCGTCATAGCCCAGACATTATCGCCATAGCGGGATATTAGGGTCGTGCAGGTACTCGTAGGCACGTGGCCCTATGGCCATATCATTAATAGCCGACCATTGCCGACTCTGATAAGTCAGCCACAGCTAGGGTCACCATTCTCTCAGCGCGCTGGCTATGTTGGCCTCGGCGATCCCGCGCTGGCGGCAGATGGCCGCCGCCTGGTCCGCGAGCGGTCCCGGATCGTTTCCCCGCAGGTCTTCCAGGACGGCCTTGCCGACTAGCACTCGCGCCGCCCACAGCTCATCGCCAAGCCTGGTGAAGGCCTCGTGGCTGGTGTCCAGGGCATGCCCGGCGCCTTCAAGGTCGCCCTGGTCACGAAGCAGGAGGCCGAGCTCGCGCAGGGCGCGGGCCTCGGCGGGGCTGTCACCGATGGCGCGGAACGCGTCCAAGGCCGCGTCTATGTGCTGCCTGGCGGACGCCCACTGTTGCCTTCGCCGGCACAGCCCCGCGATGCTCATGCGGGTACGTGCCGTCCAGCGACGATCGGCGAGGTCCCGAAAGATGGCAAGGGCGGCGGTCAGGTCGGCTGCGGCGTCGTCGAGGCTCTCCGCGAGCCGGTGAGCGTCGCCGCGGTTGCGCAGGACGACTGCCTGGCCACGGCGGTCCTCTAGCTCCCGGAAAATCGCCAGGCATTCCGTCAAGGTGGTGATCCCCGTGGGAGTATCGCCGCCGTTGCGGTGCACGATCGCGAACTGCCGCAGTGCGCGGGCCTCCCAGCGCCGGTCGCCGAGGTGGCGGACGACGTCGAGGCCATCGGCCAGCAGCGATAGTGCTTGCTCGCTCAGGCCCTGGTCACGGAAGACGAGCGTGCACCGGATCTTGGCCCGTGCCTCTTCCATGCGGTCGCCGAGGCCCCGGTAAATCGCGATGCAGTCTCCGAAAGCGCTGCTGGACTCGGCCCATCGGGAAAGCGCGCGGTGCACGTCGGCCGTGCCGTTGAGGACTCCGGCGATCGACCTGGCGTCCTGTTCCTCTCGGAAGATCGCCAGCGCGGCAGCGAAAGAGTCGGTCGCCTCGGTGAACTTGCCCTGGTAGCGGTAGACGTCGCCAAGGTTCCGCGTGGCCACGGCCCAGCGGTGACGGTCGCCTTGGGCGGCGAAGATCCCGGCGGCCTGAGTCAGCAGGGCGGCGGCCTCGTCGTAGCGCCCGAGCTCGCGGTACAGGGCACCAAGGCTGCGCTGGATCCTGGCCTGGGCGGTTACGTCAGCGCTGTGCCGGGCGGCATCAAGGGCAAGCTGGTGGGTGCGTTCCCAGTCGCGCCAGTCCCCACGCCAGTCCCATATGGGCACAAGCGCCTCGCCGAGTTGCCACGCCTGGTCCCATCAGGCCCGCTTCATGCGCCTGGGCGACGCAGCTCGGCCAAGGTGCTCCGCTCGGCAGCGAGCCAGCCCCATGGGTCGGCCCGCACGACCTCGCTGACGAGCAGAAGCCGCGCCGGTGCCACGTGGCCCGGCGGCCCCGGGTGGACGGCGGCGGCGGCCAGTTCGGCAGCGCCGGCGTACTGCCCGATGAGTCTCGCAAGACGATCCTGGATCGAATCTGCGGCTTCGGTATCCTCAAGGAGCTCCTTGGCGAAGTCTCGCAGCAAGTTGTGCAGGCGGTACCGGATCAGGCCTGCCGCGTCCACGCCCGCTATGTCGACGAGCGCCGCGTCCGTAAGCCGTTCCAGCAGGCGCTCGGCGTCATCCTCGTCCGTCCCCAGGACCACGGCCAGCGCCCAGGCGGGGAAATCGGCGGGGAGCAGCCCCAGCATCCGGAAGGCGAACTGCTCGGCCTCGGAGCGATGGTCATAACTGAGCCTGAAGGATGCCCTGACCTCAAGGTCCCCTACCTCCAACAGGTCAAGCCGATCGCTTTCGTCGCTTAGGCGTCCGGCGAACCAGGAGATCGTCCAGGCGGGTCGTGAGACCAGCCGCGCCCCGGCGATGCGGAGCGCCAAAGGGAGGTAGCCGCACAGCCGGGCAATCTCGGCTACCGCCCCTGGCTCGGCTTCGGCCCGGTCAGCGCCGATGATGGCCGCCAGCAGCCCGGCCGCCTGGCCGGGTGGCAGGGCACCGAGCGAGACGCACTGCGAGCCAGCCAGGGCTACCAGCCGGGGCCTGCTCGTCACCAGGACCGCGGACTCGGCGCTGCCCGGCAGCAGGGGACGGACTTGTGCCTCGTCGGCCGCATCGTCAAGCACTACCAGGATGCGCAGGCCCGCCAGCTGCGCCCGGTACATGCACGCGCGCTCGCCTAGCCCCTCGGGTATGTCGCTTCCGTCCACCTCGAGCTCGCGCAGCAGGGCGGCCAGGACCTCGGCCGGATCCCGCGGGCTGGAGTCCGCCCGCCGCAGGTTCGCGTAAAGCTGCCCGTCGGGAAAGTCGCCGCGGACCTTATGCGCGACGTGCACCGCCAGCGCTGTCTTTCCCGTGCCGCCTTGCCCGGACAGGCAGACGATCGGCGGCGCGGTCCGCGTGGTTCCCTCCGCGGCAACGATCAGGCGGCGGACCTGGCCCACCGTCTCCGCCCTCCCGACGAAATCCGGCACATCCGGGGGAAGGTGCAACAGCGAGCGCCGCCGGATCCCGGTCCAGGCCGCATGGGGGACGGTTACCGTCCCGGCGGACATCCCCGTCATGGACACCTGCAGGGCGCCTGGCGATCCAGCGAGACTCTGATGGCGAGTAGTCGGTCGCCCAGCCCAATAGCACCGGGGAGGATTGCATCAACCGCGACACTAGATCTTGGTAGTCAAAGCCCGGCCGGCCGCCGGATTCCCACTCCATCCATGACCGCACGCTCAGCCCGCGAGGCTTAATGTGCTCGTGACGGCACATCGTATGGAACGCGTCGACAGCCTGGGTGACGCTCCACCCTCGGGCGAGCCTGTGCCCCTTCAGCCGCGTTACGCCACACTGGGCGGCAACGTCCGCAGCGATCCGGCCGACCAGTCCGGCTTCAACGCCATGGTGGAGCCCGGATTCCCCGAGATACTGGCGACGGATGCGCTCAGCGCACTCATGTTCGACCGTAGGCATTAGCCACCGTCCGTTATGCGAATTGGAGCGCAACGTGACCGTCTCGCGACAAAATGTTACACTGGCTGGCTAGCGGAGACTAGGGCGGCTTTGCGGCTTACTTGCCTCAGGTCCTCCGTCGCCTAGACGAGCGCCACCCGCACGCTCATGCGAATAGCCCCCTGATTAGGGCCAGATGCTGGGAAAATAACGTCCGGCTCGGTCTCGCCCCTGCCGGGTGTCCTCAGATGCCGCCTATCCACCGCCCTGGATATCGGCAGGCAGCTTTGGTCTTCGGGCGGGAACCATGAGGGTGGCATGTGTAGTTAAATGACTACATGCTCGGGGGAGCGGGAGGGGCGGGATGACGGGTCGGCTGATCGTCGATCTCAGCAGGGACGGGACCGCGGCTGTCACGGTCGCTGGCGATGGCGAGCTTCCGTCCTCGGTGGGGCCGGTGGCGCTGTCGTGGCCGCTAGATGGTGACTCGCCGGAGGACCTGCGCTGGTACCTGGAGGATTACCTCATCGCGCTGTACGGCGTGTACGAGGACCAGGGCGCTCGCGCCGCTGGGCAGCCGGGCGGGTGGGGCCACGCAGTGTTCGGGGCGGTGTTCGGGTCAGGCCGGCACGGGATGCCTACGTCAGGATGCGGGCACGCCTGCCGGTGGAGCTGGTATTCCGTTCGGACATGCCGTTGCTGCCGGCCTGCCGTGGGAGCCGATGGCCGACCCGGCGCGGGGCACGCCGCTGGCGCTGGAGGCAGCCGGGGTGAGCCGGTCGCTGCTGGCGCCCCCGGATGCGTTCGAAGAGCCCGTCGACGGGGACCGGAATCCGGCACCTGGCCAGCCTCACCAGCCAGCTGGGCGTGGGCGCGCTTGAGGACGCCTGGCGGGCGGTGACGGGCGAAGAGCTGCCCGAGGCAGTCCGGGATTACGTAGCAGAGCGCATTCAAGAGGAAGGGGACGCGCAGTGATCGATGACAAGGTAGCGGAGGTCGCTCGGGCGGTGGCGGGACAGCTGGCCCCACGGTACGGGCCCCGGCTGACGGCGTACGTCGAGGCCGCGATCCACGCCGATGACGGGCACCAGGGCCAGGAGGAGAAGGCACCGGGCCAGTTCGTCGACCCGATCTCTCTCGGTGCGCTGATCGTGGCGCTCGCCCAGTTTGGTTACCAGGTCTACACCGACCACAAGAAAAAGGGGCAGCAACCCACCCGCGAGACGATCGCTCAGGCCACGCGGATCGAGCGCCGCAAGCACAGCGACCTCACCGGTGAGGAGACCGAGGTCATCGACATCATCTCGGCCAAGATCATCGAGCGCGGCGACGACGACGAGTTACATGGCAGTGGCGGCACCCGATGACACGGGAGCCGGCGCAGCGCCTACGGCGCCGCCTGCCCGTGCCTGGCGTCGCTCCTGTTGGGTGTGCTCGGCTGCCGCGCGGACCGACTGCCTGGACGGGCTCTTGTCCTCGCTGGCCCGAAGCATGACGGGACGGCGGCGCGCAGCCGCATCACGAGCTCATGGGGAATGCGTGGTCAAATGAGCATTGAGTGATCATCACGGCGCGATGCCTGCGCAGTTCAAGACTGAATTGGCTGCTGAGTGATCTCCGGAACCGTGATCCGCTGCGCACCTGGCTTTGCTGCCAGACGGGACGTCGCGGATGGGAGCGGCGGTTCCGGTTTGATTCTTTTCGCGATTTCCCTATGTAAGTAGTTCTGCCGGTTCCGTGCCGGTCGTAGCATTTTCGGCGTGGGGTGGGGTGCCCTCTTTCCGGTTGGATGCCTTGGGGGGTGGGGTTGTGCCGGATCGGCTGGTGGTGGACCTGGGCGGGGACGGCCAGGCCGGGGTCCTGTCGTGGCCAGATGGCGGGATGCCGGAGGAGGTGTCGCGGTCGCCGCTGGCGTGGCCGCTGGATGGCGGGCGCGCTGGAGGACCTGCGCTGGTACCTGGAGGATTACCTGCTGGCGCCGTTCGGGGTGTGGGAGGACCGCGGCCCGGCGGTGCAGGGAGAAGCTGGCCGGGTGGGGGGAGCAGGTCTTCGGGGCGGTGTTCGGCGGCGGGACCGGCGCGGTTTGCTTATGAGCGGGCGCGGGACCGGGGGCTGGAGGTGGTGTTCCGGTCGGCTGATCCCGGGCTGCTGGGGCTGCCGTGGGAGCTGATGCGCGACGGCGGCGGGCCGGTGGCGCTGGGGGCGGGCGGGATCTCGCGGAGCCTGCCGGTCGCGGACGCGGCGGGGACGCTGGCGGTGCCGGGCGGGCGGCTGCGGGTGCTGATGGTGATCTCCCGGCCCGCCGGGACCGGCGACGTGGGTTACCAGATGGTGGCCCGGCCGCTGCTGGAGCGGCTGGAGGCGGTGCGCGGCGAGGTCGACCTGACGGTGCTGCGCCCGCCGACGTTCGACGCGCTTGCCCAGGCGGTGCGGGACGCGGCTGAGGCCGGCAGGCCGTTCCACGTGGTGCACTTCGACGGGCACGGGGTGATGCCCGGCCGGGCATCCGGCGGCGGCAGCATCGGCGGCCGCCCGGCGATGATGACCGGCCCGGGCGAGGGAGTGCTCGCCTTCGAGCGGCCCAGCGGGAGCAGCGGCCATGCCGCTGACCACGTCGGGGCATCCAAGGTCGCGGCGGTGCTGGCGCAGGGCAAGGTGCCGGTGGTGGTGCTGAACGCGTGCCAGTCCGGCGCGGTCGGCAAGGAGCTGGAGGCGTCGGTCGCGACCGCGCTGCTGCAGTCGGGGTGCGCGGCGGTGGTGGCGATGGCCTACAGCGTGTACGCGGTGGCGGCGGCGGAGTTCATGGCGGCGTTCTACGAGTCGCTGTTCGCCGGGGACAGCGTGGGCCAGGCCGTGACGGCCGGGCGCAGGCGCCTGTACGGCCACGACGGGCGGCCCAGCCCGAAGGGCGACATGCCGCTGGCCGACTGGCTGGTCCCGGTGCACTACATGCGCCGCGAGGTCCGGTTCCCCGATGCCCGCACCGCGCCGCCCGGCCGCCGTGCCGTCGCTGGACGAGGCGCTGGATGAGATCCGCGCCGCGCCGTCCGCAGACGCTGCGGCGCAGGATCCGCTGGCCGCGGTCGGTGGCGTGTTCGTGGGCCGCGATGACCTGTTCTACCAGCTGGAGGCGGCGGCGCGGCTGCAGCGGGTGGTGGTGCTGACCGGGCCGGGAGGGACGGGGAAGACGGAGCTGGCCAAGGGGTTCGCCCGCTGGTGGCGCGATACCGGCGGCGTCGATGACCCGCGGCTGGTGTTCTGGCACTCGTTCGAGCCCGGCGTGGCGTCCTTCGGCCTGGACGGGGTGGTCACCGAGATCGGCCTGGCGGTGTTCGGCACCGACTTCGCCCGCCTGGACCCGGCTCAGCGGCTGGAGGCGGTCAAGCAGCTGCTCGGGCAGTACCGGGCGCTGCTGGTGTGGGACAACTTCGAGTCGGTCCGGGAGATGCCCGACCCGGCCGGGGCGACCCCGCCGCTGGACGAGGACAGGCTGCACGCAGCTGCGGGAGTTCCTGGAATGGGTGCGCGACCACTCCAGCAGCGCGGTGGTGATCACCAGCCGGGCGCGGGAGGACTGGCTGGGCGACGTCCGCCGGATCGGGGTCGGCGGGCTGAACCGGGCCGAGGCCGCCCAGTACGCCGGCCACCTGCTGGCCCCGTTCCCGGCCGCGCAGCGGCGGCGGGAGCGGCGGTCGTTCGGGGAGCTGCTGGAGTGGCTGGACGGCCACCCGCTGGCGATGCGGCTGACCCTGCCCCGCCTGGATGCCACCGACCCGGCGGACCTGCTGGCCGGGCTGCAGGGCACCACCCCGCTGCCCGGCCGCGGAGGACGCCGGGCACGGGCAGGCTGTCGTCGCTGGGGGCGTGCATCACCTACTCCTTCGCCCACCTGCCCGGGCAGGCCCGGCGGCTGCTCCCGGCCGTCAGCCTGTTCCACGGCGTCGCCGACGAGGACGTCCTGATGCCCTTCTCCGCCGTGGAGGGGGTGCCGGGCCGGTTCGCCGGGGCCAGCAAGCAGGAGTGGACGGCGGTGCTGCAGGACGCGGCCCGGGTCGGGCTGCTGACCGGGATCGGCGCGGGCATGTACCGGATCCACCCGGCGCTGCCGGGCTACCTCGCCGCCGGATGGCACGCCGAGGACCCCGCCGGGTACGACCAGGAGCGGCAGGCGTGCGAGCAGGCCCTGAGCGCCGCCTGCGCCGCCTTCAGCCGGTGGCTGACCGGGCAGGTCGCATCCGGGGACGCCGCCCTGGCCTACGCGGTCATCGGGTGGCAGCGGCGGACGCTGGGCGCGATGCTCGGCCACGCCCTGGACCACCGTGCCTGGGACGACGCCACGGCATCGTCCGGGCGCTGGATGAGTACTGGGACACCCGCGGCCTGGGCGGGGAAGCCGCCGCCTGGGCCGACCGCATCCTGGCCGCCACCACCGGCCCCGGCCAGGTCCCGTGACGCAGCCGCCAGCTCGCTATGGCTGTACACCATCAGCCACCAGGCCAGCCGGCAGCAGGCCGCCGGGCAGCCGGACCAGGCCGCGCAGGCCTACCGGCAGGCCCTGGCCTGGCTCCAGGACCAGCCCGAAACCGAATGGACCCGCGGCAACATCGCCGTCACCTGCCACCAGCTCGGCATGCACCGCCCAGGACCGCGGGCGGCTGGATGAGGCCGAGGACTGGTACCGCAAGTCCCTCACCATCAACGAAGAACTCGGCGACCGCCCCGGCATGGCGGCCACCTACCACCAGCTCGGCAGGACCGCCCAGGACCGCGGGCGGCTGGATGAGGCCGACGACTGGTACCGCAAGTCCCTCACCATCAAAGAAGAACTCGGCAACCGCCCCGGCATGGCGGTCACCTACCACCAGCTCGGCACCACCGCCCAGGACCGCGGGCGGCTGGATGAGGCCGAGGACTGGTACCGCAAGTCCCTCACCATCAACGAAGAACTCGGCAACCGCCCCGGCATGGCGAGCACCTACCACCAGCTCGGCACCACCGCCCAGGACCGCGGGCGGCTGGATGAGGCCGAGGACTGGTACCGCAAGTCCCTCACCATCAGCGAAGAACTCGGCAACCGCCCCGGCATGGCGGTCACCTACCACCAGCTCGGCATCACCGCCCAGCGACCGCGGGCGGCTGGAGGAGGCCGAGGACTGGTACCGCAAGTCCCTCACCATCAACGAAGAGCTCGGCAACCGCCCCGGCATGGCGCTCACCTACGCCCAGCTCGGCCTGCTCGCCGAGGCCCGGGACCAGGCCACGCAGGCACTGGAGTGGAACATCCGCTGCGTGACCCTGTTCAGCGAGTTCCCCAGCCCGCTGACCGGGACCGGGCCCGCCGCCCTCGCCCGGCTCACCCGCCAGCTCGGCATGCCCGCCCTGGAAGCAGCCTGGCAGCAGGCCACCGGCCAGCCCCTGCCGCAGCCCGTCCGCGGCTACATCACCAGCCACCACGACCAAAACCAGGCCGGAGAGTAACAACCTTGACCAGCGACCCGGCCGCCGCTGCGGCCCGTTCCGCCGCCGCCATCCTCGCCCCCGACCCCGCCACCATCGCCCGCCAGGTCCGCATCACCCTCCCGAACAAGACACCACCCTGCCACCCGACGCCGACCGCATCACGGAAATAGTCGCCACGGAGATCACTCGCCAGGCGAGCCCACGCCGATGGCCCGGACCACGGGACGGTCTCGATGGCTAATGCGCGGTGAAGCCTCCGCTCCCGGGAGCGGGAATATGTTCCGCCGCAGGTCAACGGCCTGCCAAATCGCGGACGGATACCTGACTTTAATCCGATACTCAGCGCCCACGCCGGTGCCCGTTCATTGCAGAGAAGGGACAGTTCCGTGAGAAACGGCCACGGACAGGCCGATGACGAGACCGGGCGCCCGCAATGTCAGCACACTACCGACGGATAAGGCAGTCGGAGAGCCTACGCTCCGAGTGCCTCGTGCTCATGCTCTTCGCACCAGGCCTCGAACGCGTCCAGCGCCGCTAGTGCGCGGCACGCCCTGGGGCGCAGCCAGTAGCGCACCTGGCGACCTATCTCGCGCCTGGTCAGATACCCGGCGTCTTCGAGCCAGTCCAGCCGCTCGGCCAGCACCTTCCACGTGAGCCGCCGTCGCGCCTCAGCATCGGCGGCCTGGTCGTTTACTCGCCTCAGCAGCTCCCCCGGCCCTAGGCCGCACTGCCGGAGGTTTACCAGGATGGCCACGTCCCACTGCCGCCTGGCGAGCGCGAGATGCCGCATGACTCGCGGCCAGGCCGCTGCCCGTTGGTACGACGGCTCCGCTGGCTGCTCCTGCTGTCCGGCCATCGCTTTCCTCCAACCAAGCGAATCACTCCTGGTAATTGGTAGACGTACGGACAGTAGGACTGGTTCAACCTGGCAGCGTCTAGCTCGTGAGTGAACTTACCTTGAAGTGAGCATGGGGGCCGGTGCTACCACTGGTCCAGGAGGCGATGTCAATGCCCGATACCCCCCTCAGCCCGGACCTGACCACGTTCCCCGTAAGCCTGGACGACCTCAGGGCCGCCGTCGAGCGCAAGCGCGGACGAACGCTCGTGCTGGCCCCGGCTCCCCTGCCACGGGGCGGCACGCTGCTGATCGAGACAGAGACGACGGACGTCATGATGGTCAGCCAGGCCGACAGCCCCTCCGATCAACTGCGGGCCATCGCCCACCACCTCGCGCACCTGCTGCGCGGGCACCAGGGCGCTTCCGACGATCACCTCCTCCAGGCCGCGTTCCCCCGCCTTGCCCCGGGCAAGGTCTCCGCGTCGTTGACGACGTCCCACTACGCACCGGAAGAAGAGCGCGAAGCAGACGCCCTCGCAACGCGGTTCGTAGCCCGCGTCGCGCGTTCCGAGGACACGCGATCGCCGCGCCGACCGCAGCCCCCGATCACCTCGCGGCCCAGTCACCCACACCAGCAGCCCCCGACGCCCCATCTATAAGACCCGGGTGCCCGACACCGCATGCGCGACTGCCAGCTTGGTATGGCCTTGTTCCCCACGCCGGACGCGATGGCGACCGAGACCTTCGCGCCCGCGCCACCAACTCGACATCCAGCCAGGAGAAACTCAGGATGGAAGCCCCCACCATCAGCCAGCTACGCAGCGGCCCGCCGATGGTTAGCCTGCTCGCCGCTGCGGCCGCAATCGGCATCGGCCGCACAAAGGCGTATGAACTGGCAAAACGAGACGAGTTCCCGGTCGCGGTCCGCCGCGTCGGCGCGACCTACCGCGTGCCAGTCGCCGAGCTCCTCCGGTTCCTGCACGCCGACGAGACCACAGGCCAGGCAGTCCCGGACCCGCGCGAATCCCCGCACCGGAACCGCCGCTGACGCTCGCGCCCGATCTGCGCACCATGCCACTCGACTAGCAGCAATCTAGTGATGCACGCCACAGCCTGGCCGTCGTACGCCATCCGCAAGTGCCGTTCCAGCCCGGTTCATGCCGAACAGTCCTGCTGCCATCCTGCTGCCACGAAGCCAAAAGGCCGACTCCCCATTGTGGGGAATCGGCCTCTGACCTGCAACTTCTTGGTAGCGGGGGTAGGATTTGAACCTACGACCTCTGGGTTATGAGCCCAGCGAGCTACCGAACTGCTCCACCCCGCGTCGACTTCTTTACTGTATGAGGTCTGGCCAGCCAAGGCAAATCAAGATCGGCTAGGTGCCGGACGGGGAGGCCAGCCAGACCGTGTAGGTGACGCGCCATGGGGCGGCTGGGGGGCCGGTCAGGGCGTGCGCGTCTTGGAGGGTGTTCAGGTTCAGGACGCGCTTGGGCACCGCGCCGATCAGGTCGACGGAGGCTGAGGTGTTGCCGAGGAGGACTGGACGGCGGCCGGTTCGCTCGATCGTGGAGACGAGTTGCTCGACCGAGGCCGCCGACGCGCTGTCCACGCGGGCGGTGGGCGTGTCGCACATTCCCCGGACGACCTGGGTGAACAGGGATGCCGTCGTCTTGTCGACGATGACCACGCTCGACGAGGGGCCGATGGCCGAGCAGAGCTTGTCCACCGCGAAGGCCGAGCCGGCGTACGTCTGCTTGAGTGCCATTCCGCGCGCGGCCAGGTGCTTGCTGGAGGTGGTCGCGGGTGTTGCCACGTAGCCTGGATCGAACGTTGTCACCGCCGCGGGGAGCCCCAGCGCCAGCACGGAGCAGCCGGCGACGAGCGCGCTGGTGACGCCGCTGGCGCCGAGCTGGAGGCCCGCAGCCGGACTCGCGAGCAGACCCACAGCGCGAGGCAGACGATCCCCGGCAGCACCACGGGGACCAGTCGCTGGCTCGCCCACGGCTGGTCGGGGAAGATCGCCGGGTCCCATAGCACGGTCCCGATGGACCACGCGAAGATCATCAGCGGCAGGCCCCAGAGCCGGGCCCCGGGTGCCGCGCCGCGCCAGCGTAGCAGCGCGCGCAGGCACCGGCGGCCGAGGAGCGCCGCCCCGATGCAGGCGAGCAGGACGGCCGGCAGCCCGATATACCAGATCACCCAGTTCGGGGTCTGCTCGTAATACTGCTGCCGCCCGTTGACGGTCAGGCCGGCGAGCTTTTGCAGGCCCGCGACGTACCTGATCGTGTACGGGTCGGTCGCGCCGTGGGTGACCTGGGCCGAGGGCCGCAAGGCGAGCCCGAACAGCGCCGCGACGGGCACGAGCACGGCCAGGGTCTCCAGGAAGACGGCGATCACGGGGACCCGGTGCGTTGCCCCGGAAAGCCCCATGATCGGGAACTTCCAGCTGACCACGCTCTTGATCGCCGATCGCGCCCCGGGGAAGGCCAGCGGCGCGATCAGCGCGGTGAGCACGCCGAAACCGACCGCGGCCAGGCCGATTTCGCGTAGCTGGGGGCCGAGCGCGGACAGGTAGGGCCGGGCGAGCCTGGAGGCCTCCGCGACTCCGCAGCCCATGCCGATCAGCAGCCCGAGCGCCATCGGCGCGGCCTGCCGCATCCGCGCGACGAACATGATCGCCAGGAACGGGAACAGCGGGAGCAGCAGGCTGACCGAGCCGATGTTGGCCAGGACGGTGAGGCCGAGTGCCAGGCCGCCGAAAGCGGCCAGCGTCGCGGACTGCCAGGGCAAGCCGCCGCCGCCTTTGGCAGCCGCCGGGCCGCCGGCCGTGGCAGCAGCTGACCCGCCAGGCCTGGCAGCCGCCGAGGCACCGGCATGCGGGCGGCGCGAGGAGCGCCGCAGCGCTAGGGAGTCGAGCACCAGGCACAGGCCGCCGAAGAGCAGCACCTGCACCAGCGGCTCGCTCAGCGTCGTCCGGCTGACGTACTGCTCGGGAAGGGCGACGGCGAGCACCAGGGCGGCGGCGGGCGCCCAGCGCGCCCCGGCGAGCCTGGCCACGCCCGCTACCGACAAGATCGCGCAGGCACCGAGCAGCGGCGCCATGAGCAGGGCGCCGGTCACCCCATCGGCCCAGATCCCGCCGGCGAGGATGAGCGGCAGGCCTCCCATGTACCCGGGGAGGAGCTGCGAGCCATGCGCGAGGAAACCCGGGCTGGCGAACGACATCCCCGGCACGACGGCGCCCGCCGGAAGCCCGAAGTCATTGGCGAGCACCGGGATCTGGGCGGTGCCGTGCTTGGCGATCCAGTACGCGTACTGCAGGTAGCCGCCCGGCGCGCGGGCGACGATGAGCTGTTGCGACTTCTCCAGCGCCTGCCAGACGCCATAGCCCGCGGCAACGGCGAGCGTCGCCAGCACCGACCACAGGGGGACCTCGGGCCGCCCTGATCCAGGACCAGGATCGGCCGAGGGCCGCACGCCCGCCCCGAGCGTGTCCGCGCCCGGCCCGAACTTCGGCCAGCTGGACGGCAGCTCCCGCAGCGCGAAGTAGCACAGGGCTATCGCGAGCGGCACGAAGATGATGAGCATCGGCGGCGGCAGCAGGCGGCCCGACAGCAGCATCGCGACCCCCGGCAGCAGCCAGGCCATCGCCACCAGCGCGGGCAGCTGGGTTACCGCCGCGAACAGCGACCCCGGCAGCCACGGCCGCCGCCGGTACCAGCCGCGTGCCGCCGTTACCCGTCTCGCGGCCGACCCGGCGAATGTCCCCACGACCCGGCCGGCGCCCGGCCGCGTCCGCTCGCCGTCTTTCTGAACGGACCCGGGTTGATCGTTTACGGGCAGGGGCTCTCCTACCGCGGTCTTCCGCAACCCAGGCAGTCGTGAAGGCACGGACCCTACTGTAGACGGGACATTGCGGTAGACGGGCGACCACGGCTGGACGCCCGCCTTCTGGGGACATCGGGCACCGCGCCCGTATTGCGGCCGGCCAGCACGGCGAGCAGCCAGAGCGCGAGCGTGCCCGGATAGATGAAGTAGCCGAACCGGGTGGACGGCGCGAGCAGGAACATCAACGACATCGCCCAGACGAGCAGGAAAACGGCGCGGGGGGCCGACCGGGGCGGGCGCAGCAGCAGCGCGAGCGTGATCGCGACCCCGGCCAGGACCAGCAGCGCGACGGCGATCGTGTGACCGGCATGCCCGGTCTGCGACAGGAGGTGGCCGGGCAGCGGGCTGGCCGCGGCGGACTGGACGTTCGCCAGGCCCAGGGGGAACTCGATCGTGTTGATGACGAGGGCGCGCGGGTGCACCAGGAACGGGCCGACGCAGACCGCCGTCACGGCCACGGCGACGGCGGTGAACCGGCCCGCCGCCCGCCAGCCGACGGCGGCCACGAGCACGACGATAGCCACCGCGAGGCCTGGCCACGCGGTGGCCTTCATTCCGGACGCGATGCCGAGGGCGACGCCCGCGGCGGTCAGCGCCTGCCCGAGCGGGCGGCCCGCCGAGGTCCCTAGCAGGCCAGCCGCTGACCGGGGAGGGTGACTTTTCGGTACCGCGCCCTGCGGCACCGTGGCCTGGCCGGGCGGATAATCGTCCGGTACGGCCTCGGGCGGGACCGTGCCCTGCCCGAGCGGGTGACCTGTGGGTACCGCGCCTGGCGGCATCGTGGCGTGGCCGGGGGGACGATCCTCCGGTACGGCCTCGGGCGGGACCGTGCCCTGGCCGAGCGGACGATCCCTGGAGGCCTCCGGCAGCACGCTGCCTGGCTCGAGCGGGGGAGCGTCTGACGCCGCCCGCGGGCCAGCGACTGACTCAAGCGGGCGAGCGCCTTGCGGCTCCGGCCTGACGGCGGCGAGGCCCTTGGCCAGCAGGCCGAAGCCGAGGCACAGGAACGCCACCATCGGCACGTCGGTGCCGCCGACGGACAGCTCCAGGGCGACGATGGGGCTGCCGATGGCGAGGATGGTCCACCGCCAGCTATCCCCGGCACCGCCGGCGCGCAGTGCCCGGGAGAACACGGTGAGGAAGCAGAGCCCGAACCAGACCCGGGGGTCGGTGAGGAACCCGCCGCCGAAGATCGCGCGCGGCAGGCCGAACAGCGCCATCACCGGCAGGTAGGGGTTATAGGCATTCGGGTCGGTGGTGCGGCCGAGCGCCGACGCGTCCTGGTACGGGGTGCCGTGATGGATGAGCAGCGACGCGGAGCGGACGACCACGTCGACCTCGGGCTTGTCGATGCCACGCCCGGCCATCACCAGCAGCGGGATGAGCAGCGCCCCGACGAACGCCACCGCCAGCGGCAGGTCCGCCGCCAGCCGGGGCTTCCAGGTCCGGAAGGCCACGGCCAGCAGGCCGGCGACCAGGTACCCGCAGGCCGCCATGGCTCCCCAGAGCTTGTGGACGGAGTCGGTGCTGAGAAGGCCGAAGATCACCGCGTATAGGGTCGACCCAACGTAGACGCCGGCGAGCCAGTAGCCGGGCCAGGTGAGCGGGGTGCGCCACGCAGCGCCCGGGCGCGCGCGATCGCGTCCCGGGGTGCTCGGTGACTGGCTTTCAGTTTTCCGGAACCACATCCCCGCCAGCCCCTGACCTGTTTCCGCGGAACATTCCCCCGCCGCACTGACGGTAGCAGAATGAGCCCCATGGGACGACTTGACGGGAAGGCCGCCATCATCACGGGCGGCGAGGGCAGCATCGGGCTGGCGACCGCCCGCGCGCTCGTCGCGGAGGGCGGCGGGGTGTTCCTCGCGGGCCTGTCCCAGCCTGAGCTGAAGGCCGCCGCGGCCGAGCTCAACGACATCGGCGCGGGCGGCGCGGCGGCGTGGTCGGTGACCGATGTCACGGACTCCGCGCAGGTCAAGGCGGCGGTCGACGCCGCGGTCGGACGGTTCGGGCGGCTGGACATCGTGGTGGCGAACGCGGGGGTCACCGGCACCGCCTCGCCCATCGCCGACTACCCGGAGGACGACTTCGACCAGGTGCTCGCGGTCCACGTCCGCGGCGCGTTCCTGCTGTGCAAGCACGCGGTGCCGCACCTGGACCGGGGCGCGAGCATCATCATCACGTCCAGCGTGGTCGGGCTGATGGCGGCGCCCGCGATCGCCGGCTACAGCACCGCCAAGCATGCCCAGGTCGGGCTGATGCGGACGCTGGCGGCCGAGCTGGCGCCGAAGGGCATCCGGGTCAACACGATTCACCCGGGCCCGGTCGACAACGCCTTCCAGCACCGCGTCGAGGTGATCGCCACCGGCCTGGACGAGGAGCGGGCGCGTGGCGTCTTCGACGGGATGATCCCGCTGGCCAGGCACGCGCGACCGGAGGAGATCGCCCGGTCGATGCTCTACCTCGCCAGCGACGACAGCTCGTTCATGACCGGCGCGACGCTAGCCGTCGACGGGGGCATGTCCGCCTGAGGCCGCCGTGATGGCGGCGGGTCCCGGCAGCCCGGCGCTGGCCCGACCAGCGCGGCGTTCGACCAGCCGGCCAGGTAGTCGGCGGCGGCCAGCAGGCCAAGATAAGCCGCGAGCATGGAATAGGCGACCGGCGTGATCCCGAAGAGCAGGGCGAAGCCGGCGACGATCATCCGGCCTTCCCAGCCGAGGCCGCGCCAGTCCGCGCGGGGCAGCCGGGTCCGCTCCTTGGTCATGAACCAGCTCAGCGGCACCCGGATCCTGGCGCGGTAGGCCATGTCGAGGTGGCGGAGCGCCACCGCCGCGACGAGCGCGAACGTCACGGGCGCGGGCACGTGGCCGGCGTACCCGGCCGACGCGAGGAAGATGTACTCCCCCGCTTGCAGCAGCGGCGGCACGCGCCAGTCGCGGCGCCCGTCGTGCAGGTGAGAGGAGCCGAGCGCGGCGAGCAGCATCGCCTCGGCGGGCGTGAGGACGAGGATGCCGGGCAGGTTGCCGATGCCGAGCGCCGCCAGCATGCAGGTGACGAGCAGGCCCACGGTCAGTGGCGTCATGGGCGGCAGGCGCCCGTCCACGAAGCCGCCGATCCAGGCCGACAGCGGCCCGTCACCGCGGTAGCCGGCGATGCTTGAGGGACCGGCGGTGATGGTGTCACTCGGCCGGACCAGGACGTACAACATTCCGAGCGTGACGAGGACCACCGCCGCGAGCAGCGCCACTCGAGGGCCGGCCAGGAGGACGGCGAGCCCTGTCACGAGCAGCCGGAGCGAGGCGAGCCTGGGCAGGCTGGCGCCGGGGCCAGCGGCGCCCAGGTCGGCCACGTGGTGCAGCGCGAGGATGACAGCGGCCACGACGGCGAGCAGCCACACCCCGGCCGCGCCGGTTCCGCCCACGTGCCCGACGATCGTGTCGTCCAGCTGCGGGCCCAGCGGCCCGGACAGCCCGTCACCGCTCGCGGTGCCCCGGATCCCGGCGGTCAGGGTCACGCCGCCCGCGCGCCCGGCGTAGATGGTGAGCTCGGCGAGCAGCGCGCACGCCGCCCGCCCCCATGCCGTCGCCAGGGTGACTCGCGGTCCCGTCATGGCGCGCGCCACCCGCGCGGTCAGGACGCAGGCGAGGAGGAACAGGAGGCCGATCGCGCGGTCGCCGGCCGAGGACCCGGTCAGCCACGCGCCCGCGATGATCGCGAACCCGAGCGAGAACGCGGCCACGGCGACAGGCGCCAGCTGCCGCGCCTGCGCCCACCTGGCGACACTACGCGCGGCACGGTCCGCAACCCGCCCTGTAGCCGGCGCGGACACCGCGATCACACGTTCTCACCTCGCCGCTTTGTTTCCCCGTATGTCTTGCCACCCTGGGGCCAAGCCTATAAGCGCGGAGCCTGATAATCGCAGACCCCGGTAAAGTCCAGCGTGTGGAAAAGATCGTGGCGGTCGTCCTCGGGGGCGGCGCGGGCACCCGGTTCGGCGCGGGCCTGCCCAAGCAGCTGCTCGTGCTCGACGGCAGGACGCTGGTCGAGCATTGCGTGACGGCGTTCGCGGGCGCGCCCGGCGTCGATGAGGTGCTGCTCGTCATGGGCCCCGGGTACGTCGAGGAGGCGACCAAGCTGGTCGGGCACCAGGTCAGCGCCGTGATCGCGGGCGGCGTGAGCCGGGCCGACTCGGTCCGCAACGCCCTGGGCCACCTCAGCGCGCGGCACGACCCGCGGACCACCGGAGTCCTGTTGCACGACGCCGCCCGCCCGCTGATCGACCAGCGGGTCATCGCCGATTGCGTCGCGGCCCTGCAGCAGCATGACGCCATCGGCACGGCGGTGCCGACCCCGGACACGATCGTCGTGGTCAAGGACGGCGTGATGGTCCACGTCCCGGCGCGCGAGACGCTGATGCGCTGCCAGACCCCGCAGTGCTTCCGGCTGTCGGTCCTCAACCAGGCGCACGAGGCCGCGGCGGCGGACCCGGAGTTCGTCCCGACGGACGACTGCGGCGTGGTCCTGCGCTACCTGCCCGACGTCCCCGTGCACGTGGTCGCGGGCAGCGAGCATGCCATCAAGGTCACCTACCCCGCCGACCTCGCGATCGCGGAGGCGCTGAAGGAGCTCAGGAGCGAATCGCCTGAGTGATGAGCGTCCGGCCGAAGTCCCACATCAGGCCCGACCCCTTCGAGGCGTCCTCCAGCACGTCGTTAAGCCCCTCGGTGAACAGCTTGACCTCGGCGTCGCCGATCATCAGCGGCGGGATCAGCTTGATCACTTCCATGTGGTCGCCGGAGACCTGGGTGAGGACGCGGTGCCGCTGGAACAGCGCGACGACGACCATCTGGGCGAAGAGACCGACCCTGGCCTTCTGCAGCATGGCCCACCCGGCGCGGGCCCGCATGCCGGACGGGCGCCCGAACTCGATGCCGATCATCAGGCCCCGACCGCGCACGTCGGCGATGAGGTCGTACTTCTCCTTGAGCGAGAGCAGGCCGGCCATCAGCGCGGCCCCGGCCCGCTCGGCGTTGGCCACCAGGCCCTCGTCCTCGATGACCGCCAGGGTGGCCAGCCCGGCCGTCATGGCCAGCGGCCCGGCCTTAAAGGTCGTGGAGTGGACCATGATCGATTCCATGTTCGGGTAGACGGAGCTGAAGATCTTGTCCGTCGTGAGCATCGCGCCGACCGGAACGTACCCGCCGGACAGCGCCTTGGCCACGGTCACGATGTCCGGCTGTACGCCTTCTGAATGCTCGTAGGAGAAGAACTTCCCTGTCCGGCCGAACCCGGCCTGCACCTCGTCGCAGATGAGCAGCGCCCCGTGCTTGTGCAGCAGCCTCGCGGCCTCGGCGAGGAACCCCGGCGGCGGCATCAAGACCCCGTGCCCCTGCACCGGCTCGATGATGAGCGCCGCGACGTCGCCGCGCTTGAGCTCCGCCTCCAGCGCCGCGATGTCCCCCAGCGGCACCTGGACACCGGGCAGCAGCGGGCCGAAGCCCCGCTTGAACTCATCCGCCCCGTTCACCGACAGCGCGCCCGCGGTCAGCCCGTGGAAGGCGTGCACGGCATAGATGATCCGCCCGCGGCCGGTGGAGTGCCGGGCGAACTTCAGCGCCGACTCGACCGCCTCCGCGCCGCTGTTGCAGAAGAAGACCCGCTCCATGCCCGGCGCCTTTGCCAGCAGCCGCTGGGCGAGCAGCCCGGAGATCGGCTGGCAGTCGAACTGCGTCCAAGACGCGAAGTCCAGGTCGAGAGCGTCCTGGAGTGCCTTCTTGATCACCGGGTGGCTGCGGCCGGCCGCGAATACGCCGAACCCGGCCAGGAAGTCGGCGTAGGCGTTGCCCGCCTCGTCGAACAGGTAAGCGCCCTCGCCCCGCACGTAGACCTTGTCGAAGCCAATGGTGTGCAGCGTGCGCGGCAGCTGGGGGTTCAGGTACTTACTGTGCAGGTCATAACCCTGCTCGGCGACAGCGGCCAGCTCAGCCCGTAGATCAAAGCCCATGCGGGCATTCTAGGACCGGCGGTGCAGAAGGGAGTCCCTTGGCGCGGTGGCGGTCAGTCCGCAGCGCGGCGGGCGAGGCGGCGCGGGCTGGTGAGGAACCCTAGCCCCCACGTCATGTGCATGGTGGCCAGCACCAGCGGCACCCGGGCGCGCACCAGCGGCGGGAGCCCGCGGGCCAGCAGGATGGCCACCCCGGTGACGCCGGCGAGGTAGCCGACCGGGACCACGAAGCCGAATACCAGGTACTTCACGGAGTCGGGGGCGCCGGCCGCCCAGCCCACGGCGCCGATGACCCCCAGGGCCGCTCCGGCGATGCTGGCCGCCGCCGCCGCCGGCGGAGCGAGGTACCGCTTGTTGACGGTCTCGGGGTAGCGCCGGGCGACGACCCGCCGCCACCGGCCGTACCTGAAGTGCTGGTGGGCCAGCGTGTAGAGGGTGGCCCGCGGCCGGTAGGTGACCCGCAGGTCCGGGGTGAACCAGATCAGGCCGCCGCCGGCGCGGATGCGGTAGTTCAGCTCCCAGTCCTCGGCGACGATCATCGACTCGTCGTAACCGCCGGCCCGCTCGATCGCGTCCCTGCGGTAGACGCCCAGGTAGACCGTATCGGCCGGGCCCGCGCTACCGCCGGTGTGATTCGCGGCCGAGCCCATCCCGACGGGGGACGTCATGCACCACGCGACCGCCTGCTGGAACGGCGTGATGCCCTCGGCGGCCATCATGCCGCCGACGTCGGCGGCCCCGGTCTCGACCAGGGTGCGCACGGCCGTGGTCAGGTAGCCGTCCGGAAGCATGGCGTGCCCGTCGATGCGGGTGATCACCTCGTGCCTTGAGGCCTTGATGGCCGCGTTCATGGCGGAGGCGATCTTGCCTGTCGGGTTGCGCACGACGGTGACGCGAGGGTCGGCCCCGGCGAGCTGCCAGGCGATCTCCTCGGTGCGGTCGCGTGACGGCCCGACGGCGAGTACCAGCTCGAACTCGCCGTCGTAGTCCTGCTCAAGTACCCTCGCCACCGATTCGGCGAGGTGCTTTTCCTCGTTCCGTACCGGCATGACCACCGATACAGCGGGCAGCGCAGGTGCTAGTTCACTGGGGGAAACGCCCGTCACGCGAAGAAGTGTATTGGGGAGATGACCCCTGGGGGGTAAACACCAACCCCCAGACCCCCCAGACCCCCGGAATGCGGGCGGCCATCGGCCCATCGGGCTTGGCCGCGTACGGTCCCGAGAGACTCGGTGTCTCACCGGGCAGGGCGATCGCGCGCGATCGCCCTGTTCCGGTAAGCGTTCCGAATCAAGGTGAGTTCCCGGCGCGCTGCGGAAGCGGATCGCTATGCCCGATTTGCCGTATTTACGTGCTCCCTGTCGCTGCTAGTCATCGTTAGCCGGCAGCGGTCAACGGGCCTAACTGATTCAGACTTTGGGGGTGCCCGTGCCCCCCCAAAGTGTGAAACATTTAGGCCCGATGACGATAGGCGACCATGCGCGACGTGCCTGTCATCCCCGCCGTCCGACGGGCACCCGAGCACAAGCGAGGCACGATCGGAGCGGACCCGTTGCCGGCGTCGTTGGGGTGAAAATCCGCGCCCGCTGCCGGTGGTGGTGGCGCATAGTGCGCCCACCGCCGGCAACGGGCGTCGGGGTGTGGCTGTTGCCTTGCTAGAGGGACGGGTCTTCCAGCATGTCCGTGACTAGGGCGGCGATCGCGGAGCGCTCTGAGCGGGTCAGGGTGACGTGGGCGAACAGCGGGTGGCCCTTGAGCTTCTCGATGACGGCGATGACGCCGTCATGCCGGCCGACCCGCAGGTTGTCGCGCTGGGCGATGTCGTGGGTGAGGACGACCCGCGAGCCGGTGCCGATCCGCGACAGCACGGTGAGCAGGACGCCACGCTCCAGGGACTGGGCCTCGTCCACGATAACGAAGGCATCGTGGAGGCTGCGGCCCCTGATGTGGGTCAGCGGCAGCACCTCGAGCATGTCGCGGGCGATCAGCTCGTCGATCACGTCCTGCGTGGTGACGGCGCCGAGCGTGTCGTAGACGGCCTGTGCCCACGGGTTCATCTTGTCGGCCTCGGTGCCCGGCAGGTAGCCGAGCTCCTGGCCACCGACCGCGTACAGCGGGCGGAAGACGATGACCTTGCGGTGCTGGCGGCGCTCCATGACCGCCTCCAGGCCCGCGCACAGGGCGAGCGCCGACTTGCCGGTCCCCGCGCGGCCGCCCATGCTGACGATGCCGATCTCGGCGTCGAGCAGGAGGTCGAGGGCGACCCGCTGCTCGGCGGACCGCCCGTGCAGCCCGAAGGCCTCCCTGTCCCCGCGCACCAGCTGGACCTGCTTGTCCGGGCGGACCCGGCCGAGCGCGCTGGCGCTGCCGCTGCTCAGCACCAGGCCGGTGTGGCAGGGGTACTCACGGGCCGCCTGGTGGTCGAGCACGCCCTTGTCGTACAGTTCCTCGATGTCCGCCTTGTCGACGGCCAGCTCCGCCATGCCCGTCCAGCCTGATTCGACTGGCAGCTCCGCGCGGTACTCCTGCGCCTCCAGGCCGACTGCGGCGGCCTTCACTCGCAGCGGCACATCCTTGCTTATCAGGACCACGTCGTGGCCCTCATTCGCGAGGCTGCGAGCCACGGAGAGGATGCGGGTGTCGTTGTCCCCGAGCCGGAAGCCGGCCGGGAGGACTGCCGCGTCGATGTGGTTGAGCTCCACCCGGATAGTGCCGCCGAGAGCCCCGACCGGGATCTCGGTGTCCAGGCGGCCGTTCTCGACTCTCAGGTCATCGAGGTGGCGAAGGGCCTGGCGGGCGAAGTACCCGAGCTCGGGATGTTGACGCTTCGCTTCCAGCTCGGTGATGACCACGACCGGAATGACCACGTGATGCTCATCGAATCGCATGATCGCCGAGGGGTCTGAGAGCAGGACGCTCGTGTCGAGGACATAAGTACGCCGGTGGTGCACAGAGTTGGCCACGCAAACTCCCCTGGGCGCCCGGCTCGGGGCCGGCCGCCGCGGACAGGACACGCCGCTACCGGCCAATCCGGAGGCAAACGTGTCAGACGGACCGGGGCCGCCCCCATGACGAGGGCCGCGCCGGCCCTCTCGTGACGCGTGAGCGTACAGGGGGCCTCCCGCGACAGACAGCTGGGAGCCGTCCGCCAACTCCGAAGGTACCCGTGATCGGCGTGGTATTAAAGTCTTTAACGACTGTGACTTTCCGCAGGCTATGAGCCGAACCGGCGGTTACGTTCGGCATAGGACCGAAGAGCCCGCAAGAAGTCGACCCTGCGGAAGGCGGGCCAGTAGGCGTCGCAGAAGTAGAACTCCGAGTGCGTGGACTGCCAGAGCAGGAAGCCGCCCAGGCGCTGCTCGCCGCTGGTGCGAATGACGAGATCCGGGTCCGGCTGCCCGGCGGTGTACAGGTGCTCGGCGATGTGCTCGACGTCGAGGACCTCGGCCAGTTCCTCGATCGTGGTGCCCCTGCTGGCGTGCTCGTAGAGCAGGGAGCGGACCGCGTCGGCGATCTCGCGGCGGCCCCCGTAGCAGACCGCCACGTTGACGAGCAGGCCGGGCTTGTCCGCGGTGACCTCGGCGGCGTGCTTCAGCGTGCGGGTCATGTCGTCGGGCAGCAGGTCCAGGGCGCCCATGGGGTTCACCCGCCAGCCCTCGTCAACGAGGCCGGTCACCGTGTTCTCGATGATCTTCAGCAGGGGCACGAGCTCATCGGCGGGGCGGTTCAGGTTGTCGGTGGAAAGCAGCCAGAGCGTCACGACCTCGACGCCGGCCTCCTTGCACCACTGAAGGAGCTCGAAAATCTTGTCGGCACCCTTGCGGTGGCCCTTGCTGACGTCGTCCAGCCCGGCCATGCGCGCCCACCGGCGGTTGCCGTCGCACATGACGCCCACGTGCTTCGGTAGTGCCTTGCCGTGCAGCGCGGCCTCAAGCTTGCGCTCGTACAGCCGGTATGCCAGGTCGCGCAGATCCATGAGCTCCCTTTCCGCGCCCCGCGCCAGCCCCGCCGGTCAAAGTCGGCGTCTGCCACTTTGATCTTCCCTAGTCACGGTATCCGACACGGGGACGAGCGGGGGGAACTCAGTAAACGCCAAGAATTGCCTGGGCAGCCTCACTCTGCCTGGTCAGCGGCGCCTTCCGCGGGCCGTTTCCTGAGACGCCGGGACCTTGGGACCGAACCTCCTCGACGCGCTGCAGGGCGGCGCGGAGCTCGGCGAGCCACGCGTCGGCGTGCTCGCCGGTAAGCCGCACGCACCAGGCGAGGGCATCGGACCTGCTGCGCGCCACCCCGGCGTCGACAAGCGTGTCCAGCACCCGCCGCTCGGCCTGCCGCAGCCGGGTCATCACCGGCACTGAAAGTGTGGTGAACATCTCACTGACATCGCCGCAGGCGACGCCCCAGGCGACCTTGCGCTGGAACCGGCGCTCGGCCTCCCGCGCGATCTCGATGCGCCGCTCGCGGGTCTGCTCGCGGAACCGCTTGATCCGGCCCTCGGCGAAGCCGACGGCCTGGGCGTCTTCTTCGGGTGCCGGCAGCGTGCCGACGATCGTGATCTCTTCACGGTCCACGGTGACGACGGCCGGGCCGGTGAACCACTCATCGGGCAGGCGGCCGGTGAACCAGCCGCGGATCTCTTGCTCTGTACTCATGTAATTATGATTACACTGCAAGCGCCGACGGTCAAGGGTTTCCTGGCAGGTCGCCGGGCCGGGCAGGGTTGCGACGGCGCGAGGCTCCCGCCGGTACAGCCAGTGAGCGCGTCAGGGGATTACGTTACCCCTGGGGATGCAAGGGCACGTGGAGGCGTTGCCTGCGGGGCCTCGCTCGCGGGATGGTCGCTCGCGGATGGCGCTCGCGCCGGGGCACGCGGCAGCGGATTAACTCGAATACTTTTCCAGGCGCTGCGGGCTGGACCGCGCCCGCCGCCTCGTTGGCACCGGGCGAGTCCCGGTGCGGATTAGGCGGCCTGGCCGGCCTCGGCGGCGGCCTGGGCGGGGTTGACCCGGACGGCGCCGGCGAACTCGCTGCCGACGTCGGCCGGGACTACCTGGACGTCCCTGCCGGGCTCTGGGGCCTCGATCATCCAGCCGTTGCCCAGGTAAATGGCGACGTGCGAGATGTATGTGGGGTCGGTTGGGTCCGTGTGGTAGAAGAGCAGGTCACCCGGCCGCAGCTGGCTCACCGGAACGGACGGCCCGGTGAGCGCCTGATCGGCCGCGACGCGGGGCATCGTGATGCCCGCCCGGGCGAACGACCACTGGACGAGGCCAGAGCAGTCGAAGACCTTCGGGCCGCTGCCGCCCCAGACGTACGGCAGGCCCTTGCGGCTCATCGCGGCGGTGAGCATCACGCTGATCGCTGAGCCCGGGACCCCGCTCAGCGTTGAGGGCCCGGCCCGCCGCGCCGCTGCTCGTGGTGCCGCCGGTGGTGACGACGCTGACCAGCTGGTCAACGCCGACGTCCTTCGGCAGCAGCTTGCGCAGCTTCGCCGCGACGCCGGAGACGTCCAGGCCGTGCACGCTGACCACGATCGCGTTGTCCGCCGGGGCGCCGAGGGAGCGGGCGACGCCGTGCGAGACCACCGCGTTGACCCCGCCGATGCCCAGCGTGCCGAACGCGACGACCTTCAGGTTCTTGTCCATCTTGCCTGACGCGCTGACCTGCCCGCCGAGCGGCAGGTTGTCCAGCTTGCCCATCGTGTAGGAGACGGCGATGCCGCCGTTGGCGACTCCGCGCCAGAGGCCATCGGAAGCGGCGGTCGGCCGCGCGGCGAACGACCGGAATCCGGAGGGGCTGACGCCGAGCACGGCGGTGTAAGCGCCATTGACCTGCATCCGCACGGCCTCGACCGGCTCGGCCGCGACCACGTCACGGGTCCCGGCGACGGCCTTGAGCACGGACTTCGGCAGGGAGAACGGCGCGACGACCATCAGGTCGGCCGTGAGCGTCCGGGTGAGGGGTGCGACCTTGGGCTCGCCCGTCCCGGCGGCGACGGCCGGCACGGCGGACTTGGCCTCTAGCGCGTTGCCGAGCACGGAGGCGTTACCGGTCACCGGGCTGACCGGCGGAAGCGCGGCGATGCTGCTGGCGGCTCCGGACGGGACGTTCCCGGATGGGGCGCCGCTGGCCTGGGCGCTGCCCGCCGGGGCACCGCCGGCCGGGGCCGTGGCGATACTGTCCGGGCCCGGGCCGCCGTCGAGAACGGTGACGCCCACGCCAACGATCACGCCGAGGACCGCGGTCGCGGCCACGCCGGCGGGTAGCGCGCGGCGCCAGCCTGCCTGACGCAAGCCCGCAGCGCGCTCCCTGATTGTCCGCGCGATGCCGCGGACCACTCCGCGGGTCAGGTGCACACGTGCAAAGATGCCAAACCACCGGGGCGTGAGTCCAGCCCAAATTCGCATTGTTAGGGTCTTTTGTACGGCTCGTTCACCCGCCGTTCATATTTGTTGCGAGCTGTTCCCGCAGTGCCGCGGGGGTTGTCACGGGAAGTTGGCAGGTAAAGCCGCGGCAGACGTAGGCCGCCGGGGCACCGCTGCGCAGCGTCCGGCCCGCCAGCAGCGGGACGGCCGCGGCCGCGTGCCCGGCTGCCGCCTGCGCCGGTTCTGCCTCTTCCGCCGGTTCCGCCGGGGCGTCGCCGAGCGCCAGGACCGCGCCGGGCGGCGCCGCGTGCAGCGCCGCGCGCAGCAGGGCGCCGGTGCGCGGATCGCCGGCCGGACCGACGATCGCGACCTCCACGGGACCGGACAGCAGCGCCTCGGCCGCCCCGAGGCCCTGCCCCGCCGCCCTCGGGTACCTGGCCGCGACCGCCGGCACCACGCCGAGTGCGGCAATGGCCGCTTCCCTGTACCGGGCGGACCCGGTCAGCGCCGCGAGCGAGGCCAGCGCGCCCGCCGCCGCGAACGTGCCCGACGGCGTCGCCGCGTCGAGCGGGTCCGCCGGGCGGTAGATGAGCTGCTCACCGTCGGCTGGCGCGTCGAAGAAGCCGCCGTTGCCGTCCGGGAACTGGGCGAGGACCGTCTGGAGCAACTCGGCCGCCACCGTGGCCCAGCGAGCCTGTCCGGTTACCCCGAACAGCGTCAGCAGGCCGGCCGCGACGCAGGCGTAGTCCTCCAGTTGCCCGGCGCTCGTCCCGGCCCTGCCGTCGCGCGAGGTCCGCACGAGCCGGGCCGTTGGGGAGGAAGGGGCTAGGTGGACGTCCACGAGAAGCTCGGCGGCGCGGGTCGCGGCGGCTACCAGGTCGGGGCGGGCGAACAAGACTCCAGCCTCGGCGAGCGCGCCGATCGCCAGGCCGTTCCAGGCGGCGACTACCTTGTCGTCCCGGCCGGGGCGGGGGCGGCTGTCGCGGACTTCCAGCAAGGTGCCGCGTATCCAGTCGAGCCGTTCCGCGTCGGGGACCTCGGTGCGGCGCTGGAGCACCGACGTGCCGTGCTCGAACGTGCCGCGCTGGGTCACCCCGAACGCGGCGATCGCGAATTCGCCGTCGTCTGGGCCGAGCACCTCGCGGAGCTGTTCGGGGGTCCAGACGTAGAACGCGCCCTCCTCGGCGTGCCCGGAACCGTCGTCGCTGTCGGCGTCCAGGGATGCGGCAAAGCCCCCTTCCGGGGTGCGCAGCTCCCGGATCATGAAGTCGCAGGTTTCCTCGGCGACCCGCCGGGCCAGCTCATTGCCGGTCAGCCGCCACCAGTGCGCGTACACGCCGGCGAGCAGCGCGTTGTCGTAGAGCATCTTCTCGAAGTGGGGCACCGTCCACGTGCCGTCCACGCTGTACCGGGCGAACCCTCCGCCTAGCTGGTCGTACATGCCGCCGGAGGCCATCGCCGCGCAGGTGCCCGCCGCCATCCGCAGGGCGGCCTGCCCCGACTCCGAGTCCCGGCCGGCCCGCTGGCAGTGCCTGAGCAGGAACTCAAGCGCCATCGACGGCGGGAACTTGGGGGCACCGCCGAAGCCGCCGCTGGCCGAGTCGTACCCCGATTCCAGGCCGGTGACGGCGACGAGCGTCGCCGGCTCCAGTGCCTCGACTGACCGGGCCGTACTGGCGATCTCGCCGAGTGAGCTGGCCTGCCCGGCAAGCGCGGTGACGGTCCGTTGCGCATCGGAAACCAGGGCCTCGCGGTCGCTCACCCAGGCCCGGGCGACGGCCTGTACCAGGCGGGCGAAGTTGGGCTTGGGGAAGTAGGTGCCGCAGTACAGCGGGGCGCCGTCCGGCGTCGCGAAGACGGTCATGGGCCAGCCACCCTGGCCGGTCATCGCCTGGGTGGCCGACATGTAGACGGCGTCCACGTCCGGCCGCTCCTCGCGGTCGACCTTGATGGCGACCACGTTCTCGTTCACTATCGCGGCGACCTGGGGGTCCTCGAACGACTCGTGCGCCATCACGTGGCACCAGTGGCAGGCGGCGTAGCCGACCGAGATGAGGACCGGCACGTCCCGCCGCCTGGCCTCGGCGAACGCCTCCTCCCCCCAGGGCCACCAGTCCACGGGGTTGTCCGCGTGCTGGAGCAGGTAGGGGCTCGTCGCTGTGCTCAACCGGTTCGGCATGGGATCTATTGTCCCAGCCCGCTGTCAGCATGCTGGCAGCGCAGTGCGGGACGGTGACAGCGGCGTGTGCGCGCGGTGCCAGGGACGTCTTTGACACTAGGAGCATGACAGATCTAGCGATTGAGGCCACGGGGCTCACCAAGTCCTTTGGCGACACGAAGGCGCTTGCGGGGGTGGATCTCGCCGCGCGCAAGGGCAGCGTTCTCGGCGTTCTCGGGCCGAACGGCGCGGGCAAGACGACAGCGGTGCGCATCCTGGCCACGCTGCTGCGCGCCGACTCAGGTACGGCCCTGGTCAACGGGTACGACGTCCGCTCCGCAGCCCGACAAGGTCCGCCAGAGCATCGGCCTGACCGGGCAGTTCGCGTCCGTCGACGATGACCTCACCGGCGATGGAGAACCTGGTCATGATCGGCCAGCTGCTTGACCTCCCGGTGAAGGCCGCCCGCGCGCGGGCGGCGGAGCTGCTGGAGTGGTTCGACCTCACCGAGGCCGCCAGGAAGAGGGCGAAGAACTACTCCGGCGGCATGCGGCGACGGCTCGACCTGGCCGCCTCCCTGGTCGGCAGGCCGCCGGTGATCTTCCTGGACGAGCCGACCACCGGGCTCGACCCGGCCAAGCGCGAGGACATGTGGGACGTGGTCCGGTCGCTGGTCAGCGACGGCTCGACGGTGCTGCTGACCACGCAGTACCTGGAGGAGGCCGACGCGCTCGCCGACTCGATCACCGTGATCGACCACGGCAAGGTGATCGCGCACGACACGCCGCACGGCCTCAAGCGGGTGGTCGGCGGGCAGCGGCTGACCGTGCACCCGATCGACCCGGCCCGCTACGACGACCTGCTCGACGGTGCTGTCCGCCACCCCGCAGACCATCGGGCATGCCCCGGAGGCGAACGGGCGCGGCTCGGTGACCATCCAGGTCGAAGGGGACGACGTGCTGCCCGACGTGGTGGCGCGGCTGCGGACGGCCGGGATCACGGTCGACGAGCTGTCCCTGCACCTGCCGAGCCTGGACGAGGTGTTCTTCACGCTGACCGGCGACCAGCGTCCCGGACGAGGAGGCGCCGCATGACCGCCAGGACCGGCAGCACGCCTCCCCGGCTGACCGTCGACCAGAAGCGCGGTTCCCGCGTCCGACGCGCGGTACCGCGCACGCGTTCGTGCTCGCCAAGCGGAACGTCGATCAAGTCGATGCGCACGCCCGAGCAGTTCATCGACGTGACGCTGCAGCCGATCATCTTCCTCGGGCTGTTCACCTACATCTTCGGCGGGGCGATCGGCCGGCGGCTCGCAGCACGACTACCTGGAGTTCCTGCTCCCGGGCATGCTGGGCCAGACGATCGCGATGAGCAGCGTCGCCATCGGGCAGAACCTGAACGCCGACATCGACAAGGGCGTCTTCGACCGGTTCCGGTCGCTGCCGATCGGACGCGCGGTGCCGCTCGTCGGGGCGGTGCTGGCGGAGTTCATCCGCTACGCGATCGTGTGCGTGGTCACCCTCTCGTTCGGCTACGCCATCGGCTTCCGCATCGCGACCGACCCGCTGAGGATGCTCGCCGCGTGCGGGATCTCGATCTGCTTCGCGCTGTCGTTCGCCTGGGTCTCGGTCTTCATCGGGATGACGGTCCGCAGCGCGGGCGCGGTGCAGGGCATCATGTTCCTGTTCATCTTCCCGCTGTCGTTCGGCAGCAACGTCTTCGTGAAGCCCTCGACGATGCCCGGCTGGCTGCAGGCCTTCGTGAACGTGAACCCGATGTCGCACCTGGTGTCCTCCGTGCGCGGCCTGCTGATCGGCGGCGACGTCGGCACGCAGGTCCTGTGGACCCTCGGCTGGTGCGTCGGGCTGCTGGCGGTGTTCTTCCCGCTGGCCCTGCGCGGCTACATCCGCCGGGCCTGACAGGCTTGGCGGCCTACAGGGTGGCCGGGTCGAGGCGGCGGATCGCCTCGGCCCGGTCCAGTGCCGTTCCCGCGGCATACGCCCGGTCGTAGGCCTCGTCGCCGAGTGCCTCCCGTAGCCGGGGCCGAGGTTCACCACCGTCAGCTCGGAGGCGTCGGCCACGCCGCGCACGGTGTCACGGCGCCGAGTATCTCCGCGGCCCGGCCGGGCTGGCCGAGTGCCTGGGCAAGGTAGGCCAGCGCGCCCGCGACCGACGCGACCAGTGGCATGTCTTCCGACGCGATCGCCTCGGCGTACATGCTCGCGGCGCGCTCCCGGGCGTGCGGCAGGTCCGCGTCCGCGAGGGCGACCATGACCTCCGAGGCCGCCACGACCGCCACCATGTGGTGGCGCGCCGGGTGCATGGGAGTGAGCTGGGCCACTCCTTGCTGCGCGACCGCGCTCATCGAGCGGCCCACCTCTACGTCTCCCAGCGTGACCTCGAACATCGAGGCCCCGGCCGCGACGACCGCCACCTCCATCCCGGACACGTCCGACGCGGCGACCTCCAGCGCGCCTCGGCAGAACTCGCGGGCGGTGGCCAGGTCGCCGCGCCTGATCGCGATGTCGGCGAGCCGCATCCGCATGTGGGCCTCATCGTCGCGCGAGCCCATCTCGGCCAGCACGCTGCCCGCCTCGGAGAACGCGGCGGCGGCCCCGTCCAGGTCGCCGTCGAGCACCCGAACCGAGCCGACCATCCGCAGCGCGGTGGACAGGCCCCAGCGCTCGCCGAGCGCGCGGAACCGTTCCAGCGCCCGCGCGCTTGAAGACCGCAGCGCTTCCATGTCCCCGTTGTTTTCCGCCATCGCGGCGGAGAGCATCCATGACGCGGCCACGAGCCATTCGTCCTGGCTGGCCAGCGACTCCTCGATGTACCTGCGGGCGCGGGCGGAGTCCTGGAGGAACATCGCGAACGCGGGCCGCAACAGCCCGGCCATCGGGTACTTATCGATGTTCAGCACCTCGATCCGGTCGGCCAGGCCGGGCAGGGCCTGCTCCCACTCCGCCGCGCCATCGGCGCGCGTCGACATGCTGACCAGGTGCATCGCCTCGGCTATCGTGCGCAGGTCGGGGTCCGCCTCGCCGGGCACCGCGACGGCCTGGGAGACCCATTCCCCGATGTCCGCGTGATTGCCGAGCAGGAACGCCAGGAAACTGACCCACACCGCCAGGGCGGTCGCGCGCGCGGCGTCCCTGATGCCGCACCAGTAGTGCAGCGCGGCGAGGATGTTGTCCCTGTCGGGCAGGACCGCCCGCAGCCAGGTCAGCTGGTCCCGGGTCAGAAGGTGCGGCAGGGCCTCCTGCATGAGGTCGGAATAGTACGCCGCGTGGCGGCGCCGGACCTCGTCCAGTTCCGGCCCGCCGCGCACGGCGCGCTCGGCGAGCTTTTCCGCCCCGTACTCGCGGATGGTCTCCAGCATCCGCAGCCGCGCGCCACCGTCTACGGGCTCCAGCAGCGACTTGTCGACCAGCGATGACAGTAGATCGTCAATGTCACCGGGCCGGCGTCGCCAGTGCCGTCGCGGGCCGCATCGCCGGGGCGGGCGCACACCGCGGCGATCGCTTCCGGCGTCGCCCCGGCCGGGAAGACGGAGAACCGCTCGGCGAGGAGCCGCTCGGAGGGGCCGAGCAGGTCCCAGCTCCACTCGACGACGGCGCGCAGCGTGCGGTGCCGTGGGAGAGCGGTGCGACTGCCGCCAGTGAGCAGCCGGAACCGGTCGTCCAGCCGCCGGGAGATCTCCGGCAGCGGCAGCGTCCTGAGCCTGGCGGCGGCGAGCTCGATCGCCAGCGGCAGCCCGTCCAGCCGCTGGACGATGTCGACGACGACCGGCAGGTTGTCCTCGTCTACCGCGAAGCCAGGGCTGACCGCCGCCGCCCGGTCGGCGAACAGCCGCACGGCGGGGTCCTGCTCCAGCGGGGGAACGACGAGTAGCCACTCGCCGGTGATGCCGAGCGGCTCCCGGCTGGTGGCGACGATCCGAAGCCCGGGGCTGTGCGCGAGCAGGGTGTCCGCCAGGTGGGCGCAGGCGTCGATGAGGTGCTCGCAGTTGTCGAGCACGAGCAGCGCCCGCACGTCGGCCAGGCCGTGGATCAGCCGGGTCTGCGCGTCGCGGGCGGTGACGCGCTGCGTCCCGTCCAGCATGATGCGCGATTCCCGCAGGCCGATCGAGCCGAGCACCGCCTGCGGCACGTCGGCGGCATCGGTGACCGACGCGAGCTCGGCCATCCAGACGCCGTCCGGCGCGAGCTCGCTCACGCCCGCGCCGTTGGTGGCATCCGGGCCGAGAGCCGTCCCGGCGCCATCGGCGGCGGCGACCTTGGCGGCGACCTCGGTGGCCAGCCGCGTCTTGCCCGCGCCGCCCGGTCCGACCAGCGTGACGAGGCGGTAGGCGGTCAGGGCCTTGCCCACCCGGCCCACGTCGTCCTCGCGGCCGATGAAGCTGGTCAGCGGGGTCCGCAGGCTGGTCTTCCGGCCGCCGCGCACGGTGGTTCCGCCGTACCCGGGGGGAGCGTGCGCCTCGGCGGTGGAAGCCTCGGCCTTCCCGCGCAGTACCTCAAGGTGGATCGCCTGCAGTTGGGCGCCCGGATCGATGCCGAGCTCGTCGGCGAGCCTGGCGCGCAGCGCCTGGTAGAGGGCGAGCGCGGCGGCCTGCCGGCCGGTGGCGGCGAGCGCCCGCATCAGCAGCGCCGTGACCTTCTCATCCAGCGGGCTTTGCGCGGCCAGGGCCTCCAGCCCGGCGACGTGCGCGGCGGCCCTCCCCGCTTCCAGTTCGCCGGCCAGCCAGGTGATCGTCGCGTCGTGCTTCAGCTCCGCCAGCCGCCGGGCGTACGGCGCGGCGAAGTCCCCGGCGTCTTCCAGCGCGGCACCGCGCCACAAGGCGAGGGCTTCCTCCACGCGCCCGTCGGCGGCGAGGCGCTCGAAGCGCAGCGCGTCCACGTCGTCGGCGGTGACCGCCAGGCGGTACCCGGCGGGCGACTGCTCGATGGCGGCCGGGCCGCCCAGCGCACGGCGGGCCCGCGACACGAGCGTCTGCAGGGCGTTGGGCAGGTCCGTTGGGGGCTGATCGGCCCAGACCGCCTCGGCCAGCGCGGAGGTGCTCACCGGCTTGCCGCCGGCCAGTGCCAACCGGGTGATCAGGTCACGCAGGCGCGCGCCGGCGACGGGAAGACAGTCGCCGGCGTCGCTGAGCACCTCGAAGGGGCCGAGGATGGTGACCCGCACGCAACCATTGTCCCCGACGCGGCGCACTGGAGCACCGGCCCGCGAAACGGGCCGGCGCTCGGCGGGGGGACTCGTGGCGGCCCGGGCCGGGGGCGGCGCGGCTTCTTGCTTGGGGGCGCGGGCGCGGGCCCGCGAGCTTTCGCCTGCCAGTCATCGCCGGGCCCGCTGGCCACAGGCGGCACGACTGCCTCGATCATCGCGTCTGCATCAGGAGCCACTAGTGTTGGCTTCCCATGTGAAAAGGCCCCTTTCGGAGCCGGATCTGGCGCTTTTAGGGGCCGTTTCGCATGGGAAGCGAAATTCTGAGGCTGGTGTGACGGAGGCGGGGAGCGCTCGGCTGGGGGAACTGCGACAGAAGATGGTGTGAGGTACTGATGGTGGCACTGTAAGTGGCGGTGTCGGGAGGTATCAGGGCGGGGGGCCGGGGGTGCTGGGGTGCTGGGGTGCTGGGGTGCTGGGGGTGCTGGGGTGCTGGGGTGCTGGGGTGCTGGGGTGCTGGGGTGCTGGGGTGCTGGGGGTGCTGGGGGTGCTGGGGATGCTGGAGGGTGCTGGAGGGGCTGGAGGGGCTGGAGGGGCTGGAGGGGCGCGGCTGCGACCGCAAGGGCCCGGGCTGCGGGCGGGCCTGGGGCGGGCTGGGGCGGGGCGGGCCTAGGGCGGGGCGGCTGGGGGCGGGCGCTGGGCGGGCGGGCGCGGTGGGGTGGGGTGGGGTGGGGTGGGGTGCTCACGCCCGGCGACTCGGTGGCCGCGATACCGCTCCCGGCGGGCGGCCCGTCAGCGACGGCGGCCGGGCTCGAGGCGGGTGAGGCGCAGCAGGAGCAGGAGCACCCAGGCGCCGATGATCGAGCCGATGATGCCGACGGGGTGGAAGCTGTGAATGCTCGCCGTGTGGTACTGGATGAGGTTCTGCAGGAAACCGCCGACGAACGAGCCGATGATGCCGATCACGATGGTGCCGAGGATCCCGATCGGGTCGCGGCCGGGCATGAGCAGGCGAGCGATCGCCCCGACGATGAGCCCGACGACCAGCAGCCAGATGATGAAAATAGCCATGCCAGGTCACTTCCCTCCTGTGGCGGGTTATGCCTCCTTAAAGGAGATACCGGGAGATATTAGCCCCGTCGCCAGGATGCGGCCGCCCGGGCTGCGCCGGGCGCCTCGGCGACCGGCTCCGCGGGGGCGTCCACACCCCAGCGGGCCTCCGTTGCGGGCGCCGTGCGCGAGCGGGTCGTGCGCCGGCCGGCCGGCCGGTGGAGCCGGCCGCGCAGGCGCCGTGCCCCAAAACGACCGTGCCCCAAGACGACCGCGCTCCAAAACGACCGCGAAGCGATATTGCGGGGCGCCGGGCTGCCGCTCATGCGCCCTCCGCGAATTTTGCAAATTAAAGTATCGACACGGGCGAAACCCCTTAAGTCCCCTTACCCCGGTAGGGCACCCGAGATACATGACAGGGTTGTCAAGGCGGATAGAGCGGTGCGGGGACACCGCTGACCATACCGCCAGCCAAAACAAGAAAGGGGGAGGTAGCTGACCATGAGACCTGGTCACGGAGTGAGCAGACTTGCGAAAATCTCCGCAGTGGTTGGCACCGCGTGCGTCATGGCCGCAGGTAGCACGGCCGCGGCTCTCGCGTATCCATCGCATGCGGGGAACAGCGCTGGGGCGCCGACGACGACACACCACGTCCGGCCGATGTTCTCTAAAAAGCGCATTACCGCGTGCCCGCCGGGAACAACGACCTTCATCAACACGTACAAGATGAAGCCGGGCGACAAGAGCGCGAGTTATTCATATCACGGCACCACCTTCCAGACAACGGTCAACAAGCGAGGAAAGTACCTCAGCTACACGACCAATTCACCGGGCTTCACCGTCTACATCGCAGGCGCGCCGGATCGCGATCACTCCTACCGCTGGTGGGACTATGGCGATCACAAGGGATGGTGGGGGGATGATGACCACCGCGACGGCCGGGGTTACGACGTTTACGACTACACCGGCACGGCAGGTCATCCGGCCTATCCGTCCGACACCGGCCTGCACGCGCCCTCCGGGGAAGGAAGGCGGCCGGCCACCATCAGCTACTACATCGTCTGCGGCCAGCCGGCGAAGACGATAGCATCGCCGACCGTCACCACCGCCCCCAGCGCAGGGGGAACGGTGGGCGCGGTCACCCTCAACGACACGGCGACGCTGAGCGGCGGCTCCTCGCCGACCGGGTCGATCGTCTTCGCCCTGTACGCTCCGACCCAGACGTGCGGTTCCGGTGCGCCCGCGTACAGCCAGACGGTGCCGGTCTCGGGCAACGGGTCCTACTCCACCACCAACAAGGTGCCCGCCAGCATGGCAGGGACCTGGAACTGGACGGCGACCTACAGCGGCGACGCCGGCAACAAGGGGGCCGTGAGCGCCTGCGGCAAGGAACCGGTGACGGTCGCCAGGGCCACGCCCTCACTGCCGACGACCGCCAGTGGCGGCGGGACGGTGGGCACCGTGACCTTCAACGACTCCGCCACGGTGACCGGGGGCTACACGCCCACCGGGACAATCACCTTCAACCTGTACAGCCCCACCCAGGCCTGCGGCGCCGGCACGCCCGCCTTCCGCGAGACCGTGCCAGTCTCCGCGTCGGGGATCGCCAGCACGTCGCACACGGTGGTGGCCACCGCGCCTGGAACCTGGAACTGGACGGCCGGCTACTCCGGCGACGCCAACAACAGCCCCGCCTCAAGCGGGTGCGGCCTGGAGACGGTCACGGTGACGGCGCCCGTCCCGACGGGGTCGTGCGAAGGCACCGGGTCGATCTCCACGCTGGCGTCCGGGCCGAACGTTATCTCCTACGTGCCCAAGGGGTCGTGGAGCACGCCGCAGGTCGGGATCGACGTGGTGAACGTCGAGGGGACCAGCATCACCAACACGCAGATCCCGACCGGCTCGGATGTCATCAACTCGTGCGCGTCCAACTCGGTCACCGGGATCACCATCTGCACGGCGAACAACAACCACGTCTACGTCCTGAAGGGCACCGGGCTTGACCCGAGCGTGACCAACCCGCTGACCGACGGCGGAACGGGAACCCTCGACTTCTCCGGCGGGCTCGCGACGACGACGGGCGTGGCCATGGACGCCGTGGACAACAAGGCCCTGCTCGGCGTCGCCGTCGGCGGGAAGGGCGGGTTCCAGTTCCTTGACCTGTCCACCTTCACGTTCGAGGCCCCGTTCGCCAGCGAGAACCCCGGGGGCGAGATCTCGGAGGACCCGCTGCTCGACCCGGTTCACCACATCATCGGCTCGGCCTCCGAGGACAACAACTTCGAGATCGTCAACGTCATGAACAGCACCTCGCCGCAGTTCTACGAGCAGGACCTGTCGGGGGCGATCGCCAAGGCCGCGGGCGAGAATGAGCTGGACTCCACGTCGGAGGACTGCTCGACCGGGATCCTGCTGGCGCCGGCGGAGTTCAGCGACCCGTCCGGAGTCGAGGTCGCCGACATCCAGAACGCCGGCACGGCGCCCAAGGCGGTGTTCACGGCGGGCTCGCCCGGATCGTGGACGGCCCCTGAGCAGTTCCAGCCGCTGACCGGCTCCTCGATGTCGGCCGGCGCGGACGGCTCGGCGGTCGCCCAGGGCACGCACACGGGCGTGATCTCCGGCGAGTTCGGCGGTGACACCCTGACCGCGCTGGCGCTCCCCACGACGTCCGGCGCCGGCGTCACCCCCGCCGTCCAGAGCTGGGTCTCGTGCCAGACCGGCGCCGACCCGGGCGGGCATGCCTTCTCCATGGGAGGCGACCCGCACACGCTGGCCGCCTACCAGTCACCCACGGGCGGGCACGCTATCGCCCTCGTGGTGAACAGCGGCGCCACCGAGATGGCGGCCGTCGACCTGACGGCCATGCTCAACCCGGCCACCGTTCCCGCCACGGGTGACGTCTGCAACAGCGGCACGCTGCCGTCGAGTGTCGAGCGCTTCATCCCGCTGCCTTGAGGATGAACCGTTGTTACCTCGTCCGCGCCCTCGCCTGAGGCGGGGGAAGCTTGCCGGGAACCGCCCGGCGCGCCGTCCGGCGCGCCGGGCGGTCCTGCCTTGCCGCCGTTACGCCGCGCGGGCGCGAGTGTCGCCGCCGAGGCCGCGGGCGGCGAGGCCGATCAGGTAGAAGAGCGCGCCGCCGACGCCGACGAAGAAGCCCAGGGGCCAGTTGGTGCGGTAGGACAGCGCGATCGACAGCCAGACGGTGACCAGGGCGATCGCGACCGACAGGGCAAGCGCGAGGCCCGGCCGGGCGGTGACGCTGCGGGCGGCGGCGGCCGGGCCGATCATCAGGCTGAACATGAGCAGCGCGCCCACCACGGGAACCGTCATCGAGGTAGCCAGGGCCATCACCACCAGGAAGTAGACCTCCGTGCCGCGCACCGAGACGCCGCGGGCCTGGGCCACCTCGGGCATCGCGGAGGTGAGCATGAGCCTGCGGAAGGAGATGCCGATGGCCGCGATCGCCAGCAGGCCGATCCCGGCGATCGGCCATACCTCATCGCCCGGCACGCCGTAGACCTCGCCGAACAGCAGCGAGTAGGCCTGCTGCGCGTACTGGCTGCTCCAGCTGACGAACAGCGCGCCGACGCCGAGCATCAGGACCAGGACGAGTGCCGTCACCACGTCGTGGCGCGCCTTGGAGCCAAGCGTCCCGATCCCGAGCGCCCCGGCGACGGCGAAGACCGCCAGCCCCCAGATGACGTTGACGCCGAGGAGGGCGGCCCCGGCCGCGCCGGCGAAGGCGCCGTTGGGTATGGCGTGGGCGGCGAAGGTCTCCCCGCGCAGCACGGCGAAGAACCCGGTGACCGCGGCGATGACCGCGACGATACTGGCGGCGATCCAGGTGTTCGCCATCAGCCCGGTAAACATCAGCGGCTACCTCCCGGGGGGACGGCCCCCCGTACCCCCCGATGCACGCCCGATGGCAGTGCCATCCCGGGGACACCCCGGGCCCCGGCGCGTGTATCGGGCATGCGGACAGAACACCCGGGGCCTTCCTCGTGCGGTGAGCGCGGCGGCAGCGGCGCGCGGGCCCGGCGGGCATAGGACAGCAGGTACCCGGCCAGCACGAGCGCGACGACGAAGAAGCTCACCGGCCACCCGTGCCCGTAGGGCGGCCAGTAGTAGGACTCGTAGGCGAGCGCGACGGCGATCCAGGTGGCGGCCAGGCCGAGGACGGCCGAAAGCGCGATCGCCCTGACCGGGCTGCGGGTGATCCGCAGCGCGGTGGCGGCCGGCCCGACGAGCAGCGCGGTGGACAGCACCGCGCCAATCGCGACCGCCGACAGCGAGACGGTCACGGCCAGGGCCGCGAGGAAGAAGATGCCGGTGAGCCGCACGTTGACGCCGCGCGCCCGGGCCAGGTCCGGGGAGATCGCGGTGAGCAGCAGCCGCCGGCCGAGCAGCGCGATCACGACCAGGGTGACCACGCCCGCCCCGAGTACCGCCGGAACGGTTTCCGGGCTGACCACGAAGATCGAGCCGAACAGGATCGAGAACGACGCGCCCGTCGTCGACGTCTGGCGGGTGCCCAGGTACAGGAAGAGCGCGGCGAAGCCGAGGCCGCCGCCGAGGACGACGCCGGTGGCGACGTCCCTGCCCCGGCGGCGCTGGACGCCGATGGCCTCCATCGTCGCCGAGGCGGCGATCCCGGCGACGAGGAACCCCCAGAACTGGCTGATCCCGACGAGGAACGCGGCGGCCCCGCCGGTGGTCGCGATGTCCGCGAGCGAATGCCCGGCGAAGGACTGGGTGCGCAGCACGGAGAACACGCCGATGACGCCCGAGGTGATCGCGGCGATCCCCCCGATGAGCAGCGCGGTGAGCACGGGACCGCTAGTCACCGGCGACCACCACGACCCGGCCGCGGATCCGCAGCACGTCGACCGGGTGCCCGTACAGCTCGGTCAGACCCTCGGACGTCACGACCTCGTCCGTGCTCCCGCTGGCCACCTTGCCGCTCGCGACGTAGATGATCCGGTCCATGACCGGCAGCAGGGGGTTCATGTCGTGCGCGGACAGCAGCACGGCGATCTCGTGCTCGCGGGCGAGCTTGCCGAGCAGCCCCACGATCTCCTGCTCGCTGCGCAGGTCGAGGTTGGCGAGCGGCTCGTCGAGCAGGAGCAGCTGCGGGCGGCTCACCAGGGCGTGCGCGATCAGCACGCGCTGCTGCTCGCCTCCGGACAGCTCGCCCACGCGGGCATCGCGGTAGTCGTAGGCGCCGACGTCTTGCAGCGCCCGCTCGACCTTGTCCCTGCGGTTCTTGCCCGGCAGGGAGAAGCCGAGCTTGTGCCCGTCAAGGCCGAGCGAGACCACGTCGCGGGCACGGAGCGGGATGTCGGAGTCGATCACGATTTTCTGCGGGACGTAGCCCATCGTCGTCCGGGCCTTGATGACCTTTCCCGTCGACGGGGGCAGGAGACCGAGGATGAGGCGGATCAGGGTCGTCTTGCCCGCGCCGTTCGGGCCGATGATGGCGGCCAGCTCCCCCTGGCTGACGGTGAAGCTGACGTCGCCCAGGATCGGCCGGCCGCCCAGCCGGACTCCGACGCCGTCGAGTTGGAGGAGTGGGTCGGTCCTCACCGTGCCCTCCGCTCGCTCATAGGTGCTCCGTTGACGTTCTGGCTGTTATCGCGTTCTTCAGGGCGGCCGCCTCGGCGAGCATCCAGGACTGGTAGGTGAAGCCGGGCTGCGGCATCGTCTCGTAGACGCCCACGACCGGGATGTCGTTCGCGCTGGCGAGGTCGATCAGCGACCGCGTGAGCGGGTCGGTGACCTGGACGTTGTAGACGAACGCCCGGACCTTCCGGCCGGCCAGCAGGTCCCGCTCGGCCGCGACGTCCTGCGGTGACGGGTCCACGCCGTTCATGTTGTCGGCCTGGAACGTCCAGGGCGTCTCGTTGACCGCGCCCGCGGCCTGCAGGAAGTAGTCCGCGACTGGCTCGGTCGTCGCGACCGGGATACCCGGGTGGCCGTCCTTCAGCGCCGAGAGCGCGTTGTCCCAATCGCTGAGGCTGCGGGTGAAGGCGGCGGCGTTGGCCCGGTAGTAGGCCGCGTGCGCCGGGTCGATTCTCGCGAGGCCCTGGGCGATGGCTCGCGCCACCACCGGCATCGTGCCCGGGTCGTACCACAGGTGCGGGTTGGGCGTGCTGTCCGGCAGGCGCAGGAGCTGCTGGACGGCGATGACCTGGCGGCTGCCGCCGGGGCTCGCGGATTCGATGTCGTCCATGAAGGAGTCGTAGCCGAGGCCGTTCTGCACTACCAGCCGGGCGCTCGCTACCTCCCGCGCGACTTGCGGGGACGCCTCGAAGGCGTGGGGGTCGGTGTTGGGGTTGCTCAGCAGCGAGGTGACGCTGACGTAGCGGCCGCCGACCTGGGCGATGACGTTCCCGTATTGGTTCTCCGCCGCGACGACCGTGATGAGGCCGGGAGCACCGCTCGTTCCCTGGCTGGCGCTGGTGCTGGTGGCTCGACTTGCGGCCAGGCCGTTGGGGCCGGAAGGGGTCCTGGTTCCCTGGGTGACGCCGGCGCCGGCTGAGGCGCCTGCCGTGGCGCCGGGGCCGCCCGCCGACGGGACCCCGGCCGCGAGCGCGGCGGTGGCCGCGAGGGCGGCACCGATCGCCGCGAGGAGGATGGCTACCGGGCGCTGAACGCGCAGCGCTGCCATGTAGTCTCCCTTCGCTAGTACTGCTCGCCCGCCGGGCACGCCTGCCGGAACATCCCGTAGGGGTTGAGCGTTAATGATAACCGTTTTAATTCCCAACTACATCCTAGTGGCCGGAAGCTGTCATGGCGGGCAGGCAACAGCCGGCTAACTTCGTGGTGTGCGAGCGGATGGGCAGGCGATACGGGCATGACTGCGGAGCAGCAGCCGCGGGGGACGCGGGTGCGCGGGACGCGGCAGGCGACCGCGCTTGCCGCCGCGCTTACCAGCCTGCCCGGCTTCTGCAGCGCCCAGGAGATCCACGCCGAGCTGCGCCGCCGGGGCGAGAACGTGGGCCTCACCACCGTCTACCGCCACCTGCAGGTGCTCAGCGAGAACGGTGACGTCGACACGATCCGTGACCCGTCCGGTGAGATCCTCTACCGCCAGTGCGCGACCACGGTCCATCACCATCACCTGACGTGCCGCGTCTGTGGTCGTAGCGTTGAGGTCGAGGGACGCGCGGTCGAGCAGTGGGCGGAGAAGGTGGCCGCCGAGGCGGGCTTCACGTCTGTCGATCACACCGTGGAGCTGTTCGGCCTGTGCCCCGACCACTCCGGGAGCTAGCGCCCGCCGGGACCGGCGAGTGGTGACCGGCCGGGCCGCGGAGTGACCGGGTGAGCCGGCAGGCGCCCGGGGTTACTCTTTCGGCTTTTGGGTGGTGGCGGCGATCTCGGCCTTGCGGTCGGAGGCGTACATGTGGACGTACTCCTGGCCGGACAGTTCGCGGATGGCCGCCATGACCCGGTCGGCTACCTCGCGGCGGGCCCGCGCCGGGGCGACCCCGTTCAGGTCCTCGAACGTCAGCGGCTTGCCGATCTTGACCCTGACCTTCGCCGGGACCAGGTATGACTTGCCCGGCGGCATCATCTTGCGCGTCCCGAGCATGGCGACGGGGATGACCGGGACACCGGAGTTCAGCGCCAGGTAGCCGATCCCCGACCGGCCACGATAGAGCTTGCCATCCGGGGAGCGGGTGCCCTCGGGATAAAAGCCGAACAGGTCGCCGCCCCGGAGGATCTCCAGCGCCGCGTCGAGGGTCTCCTGCGCCGCGCGGGCGCCGTCCCGGTTGATCGCCAGCTGGTTCGTGGACCGGAGATAGGCCGCCCACAGCCGGGCGACTGGCCCCCGGGCGCTGAAGTACTCCGCCTTCGCGGGGAACACTACTGGCCGGGGGACCATGAACGGCAGGTACACCGAGTCGACGATCGACAGGTGGTTGGAGGCCAGGATGGCCGCTCCCGTCTGCGGGATGTGCTCCAGTCCGGTGACACTCGGGCGTCCCATCGCGTGCAGGAACGGCCCGGCAACTGCACGGGAAAGCTGGTACTGCACGAAGGCACCCACCGCCTGACCTTAGGGATCGCGCCAGCGAGGCGCACCTGGCGCTAACACGATAGCCTGCCCCGGCCGGGCCGGGCGAAACGGCCTCGGCCGTCGGGCGCAAGCCCGGTACCAGGATCTATGGCGTCGCCGGTGCCACGGATGGCAGGGCGGCGGACCCGGTGGCTCCCCGGTAAAGGATTCGCGGGAGGGCGAGATAGTGCTTAGCGTGGGACTATGCGCCTCCTTACGGTCAATGTCGGCAAGCCGCGGCCCAACCCGTGGAAGACGGTCGCGCTGACCGGCATCGACAAGCAACCGGTCGACGGGCCGGTGCTGGTGCGGGCGGCGGGGCCAAGGGCACCGGTGAGGTGGGCCTGGCCGGTGACCAGGTCTTCGACGTCAAGCATCACGGCGGGACCGACCAGGCCGTGTACGCCTACGCGCGGGAGGACCTCGACTTCTGGGCGGCGGAGATCGGCAGGCCGCTGGATAACGGCGCTTTCGGCGAGAACCTCACGACCGAGGGGATCGACCTGACCAACGCGCTGATCGGCGAGCGCTGGCGGATCGGCGACGACGTGGTCCTCGAGGTGTCGTGCCCGCGCATCCCGTGCGGCACTTTCCAGGGATGGCTGGCACAGGAGGGCTGGATCAAGCGATTCACCCGGGTCGCGAAGACCGGAACCTACCTGCGGGTCCTGGTGCCGGGGCAGATACGCGGCGGTGACCCCATCGCGATCGAGTACAGGCCCGAGCACGACGTGACCGTGACCATGACGTTCCTGGCGCTGACCACCGAGCGGGACCTGCTCCCCCGGCTGCTGGCGGCCGAGGCGCTGCCGGAGGAGATCAAGGAGGAGGCGCGCAAGCGAGGCGGCGCTCAGGCGCGCAGCTGAGCCTGGCGCGCGTCCGTGTCCGTGTCCGTGGCCGGGCCGGGCTAGCCGGCGCAGATGTTCTGGTTCGCGGTACGCGCCTGAAGCGAGAGGGTTGGGGCCGCTGTCGCGCCTGACGTGGCCGTTGCGTCTGATGGTGCCGTTGTTGTCGGAGCGGTGGGTGGGATGCCCGTGGTAGGCGCGGTTGGCGTGGAGTCGGTGGCTGGCGCGGTCGTTGCGGTAGGCGCGGTCGTTGCGGTTGAGCCGGTGGTCGTGGTCGATGCGGGGGTGGAGGTGGCCGCGACCCCCGAGCCCGGCGCGCCTGGCGACCGCGAGCCTGGCGACTGCGCGGCCCTGAACAGGGAGGCGCTGGCGGGCACGTCGTCCTGGAACGACTGGAAGATCTCGTTGTCCTCTGGCTGCGTCCACAGCACGTTCGCGGTGTCGCCCGGCACGACCTCGCCGCGCGGGAAGTTCGGCACGGTGAAGAAGGCGATGTCCCTCGTCGGGATGCCGCGCAGGCTCTCCCCCAGGTCATACAGCCCGGTGATGCCGCCAAGCTGGCTGTCGATCGTCAGCGACTTGGTCGCCGAGTCCAGGAACCGGTAGATGGCCAGGGGGTTGTACAGCTTGCCCTCGACCTGGTTGATCAGCGAGGACATGAACGCCTGCTGGCGGCCGATGCGCTCCAGGTCGCTCCCGTTGCCGAGGGTGTAGCGGGCGCGCACGTAGCCGAGCGCCTGCACCGGGGTGAGCAGGTGGTGCCCGGCGGGCAGGTGAAGCCCGGATAGCGGGTCGTCGATCGGCGTCGCGTTGCACTCAGGGACACCGCCGATCGCCGCGACCATGTTCTTGAACCCGGTGAAGTTGACCACGATGAAGTGGTTGATGTAGATCCCGGTGTTGTGCTCCACCGTCTTCACGGTGCAGGCCACGCCCAGCTTGGTCTTGTTCCCGTCCAGGTTCCCGATCGCGAAGGCCTCGTTGATCTTGAACTGCGTCGGGGCCGACATCTGACCGTTGCCCATCATGCAGGACGGGATGTTCACCCAGGAGTCGCGCGGGATGGACATGACCTCGGCCCACTTCCGGTCCGCCGGAATGTGGATGATCATGAGCGTGTCCGACTGGTCGGTGGTCAGGCCCGTGCCGTAGGCGGCACTCAGGCCGTTCCTGGAGTCCGACCCGAGGACGAGGATGTTCTCCGCCTGCGGGTGGGTGTCGACTGGCTGCTGGTTGCCGAGCAGGCTGGTGATGTCGTCCTGCCTGATGTTGGCGTTGAAGTGGCCCAACAGCGCGTACCCCGCGCCCGCTACCGCGGCCAGCAGCAGCACCATGCCAGCCGAGACGGACAGATAGACGATCCTTCGCCGCCTGCGCCCCATATGTCGCAAATTCCCGCTTGAAGCATCAGTCAAGCCCCGAAGAACGTTAATGATTCCTAAGAATCCGCCTTAGCCGATCAGCGGCGGGGCGAGGAGACGAATCCATAGCGTGAGCACCGCCCCCGTGAGGGCAACAGCGAGCGACGGGGAGCCGGCGTCTAGTGGACCTTACCAGGGGTCCGGGTTACGAGCCGGGAGAAGGAAGCACGCCGATGGCCGTCGCTCGCTGATGCTTTGTCGCTTGCATTACGCGGGGATCAGGCTGGCGAGGTTCGCCAGCGTGTACACGGTGGAGTTTTCCGGCAGGTCCTCGGGCTGGTCGACACCGATGTAGGTGAGACGGGCCCGTCCTCGGTCTGCTGCTCGGCCTGCTCGGTTGCCTGCGCTGCCTGGGCCGCCTGCGCTGCCTTGCGGCGGAGGAGGCCGATGAGGTAGCCGACCCGCAGGTACTCGCGCTCCATCATCGACCTGGTGAGCAGGGCTGACGTGAGGCGGTTCTCCTCGACCCTGACCCCGCCGTGCCACGCGGCCGACCGGCCACGCGGGTAGAGGTGGAGCCACTTGACGTACCACTGCCCGTCTTCGCCCCGGTAGAAGACCGCTGGCCTGCGCGGGCAGGATGACGCGGTGCCGCATGCTGAAGATGAGCTTTTCCAGGCTCGTCACGTTCACCTCCCTAGACCTTCCTCGCTCCTCCCTCCTGGCTTCGATGTCGACCCGGCGGGAGTCGAACCCGCGTTGGCGCTTTAGGAGAGCGCCGCCCTATCCGCTGGACCACGGGTCGCGCTAGCTTGCCTGGAGCCGCGTTTCGGGGTCGAACCGACTGCGGCAGTTTTGCGGACTGCCTCCCACACCGGTGAGATACGCGACATGTGCTCCCGCAGTTGCGCTCTCGGCAGGAGTCGAACCTGCTGCCTGCGGGTCCGGGAGGGCGTCCCCAGCAGGACTCGAACCTGCGGCCCTCTCGTTCGGAACGAGATGCGCTTTCCTCTGCGCCATGGGGACCATTACACGGCGAATGCCGCGTATTTTTCGTCAAGAACGATTCTGCCGCGAACCTCGATCGCCTCGACCGGGATCAGGAACGGAACCCGCCGTGCCGTCCGTTGCACTACGAGAGCCTGGTGGGCCTAGCGTGCTCCGTGCGAGGCTCGAACTCGCAGTCTCCAGGTTGAGGGCCTGACGGGATGACCAGTTTCCCTAACGGAGCAAGTTATCGCGTGCGCCGCCGGGGACTCGAACCCCGACCGTCCCGGATAGAAGCCGGGCGCGCTATCCGTTGCGCTAGCGGCGCATGGTGCCGCCCGGGAGACTCGAACCCAGCCTCAGCGTTGAGTCTCCCCGGGCCTAGTTCGGCTTGAGATTGACCGACCGGATTTGAACGCGAAATGGAGCCCCCGCCAGGTGCCGACCCCCGGCTAGGCAGTCCGTACAAAGGACAACAGTGCGCCGGGATGGATTCGAACCACCAGCTGCCACGTGGGGCGACGACTTTACAGGACGCTGCATTAACCACTCTGCCACCGACGCCCGGGGCGATCAACCGGTATCGAACCGGTACCTCCTGATTCACAGTCAGACGTGCAGAACCTCTACACCATAACCGCCGTACCCGGTGAGGGAGTCGAACCCGCACCATCGCTTTGTAAGAGCGACACGCTACCGTTACGCCAACCGGGCTGATTGTTTATACTGAAGGCATCCCCGGCAGGACTCGAACCTGCGACTTCACATTCGTAGTGTGAAATGATGTCCTCTTCACCACAGGGATTTGGCGCCCCTGGCAAATCATGAAAGACCAGGGGCTCGCGACCGTGACCGGATTCGAACCGGCACCTGCCACCGTGACAAGGTGGTGCTCTACCGCTAAGCTACACGGCCAGTAGATTACTGCGTGCTCTCGCGAGAGGACTCGAACCTCTACCCGGCGGATTAACAGTCCGCTGTCCTGCCTATTAGACCACACGAGATTGGCGCGGGACGGACTCGAACCGTCATCCCCCGGCTTATGAGACCGGCATCCTCCCGTTAGACGACCGCGCAGTGACCCCAGACGGTTCCGACCCGTCTTCCCGGCCTTGAAGGGACCAGATCCTAGCCATTGGACGATGGGGCCTCGTGTCATGCTGGGATATTTTCGTGGGAGAGACGGGGCTTGAACCCGCACATCCCTTGCTTATAAGGCAAGCGCCTTCACCGTTTGGCCACTCTCCCCGAAGTAGCGAGAGTCAGGTTCGAACTGACGGCCTGCGCCTTATGAGAGCGCCGCTCTGGCCTGCTGAGCTATCTCGCCGTGGGCAATCCTGGAGTCGGACCAGGCGGCTACCGCTTTATCAGAGCGGCCCCTTCACCGGTTGGGTAATTGCCCGGGTGCGGAAGATGGAGGTGTCGAGCCCCGCGGCCTGGGACCGCCACGAGCTTTCAAGGCCCGTTGCCGCGCCGGCGGCGCATCTTCCAGGCGGATCCTTTACGTGCGGAGAGCGGACGACTCGAACGCCACGGGTGAACCCGCGCAGTCGTTAGCGGCGACGCCCAGTCCCTGACTGGTTCACTCTCCAAGTGCCGCCCGTGAGATTCGAACTCACACTGCCGAGGGCCTGGACCTCGTGCCTCCTACCGGGTTGGGCTAGAGCGGCATGCGAGCGGCTGACCCGATTCGAACGGGCGACCTTCTCCGTGGCGGGGAGATGCTCTGGCCGAGCTGAGCTACAACCGCATGCGAGCCATGGAGCCTGCCCGGGGAATCGAACCCCGACTGCCTCCCTACCACGGAGGCGTGCTTACCGTTGTCACTAAGCAGGCGTGCGCTCGGCGGGATTCGAACCCGCAACATCCAGCATCTCGGGCTGGCCTCTCTACCAGGGTTGGAGTACGAGCACATGGAGCCGCCACCCGGTGCCGACCCGGGCCGTCCGCCTTACGAAAGCGGAGCCGCAGCCGTGCGCGGCGGCAACGCTGCCGGAGCAGGAGTCGAACCTGCGGGGGCAAGGGTCAGAACCTTGCTGGGGTCGCCGACGCCCCTCCCGGCACCAACCTGATTCTAGGTAGTCATGAACGTTCTTCAACTCGGCAATGCGCCGTCTCTTTTCTTCAATATTTCGGCGATTACGGTCGCGGTAAACCTGCCGGTTCTGTTCGTACCAGCGCCTATTCGCGACTCGCTGTTTTACAGTATCGCGGCCAGAAACCGTCGCACGTAGGGGAGGCGGGATTCGAACCCGCACTGTGCGGTACTTGAAGCCGCCGCGTCTGCCGATTGCGCGACTCCCCCGTGCTGCGTACGCCGCGAGGGCCACGATCCCTCACAACCCTGGGTAAGAGCCAGGTGCTCTGCCGATTAAGCTAGCGGCGCCTGAGAACCGTGCCGGGGAGTTGAACCCCGATGATCAGTTTGGAGGACTGATGTCTTGACCGTTAGACGAGCACGGCGCGATGGCTCCCCCCTGAACCGAACAGGGACCTCCCGGGCTTCAACCGGGTGCTCTTCCCGTTGAGCTAAAGAGCCATGAGTCGGGACGCAGGGACTCGAACCCCATCCGCCTAGGCCCAGACCAGGCGCGCTTACCCTTACGCTACATCCCGGTGGAGGAGGCCGGAATCGAACCGGCTACGTCAACGCTTGCAAGGCGCGACCGCTCCTTAGCTGTCACCCCCTGGGCCGCCGCGCCCTGAACCGCTGGTATCTAAGGGCGGGCGCGACGGCATCGGGGCAGGCCCATGGCGGCCTGCCACATTGGTGCTCACGCTATGGAATTCTCAAGGGTCTTTCGACCACTGGCCTGTCTAAGAGGCTCGCAAGGACGGCAGGAATCGAACCCGCACACGCGGCTTTGGAGACCGCTGTTCTACCGTTGAACTACGTCCCTAAGGGGAAGAAGGTAAAGAAAAACCGCCCGTCAGGTGTCCCTGAGGGCGGCTCCGGTCGATCGCCTAGACTGGCGTCAGGCAGGAACCTGTCTCGGGACAGAACCCAGGAGGGCATAACTCGGTCGCGACCAGGGGAAACCTAGCTCGTGCCGTATATCTGACAGCGCTTTACGCTGCGGGGCCGCGATTCGGATGATCATCGCGGGCTGCATCTTGGCTTCCACCGGGTTCGCCTCCTTCCGTGCCGACCTCATGTGCTTAATAGTATGAGCGGCAACCGGGCATGGCAACGTATTTATTCCCGCATTTCGGGCCGGCTCGCCGCTTCATGCCGCGGTGCGGCAGACTTGCCCCATGGCCAGTCATCAGTTCACCATCGCGCCGGAGGAGGGCCCGGGCGGCGGGATCGCACTGCGACTGCCGTTCGACCCGAAGGAGGCCTTCGGCAAGGCACGCGCGCCGGTCCGGGTCACGGTCGATGAGCATCCGCCATTTCCCGCGACCGTGATGGTCTACTCGGGCGTGCCGTGGATAGGCCTGCGCAAGGGGCAGATCGCCGAGATGGGACTGGCGGCGGGCGAGCCTGTCCGGGTAATCGTGGAACTCGATGACGCGCCGCGCGAGGTCGACGTCCCGGCCGAGCTCGCCGCCGCGCTGCAGGCAGACCCGGGGGCGGCCGCGGCGTACGAGAAGCTCTCCTTCACCCACCGCAAGGAGTACGCCCGCTGGGTATCGGAGGCAAAGCGCGAGGCGACGAGGCAGGACCGCGTCGCCAAGACCGTCGAGCGCCTGAAGGCGGGAGTCAAGCCGGCGTTCTAGCTGCCCGACGCGGGCTTATGCCGCTCCCACCTACCACTCGTGTCACGTCGGACCAGCGCGGTGCTCGCGCGGGGAGCGGCGATGGTCGATTAACTCGAAGACTTTTCCGGTGAGGAAGACTTTGCCCCACGGGAACAGGAAAGCTCTTCCGGGAAGGAGCATTTTACGAGATCGGGGGAGCCGCGCTCGACCCGGAGAGGCAGCAGGGCGTGGCCGCGGCCCACGCGAGGACCTTGCGGTGCCGCCTGCGATGTCGCGAGTATGCCCGGCGGAACTTGGGTTCTCCGACATCCCGGAGCCAGGCCAGGAAACATGTTACTCTCGGTCATCGACCATACGTGAATCGTTACGGAGGCTGCCCGGGCATGAGCGCCACGGTATCCACTCAGTTCGCGGTCGCCGCGGGGGTCATCAAGTATGTCTGGGGGCACCCGGCGAACTCCGGTCATCGCACCCGGGCCCTGCTGCGGGCGACCCGTTACCAGGCGGAGAGCCGCCTGCTGCGCCGCCGCGCGGTGGCCCGGCTGGGTGAGCGCTCCCGGCTGTGGGTGGACCTGCACCGGACGGCCGCCGCGAGGGCCTTGTACGCCAACCCGCCCGACCTGCCCGAGATGCTCGCCTGGCGCGCGGCGCTCGCGCGCGGCGGCCTGTTCATCGACGTCGGCGCGAATGTCGGCACCTACACGATCTGGGCGGCCGAGCTGGGGGCGGAGGTCATCGCCCTGGAGCCCGCGCCGGACACCTTCGAACTGCTGCGGGAGAACGTCGCGCTCAACGGCTACCGGGTGACGACGGTGCGAGCCGCCGCGGGCGACCACTGCGGCACGGCCCGGTTCACCGCCGGGCGGGACGCCGTGAACTGCCTGGACCCGGCCGGGCCCGCGACGACGGACCTGGTCACGATCGATTCCCTGCTCGGGGACCGGCACGCGGCCGGGATGAAGATCGACGTCGAGGGGTTCGAGATCGACGTGCTCCTCGGCTGCGCCCGGGCGCTGGCCGACCAGCGGATCGGGCTGATCCAGCTGGAGTGGAACGAGGCGTCCAGGTTCGCCGTCGGCACCGACCGCCGGCCGGTGGCCGGGCTGCTGGCCGGGTACGGCTACCGGCTGCACCGCCCCGACCTGTCGGGGCACCTGGTCCCGGTCAGCGATCCCGGCTACGGCGGCGACGTGTTCGCGCGACCCGCGCTGGCGGGCGAGCCAGAGACGGCGGGCACGCTGTCATGAGCACCGTGCTAGTACCCGCCTCACGCGTGCCGTTGCGGTCCCGCCCGCTGCGCCACCTGACCCCCCGCTACGTCTTCGACCGCGCGCGGCAGGCCCTGTACGAGCGCTCGCACCCCGACGACCCGTGGCTGACGCCGGCCGCGATCCGGCTGCTCGGCTCGCTGCTGCGGCCAACCGACCGGGGGGCCGAGTTCGGCTCGGGCCGCAGCACGCTGTGGTTCGCGGCCCGGGTGGGCACGCTGACGAGCGTGGAGCACGACCCGGGCTGGCACAAGGCCATCTCCGAGATGCTGCTCGAGCGGGGCCTGCACAACGTCGACTACATCCTCGCGCTCGAGGACCAGCCCCTGGAGCGCGGCGGCGAGAGCGCGTACGCCAGGGTCGCGTGCGGGTTCGCCGATGACAGCCTCGACTTCGCGCTCGTCGACGGGCATTACCGGGATTACTCGGCCAAGTTCATCGGGCCGAAGATAAGGCCCGGCGGAATGCTCGTCATCGACAACGTGAACTGGTACCTGCCGTCGCGGTCAAGGTCGCCGCACTCGCGCACGCCCATCCGCGGGCCGAAGACCCCGGTCTGGTCCGAGGTCGCGGCGGAGCTGGCCGGCTGGCGATCGATCTGGACGAGCTCCGGCGTGTGGGACACCGCCATTTACATCAAGCCCGCGAGTACCCCGGCGGGGCAGTCCTGATGGCGGGAGCGCAGATGACGAAGCTCGCCAGGGACGCGGGGAACGTGCTCGTCTACCGGGCGACCTGGGGCGGCAGCCAGAACTTCCTCGGGGCCGGCTGGGTGGCGGGGGTCGTCGATAACGCGCCCGTCCCGGCGCGCGAGAGCGTCGCGCTGCGGCTGCTCGCCCTGTCGCCGCACTACTTCTACGACCGCGACGTGCGCTGCGAGCATGCCCGCAATCGCCGGTCCCGGCAGATCCTGGCCGACGCCGTGGTCGGCCCTACCTCACGCCCGATACCCGCGTCCTCGACTACGGGTGCGGTCCCGGCTACCTGGCCTCGGCGGTGGCCCGGACGGCCGCGCACGTGACGGCGGTCGACATATCGCGGGGCGTGCTGGCCTGCGCCCGGGTGCTCAACGGCGGGCCGAACATCAGCTACCAGACGCCGGAGGAGTTCCGCGCGGCTGGCCGCCTGGTGGACCTGGCCTACTCCTTCGCCGTCGTGCAGCACCTGCGCTCGGAGGTACTCGACCGCGCGCTCGGGCTGCTGGCCAGGACGGTGCGCCCGGGCGGCCTGCTGATGCTGCACTTCGCGGTGCCCGACGGCACCCGATGGCGAACCGAGGCCGACTGGCGGGCCGACGGCACGCTGGCGAACCGGGCCAAGCTCCGGTACGCGCTCAACTGCTTCGGGCGCTCCACCGACGAGATGCTCGACCTGGTGACGCGGCACGGGTTCACGCAGGCGTCGGCGCGCTCGCTGGCCGGCGTGGTCACGCTGCCCGGCGATGACATTCCCGGGCAGCACCTCCTGACCGCGCGGCGGGCCTGATGGCGAGGGGCAGTGTTTCCATGGGCAGTACTTCCGGGGGCAGTACTTCCGGGGGGACCGTGAGCGGAGGCGGCCTGGCGGGCGAGCTGTCCTGGCTGCGGGACCGGCTGTATGAGTCCTACGCCTCGCAGCACAGCGGGCAGGGATCGGCCGGCGCCACGCGGCTGATCTACGAGCGCGACATCCGGCCGCTGCTCCCGCCGCCGCCCGGCCCGGTGGCGGACATCGGATGCGGCTCGGGCCAGCTGGTGCGCTGCCTGGCCGAGGACGGGTACGACGCGCTGGGCATTGACGTCAGCCCCGAGCAGGTGGCGCTGGCCCGCGCGGCCGGGCTCAGCCAGGTCCGGGAGGGTGACTACCTGAGCCTGCTCGCCGGCCGCCGCGGCCAGCTCGCCGCCGTCACCGCGACCGACCTGCTCGAGCACCTGACCAAGCCCGAGGTGCTCGCCACCTTCGACGCGGTCGCCGCCGCGCTGCGCACCGGGGGGCAGGTTCGTCGCCCGGGTGCCGAACGCGGTCAGCCCGTTCGGCGGGCACATCAGGTACGGCGACTTCACCCACGAGACCTGGTTCACCGCGCGCAGCGTGCGGCAACTCGCCGCCGCCGCCGGGTTCGGCCGGGTCCGGGTCATCGGCTGCCCGCCGCCCGCGCACGGGATCGCGAGCGCCGCCCGCGCGGCGATCTGGGCACCGGTCAGCGGGCTGATGAAGCTCGCGCTCGCGGCCGAGACGGGCAGCGTGCGCGGGCACATCGTGACACAGAACCTGACCTTCGCCGCGGGCAAGTGAGCGCCAGCAGCGTCGCGGACTGGATCGCCCGGTACACGAGGGAACCTCAGGGCAGGCATTCCCGGATCCGGCAGGGCCGGCCCGGGCTGCCCGGCGCGGCGCGAGCGTGGCGCGCCCGGGCGCTCGGCTCCGGCCTCATCCGCTCCATGGCGTCAACGGCCGGCTTCAACATCGCCGTCACCGCGACCGCCGCCCTCGGCGGCGTCGTCATCGCCCGGGCGGTCGGGCCCGGCATCAGCGGCGAGTACTCCGCGGTGACCTCATGGCTGGGGATCGTCCTCATGGTCGCGGGCCTGGGGCAGCCCCTCGCGGTGTGCTTCTACGTCGCCCGCGACCACGAGCACGCCCGCGACTACGTCGCCACCTCCGCCCGGCTGATGCTCGCGACCGGCGTGGCGGCGGCGGTGGCGGGACTCGCGCTCGCCCCCCTGCTCGCGCGCGGGCACCCGGGGATGGCCACCGCCTACCGCCTCGCCTTCGCCGGGACGATCGTGTCCTGCGCGGGCAGCACCTACTTGTTCGCGCTCCTGGGCCGGACGCTGCCGCTATGGAACAGGGCGCGGATGATCCAGCCGGGGGTGGCGCTGGCCGGCGTGGCCGTGCTGTGGCGGCTGCACGCCCTGACCCTGGACACCACGGTCGAGGTGCTGCTCGGCTCGCTGCTCGCCCAGCTGGGGTGGACCTACGCGGGCTGCCGCCGCGCCCGGCTGGCCCCGGGCCGGTTCACCGCGACGCTGGTCCGCCCGCTGGCCGGCTACGGGATCGGGCAGATCGCCGCGCTCGCCCCGGCGTCGGTCAACGCCTTCCTTGACCAGCTCGTGCTCTCGGTCGCCGTGCCGCCCGCCGACCTCGGGCGGTACTCGGTCGCCGTCTCCATCACGCTCCTGCCCAGCCCGCTGGTATCGGCGATCGGGTACGTGCTCATGCCGGCGCTGGCCGCCACGCGGGCCGCCGCCACCCCGGGGAATGCCACCCCGGGGAATGCCACCCTGGGCACCGCGGCACAGGGCACCGGGGCGGCGGCGCGGCCGGCGCATACCCGCGCGACGCTGACCAGGGCGATACTCGCCAGCGCCGGGCTGGCGGCGGCCATCTTGGCACCCATCGCGGCGATCGCGCCCTGGCTGGTGCCGTTCATCTTCGGCGGTGCCTACCGTGGGGCGGTTCCGTTGCTGTGGCTCTTGACGCCGGGGGGGATCTTCCTGGCCTGCGGCCAGGTCGTCGCCAACGTGCTACGCGGTCTCGGCCGCCAGGGGGTCGTGGCCCGCGCCGAGGGCCTCGCGGTGGTCTTCACCGTCGTCATGCTCGGCAGCCTGGTCCCCGTCATGGGCGTGACCGGCGCGGCCATCGCCTCAACCGTCCCCTACGGCGTCTCGCTCGCCCTGATGATGCGAGAGGCTCAAGAAATCCGAGGGCTAACGAAAGGAGCACTATGAACGTCAAGGACCTGGTCCGCCCGCTACCGGGAGCGCGGCAGGCGTCGCTGCTTCGCCAGCGGATCGGCTACGCCGGCTCGGCGCGCTTCTGGGAGAACAACTACGCGCAGGGCGATACCAGCGGCGCGGGCTCCTACGGCGCCCTCGCGGCGGGCAAGAGCCGCTACCTCAACACGCTGGTCCGCGAGCGCGAGGTGAGCAGCGTGATCGAGTTCGGCTGCGGCGACGGCAACCAGCTGTCGCTGGCGGAGTACCCGAGCTACGTCGGCCTGGACGTGTCGCGCACCGCGATCGCGATGTGCCAGCGGCGGTTCGCCGCCGATCCGGCCAAGAGCTTCTTCCTCTACGACGGCACCTGCTTCACCGACCGGGCCGGGCTGTTCACCGCCGACCTCGCCCTGTCCCTCGACGTGGTCTACCACCTGACCGAGGACGCGGTCTTCGAGGCCTACATGACGCACCTGTTCGCCGCGGGCTGGCGGCTTGTCGTCATCTACTCCACGGACACGGAGATGAACGGGACCGCCCCGCACGTGCGGCACCGCCGCTTCACGCCCTGGGTGACCGCGCACTGCCCGTCGTGGTCGCTGGCGTCGGTGACCCCGGGCCCGAACAGCGGGCCGGGGCGGGCCGACTTCCACCTCTACGAGCGGACATGACCAGTCCCGCGCTCATCTTGTCGCCGTCTCGCGGGCTGGGCGGCGGGATCGAGCGGTACGTGGCGACGGTCGAGTCCGCCTTCACCGAGCACGGCGTTTCCTATCAGCGGCTCGACCTTGCCCGGTCCGGGCCGGCCGCGCACCGCGCGCTGCTGCGCCGGGCGGCGGCCGCGCTTTCCGCCACGGCCCGGCCGGCCAGGCTCGTGCTCGCGCACCGGGCGCTGCTCCCCGTGGCGGTGCTGCTGGCCCGAACGCGCCTGGTCAGCGGCATCTCGGTGATCTGCCACGGCAGCGACGTGTGGGGCGACAGGTCCGGCCCGCGGCGGCAGCTGGAGAGCCGGCTGATGCGCCGCCGCGATGTGCGGGTCATCGCGGCGAGCAGCTTCACCGCCGGCACGCTCATCCCTGGCTGCCGGGCGGCCGTCTTGCCCCCTGGGCTGTCGCGCGACTGGTTCGGCGAGCTGGCGGCCGCGGCGGCGGCCGCTCCGGCCCGCCGCGGCGGCGTGGAGGTGATGACGGCGTTCCGGCTCGGGGACTGGCGGGACAAGGGGCTGGCCGAGCTCACCACGGCGATCGCGGCGGTCGGCCGGCCGGATGTCCGGCTGACCGTCTGCGGCAGCGGCCACCCGCCACCGGACCTGCTGGCCCACGTCGGCGCGTACCCCTGGTGCACGGTGCGGCCGGGGCTGGCCGACCGGGAGCTAGCGGCCCAGTACGCCGGGGCCGACCTGCTCGTGCTGGCCACCCGTACCCGGTCGGGCAGGCGGCCCTGCGGCGAGGGCTTCGGCCTGGTCCTGCTGGAGGCGCAGGTCGCCGGGACCGCCGTGGTCGGCCCGGCGCACGGCGGATCGCCCGATGCCTACCTGGACGGCATCACCGGGCTGACGCCCCGGGACGAGAGCGTGGCCGCGCTGACCCGGGTGCTGACGGACGTGCTGGGCCCCGTCCCCGGCGGGCGGGCCGTCCGCGCTGGCCGAGATGGGCGCGCGCGGCGCGGCCTGGGCACGGGAGCGGTTCGCCCCCGACCGGTACGCGGCGCTGGCGGTCGACCGCCTGCTATTACCCGGCGCGGGCGAGGGCCAGGGCGGCGCGCTCGTAGCCGCTGGCCGTCTGCGCGATGCTGAAGCGGGCCAGCCGGCTGCCGATGCAGCTCACCACGGCTCCCGCCGGCGCTGGCCCGCGCGAGCGCCCCGGCCAGCGCGTCCACGTCACCGACGGGGAAGACCTCACCGACGCCGTGCACCAGGTCCGCGGCGCAGCCGACGGCGTCGCTGACCACGGGGATCAGGCCACAGGCCATGCCCTCGTTCACGACCAGCCCCCAGGGCTCGTGGTCGCTGGCCAGGACGAGCATGTCGCCGCTGGCGTACCAGCGGGGCAGGTCGGCCTGGTTGACGAAGCCAAGGCAGCGGACCGGGAGCCGGTCCTCATAGGGCCGCACCTGCGCCCGCAGCGGCCCGTCGCCGAGCAGGAGCAGGTTGAGCCGTGACCCGGTACGCTCGACGGCGCGGATCACGTCCAGCGGCCGCTTGCGCGGTATGAGCTTGCCGGAGAAGATCACCGTCGGCAGCTGGGGGTCCAGCCCGAGCACGGCCAGCCGGTCGGCCCGGGCCGGCCGCGCGGCCTGCGACATCAGCCGGAAGCGGTCGTTGTCGACGCTGTACGGCGCGGGGTAGTGGGGTATCTGCGCGTAGCGGTGGTAGAAGCCGGCGTTGCGCTGCCCCACCGGCAGCGCGCCCGCGGCGCCCCGCACGACCGTGCCGGCCACGAGGTGCCGGGCCATCCCCCGCCAGCCGGCCGACGCGGGCCGGGCGTGCGATTCCCCGCGCAGCAGGTAGGGAACGCCCAGCGCGCGGCACGCGGCCACGGCGAGCAGCGTGTCGGGGCTGGCGTGGCCATGCAGGACGACGATGTCCTTCCCGCGCAGCCAGCGGCCCACGGACGCCAGCCACGTCGCCTTGCCGGCCAGCGGCCTGCGGCCGAGCACGACGGAGCGGTACCCGCTGAGCAGGTCGATGTCCCACGACAGCGTGACGCCGAAGCTGGGCTCGCGCACCGGCTCGGCCCCGGCGGTGCTGAGGAAGGCGACCTCCAGGTCCACCACGTCCCGGCGGGCGAGCTCGGCGTACAGCGGGGCCTGGTACTGGATGGGATGAGAGGCGAGGATGCCCAGCCGGGGCCGTGCTCGCGACGGGGACGGTACCCGCGCCGGTGACCCGGTCATCAGTTGTTCCCCAGCATCCACCCGAAGTAGGCCGCGGTCTCGAACGGCGCGGGATCGGCGGCGACCTGCGCCGTCAGCGCCAGCTCGGTCGCGCGCCGCAGCGAGTCCAGGTCGCCGACCTCGTATCCGCACAGGGCCGGGCCGGCGATCTCGCGGTTTTGCGGCGTGTCCCGGGCGATCACCGGCAGTCCCCGGACGCGGGCCTCCGCCAGCGGGCAGCCGAAGGACTCCAGGCCCGAGGGGAAGTAGACGGCCCGGCAGCGGGCCCACAGGCGAGACAGCACCTCGTGGGCGAGCCGGCCGACGAAGTGCAGCCTCGGGCTGGCGGCCAGCGCGACCGGGACCTCCGCCGGGCTCGCGGTGACGATCATCCTGACCCGCTCGTCGAGGGCGTCATCGACGGCGGTCAGCCAGTCGGCGAGCCGTTCCGGCATGTGCTTGTACGACTCGAAGAGCACGGGGCACAGGATCAGCGGGCCGCCCGGGTGCCGGGGCAGGGGGGCGGGCGACACCGGGTGCATCCGCACGACGACGCGGGAGGCAACGTCGGGCAGGGTCGTGGTGATCCGCTCGGCCATCGCCGTGCACGGCGCGACCAGGACATCGGACCACCGGGCCGCGTGGTGAACGACCGGCGCCTGCCGGGCCATCGCCGAGCGCAGCCTGGGCTCCAGGGCGGCCGTCTCGCCCGCGGTGAGGAAGTGCAGCGCGTTGGCCAGCAGGGTCCACCGCTCGCCGCCGGGAGTCATGAAACCGACGTTGTTGAGCGCGATCCGGCGGCCGTGGCGCACCGCCGCCGCTTCCCTGGCGGCCATCCAGGCCGGGCCGAGGTGGCGCTGCGCGCCGATGACCTTGATGTCCTCGCGACCCGATTGCCGCAGGTACCTGTAGACCTCTGTCCTGAACCGCCCGGCCCCGCCCAGCTGGCCGCCGGCCACGTCGATGGTTACCGTCGTCACTGAAGTCCCCCTTCATGTCAGCTACGGCGCGGGAGCGTCCCGTGCCGGGTGAAGGCGAGCAGCCGCAGCGGTGCGCGCGGCGCATTGCCTTCCAGCGGCTTGCCTTCCAGCGGCTTGCCTGCCTGCGGACTGCTCGCCAGCGGCTCGCTTGCCAGCGGGGGCGCGAGGCGCAGCCCGGCCGGGCCGGCGGCGCGGCGCCACCACGACAGCGACCCGCGCTGCCTGGATGCCCGCAGGTAGGCCAGGTAGGGCCGCAGGCGAGGCCAGGCGATCGCGCCGGCCCGGCCAGCGGCGTGCGCGCGGCCAGGACCAGCGGCCACTCCAGCCAGCGCACCGGGTGGCGCACGTCCGGCACGGTGCACAGCAAGATCCCCCCTGGCCGCAGTACCCGGGCGCACTCGCGCAGCACGGCGGGCAGGTCCGCCACGTACTCGAGCACGCTCGCCGCGACCACCGCGTCCAGGCTGCCCGCCGCGAACGGCAGCGTCCGCCAGCGCGGCGCCAGCAGCATCCAGCCCACGTCGTGCCCGTGGTCGGCGGCCGCGGCGGCGGTCAGCATCCTCGGCGCGATGTCGCAGCCGGCCACCCGGTAGCCGGCCGCCGCCAGCCGCCGTGCGACCTCGCCGGTGCCGCAGCCGAGGTCAAGCACCACCCCGCCGGGCGGTACCCGGTCCAGGACGGCTCCCGCGAACTGTGGCAGCCGGCCGGCGAGCGGCCCGTCCGGCGCGTACTTGGCCGGCCAGCCGGCCGCCTTGGCGTCGAACAGCGACCTGACCCGCTCGGCCTGCTCAGTCACTGATGCCTCCGCCCAGCACGGCGGCCGACGCGGCACGGATGGTGGCCCGCGTCGTGGCGAGCATGTCCTCGGTGGGCAGAGTGGTGTCGCCCTCAACCACCGCCCGGCGGAAGGCGACCGCCAGCGCCTGGTGGCCCTTGTCCTGTGCGCCCTTCCACAGCTTCTTGCCGTCGGCGAGGCAGCTGCGGAAGTCGTCGATCACCACCCGGTGCGAGCCCGCGTGGACCTCGATCCACTCCTTGCCCGCCGACGGCGCGGCGCTGCCGTAGCCGATCGTCGCGAGCGACCCGTCGGCGAACCGCAGCGCCACCACCGCGTCATCGCCCGGCCCCAGCGGCCCGCCGCCCGACAGCGCGGCCACGTCCTCGACGGGCGCGCCGACCAGCGCCTGCGCGGTGTCCACGAAATGGCATACCTCGCCCAGCAGCCGGCCGCCCTGGCGCCGGTCGTGGTACCAGTGCCCTTCCGGTACCCGCCCGGCGGCGACACGGTAGGTGACCAGCCTGGGCGCGGCCGTGGTGGCCAGCACTCGCCTCGCCGCCAGCACCGCGGGCGACCAGCGCCGGTTGACCCCGATGGCCAGGACCCGCCCTGACTCCCGCCACGCGGCGGTTACCTCGTCTAGCTCCGCCTCGGTGAGCGCCACCGGCTTCTCGCACCACACGTGACGGCCGGAGCGCAGCGCCTGGCGGGCGAGCGCCGCGTGCGTGTCGTGCGGGGTGGCGATCACCACGGTGGTCACGTCCGGGTCGGCGACCACGTCCTGCGCTCCGGCAGCGGCCTTGGCGAACCCGTTGCGCTGAGCGGTTCGCGTCGCTGACAGGCCGCCCGCGGAGCCGACCGACACCAGCCGGCCGAAGCCGGCCGCCCGCAGCGCGGGCAGGAGCGTCCCGGTGGCGAACGCCCCCGCTCCGAGCAGGCCCACGCCCGGTTCCGCGCCGTGGCCGGCCTGCGCGGCCCGGGCGGGGCGGAGGCGGACGGCGGTGCCGCCGGAATCAGTGGCGCTGGCGCCGCCGGGATATTCGAGCCTGATCGCCAGGTAGGGCTCGGGCCGTTCCTCGATCAGCTTGTACGCCTGGGCCGCCGCCGTGATGTCGAAGGAATGCGTGACGAGATCGGCGACGGCGAGCCGGCCGGCGGCGAGCAGGTCGAGCACGGCCTCGAAGTTCCGTCCCTCGGTCCAGCGCACCTGCCCGGCGGGATAGTCGACGCCCCAGGCCTCATAGGACGGGTCGTAGCGGCCCGGCCCGTAAGAGCGGGCGAACCGAACGGACAGCTCGCGCTCGTAGAACGGCGTCCGGCGCAGGTGCAGCCCGACGTCCCCCACGATGACCACGGACGCGCGGTCCCGGCACAGCTCCGGGACCCGCATCACGGCGGCGGGCGAGGCCCCGGCGGCGCAGACAAGCACGGCATCCGCCCCCCGGCCCCGCGACCAGGCGAGCACCTGCTCGGTGGTCTGCGCGCCCCGCTCGTCCAGCGCCAGCACCCCGCTGGCGGCGGCGACCGTGCGCGGATAGGCGGCCGGGTCGATCCCCGCGACGTCGCAGCCGGCCGCGAGGGCCAGCCGGGCGGCGAGCTGGCCGATCAGCCCGAGGCCGACGATCACCACCTTCGAGCCCGGCCCGGCCTCGGCCAGCCGCAGCCCGTGCAGCGCGATGGCGGCGATCGTGGTGAACGCCGCGTCCTGCGGGCTGACCTCCGGCGACGCCGGCGCGCAGAGCAGGCCGGGCACGGCCTGGAACTCCGCGTGGTTGGCGTGGCCGGCCCCGCCGGTGGCGACGAGCTGGCCCGGCCGCACGCCGGTGACGGCGCTGCCGACCGACACGACGATCCCCGCGGCCGAGTACCCGAGCGGGATGTCTTGCGCGAGCCGGCCCGCGACGGCCTGGCGGGTGGCCGCCAGGCCGTCCGTCCTTGCCTTCTTGACCACTTGCCGTACGAGGTCGGGCCGGGCGCGCGCCTTGGCGAGCAGGCTCGCCCGGGCGAGCGACGTCACGGCGCGCTCGGTGCCGGGCGAGATCACCGACGACACCGTGCGCACCAGGACCTCGGTCGGGTCGGGGACCGGGCGCGGCACGTCGAGTAGGGTGACCGGGCCACCGCTGACTGGCTGGACGACCTGCTTCACGTTGCCTCTCCAAGGGGGGTGGCGCGCCGCCAGGCGGCGGCGATCCGCACGGGCAGTTCGGTATCGAGGGCGCAGGACAGCACGGGGACGCCGACGGTCGCGCCGTATCCGGCGGCGGCCCGGGCGGTTCCCGTGGTCAGGGTGAGCGCGGAGGTGGCGGTCATGGCCACCTCGATGCGGCCCGTTCCCGAGGTGAGGACGGCGCCGTCCGGCACGAGGCGCACCCGTGTCCCCTCGGCCAGGTGCCAGCGCACGACGATCCGGTGGCGGCCGCTGCCGGTCACCGTGTCAACGACGCGCAACCCGTCCGCGCTCAGCGACCACCGGCGGTGGTGGCGCGGCCGGCCCGGCAGGTAGCGGTACCCGTCATGGGCGGCCGCCACGGTCAGCTCGCCCTCGCACCAGTACGCCGACACGCCGATGACCCGCGCCCGCCGCCCGGCGCGGAAGGCGCCCCACACCTCCGTCGAGTCGCGCCCGTCGACTTCGAGCGTGTTGTGGGCGGCGGTGGACCGTTCCCTGTCGCGCCTGCGCCCGGCCTCGTAGGTCGACGTCCCCGTGTCGATGAGCAGCGGCCGGCCGTCCACGTGCAGGACGCAGCCGAGGGTGTCCGCGTGGGCGTGCGCGGGCAGGTGCACCGGGCACGGAGGCCCGATGTCGGCCAGCAGGTGCCAGCCGCCGGCCGCCAGCCGGGCAAGGCCGGTGTCGGGCAGCACGTGCAGCGCGACACCGGGGGGGTCGGCGGGACCCAGGCCGGCGAGCAGCTGCGGGCTCACCGGGAACCCGTCGTTCAGCAACGGGACCTCGCCCGGCGGCGTCAGCACCGCGCCGAGCCAGCCGCGCATCGAGGCGATCGCCTGGCGCAGCGCGGCGGGCTGCGGGCGGCCGTCGGCCCGCAGCAGGTTCGCGATGTCCACCAGGTCCCCGAGCACCTGGCAGTGGTAGGCGGGCGCCCGCTCGTAGTGGCCCCCGTCGGGCAGCACCTGCACGGCGAGCTGGCGGTTCAGCCGCCGCAGCGCGAAGGCCAGCAGGGCCTCGTCGGCGGCGAACACGGCCAGGCCGGCCAGCGCCTTGAGGCCTTTCACCAGGTGATTGCCGCCGACGTCGGTTTCCAGGCTGCGGCGCAGGAACGTGGCGTGCGCCGCGAGGGCGGCCCGGAACGGCCGCTCGTGCGGGCCGCCCGCGACGAGGGCGCCGTAGAGGCCGCAAAACGACCAGGCGCGCAGCGCCACCGGGTAGGGATGCCAGGCCGGCCCGGTGCCCGGCGGCACGGCGGCGCGCCAGGACGACCAGAGCGCGGCGAACAGTTGTCGCGCCAGCGTTGCTGCCTGTCCCTGGTCCCCTCCTGGCTCTTCGGGGAGGCCAGCGCCCACGCCCAGTCCCAGTAGTGCAGGTGGAAGCGCCACAGCAGCGGCTCCTTGGGCATCGCCCAGTCGGCCCGCGCCCACTGGGCCTCGCCCCGCTCGTCGGCCGGCGCCAGCGTGCGGGTGACCCCGAGCAGGCTCATCTGGCCGCCGCGCAACGCCGCGCGGCCCGGCCAGCGGTGCCAGAGCGCCGCGTCCAGCGGCGCGAACCCGGGGGGCCAGCAGGCCGCGGCCCCCGGCTCCCCGGCCGGCCCGCCTTCCCCCAGCAGCCAGCGGCGCGCCAGCGGCACCCGGCGGTCCATGGCCATCCGCTGCGTGGTTAGCCGGGCCCGCTGGACGGCCTGGGCCGGCCGTAGCCGCGCGGCCGTCCGGGCGAAGCGGGCCAACTCGTCGCTTCTCATGCTGGCTCCTGCCTGCGGAAGGTGATGGCGACGATGAGCCACCACAGCGCGATGAAGGCGAAGCTGTCCGCGAGCAGCGTGATCCAGTCCTGCTCCGACATGACCAGGGCAGGGAACAGGAGCAGGGCGAGGAACACCGTGTGAGGGTTGCCCCGCACGTCGAGGACGTCGTCCAGCACCCTGATCCCGCAGCCCAGGACGAGCATCCCGGCCAGGACGGGCAGCCACCCGCCGTGCCGGTACAGGTCCCCGATGGGCGTGACCGCCGGTGAGGTGTAGACCGTCGAGGGCATCTCGTAGTACTGCCGGCCGAACTGGTAGCCAGTGTCCAGGATCGGCTTGTCCGGCCACAGGAGCCTTGGCACCAGGGCGCTCACCGGGCCGGTGATCAGGTCGGCCGGACTGGAATACGGGATCTGGCCCGGCGTGCGCTGGATGATGATGGCCGGGCTGTCGATGTCCTGGCCGCGAGCCAGCAGGTAACTGACGGAATTCGGCACCGTCAGCAGAAGGTTCCGCTCGCCGCTGAGCGTGCCGCGCAGGATCTGCGGCGCGGTGCCGACGGCCTCCCCGGCGGACAAGGTGGCCGCCGTGTCCCGCGCGGTGCTCCGGTAGGCCAGGGTGAACGGGACCACGACGGCGAGAAAGACGATCGCGACCACGGCGAGCAGCAACTTGGCAGCCCGGCCTCGGGCGGCGGTATAGGGGATGGCGATCGCGAGCGCGACGTTGGCGAAGTTCTCCTTCTGACCGGATGCGATGGCGTAGCCGACCTCCGCCAGCGCGAGGATGACCATCGTGGCCCGCGCGCTGGCCATTCCCTGCCGGAAGACCTGGAGCGCCGCGGCCGCCACCGCCGCCGGGGAGCAGAGGCTGAGCAGGATGAGGACCTGGTCGTACCACGCCGCCGTGCTGACCGCCGAGGCGGCGTCACCGACGTAGCCGAAGCGGCTGGTGGTGACGGCCGCCGCCGCCCGGGCGGCGACGCCGATCGCGTACATCAGCCAGGGGGTCAGCGGACCGCGCACGTCGCGGCCGAATCGCCGCCGCAAGCCCCCTGCGCCCCGAACGGCGGCGCGGCGCAACAGCCGCCCGGGACCGATCAGGTAACCGAGCCACCACGTCGTGGTCCCGGCGGCGACCAGCCACAGGGCCCGCAGCACGTTGCCGAGGATGATCTCGACCGCCATGCTGGTCTGCGGCTGGGACAGCGGGACGGTGGCCAGCCCGTACATGGTCCCGGCCCATATCATCATCCATGGCCCGAGCCGCCAGCTCCCCAGGCGGCAGTCAGGCCCCGGATCGCGAGCAGGGCGAGCAGCAAGCCATAGATGTACGCCGCCAGCCCCAGGCCGCCCCACACCACGGTGAGCGCCGGGTTGCCGGCCGAGTCCAGCGCCAGCACCAGCAGGACCGCCGAGGCGCCCAGCGCGGACAGCGCGGCGAGCGACTCCCCCAGCCGGGCGCTCGCCGCCGCGGGCTGACCTGCCGTGACGACCATCGGGGTGCCTCAACTTGCCAGCGCGCGCAGGTGCGGACGCCGGCCCGGCGAGACGGCCAGGATGTCGCCGCCCACGGCGGGCTGCCGCGGCAGCGGCTCAAGGACGAGCCTGCCCCGGCCGGTCACGGGGTGGCGGGCGCAGCGAACGCGGAGCATCTCATAGCCGCGCTCCGCCAGCCACCCGAACGGAGTCCCGCTCTTGTCTTCGAGCAGCTGCGGGGCGTACTCGAAGATGACCGTCGGCGCGTCGCGCTCGATGACCTCCGCCGCCCCGCGCACGACGGCGGCCTCGTGCCCCTCGACGTCGATCTTGATCAGGGCGACTGGCTCATCGCAGACCACCTCGTCCACCGTGACCACGGGCACGGTGACCGCGCCGCCGGTGAGGTAGGGATGGCGCAGCAGGCTGGCCCGCGCCCGGTTGGTGTCGAAGGCGCCTGGCCGGTACAGCACGGTGTGGCCCGCCTTGTCGCTGGCGGCGGCGTTGACCACGCGGGCGTTCGCCAGGCCGTTCAGCGCGATGTTGCGGCTGGCGCGGTCGGCTACCCCCGGGTCGGGCTCGATGGCGATGACCGATCCGCCCGACCCGCCGGCCCCGGCGAGCTTGGCCAGCCGCACGGTGTGCACCCCGACGTTAGCGCCGACGTCGACGCACTGGTCGCCGGGCCTGATCAGGCGGCTGAACAGCGCCGCGAAGTGCCGCTCGTACCCGCCGAAGGCCCACAGCTGCCATTCGAGGAAGCTCGACAGGTCGACGTCGAAGACGTCACCGGTGACGGTCTTGAGAAGGTCGATCGACTTTCCCGGCTGGTGCCGCGTCCTGGCATAGGAACTGAAGAGCAGCCGGGCCGGGCCGCGCAGCGGTATTCGCTTCCCCAGGACGGGGGCGAGGGGGCTCATGGCGAGGTTAGGCATGATTCCTCCGCAAGGATGCCGATGGCCGCAGGGGCGCCTGCGGCCGGGGTGCCGAGGAGGGGGCCAGCCCTAGGGCGGTGGCCTCGGCCCTGATGCCGTCGCTGAACGACCGCGGCGCGTACCCCAGGTCCCGTGCCGCGGCGTCGATGGGGAACGTCTTGTCCTCGGCTAGCCGTTGCCACTGCTCGGCGCGTATCCGCGGGTGACGGCTCAGCAGTTCGTAGCAGCGCGTCAGCGCGACCACGGGGCCGAGCGGCACGGGCACCAGCCGCACCCGCTTGCCGACCGCGCCGGCGGCGGCGCGCAGCAGGTCGCCGAAGGCCAGCGGCGCGGGCCCGGCCACGTCATAGCTGCTTCCCGCCGCCTGGGGCGCCCGCACGCAGGCCAGCACCGCGGCGGCGACGTCGGCCACGTGGACGGGCTGCTGCAGGCGCTGCCCGCCGCCGGGCACAGGCAGCACCGGGGCGCGGCCCGAGGCCAGCAGCGTGAGCAGCCTGGACATGTTCCGGTCGCCCGCCGCGCCGTAGATCATCGTGGGCCGGAGTATGGTCCGCGTCGAGCCTCGCCCGGCGCACGCTGACTTCCGCCGCCAGGCGTACCGCCTTGGACCGCGCGGGCAGCGCCGTGGTCACCGCCGTCGTGGAGATGAACACGGCCCGGTCAAGCCGCGCGGCCTCGGCGGCCGACGACGATCGCCGGCGCGTGCCCGAAGCCGAGCGACGCCAGGTTGACCAGCGCCGCGCACCGGGCGCTGGCGAAGATCTCCGGGAGGGCGGCGAGTCGTTGAGGTCGCCGGCCAGCGGGATGGCACCGCGGGCCGCCACCGCGGCGGCGGCGGCCGGGCTGCGCGCCAGCGCGACGCAGTCGTGCCCGCAGACGCGCGGCCTCGTCGAGCACGTACCGGCCGAGGAACCCGCTCCCGCCGGTCACCAGCAGCCGCATCACGATCCTCCGGGCAGGTCGAGGACCTTGCGGTAGCCGCGGGCCAGCCCGGCCCTGTCGTAGCACCGGGCCACGTGGGCACGGCCCGCCTGGCCCATCTCGGCGCGCCGCGACGGGCTGGCGGCCAGCGCCGCGATCGCCGTCGCCAGCGCCGCGCTGTCTTCCGGCGGGACCACCGTCGCGCCCGCCTCGGACAAGATCCGGGCCGCCTCGCCGGCGACCGACCCGATCACGGCCTTGCCCGCGGCCAGGTACTCGAACATCTTGGACGGGATGAACGTCGAGAACAGCGGCACGTCGCGCAGCGGGACCAGGCAGATATCGGCCGCCGCCAGCAGCGCGGGCATCTCGGGGCTGGGCACGGCGGGCAGCAGGGTGACGTTGTTCAGGCCGAGCTCGGCGACCCGCTGGCGCAGGCGTTCCTTGTGCGCGCCCTCCCCGACGAAAGCGAACCTGACGCTGCCGGATTTTTCTCTTCCTTCCCCGCCCTCCCCACCCGCTGAGCCCTCCCCGCCCGCTCAGCCCTCCCCGCCCGCCGCTGCCCGCCCTCCCCGCCCTGCTGCGCAAGGATGGCGGCGGCGTCGGCGACGGCCGGCAGGCCCTGCGAGATGCCATGGGTGCCCGCGTAGAGCACCAGCGTGTCCTCCGGGCCCGCGCCTAGCCGGCGCGCCAGTCCCGGCGGGCGCTTGCGTGGCTGGGGTGAACCGCCCTGGATCCACTCCGTTGGGGATCGTGTGGACCTTGCCGGCCGGCACGCCCGCGCCTGATCAGGTTGGCGCGGAACCCCTCGCTGACCACCACCACCTGGTCGGCGGCGGCGTACGCGGCGAGCTCCAGCCGCTCCAGCAGGCCGATCACCCGCCGGCTGGTCAGCACGCCGAGCTCGACGAAGATGGCGGGCCACAGGTCGCGGACCTCGACGACGAACCGCGCCCTTCGCGCCCGGGCCAGCAGCCACCCCGACAGGATGGAGAAGAACGTCGGCGAGGAGACGACTACCGCGTCGGCCGGGCCGGTCAGCCAGCCGCCGAGGACCACGCTGCTCGCCATGAAGCTGAGGTGGCCGAGGGTCTTGCGCAGGATTCCCTCGTTCGGCGTGGCGTAGAGCCAGGTGCGGATGATCCGGTAGCCGTCCTGGCGCTCGCGCCGCAGCACCGCCCGGCGGTAGGGCGGCGGCAGCACGCCGGTGGGGTGGTTGGGCATGCCGGTAAGCACGACGACGTCGTCGCCGTCGGCGGCCCACGTGCGCGCGAGCGCGGACAGCCGGGCCTGCGGCGCGCCCGTCTCCGGCGGGAAGTAGTGCGTCACGATGAGGATTCGCATTGTCATGCCTGTTCTGTCCGGGGGCGCGCCACAGCCCGGGGAGCGGAGGTAGGCCGCGAGCACCGCGACCGCGGCGAGGTCGGCGGCCAGCCGGGCTGGCGCGGCGTCAAGGACGCTGACGGCACCCAGCAGGCACAGCAGGACCGTGCAGGCCGCGGTCAGCAGCGACACCTCCTGGTGGGACCAGCCGACGTCGCACCAGCGCTGGTAGACGTGCGTGCGGTGGGCCTCCAGCCAGCGCTCGCCCCGCCTGATCCGGCGCTGCAGCGTCCACGCGGTGTCGGCGAGGTACAGGGCGACCGGGCCGGCGGCCGCCTCGACGGGGATCCCGCGAAGCACCGCGCAGGCGGCGAGCACGGCCAGGGCCGCGCCGAGTGAGTAGCTCCCCACGTCGCCGAGGAAGACCCGGGCGCGGAAGGCGTTCCAGGGCAGGAAGGCGCAGGCGGCGACGGCGATCGCCAGGCCCGCCGTGACCATGAACGAGTCCTGCCGCCAGTGCCCGAGGCAGGCGTAGGCGATCCCGCCGATCAGGGCGTGCACGCCGGAGATGCCGTTGACGCCGTCCATGAAGTTGAAGGCGTTCACGAAGCCCGCCAGCCACAGCGTGACGGCCAGGGCGGCCAGGACGAGCACGGGCGCGGGCAGGTGCATCCGCCCGGCCAGCATCCCCGCGATGCCCGCGCTCGCGGTCAGCTGCAGGGCCAGCCGCAGGCGGGCGGGCAGCCCGCGCACGTCGTCAAGCAGGCCGAGGAAGCCGAAGAACGCGACCGAGGCGGCGAACGCCACCGCCTCGCCATCGCCGGGTCCCGGCCGGGCCAGCCCCACGGCCACCAGCAGGCCGACGGCGATCGGCGCGCCTCCGCCGCGGGGCGTGGGCACCGAGTGCGACGACCGGTGCCCCGGCATGTCGATCACCATGAGCCTGCGCAGCAGCGCGATCGTCAGTGGTTCGGTCACCACCACGATGAGGCCGCATGCCAGGACTGCCCATGTCATCGTTTGCGCTCCCTTGCTCGCTTGCTCGCTTGCTCGCTTGCTAGTGCCGTCGGGAGGACCCTGACGACAGCGGAGAGATCGGGCCGCGGCGGGCGCGGCCGTTCTGCTTGGCGGAGGTAGCCGTAGCCCCCGTAGCTGCCGCGGCCGCCGTAGTCCTCGCCCGTGGTGGCCTTGTTGAGTACCGCGCCCACGACCGGCGCGCTGCCTTGTGCCAGCTTTTCCGAGGCGCGCCGCAGGTCGGCCCGCCTGGTCTGTCCGGACGCGACCACGAGCAGCACCGCGTCGGCGTGGGAGGTGAGGATCATGGCGTCGGCGACCGGCAGCACCGGCGGGCTGTCGATGAGCACGACGTCGAACCGCACGCTCAGCTCGGCGAGGACGTCCCGCATTCGCCTGCCGTTGAGCAATTCGGTCGGGTTCGAGCTCATGGTCCACGCGCTGAGCGACCACAGTCCTTCCGTCCCGGCCACCGGGACCAGCGCCTCCTCCAGTGACCTGCGGCCCGCGAGCACCGCCGACAGCTCCGCGTGGCCGTCGGCCCCGGTCGGCGCGCCGAGCTGCGGCCGCCGCAGGTCGCACATGACCATCACGACCTTCTCGCCCGTCTGCGCGAACACGGCGCCCAGGTTGAGTACGGTCGCGGTCTTCCCGTCGCCGGCGCTGGGGCTGGTGATCAGGAAGGAGCGCAGCTTCCTGTCCTGGCGCGCGAACTGGAGCGAGGTGCGCAGCGACCGGTAGGCCTCCGCCGCGATCGACGTCGGGTCGCTGTTCGCGACCATGTCGGCGGCCACGTTGCGGCGCCAGGATGGGCACGAGCGGCACGGTGGCGAGGACTGGCGCTCCGCTTACGCGCTCGACCGCCTCACCGCTGGTCAGGCTGTCGTCCAGGCTGTCGCGCAGGAACGCGGCGCCGAGGCCGAGCACGAGGCCCGCGAGCAGGCCAATGAGCGCGTCCTCGACCGGCTTCGGCGAGCTCGGCGCGGTCGGCACGTCGGCGGGGGTGACGAACTCAAGGCCGGTGCTCGCCTCGGCCCCGGCCACCTGGATCTGGGCGAGCTGGCCCTTGAGGACGGCCTGCCTGGCTGGACAGCGCGGACTGCTGGGCCGTCGCCCGGGCCGGGAGCTGCTTGATCTCCGTGGCGATCGCGTTGATCTGGCCGTTGAGCTGCGTCTCCGCCGCGGCCAGGTTGCTGCTCGTGGTCGCGGTGCGCGCGGCGACGAAGGCCCTGGCGTAGGTGTTGGCGATGAGGGCGGCCTTGCGCCGGGACGGCGCTGACCGCCGTGACGGCGATGACGTTGGTCTGGCCCACCTCGGCGGCCGAGACCGGGGGAACGTAACCGAGCGTCGCCGCGGACCTGGCTCTTGCACCCGGGCGCTTGAGATGAGCTGCAGCTCGGTCTGCACGTCGGTTGAGGTGATGGGGGCCTGGCTGTAGCCAAGCTCGGAACTGACGTCGCCGGGCGCGGCGACGAGCAGCTGCGCGGTGGCGGAGTACTGCTTCGGCCCAGTCAGCGACGAGACGAGGCTGAGGGCCAGGCCGAGCAGTGCACAGCGAGATCACCCACCAGCGGCGGCGGCGGATGACCTGGAGGTAGCCGAGCAGGCTCGGCTCGGCCCCTGAGTTCAGGCATGACGTGTTCCCCTCGTCTGTCCGGTGAACTCAAAGAGTACATCCGCGAGCTACTATCAGTGATTGAATGACATCTGTGACGGCGATCCTCGTGCTCTGCACGGCCAACCTCTGCCGCTCGGTCATGGCCGAGGCCCTGCTGTCCGCGCACCTAGCGGACAGGGCGGGTGAGCGTCACCGTGTCATCCGCCGGGGTAGTGCGGCCCGCATATGCCGCTGAGCCCGCCTGCCTGGAGGTCATCGCCGTCATGGCCGCCCGGGGCCTTGATGTCACCCGGCACCGGAGCCGGACGGTGACGCGGGACGACGTCGCCGGCGCGGACGTCATCCTCGGGATGGCGCGCGAGCACGTCCGGCACGCCGTCGTCTTGCTGCCCGACGCCTGGCAGCGCGCGTTCACGCTGCGTGAGCTCGTCCGCCGGGGCGGGCAGGCCGGCGCTCGCGCCCCGGGTGAGCCGCTGCGGCGACTGGCTGGAGCGGGCTGCCGCCAACCGGGACCGCCGGGAGCTGCTCGGGAGCAGCCCGGCGGACGACGTGGCCGACCCGGCCGGCGGCCCGGCCCGGGGGCTACGAGGTCACCGCTATCCTGCTCGACCAGCTCACGCACGACCTCGCCACCCTGTGCTGGCCCCGCTGACCGCGTCGAAGCCGGTCGCCAGCTCGGCCAGGTCGCGGCGGAGGATAGCCTCATCCGCGTCCACGGCCAGCCGGGACAGCAGCGCCGGGTCAATGGGCACCACCTTGGCGTGGCGGACGAGCGGATGGCGTGGCCGGTAGTCGACCTCGTCGGCGCCGAGCAGGTCCTCGGTCAGCTTCTCGCCTGGCCGCAGGCCGGTATAGACGATCTCAACGCGGCTGGCTCGAGCGGGCGCACAGCCGCCGGGCGATGTCGGCGATCCGCACCGGCTCGCCCATGTCGAGGATGAGCACCTCACCGCTGCTCGCCGATGACCGCCGCCTGCAGCACGAGCTGGACCGCCTCGTCGGCCGTCATGAAGTAACGCATCACGTCCGGATGGGTCACCGTCAACGGGCCGCCCGCCGCTACCTGGGCGGAGAGCGTGCCCAGGACCGAGCCGCGGCTGCCGAGCACGTTGCCGAACCGCACGCTGAGGTAGCTGCCGTCCACGCGGTCCGGCCATGTGCGCGGTAAGGCGCTCGGCGATCCGTCTTCGAGTACCCGAGCACGCTGACCGGGTCGGCGGCCTTGTCGGTCGAGATGTTCACGAACGACTGCGCGCCGAACTCGGCGGCGGCCTCAAGCACCGTCAGCGTGCCGAGTACGTTGCTCTGCAGGGCCTCGGCCGGGAAGCGCTCCATCAGCGGCAGGTGCTTGAGCGCGGCGGCGTGGAAGACGATCTGCGGGCGGAACTGCTCGAACACCTCACGGATGCGGCGCGGGTCGCGGATGTCGGCCAGCACGGTCTCGTCGGAGTCGAGCAGCGCCCGGCCGTGCAGCGAAAGCTGGACCTGGTGCAGCGCCGACTCGTCCCTGTCCAGCATGATCAGCTCGGCGGGCTGCGAACGCGTGAAGCTGACGGCACAGCTCCGAGCCGATGGAGCCGCCCGCGCCGGTGACGAGCACGCGCTTGCCGTGAAAGTGCCCCGCGATGGCCGCGACGTCCGTCTGGATCGGCCGGCGGCCCAGCAGGTCGGTGATCCGCGGATCCCTGACGCCGTCGATCCTGGCGCCACCGCTGAGCAGCTCGGTGACCGTCGGCACGACCTTCGGCGTGAGCCCGCACCGCTCCGCCTGTGCCGTCAGGTCGGCGATCAGCCGCCCGCTGGCACGGCCGATCGCGATCACCAAGACGGTCGCCCCGGTCTGCGCGGCCACCTCCGCCACGCGGTTCCTGTCACCGAGAACCGGGATGCCGTGGACTCGCAGCCGCCGCTTGTCCGGGTCATCGTCGAGGATGGCGACCGGGCGGTAGGCGGCGTCCCGCTCCGCGAGCAGGCGGCTGATGAGCGCGCTGCCCGCTTCCCCCGCGCCGAACACGATGACCTTGACGCCGGTCGCGCTCCTCCTCTTGCGGAGCCGCTGCCTGGCGACGCCGAACACGTACCGCGCGGTGGCCAGCGTCGGGAGCGCGATCAGGCCGCCGCTGCTCACCGTTTGCAGCAGCGCCCGGTGCCCGGTGAGCAGCAGGCCGCTGCCGGCTAGCGGACCGTTAGCCACCGGCCCGCACACCAGCGCGACCACTGCCAGGGTCATCCCGCCCGCCATGGCCACGCAGACGATCTCGTCGAGGCTGCCGCGCTGCCAGCGGCCCTGGTAGAGGCCCGCCAGCAGGCCGGCCAGCACGGATACAACACAGATCAGCAGGATGGAACAGCACAGCGTGATGGGCCGCACGCCTTCCGTCGGCAGGTCGCGGGTGGCCCAGGCGGCCAGGCACAGGCCGATCACCCACACCGCCGCGTCACAGCCTGCCTCGGCACCCGCCCGGCTGAGCCGTCGATACCCACGCCAGGAAAGTTCCTTTGTCGCCCCGGAACGCACCTATACCCCCTTGCTGACGGAGCCGTGGCTGGCAGGACTGCGGGATGGCCAACGGCGCTGACAGGCAGTTACATTACTCTGTGTATCTACTGCGTGGCGGTGTGTATTCGCAGATAAGTGCTGGTGAAGTCAGGGGGAGACAATGGTCGCTTCGCGGAACACGGCCGGTATCCGGGGACGGCCGCTACTGCGCTTGACGCTGCTCTGGCTCGCCGTGCTCATCCTGGCGGCGGGGGCGACGGCGGCAGGCTGCTTCGCCTACGCCACCCACATGCTGGGCGGGTGACGGCGGGCCGTTGCCCGGGCAAGGCGGCAGTCCCTCCAGCCTCAATTTTTCGCTTTGCAGGCGAAACGGCCCGCGAAAGGGGTCATTCTGGCCTCCCGAGGGGCAGTTTCATATGCAAAGCGAGCGGAAGTGTCGCATGTTGCTGCCGAGGTGCGGGGCAGGCGAGAGAAGCGTGGCCGGTGAGGCAGACGGGGAGAGCAGCGCGCAAGGGGACGGTGTTCTCGTCCGCCCGCTGGCGGTACCGGTGTTGTGAAAAGCTCCACCCGCTGGCGGACCTGGTGGTCTGTGGCGCACCCGGAGGCGGCAGCGGGTGCGGGATGCCCGCGACACCACCACCGAGCGGGCGCGGGCCGGGCGCGGGCTGAGCGGTGAAATGGTGCGGCCGGAAGGGTTCTTGGAAGTGGGGTGGGTGGAGCCGGTGAGGGGAGTCGAACCCCTGACCTACGGTTTACAAGACCGCCGCTCTGACCATCTGAGCTACACCGGCACGGGTGGTGTCAGGTTACCGGCTCCGGTCGGGTCGCGCATGCGCGGGACGCGCAGCGGCGGGACGAAGCCGGCCGGTCACGGTCACGGCCTGGCAGGCGGGTTTTGCGGGCAGATAGGTTTTACGGCATGACCGAGCAGGACCCGCGGATCGTCGTCACACGGGATGGCGGCATCGCCCGGGTGACCCTGAGCAACCCGCGCAGGAAGAACGCCATCACGCTGGAGATGGCCACCGGCATCGAGGCGTTCTGCGACCAGGTGGCGAACGACGAGACGATCGGGGCGGTGCTCGTTGAGGGCGCCGGGGGCTACTTCTCCAGCGGGGCCGACACCCGCATCCTGGCCGCGTCATCGGCCGACCCGGCCAGCCCGGAGGCGGTCGCTTCCGTCTCCGCCTTGTACCGGTCCTTCACCCGGGTCGGTGCGCTGCCCGTTCCCACCTTGTCGCTGGTCACGGGCGGTGCGGTCGGCGCCGGCATGAACCTGGCGCTGGCCACCGACTTGCTGCTGGTGACGCCGGACGCCGTCCTTGACTCGGGCTTCCTCGCCCGGGGCATCCACCCCGGCGGCGGCCACATTGCGCTGCTCGGGCGGCGGGTCGGTTATCAGCGGGCGACCGCCATGGCGGTGCTCGGCCGGGCGCTGTCGGGGACCGAGGCCGTCGAGGCTGGCCTGGCCTACGCGGCGTACCCGGCGCAGGAGCTACTGCCCGCCGCGATCGAGCTGGTCACCCTGGCGGCCAGGGACCCGCAGCTGACCAGGAAGGTCAAGCAGAGCCTCACGCTGGAACTCGGGGCTGGTCCCGTGTCGTGGCCCGCCGCGGTGGAGATCGAGCGGGGCGCGCAGATGTGGTCGATGGCTCGCAAGGGGCGCGAGGGGTGGGAGCGAAAGCCCGGAAAATCGGTGCCTTAGCTGGCGGCGCGGCTCGTATCGTCGAGATCTCGTACAGGGCGATCGAGGCCGCGATTCCGGCGTTCAGCGATTCCATGCCGGACGACATCGGGATGGCGACCAGCATGTCGCAGGCAGAGGCGACGATCCTGGACAGGCCCCGGCCCTCGGAGCCGACGATGAGGACCATCGGGCCGTCGGCGATGGTCATGTCGTGCACGTCGACCGGGCCCTCGGCGTCCAGGCCCGCGACGAACAGGCCCTTCTGCTTGTAGGACGCCACGGTCCTGGTGAGGTTGGAGCACTGGGCGACCGGGAGCCGGGACAGCGCCCCGGCGGACGCCTTCCAGGCGCCGGCCGTGACATGAGCGCTGCGCCGGGCGGGCACCAGCACGCCGGACGCGCCGAAGGCGGCGGCGGACCGGACGATGGCGCCCAGGTTCCTGGGGTCGGTCACCCCGTCGAGCGCGACGATGAGGGGCGACGCCTGACGGTCCCGTTGGGTCAGGAGGTCGTCTGGGTGGGCGTATTCGTAGGGCCTGATGCGGAGGGCGACGCCCTGGTGGACCGCGTTGCCGGTGAGCCGGTCGAGCTCGAACATGCTGGTCTCCAGCACGGCGATGCCGGTGCCCGCGGCCAGCTGGACCGCTTCGGCGACCCGCTCGTCTTCCTGCGCCCGCCCGGCGACGTACAGCGCCATCGCCGGGACACTCGCCCGCAGCGACTCTACGACGGGGTTACGGCCGGCGACCATCTCCGGCGCGTCGTCGCGGCGCTCGCCGCGCCGGTCCGGTGAGCCCTGGTCGGGGCGGGCACCGGGTCCCGCGGCGGGCGACGTCCGGCCGGGTGGCGACGTCCGGCCGGCGGGCCTGCCCGGCACTGCCTTGCCCGGCACTGCCTTGCCCGGCACTGCCTTGCCCGGCACTGCCTTGCCCGCCGCGGCCGCCTTGGCGGCGCGGGCGGCGGCACGCTGGGCGGGGTGGCCGGGGCGCATCTCCGCGGGCGGGGTTGGCCCCTTGCCCTCGAGCTTGTGCTTGCCGTAACCGCCGGTTCCCGGGCGCGGCTTGCCTGACTTGGTGTAGCCACCGCCTCCGGGCGCGCGGCCCTGGCTGTTCTTGGCGCTCTTGCCGCCGCCTGTGTTGCGCGCGCTCATCATGCCGTCCTAACGCTTGTGCTCCCACCGTGGCCCGGCCGACGAGTCATCGAACACGACCCCAACGTCTTCCAGGGTGTCCCTGATCGAGTCGGCCGAAGCATAGTCGCCACGTTCCCGCGCCGCCTCCCACTGCCGCAGCGCCAGGCCGACGAGCGAGTCGATGACGTCGTACAGCCGGTCGCTTGAGTCCTGGGGCGCCCAGCGCGGGTGCAGCGGGTCCAGGCCAAGGACCCCGAGCATTGACCGCACCCGGCCGAGGGAGGTAACGACCGTGTCCCGGTCACCCGAACTTATAGCGTAGTTGCCGTCGCGCACTGTCGCGTGCACCGAGGCCAGGGCCGCCGGGACGTCCAGGTCGTCGTCCATCGCCGCGATAAACGACAGCGGCAGGCAGCGAAGCGCGTGCTCGCGTTCCGGTGACAGTGCCTGGGAGATGCCGGGCATGCGGCGGGCGCGGGCCACGAAGCGCTCGATGCCCTGGTAGGCGGCGGCGGCTTCCTCGACTTCCTCGTCGGAGTACTTGATCGGCGCCCGGTAATGCGACCGGACCAGGTAGTAGCGCAGCTCTTGCGGACGGGCACGGCTGAGGGCCTCGTTGAGCGGCACGGCGGGCTCGGCCCTGCTCAGGTCCATCCGGTACCTGACCTGGCGCGGCACGAGCGGCGCGGCGTCGCCTCCGGCGATATCCAGGGGCTGCGCCGGGCCGCCGACGGCGTCGGCATCAGGCGGGCGGCAGCCCAGCAGGTCATCGGCGCGGACGAGGGCATCCCTGCGATAGGTCACCTGATAGCCGGACGCCTCCAGCCAGCGGACCAGGACGTCAAGGCAGATGGCCGGGCGAATTTGGCCGATGTGGTCTTCGCGGGGGTGCGGGACGGCTTGCAGGCACACCGATACGCGTCCCGGCGCGGCCGAGCGGAATTCGCGCACGGCGCCGGTGGAGGCGTCATGCAAGCAGAGAGTCATCCCGCACAGCGTATGGTAGACGGCGTTCGCGGGGCGGCACCTTGCCTGAGCGCGGGCCGCGACACGCTATCGCCTACCGGCCGATATCGTTCCAATCAGGCATAAATATGGATAGCGTTCGAGCCGATGAACGTCCCATTCCCGCCCCGGCCCCGCACGTGGCCCGCCCGCCTCGTTCAGCTGTCGACGGTCGTCGTCCTCGCGGGCGTCGCGGCGGCGACGTTCGTGCTGTCGTATACCGGGGTGCACGCGATCGCAGTGCAGTCCGGGGTCTCGGCGGACCTGGCCCGGGTCTACCCGGGCGTCTTCGACGCCGTGCTCGTGATCGCCTGCGCGGCCGCCCCGCTGCGCACCCGATGGGTGACCCGTGGCTACACGTGGCTTGTCATTGTCGTGGTCGTGGGCCTCCTCGGGGCGATGGACGCCCTGCACGCGACGAACGTGACGATCCCGCACCGGGAGGCCGCCGGGATCGCCGCGGTCCTTCCGTGGGTGCTGCTGATGCTGGCGTTCACCTTGTGGCTGGCGATCCTTCGGCACTTCCGCTCGCAGCACCTGGTTCCTTTTGCCCCGCCCGCCCCGCCCCTGCGCCGCCCGCCCCGCGCCCGCCCGCCCTCGCGCCCGCCCCGCCCCTCGCGCCCGCGCCTGTCCCGCTCGCCGCGCCCGCCGGGGCACCAGCCGGGGCGGGATGGCCCGCGCTGGCAGCGGCCGGGCCGGCGCTTGAGGAGCCCGCACCGGATGATCCCGCAGCCGGCCCGGCGGATCCGGCCGGGGCGCCCGATGACCTGTCCGGTGGCGAACGGGGCGAGAACGGCGCCGCGGAAACCGACGATCCTGACCCGGTGCCGGGCGAGGACGCGGCCGGTCCCGCGGTACCAGAGGTTCCCGGGATCCCGTACGCGACGGGGCCGCGGCTACGCCGCGTCCGCTCGCTGCCGGCCCCGCCGGTCGATGACGGCGACGAAGCCGACGAAGCCGACGCCGGTGAGGGTGAGGGTGAGGGTGAGGGTGAGGGTGAGGGTGAGGGTGAGGGTGCTGGCGCTGGTGAGAGCGCCGGCGAGGGCAGAGGCGAGTAGGCGGCCCGGCCGCGCTCGCCCCCGCCGCGGAAAAATAAATCTCCGCAGAGCGGCGGCTTCCTCACTGCCCTGCGGAGATTTATCGGCGAGAACTGAATCCGCCTGCTTTTTTTGCGGAAAACTACCTAATACGAGCAGCATTTACTGCTGCGTACTGTCGGGCTTGAGCGAGTCGGCGAAGCGCCGCCACCGGGATTCAGCGAACTTCAGCACCGCGCCCTCACGGTTCATGGTGTCCCGGACCAGGACCGCGTCCTGGCCGCCGACCGCTACCTCAACGCAGTTCCCGCCTTGTGAACCTGAGTAGGAGGACTTGACCCAGGTCGGGCTACCATCAGTCATTGATTTCGCTCCTTATCCGGTATATGAGCTGCCGGGATCCGCGCTCTGACAGCGCGGACGCGCGGATGAGGCTGACCACAGTCATGAGATCGGCAACCTCCGCACGTCCCTCTACTATCCTTCCACCTCCGTAGCATTCCGTGTAACAGATGCTTGGTGTCTCAGAAAATTCATAGAGGGAGATTGGACCATCCGCGCCGGCGTGGTTGTCGGCGGCGAACGGGAGCACCTGAAGGACGACACCCGTCCCGGCCGATGCGTCAAGAAGCCTGTCCAGTTGCGCCCCCATGACCGCGGGGCCCCCCACGACGTGACGGACGACGCTCTCGTCCAGGACGTACCACAGCAGGGGCGGGTTATCGCCGCTCACCACGTCCTGGCGCTCGATCCTGGCCGCTACCAGGCGGTCTATCTCCTCGGTGCTGTCCATCGGCCGGCCAGACCTGATCAGCGCGCGCGCGTAATCCTCGGTCTGGAGCAGGCCGGGAACCGCGCCGAGCTCCCATCCGTGAATCCTGATGGCCTCCCGCTCAAACGGGAGGACCGGGGCAAAGAACGCCGGGTACGCCTCTCTCGCGACCAGTTCTTGCAGGGTCGCGAAGGTTCCTGGCATTCGAAAGATATCGTCGCACCGCGCCGCGAAGTCCGACGTGGGCGCCTTGTCCATCGTCTCGATCCCGCTGATCAGTGACGCCGAGTAGCCGAGTTTCGTGCCCATCTCGACTTGCGTCCAGCCCAGGTGCTGACGCCACGATCGCAGTTGCGAGGCGAAAGCGGCTAGCGCACTGGTTTTCATGTCCGGTACTGGCGACCGCACCGCACTGCCCCCCATTTTCACTACGTGAAGTCGCACTGCACTCACCCCTAGTGCAGCGTGTTTAGGCACCAAAGGTAGTACGGACCTGGCATCGTTTTCTGACAAACCTTCAGGCTTTGCCTCGCGGAAGGTTTAGGACACGGGGGACGGAGGCGGGAGACAGTGATGATGTACCTCTGGACCGCGCCGGGATGGGACAAGTCGGCACGGTGCTCGGCGAGCGGGGTGACCGATAGTCCCATCGCGGCCCGCCAGGCGGCGGAGGCGATGCTGCGCACCGGGCAGGCCCGGTCGGCGCACGTCGAGTGCGCCTACACGGCCATGGCGGCGACAGCCTTGAGCCTGCGCTACGTGCGGACGGGCACGGGCTGGTCGGCGCACGTCAGCCAGGCAGGGCAGGTGGTCTGGACGGCGTTCGCCGAGCGGCAGTGAACCGCCCCCGCGAGGGTTACTGAGCGGGGAGCACCAGGGCCGTGGCCATCGCGGCGATTCCCTCACCGCGCCCGGTCAGGCCGAGACCGTCGGTGGTCGTGGCGGAGAGGCTGACCGAGGCCGTGCGGCCTCCACCCGACAGCAGCGCCCCCGCCAGGGCGGACGTCGCCTCGGCGCGGCGTGGCCCGACCTTCGGCCGGTTGCCGATCACGCAGATCGACACGTTCCCGATGATGAACCCAGCCTCGGTGACGATCCGGGCGGTCTCCGTCAGTAGCGCCGCTCCTGAGGCACCGGCCCACTCGGGCCGCGAGGTGCCAAAGTGAGCGCCCAGGTCGCCGAGCCCGGCCGCCGACAGCAGGGCATCGCACGCCGCGTGGGCGGCGACATCGCCATCGGAATGCCCGGCCAGCCCGGTCTCACCCGGCCAGAGCAGCCCGGCGAGGTAGAGCGGGCGCCCGTCCTCAAGCGGATGAACGTCAACCCCGACCCCGACCCGCGGCAAGATCTCCACGCGCGGCAGCATACCGGCAGCCTGGCCCGCCGAACCGGGGCGGGCCGCCCGTTGCCGTCGCTGGTAGGGCGAGATCGGGCACCCATCACCGCCAACGGGTGGCTAGCGAGTCGCCCGGTGGCGGTGACGGGTGCCGTTCGCGCTAGTTCGCCAGGACTTCGTCTAGGAGGGCCTCGGCCTTGTCCTCGTTGGTCTTCTCGGCGAGGGCAAGCTCGCTGACCAGGATCTGGCGGGCCTTGGCGAGCATGCGCTTCTCGCCGGCGGACAGGCCGCGCTCCTTGTCCCTGCGCCACAGGTCCCTGACGACCTCGGCGACCTTGTTCACGTCGCCGGACGCGAGCTTCTCGAGGTTGGCCTTGTAACGCCGGGACCAGTTGGTTGGCTCCTCGGTGTGCGGTGCACGGAGCACTTCGAACACGCGCTCAAGGCCCTCAGCGCCTACCACGTCCCGCACGCCGACGAGCTCTGCATTGTCCGCTGGCACCCGGACGGTCAGGTCGCCCTTGTCGACCTTCAGGACCAGATAGGTCTTCTCCTCGCCCTTGATGATGCGAGTCTCAACGGCTTCGATGCGAGCAGCCCCATGGTGGGGGTAAACGACGGTATCGCCGACATTAAAAGACATCTGGCAAGTACCCCTTCCGCTGAAGGCCATCTTACCACGCCGGCGACCGCCGATAAACTGCCACTGAGAGCAAATATGCAGGTCAATAGGCTATTTTCGAGCACGCGCAACTAAGCTAGGAGGCCTGGGTCGTCCGCCACTGCTGTCCGTCGCCGCTGACGATAGGTATCTAGTCTACCCCGGTTGTCGCACTCTGTTCCGCAGATCGCGCCGCTCCGTGAGAGGGCGAGTCTCGCGGGGCGGGTCTGGGCTGGCCCATACTAGACAGAGGCAGGTCCCCCTGCCGCGTCAGGGGCAGCGCCGCCGCGAGCAGTGCCGCCAGGGGCGGCGCGGAGAGGTATCCAGTGAGCTTCGCCAGTGAGCCGGGGCGAGACGATGGAAGCCTGCCGCCGGCAAACTTCGAGGTCCCTGACGACGCCAGGGACCTGGCGCGGGACGTCATCGCCTATCGCCGTGAGCTACGGGCCAAGCGGCGACGGGAGCGGATGACGCGCTTGCTGCGCCCGCTCGCCAGGGCCGGGTTCTTCCGTTACGGTACCTTCTTCCCGCTGATCGCCACCTTTGTCGCGCTGTCGGTCGTCCTCGGGACGGTGCTGTCGGTCATGACCGTCAGCCCGGCGTCCAGCCCCGTCACCGACACCACCCCGCCAGCGGCGAAGACCCTGCCCAAGGACACGGTCGAGGTCGGCAGCAAGCTCGTTCCGGCACGCAGCCTGGCGGGCTCGTTGATGGTCCTCATACCCCCTACCTGCGGGTGCGGAACGGTCTTGTCGGGCATCGCGAGGCAGGCCGCCGCCGCGCGGGTGCCTTTGTACTTCGTGTACGCCGCCGGGGACGCCGCGGGCGCGGCCCAGATGGCGACCGTGACGGCCGACTACGGCGACGGGGTGGCCCGCAGCGTGTATGACCTTGGCGAGCTGCTCTTCTTCAGCTACGCGCCCACCGGTCCTGTCGCGCTCGTCGTGGCCCGCGACGGCAGCGTGGGCGTGCACCGGGCGTTTCCCCCTGGTTTCGACCTGACCCCCGCCCTGCGGCCGCTTGAGGGCACCCACTAGCATTTCTACGCGCCGTAGTGGACCGCGAGGCCACGGGGCGACGACGGGAGTCCGCTACCCCCCTCCCGATTACGTTACGAGGAGGCATTCGCCGTGATCCGCAGAAGCCTGCTGGCCGGTGCCATCGCCCTGCTGGTGGTGCCGGCAGTCGCCGGGTGCGAGGCCGGTCTTAACGCGCCGACGCTTGAGTTCCACCAAGCATCAAACGGCGCGCACGGGACCGTCGACGGGATCACCATCAGCAACGTTTTCGTGCTCGCTGCCCCGTCTGGGTCGTCGGTACCCGCTGGGTCGCCGGCTGGCCTGTTCCTCGGCCTGTTCAACAACGGGTCGACCGCTGACACCCTGGTCAGCGTCTCGACGTCCGCCGCCAGCACCGCGACCATCACCGGCGGCCCGGTGACGGTGCCGCCGAACTCGGGCGTGAACCTGACCGGACCGCAGCCCAAGGTCGTCTTGACCGGGCTGGCCAAGCCGCTGCGCGGGGGCCAGAACGTCGAGGTGACGCTCACCTTCCAGGACGCGGGCCAGGTGCGGCTGGACGTGCCGGTCGAGCCGCAGTCGTACTACTACTCCTCGCTGGCGCAGCCGTCGGCGGTCACTCCCTCGGCCGGGCCGTCCGCGACCGTGGTGGCGCCCGGGGCTACGCCGACCGCCGGCGCGACGGCGACGCCGGCCGCGACCGCTACCGCGACGCCGAGTCAGTAGGCAGAACGCGCGAGAGCGGGCCGCCCTGGATGACCAGGGCGGCCCGCTCTTTCGCTGGGCGCGGGGCGGGGCGAGGTTACCCGGCTGACTCGAACTTGTAGCCCAGGCCGCGGACGGTGACGATGTGCCGCGGCTTGGCCGGGTCGGTCTCGATCTTGGCCCGGAGTCGCTTCACGTGGACGTCCAGCGTCTTGGTGTCGCCGACGTAATCGGCGCCCCAGACCCGGTCGATGAGCTGCATCCGGGTGAGCACGCGGTCGGCGTTGCGCAGCAGGACCTGGAGCAGCTCGAACTCCTTGAGCGGCAGCTGCACGGCATCGCCGCGGACGCTGACGACGTGCCGCTCCACGTCCATCCGGACCGGGCCGGCCTCCAGCGTCGACTCGGCGACCTCCTCCACGTCTCCCCGGCGGCGAAGCACCGCGCGCATCCGGGCGACAAGCTCACGGGAGGAGAACGGCTTGGTGACGTAGTCGTCGGCGCCAAGCTCCAGGCCGACTACCTTGTCGATCTCGCTGTCCTTCGCCGTCAGCATGATCACGGGCACGCTCGACCGCTCCCGCAGGGACCGGCACACCTCGCTGCCCGGCAGGCCGGGGAGCATGAGGTCGAGCAGGACGAGGTCCGCACCGGTCCTGTCAAAGGTCTCCAGCGCGTCCGGGCCGGTCGCGCACACCGCCACCTCGAAGCCCTCCTTGCGGAGCATGTACGAGATGGCGTCGCTAAAGGACTCCTCGTCCTCGACCACCAGCACGCGTGTCACTGAACTGCCTCCTGACGTTTCCGGGGCATCCCGGGGGTGGTACTAAGCACGCATCCGCTCGGCGTCCGCGCTGTCATGGCCGCTCCGGAGTGGTATCCACAAGGTGAAGGTTGACCCTTGGCCCTCAATGCTGTGCACGGTGACCCGGCCGTCATGGGCGGCCATCACGTGCTTCACGATGGCGAGCCCCAGACCAGTGCCGCCGGTGGCCCGCGAACGGGCCGGGTCTACACGGTAAAAGCGCTCGAAGATCCGTTCAAGGTCCCGCTCGGGTATCCCGA
>CAVTLB010000037.1:0-65677 GCA_963735415.1 uncultured Actinomycetota bacterium | reverse complement strand
GTGACCGTGATGCTTCTGAATTGACGCGGAGCGTCCGTGAAAGGTTTGCAGAGCTAACTTTTCTGAGTCATTGCCTGGGATCAGCACACCCTGGGTGAGACTGTCACCCAGCAGTCCCGTCAGCTCTCGCGCGTGGCGAGCGACTTCGATCGCCATCGCACTGAAGTCGCGGAGCCGCCGGAATGCCGTGGCGTACTGTCGCTGCTCCAGCAACGGCAGCAGCGGTATCGTCAGTCGCCGCACGTCGATCCGCATGCTGGATGTCCCGTATTTCGCCTGCTCAAGGCGGACAGGATGGCCAAGAAACCCGGCCAGAAACCATGGATCTAGCCGCTCCGGATCAGGGCGGATAAGGTACAGACCCCGGTCCAGAGCGGCCCCGTCGTCCTCTTCGGTCGCCCATCGCGCCCATACCGGTCCAGCTGCCGTAACCGGCAGCAGGACATCACCACGGCTGATCCGGACCTGCCTCGCGTCTCTCGAACAGCGGACGCCCGGTCGGAGCTGCAGCGTTCCGCTGTTCGCGAGGTCGCCGATGCTCACCTCACGCCAACTGGGCCCGCGGTCGGGTGGTGTCCAGTCCGCACTGGGGAGAGTCCGGCTCAGCGCCTTCAGGGCGGCCCGTAGCCTGGCTTGTGAGGCATCAACCGCCTCGGCCGCTTCGGCGGGCGAGCTTTCCGCGGCCCCGATGCCGACATGCCGGGATGGAGTCAGGTCAACCGACTCATCCAGCAGATCGATGGCGGCCACACTCCGCCATGCGTTGGATTCCGGTCCTCCTACGGTCGCATTTCGTGCCGCAAACGAGCGCCAAGCGGTCAAGATCGTGTCTTGCTCGGCGCTGTCGATAAGCAGCACCCGCGGTTCGGGTGAGGTATCTCGCGGCTGCTCCAGAACCCACAAGTGGGGGCTCACGTGCCGCGGGTAGAATCTCCCCCCGATCGGCGTTGTTAGCGAGGTCCTGAATGTGCCGCCATAGGCGCTCATGCATGGGTAGTTCGGGCAGCGCGCCGCGTGCGGCCAGCCAGACCTCTACCTCACTACGGTCGTAGGCAGGGCTTGCGCCGGTGCCGCCTGAGGGTGAGGGGGAAGTCGGCATGCCGACGGCGCCAGTTGCTGACAGTGGCGCGCGTGACTCCCGCCAAGCGGGCGATGTCAGACGCCGTCAACGCATCTGGGTGCGACATGCTCAGTCCCTGCACGAGTCTCGGCCGGATTAGCCGTAACGCTGAAAACACTACCACAACAAATCTATGTCTTAACATTGCTTTCATTCAGATCACGAATGACGTTGGGAGCGGCCAGCCATTCTTGCGGCTCGGCTGATCGTGAAGGCGGCCTTCCAGACCGCCGCCACCAGCACCTTTGCGCAATGCTTGAGTCGCGAGATCGCCGCAGTGCTGGGTCTTGTCTCGTAGCACCGCCTGCTGGTTCGCCCGGGCCTGCAGCCCCGAAGAACTCCTCGAAGGACGGAACTGGTCGGCGGCCCAGCATCCTCACCGCCTACGAACCTCACCTGCACAAACGGGGGAGCTCGGGTTGCACCGACGCCGCGCTGCTATGGCAGGAGATCCGCGCCGCCCCCGTCACGGGTCCACGCGGCCGTTGCTCGGCTACTGGTCAGTGGCTACCCGTGGACAGCATCATGTGGATCTGCGGGACGCGATAGGACGGCTGCTCACTAGCGGGACGTCTAAGCACGTCCACCCGCTGTCCTGGCGCGTAGTAACCGTATCCCGGCGCTCCGCCGCATCCTGCCGAGCATGACATCTGCTATTTCGCTCGGCCTGCGAGATTCAGTCCGATCAACCTTCACCTCGCTGTATCGCGTCGGTGGAGTGAGCGCTGGACTGACACATCACATCGGAGTGAAATCCAACGCTCATCACGCCACCGTGCGCGAGTCCGTCATCGCCATCCGAAAGGGAGATGACCGATGATGATCAAAGTCCCCACCCTCCTGGCCACCGTGCTCATCGTGGCTGCGTTCGTCAGGTGGGCTTTTCTGCCAGCCCGCTATCTAACTGGCAACCGGGTGCGCCACCTGCGCATTCGCCTGCACCTGCGGCTTACACCAAGAAGATCGGCTCCAGGTTGGCCCGCGTCGCGGCCATCAGGTCACGCCGGTCGCGAACCGGCCCGGGCAGCACGTCCTCGTGCGGCGAGATGCCGGACGTGGCGGGGTCGCCGACGCGTGCCAAGGCGATCACCCCCCGCTGGATTTCCTGGCTCACCCCGCTCGCCGCGCGCGCCTCCCGCAGACCGCCCGGGAGCCGCTGCTCGTAGACGTACATGGACGGCTCGGGGTCGGCGGCGAGGATGCCCGCGTCGAGCCACTCGCGCAGCCGACGGGCTGCGTGGGCGTTGGGATCTTCCGTCCCGTCCGCGCCGCCCGCCGCCCGGTGCGGGCCGGCAGGATCAGCCGGACCACGTTGTGCGGGTCCGCCAGGAGCAACTCGTCCAGTGTCGTGGCACCGATCACGTCGTACGGTGGAGATGTGACGTTAGCGATGCCGCTTGCCCGGTGAGGGATATAGCGAAGGCCGCGAAACGGCGCCACGACGAGACCGGGGCCCCGGTCAGACGGAAGGGTTTGCACACATGTCAGAAGTGCCAAGTGGCGGCTGGGATTCCCGCGCCTCGCGCAGCCAGCCGGAAGGCCGCGATAGCTCTCCCTTCTGACGCCGCGGAGGGTGACGCGGGCCTGCGCTCGATCACACTGCCTGATCGCGCTGCGCTCGATCACACCCGGGCCGACCCGTCCGACATCCACGCCTGGTACACCCGGGGCCTGGAGCTCCTCGGCAACGGCAGCCCGGCGGCCGCCGCCCAGGTCCTGCAGCGTGCCGCCCAGGCGGTCCCGGAGTCACGCAGCGTGCGGGAGGCGCTGGCCCGCGCGCAGTTCGACACCGGCCAGTACGCCGAGGCCGCCAGCAACTTCCGGGCGATCGTCGAGGCCAGCCCGGCAGAAGACTACGCCTACTTCGGCCTGGGATTGTCGCTGAGCCGCGCGGGGCAGTACGCTGCCGCGGTCGAGTACCTCGCCATCGCCGCGGCCATGCGCCCGGTGAAGCACTACACAGAGGCGCTACGGCAGGCCCGGGCTACCCTGGAGGCGCGCAAGCGGGCCGCCAACGGCGGGTGATAACAGCAAGAAGCATGGGCAAGGAGAGGCGTGGGCACCGCACCACTGCATGAGAAGTACGACGTCGCGCTGCTCGACCTCGACGGAGTCGTCTACCTGGGCGGCACGGCGATACGCCAGCGCCCCGCCAGCCCTCCAGCGGGCCAAGGCGGCGGGGCTGCACCTGGCCTACGTCACGAACAACGCCTCGCGCACGCCCGCGGCGGTGGCCGAGCTGCTGCGCTCGATGGACGTTCCGGCGCGGGCCGCCGATGTCGTCACGTCCCCGCAGGCCGCGGCGCGACTACTGGCGGGCAAGCTGCCGCCCGGTGCCCCGGTCCTGGTCATTGGCAGCCTCGCGCTGCGGATGGCGGTCCGCGAGCGTGGCCTGCGCCCGGTCTCCAGCGCGTCCGACGGCCCGCTGGCGGTCGTCCAGGGGTACGCGCCGGGAATCGACTACCAGGCGCTCGCCGAAGGTGGCCTGGCGGTTCGGGCGGGCGCGCTGTTCGTCGCCACCAACGCCGACAGCACCCTGCCCGGCCCGCGCGGCATCCAGCCAGGAAACGGCTCGCTGCTACGGGTGATCGCCCACGCCACCGGCGTCGAGCCGGTCATCGCCGGCAAGCCAGAACTGCCGCTGCACCGGGAGTCCATCATCAGGACCGGGGCGCGGCACCCGCTGGTGGTGGGGGACCGGCTGGACACCGACATCGAGGCCGCCGGCCGCGCCGCCACCGACAGCCTCCTCGTGTTCACCGGGGTCTCCCGCCCCGCCGAGCTTCCCGGTAGCGCCGCCTGAGCACCGCCCGACCTACCTGGCGCTCACCCTGGACGCCATCACCGAGGCGTACCCGGACGTCATCCTTGAGGATGACGCGGCCACCTGTCGCGGGTGGACGGCGCGCTGGCAGCATCGTCATGGGCAGGGCGCGTCCATCGTCCTCGACGGCGAAGGCGCGCCCATCGACGGCCTGCGCGCCCTCTGCGCCGCCGCGTGGTCGCGCGAGGGCACCACGGAGGGCGCGGTGAGCGCGGCGTTGTCCAGGATCGGCCTGTCCTAGCGGATTCCCGCCGCCCGACTTGACAACGCAGCGTAATTGCGGTGTCCTTGTGCGCATGCCAGCACGCGTGCTTCGTGACGCCCTTACCCCCGACGACGTTGTCGTCGCGGCGTGTCGCGCGCGCTGCTGTTGCCTCCCTTCGTGTTGTTGCTGCTGCTGATCTGGCGTTAGCCAACCGCACTGCTCGCCCCGGGGACCTCCTCCCCCTCGCGACCCCTGGCGCCGCCGTCCATTGACCAGGGAAACACTGCCTCGCACGCGAAGGAACCATCCGTGAACGCCGATCTGTCGGTCGCTCCTGAAATCGCCCAGCTCGCCGCCCCGCTCGCGCTCGCCCCGCCGCATGGTCACGGCTCGCCCGCCCGCGATCCGCTCGGCCATGATCCGCTCGGCCAGGGTCAGCCGGGGCACGGCCGGCATCAGGCCACGGCGGGCCAGCTCGCCACCGGCCTTTCGCTGCTCGCCGCCGCCCCGCAGCGCTGGTGGGACCTGGTTCGCTTCAATCCTGACGGCCCGGCCCGCATCGCGGTTCCCGCGCCGTTCGAGGCCTGGCTGCTCGTCCTCCCTCCTGGCCAGGAGGCGACGTGCGACTGCGGTCTTGCCACCCTGATCGCCGGCGAGGCGGCGGATGACGGCGGCAGGCGGCTGCACCAGGGCCGCGTCCGCGTGCTCGGCGCGCCGGGCGGGCACCGCCACGCCAGCGCGGGTCACGGGTACTCCGTGACCCTTCACGCCTCACCCCAGGGGACTACGGCAGGGTCACCTTCGCGGCCGACGCGGCGGGAGCGGGTGGCCGGCCAGACTGTGGGCCATGATCGAAGTTAGGGGACTTACGAAGCGATACGGCGACAAGGTCGCCGTCAGCGACCTGTCGTTCGTGGTGGAGCCGGGGAAGGTGACCGGCTTCCTCGGGCCGAACGGCGCGGGCAAGACCACCACGATGCGCTGCATCCTCGGCCTGGACTACCCGGATGCCGGGATCATCACGGTTGACGGCAAGAAGTACACGGAGTTGGCGTACCCGATGCGTGAGGTCGGCGCGCTGATCGACGCGAAGGCCGTGCACGGCGGCCGGTCGGCCTACCATCACCTGCTGTGCCTGGCGCAGACTAACGGCATACCGCGGCGGCGGGTGGGTGAAGTGCTGGAGCTCGTGGGCCTGTCGGCGGTGGCGGGGAAGCGGGCCAAGGGGTTCTCGCTCGGCATGAGCCAGCGGCTGGGCATCGCCGCGACCATGCTCGGCGACCCCAAGGTCGTCATGTTCGACGAGCCGGTCAACGGCCTGGACCCGGAGGGCATCCTCTGGATCCGCAACTTCATGAAGGCGCTGGCCGAACAGGGGCGCACGGTCTTCGTCTCCAGCCACCTGATGTCGGAGATGGAGAACACCGCCGACCACCTGATCGTCGTCGGCAAGGGCCAGCTGATCGCGGACTGCTCGATGAGTGCGTTCATCGCGCGCTCGTCCGGGTCGGCGGTGCGGGTGCGGACACCCACTCCCGACTCGCTGGTGCTGGCGATCGCCGCCGAGGGCGGCGTCGCGACCACCGAGAAGGACGGCACGCTGCTCGTTCAGGACATGTCCGCCGTTCAGGTCGGTGACATCGCGTTCGAGAAGGGCATCAGGCTGCACGAGCTCGTCACCATCAGGGCGTCGCTGGAAGAGGCGTTCATGGAACTGACCGCGGGCAGCGTGGAGTACCGGGCCGAAGCGCCCCCCGTTGCCGGAAGCACAGTCGTGGGCAGTGTTGCTACAAGAAGCGGGGTCTGAGAAATGGCAACGGTTACGACTTCCGCTCCGGCGGGCCTCTCGCCGCTGCCGCCCGCGTCCGGGCGCGCCGGGCTGGCGGGTGCGCTGCGCTCGGAGTGGACCAAGATCCGCTCCGTCCGGTCGACGTACTGGACGCTGATCGCGCTGGTCCTGATCAGCATCGGCCTTGGCGCCGCGATCTCGGCGGGGGCCGCGAACGAGCTGAACATGCACCCGTTCCGCAAGGTCGGCTTCGACCCGACCCAGACCAGCCTGTTCGCGTTCTTCGAGCTGGGGCAGCTCGTCATCGCGGTCCTGGGCGCGCTCGTGGTCACCTCGGAGTACTCCACCGGGATGATCCGGACGTCGCTGACCGTGCAGCCGCGCCGCGGCGCCGTGTTCGCGGCGAAGGGGCTGGTATTCGGCGCCATCGCGCTTGTCGTCTCGTTCGTGATCTCGTTTGTCGCGTTCTTCCTCGGTCAGTCGCTGTTCGCGTCGACCGGCATCGGTGCCACGCTGTCGGAGCCGCACGTGCTTCAGGCGGTAGTCGGCAGCGCGTTGCTGGTGGCGCTGGTCGCGATGTTCTCCTTCGGGCTGGGCGCGATCTTCCGGCACACGGCGGCTACGATCACAACGGCGATCGGGGTGATGTTCGTGCTCCCGATCATCGTGCACATCATGCCGGACAGCTGGCAACAGGACGTCATCCGATGGCTGCCAAGCTCGGCGGGCGAGGTCCTCACCACGACGGTGGGCACGCCGCCGCAGTACCACTTCTCCCCGTGGGTTCAGTTCGGCGTCACCGCGGCTTACGCGATCGCGGCCATTGCGGCAGGCGCGGTCTTGTTCCGCAAGCGCGACGCCTAGGTCCCATCCCTGGCGCCAGTCGCGGCGCTGGGCGGCTCGTCAGCCGCCCAGCGCCGCGACCGCGTCCGGGGTCAGCGCCGCCAGGCCGGGCAGCACGACGCGGGCGCTGGCGAGCGCGTCGGGGGCGGGCGGATACTTGGGATGGGGCACCGCGATGACCGTCATCCCGGCGGCCGCGGCCGAGCGCAGCCCGTTGGAGGAATCCTCGATCGCGGCGCACTTGCCGGGCGGGAGCCTCCAGCCGCTCCGTCACCGCCAGGTAGACATCGGGCGCCGGCTTGCCGCGCGGCACGAGCTCGGACGACAGCGCCACGCCGAAGGACGACCGCAGGCCGGAGGCATCCAGCACCACTTCGATCAGCGACTGCGGCGCGGAGCTCGCCACCGCCAGCGGCCACCGCCGCGCCAGCGACCGCACCGCGTCGACGGCGCCCGGCATCAGCGGCAGGTGCCTGGCGTATCGCGCGGCCATCGCCGCGATTACCGTGTCCGCCACCTGGTCAGGCGACAGGCCAAGGTCCAGCTCAGCGCTCATGTACCGGGACCACTCGCCCGTGGACATGCCCATCAGCCGGTCCTGCGTGTCGGCCAGCCACCGCCCGCCGCGCTCCGCGACCAGGCCCCTGCGGACCTCCTCCCACACCGGCTCGGAGTCGATGAGCACCCCGTCCATGTCGAACACGACCGCCTCGATCATGGGCCCAAGCATGTCACGCCCACCCGGCGGCCGCCGTCGCAGTCACCTCCGCGCCCCCGCCGGCCCCCGTCGCAGGGATGCCGCGACACGCCGAAGGACATCAAGCCGAAGTGGAACGACAGTCGACCGAGGTCAGCTAAGGAATGCCGCAAGGGCGGTGGCGAAGGCAACGGGATCGTCGATCCACGGCAGATGGCCCGCGTCCGGCTGGACGACGACGGTCGCATTGGCGAACGATGCTGCCGCCTCGCTGGTCATGGCGGGCGTGACGAGCGGGTCCTGGTCTCCCGCGTAGAGCAGGACCGGCGCGGTGAGCGTCGCCAGGGCGGCCTTAACGGCGGGAACGTCGAGCTCGACGCCGGCGAAGAAGCCATTGCGGGCGGCCGCGTGGCGCTCGGCGATCCCGAGGCCGGCGTGCGCCTGGGCCGCCTCGTCCCAGCGGCCGTAGAAGAGGGGCCTGGATGCCAGATAGGCCGGGATCGTTCGGTCCCCTGACTCGATCTTGTCGAGTGCGGCGCGGGCGGCGGGGTACCAGGGCCGTGCCGCGCGGCGCTCGATGAGCGCGGTGAACTCCTCTTCCGAGCCGTCAACGCCGACCGCGCTCAGGCCGGGGGTGATGAGCAGCAGCCGGGAAACCCGCTGCGGATAGGCCGCCGCGTAGAGGGTCGCGAGAATGGCCCCGGCGGAGTGCCCGAGGAGGTCCAGTCGGGTCATGCCCAGGTGGGCACGCAGGGACTCGACGTCATTGACGAGCCGGTCAACGCGGAACGTCGCCGGGTCCACCGGATCGGCGGAGGCTCCGACGCCGCGCGAGTCTGGCAAGATGAGCCGCCGCGTCTCGTCTAGCCCGCCGAGGTCGCCCAGGTACTCCGCGCCCCGGCCGGGTCCGCCGGGCAGGCACACGAGCGGCGGGCCGTCCCCGAGGACGCGATAGGCGATTTCGGTTCCGTCGTAAGAGGTGAATCGCGGCATGCGCCCACGCTACCCCGAACGTGCGTCCCGGCAGTTCCAGACGATTCCGGACAGTCTCGGCCGGGCTGGCCCCTGGCTTGCCTGGCGGCGGGCGGCGGATACTGGGCGCATGTCGGGCGATGATGGCTTCCGGTCAGTAACGGACGCTCCCGGCCTCAGCGGCGGACCAGGGCCAGTTGCCGCGACTGGGCCACCAGGACGCCGGCCGAGTCCCAGACCTCGAAGTCCTCCTCGTGGTAGCCGCCGGTCACGAAGCGCGTGTAGCTTCGGCAGGCCAGCCAGCCGGGCGCGGGCCGTGCCCGCACGTGCACGGTCAGCTCGATCGTGGTGGATCCCGCGCCGAGCGAAGCACCGCCGGCGGGGCCGCGTCCACGATGAACGGAAGCGTCAGGGTATCCGCGGGCCGCCCGTCGGCGAACCGCATCCAGAACTCCGCGTACGGCTCGCCGGACGGCTTGCCGGCCAGCCAGCCGGGCACGCCGGGCGCCCGGTACTCGAACCGCCGCGCCATCGAGATGCCCAGGATTCCGCCGAGCCGCTCGCAGTCGGCCGGGTCCGGCAGCTTCGGCGGCGTGAGGCCGGCGTACTCCGGCGTCACCGCGGACAAGTCGGCGAACGCGGCGGTCACCCGCAGGGCCTCCTTACCGCCCTGGCACAGTGATGCCTGGCCGAAGGCGGTCGTCCGGCCGGAACGGATGAGTTCCGTGGTGATGTCGCAGCGCCCCGCGTTGCCAGGGCGCAGGTAGAGGCCGGACACCGTGATTGGGTCAGGGAACGGCAGCACGGCCCCCAGGGCCTTGACGCAGTTGGCCAGCAGGAAGCCGCCGTTGACGCTGGCCGTGCCGCTCCACCGGTCGCTGATCTCGACCGCGAATGCGCCGTCCTCCCGCCCGCCGTCAGCCGGGTCTCCGCGTCGAAGTCGAACTCGTCTTCTTCGGGTACGGCCGTCATTACGGCAGCGTCAGGATCTCGCGGCCGTCCTCGGTGACGAGGATCGTGTGCTCGAACTGGGCGGTCCGCTTGCGGTCCTTGGTCACGGCGGTCCAGCCGTCCTTCCAGACGTCGTAGTCGATCGAGCCGAGGGTGAGCATCGGCTCGATCGTGAACGTCATGCCCGGCTCCATGATCACCGTGTTGCGCGGGTCGTCGTAGTGCGGCACGACCAGGCCGGAGTGGAAGGTCTTGCCGATCCCGTGCCCGGTGAAGTCGCGGACCACGCCGTAGCCGAAGCGGTTGGCGTACTTCTCGATGACCAGGCCCACCGTGTTCAGCGGGCGGCCCGGGGCGACGGCCTTGATGCCGCGCATCATGGCCTCGCGGGTGCGCTCGACGAGCAGCCGCGACTCCTCGTCCACGTCGCCGGCGAGGAACGTCGCGTTCGTGTCGCCGTGCACGCCGCCGATGTAGGCCGTGATGTCGATGTTGACGATGTCGCCGTCCTGCATCACCGTGTCGTCCGGGATGCCGTGGCAGATGACCTCGTTCAGCGAGGTGCACAGCGACTTCGGGTAGCCCCGGTAGCCGAGCGGTCGACGGGTAGGCGCCATGGTCGCAGAGGAACTCATGGCCGACCTTGTCCAGGAAGTCCGTGGTGACGCCGGGCGCGACGTGCCGGCCGACCTCCTCAAGCGCCTGGGCGGCGACCTGGCCCGCGATCCGCATCGCGGCGATCGTCTCGGCGTCCTTGACGTCCTTCTCGCCGAGCGTTGGCGTCGGCTTGCCGACGTACTCGGGACGGACGATGTGCGCGGGAACCGGCCGGGCGGGAGAAAGGCGGCCCGGGTGAAGCAAGGTGGCCATGCCTTGCGATTCTAGTTGGCATGGCGAGTGACAGCGAGCAGTGGTGGTACTGCCTGAAGCACAACCGGGTTGAGGGCGCGGACACGGCCTGCGCGGGCAAGGACCTCCTCGGCCCCTACCCGACCCGGGAGGAGGCGGCCCGCGCCCTGGAGCGGGTGCACGAGCGCAACAAGGAATGGGACGACCAGGACTAGGCGGCGCGCGGGCGCGCACGGGTACGCGTTACGCTGTATGGCGTGAGCAACGATCAGTTGCCGTCGGACCTGCCGCCGCACGCGCGCGAGCGGCTGGCTGAGATCCGGGCAAGCGGCACCTGGGGCTCGGCGCTGACGACCGAGGAGTTCGCCGCCATCCGCGCGTCCGGGTTCGAGCCGGCCGGGCAGGTGCTCGGCGCGGCCGTCTACAACCTGGGCTTCACGGGCGGTTACAGCTGCCCGGGCGCGTGGTCCGGGGTACGTCTGGCGGCCGGGACGCAGCTGTCCGGCACCGGGTACGCCTACTCGTCGTTCGGGCCGCTGGTCAAGACGATGTACGAGGCCAGGCGGATGGCCATCGGCCGCATGGTCGAGGAGTGCACCGCGCTGGGCGGGCACGGCGTCGTGGGCGTCCAGCTGACGATCGGCGCGTTCCCCGCGGGCGGCCTTGAGTTCCAGGCGATCGGCACGGCCATCCGGGCGCCCGGTGCCCCGCGGCTGCGCCACCCCTTCACCTCGGACCTGACCGGGCAGGACTTCGCCAAGCTGGTGATGAAGGGCTGGATGCCGGTGAGCCTGGTGCTCGGCATCTCCATCGGGGCCAGGCACGACGACTGGCAGACCCGCGCCCAGACCCGGTGGGGCGCGGGCAACACCGAGGTCGGCGGTTACACCCAGCTCGTCAGCGACACCCGGCACGACGCCCGGCAGGAGCTCGCCAAGGACGTCCGGCGGCACGGCGCGGAAGGCGTCGTCATCGCGAACATGGACCTGCGGGTCTCCGAGCGGGAGTGCCCGGCGGCCGAGGGCAGCCGCGACCACATCGTCGAGGCCACCACGATCGGGACGGCGATCACCCGCTTCTCGCGGTCCGCCGAGGGCCGCGCGGCCCCGGCGCTCGCCATCATGTCGCTTGACCCGCAGCGCCGCCAGGCGGCGCGCACCAACATCGGCGCGAACCGGCTCTAGGGGAGATCGAAGACCATGACCAACACGGACCTCAGCGCGGCGGGGGTACCCCAGGACGCCATTAAGCGGCTCGCCGAGCTGCAGCCTGGCAAGGCGGGGTCGATCTTCACCTCCGACCTGTCCGTCAACGAGTTCCTGCTCGTGCGGGAGGCCGGATTCCGCCCGGTGGGCCTGGTGCTCGGCACGTCGATCTACCACGTGGGCATCCAGATCGGCCGCTGGGGCAAGAACCAGGAGCTCGACGTGCTGTCCCAGGCCATGTACCACGCCCGGGAGCTCGCCATGACCCGGATGGAGGCCGAGGCCGACGCCCTCGGCGCCGACGGGATCGTCGGCGTGCGGCTGGACGTCGAGATGAAGGAGTTCGGCGCGGACGTCGCCGAGTTCATCGCGGTCGGCACCGCGGTCAAGGCCGAGCCGAGGCCGGCGGCGGCGGCGTCGCCAACTGGCGCAACAACAAGAACCAGCCGTTCACCTCGGACCTGTCGGGGCAGGACTTCTGGACGCTGATCCGGGCCGGCTACGCGCCGCTCGGCATGGTGATGGGCACCTGCGTGTACCACATCGCGCACCAGAAGATCGGGTCGATGATCGGCAACATCGGGCGGCAACGTCGAGATCGAGCAGTACACCCAGGCGCTCTACGACGCCCGGGAGCTGGCGATGTCCCGGATGCAGGCCGAGGCCGAGGCACTGCACGCGGAGGGCATCGTCGGCGTCCAGCTGCGCCAGCACAGCCACACGTGGGGCGGGCACACGACCGAGTTCTTCGCGATCGGCACGGCGGTCCGCCCGCTGCGCGACGACCACGTCATCGAGCGCCCGACGATGGTGCTGTCCCTGGACTGAGCCGTGCGCGGGGGGTCAGGCGCCCGGTCCGCTGACGATGTCGAGCAGGCGCGCGACCCGGTCCCGCAGGCTAGTTGCGCCCCGCCCCGCCCGCCCGCCCCGTCGCGGCGTCCGCGCCAGGCGGGCGTCGCCCGTCATCGCCGTCACGGCCGCACGGCCGCCGAGCTGACCAGGTGCTGCGCGGCGTCGAAGGACACGAGCGCCGGCGCGGCCAGTGACTCGTGCGCCAGCTCGTCAAGCTCCGGGTCGCAGCCGCCGTCCAGCGCCAGGATTGTCGCGCCCACCCGGCGCGCGTCGTTGACCCGTTCCAGCAGCGGCACCGGCGCGCTGTCCTGCGTCACCACGAACAGCGTCTCGCCCCGCCGAGCCGCCTCCAGCCGGTCCAGCCCGACCCGCAGGTGCGGTGGCGCGTCCGGCGGCGGCATCCAGCGCACCAGCGTCGGCATCAGCTCCGGGATGCCGGACAGGCGGCTCTCCTCGTCCAGGTGCGCGGTCAGGTGCCACGGTTCGAAATCCGGCGTGCCCACGAGCAGTAGCCCGCCGGGCGCGCGGGTTGAGGTGCGCAGTGCCCGCCCGAACACGCCCGCACGCTCCAGCCACCCCGAACGGGCCAGCAGCGTGCGCAGCGTGGCGACCTGATCCGCGTCCACGTATCCATGGTGCCCGCAGCCGATCCACTTCGCACGTAATTGCGGGGGGCTGGCCATCACGCGGCTCGGCCCGCGACGCCAAAGCGAGGGCGTGAGGCTCGGCCGGAACAACGCGTCTGAGAGAATGCGCTAGCGAGAAGCACGTGACGCAGCGGAGCACCGACGATGAGGGGCGCGTTTGCCATGAAGTTCGCCTGGCTGTGCAGCCACGAGTCCTACCAGCCCGAAGATCTGGTCGCCCAGGCGGTCGCCGCCGAGGCAGCCGGCTTCGACGCGGTCCTCGGGTCCGATCACTTTCACCCGTGGGTAGACGACACGTCCGCCGCCGGCTTCGTGTGGTCCTGGCTCGGCGCGGTCGCGCAGGCCACCGATCGCGTGCAGCTCGGCACGGCGGTCACCTGCCCGCTGTTCCACTACCACCCTGCTCTCGTCGCGCAGATGGCCGCGACCAGCGACCGGCTATCCGGCGGCCGCCTGTTCCTTGGCGTCGGCACCGGCGAGGCGCTCAACGAGCGCCCCCTCGGCTTCCCGTTCCCCGGCTACGCCGAGCGGCAGGCCCGCATGCAGGAGGCGCTGGAGATCATGCACCGCCTCTTCCACGGCGAGAAGCTCACCTTCGAGGGTGAGTACTACACGACGACCACCGCCCGGCTCTACTCCCCGCCGGCGGGGGCGCTGCCCATCCTCATGGCCGCGGGCGGCCCCAAGTCCGCGCACTTCGCCGGCCAGTACGCCGACGGCCTGATCACCAGCGTGAAGAACCCCGCCGAGACCGTCGAGAAGGTCATCGCGCCCTACCGCCAGTCGGCCACGGAAGCGGGCAAGGAGCACCTCGTCCTGGCCACCCGGTGGACCGTCCTTGCGGGCAACGACGATGAGGCCTGGGCGGCCCTGTCGTCCATGCGCGGGCTGCGCGCCCCCGGTCGCCTGGAGGCGACCGACCCGGCCGAACTGCGGATCCGGGCCGACGAGATGGACCGCGCGGAGGTTCTCGGCAGCTACGCCGTCGTCCCCGACGCGGCCGGCCTCATCGAGGCCTACCGGCCGCTCGTCACCGACGTCGGCGCCGACATCGTCTCCATCCAGGTCATGTCCGCCCAGCCGATGGCCGCGATCGAGGTCATCGGCAAGGAGGTACTTCCCGCGCTGCGGGCGCTGGCGGGCTGATCAGTCGTTGCTCTTACCCAAACGGAAAAGGGTGTGCGGGTGATCGGAGAGTTCGCGGCGGTGGACGCCATCGTCAGCGGGTACGCGGCGCGCGGCGGCGCGCCCGCGATCGCCTACGGGATCGTCAGGGACGGCGAACTGGTGCACGCCGGGGGAGCGGGCGAGCGCCGGGCTGGGCGCTGCTGGGGCGGTGGGCGGGGGGAAAAGGGGGCGCTGCTGGGGCGGTGGGCGGGGGGAAAAGGGGCGCTGCTGGGGCGGTGCCCGACGCCGGGACCGTCTTCCGGATCGCGTCCATGTCGAAGAGCTTCACCGCGTCGGCGGTGCTGCTGCTGCGCGACTCCGGCGCGCTCGCGCTGGACGACCCGGCCGACAAGTATGTGCACGAGCTGGAGAGCTGGCCGGTCGCTTCCCGGGTGACGATCCGTCAACTGCTGACGATGACCGCCGGGTTCCCCACCGACGACCCGTGGGGGGACCGGCAGCAGGGACTGCCCCTCGGCGACTTCGCGTCGCTGCTCAACGGGGGCCTGTCAGTCAACTGGGCGCCGGGGACCCGGTTCGAGTACTCCAACCTCGGCTACGCGATCCTTGGCATGGTCGTGACGGCGGCGAGCGGCGTGCCCTACGACGAGTTCATCCGGGCCCGGCTGCTAGCCCCGCTCGGCATGACCTGCAGCGGCTTCGAGGCGGCGGAGTTCACCGCCGACGTGCTTGCCCAGGGTTACCGGCGCGGCCGGTCCGGCTGGGAGGAAGTCCCCTACGACCCGCACGGCGCGTTCGCCCCGATGGGCGGGATCTTCAGCTGCGTCCGCGACCTCGCCCGCTGGGTAGCGGGCTTCGCGTCCGCCTTCCCGCCGGGCGACTGCGCGCAGGGCGAGCACCCGCTCGCGGCCGCCGCGCGCCGCGAGATGCAGCTCCCGCAGGTCCTCATCCCGTCGGGCCGCGGCTACCAGTTGCCCGGCGCGGCGCTGAGCGGGCCTGCCGCCTACGGTTTCGGACTGTTCATCGACGAGGACGCGAGGCTAGGCCGCGTGGTCAGCCACAGCGGCGGCTATCCCGGGTTCGGCAGCAACATGCGCTGGCACCCGGCGACCGGCACCGGCGTCATCGCGCTCGGCAACGGCACCTACGCCCCGATGACCATGCTCACCAGCCTGATCCTCGACGCGCTCGTCCCGAAGAGGGACACGTACCAGGTCGCGCTTGCCCCGGGGCAGGGGGCGCCCGTGGCCGCGGACGCTCGCCGCGCGCGAGGCGGTCACCCGCCTGCTGTCGTCCGTGGCGGAGATCGCGACGGACGGCGCACCCGCCGACGGGCTGTTCGCCAAGGCCCTGTTCGCGCAAGACGAGGCCCTGTTCACGGAAAACGTCGCCCTCGACCGCCCGTACGCGGAGCGATTGCGCGACATCGCGGTGCTGCGTGACCGGATCGGTGCCTTCGCTGACAGCCCTGACCGCGCGCCGGAGCACGACACCCCGGCGCACTGCCGCTGGTTCCTGACCGGCGAGCGCGGCACGGTCCAGGCGCAGATCCAGCTCAGCCCGCAAAAGCCGCCGCGGGTCCAGTCCCTGTACCCTGGCGATCCCCCCGGCCCAGGACTCGGCGCTGGCGCGGGTCCTGGACGCGGTGGTCGCCTGGCTGAACAGCGGGTCCCCCTCCTGGCCCGCGTCGGTCCCGGTCGCGAGTGGCACCGACGTCCGGCTGCTCACCCGGCGGCTGCGCATGGCCGCCGCCTGGACGGGCACCGTCGCCGCCGGTGCCTACCGCGCGGGCGACGGCGCGGCCTCGGTCACCGTGGAACTGGACGGCGAGCACGCCCGGGCGCTGCTGACCCTCCTGGTAGACCCGTCAACGGGCACCCTCCGCACCGCCGACGCTTCCCTTTAACCCTCGCCCCAGCCCCGCCTCCCGGCGCCCGCCACATGCCCGGAAAAGTTCTGTAGTGTCCCGGAATAGATTCCGATACGGATCCGTTCCGTATCGATAGTGCGTGGTCACCGGGACCCGCACGCGAGCTCCTTCATCGGCAACTCCCAAACCAAGGGGCACATCACTCGTGGACGCACAGACCATCCAGCGTCGCCGGTGGCTGATCCTCAGCGTGCTCGTCGTCGGGCTGCTCGCCATCGTCATCGATAACACTGTCCTCAACGTCGCGCTCAAGACCATCGCCGAGCCCGCCAGCCGTGGCGGCCTGGGGGCCAGCCAGAGCCAGCTTGAGTGGGCGATCAACTCCTACACCCTGGTCTTCGCCGGCCTGCTGTTCACCTTCGGCGTGGTCGGCGATGGCGCTGGCCGCAAGCGGATGCTGATCATCGGCCTGGCGCTGTTCGGCCTGGCGTCGCTGCTGTCGGCCTACTCGCAGAACCCGACCGAGCTGATCTTCGCCCGCGCCGCGATGGGCCTGGGCGGCGCGGCGGTCATGCCGCAGACCCTCTCGATCATCTCCAACGTCTTCTCCCCGGCGAGCGGGCCAAGGCCATCGGCATCTGGGCCTCCGCCGTCGGCATCGGCGTCGCCATCGGGCCGGTCCTCGGTGGCGTCCTGCTCGCCCACTTCTGGTGGGGGTCGGTGTTCCTCATCAACGTGCCGGTGACCATCCTCGGCGTGATCGCCGTCGCGATGATCGTCCCCGAGTCGCGTAACCAGCAGGGCGCGAGGATCGACTACCTGGGCGTGCTCGCCTCGATCGCCGGCCTGATCCTGCTGGTCTACGGCATCGTGCAGGGCGGCGACAACGGGAACTGGGGCAGCGTGAGCGTCCTCGGCCCGCTGTTCGGTGGCGTCGTCGTGCTCGCGCTGTTCGCCTGGCACGAGTCCCGCACCGCCCACCCGGCGCTGGACGTCCGGCTGTTCCGCGACCGCAGGCTGTCGGCCAGCGTCGGCGCGATCGCCCTGCTGTTCTTCGGGATGGGCGGCGTCTTCTTCTTCACCAGCTTCTACCTCCAGAACGTGCGCGGCTACTCGGCCCTCGACGCCGGCCTGCTGACGGTCCCGTTCGCCGTGGGGCAGATGCTCGGTTCCCCGCGCAGCGCCGCGCTGGTCTCGCGATTCGGCGCCAAGGCGGCCACCGCGAGCGCGATGACGGTCACCGCGCTGGCCGTGGCCGGGTACGCCACGCTGGGCACGAGCTCCCCGATCGCGATCCTCGCGCGTGCTGTTCTTCATCCAGGGGACGGCGATGGGCGTGGCCATGCCGGCCGCCACGTCGGCGGTCATGGAGGTGCTGCCCCGCGAGCGGGCCGGCGCTGGCTCGGCGCTGACCAACACCGCCCGCCAGGTCGCGGTCGCGCTCGGCGTCGCGGTGCTCGGCTCGATCCTGGCCGCAGGCCTACCGTTCACACCTGTCCCCGACCCTCGCCCAGCTGCACTCGGCGACCCTCAGCGGCACCGCGGGCCAGTCGATCACCGCCACCCAGGCGGTCGCCCAGCAGCTCGGCGACGCGGGCCGGTTCCTGCTGTCCCCGGCGAACCTCGCCTTCGTCGACTCGATGCGGATCACCACCATCGTCGGCGCGGCGGTCTCGCTGGTCGGTGCCTTCGTCGTCCTGCGCTGGATGCCGGGCAAGCCGAAGGCTAACGTGGACATCGACGAGATCATCGCCGCTGAGGTCGCTCGCGGCGAGCGTGAGCTGGCGGCCGCGCGGCAGCTCGCGGAAGGGTAACCGCCATGGACGCCGACGTCATGCACGGCCAGGCTGCTCAGGACGCTGCCAAGCGCCCTGGGCGGCCCCGCAGCGAGCGGGCCGAGCAGGCCATACTGGACGCCGCGCTCGACGCGTTCGCCGAGTGCGGCGTGGAGGGCGTCCGGTGCGAGGACGTCGCCGCCCGGGCCGGCGTCGGCAAGGCGACGCTTTACCGCCGCTGGCCAGGCAAGGAAGACCTGCTGATCGCGGCGCTGGCGGCGCTGAAGAGCCCCGCTGCCGCAGCCCCGGGGCGAGTCCGCCCGCGACGACCTCGCCGCCATGGTCGAGGTGATGGCCCGCGACTCCGACGACCCCCGCTACGCCCGGCAGTTCGCCATGCTGCACGGCGAGGGGGAGCGCTATCCCCGGCTGAAGGCCCGGTACAGGGAGACGGTGGTGGAGCCGCGCCGCGAGGCCATCCGGCAGGTCATCAGGCGCGGCATCGAGTCAGGCGAGTTCCGCCCCGACACCGACATCGAGATCGCCATGCTGACCCTCATCGGTGCCGTCATGGCCCGCGGCAAGGACGAGTTCCCCGAGGCCGCGCCCGACTTCGCCGCGCGCGTCATCGACCAGCTCCTGCGCGGCATCGAGGCCCGCTAACGACAGCGCCTCCCGCCACCTGTTCGTGATGGGCAGGCGGCGGTCCCGGCCGAAGTTCTTCTGGCTGATCTTCGGGCCCGGCGGGTACTGGCGACGCTTGTACTCGGCGGTGTCGATCAGCCGGATCACCCGCTCCACCAGGGCCGGGTCGTGGCCCGCCGCGACGAGTTCGGCCGAGCCCATGTCCTTTTCGACGTAGTCGTCGATGATCGCGTCGAGGACCTCATACGACGGCAGCGAATCCGTGTCGAACTGATCGGGCGCGAGCTCGGCGGACGGTGGCTTGGTGATCGAGTTCTGCGGAATGGGCGCGGTGAGGCCGGCCCGTTCGGCCTGGGAATTCCGCCACTTGGCCAGTTCCCACACCAGCGTCTTCGGGACGTCCTTGATGACACCGAAGCCGCCCGCTGAGTCACCGTAGAGGGTCGAGTACCCAGTGGCGATCTCGCTCTTGTTGCCGGTCGTCAGCACCAGGTGCCCTTCGGCGTTGGACAGCGCCATCCACGTCACCCCGCGCACCCGGGCCTGCAGGTTCTCGGCGGGCAGCCCGGAGGCGGGAAAGGCGTCGCCAAGCTCCGCCATGAACGCGTCGACCATGGCCTTGATCGGGATCGTCCCGCGCGTGCAGTCCCTGCCGCTGGACCAGGTCGTCGGCGTCTGACACCGAGTGAGTCGTGGACCACCTGCTCGGCAGCAGCAGCACGTAGACGTTGTCCGGCCCGATCGCGTCGGCCGCGATCGTCGCCACGAGCGCGGAGTCGATGCCGCCCGACAGCCCGAGGATCACCGTCTTGAACCCGTTCTTGCGCACGTAGTCGCCAGTGCCAAGAACCAGCGCGGCATATACCTCGCCGTGATCATCAAGCCTAGGCCAGAACGGGCCGTCCGGCTCTTCCCCGCCAGTCGGCGCGGGCAGCGGGATCTCGGGCAGTGGGATCTCGGGCAGCGTGACGCGCTCGATCGTGATCAGCGTGCCGTCTCCCGCGTCAACGGGACCGTCGGCGTCCGCTGCCGCCGACGGCAGGTCCAGGTCAGCGACGATCAGCGCCTCCGCGAACTGCGGGCCGCGGGCCAGCGGCTCGCCGTCGGCTGACACCAGGATCGAGTCGCCGTCGAAGACCAGCTCGTCCTGGCCGCCGACCTGGTTGCAGTACGCCAGCGCCGCGCCCGCCTCGCGGGCCCGCCGCTGGACGAGGTCAAGGCGGACGTCGTCCTTGCCGCGCTCGTACGGCGAGGCGTTCGGCACGAGGAGAAGACCGGCGCCCGAGTGCCTCGTGACCGCCACCGGCCCGCCGTCCTGCCACAGGTCCTCGCAGATGGCGACGGCGACGTCGACGCTATCCCCGTCCGCCAGCCGGCACCCGGAACACCGGCAGCGTGCTGCCCGGGATGAAGTAGCGGTACTCGTCGAACACGCCGTAGTTCGGCAGGTGGTGCTTGGCGCTCGTGATGACGACCCTGCCGCCGTGCAAGACGGCGGCGGCGTCCAGCGGCGCGCCGGCCGGCTGCCCGGTGCGCGGCGCGAGGTCGGTCCGCCGGTCGAGGTAGCCCGTGACGACGGCGATGCCGCCAAGGCCCTGGACGCTCAGCCGCTCGGCGAGATCGCGCAGGGCGGTGATCGACGCCTCCACGAACGACGCCCGCAGCGCCAGGTCCTCCACCGGGTACCCGGTCAGCGCCATCTCGGGGAACACGACGACCCGCGCCCCGCGCGCGGCGGCCCGCCCCGTCCAGCTGGCGATCAGCTCAGCGTTCCCGGCCAGATCGCCGACAGAAGTGTTCACTTGGGCAAGCGCGATCCGCAGTCGAGGCACGTGATCAAGCTTATTAGGGGTCCTTCCCGCGCTATCGCCGCACGTCCTTCCAAAGCCCGCGCCCCCGGCGTGGCGGCGCCTGCCTGCCGGTGAGGCGGTACTGCCCGTGACGAGCTGCCTCCGTCCCTGCCCGGCGTCTAGTCTGGCCCGCCTCAACACCGGCAACGATGCCCACATCGGCATCACTTGTACCGGGCATCGGCAGGCGTGCCGCGATGCACGCTCGCGCGGAGGGCGGTGGCGGATTCGCTCGTAGACTTTTCCGCTCGCGAAGACTTGACCCCGCTATGACAGGACAACCTGCCGACCGCAAAACGGATACGGGCTGGAATGACGACTGGGAGCAAATGCTTCGCCTGCGTTCCGCGTGTGGGCAGCGAATGGTGAGGGTCCGCGTGGTGGGAGAACCGCACTCCGACTACACGCGGTTCCTGCTGGCCCTCGCCATGGTCAACGTCCCGGCGGGCGAGGATATCCGGTACCTGCCGCGGGAACGGGCGAGCAATCTCGACTTGCCCGAGCATGACTTCTGGCTCATCGACAGTGTCGCGGCGACTCGTCCATATTCTGGTCTCCCATCAGTCAGCGGACCACTCGTAGGAAAGACGCCATTGCTGGCTCGGGAAGACGTTGATGACTACCTCGACGGGCCGGCGTCCTGCGTTGTAGGCCGTGCGTGATACCTCCAACACAAACTGGGCCTCCGTCAGCCGAAGGAAGTCCGACTCCCCGGCGCGGGGCTGGCGCGCCTCGATCTCCTCGACGAACCGGGCCACTGGGTGACCGCGAGCAGCCAGGCGCTGGTATAGCCCGGCGGGCCCGGTATCCGGCAATGCGATGTCCTGACTGCCCGCGATGGCCAGAGGTATGTACGAGGTCGCTAGCTGCACAGGCCGGTCGGACGCGAACATTGTGCCGCGTCCGACGAACGAGCGGGTCTCCGGCGCTTACGTCAAGCATGTCCGCGATGTCTGCTGGCGCCGGCACTGTGGCTAGGTCCGCGAGTTCACTGCGTGGCACTAGACCAGCCCTGCGCATCTCATCGCCGAAACTACTTCCACCGGAACCACCATGTGGGATGCGGCGCACTCGTTTGACCGCCGGTACTTCCTGGACGAACGCGCCGCGTCCATGCTCGACGCGAATCAGGCCCTCCGCCCGCAGGATCGCCATGGCCCGGTTAATCGATGTCTGATTCAGGCCGTACTTCCGCGCAAGATCAGGCTGGCTGGGCAACGGCGCGCCTGGCTGGAAGTCCCCGCGTCTGATCGCGGCGCGGCGCTCATCCGCCACCTGACGGTATCGGGCGCGTGGTGTCTCCATGACAGTTATCACGGCTCCTATGTGTCGGACGACATCGCACTGATCGTTTCCGAGTTGACGACCAACGCCGTCCAGTCCATTCGCGGCGGTTGCGGTCATGACCCGATCCGGCTGTGGCTGCTATGCCAGCTCAACGGACGTCGCGGTCCTCGTCTGGGACCCCGCCGCCGATGCTCCGCGACCGCGTGACGCCTGTCCGGACGACGAGAGCGGTCGGGGCCTGATGATCGTGGACGCCCTCAGCGCCCAGTGGGGTTGGGACTTCCCGTCCCTGCCGCACGGAGGCAAGGTCGTCTGGGCGCTGTACGAAATTACCCAACGAACCCTGGAGTTCCCCATGCAGCACAACGCACTGTTCGCTTTCGAGCGCGCCAATCTGGAGAAGCTGCGACTCGCCTGCCAGGTCATCCTCGATCAGGCCGAGGAGTCGTTCGTGTCCGACAGCCTGGAGGAGGAGCTCTACGGCCTCCGGGATCAGATCGACCAGGTGCTCCTTCTGCCCGACCGGCCCGCCGTGGTGGCCTGACACCTGAAGTTCGCGCTCAGCACGGCGAGGCCCGGCCCGGACCGCTCAGGAGGCGGCGAGGCGGCCTGCCCGCGCTAACCCGCACGATCATCACCCAGGCGCGGAAAACAGGCGCGGACCGCCGCCCAGCGACCCCAGTCCGGCCGCCTTGCGGCCCCCGGCCGCAAGCCCCGTGGCGCAAGGCATCTCACGGGACGCAGCGGACTACTGGCCATCACGGGACACCCGAGGTAAGCGGCATGGCCTTAGAGCCGGGAATGTGTGGCGTAATCGCAGGCGTCGGCGGCCCGCCGTCGGTTGCGTCGCACCCGATGATGATCTTGAAAGCGCCCGCGCGGCGATCCGGATGGCGTAGGGTTTTCGCGACGTTCCGGGGCGAACGAGAATGGAGCACGCGGATTCCGCTGAAGCTGCCGCAGAAGCTAGCGCCGAAGCCAGGCCAGATCGAGGCGAGGACCCCGAAGGTGGCGCGGGCGCCGAAGCCGCCGCGCGCCGCGAAGGTCCCGCGCGGCGTCAAGGGCCCGCGCGCGGCCCGAGGTTCGCGCCCCCCGCGGGCCCTGGCGAGCGCCAGGCGGTGGCGGGCCAGGTGGCTTGAGCTGATCTTGGCCGCCGCCGCCATCGCCGTGCTCGTCGTCTGCCTGGATCACGCCTGGACCGCGCCGCTGCTGCTTGACCCGCTGCTGGCGGTGCCGCCCGCGCTGGCCGGGATCGGGGCCGCGACCATACGGCGGCCGCTCGCCTACGGGGCCGCCGCCGAGGCGGTCGCCGCCATCGTCGCGGGAACGACCGGGGGCGGGGCGAGCCAACTGCAGGAAGCCACCCTCGTCGCGGTCGCGGTCGTCACCGTCGTGAGCGCCGCCGGTGCCGCCCTGGGCCGCAGGGCGCTGACGGCCAGGCTCACCGACAGCCTCGCGGCCAGCCTCCGGGCCAGCATCGAAAGCTCGACCCGGCAGCAGCTCGCCAACGCCGTCTCGGTCGCCGAGGTCGCCCAGCGCGCGGTCTTGCGGCCGCTCCCCGAGATGGTGGGAAACCTCCGCTTCGGCGTCATCTACCTGGCCGCCGCCGCCGATGCCAAGGTCGGCGGGGACCTGTACGACGTGGCGAATACCCCGCACGGCATCCGGGTCATCGTCGGGGACGTGCGCGGCAAGGGCCTGGGCGCGGTCGAGGTCGCCGCCGACGTCCTCGGCATGTACCGGGAGATCGCGCACGAGGTGCACACCCTCGGGGAACTGGCGCGAAGGCTCGATGCCGGGCTGGCCCGCCGGTACGGCGAGCACGAGGAGTTCGTCACCGCCCTGCTGGCCGAGATCGACCCCGTCAAGGGACGGCTGACCCTTTTCAACTGCGGGCATCCGCCCGCGATGCTGATCGACGCCGCTACCGGCGATGTCCGGGTGCTGGAAGTGCCGGGGAACGCCCCGCCGCTGGGCCTCATCACCCTCGGCGACTACTCCGGCGCGAGCATGGTGGTCGACCTCCGGCCGAACGACCAGGTCATCATGTACACCGACGGCGTCACCGAGGCCCGTAACGAGGCCCGCGCCTTCTACCCGCTCCAGGAGCGCCTGGCCACGCTGGTCGCCACCGCCGCGGATGCCGGGGCCATCGGCGTGACCGGTACCACCCGCGCCTCCCGCGCGACGGGCGAGGCCGACGGCGACCTGCTCGCCCGCATCCGCGCTGACCTGCTGCGCCACGTCGGCGCCCCGCTGGATGACGACGCGGCACTGCTGCTGATCCGCGCCCCCGCCGTGTGGCCGCGGCCAGCGCGCGGCATCCGGGCGATCACCGGCTGAGTCCCGTCACGCCCAGGAAACGCACGGGAAACGCGGCGGGCCGGCGAGCGCTGCTACCGTGGCAGCCCGGACCGGTGACGCGTGGACCCGAGGAAACGTCTAAGGTGAGTATCGTGGACAGGCAGGAAGAATTCGTCCTGAGGACGTTGGAGGAGCGGGACATCAGGTTCGTCCGGCTCTGGTTCACCGACGTCCTCGGATCGCTTAAGTCCGTCGCCGTCGCGCCCGCCGAGCTTGAGGGCGCGTTCGCGGACGGCATCGGCTTCGACGGGTCGGCCATCGAGGGCTTTGCCCGGGTGCACGAGGCCGACATGATCGCCCGCCCCGATCCGTCGACGTTCCAGCTGCTGCCCTGGCGGGGCGAGTACCCGGGGGTGGCCCGGATGTTCTGCGACATCCTGCTCCCCGACGGCAGCCCGTCCTACGCCGATCCCCGGTGGGTGCTCAAGCGCAACCTGAGCAAGGCCTCCGAGATGGGCTTCACCTGCTACACCCATCCGGAGATCGAGTTCTTCCTGCTCCGTGACCGCCCGGAAGTGGGCTGCACCCCGGTCCCCATCGACGACGGCGGCTACTACGACCACACGCCGCACAGCCTGGCGCATGACTTCCGGCGGATGTCGATCACGATGCTCGAGGCGATGGGCATCAGCGTGGAGTACAGCCACCACGAGGTCGCGCCCGGCCAGCAGGAGATCGACCTGCGCTACGCGGACGCCCTGACCACGGCGGACAACATCATGGCGTTCCGCCTGATCATGAAGGAAGTGGCGATGGAGCAGGGCGTGTGGGCCACGTTCATGCCCAAGCCCTTCACCGACTACCCCGGTTCCGGGATGCACACCCACGTGTCCCTGTTCGAAGGCGACCAGAACGCCTTCCACGAGGCAGGCGCCGAGTACCAGCTGTCGAAGACGGCACGCGCGTTCATCGCCGGGCTCCTCAGGCACGCCCCGGAGATCACCGCCATCTGCAACCAGTGGGTCAACTCCTACAAGCGGCTGTGGGGCGGCACGGAGCGGACCGCCGGCGCCGGCGGTGAGGCTCCCGCCTACGTCTGCTGGGGCCACAACAATCGCTCCGCCCTCGTCCGCATCCCCATGTACAAGCCGCAGAAGGGCAACTCCACCCGGCTGGAGTTCCGGTCGATCGACGCGGCGTGCAACCCGTACCTGGCCTTTGCCTGCATCCTCGGCGCCGGCCTCAAGGGCGTCGAGGAAGACTACGAGCTCCCGCCCGGCGCCGAGGACGACGTCTGGGCCCTCACCGCCGCCGAGCGCCGCGCCCTGGGCATCAAGCCCTTGCCGGCCGACCTCGACGAGGCGATCAGGGTCATGGAGGGCAGCGACCTCGTCGCGGAGATCCTCGGGGAGCACGTCTTCGACTTCTTCCTGCGCAACAAGCGGCAGGAGTGGCAGGACTACCGCCGTCAGGTCAGCCGCTTCGAGCTGGACCGCTACCTTCCGATGTTGTAGGCCCCCCTTTCCCCCACGGCTCCGGCCCCGGCGTCCTGCCGGGCCACTCGGCCGGGTGCGCCTCAGGACGGGCTGATCGTGACGTTGCCGAGGTCCGAGGACGCGCTGATGACGCTCCTGGACGCGGCGTTCTGAGGCACCGTGACGATGGAATTGCCCACGTAAGTGTGGGCGTGCACCCGGTAGGCGGCCGAGCCGGGCACGGTGAGCGTGACCGAGCCCGCGCTCGTGGACGCCGTGACCGAGGCCGGCACCGCGCTGAACGTGGCCGTGATGGAGCCGGCCGTGGAGGTCAGCGTCGCGTCCGGTGAGGCAAGCCCGGTCGCGGTGATCATCCCGGCGATGGTGCTCGCCTTCACCGGCCCGGCCAGCGAGGCCAGGGAGATGGCCCCCTCACGGTCCGACACCCGGACCGCCACTCCGCGCGGCACCTGGACGTCGTATGCCACCCCGCAGGTGAGCTGGGCAGGGCACGAATACGACAGGGTCAGCGTGGTGCCGCGGACGACATGGCTGGTAGGCGGCGGCTTCTTCGGATCCGAATTGTAAGCCTGCTCGGTCACCGCGATCGTGGACCGCGAGCCCCGGCCACCGTGATCGTGCCAGCCCCGCCATTGACGACGACCGTGGTCACCGGCGCGGTGATGACGTACGTCCGGGACGGCCCCAGGGACGCGCCGAGGCCGGGCGCCGCCCCGGTACCGCTAGGAGCCGAGGACGCCGGTCCCGCAGCCGTTCAGCGCGGGCATGACAGCGCATGCCGCGAGCGCCAGGCCGGACGTCCACACCAACCGTGAACCTCTGAACACAACCCGACACTAGCCCATGCCTGGGCCGCCGGGAAGCGCCGCCCCTCGCCAACCTCAGGCCTCGAACCTGCCGCCGAGGTAGCGGGCGAGGCTGTGTTTCCCGCGCGGCTGAACACCAAGCCGCGCTCCCTCGCCCTAGGCCTCGAACCGGCCGCCGAGGTAGCGGGCGAGGAACTGCTCCGCCGCCGCGTAGAACTTGATCCGGTTCTCCGGCTTCGCGAAGCCGTGGCCCTCGTCGGGGAAGAGCAGGTACTCGTGTTCGATGCCCGCCTCCGTCAGCGCCGCGACGATCTGCTCCGACTCGGCCTGCTTGACCCGGGGGTCGTTCGCGCCCTGCGCGATGAGCAGCGGGATCTTGATGTCGCGCGCCCGCGACAGCGGCGACCGCGACCAGAGGAACTCCTCGTCCTCCACCGGGTGCCCGACCCGCCGGTACAGCGCGGCGGCGGCCGGCGCCCAGTACGGCGGGATGGTCTCCAGCAGCGTCTTCAAGTTAGACGGCCCGACGATGTCGACCGCGCAGCGGAACACGTCCGGCGTGAAGGCCGCGCCGACAAGCGCCGCGTAGCCGCCGTACGAGCCGCCGTAGATCGCGACCCGCGCCGGGTCGGCCCACCCCTGGGAGACGACGTAGGAGACCGCGTCGATGAGGTCATCGTGCATCTTGCCGCCCCACTCGCGGTCCCCCGCGGCGGTGAACGCCTTGCCGTACCCGGTCGAGCCCCGGTAGTTGACCTGGACGCACAGGTACCCGCGGTTGGCGAGCCACTGCGCCTCAGAGTGGAAGCCCCACATGTCGCGCACCTGCGGCCCGCCGTGCACGTTGAGCACCGCGGGCAGGCCTGCCGCGGCCCAGCCCGGGCGGGAACGTCACGTACCCGTGCACCACGAGGCCGTCCCGCGCGGTGAACGTGAACGGCTCCATGGCCGCGAGCTGGTACTCGCGACAGCGCGGGCTGGTGCTCGAACAGGAACCGGGCCGTCCGCGTCGCCCGGTCGTACAGGTAGTAGGGCACCGGGCCGGCGTCGTTGGTGAACCCGATGAGGAACACGGTGTCCGCGTCGTCCCGGCCGGCGAACCGGGGGTCGCCGGGGTGCAGCGCGCGCACCGCCTTGAAGTCGTCGGCGAGCGACTCGTCGAGCACCACGTACTCGGTGCGCTCCTTGAGGATGGTGACGATCTGCGGCTCCAGCGTGTCCGGGTGCAGCAGCACGCCCGACACGTCGGCCTCCGGGTCCTCGGTGATGACCGTCTCCTCGCCGGTGGCGAGGTCGACCCGGGCGAGCCGCCCGGTGTTGGACCCGGCGGCGCTGATCATCAGCAGGGACTGCCCGTCCTCGCTGAACGCCACGACGTCGCTGGAGGTCGCGTCCTCGGCGGGGATCGACAGCAGCGTGCGCCACTCGTCGTCGGCGGACTCGCGGACGAGCAGGTCGAAGCTGCCGTCCGGCTGCGGCCGCAGCGCCCCCCGCACGACGAGGTCCTCGTCGGCGATCCAGCCGGCGAAACCGGGGTTCTCGATCTCCTTCACCAGCGAGCCGGTCGCCAGGTCCAGCCGGTACACGTCGTGCAGCTGCGGGTTGTCCTTGTTGACGCCGACGAGCGCCTCGCCCGGCTTGCGCTTGCTGGTGCCGATGAGCATCGCGTGGATGCCCTCGAACGGGGTCAGGTCGCGACGCGCAAGCGCCTGCGACGCCAGGTCCACGTCGTACAGCCGCCAGTTCTCGTCCCCGCCGACGTCCTGGATGTAGAACAGGTGCCTGCTGTCGTGCGCCCAGGCGCAGAACCGGACGCCCCGGTCGGCGTCCTCGGTCACCGCCCGCGCCGCATCCCAGTCGACGCCGTCAGTGGAGATAGGCGCGACCCAGGCGTTCAGGACGCCGTCGCGCGGCGCGATCCAGGCCAGCTTCGTTCCGTCCGGGGACAGGCACGGGCTAGTCCGCTCGGGATTGCCGAAGAGCACGCTGCGGGGGATGAGTTCGACCATGGGACATGCCTACCACAGTGCGGCGAGTCGCACGCGCGGCCGTCGGCCGCCTGGCAGCCCGAGCCGACGACCCACGTTTCGAACGGGTCGACCGTACCCCGAGACGGTCGATCGCGTGTCACCTGCTCGCGATCGGGTCGACGCATGTCGCGACGCGCTCAGCATACCGCCGCACTGCGCGGGCACCGTAGGCGCGCAGCAGGTCGCTCGCGGGTCCATGCACGCCAGCCCGCCGCAGGCGGCGCGGGTTCACCTGAAGGCTACCCGCAGCAGGTCGATCGCGGGTTCCACCTGTTCATCCAGCGGGTGGATCCCGTGATCGACCCCTCGACTGCTATGGCGGTCAGTTACTCAAGCGTTTCGCTGCATGTCGGACGGCCGGTATACGGTTAAGCGTGTGAGCGGAAGTGAGCCGGAGGGCGGCGGTGACTGTACTGAGCGGAGCTCCGAGGACCGAGGAGCGGGAGCGAAGGAAGGAGCCGCGCCTAAGCCCGGAGGCGATCGGAAGCCAGGCCTCTTCGGACCTCGCTGGCTGGCCGGCTGGCCCGGATGGGCTTCGCGGACGTGTCCCGGGCCGCCCGGACGATCGAGGAGCTACCGGCCGCCGGGAACGCGGCATCCGGGCGACGACGGACTGCTCACCGCGCTCGGGACGGCCTCCGATCCCGACCTCGCGCTGGCCAGCCTCGCCCTGCTCGCCGAGCGCGACCCGGCGGTTGTCCGCGAGCTGAGCGAGGACCACGGCTTCCGTGACCGCCTCATCGTCACTCTCGGCGCGAGCACTGCCCTCGCCGGCCACCTGGCCAGGCATCCCGCCGACCGGGACGTCCTCAAGGGTCCCGAGGCGGGTAGAGCGCCCCGGTCCCGCGGCCATCCGCGCCGAGCTGCTATGCGCCGTGGGGGCCGATCCGCGGGCACCGGAGCCGGTCGCCGCCCCGTGGCGCGACCAGGAAGGCATCCGCGGCCAGGTAGCGGCGCCAGCCGAGGCTCGCGCCGGGCGCCTCGCCGCCGCCTACCACCGCCGCCTGCTGCACCTGGCCGCGCGGGACCTCACCGGGATCGAACACCGTCGATGAGGTGGCCGAGGAACTCGCCGACCTCGCCGGCGCGGTCCTGGAGGCGGCCTTGGCCGTCGCGCGATACGAGCTGATAACAGCAAGAGGCGCGGCGGTGCCGTCCAGCTGCCCGCTGCCCCGGCTCGCCGTCATCGCCATGGGCAAGTGCGGTGCCCGCGAGCTGAACTACGCCAGCGACGTGGACGTCATCCTCGTCGCCAGCGACGACACCGACCAGGCGGGACTCAAGGCCGCCACCCAGCTCGCCACCCGGATGATCGGCGTGTGCGGAGAGTTCACCCCCGAGGGCGCGATCTTCCCCGTCGACCCGAACCTCCGCCCGGAAGGCCGCAACGGCCCCCTCGTCCGCACCCTGGCCAGCCACCTGGCCTACTACGACCGGTGGGCCAAGACCTGGGAGTTCCAGGCGCTGCTGAAAGCCCGCCCGGTCGCCGGGGACATGGCCCTCGCCAGGGCCTATGCCGACGCGGTCACCCCGCTGGTCTGGCAGGCCTCCCAGCGCGACAACTTCGTCGCGGACGTGCAGGCCATGCGCCGCCGGGTGGAGTCCACGCTGCCCAAGAACATGGCTGGCCGCGAGCTCAAGCTCGGCCCCGGCGGCCTGCGCGACATCGAGTTCGCGGTCCAGCTCCTGCAGCTCGTGCACGGCCGCGCCGACGACCGGGTCCGCGCCCCGGGCACCCTCCCGGCGCTGGCCGCGCTCGCCGACGGCGGCTATGTCGGCCGCGCGGACGCCGAGGACCTCGCCGCCGCCTACCGCTTCCTGCGCCAGACCGAGCACCTGCTCCAGCTCTACCACCTGCGCCGGACCCACACCCTTCCCGACGACCCCGCCGTGCTGCGCCGGCTGGGCCGGGCGATGCACCTGCTGTCCGATTCCGAACGGACTGGCTCCGGCCTCCTGCCGCCAGATAGCGTCCCCGTTCCTGGTACCCAGGTCGCGCAGGGCAGCCAGGTCGCGCAGGCAGCCAGCACGCGGGCAGCGGCCCCGCGCGGGCCTCCCTGCCCCTGGCGGGCCGCGGCGACCCGGCGACGGCGTTCGACGAGGCGTGGCGAAAGCATGCCCTGCGGGTCCGCCGCCTGCACGAGAAGCTGTTCTACCGGCCGCTGCTTGACGCCGTCGCCCGGCTGCCCACGGAGGCCGCGCGGCTCACGCCGGAGGCGGCCCAGGCCCGGCTGGAGGCCCTCGGCTACGCGGACCCGGTCGGCGCGCTGCGGCACATCGAGGCGCTGACCACCGGAGTGCGGCGGCGCGCCGCGATCCAGCGCACCCTGCTGCCGGTGCTGCTCGGCTGGTTCGCCGACGCGGCCGAGCCGGACGCGGGGCTGCTGGCGTTCCGCCAGGTGAGCGAGGCGCTCGGGGAGTCGCCCTGGTACCTGCGGCTGCTGCGGGACGAGACCAAGGCCGCCCGCCGGATGGCCTGCGTGCTCGCCTCCAGCCGGTACGCCACCGGCCTGCTGCTGCGTGCCCCCGAGGCCGTGGCGATCTTCGCCGACGACGAGGAGCTGCGTGCCGCGGACACTGGCCATGGTCCGTTCGGAAATGATGGCGGCGGCCACCCGGCACGAGCGGGACCCGGACGCGGCGGCGGTCGCGATCCGGTCGATCCGGCGCAAGGAACTGCTGCGAATCGCCTCGGCCGACGTGCTCGAGACGGCCGACGGCCTGGGCGGGCAGCCCGGGGATGGGCTGGCCCGCATGGCGGAGGCGCTGACCGCCGTCACCAGCGCGTCGCTGGAGGCCGCGCTGGCGGTGGCGGTCGCCCGCGTCGAAGAGAGCATCGGCAGGCCGCTGCCCACCCGGTTCGCCGTCATCGCGATGGGCCGGTACGGCGGCCACGAGACCGGCTACGGCAGCGACGCCGACGTGATCTTCGTGCACGACCCGCGACCCGGGCCTGGATGCCGCGGGCGACCGGCTGGCCTCCGACAGCGCCCAGGCCGTCGCGGCCGAGATGACCCGGCTGCTAGAGCTGCCGGCCCCGGATCCGCCGCTGATCCTGGACGCGAGCCTGCGCCCGGAGGGCCGCCAGGGGCCGCTGGTGCGCAGCCTGGCGGCGTGCCGCAAGTACTACGCCAGTCGCAGCGCGCCGTGGGAGTACCAGGCCCTGCTGCGGGCCGAGTTCGCGGTGGGGGACGCGTCCCTGGGCGCCCGCTTCATCGCGCTCGCCGATGAGTACCGGTACCCGGTGGCCGGGCTTTCCGACCACGCGGTGCGCGAGATCCGCCGGATCAAGGCCCGCGTCGAGGCCGAGCGCATCCCGCGCGGCGTCGACCGCGCCCGGCACCTCAAGCTCGGCCCGGGCGGCCTGTCCGATGTCGAGTGGACGGTCCAGCTGCTGCAGTTGCAGCACGGCGCGTCGGTGGCCGGGCTGCGCACGACCAAGACGCTGGACGCGCTGGCCGCCGCGGTTGACGCTGGCCTCGTGGAGCAGCAGGACGCCGCCGCGCTGGCGACCTCCTGGCAGCTCGCGGCCCGCATCCGCAACGCCATCATGCTGGTGCGCGGTCGCGCGGACGACTCGCTCCCGTCCCGCCACACGGAGCTGACGGCGGTGGCGAGGCTGCTCGGCTACCGCCCGGCCGGCGTAGCCAAGGGCACCGGCGGCGTGGAGACAGTCGAGCCGGCCCAGGCCCTGGAAGAGGACTGGCGCCGCGCCGCCCGCCACGCGCGCGCGGTCATGGAGCGCATGTTCTTCGGCGAGATCAGCGCCTCCGGCGGGCCGGGGCTGAGTCAAGCCGCCCGTTGGCGCGCAGGACGCGCAGGGCGTCGACGGTCAGGAAGCCGCGCCAGTCGGCCTCGGCGGCCGGGGACCACGACGGCCAGTTGAACATCCAGCCGCCGTCCTCCCGCTGGCCCGCCGCGTAGATGATCGAGGTGTGCCGCGATCGTCGCGTCGTCGAACAGCCGCCGGGCGATCGAACCCGGCAGTGGCGCGAAGTCCAGCGGGGAGTGTGCACCTCGCCAGCGGCCTCGCGGGTCCAGTGCGATGACGCTCGGGTCAAGCAGTAGCGGCTCCGACCTTCTTGAGCGCGACCTGGGCACGGTCCCGGTCCGGAACGTGGTCCAGGAAGCGGCAGACGCCGAGCATCGGGTACGCGCTCGGCTCCGCCAGCCGCTCGATCATGTCCCACATGACGGCGGTCGCCCCGTCCAGCCAGGGATGCCTGACCGCGCGCGAGTGCAGGACTCCCGCGATCAGCCCGGTCTGGATCGGGGAGGAGGGACGCCCCTCCTCGGGCACCCACCAGGGCGCGTGCGGCCCCTCGGACACGGTTGCCTCGACGAACGCGGCGCCTCCCGTGGCCGGGGCGACCGAGCCGAGCCAGTCACAGGCGGCCAGCGCCATGCCGTCGTCCCAGGCGTCTGCCGATGTCCAGCAGCCGCAGCGCCATCCCCACGGCGGCCGGCTGGCTGGCGCTGGCCCGGCAGTCCGGCTCCAGCGCGTGCCCGAAGCCACCATCGGCGTTCCGGTAGGCGGCCACGGCGTCCTTGACGGGCTGAGCCGCTCCGCCCTGGAACAGCCGCTCGAGCGCCCGCCGGTCAACCACGCGCGCGTGCCCGGCCAGGAACCGCTCCGCCGCCGCGATGTCAGGAGTCTTCTTCGTGTTCATGCCCCCATCCCAGCACGAGAGGCTGCCGCCGGTCTTGAACGAAACGGCCATTCGCGCAACTGCGCTCCCGTCCGGGCGTGGCATGCTGGGTGCATGGCAGTATCGGCGGTGGACTGGGTGCCGGGCGGCGCGTGGCTCGCGCCCGGCTACGCCGAGTGGGCACCGCCGCCGGCGCTGCGGGGCATGGTCGCCTGCCTGTGGGCGAGCATCGCGCCCGAGGACGCCAGCCGGGACGCCCTGGTGCTGCCCGACGCGTGCAGCGACCTCATCTGGGAGCAGGGAGCCGGCTCCTACGTCGCCGGCCCGGACACCGGCCCGGTCCGCATCGGTCACCCGGCCTGGCACCGTCATGGTCGGCGTCCGTTTCCGGCCTTCCGCCGGCGGCCCCGCGCTCGGCCTGCCGCTGAGCGAGATCCGCGACCAGCGAGTTGACCTCGCTGATCTACTGCCCCCGGCTCGGCTCCCCGCGACGACGACGGCGGCGCGCTGTCCCCGGATCTTGACCCGGTCGTGGCCGTGGAGAAGGCGCTGGACATCGCGGGCACGCTGGTCGGCGAGGGTGCCCCCGACCAATGCGGTGACGCACGCGGCGAGCCTGCTGCGCGACCCGGCGGCCCGCCTTGAGCAGGTGGCGGCCGTCATCGACCTCAGCGAGCGCCAGCTGCGCCGCCGGTTCCACGAGGCCGTCGGGTATGGCCCGAAGACCCTGCAGCGCGTCTACCGGTTCCAGCGCTTCGTCCAGCGAATCGATGAGCAGCGGGCACGGCGACGTCGCCGGTTTCCCGTGACCTCGCGACTGTTGCCGTCGAGGCCGGGTACGCCGACCAGGCGCACCTGACGAGGGAGTGCGTGGCCCTCTCCGGCCTGACCCCGGCGGCCCTGGCGCGTGTCAGGGCTAGTAGTCACCTCGCCACCACTGACTGGCGTGAGCTGGGCGAGCAGGCGAGGCGCAGGGGCTAGCATGGCGGACTGATCACTGCCCGCTGGAGGCCTACGCGTTCGGGGGGTCGGCGATCATCGCGGTGCCGATGCGGCGGAAGCCGAGCCGCTCGTAGACGCGGGCGACTACCTCGTCGGTCGCGGACAGGAAGACGATACGGCCGCCACGGGCGATCGCGTCGGCGGCCAGCGCCGCCGTCACGGCGGCACCGAGGCCGCGGCGGCGGCTCGCGGGCAGCACGCCAAGCCCGGTGATCTCGGCGACGCCGCCGGTGAGCTGGTAGCTGCCCGCCGCCAGGGGGCCGCTCGGGCCAAAGGCGGCGGCGAGCACCGACACGCCGGACTCCAGCTTCTCGCGGAGCAAGGTGATGGTGCTCGGATCGTGATCAGCGGCGATCTTGTCGCGCTCGGTCACTCCCGCCTCGCCGACCGCGGTCCCCGGGTGGCCGAACGCGACTCCGGGCACCGCCCACGCCAGGATGACCTCCGGGTCGTTGGGCGCGAGGACGCGGACGCTGACCCGTGGCGGCAGGGCGGGCGGCGGCACCAGGGTGCCGAGCAGCATGAGCGGGTGCCTGTGCACGTCAAGGCCCGCGCCGGCGGCGGCCGCTGCCATGTCGGGCGCGGCCTGCTCGATCCACTCGAAGGACTCGGGAATCAGCAGCTCACGCTGGCGTGCCCGCACCGCGCGCACGTTGGCGACGCTGATCAGTTCGGCTGGAAGAGCGGCCGAGCCGTGGCCGGGCGTAGTAGGGCCAGCCTGGGCCGGACGGGATGAAGAGAACGAGCGAGCCCGTGGACTCGGCGTTCGCCCACTGCCGGGGCGCGGCGTCGCAAAAGGCGTCGATCCTCGCGATGGACTCATATTCGCTCACAGTACTGCCCACCCTACGGGCGGGAGCGAATCCTGCCAACGGGATTTATCGGGTCACGCGGCTGTCACGTGGCTAGTGGTGCACCGCCGCCGGGCCAGTCGAGCGCGTCCGCTGCGGCAGGCCGCTCGGGCCGACAGGAGGCTCGGGGTCGCCTTGGACCGTGGCTGGCGCGCGGCCCGCCGGGAGCGCCGTGGCCACCCGCGGCGCCATGGCCGCCGGGAGCGCTAGGAGCGCCATGGCCGCCGGAGGCACCATGGCCACCGGGGGCATCATGGCCGCCGGGGGCAGCCATGGCCGCCGGGGGCATCGACGCGCCGCCGGGATCCCTGCGAGCCGGAGGCGAACTCGGCTGCCTCCTCCGGCGACAGTCGCAGCACGATGGCCGCCTCCTGGAGGGTGGACCCGTCGGCGAGCAGTGCCTCAATGGCGGAGCGCGTCGCGCGCGCCGCGGCCTCGGCGGCCTGGGCCGCCGCCTGGCGGGCCTGCAGCGCCTTCGTGACGGCGGGCAGGACCGATGCCTCGGTGCGCACCTCGACCCGGACCGACTCCGGAGGCACGTGAAGGGCCTCGCGATGTGCCGCCGGGCCATCATCTCGGCCTGGTCCAGGCTGCGCACCTGAACGGCCAGCCCCTCGATCTGCGGGACCCGGACGGTCCACCAGCGACCGGCGCGCTCAGCTAGCGCGGTGAAGGTCGTCGTTTCCATGCCTCCAGCGCCCCTTAATCACCGGGTCGTTGACGTTGACAAGCTGTCACGCGTAGCCCCCCGGCGCGGTGATGTACAACCAATATACTGGCCGGTAGCTATGTTACGTCGACGTAATTTGCCGAAAGTGACGAATGAGGCACTGTTTGGTCACATAGTCGACTACATGGCGCGGGCATCAACCGGTCAAGGGCGAGGAGTCACACGCCAAGGTGCCGGTTTGGGGCCTTCGCCCGCTCGGCCAGCTCCGGCAGTTCGGTGACCTCGATCCCGGCTTGCGCGAGCAGTTCGACGCCCTGGCAGTCCGCCACGAACAGGCCCGGCTCCCGCCAGCCGATCACGACGCGCCCGATGCCGGGACTCCCGCCCGGCCCGGCTGCCTCGCCCGGTTTTCCAGGATGGCGGCAGTCCGCGTCGCGAGGATAAGCTCGGTGCAGCTACGCGGCCGTGACTTGCGCTGTGAGCATGGCTCAAGCGTGCTGTAAATGGTCGCGCCGGCCAGCCGCGGGTCGCCGGGACCGAGCTTGCCGAGTGCCGCCTCCTCGGCGTGCGCGTTCGGGTCACCGGCCTCCCTGGAGAAGCCATGGGACAGCTCCGCGCCGTCGGCCCCGACGATGACCGCTCCCACGCTGTACGCCGCCGATGACCGCGGTGCGAGCCAGGCCAGTTCGATGGCAAGCTCCATCCACCTCAGGTCATCGCCGCGCATTGGCCAAGCCTATCCGCGAGCTGCGGGCACTACCGGTAGGCGCACGGCGAGCGGCCGTCCGGCGCACCCGAGCCAGCCAGCGATGGCACCGCCCACGCCGGCAGCGGCCGAGGATCGGGTACCGGCCGGTGATCGGCGCCGTACGTCCACGCCGGTCCCTCGCGACGGAGTCGCTCCAGCGCCTCGATGAGCCGGTCCAGGTCCTCGGCGCGGCTGCCGAGGCCGAGACTGGCCCGCACGGCAGTGCCGTCACCGTCCCGCCACTGCCGCCGCCGTCACCGTCAGCGGTCAGCCGGGCAAGCAGCGGGTGGGCGCAGAACTTCCCGTCCCGCACGCCGATTCCGTGCTCGGCCGACAGGTAGGACGCAACGAGCGCCGCCGGGTACCCCGGCACGGTGAACGAGGCGACCGCCACCCGGTCGACCGGGCCGCCCGGGAATCAGCGGCGGACCAGATCCGCAGCTCCCGCGCGCCGACCGACGCCAGGCCGTCCGTCAGCCGGCTCAGCAGCGCCGATTCGTGCTCGCGGACCGCCCCCGGCGGCAGCGAGGCGACGCACCGGCAGGCCGCGGCCAGGGCGAGCGCGCCGACCACGTTCGGCGTCCCGGCCTCGTGCCGGGCCGGGGCAGCGGCCCAGCGCGACCGAGTCCGGTTCCACCGCGCGAACCGCTCCGCCGCCCGCCAGGTAGGCCGGAGCGGCGTCCAGCCAGTCCCGGCGCCCGACCAGCGCCCCGGCGCCGAACGGCGCGTACATCTTGTGCCCGGAGAAGGCCAGGTAGTCGATCCCGTGCGCCGCCATGTCCACCCGCTGGTGCGGGACCAGTTGCGCCCCGTCCACCGCCAGCCGGGCGCCGTACCGGTGGGCGAGCGCTGCGAGCGGGGCCAGTGCCGGGCACTCCCCGGTGACGTTCGACGCGCCGGTCACCGCGACCAGCGCGGCGGGCGTGGCCGCCAGCGTGGCTTCCAGCGCCGCCAGCGTCCCGGTGAAGGTGGGCGGAGCAGGCACCATGATCCGGTCCCGCCAGGGCAGCAGGCAGGCGTGGTGCTCTATGTCCAGGCACACGACCGGCCCGGGTACGGCCCGCGCCAGCAGGTTCAGCGCGTCGGTGGTGTTCCGGGTGAAGATCGTCACGTCGTCGTCGCCGGCGCCGACGAACGCCGCGACCTCCCGTCGGGCCGCCTCGTAGGCGGCCGTGCAGGCCTGGGAAGCGTACCCCGCGCCACGGTGCACGCTGGCGTACAGCGGAAGCACCTGCCCCACCAGGTCGGCGACCGGGCGGAGCGCGGGCGCGCTGGCGGCATAGTCCAGGTTGACGTAACGGACCCGCCGACCCGAGACGACAGGAACCAGCTCACCGCCGCCTATCAGCTCCGCCAGCGCGGTCGCTGGTGGGAGCGGCGGCGAGCGGCGTGCTCGAGCCAGCAACGATGACGTCATCGCAGGACCTCCGGGCCTTGATGGGGACCCGGCACCCCGGATCCGCGCTTGCCGCGCCCGGTCCGGCGCGGCCATGTCCTCACCCGGAGCACCCCACCGCGGAGGAGGGTTGCCGGCCAGCAAGCCGGGGCTTAACGCTGGCGCTCGTGACATCGGTGAATCTAGCGGGCCCCGATTCCACGCGGGAACCGGCGCCATGGCTGCTGCGCCCCAAGCGTCACGGCGGAACCGTGAAATACCTGGTCAGAGCGGGTGTAACCGTCAGATGTCGTAGTACAGCTCGAACTCGTGCGGGTGCGGGCGCAGCCGGATCGGGTCGACCTCGTTGGTGCGCTTGTAGTCGATCCAGGTCTCGATGAGGTCCTCGGTGAAGACGCCGCCCTCGGTCAGGTAGTCGTGGTCGGCCTCGAGCGCGTCGAGCACCTCGCCGAGCGAGCCCGGCACCTGCGGGATCGACGCGGCCTCGTCCGGCGGCAGCTCGTAGAGGTCCTTGTCGACCGGGGCCGGCGGCTCGATCTTGTTCTTGATGCCGTCGAGGCCGGCCATCAGCATCGCCGAGAACGCGAGGTACGGGTTGGCACGACGGGTCCGGCACGCGGAACTCGATGCGCTTGGCCTTCGGGTTCGTGCCGGTGATCGGGACGCGGATGCAGGCCGAGCGGTTGCCGGCCGAGTAGACCAGGTTGACCGGCGCCTCGTAGCCCGGCACCAGGCGGTGGTAGGAGTTCACCGTCGGGTTGGTGAACGCCAGCAGCGACGGCGCGTGCTTGCAGCAGGCCGCCGATGTACCAGCGCGCCGATGTCGGACAGGCCGGCGTAGCCGAGCTCGTCGTAGAACAGCGGCTCGCCGTCCTTCCACAGCGACTGGTGGCAGTGCATGCCCGAGCCGTTGTCGCCGAACAGCGGCTTCGGCATGAAGGTCGCGGTCTTGCCGGCCGCCAGGCGACGTTCTTGACGACGTACTTGAACAGCAGGACCTTGTCGGCCGGCGTGGGCAGCGTGTCGAACTGGTAGTTGATCTCGGCCTGGCCGGCGGTGCCGACCTCGTGGTGCGGCGGCTCGACGCTCGAGGCCCACGCTCGATGAGGCGCGGACCATCTCGTCGCGCAGGTCGGCGTAGTGGTCGACCGGCGGGACCGGGAAGTAGCCGCCCTTGTACGGCGTCTTGTAGCCGAGGTTGCCGCCCTCCTCGACGCGGCCGGTGTTCCAGGCGCCCTCGATCGAGTCGATGTAGTAGTAGCCGTCGTTCTGCCTTGGTCTCGAAGCGCGCCGTCGTCGAAGATGTAGAACTCGGCCTCGGGGCCGAAGTACGCCGTGTCGGCGATGCCGGTCGACTTCAGGTACGCCTCGGCCTTGCGCGGCCACCTGGCGCGGGTCGCGGCTGTACGGCTCGCCGGTGCGCGGGTCGCGACGATGAACGTGATGTTGAGCGTCTTGTGCGGGCGGAACGGGTCGAGTAAGCGGTGGTCGGGTCCGGGATGAGCTTCATGTCCGACTTGTGGATCGCTGGAAGCCGCGGATCGACGAGCCGTCGAACATCTGGCCCTCGGTGAAGAAGTCGGCGTCGAAGTCTCGACCGGCACGTTGAAGTGCTGCGACGCCGGGCAGGTCGGTGAAGCGGACGTCGACGAACTCGACCTTCTCCTCCGCGATGTAGCTCAGGACCTCTTCAGCGCTGCTGAACGACATCAACCCTCCCTGTACAGGGCGCGCATATGTAGGCTTAACCTCGGTAATCACGGCTGCGTGCGGTTTGGACCCTAGCCGTCCGCAATTTCCGGCTGGTGTCCCGGATGTTTCACTGGTGTTACGCGTGCAGCGTGTCCCCTTGCGCCCCGCCGCGAGGCGCGCCCTCGGAGAAGGCTGCGGCGGGACTGCGGAAGTCACCGAGCGGATACCGTAGTGCTGTGCTGATGAACGCAGGGACCCGCGTCGCGCGAGCGCGGTGCGGTTGGCTGCCCCGAACGCCGACGCGGGAGATACTACGCCGGATTATCCCGGGAAGCGGTTCGGCCTGCCACAAGAAGGGCCAGGTTCGGCGGCGCCCATCGGCCGGCGCCTGCTCGCCCTGATCGTTGACTGGCTGTTGTGCGAGCTGCTCGTCTCGGCGGTGACCCGGCACTCGATGATCGGCGTCAGCGACCACGCCTACCTCGCGACGCAGAACTGGACGCTCCTCGTGTGCGCCCTGGAGATCTACCTGCTCACCGCGCTCAGCGGCCTCACCATCGGCAAGCGCCTGCTCGGCATCCGGGTCATCCGCACCAACGGCGACCGCCCCGGCTTCGTGTGGGCGGCGGTGCGCACCGTTTTGCTCTTCTTCGTCGTCCCGCCACTGTTGTGCGACCGTGACCTGCGCGGCCTGCACGACCGCGCCGCCGACACCATCGTCGTAAGGATGTAGCCCGCCGCGACACGACGAGCGCCGTTGCCGCTGGGTTGTCGTCCGCCACTCGTACTGGAGACAGAGGTAGCGGCCCGCACGTCTTTTGGGTGGCGTCCTGGTCCTGGTCCGGACCGGCTCCTGAGTCCCAGACGTCGGTACCGGAGCTGTTGTAAGCCGAGGCTCATGCCCAGATGACGACGCGTCCGTCGGCCAGCGTTGATGCCCGGCCGTCTATCCCCCAGAATTACCGCGTTCGGGGGCGGGGCATCTTCGGCTGGCGGGCGTTGCGCGGAAGCGGGCCCTTGGGCATGGCCAGGGTTGGCTGGAGGGCCTTGAGCCGGTGGTTGAGGTCGCTGACGGCGGCGGGCCGCAGGTTGCGCGGCAGTCGCATGACTTTCCTCTGCAGGTCGCCGATCTTGACCTGGCCCTCGCCGGTCCCGATCTGGAACTCGAAGATCGGCACGTCGAACGCGACCCGGGCGGTCCTCTTCTTCTCCGCCGCCAGCAGCGGGGCGACCCGCTTGGGGTCGCCCTCGGCGACCAGGACGACGCCGGGGCGGCCCACCGTGCGGTGCACGACGTCCATGTTCCGGTTGCCGTTGACGGCGGGGGTGACGGTCCAGTTGCCGCGCATCGACTGCAGCACCGCCGCCGCGGCGCCCGGCTGGCCCTCGATCGCCGCGTACTGCGAGGCCTGGACGTACCGGCCGAAGATCACCATGATCGTCACCAGCCCGGCCAGCACGCCGAGCGGGATGAGGATCGCCGCCAGCCCGGAGAGCAGCCCGGCGACCACGACCACCGCGATGACCGCCACGCCGCTGCCGATGGTGATCGGCAGTGCCTTCTTGTCCGACTGGTTGACCAGGCTGGCGGCCATCCGTAGCTGCTTCAGCCGTCCGGCGTTCTGCAGGTTCTCGGCGCTGTATTTGTCAACCACGGCGTTAGCCTTTCCTTCAGCAATGCCCGTTCCAACACCAGGCAGCATACGGTTTCGGCGGCACTAGGGAGTAACCGCACGGGCGCAGGCGAGCCGGGCGTCCGGGTGGCTGGTTTACACGCCCCGGGAAAGTGCTGCCTGTGCATAGAGTTGGCCTGCCCGGTAGGAGGAGCGAACCAGCGGGCCGGACATCACCCCGGCGAAGCCGAGGGCCAGCGCCTCCTCGCGCAGTTCGACGAACTCCTCTGGCTTCGCCCAGCGCTCCACTGGGTGGTGCCGCTTCGACGGGCGCAGGTACTGGGTGATCGTGAGCAGGTCGCAGCCGGCCGCGCGCAGGTCCTCCATCGCGGGACCGATCTCGGCACGAGACTCGCCCAGGCCCAGGATCAGGTTCGACTTGGTCACCAGCCCGGCCTCGTGCGCGGCCCGCAGCACCGCCAGCGACCGCTCGTACCGGAAGCCCGGCCTGATCCGCCGGAACACCCGGGGGACCGTCTCCAGGTTGTGCGCGAACACCTCGGGCGCGGCATCGAAGACCTCGGCCAGCTGCGCGGCGTCGTTATTGAAGTCGGGGGCGAGCAGTTCGACGCCGCAGCCGGGCACCGCGCGGTGGATCTCCCGCACCGTCTGCGGCGTACAGCCATGCCCCGCCGTCTTCCAGGTCATCGCGGGCCACGCCGGTGATCGTCGCGTACCGCAGCCTCATCGCGACGACGGACTCGGCCACCCGGCGCGGCTCGTCGGTGTCCAGCGGCGCGGGCTTGCCGGTGTCGATCTGGCAGAAGTCGCAGCGCCTGGTGCACTGGTCGCCGCCGATGAGGAAAGTGGCCTCGCGGTCCTCCCAGCACTCGAAGATGTTGGGGCAGCCGGCCTCCTCGCAGACCGTGTGCAGTCCCTCGGCCCGCACCAGGCCCTTCAGCTCCGTGTACTGCGGCCCGGTGCGCAGCCTGGTCTTGATCCACGGCGGCTTCTTCTCGATCGGGACCTCGGCGTTACGGGCTTCCAGGCGGAGCATCCGCCGTCCCTCGGGAGCAAGCGAGCTAGGAGCCGATGTAGACGTCACAATCCCAGGTTAGCCCCCTCGAAACGGCGTCTGGCCACGACGTGCGGCGAGCGCCAGCGAGCGAGCACCACAAGAGCAGCAGCAGCGAAGGTGAGAACCACCGGGGCTGAGCCGAAAGCGACCCGATTTTTGGATAATCATCGTGACATGCCTGTATGACAACTGTCCGGCAACTGTGCTGGGGGCACCGGACCACTTGACTTAAGGTGTGCATCCCCCCAGGAAAACACCCGCTGCCAGGCCCGGTAGCCGAGGGCCGCCGCGAGGTGCCGCTCCATCAGCGGCGTGACGTCCGACACGGTGACCGGAATGCCGGTCTCGGCGGTGAGCGAGGTCACGCCCGCGTCCCGGATGCCGCACGGCACGATGCGGTCGAACCAGGACAGGTCGCTGTCGCAGTTCAGCGCCAGCCCGTGCATGGTGACCCCCTTCGCCACCCGGGCGCCGATCGCGCCGACCTTCCGGTTGGGGCGCAGCGGGTTGCCAGGGTCGCCGAGGATCCACGCACCGGACAGGCCCGCCACGCGGGTCGCGGTCACGCCGAACTCGGCGCACACGCCGATCATCGCCTCCTCCAGGGCCCGCACGTAGGCGACCACGTCAACCGGGTCGCGCAGCCGGAGGATCGGGTAGGCGGTGAGCTGGCCAGGGCCATGCCAGGTGATCTTGCCGCCGCGGTCCACGTCGATCACTGGCGCGCCGGGGTCCCCGGTCGGCCGGTCCGACACGGCCGTCCGCTTGCCCGCCGTGTAGACCGGCTGGTGCTCAAGCAGCAGGCAGCAGTCCGGTACCTCGTCCGCGACCCGCCGGGCATGCACCTCGCGCTGCAGGTCCCAGGCCGCGACGTAGTCCACCGCCGCCGCCCCGAACCCGGCGTGCACGTACAGCAGCTGATCGGCCACGGAGCTGGAAAAGAGATCGCCACCCACGTCATTGAGGGTAGGACACGTTGGTTACCTCACAGAGCACGCGTGCCGCCGCACGTGAGACAGCCGTGCCCAGCGGGCACAACTTAATGGTGATCAATGAGGCCGAACTGCGCGAGATGGCCCCGGCCGAGCGGCGGGAGCTGGCCCGCACCCTGGCCGCCATCGACTACCCGCACCCGCTGCGCGAGGCTCAACTGGCATCGCGGTCGCAGGCTCGGGGCGCTGGCGTCGATGATCGCGTGCATCGTCTTGCTCGGATGGATTATCGTGCTCACCCTCACCTTGCAGCGGCACTACACCGCCACGCACTGGCGGTTCGCGTGGGTCGGCTTCGACGTCATGCTGCTGGCGGCGTTCGCCATGACTGGCTGGGCGTTCTGGCGCGGCCGCCAGATCGTGATCGCGTGCCTGCTGGTCACCGCGACGCTCCTGTGCTGCGACGCCTGGTTCGACGTGATCCTTGACCTCGGCACGATCGGCGTCTGGGAGAGCCTCGCGTCCGCGGCCATCATCGAGCTACCGCTGGCGTTCGTCATGTTCCGGGCGGCGCAGCGGCTCATCGGCTGTCCACCCTGGTGGCGGTGGGCGCGCGCGGCGACGTCGAGCCGGTTCCGTCGATCTGGCGGATTCCGCTACTGGGCGGCGAAGGGAGAACGCGACAGGCCGTTCGGTCACGAGGGAAGAAGGACAACGGCCAGGTCCGCGGGCGGGGGAGGGGGAGGGGGGGGGGGGAGGGGGAGGGAGGGGGAAGGGGTAGTACGGGCGGTGGCCGGGGTCTAGCCTGAGCGCATGGCAACCGATTTCACCGAGGAAACTGCCGCCGACGCCGTGATCGACAGTCTCGCCCCGTCCACCGACCCGAGGCTGCGGGAGGTCCTGACCAGCCTGGTGCGGCACCTGCACGCCTTCGCGAGGGAGGTGGAGCTGACCATCCCCGAGTGGAACGCCGGCATTGACTTCCTGACCCGGACCGGCCAAAAGTGCGACGCCGACCGGCAGGAGTTCATCCTGCTGTCGGACGTGCTCGGCCTGTCGATGCTGACCGAGACGATCAACAACCGGAAGTTCGGCGTCGCGACCGAGTCGACCGTGCTTGGCCCGTTCCATGTGGTGGAGTCGCCGGCCCTGGAGTCGGGGGCGAACATTGACCATGTTGGCACCGGGACGCCCTGCGTGGTGACCGGCCGCGTGGTGTCGGTGGACGGCACGCCGCTGCCGGGTGCCAGGGTCGACGTCTGGCAGGCCAGCGACCAGGGCTTCTATGACGTTCAGCAGCCGGACGTGCAGCCGCGCGGCAACGGCCGCGGCCTGTTCACGGCCGACGCCGACGGCCGTTTCTGGTTCCGCACGGTCGTGCCGAGCTACTACCCGATCCCGACCGACGGTCCGGCGGGTGAACTGCTGGTCGCGACGGGCCGGCACCCGTTCCGCCCGGCGCACATCCACTTCATCGTGACCGCGCCCGGCCACCGGGACCTGACCACGCACATCTTCGTGGCCGACAGCGAGTACATCGAGTCGGACACGGTGTTCGCGGTGAAGAAGTCGCTGGTCGCCGACTTCGAGGAGGAGGACGACCCGGCGCTGGCGCGCAAGTGGGGCGTCCCGGTCCCGTTCCGGCACGCCGACTTCGAGATCGTCATGCAGCCTGGCGCTTAAGTGTCCCCTCGGCGGGCTCGCCGTGGCGCCGGCTGGCCTCAGCGCAACTGCGCCGCCAGCGCCGCGCCGACGGTCAGGTACCGGAACTCGTAGCCGGCCTCCTCAAGCCGCCTGGGCAGCACCCGTGCGCTCGTCAGCAACTCCGTGGACATCTCGCCGAGGGCCAGCCGGAGCACCGGTTCCGGCACCCGCAAGGCGGGGAAGTCCGGGCGGCGCAACGCATGGTGCAGCGCCGCCGTGAGCTCGCTGTTGGTGACCGGGTTGGGCGCGGTCAGGTTGTACGGACCCGCCGCGCCATCGCAGCCGAGCAGGAACCGGATCGCCCCGACCTCGTCGGCAAGGGAGATCCAGCTCATCACCTGGGAACCAGTGCCGAACCGGGGGAGCAGCCCGAACCGGGCGGGCAGCAGCAGGCGGCCAAGCACGCCGCCGCCCTTGTCCAGGACGAGGCCGCTGCGCAGGTGAACGACGCGGATGCCCTTCTCGGCCGCTGGCGCCGCCGCCGCCTCCCAGTCGTGCACCACCCGGGCCAGGAATCCCTGCCCGGCCGGGGTGTCCTCGGTGACCTCCCGGCCGCCGGTATCGCCGTACCAGCCGATCGCGGAGGCGCAGACGAAGACCTTGGGCGGGACGGCGAGCCTGGCCAGGACGCTCGCGAGCGCGCGGGTGGCAAGGACCCTGCTGGCCCGGATCTCCGCCTTGTAGGACCGGGTCCAGCGGTGATCGGCGACCCCGGCGCCGGCCAGGTGCACGCAGGCGTCGATGCCGTCAAGGGCCGGGGCACCCGCGTCGGCGGCGCGGGGATCCCAGCGGATCTCCCCGGCCCGGCCGACGTCGGACCCGTCAGTGCTGACCGCGTGCGGCGGCCGCCTGACCAGGCGGACGACCTGGTGGCCGTCCGCCCGCAGGCTTGCCGCCAGCGCGGAACCAATCAGCCCGGATGACCCGGTAACCGCGACCTTCATGGCTGGACAGGTTACAGGCCCAGCTCGGCCTCGAACGCGCCCTCCTCAAGGCGCCCCTTCACGGTGGTGAGGAACCGGGCCGCGTCAGCCCCGTCGATGAGCCGGTGATCGTAGGTCAGGGCCAGGTAGACCATGGACCGGACCGCGATCACCTCGCCGAGCGACGGGTCCTCAACGACGACGGGGCGCTTGACCACGGTCGCCCACGCCGAGGATGCCAACCTGCGGCTGGTTGATGATCGGCGTGTCGAACAGCGCGCCGCGGCTGCCGGTGTTGGTCAGCGTGAACGTGCCGCCAGACAGCTCATCCGGCCCCACGTGGCCAGACCGGGTGCGGGCGGCGAGGTCGGCGACCTTACGGGCGAGACCGCCGATGTTCAGGTCGCCCGCGTGGTGGATAACCGGGACCATCAGGCCACGCTCGGTATCGACCGCGATGCCGAGGTGCTCGGCGTCGTGGTAGGTGACCTGCGAGTTCTCGGCGTCGATGATCGCGTTGAGCTTCGGGTGCAGCTTGAGCGCCTCGATGGTCGGCCAGCGTGACGAACGGCAGGAAGGTCAGCTTGACGCCTTCCCGGGCCTCGAAGGCGTCCTTGGCGCGGTCCCGGAGCCGGGCGATGCCGGTCACGTCCGCCTCGACGACGGTGGTGAGCTGCGCCGACGTCTGCAGCGACTCGACCATCCGCTTGGCGATGACCTGGCGCGGGCGGCTCATCCGCTCGGTGGTCCCGCGCAGCGCGGAGGGGTACCGTTCCGCGGCGGCGGCTGGGCGGGGGCGGCCGGCGCGGCCGGTGCCGGGGCGGGGGGCACGAGGGCGGGGGCCTGGGTCGCGGCCTGCGCGGCGGCGGCCGCCTCGGCGGCCCGCTGCGCGCGCGCGGCCTCCAGGACGTCCTGCTTGCGGATCCGCCCGCCGACGCCGGTGCCGGTGATCGCGTCCAGCGCTACCGAGTGCTCGGCGGCGAGCTTGCGCACCAGTGGCGTGACGTACGGGGCCTCGCCGCCGGCGGCAGCGGCGTCGGCTCAGGGTAGGCGTCGTCGGACACCGGCTCGCTGGTCTCCGGGGCCGGGGCCGACGGCGTGAACGCGACGGGCGGCCGGGGCCGGGGCAGGCGGGGCAGCTTGGACCGGGGCGGGCGGGGCAGCCGGGGCGCTCCACGACCACGTGCTGGCCGCGGGGGCGGCCGGAGGCCGGCGCGGGAGGTGCGGGCTGGGTGGGCGGCCGGGGCCGTCGGTGGCGCCCGGGTCGGGCGCGGCCGGTGGGTGGGCGGGGATACGAAGCCGGGTGCCGGGGGAGCGGCCGCAGCTGGCTCGGCCGGCGCGGGGGCGGCGGGGGCGGGGGCGGCCTGTCCGCCCCCGCCTCCTCGATCACGGCGAGCTGCGCGCCGACGGCGACCGTCTCGTCCTCGTCGACGGCGATCCCGCGCAGGATCCCGGTCGCGGGCGACGGGATCTCGGTGTCCACCTTGTCCGTGGAGACCTCCAGCAGCGGCTCGTCGACCGTGACGTGCTCGCCTTCCTTCTTCAGCCAGCGCGTGACGGTGCCCTCGGTAACGCTCTCGCCGAGCTGGGGCATATTGACGGCGACCGACATGATTTCGGTGACTCCTTATGCGTGGTTGCGATGCTCGCTCGCTGCGGGCAGCGAGCGCCGCTTATGCGTGGAAGTGCAAGGGCTTGCCGGCGAGCGCCAGGTGCGCCTCACCGATGATCTCGGACTGAGTCGGGTGCGGGTGGATCAGGCTGGCGACGTCGACCGGCTCGGCGTCCCAGTTGTAGATCAGCTGGCCCTCGGCGATGCAGCCGCCGACCCGGCTGCCCACGAGGTGGATGCCGAGGACCCGGCCCACCCCGGAGGGAGTCGCCTCCGCGATGACCTTGGCCGACCCCTGCTGAGTCTGCAGGATGAGGCTCTTGCCGTTGCCGCCGAGCGGGTAGTTGCGCCTCGGTGATCGCGATGCCACGCTCCGCGGCCTGCTGGGCGGTGATGCCGACCGAGGCCACCTCTGGCTCGCTGTAGGTGATGCGCGGTACGCCGTCGTAGTCGATCGGCCTGACTTCCAGGCCGGCGACCCGCTCGGCGACCATGATGCCCTCCGCGAAGCCCACGTGCGCGAGCTGCGGAGTGGCGATGAGGTCCCCGACCGCCGAGATCGTCGGCACCGACGTGCGGCACAGCTCGTCCACTTCCACGTGGCCGCGCGCCACGGTGACGCCGTTCTCCTCGTAGCCGAGGCCAGCCGAGACCGGCCCGCGGCCGACGGCGACGAGCAGGATCTCCGCCTGGAGCGTCTTGCCGCCCGCCAGCGTCACCTCCACGCCGCTGTCGGTGTGCCGCACCGACTCAAAGCGCGCGCCCAGCTCGGTGTTGATGCCACGGCGGCGGAACGCCCGCTGCAGCACCTTGGAGCTGTCCTCGTCCTCCAGCGGCAGCAGCCGTGGCAGCATCTCGACGATGGTCACGTCCGCCCCGAAGGACTTCCAGACTGAGGCGAACTCCACGCCGATCACGCCGCCGCCCAAGACGACCGCCGACGCCGGCACGTAGTCCAGCCGCAGTGCCTCGTCGGAGGTGATGACCCGCGTCCCGTCGATCTCCAGGCCGGGCAGTGACCTTGGCTCCGACCCGGTGGCCAGCACGATGTGGTCACCGGTGTAGACCGCGTCGCCGTCTACCTGCACGGCGGTCGGCGAGATCAGCCGCCCATCGCCGGCGATGGTGTCGATCTTCCGGCTGGAGATCAGGCCCTGCAGACCCTTCCACAGCCGGTCGACGACGCCTTGCTGGTAGGCCAGCACGGCCGGCATCTCAATGGCCTCGAACGTCGCCTTGATGCCGAACCTGTCGCTGTCCCGCGCGGAGTCCGCTACCTCGGCCGCGTGCAGCAGTGCCTTGGTCGGGATGCAGCCCCGGTGCAGGCAGGTGCCTCCGACCTTGTCCTTCTCGATCAGGGCCACGCGCTTGCCGAGCCGCTGCCCGCAGCGCGCAGGCGTACCCGCCGCTGCCACCGCCCAGCACGACGATGTCGTAATGGCCGCCCTCTGCCACTGTTAACTCCCCTTTTCCACGGGCGCTCGCTCCGCGACCGCCCGTTGTCGCGGCGGCGGGACTCACGCTCGGTGTCCTTATCATGTCACTCAGCGGCGCTCAGGCGCCGGAAAGTCGGCCTTCTGCAGTGCGTTCCGCGATCGCCACGAGCGCGCGTACCGCCGCGCCCGTGCCGCCCTTGGGGGTGTAGCCGTAGGCCGAGCCCTCGTTGAAGGCCGGTCCCGCGATGTCCAGGTGCGCCCAGGCGACGCCCTCCGGCACGAACTCGCGCAGGAACAGCCCGCCCACCAGCATGCCGCCGTCGCGGGCGCCGGAGACGTTGGCCAGGTCGGCGACGGGGGAGTCCAGCCCCTTGCGCAGTTCCTCGGGGAACGGCATCGCCCAGGCGGGCTCGCCAGCCTCCCGCATGACGGCCGCGATGTCGGCGGCCACGGACTCGGAGCTGCCCATCACGCCGGCGGTGCGGCGGCCCAGCGCGACCGTGGCGGCACCGGTGAGGGTGGCGATGTCCACGATCAGGTCGGGGTTGTCCGCGCCGGACCGGGCGATGCCGTCAGCCAGGACGAGCCGCCCCTCAGCGTCGGTGTTGAGCACCTCGACCGTCTTGCCGCCGTAGATCGTGATGACGTCCGACGGCCGCTGCGCGTTGCCGCCTGGCATGTTCTCCGCCAGCGACAGGTAGCCGATGATGTTGACCGGGACCCCGAGTCCCGCGATCGCCGACGTCGCCGCGAGCACGGCCGCCGCGCCGCTCATGTCGCACTTCATCGTCTCCATGGACTTCGGCGGCTTGAGCGACAGGCCGCCGGAGTCGAACGTGATCCCCTTGCCGACGAAGACGACGGTCTTCGTCGCCTGCGGGTGGGAGTACGACAGCCGGACCAGGCGCGGCGGGCGCGCGGACCCTTGGCCGACCGCGAGGATGCCGCCGAACCCGCCCGCGGCCAGGGCCGCCTCGTCCAGCACCTCAGCGGAGATGCCGCCGGCCGCGGCGACCCGCTCCGCATCGGCCGCGAGCGCGGCGGGCGGCAGGTCCAGCGGCGCGGTGTTGATCAGGTCACGGCTCAGGTTGACCGCGTCGGCGATCACCTGGCCGCGCCCGGCGGCGGCGGCGTTGCCCTCGCTCGTCAGCAGCGTCACGGCGATGTTGACGGCGGGCGTGGCCCGGTACCGCCGGAACGTGTACCCGCCAAGAATCGCGCCGGTGGCCACCGCCTCCGCTTCCGCCGGGTTGGCGGCCGGCAGCGCGAGCGCGACTGTCTTGCCGGGCCGGGCGGGATCGGCGGAATCGTTCCCCCCGGCGGCGGTCCGGGTGCCGAGCTTGTTGCCCGCCACTTCGCGCAGCGCGATCCCGGCGGCGCGGCGCAGTCGCTCGGCGTCGAACGAGGCGCCGTCGGCGGGCGCGGACCCTAGCCCGACCGCGAGGATAACGAGCGCGGGCAGCTTACCGCCGGCCGGAATCTTGGTGAGCTCATCGGCCTCGCCGGACGCGCCCAGCGCTGTCAGCGCGTCGTGGAGCGTGCCGCCAAGGGCTTCATCGACCCCGGTCGCGCCTGGTGCGGCGGCGGGGCCGTCAGGGGTTTGGATGACCCCGATGACAAGGACGTCAGCCTCGGCGGTGCCTGGTGCCGACTGACTAGTAGTTAGGGTGACCGTCACTCCCCTGATGTTAGAGCACCTGCCATACATGCGGAGTTCCGCCAAGCCCCTCGTGACCGAACGCACAAGGGTACGGTTTCCGGGCGCCCGCCACGCTCAGCAGTCCGTGTAGGTCGCGTAGCCGGATGGCGGGGTGCTGATCACGTAGCCGCTGCCCTGCGGGACGAGGGGAAGGCTCAGCGTCCACTTGTTGCACGAGCTGTTGTCGACGCTGTCGGACGGATCCTGGGTGCTGGTGAACGAGACGCTCGCCGTCAGGCTGCCGTCACCGTTGCCGGTGATGGAGTTGATCACCTCGCTGGAGTCCGTGGTCGTCGCGTAGCCGGAGGCGAAGTGCTGCTGCGAGTTGTTCGCCTGCATGGTCGCGTCGAGCGTGCTCGCGTACTCGGCGTAGTTCCGGGTGTTGATCCCGTGGAAGTAGTGGTTGAACAGGTTCTGTACCTTCGCCGCCGCGGAGTTGCTCGCCGCCGCCCGCGAGAGGGTGACGGTGCCTGGCGGCCCGGAACTGCTCGGGGTCGTGGCCGGCGTGGTCGCGGGCGTCGTCGCCTGCGCCGGGGTGGTGCTCGGCGTGGTCGCGGCCGAGGTGGAAGCCCCGACGGCGGCCGCGCCGGACGGCGGCGTGGATGAGGGGCCATGATGCAGCGACGACACCAGGGCGTACGCGCCCGCGCCCGCGGCGAGGACGACCACCGCGGCGGCCGAGGCGAGGATCGCCGTCCGGCTGCGCCCGGAACCGGAGCGGGGCAGCCCCGTGCCGGGCGCCGGGTACTGGCCGGGTGGCGTGTACTGGCCGGGTGCCGGGTACTGGCCGGGTGGCGTGTACTGGCCTGGTGCCGGGTACTGGCCGGGCGGTGTGTACTGGTCTGGTGCCGGGTACCCGCCCGCCGCGGGCGGTGGCTGAGTCGGCCCGCCGAGTCCCGGGTAGTAGGTCTGCGTCGCGGGCTCGTCCGCGATCGGCTGGTTCCCGGCCGGCTGGTCCCAGTTAGTCTGGCCCGGGTTGGCTGGCCCCCAGGCGGGGACGCCGCTGAGCTGCGTCTCGGCGTACGCCTGCCCGGCGGGCGGCTGGGCGGTCACGATCTCGGTGGCCGGAGGTGGCGGGCTCCGCTCGCGCCTTCTTGATGGTGAACGTGTCAGTATTGGGGGCGGCCGCGAACTCCGTGCCGCACGCGGTACAGAACTTATCGCCCGTCCGGTCCTGATTGCATGTCGCGCAGAACTTCATTGCCTGACCGCCCCTGCCCGCTCCGCGGACTGCCACCGCTTTAACCGAGTTTGTATCCGCCCTGTAGGTCGCAACTCTAGTCCCGGCCAGGCCCTGCGCGTTACATCGTGCCGGGCCGTCACCTGGCACCGGGACGGCGCCCGCTCGCGCCGCGCGAGACCTTCCCCGCTTACCATTGTGCGTGCCCGGGGCTGTTTACTGGAGTCCTAGACTCCGCAGTCGGCGCTAGACGGTCCTGGGCGTCGCCCGGCCCCTGGAGGCTCATTGAACGCACTCCCGCTTGTCCTCACCGTCTTCGTCGCGTGCGCGGTCGAGGCGGTCGAGGCTCTTACCATCGTGCTGGCCGCTGGCATTACCCGGGAGTGGAAGTCCACCTTCCAGGGCATGGCGGCCGCGCTGGCCGTGCTGGCCGTGATCACCGCCGCGGTCGGCCCGGCCATCTCCTCCCTACCGCTCACCGCCCTGCGGCTGGTCGTTGGCGCGCTGCTGGCGATCTTCGGCCTGCAGTGGCTGCGCAAGTCCGTGCTCAGGGCGGTCGGGTATAAGGCGCTGCACGACGAGGCGAGCGCCTACCTGAGGGAGGTCGCCGCCGCCCGGGAGGCCGCGAAGGAGTCCCGGCGCGGCGTCAGTGACTGGTACGCCTTCACCCTCTCGTTCAAGGGCGTCCTGCTGGAGGGGCTTGAGGTCGTCTTCATCGTCATCACCTTCGGCGATAACCAGCACGACATCCTCGCCGCCACCCTGGGCGCGGTCGCCGCGATCATCGTCGTGGCCATCACGGGCATCGCGGTCCGGGCGCCACTGACGAGGATCCCGGAGAACTGGATGAAGTTCTCGGTCGGCGTCATGCTCACCTCGTTCGGCACCTTCTGGGGGGCCGAGGGCGCGGGCGTCCGCTGGCCGGGCAACGACGGCGCGCTGCTTGTCGTCGTCCCGGTGGTCGCCCTGGCGTCGGCCGCCTGCATCGCCTGGCTGCGCCGCCGGTCGGCCGCCGCCCGCAAGGCCGATACCGCTCGGACCACGGAGGCGGTCAGCTCATGAGCAAGCTCAGGCAGTTCGGACTGTTCTGGTGGGACTTCATCGTCGGCGATGACTGGCAGGTCGCGGCGCTGGTGGTCGCGGGCCTCCTCGGCACCGCGCTGCTCGTCCACCTGGCCGGGGTGAACGCCTGGTGGCTGCTCCCGGTGATCATCTTCGCGGCCCTGGCCTGGACCCTCCACCGCGCGACCGCGCCACCTAAGTAAGGCGCGTGGGACTTGGTGCTTACGGGCGGCGGGTCTTGACCAGGCCGGACTCGTAGGCGAGCACGACCGCCTGGACACGGTCACGCAGGTCCAGCTTCGCGAGGATACGGCCGACGTGGGTCTTCACGGTCGCCTCGGAAACGAACAGCCGGTCGGCGATCTCCGCGTTGGACAGCCCCGCGGCGACCTGGACGAGCACCTCGCGCTCCCGTTCGGTGAGGTCGGCGAGGTTCAGCCGGCGGTGACGACGGCTCGTCCGACAACAGCGGAACGAACCGGTCCAGCAGTCGCCTGGTGGTCGAGGGGGCGATTACCCGGTCACCGCAGTGCACAGAGCGGATCGCGAACAGCAACTCCTGCGGCGGGACGTCCTTGAGCAGGAACCCGCTCGCGCCCGCCTTCAGCGCGGCGAACGCGTACTCGTCGAGGTCGAACGTCGTGAGCATCAGCACGCGCGGTGCCTGACCCGCCGCGCAGATCTGGCGGGCCGCCTGGACTCCGTCCAGGCGGGGCATCCGGACGTCCATGACCATCACGTCCGCGTCGCCGCGCGCCGCGAGTTCCACGGCGTCGATGCCATTAGACGCCTCCCCGGTCACGATCATGTCTGGTTGAGCCTCGAGCACCATGCGGAACCCGGCGCGCACGAGTTCCTGGTCATCGACCAGCGCGACCCGTATCTTGCCGGCATCGAGATGGCTCATGTTGTGCTCCCCGCTCGCTCCGTGGCGCTTTCCGGGGCGGCACCCGCGCCGCGCAGCCCGCCGTGCGACGGTAGCGGGCGGGCCGGCAGCGTGGCCATGACCCGGAACCCGCCGCCTGGCCTGGGCCCCGTGGTCACCGTACCGCCGAAAAGCTCGACTCGCTCGCGCATCCCGACCAGGCCGTGCCCCTGGCCGTCGCCGGCCTTCGGGCGCGTCTTGCCGTCGTCGGTGACGACGATGGCGACCTCGTCCGCGCGAAACCGCAGCGTCACCGTCGCGGTGACGCCGGGACCGCCGTGCTTGCGGGCGTTGGTCAGGGATTCCTGCACCACCCGGTAGGCGGTGAGCGCGGTGCCCTGCGGCAGCTGCCATGGCACGCCCTCCACGGTGAACGACACGGGCAGCCCGGTCGCGCGGGCCTGCTCCAGCAGCCCGGACAGCTGCTCGATCCCCGGCTGAGGCATCAGGTCCGCCTCGCTGCCCGTGACGGGGTCGCTCGCCGACCGCAGCACGCCGAGCAGGCTGCGCATCTCGGCGAGGGCCTGCCGTCCGGTGGCGGAGATCGCGGCGAGGGCCTCCCTGGCCCGCTCGGGGGCGGCGTCGAGCGCGTACGAGGCGCCGTCGGCCTGGACCACCATGACGCTGACATTGTGGGCGACCACGTCGTGCAGCTCGCGGGCGATCCGGGCACGCTCGGCCGCGGCGGCGACCTGCGCCTGGGCGTCTCGTTCCCGCTCGAGCCGGGCGGCCCGCTCCTCCAGCTCCCGGTAGTAGCTGCGCCGCCAGCGCATCATGTCTCCGAGCAGCCACACGGTCACCGCTGGGCCCCAGAAGACCGCGAGTACCTCGCCCAGCGTCCACCAGTCGTGGATAGCGTGCTCGGGCGCCCACCTGGCGATCGCGATGGCCGAGCCGAGCAGGCAGACCAGCAGGCCGGGTAGCGCGACGCGCCGCGGCTGGTAGGCGGCCAGGGTGTACAGCGCGACGAGCACGGCCACGTCCGACCCCACCGGACGGGGCAGCAGCAGCACTTCCAGGCCCCCGGCCGCGATGATCACCGAGAACACGCGTACCGGGTACGTGCGGCGCGCGGCGATCGGCGCGCACATTCCGACGACGAAGGCTAGCGCCAGCAGCTTGCGCTCAGCCACCAGGCCGGCTGTCCCCACCGCGCCCACGCCGAGGCCTGCCACCAGCGCCCCTAGGGCGCCGTCCACGAGCATGGGGTGGCGGCGCAGCCATTCGTAGAACGCGAGCACGCGCCCAGGGTAATTCCTCCAACTGGGATAAAGGCAATCCCCGGGCCGCCACGCTCTCCTAAGCGCCGAGGAAGCGGGTCGGGAGGGGGCTTTCCGTGCTGCCGCCCGAGTCGTTCGGGATTACCTGGTAGGCGGTCGCGCCGGGCCGGTCGCTGATGAGCTCGTCGAGGGAGTCGTCCACGTAGTGCGCGGCGGCCCCGTCGTCGCACGCGAGTCCCGGGGGCAGCGTCCCGTCCGCCACGAGCCCCCGGTACAGCGGCCGCCGCTCGGCCTCCGTGTCGTAGTGCGGGCAGAACGACCCCGCCAGCATGCCAAGCCCGTCGTTGAACGGCCGGAGCTTGCGGCCGAAGGAGTCCGTGGTCCCGCTCTCGAACCAGCAGATCCCGCCGGCGCTGGACCCGGCCAAGACGATTCCCCCGTGCCAGGCCTTGCGCAAGATCTCGTCGATCTGGTGGACTCGCCAGACCGCCATCATGTTGGCGACGCTGCCGCCTCCCACGAAGATGACGTCCTGCGACATCAGGAGATCCTCGGGGTCAGCGACGTTTGGCATCGGGAACAGCGCCAGGTGGCGCACCTTCACGTCGAAAGGCGCTAGCCGGTCGTAGAACCGCAGGATGGCCTGGGGGTCATCACCCGTCGCGGTGTTGATCACGCACAGCCTCGGGGTCTGCTGCCCCGTAAGCGCCAGTGCGTTGGTCACGTGAAAAGGCATCGCGTCGTCCTGGGCCATGAGCATGCCGCCCCCGACCGCGATCACGTGCCGCCGTCCGTCTGCTGCCATGCCGCGACCGTAGCGGCGATCGGAGGCCGCCGCAAACGAACGAGCCTCGATGGGAGAGTTGCCACATTCCTAAAGGCGGATAAAAGACGTACTATCGTGATTGCGGGTGTCTCAACTTCGCCGGCCTATGGCGGGACGCCGCGAATGTCCTCGCCAGTGGCCCCCCGCGGTAAGGCGGTGACCTGCACCATGGCTGAGTGGTTCAGCATTGAGGTCTTTAGCGGAGACAAGCTCCCGGCCAGCGCGTGGCGGTATTCCTACGAGGACGCGCTGACCGAGGCGGCGGCCACCAGTGGGGCGATGTACTGGGACTGGAGTGAGTCGCAGTACGGGGTTGTCTTCGAGGTGTGCTTCGCCACTGACGATCAGTGGACGGCGTTCCGCGCGCTGCCGGCGGTCGTCGGCGCGCTCGACGCCGTGCCTGACCCGGTCAATGGCCTGCTGGTCTACCGTGGCCGGGGTGGCGCGGCCGGGTCCCGCAAGCCCCGCTCGCCGCGGCCGGCCCCCAGCGCGGCCGCGCTCGAGCTCGAAGAGCCTCGCGAGGAGATGCGCTTGCGAGTAACGAAAATCGAACGGGATGTCGTCGCCTGAGAAGGCGCTCCGCCTCGTTGACGAGTCCGGTGAGCCAGCACTGCCCGGCCCGCCGCGGTCGGCGGGAAGCCGCGACGCGTAGCAAGCGAAGCCCGCGGCGATCAGGGCAGCCAGGAAGCCGCGAGCGTGGTTTGCATCCCCCGGGAAAATAGAGCCACCGATGGTGAACGACGCCACCGGACAGTGCAGGATGGACTCATGACGGAAACGCGAGTCAGGACAGAGGATCTACGCGCGGCGATTGAGCACGCGGGCTACTACCCGGGGCTGGTGATCGACGCGGTCGCCTCGGCCCTCGGCCCCGAGCCGGTTATGGCGTTCTTCGTGCAGCACGACGCGATCTTTGACCCCGGCATGGAGGTTCGTCGGCACATGACGGTGCTGGCTCTGACCCCGACCAGGCTCGTGTACTCCCATACTGATGAGCATCCGGCCGACGAGGGCGACGGCGTGCCAAGAGCCGAGACGAGCACCGAGGCGGTCAGGTTCGCGCGGGTCTCGTCGATGTCGGTGACCCGCGTGGTGCCGGACCCCGCGTCTTACGTGCCAGGCGTGACGATGCCGACAGAAGTGATCCTGACGATCGGCTGGAACGTGCTTTCGCACGTGGAACTGGAGCCGCCGGCGCACTGCGGCGACGAGACCTGCGAGGCCGATCACGGGTACCTGGGCACCATCACGGCGGACGACCTGACGCTGCGGGTCAGCGAGGCCGCCGACGGCGTGGAGGCCATCCGCCAGGTGCTCGCGTTCTCCGCCGCCCTGTCCGACGCGACCGCGCGCGCCGCCGCGTAGGGAGGGGCACCATGAATCGTGCAGCCCAGGAACAGCCCGATCATTCCCGCTTACGGAGAGCTCAGCCTCGCCGACTTGTCCGCGTGCCTGCTGGCATCGCTGGGCGCGGGCACCGCGGCCGGGGGCGCCAACGTTCTCGGCCTGCCCGCGACCAAGCGGGCCTGCCTGCTCGTCGTGGACGGCATGGGCTGGGAACAACTGCGCGGCCATCAGGCCGCCGCGCCGTTCCTGTCCGAGCTGGCCTTCAACTCCCGCCCGCTGACCTGTGGCTTCCCGGCGACGACGGTGACCAGCCTGGCCACTATCGGCACGGCGCTCGTGCCGGGCGAGCATGGCCTGCTCGGCCTGCAGGTGGCCATTCCCGGCGAGGGCCGGCTGCTGAACGGGCTGCACTGGCCGGACGACGTCGATCCGGCGAGCTGGCAGGCCAAGCCGACGATGTTCGACCGCGCTAACGCGGCGGGCATCACCGCCTTCCACGTCGCCGATGGGGCGTACGAGAAAACCGGCCTGTCCCGGGCGGCGCTGCGAGGCGCCACCTACCGCCCGGCGCGCTCCCTGGGGGCGCTCGCCGCCGAGGCCGTGGCCGCGCTCCAGGAGCCCGAGCCGGTCCTGGTGACGGTGTACACCGCGGACCTCGACAGGGCCGGGCACCAGTACGGGGTCTCCTCTCCCGCCTGGACCTACCAGCTCGCCCACGTGGACAAGCTGGCGGAACAGATCGCCGCGGCGCTGCCCATGGGCGCGGTGCTGTACGTGACCGCTGACCACGGCATGGTCAACATCGGCGCGGACGACCGGATCGACGTTGACGCGACCCCGCAGCTGCGCGAGGGAGTCGCGCTGCTGGGCGGCGAGCCGCGCGCCCGGCATGTCTACGCCGAGCCGGGTGCCGCCGCCGACGTGCTCGCCACCTGGCGGGAAGTGCTCGGCGACCGTGCCTGGGTCGCGTCGCGGGACGAGGCGATCAAGGACGGGTGGTTCGGCCCGGTCGATGAGGCGATGCGCGACCGCATCGGCGACGTGGTGGCCGCCGCGACCGGTACCTGGGCGCTGGTGGCGAGCGCGGCGGAGCCGGCCGAGCCGCCCATGGTCGGCATGCACGGCTCGCTTACCCCAGCCGAGCAACTCGTGCCGCTGCTCGCCTACCTGTCCCGGTTAGGGCGGGCCCGGGGGGTGGCAGACGACATCCTCATCAGCGCTGATGAGCTAGCGGCCGCGCTGGCGGGCAGTCCCGCGCCGGTTGTCCTCGACGTCCGGTGGACGCTGGGCGGCCCGCCGGGCCGCTCGCTGTACGCCGCGGGGCACGTACCCGGCGCGGCCTTCACCGACCTGGACCGGGACCTCGCCGCCCCGCCGGGTCCCGGCGGGCGGCACCCGATGCCGTCGGCGGCCTCCTTCGAGGCGGCGATGCGCCGGCTCGGGGTGCGCGGTGACCGGCTTGTCGTCGTCTACGATCACGCCGACTCCATGGCGGCGGCCCGCGCGTGGTGGCTGCTGCGGTACTTCGGCCACCCGGCGGTGCGGGTGCTCGATGGCGGCTTCCGCGCGATGGCAGGCCGCTGGCCTGCCCGTGGAGCCCGCCGCCGGCAGCGGCCCCCGGCAAGGCCTGCCGGAAGACGGCCGCCCGGCGACTTCACCGCCGAAGCCGGGGCACCTGCCCCTGCTGGACGCCGATGCCGCCGCCGCGGTGGCGCGGCACGGCGTCCTGCTCGACGCCCGGTCGGGCGAGCGGTACCGCGGCGAGTCCGAGCCGGTTGACCCGGTCGCGGGCCACATCCCCGGCGCGGTCAGCGCGCCGACGGCGCGAGAACGTGGCCCGGACGGCGCCTTTCGGCCGGCCGGTGAACTGGCTGCCCGGTTCGCCTGGCCCGTCCTGGGCGCCCGGGTGACCCTCCCGCGTTGGCGGTTCTACTGCGGCTCGGGCGTGACCGCCGCGCACGAGGTGCTCGCGCTGGCGCTGGCCGGCATCCCCGCCGGGCTGTACGTCGGCTCGTGGTCGGAATGGATCACCGACCCGTCCCGCCCGGTCGCCACCGGACCGTGAGCCAGCACGAGGTCCGGCCCGGCTGCACCGTCCCTGAGCAGGATTATCGCACCCCGGATTCATGTGACTACAAGCAGTCACGGACAATGATGGCGTGCCTAACGACCTGATCCTCGTCCTCGTCGTCATCACGGCGCTGTGCTTCGACTTCACGAACGGCTTCCACGACACCGGCAACGCGATGGCGACGTCCATCGCGACCGGGGCGCTGGGACCCAGGGTGGCGGTCGCGATCTCCGCGATCCTCAACCTCGTCGGCGCGTTCCTGTCGCTCGCCGTGGCCGCGACCATCGCCAGCGGCATGGTCCACGCCGCCGACGTGACGCTGAGCGTCGTCGCCGCGGGCCTGATCGGCGGCATCATCTGGAACCTGCTCACCTGGCTACTCGGCATCCCGTCAAGCTCGTCGCACGCCCTCATCGGCGGCGTTGTCGGGGCCACGCTGGCGGCCGCCGGCCTCGCCGCCGTGGAGTGGCAGGGGCTGGTGTCGAAGGTGATCATCCCGGCCGTCCTGTCGCCGGTCATCGCCGGGCTCGTCGCGGCGACCGGCACCTGGCTGCTGTACCGGATCAGCCGGGCCATGACCACGCGAGCGCGCAGCCACGGCTTCCGGATCGGCCAGATCGGCTCGGCCTGCATGGTCTCGCTCGCGCACGGCACCAACGACGCGCAGAAGACGATGGGCATCATCACCCTCGCGCTGATCACCAACCACACCCTCCCGGCGGGGGCCAGCGCACCGGACTGGGTCATCGTCTCCTGCGCGCTCGCGATCAGCGCCGGCACCTACCTCGGCGGATGGCGGGTGATCAGGACGCTCGGAAAGGGCCTGGTAGAGATCGACTCGCCGCAGGGCATGGCCGCCGAGTCGGCCTCGGCCGCCGTCATCTTGCTGTCGTCGAGCTTCGGGTACACATTGTCGACCACGCACGTCGCGACGGGGTCGATCATCGGCACCGGCCTTGGCAAGAAGGGTGCCGATGTCCGCTGGAACGTCGCCGGCCGGATGGCCACCGCGTGGGTGTTCACGTTGCCGTGCGCCGCCGTCGTCGGCGCGGCGGCCGAGGGCCTCACGCGCGTGATCGGCGGCACCCCGGGCGTCATCGTCGCCCTTGTCATCCTCGCCGCGATCGCCTTGTACATCTACCTGCGGTCGCGCGCCACCAAGGTGGACCACGAGAACGTCAATTCCGAGTGGACCGGGTCGGTCGCCCCTGGGGACGGCGAGGCGGTGGCGGCCGGGACCTCCAGACCAGCGCCGGATGAGCAGCCGGACACCAACGGACAGAGGGAATCAGCGCATGTCATCGTGGATCGACCTTTCGGCCATCTGGAAGATCGTGGTATTCGGCCTGCTCGCCGGGGCCGGGCTGCCGGCCTTGTTCGCCATCGGCATGACCTCGCTGTCGCGCGGCGGCGCCCGAACGTCCCGGGGGGCCACCGCCACCGCGGGGGCAGGCCCCGGGGGCGGGAACGATGTCCTCCTCGGCGGCAGCGTGATCGGCGTGATGATCGCCGCGATCTGCTTCCTCGTCGTGCTGGCCGCCATTGGCTGGGGGATCTTCGAGATCTACCAGTGCGGTCACCCGAAGTAACGACTACCTAGGCGCCGCCCATGAGGCGTCCAGAACCGAGCGGAGGACACACCATGAACCCGTCAGAGGTCCTGCAGAAGATCATCGACTGGCTGCGGGCCGGGTATCCGGAGGGCGTGCCCCGCACGGACTACATTCCGCTCTTCGCCCTGCTGGGGACCCATCTCACGGAAGACGACGTCATCGCGTTCGCGGCGGAACTGGCCGCGTTGAGCGACAAGGACACGGCGAAGGTGATCCACGAGGCCCTGACGGGCTGCTCCGACTGCCAGCCCAGATGAGGCACGAGCTCGCCCGGGTGCGCGGCCGGCTCGCCGCCGGCGGCTGGCCGCTCGCGCGGCCAGACCAGCCGGAGCCCTAAGCGCGAGCGTTTCGGCGTGCCTCTCTTCTTTCCGCGCGGCCGAAGGCGGGTGGCACGGCGATTGCCGGCCCGCTCTGAATTAATGGAAAGGCTCGAAGAAGTGCGGCGGCAGTAGTATCTCTGCGACTAGTAGTGGGCCGTTGACCTCGTGGTTCGGCTTAAGAAAATCGGCTGCGTTGCTGAGGTGAACGGGCTAGCAACGCCGAGCTGCAACGGTGTAGGTTCGGCGCGAAGGTCCATGGTGGATCATGCAGTCGGAGGGTTTATGAGCATCCTGGGCACCCGGGTAATAAGGACGGAGGACCCGCGGCTGCTGACCGCCGGCGGCGTCTACGTCGATGACCTGAGGGAACCCGGCTCGAGGGCGCCGCACGAGTCACGTTCGTGCGATCGACCATCGCGCACGCACGCATTACCGGTATCGACACGTCGGAGGCGCTGGCTCAGCCAGGGGTCGTCGCGGTGCTCACCGTGGCGGACATGACGGACTTCCCGCCGCCCCCGCCCGCCGAGCCGGTTGACCCGGACGCTCCGCCGGTCGAGGCGCCGGTGCCGCTGGGCGGCCAGTGGTCGGAGCCGTTCCTGGCGGGCGACGAGGTCCGTTTCGTGGGCGAGCCCGTCGCGATGGTGCTCACCGACAACCGGTACCAGGGCGAGGACGCCGCCGAACTAGTCAGCGTGGACTACGAGCCGCTGCCGCCCGTCGTGGGCATCGACCACGCGCTGGCGGGCGGCGCCACGACGTTCGATGGCATGGACACCAACGTCTGCCAGAGCCGCGACGGCAACTTCGACGACGCCATCTTCGACGGCTGCGACGTCATCGTCGCGGGCGACGTCGTCAACCAGCGCGTCGCTGCGCTGCCGATGGAGGGCCACGCCGTCGCCGCGTCCTGGAAGGACGGCAAGCTCACGGTCTGGGTCAGCACTCAGAACGCCCAGCTCGGCCGCCTCAGCTTCACCGCGGTCGGGCTGCCGCCTGACGCGATCCGGGTCGTCGCCCCCGACGTGGGCGGCGGGTTCGGCGCGAAGATCGGCGTCGGCCGGGAGGCCATCCTGGTCGCCTGGGCGGCCAAGCACACCGGCCGTGCGGTCCGCTGGGTGGAGTCGCGCGGGGAGAACCTCATGGCCATGACCCAGGGCCGCGCGCAGCTGCACCACATCAAGATTGGCGGCACCAGGGACGGCCACATCAAGGCCTACCGGCTCGATGTCGTCCAGGACGCCGGCGCGTACGCGCGGATGAGCGGCTTCCTGCCGAGCCTTACCACGCTGATGGCCCCCGGCGTCTACGACATCCCCGCTGTCCAGGCCGGCTACAAGGTTGTCGTCACCAACACGACGCCGATCGCCGCCTACCGGGGCGCGGGGCGCCCGGAGGCCGCCGCGACGATCGAGCGGGCCGTGGACTGGTTCGCCGCCGAGGCGGGCGTGGACCCGGCTGAGGTCCGCAAGCTCAACTTCATCAAGAAGGAGCAGTTCCCGTTCGTCACGCAGACGGGCGCTCCCTACGACAGCGGCGACTACGCGGCCGCCCTCGACAAGGTCCTGGCGGCCGCTGACTACGAGGGACTGCGGGCCGAGCAGCGCCGGCGGCGCGAGTCTGGCGACGTCCGGCAGCTTGGCATCGGGCTGGCGTCGTACGTGGAGATCACCGCCGCCGACGCGGGCGCGGGCGAGACCGCCAAGGTCGAGGTGCACGACGACGGCACCGCCACCGTCTACACCGGAAGCTCGGCGCACGGCCAAGGTCACCACACCGCGTTCGCGATGCTGGTGACCGAGGAACTCGGCATCCCGATGGACAAGATCGAGGTCATCCACGGCGATACCGACCTGATCCCGGAAGGCGTGGGCACCTACGCCTCCCGGTCGCTGCAACTCGGCGGGTCCGCGGTGCACAAGGCCGCGATCGAGGTCAAGGAGGAGGCCGCGCAGAAGGCGGCGGAGCTGTTCGAGGCCGCCGAGTCCGACGTCGTGCTCGACACCGAGACGGGTCTGTGGCACATCGTCGGCGACCCGGACAAGTCGCTCACCTGGGCGCAGGTCGCCGGCGCGGCGAACGACGGGCTCATCGTCGCCAACGTGCTGTTCACCGCGGACCGGCCGACCTTCCCGTTCGGCTCGCAGCTGTCCCTGGTCGAGGTCGACACCGAGACCGGCAAGGTCACCCTGCTGCGGCACGTCACCGCCGACGACGCCGGCCCGGTCCTGAACCCTGTGCTGTTCGAGGGCCAGCGGCACGGCGGCATCGCGCAGGGCGCGGCGCAGGCGCTGTGCGAGGAGGTCCTCTACGACGACGACGGCAACCCGCTGACCTCATCGCTGGCCGACTACGCGGCGATCACCGCCGCCGAACTACCCAGCTTCGAGCTGGTGACCAGCGAGACGCCGACCGACGTCAACCCGCTCGGCGTCAAGGGCATCGGGGAGGCCGGCACCATCGGCGCGACCCCCGCGGTGCAGAACGCGGTGATCGACGCCCTGTCCCACCTCGGCGTCCGGCACATCGACATGCCGACCACGCCAGAGCGCGTGTGGACGGCCATCCAGGCTGCTAACGGAAAGTGAGCGCGACGAAGTGAGTAAGGTCTCCCTGACCGTCAACGGCAAGGAAGTCACCGCGGACGTCGAGGACCGCACCCTGCTCGTGCACTTCCTGCGCGACGTGGCGGACCTCACCGCGACCAACATCGGATGCGAAACCACCTCCTGCGGTGCCTGCACGGTGCTGCTGGACGACGAGTCCGTTAAGTCCTGTACGGTGCTCGCCGTGCAGGCCGACGGCCGCGACGTCACCACCCTGGAGGGGCTGCGCCGGCTCCGGCGGCGAGATGAGCGCCGTGCAGCGGGCGTTCCACGAGAACCACGGCCTGCAGTGCGGCTACTGCACCCCTGGTTTCGTCATGGCGATCACGTCCCTGCTGAAGGAGAACCCGTCGCCCACCGAGGCCGAGGTCCGCGCCGGGCTTGAGGGCAACATCTGCCGCTGCACCGGCTACCACAACATCGTGAGGGCGGCGCTGGCGGCGGCATCGTCGTCGCCGCCGCAGCCGCGACCAGCGCAGAGCTGGCCCAGTGATTCCCGCGTCGTTCACCTACCGTCGCGCGTCCTCGGTCGACGAGGCGCTGGAGCTCGCCGCGGAACTCGGCGAGGACGCCAAGTTCCTGGCCGGCGGCCACTCGCTGCTGCCGATGATGAAGCTCCGCCTCGCGGTCCCGGCCTACCTGATCGACCTGGGCCGGATCACCGAGCTGTCCTAGTCCGCGACGAGGGCAGCCTACGTGGCGATCGGGGCGACTGACCCGGCACCACGACGTCAAGACCTCGTCGCTGCTGGCGGCGGACATCCCGCTGCTGGCGCACGCGGCGGGCGAGGTCGGCGACCCGCAGATCCGGCACCGCGGCACGATCGGCGGCTCGGTCGCGCACGCCGACGCCGCCTCGGACCTGCCCGCGGCGCTGCTCGCGCTCGACGCGACCGTTCGTGATCCGGGGCGGTGCAGGCGCTCGCGCTCGGTGCCGGCCACGGAGTTCTTCAAGGGCGTCTTCGAGACCGCGATGGAGCCCGGTGAGCTGCTGACCGAGATCCAGGTGCCCGAAGCCGGCCAGCGCCGCGGCGCCTGGTCCTTCCAGAAGTTCACCAAGCGGGCGATCGACTGGGCGATCGTCGGAGTGGCCGTCCAGGGATCGACAAAGTGGCGCTCATCAACATGGGCCTGACCCCGCTGCGCGCGACCGCCGTGGAGTCGGCCCTGGCGTCGGCGCGTCGATCGCCGACGCGGCGGCCCTTGCCGCGAGGGCACGATCGCCGGCTCCGACATCCACGCGAGCGGGAGCCTTCCGCCAGCACCTCGCGCGGGTGCTGGTCCGGCGTGCCCTGGAGGAGGCCCGCGCCGGCCGGTAGCCCGCGGCCCAGTGTGACCGCCGCGGTCCGCCCCCCGATGATCGGCGAACGGACCGTGGCGGCACCACCTACCCTGGCCCCCGGGACCCGGCCGAGAATAGGTATGTGCCAGTGCGTTTCACGAGGCGGTTCCGGGGAGCTACCGCGGGCACGCGCCCGCGTGCCCGCGAGGCGATGCGACGCCCGTTCCGGTACCCGGCCCGGTGGGCGTCGCTGCTCGCCGCGTGCGTGCCCGTCCTGGTGGTGTTCCCCGGGCTGAGCCTTTCCTATGTCGCCTGGTTCTCGCGCTCGTCCCGGCGCCCGCGCTGTTTGCCCGCGCGCCGTCGGCGCGGGAGGCCGTCGCCCGCGGCTGGTGGTTCGGCGCGGGCTACCTCATCACGATGCTGTCGTGGATGGCCCCGGAGATCGGGCCGGGGCTGCTGCTGCTCGGTGCCGTTGCGGGGTGCCTATGGTCCCCGTTCGCGCTGTTCACCCGGTCGTTGCTGTGTCCTGGGCCGCGCGCGTTGCCGCGGTTCCTCGTGGCGCTGGTGGTGCTCCCCGCGACCTGGCTGGTCCCCGAATGGTTCCGCTCCTACCAGGGCCTTGGCGGCCCGTGGGACCTGTACGGTGCCTCCCAGTGGCAGCACCCGGCGGTGCTGGCCCTCGCCGCCGTCGGCGGGATCTGGCTGGTTGGCGTGGCCCTGATCATCGCCAACGCTGGGATCGCGGTTTTTGTCGTGAATCTTGGTATCGCCTCGCGTCGGCTCTGGCTTGGGGTCGCGGGGCTGGCGGCGCTTGTCGTCGCCGCCGGGTCGGGGCCGCTCGCGTTCGCGTTGACGCCGCCGTTCCCCGCCGTCCGGTCGGCGACGGTCGCGCTTGTCCAGCCGGGCACCGTGTCAAGCGCGGGCCTGCGGGTGCACGCCACGGAGACCCTGACCTCCTCGCTCAGCGCGGGCGACACCCTCGACGGCGTCCGGCCCGACCTGATCGTCTGGGGCGAGAGCAGCATTGGCGATGACCTGACTCTTGGGTCGTCGGCTCCGCTGCTGCGCGAGATCG
>CAVTLB010000036.1:0-159656 GCA_963735415.1 uncultured Actinomycetota bacterium | reverse complement strand
ACGTTCTCCCAAGACAGCCGCCGCACACCGCCGTATAGAAGGGCAGCTTGAGCAGGATCTCGTGCTGCACGTCACCGCAGTCCTGGATGGCTCGGAAGAAGCGTTTCAGATTGGCATCGGCAAGCAACTGAGGCAGCCGGCGCTCTTTGCGTCCCTGGCGCAGGCCCCAGCTTCTTGCGGGCTTGTTGTGAGATATAGAGAAAATCGTCGTACCCCAAGAACCGTAAAAGCGCGAGAAATCGCCCGCCTGGTCCAATCTCACCTGAAACCAAAACTGATTTCTCCCGCGCCGTCGAGGTGCTGGTCCGAGAAGAGCGAGGTCCCTGGGTATTTCCCCCTTGGCCCGCCCCCTGGCCGCACTCATCTTGACCGCCATCAATCAGCATAACCGCCGCTTGACCGGCACGGTCGAGGAGTTGCTGACGCCGGACACCCGGGCGTTGCTCGATACCCTGTTGCGGCAGGAAAACGCCGACGAGGCGGCGGCGGGGAGCAATGAGGCCTACAAACTGACCTTCATGAAGAAGCTGTCGCAGTCGACCAAACCGGCGAAAGTGAAAGAACGGGTCGCCGATCTGCAGTTGGTTGAAGCCAGCTATCGATTGCTCAAACCCGTGGCGGATCATCTCACCCTCGGCCAAGATGGCATTCAATACTATGCCTATCGGCGTCATCAAAGCCCAGATCTTTCAGCTGACCCGACGCACCGAGCGGGAACGGTATCTGCATCTCATTGCCTTTATCGGCGCATCAATACTATCTATCGGCTGCACGACAACCTGGTCGATGTCCTCCTGACCAGTCTGCAATCCTTTCACAACAGCGCGCTTCGCGAGCACAAAGACCAGTGTTACGTGCGACGCGAGCAGCGCAATGAATCGCTCAAAGTGCTCGTCGGGTTTCTTCTACCACGGGGTCTTGGAACCCTCGCGCTGGTCGGCGCCGCCACCAAAAAAAGCGAGCTCACCGATGCCGAAAAAGTGCAACGCATTTGCGCGTTGCTCGCCGACAATCAAGTCACGCAATCGTTGGACCCCGAGCAGCTCGCCGAACTGAAAGCGACGTTGGTCACCGAATTGAGCGAGGAGGATTATTACCTCATCCTGTCGTCCAAATCGGTCCGCTTGCAGAACCGCGTCGGCCCGACAGCAAAACTTGTCAGAGGCATGTAGCGGATTTCGTTACAAACGCGCGGAAACACGCGTCTCCAGCTCGTACTGCATTAACGTAGACAGCCCGGGGATTTTCGAAGATCGGGGAACACCACGGCACCTGGTTAGGTGAAACGCCTCGAGTCCTATTAAGGCACTCAGTTCTTTTGCGGAGGCGGAAGCAGTGGGAAGGTCAGAAGTGTCCGTCGACCCAGGCGAGGCTCCGCGGCTTTTGACTGTGTACACTTCTCGGGCGGAAAGACCACGCACTTTTGCCCTTTTCCGAGACCAGGGTTACGGCCATGCCAAGCGTGTACGTATTCGAATCGCGCCGCATAGCGCGCGTCGAATCATGCACTATAAACGGTCGCCGTTTGATCACAGGACCGGAAAGCGCGCCTTCAGAGCGCATCTCCGCGCGGACATCTGCTAAAAATCCCGGCCATCACCCAGGGAACAATAGACGCTTGGCACGCGCTTGAACGGAAGGAAGGGAAATATCTATCCTTCGATGAGGCGCGGAAACATCCGGGTATCCACGAGTTGAGCCGAATGGAACTCGACTAAGAAACCGTTTCCTTGCAGTGGGAGCACGACGTGGATTCCGGATCGTGATGTGAAGCTGGATCAAGACGAAAGTTGTTCGGATGAAAGAGGTGGGAAAAGTAGCCGTCTCATATTTGGACGATCCATTTTTCAAGGTGTAGGCCATGCCCGACACCTCACAAAACAACCGGCTGGAGAAGCGCGAAGCATTAGACCTCGCGCTGTTTCACAAGTTGACCTCAGGCGATCCCGAAAGTTTCGTCAGTCAGTTTTTTGTGTTGCTCGCCCATGTGATGAGACATTCCAGCAACGGAAGTCAGCCGCCGCAGCTTGGGGAGCTCGCCGCGCACCTGGCCGACCTAAAGAAGTCCGAAGCACTCAAGGCGAGCCAGGCGCCCGAGATCCGAAAGTACCTGGAACAACTGAAATCCCTCAAGGCGACATCCTCAAACGCCTTCGCACGCTGCCCGCTTCGCCCGCTGGTGGTGGCACTTGGGCAAACGCCTGGCCTGGCAGGTAGGCATTGGCCTCGGGCTCCGATTGCTCGGATTCCTGGCCGGAACGCTGATCGAATCACGCAAAGAGAATGAGCACCTAAACTCAGTCATCCGATCGCTGCCGTATTCGATGCAAGCGCCGGCTTTGCTACAATCGCACGGCGGCGGGGTTGGCATAACCAGCGACGGCGGGCAACTCGTCATGTCGTGTGGCGATCTGCCGGAACCGTGGATTTCAACCGATCACAAGCACGCAATTATTTCGCTTCGTTAAGCCGTTCTGTTATCACGCGGTCTTGATGCTCCCGGATGCGCTTGGTCGCCAAAACCGATTACCGCCGCGACCAAACAGATTGACGCAAGAAATACGTCGCCGAGGCTATTCAAGACCCGTTGCCCAAAGGCTGGTTTTCCAATATCCTCAACCACATGGAAGTACACTTCACCCCCGAGACCGAAAAGAAGCTCAAAGACATCGCCGCGCAGAGCGGACGCGCGCCACAGACGACCTCGTTGGAGGACGCCATGGCGGGGTATGTCGACGAAGTGCTCCAAACCCGTGAAACACTCAACAGCCGCTATGACGACCTCAAAAGCGGGAGGGTGAAGCCGATCGCCGGAGAAGAGGCCTTGAGGCCAGTCTGAAAGCGAAAGAGCGCAGCCGAGCGTCGTCCGCCGCCCGGCCATGAGCGGCCACGAGTCCACCCGGAAGCCACGTGGACCTTGACGACATACGCGGCTATATTCGCACGGACAATCCCGACGCAGCCGACCGCGATGATAGCAGAAATCTCTGTCCGCCATTCGCGCCTGGTTCCCTTTCCCCACTCAAGGCCACAACGCCCCGACCTTACCTCGCGGCCTTTGCGCTTCACGCGGGTGCGTGACTATCTGATCGCCTACGCACCCGACGAAAAGCCTCTATGGGTTGTCGCGGTGATCCATGGACGCCGTAGCCCGCGTGTGATGGCCGCGATCCTCAGAGGCAGAGAGTAGCTCCAGCGGCGTTAGCCGATCGAAATTGTCGGCCGCATCGACGGCCGGGTACAAACGATGCTCAAAATGCGTGCTCGTCGCCGCTACCAGATGGCCTCCGGCCGAAAGCCACATTGTTGCCTTGTAAGGTGCGGCCGGGTCTGCTGAATTGTAAGACCGGAAATTATTTGCGAATGACCGGGCGCTATTTGCGAATGGCAGAGCTTTCGCTATGATGGAAGCGTCTTGCCACCGCCAGGTGCAAAGAAGCGTCCATGGCAACTACGCTGAATTTCCTGCCAGGAAGCGCGATCCGCTGGCGCGCTGCGCGATTCATCGTCAGGAAAGTCGTCAATCCCATAGACGGGCTCAGCCATTCGAAAAGCATAACTGACCGCCGCACTCCATTCGCAAATAGCGTCCTGCCGTTCGCATTTAATTCACGGCTACCTGTAGCGGCCTGAGAACATAAACGGCTCGAACCGAGAACATCGCTCATTTCCAAACCAAATTAAGTGAGAACAGCGGGCCGCTCAGAACCGAATTACGTGAGAATGAAACAAGATTATTTGAGAACAGCCTGAAACATCGGTTCCGGCCCACATTCAGTGAGAATAGCGTGCAGCGGGAAGATCGCGGTCCAATCGTCTTTCATGCTGACGACGGTCCAGCTAATGGAGGCAGCTTCATCGAGTGCCTTGTCGAGCTTCCCGACAGGGAATTTGCGATCGTAGGGCATATTCACGCTCCGCATCGGTGTGGTGCACGATATCGGCGGTATGCTTGAGTTCTTTTTTGCGGCATCGCGACCGTTTTTGTTGTGAGCCTTCCATCAGTTGCACTCTCAACTCTCTCAGCCTCTGGCCCAACGACATATCTCGGGGTTGCCTCTCTTTTCTGGTTCCTCAGCGAGTACGAGAAAACCGTCGATAACCTGTATCAACCCTTTTTCGCTAAGAACCTGTCTGAGAATGCATGAAGTATGGTGGTGGGATGAATGAACTTCCCTATCCGAGCGATCTGACGGCGGCGCAGTGGGCGCTGATTGAGCCGCTGCTTCCAGCACCGAAACCCAAAGGACGAAAGCGCAGAGTTGATCTGCGCAAGATTACGAATGCCATCCTTTATGTGCTCAAAGACGGCATCAGTTGGCGCATGTTGCCGCGTGAATTTGCTCCCTGGAAGACCGTGTACCATTACTTTCGTCTTTGGCGGCTCGCCGGGCTCTGGGACCGGATTCATGATCAACTCCGGGATCAGGTACGGGTTAGCAAAGGCCGACATATTTGTCCGAGCGCAGCAATTGTGGACAGCCAAAGCGTGGCAACGCAGCAAAAGGGGGCGATCGGGGCTACGATGCTGCGAAGCGCACCAAGGGTCGTAAGCGGCATATCGTGGTCGATGTATTGGGTTTGATCCTGACCGTAGCGGTCACCGGCGCCAATGTGCAGGACCGCGATGGCGGCCAGTTGGTGCTCAACGCATCGCCACCATTCTGAACCGGGCCCAGTCCAAAACCTACCCGCACGCGGCCCGCTACCTGCACCGCTTGGGCAAGCTGGGTAAAAAGATCCGCGCGTGGTCGCCGATTGCACCCCATGAGTCGTACCTGCAGGCCCTCAGGGCGCGGCATGACCGCAAGCGAGCGTTTTGGGCCCAGGTGTCGGCGGCTGACCCTTGAGCAGACCACCGATCCACGCCTGCAAGTCCAACCCAAGTTTTGCCTGAGAACAGGCGCTCGACAGCCGAGTCACCGGTTTTTCCCGGTCTCCATGGTACAGATGACCCACACACTGGTGTTCCGCCAGAGTGAAGTAATGGTAGACCGTGCCCAAAGGTGGAAATTCGCGTGGCAACAGCCGCCATTGGCAGCACCCGCTCCACCCATCACACCGGCGTTGCTTGTTGCTCCTGATGTTCCGGCATGCCTAGCGCGTGTCGGAGGCTTACCGGATGAAAATCGACCAGGTGGACGCCGAAAGCCGCGTACTGCATGTGGCCCGGTTGAAGAGCGGGGTTACCGACGACACAGCCTTACGCGGGCGACTGATATCGGGGACCGGCGAACCCCTGCCAGTCGGCGGGCGTCGTCATGGGGCTCCAGTCTTCCGGGGAGGGAACCTACTTCCGGTTCTCTTGGCCGGTCCCGGCTGACCGGGCCGGCGCCGGGCCGGTCGAGCCGCGGACGACGAGCTCCGGCTCGAACAGCAGCTCCTCCGGGTTCGGCACCACCGTCTCCATCTGGTTGACCAGCAGCGCCACCGCCGCCTTGCCCATCGACTCGATGGGCTGCCGGACCGTGGTCAGCGGCGGGTCGGTGCAGTTCAGCCAGCCGGAGTCGTCAAAGCCGACGACGGAGACGTCTCCTGGCACCGACAGCCCGGCCCGGCGGACGGCCCGGATGGCCCCGAGCGCCAGGACGTCGCTGCCGCAGATGAGGCCGGTGACCCCCTGGCGCAGGATGCGGGTCGTGGCCGCCTGCCCGCCTTCCAGCGAGAACAGCGCGTGCTCGACGGGCGCGACGGACAGGCCGCCGCGCTCGGCGTCGGCGAGGAAGGCCGCCATCTTCCGCCGCGACGGCATGTGGTCCTCCGGGCCGAGGACCAGGCCGATCCGCTCGTGTCCCAGGGCCAGCAGGTGCCCGAACGCCTGGTGAGCCGCCGACATGTCGTCGGTGGACACGCACGGGAAGCTCAGGCCCTCGACCGCCGCGTTGATGAGCACCACCGGGATGCCCTTCTCGTGCAGCACCTCGTAGTGCGCGTGCGGGGAGGCCAGCTCGGCGAAGTGGCCGCCGCCGAACACCACCCCGGACGCGTGCTGCTCCAGCAGCATGTCCACGTAGTCGGCCTCCGACAGCCCGCCCGCCGTCCTGGTGCACAGCACCGGCGTGAACCCGCGCTGCGCCAGCGCCCCGCCGATGACCTCGGCGAGGGCGGGGAAGATCGGGTTCTGCAACTCGGGGACGACCAGTCCGATCAGCCGGGCGCGCTGGCCGCGCAGCCGGGTGGGCCGCTCGTAGCCCAGCACGTCCAGGGCCGTCAGGACGGCCTCCCGCGTGGTGTCGGACACTCCGGACTTGCCGTTGAGTACCCGGCTCACGGTGGCCTCGCTGACGCCGACCTTCTGGGCCACCTCGGAGAGCCGCTTGGCAGGAGGTCGCGTCATGCTGCGTCACCCGGTCTCCGCGGGACGCCCTGCGAGGCAGCGCGGGGGCTCCCGGGGGCAGCCCCCTGGGCAAACACGGTCCTGTCCCTCATGCTGCAACGATACGACATCTGGCAGCAAGCGCTTGCACGCCGCGCACTACCTGCACCGCCGTCATTGACCGGAGTCGCACTACTTCCTGCGCCACGCCATCACCCATCCTCGTGACAAAGTTGTGTCCTTGCAATGAATCGTACAGATCTTGCGGTCAGATGCTAAGACACGTATGTTCCGCTTAACGACAGCCCAAGGAAGGGATGGATCGATGAGCAGACAGCGCACCCGACTGCGCTACCGCCCGGTGGCGGCAGCCGTCGTCGCGGCTGGTCTTGTCCTCGCCGCGGCGGCCTGCTCAAGCAGCACCGCGTCATCAGGGGGGAAGGGCGCCAGCAGCAGCGGCCCCGTCACGCTTTCCGTTGACTGCGCGCCGCCCGCGGCGCAGATGCCGGTGCAGCACAAGGAGTGGACCGAGGACGTCGCCCTCTTCGAGAAGGCGAACCCGAACATCACCATCAACAGCGTCTACAACTACCCGTGCGAGGTTCCCGCGACCTTCACCGCCATGCTGCGGGCGGGGTCCGAGCCGAACCTCTTCTACACCTACTTCACCGACCTGCCGCAGGTGCTGCTGGCCGGCCAGGCGGCCGACATCACGCAGTACGTGAACTCCACGACCGTGCCGACGCTGAACGACATCGTGCCCGGCTCGATGAAGGCGGTCACCGCAGGCAAGACGATCTACGGCCTGCCGACCTCTAACTACACCCAGGGCATCATCTACAACAGGAAGCTGTTCAGCGAGGCCGGCCTCAACCCCGACCAGCCTCCGACGACCTGGGCCCAGGTGGAGACGGACGCCACGGCCATCGCCAAGCTGGGCAACGGCATCGAGGGCTGGGGCGACTACAGCGCCGGCAACACCGGCGGCTGGCACTTCTCCTCCTACATCGACGCCCTCGGCGGCTCGATGGTCAACAACACCACCTCGCCTCCCACGGCGAACTTCAATAACGCCAACGGCATGGCCGTCCTCCAGGCGCTGCACAACCTGCGCTTCACCGACAACGCGATGAGCAAGACGCAGGGCCTGAGCTGGGGCTCGCTCCAGCAGCAGTTCGCCGCGGGCAAGCTCGGCATGTACATCGCCGCCCCCGACGACATCTACAACGTGATCGTCCCGACCGACCACGGCACCCTCGGTGACATCGGCATGGGCCCGCTGCCGAGCATGAACGGCACTCCGGCGGGATCGCTGTCCGGCGGCAACGACTTCGTCTTCGCCAAGCACGACAGCCCGGCGCAGATCGAGGCCGGCATCAAGTGGCTCAACTTCGAGAACCTGACCCCCGGCACCGGCCAGTTCAACTTCGTCCGGCAGAAGGCGGACGGCTTCCCCGTCGGCTTCCCCGAGCCCGAGCTGTTCCAGGGCGCGACCGGCACGAAGATCAACACGCTGCGCGCCGCGTCCGCCACCATCAACACCAGCTACTACACGGCGTTCGTCAACGCCAACGAGAACGGCGTGGGCGAGCCCACCGACGCCCAGGCCGTCTACAAGTCGCTTGACCCGGTCATGCTGGCCGTGCTCACCGAGCCGAACGCCAACATCCCGAACCTGCTCAAGACGGCATCAACCAACGTCAACACCATCCTGGCCAACAGCGGCGGCTGAGCCCGCACATGCCATGCCGGGCGCGGGGATCCTCCCGCGCCCGGCATTAGGGAGCTTGCCTTGGTAAAGGTCGCCTCAGTTCCGCGTTCCCGAACGTTCCCGCCCCCGGTCAACACCCACCGCGTCCTGCCGCCGCGGGTGCGGCGCAACGCCTCGGCGTGGACCTTCCTCATCGGCGCGGTGCTGTGCTTCTCCTTCTTCTCATGGTTTCCCATCGTTCGCGAAGTCATCATGAGCTTCCAGAAGCCGGTGTACGGCGGCGGTTATGCCTGGGCTGGCTTCACCAACTACATCCGGATCATCCACGACCCGACGTTCTGGCAGGCCTGGCGGAACACGCTGGAGTTCACGCTGCTGGCGCTGGTCATCGGGTACGCGGTGCCGTTCTTCGTCGCCATCCTCCTCAACGAGCTGCGGCACGCCCAGGGGTACCTGCGGGTCCTGGTCTACCTGCCGGTCATGCTGCCGCCCGCCTCGGCGCTGATCTTGTTCCTCTACTTCTACAACCCGCAGTACGGCCTGTTCGACGACGTCCTGCACGCCCTGCACCTGCCCCTCTCGCAGTGGGTGCTGACGCCGGGCGACGGCTTCTTCAGCGTCGCGATGCTGTCGGTGGTGATCGCCTCGACCTGGATGAACATGGGCAGCGCCACGCTGATCTACCTGGCCGCGCTGCAGAACATCCCGGGCGAGCTCTACGAGGCCGCCGAGCTTGAGGGCGCGAACATCTGGCAGCGCATCCGGCACGTCACGATCCCGCAGACCCGCCTGATCCTGCTTATGCTGGCAATGCTGCAGATCGTCGCGACCATGCAGATGTTCATCGAGTCGTTCGTGCTGACCAACGGCGGCGGCGGAGTGGACGACAACGTCCAGTCGGTTGTGATGCTGATCTACCAGTACGCGTTCGCGATGAGCGGCGCGAGCAACTACAACAGCGCCTCGGCGCTCGGCGTCATCCTCATGCTGGTGCTCGCGGTCTTCTCCGGCGGGTTCCTGTGGGCGACGCGCGAGCGCGGCTAGAAGGGAGACCCCGATGGCAGTGAACTCCCGGATCGCCGGCGCCACTGTTACCGGCAGTACTGTTACTCGCACGACGTCTTCTCGCGGGGCGGCGGCCCGCAAGAGGGCGCGGCCCGAGATGACGACCAGGACCCTGATCTCCAACGTCCAGCGCAACAGCCGGCGGGGCAAGACGATCTACTGGTCCGTCCTGGCCCTTATCATCGTCGTCTTCAGCCTGGTCTTCATCGGGCCGCTGTACTTCCTGTTCACCGACGGCCTCAAGCCGACCCAGGAAGTCATCGCGACCCCGCCGACCCTGTACCCGCATAGCCCGTCCCTGAGCGGCTACGTCAGCGCGTGGAACCGGCTCGGCGTCGGCCGGATGCTGTGGAACACCGTGTACTACGCGTTCGGCGCGCTGGCCTTCCAGCTCGTCTTCGACGTGGCCGCCGCGTACTCGCTGTCCAAGCTGCGGCCGTTCCTCGGCAACGTGGTGCTGTTCCTGATGCTGGCGACGCTGATGATCCCCACCACGGTGCTCGTCGTGCCGCAGTACGTGACGATGTCTGACCTGCCGATCTTCAACTGGAACCTGGTCGGGACGCCGGAGGCGATCTGGCTGCCCTCGGTCGCCAACGCGTTCAACATCTTCCTGCTCAAGCGGTTCTTCGACTCGATCCCCACCGACTACATCGACGCGGCCCAGGTCGACGGGGCTTCCCGGCTGATGATCTTGTGGAAGATCGTGCTGCCGATCTCCCGGCCGATCATCGCCGTCGTCTCGATCTTCTCCCTGGTGGCGGTGTGGAAGGACTTCCTGTGGCCGCTGCTGGTCGAGTACGGCTACACGCCGACCAGGGAAACGCTGAACGTGGGCATCTGGCAGGCCACGTACGGCGCGCCGCAGAACCTGATCATCGCGGCGTCAGCCATGGCCGCCATCCCGACGATCATCTTCTTCCTCATCTTCCAGCGCAACATCATGGCCGGCCTGACGGCGGGCGGCATCCGGGGCTAGCGCCTTTGCTAGCGCCCCGTTAAGAACTGATGAAAGAGGTTCACCGTGCCCAATGACTCCTGGTGGAGCACCGCCGCGATCTACCAGCTCTACATGCGCAGCTTCGCGGACGGCAACGGCGACGGGATCGGTGACCTCGCCGGCGCGAGAGCGAGGCTGGCCTACCTGGCCGAGCCGGCGTCGACGCCATCTGGCTCAACCCGTGGTACCCCTCTCCGATGGCCGACGCCGGCTACGACATCGCCGACTACCGGGCGATCGAGCCGGCGTTCGGCACCCTGCGGGAAGCCGACGCGCTGATCAGGGAGGCGCACGCGCTGGGCATCCGGATCATTATCGACGTGGTGCCCAACCACGGGTCGGACCAGCACCCGTGGTTCATCGCCGCGCTCGCCGCCGGGCCTGGGTCAGCGGAGCGATCCCGGTTCTGGTTCCGGCCCGGTCGCGGCCCCGGCGGGGACGAGGCGCCGAACGACTGGCGGTCGATCTTCGGCGGGCCGGCCTGGACCCGCGTCACCGAGCCGGACGGCTCGCCCGGCGAGTGGTACCTGCACCTGTTCGCCCCCGAGCAGCCGGACTACAACTGGGACTCCCCCGACGTGCGGGCCGAGTTCGAGGACGTGCTGCGGTTCTGGTTCGACCGGGGCGTCGACGGGATCAGGATCGACTCGGCGGCGCTGCTGACCAAGGACCCGGCGCTGCCCGACACCGGCCCCGGTGGCCTGGCGGGCAACGCGGACGTGTATACCGACCGGGACGACGTGCACGACATCTACCGGTCGTGGCGGGCGATCGCGGACGCGGCCGGGGGCGGGTCGGGCGGGGCCGGGGGCGGGTCGGGCGGGGCCGGGGGCGGGTCGGGCGGGGCCGGGGAAAGGATGCTGGTCGGTGAGGTCTGGCTGCCTGACGCCGAGCGGCTGGCGCGGTACGTGGCGCCGGGCGAGCTGCACACGGTGTTCAACTTCCCCTACCTGACCTGCGCGTGGGACGCCGCCGCGCTGCGGGACGTGATCGAGGAGACCCTCGCGCTCAACGCGCCCGTGGGAGCGCCGGCGACGTGGGTGCTGTCCAACCACGACGTGGACCGGGTGGTCTCCCGGTACGGCCGGGAGGACACCCACTTCGACCTGGCGCGGCGGCGCTACCTGCACAGCTTCCCCGTCGACCTGGCGCTCGGCACGCGCCGCGCCCGGGCGGCGGCGCTGCTGACGATGGCGCTGCCTGGCTCTGTCTACGTCTACCAGGGCGAGGAGCTGGGGCTGTGGGAGGTCCAGGACATCCCGGACGAGCGGCGCCAGGACCCGATCTGGCACCGGACACAGGGCGACGACCCGGGCCGCGACGGCTGCCGGGTGCCGTTGCCGTGGTCGGGCACCGAGCCGCCGTTCGGCTTCTCCCCCGCCGGGGCGGCGCACGAGCCGTGGCTGCCGCAGCCGAAGGAGTGGCGCGACCTCACCGTGGCGGCCGAGCAGGCCAGCGAGGAGTCGATGCTGTGCCTGTACACCAAGGCGCTGCACCTGAGGCGGTCGCTTGAGCCGTTCCGCGCGGGCGAGCTCACCTGGCAGGATGCCCCCGAGGGCGTCCTTTCCCTCGACCGTGGCGGTGCGGTTCGCTGCATCGCCAACCTGTCGCCGGTTCCGGTGGAGCTTCCGGCCGGCGCCACGGTGCTGCTCACCAGCTCCCCGCTCGTCGACGGCCGGCTGCCCTCGGACACGACCGCCTGGCTGCGGGCCGACGGCTGACGGGCTGAACGCGCGCTTGCCTTGCTGCGGCGGACCCCCGCAGCGGGCCGGTCGCGCGATCGTGCCGGGTAGGTAAGCGTTCCGAATCAAGGTGAGTTCCCGGCGTGTCGCGGAAGCGGCCGTTATGCCTGATTTGCCGCATTCACGTGGCCTGTGTCGCTGCTGGTCATCGTTAGGCGACAGCGGTCAACGGGCCTAACTGATTCAGACTTCGGCTCGATGACGATAGGCGACCATGCGCGACGTGCCTGCCATCGCCGCCGTCCGACGGGGCACCCGAGCACAGGCGAGGCACGACAGCGGATTGAGGCAGGCGCAGGTGAGCCTGGCCCTTTCCTGAGGCCGGCAACGCTACGCACGGGTGGAGGATCTCGCGACACCACCGCCGGCAGCGGGCGGCGGGGCGGCGGGCGGAGCGGCTGTTATCTCGGGGGGCCGGGGGCGGGGAGGGCGCCGGTTTCTATGGCCTTGGTGACGGCGGCGGTGCGGCCGGAGACGCCGAGCTTGGTGCAGGCGCGCAGGAGGTGGGTCTTGACGGTGGCCTCGCTGACGTAGAGCTGGCGGCCGATTTCCGCGTTGGTCAGGCCGCGCGCGACCAGGGCGAGGACCTCGGTCTCCCGGGCGGAGAGCTGCTCTGGGCGGGGGGCGGGGTCGGCGCGCATGCGGCCGAGCAGACGGCCGGCCACGGCGGGCGCGAGCACGGTCTCGCCCCTGGCCGCGGCGCGCACGCTGTCGGCGAGTACCGCCCTGGGCGTGTCCTTCAGCAGGTAGCCGGCCGCGCCCGCTTCTACCGCGCGCAGGATGTCTGCGTCGGAGTCGTAGGTGGTCAAGACGACGACCGTGGTGCCCGGCAGGTGCCTGATGGCGTCCACGCCGTCGCCGCCGGGCATTCGCAGGTCCATGAGGACCACGTCCGGGCGGAGCCGCTCGCAGAGCACTACCGCCTCGGGGCCTGAGGCCGCCTCGCCGACCACCTCGATGTCCGGCTCGGCGGACAGCATGCCGCGCAGCCCCTCGCGGACGACGGGGTGGTCGTCGGCCAGCAGGACGCGGATGGGGTGCTCGCTCACGAGGGGACCATAGCGCTGACCCGGGTGCCGGCCCCCGGCTCGCTGCCCACCGTCAGGGTGCCGCCCGCCTCGGTGACCCGGGCGCGCATCCCGCGCAGGCCGAAGCCGCCGCTGACGACGACCGGGTCGAATCCGGCCCCGTCGTCGCTGACCTCCAGGCGGACGGCGTCCTGGTCGTAGTCAAGCCGGACGGTGACCGACTGGGCGCGGGCGTGCTTGCGCACGTTGGACAGCGCCTCCTGGCACACCCGCAGCAGCACGACCTCGGTGGCCATCGGCAGCTGCCTCGGGGGGCCGGACAGGCCGAAGGTCGCGTCCACGCCCGAGGCGTGAGAGAGCCTGCGCAGCGCGTCCGGCAGCGTGCCGCCGTCGAGCTGCGCGGGCGTCAGGCCGGCCACCAGCGCCCGCGCCTCGGCCAGGTTCTCCCTGGCGGTCCGCACCGCCAGGTCCAGGTGGCGGGTCGCCTGGGGATGCGCTTGCCGCGGGCCTGAGCCGTCCAGGTCGGCCTGGGCCGCCTGGATGCACATGAGGATGCTGGCGAAGCCCTGGGCCAGCGTGTCGTGGATGTCGGCCGCCAGCCGCTGGCGCTCGGCCAGCCGGCCGGCGTCGTGCTGCGCGGCCGCCAGCTGTGCCCTGGTGGCCTCGAGCTGCTCGATCATGGCGGCGCGGTCGGCGCTCTGGTCGATGATCCTTGCCACCCAGCGGCCGTAGAAGACGGCGAAGCCGCCGCCGCCGACCGCCACGGACAACGCGACGGCCACCGTCCCGGCGTTGGGGTAGCGAAGGATGAGCAGGGCGGCGGCGATGAAGTTCAGCGCGATGCCGAGGTAGGTGGGCACTCGGCCGTCGGCGAAGCTGAAGAACTGCGGCGAGAGGCCGAAGGCGAGGAACCAGGCATTGGGATTTTGGCTCTGCACCAGGCAGAACAGGACGAACAGCCCGGCGACGTAGATGACCGCCCGCGGCCGGCCCGGCCGGGCACGTTCCCACGGCCACCCGGGCCCGGCCCACAGCGGCCGGCCGACGAGCAGGTACCAGGCGATCATCGCGGCCATCCCGCCGCCGGCCAGCGCGGTCGAGCCGGGCGTGCTTGACAGCACGATCACCAGGACGGCGACGAAGATGATCAGGTAAAAGGCGTCCCAGGCCCGGGTGCCGGTCTGCCAGGCGTGGCGGCGGTCCGGCCCTGTGCTGGCGGACCCTGTGCTGGCGGACCCTGTGGCGGCGGACCCTGTGGCGGCGGACCCTGTGCTGGCGGGTTCGGGAGAGTCGGTCCCGGGCCGGGCCGGGCCGGGGGCGCGGGATGCGGGCTGGCTGATCATCATCTCGATTATCGGTCGCGGCGGCTCTGCCAGCGGAACGTGGTCAGGCACAGTATCAATCCTGCGACGACCCAGGCCGCCAGCACCAGCGCCGTCTGGCCGTGCTCCCAGGAATGCCCGGTCTCCAGGCTGACCGCGTGCGGAACGAATACCGAGCGCATGCCCCGGCACATCCACTCCAGCGGGAACACCGACGCGATGTCCCGCAGCCATGACGGCACGAGGAAGAACGGGACGTAGACGCCGGAGATGAACTGCAGGACCACGAACGGGAGGGTGATCACGGCCACCCCGTTGCGCGCGGCCGAGCGGGGCACGCTGCTGGCCGCGATGCCCAGCAGCGAGCAGCCGGCCACGCCGAGCACGAACACCCAGGTGAACGTCCACCAGGCCGCCAGGGACGTGGGCAGCCGCAGGTGATAGAACGCCAGGCCAATGGCCAGCAGCACCGCGGTCTCGGCGATCGCGGCCACGATGACCTGGATGACCTTTCCCCCGAAGTAGGCGGCGGCCGGCAGCGGGGTGCCGCGCAGCCGCTTCAGCGTGAAGCGCTCGCGCTCGAACGCGATCGACATGCCCAGGTTCTGGTAGCTGGTGGCCATCACGCCGCCGCCGATCAGCCCGGCCACGTACAAGTCGCCGACCGTGACGCCCGGGGCGCTGTTCTCCTGGCCGAAGATCGCCCCGAGCAGCGTCAGCATGATGGCCGGCATGGCGAGGATGAACACCACCGACTGGCGCTCGCGGAAGAACGACTTCAGCTCGACCCCGCCGCGGGCCAGGGTGGCCCGCCACACGGCGGGCAGCGGCGCGGGCGGAGTGCTCACCGCGACGGTCGCGGGTCGTCGCGCTCGTGCTGGCGGTCATCGCCGGCCTCCGATCAGTTCCAGGTAGACATCTTCCAGTGAGGGGCGGGTCACGGTCAGCCCCGGGATCTCGCCGCCGTAGCGCGCGGCGAGGCCGGCGATCTCGGCCGTGGGCGTGGCGGTCCGCCGGCTTCGCACGCCGTCGGTGTCTTGCCAGCTCACGATCGCCTCGCCGGCCGCGCGGCCGCCGAGGTCGGCGGGGGTGCCCGCGGCGACGATCGCCCCGTCCCGCATCACCGCGACCCGGTCGGCCAGTGCCGCCGCCTCGTCCAGGTAGTGCGTCGTGAGCAGGACCGTGACCCCGCCGCCTGACAGCGCGCGGATCACCTCCCAGAACGCGCGCCTGGCGGCCGGGTCGAACCCGGTCGTCGGCTCGTCGAGGAACAGCAGTTCCGGGCCGCCGACGAGGCCGAGCGCGACGTCAAGGCGCCGCTGCTGGCCGCCGGACAGCGCGTGAATCCGCGAGCGCGCCTTGTCGGTGAGCCCGACGAGGTCGATCACCTCGGCGGGGTCCCTCGGGCGGGGGTAGAAGCCGGCGAAATGGCCGACCATCTCGGCGACGGTCAGCTCGGGCGCGTCGGCCGCGAGCTGCAAGACGATGCCGATGCGTGCCCGCCAGGCCCGGCCGGCGCGCTGCGGGTCGGTGCCGAGCACGCTGACCTCGCCACCGTCCCTGTGGCGGTAGCCCTCCAGGATCTCCACGGTCGTGGTCTTGCCCGCGCCGTTCGGGCCGAGCAGGGCGAACACCTCGCCCGGCGCGATCTCCAGGTCGATTCCGCCGACCGCCGCGACGCCCGCGTAGCTTTTGCGCAGCCCGCGGGCCCGGACCGCCCAGCTTGTCTCCGTCATGTACCCAGCTTCGGCGACGGCGCCCGGCCAGCGCGTCGCCCGTCCGGCGGCAGCGGTGTCATCCGAACAGTGGACACCTTTGGGCCGGACAACGTCGACATCAGCGAGGCCTGACCGGCCTCAGCTCGCGGGCAGGGTAGCTCACGCTCGGCTGAGTACTCACGCTCCGGCGGAGCGGCGCTGCGACCATTCGCCGGCCAGCAGGCCGAAGATCTTCACGTCGGCGAAGGCCCCGTCGACCCAGTCGGAGCCGCGCATGGTGCCTTCGAGCACGAAGCCGGCCCGGGTGGCCACGGCGGCCATCGCGGCGTTGTCGGCCAGGGTCTCGACCTGCAGCCGGTGCAGCCCGCGCACGTCGAACCCGTAGTAGCACATCAGCCGGACGACGTCGGCGCCGAGCCCTTGCCCGCGGAAGGCCGGGCGCAGCGAGATGCCGATGTGCGCGCTGCGGTTGTGCACGTCAATGCCCCACAGCACGGCCTCTCCCGCCAGGTCGTCGGGGCCGAGCCGGACGACGGAGAACCCCGCGAAGCCATCGGACGGACCTGAGACCGCGTACGGCGACGCGGAGGACCCGGGCGGTATCGGCCGCCAGGGGCGGTTGTCCGCGCGCATCCTGGTGGCCACGTCGTCATACAGCTCAGCGTGCAGGATGGGGACATCGTCTTCGTGGCGGGCGCGGAGCCCGGCTAGCTCGCCGCGTAGCATGCGACGTTCTTACCGGAGCGCGCCCGGCCCGGCAACCGGGTTTCCGCTCCGGCACGGCCTCGCGTGAGCCGGAAAGAAACTTCCAACCACGGCAGGTGCGGCTGCGTCATAAGTGACGTTAGTGAGATAACAGCCAAAACGGGAGATTTCGTGAAGAACAAGCTGCTAGCCATGCCCCTGCTCGCGGCGGCTGCTGTCCTGACCGCCGGCTGTGCGGCGTCGTCAGGGTCAACGTCAGCCTCCTCCCCCGCCGGGCCGGCCAGTGCCACCTCGGCGTCAGCGGGTTCCTCGGCGTCAGCGGACGGGTCGGTGTCGGCCGGCTCCCCGGCGTCGTCGTCGGGCGGCTCGGCGGCTACCAGCTCCAGCTCCTCCGCGTCGGGCACGGGCACGCCCGCCACGGCCACGCCGACCTGCAAGTCGGCCAGCCTCAAGGCCACCATCGGGGGCGGCCCCGGGGCCGGCATGTCGCAGAACCACACGGGCCTGCAGCTGCGCAACGTCGGGTCGAAGGCGTGCGCGCTCTACGGCTACCCGGGGGTCTCCTGGGTGGCCGGCGCGGACGGCCACCAGGTCGGCGCGGCCGCCACGCGGGCGAAGGACGCCACCGGCCCGGCGGAAAAGACCGTGATCCTGGCGCCGGGGGCGCTGGCCTCCGCGCCGCTGGACATCGTGGACGCCGCGGTGATCCCGAAGTCGGCGTGCAAGCCGGTCCCGGTGCGGGGCCTGCGGATCTACTCGCCGGGCTCGACCCTGGCCATGTTCATCCCGCTGGCCACCGCGGCCGGCGGGTACGGCGAGTGCTCTGTCGCCACGCAGTCCCCGACGCTGGTCGTCGGCTACATGCAGCCGGGAGTGCAGCCCAACTAGTAGCGGGAAAGCGCGTCACGGGACGGCCCGCCAGCGGCGGGCCGTCCCGTGCCCTACCGCAGGAGGTCCTTGCGGACCTTTCCGGTGGCGTTGCGCGATCGCCTCCGCCGTCGCCCGCGGGTCGTCGAGGTAGCCCCGCATGACCGCGAAGCCGCGGGCGAGCACTTCCCCGTCGCCGGCGATGCGCATCTCGAAGCCGTCGCACGGCAGCCCCACGGTGGTCGCGATGTCCTCGAACGAGTCGCCCGGGCGGGACGCGGTGATCGTGCCGGCCTCGGTCAGCCCGTAGCCGGTCATGATCGACTGGAACGGGAGCTCCTCCTTGACGCGGCGGATGCGCCGGCCGGGATGTCGGCCGCGCCGGTCACCGCGACGCGCAGCGAGGACATGTCGTGGCCGCCGCGCCGGAGCCTCAACGGCCGCGTCATCACCGAGTTCCCGCGGTGCGACCAGGAGCTGCTGCTGCGCGCCCCGCACCAGGCGGGCGGCGGCGCGACCTACCTGGACCTGGTCGTCGAGCCCTCGTTCTGAGTCGCGGCCGCCGCCAGCGTCAGCGGGTCGAAGTCGCCCAGCGCGGTGTGGGCGAGCTGCCGGCCGTTGCCGCCCTGGCGCCCGCCGGCCTGCGGGACGTCGAGGAACTGCAGCAGGTTCCCCCAGTGCAGCCAGGACGCCCAGCGCCTGCGGTGCGCCGGGCCGCTGGCCCTGATCGCGAATGGCCGGTCGTCGATGACGACGAGCCCGGTCCAGGCCCCGAGCGGCCGGTCCGGGCCGGCGCCCCGCTGGTCGATGATCACCGTCACGGGGCAGCCGCGCCGGTCCTGGGCACGGACCAGGGTGCGCTCCCTGCCGCCGGTCGCGGCGAGCTGGTCACCGTAGACGGAGGCCTGGACGAGCTCGGGGAAGTTGCCGTCGGTGAGCCGGGCGCGCAGGCTCCCTGGCCGCACCAGGAGGCCGCAAAGCGCCGCGGTCGCCGCCTGCCGCCAGCGTTGCGCCGCCCCGGCGGTCCCGTTGGGGGTGAGGAACGCCTGCAGCATCCGCGCGGACCCGGCCCAGATGAGGTCGTCGAGCTCGGCCGGGTCGCCGCCGAGGATGCGGTAGCCGCGCCGCGCGGCGCCGCGCGCCTCGTCCTCGTAGGGCGCGCCGCCCAGGTCGCCGTCGCCGGGGCCGTCCCCGGCCAGCGCGTCCGCCTCCTGCGCGGTCACCTGGAAGACGACGGTGCCCGCGGCGCGCAGCCGGGCCCGCTCGGCGGCGTCCCGCGCCAGCCGGTTGCGCGGCGGCACCGCGTGCGCGGCGTACTCGTCCAGGTAGATCGCCACGTCGGGCGAGGCGCCGTCCGGCCGCCGCAGCAGCAGGTCCGGGCCGGGACCGCCCCTCCTGATCCCCGCCTGCCAGCCGCCGGGCGCGTGCTGTCGCAGCACGCCGAGAAAGCGGTCCGCGCCTGCCGGGCCTGCGAGCTCATCGGCCACGCAGCCAGTCTGCGCAGAACGGGCCGAACGCGCAACCGGCCGCGGGTCCCGGGATCAGCTAGGCCTGCCTCGCGGGCCAGCCGGACGTGGCGCTGGCCCGCTCGTCGCCAGCTCAGAGGGTGAGCTCGGTCTCGATCCGCCTGAGGTGGTGGCGGGCCAGCGCGAGGTTCGCCTTGTCACGGTCGAGGACGAGGTAGAGGAACAGGCCCTGGTCGCTTCCGCGGGCTCTTGAGCAGCCGGATGAGGTGGTACTGCCGGTGCAGCGTGATGAGAATGTCCTCGATGGCGTCGTCGAGGCGCAGCGCCTCCATCGTCCGCATCTTCGCGCGGATTACCTCGGTATTGCCCGCCGCCGCCACGTCGAGGTCGAGGTACTTGCCGCCGCCGCTCGCGCCGAGCGACATGCCGCTTTCCCAGTCCACCAGCGACACCCCGAGAGCGCCATCAATGTTCATGGCCTCCTTCAGCGCGGTCTCTATGTTCATGAAGATCCCTTCTGGTCATTGGTTGCCTGGTCTCAGAGCAACGTTAGTCAGGGCCTGGCGGCATGTCATGAATATGGAAATAAAATATATTACCCAGGGCACTCGTGATCTTACCGTGGGTTAGTGTATAGCATCTGACCTGGGATTATTTAAATCACTCAATTGATTCCCCTTGTAATCGGCACATAACGCCAGCCGGCAGTTGAGGGCCGCCAACTCACCGGAACGATAGACTTACGACACCGGGCCCAAGCAGAGAATGGCATGAATATCCGTTTTGCGACTTATGTCGATGATGCGGCTCAAAACATGATTTCATGCCCTGGACAATTTACGCATTCCGGTATTCCAGGCCGTTGGAGGTAATCGGTGCTACCCGCGCACGAGGAGCTACCCAGGCAGCAAGTCATGGCCGCCATCGAAAAGGCGGGAATGCAGGGCGCTACCGGTGCCCTGGAGGTCATCGGGAGATCCTTCCGGCGATTATCTACCTGGACGGAGGCCAGATCGCGTTCGCGCAGGCGTCGTGGGTGCCCGGCCTGGCCCTCCGGCTGCGCGGCATCCGCCCGGCCCCGGCCGGGTTGCGGGCGCTGCTGTCCGGCGACGGCGCCGACGACCACGCCGCCATCGCCGCGCACGTCGTCCGCCGCGGCTACCTGACGGCGGCCACGCTGGCGGAGCTGATCCAGTCCATCGTCATCGACGCCTTCCTGGTGCTGACCGTGCCATTCGCGGTGAACTGCCCCGGTCGCCGCCATCCGGTTCGCGGCCACCCGGACGTCGTACTGGACCGAGCTGTTCCCCCGGCTCGACGTCGGCCCCGTGCGCGAGGAGGCCCTGCGGCGGGCCAAGCGGATGGCGGATTACGGCCTAGCCCCGACGACGGCGGTGGCGTTGCGCTCCCTCACGCAGCCGTCGGCGGTCTTGACGCGGGAGCAGTGGGCCGTCGCCTGCCAGATCACCGGCCCGATGCCGGCCGCCGAGACCTCGCCGCGCGGTGCGGCATCGTCGCTCGCGGACACGACCGACTGCCTGGGCGGCCTGATCTGGGCCGGGCTGTGCTTGCCGGTCCGCGGTCCGGAGCGGCGGCAGTTGCCGCCGCGCGGCGCACGGCGCCGTCGTCGGCCCCGGTGCCGGCGGAACTGGCGGCGGCGTCGGCGCCCGGCCGGTGCCGTCGCCGCAGCGAGCAGCGCTGGCGATGCGGCCGGCCAGCGCGGCTCCGGCCGGGCGGCCTGCAGCGCCACGGCGACCGCCGGCCAGCCGCCGACGGCGGACGTCCTGCCGGCAGGTGCTGGCCGGGCTGCGGAAGCTCGGCTAGCGGCGCGCTGGCTGGCGGCGGCCCGGCAGCCGGCGGCGCCGGCCTGGGCCGGCCTGCACCGCCGCCGTGGCCGGCGGCCACGGCGGTGGCCGGCGGGTACGCCGGGGTTCGGTCTGCGGCCTTCTGGCGATGCTCGCCGAGTGCTCGGCCATCCGCTCGATCATGGTCGCGCGCCTGGTAGTTGAGCATGGCGACGTTCAGCTCGGTGGTCCCGAGGACCGCCACGATGGCGGCGCTGCCGGCCGCGTAGACCGCCAGGTAGCCGTCGCTGGCGCGGGTGATGACGTCCTTGAACTGCCCGCATTCGGTGCTCAGGGTGGCGCGGACCGCCACCGCGTGCATGGCCGAGACCAGGGCCGCGATCTGGGTCGGCTCCAGGTCGCGGCACGTCGTGCGCGATCAGGAGGCCGTCGCTGGTGGCGGTGATGCCGCCGCGGACGCCGGGCACGTCCCTCCTGATCCGCTCCAGCTCCGCGGCTGATCTGGTCGGCGCACTGCCGAGTTGTTACGCATCGCTGCCTCTTCCGTTGTGTATGGCGCGCGATGAACGACATGACCTCGCGGCCGGCCGGGCGGCCGCCGGTGATCGCCTCGCTTCCCGGGCACGACCAGCAGCCCGAGCGCGATCAGCCGGTAGATCTCGATCGTGGTGGCGAAGACGCTTCGGCCCAGCTCCATGGCCAGGCCGCGCGGCGTCCGCCCGTCGCCGCTGCCCAGCACCAGCGCCCACTGCGCCGGGGACACCTGCAGGCGCGGCCAGTCCGGGCGACGCGTTCCGGGCGACCGGCGTGTCCGCGGTGATGACTGCCGCCAGCTGCCGGAGCACGTGATGGCGGCGCTCGACCTCCGTCAGCAGCGCCGCCACGGGCAGCGGGCACGCCTGGCCGATTGGAAGGGGACGTCGAATTGCCGGAACTTCGCGTAGCGCGACTCGCTCGACAGCAGCTCGGTGGCCGCGTCGATGGTCAGCTCGGTCACCGCGAGCAGTCCCGTCAGCCGGCCAAGCCGACCGTACCGGGACCAGTTCCGCGCCCGTTGACCGGGCGGCGGCCGCGTGCCCGCCGGGCGGCCAGGTGCCCGGTGCCGGCGCGGCTCCTAATCCGAGGGCGGCCTGGTCCACCGCGCGCCGGGGCGACGTGCGGCTCGATTCGGCGTGGACGACCTGACCGCCGCGCAGGAAGAAGGCCCCGTCGCCCGGCCCGGACACGGGAAGCACCCCGGTGCCCCCCGTCGCGGCTAGCTTGCGCAGCCGCGCCGCGATCAGGTTCGCGTATCCGTCCACTTCTCTCCCTACCCCGACTGTGTGGCCCGTGCGGTGCCGAGCGGCTTACGGCGTGAAGCTCGCGCAGAAATCCCGGATTGAGCGATGCGCCATCGCCAGATTCGTTCGCTGGCGGTCCGCCATGACGAGCAGGAGAATCGGCGGCTCCTGATCCAGCCCGACCCGGCGGACCATGAGAAAGCTGTCGCTAAAGGTGACCATTACGTCCTCTAGCATTTCCCCGGTCGCCAGCTTCCCGCTCAGCAGAATGAGCAGGCCGAAGAGGTCGGCCGCGCCGGCCGCCCGCGACGGCGGGCGGCGTCGCCGGGCCGACCGGGACTCGCCGCCGACGCCAGAACCATGCCGGTGGACGAGTCGACGAGGCAGCACAGCCGAAACCCGTCAATCGCCATGACCGGCGCCAGGAGTTCGGCGGCCTCAGGCAAGATCGTGGACACCCTCCCCCTCCAATGCCGTCACATTTTAATCAGAATCGGACCGCGCGCGCAGACAATTCGAAGTCCATCGAGCTAGAAATACCTGACGTGAGCATATAAGGCGTTTTGCGCATTTGGCGGTGATTGCCAGGAATGGGGAAAGGCGGGGGGCGGAGCAGGCGGAATGCGGGATCGGCCTGGCGGGCGGGCGATAACCCGTTGAGCGGCGCCGAGGTGTGCCGTAAGGTCGCTCCGTGCCTGACGACCTCTCCATGCCTGACCAACTCGCCGACGACGGGGTCCTGCTGCGGGCCTACGACGAGCAGATGCGCGGGCTCTCCCATTCCGAGCGGGCCGGCCTTGTCGTCGAGGAGGACGGCCCGTTGCTGCGGGCGACCGGCCAGCATCGGGGGTTCATCAGCGGCCCGCGTGACCTCGGCGTGGACGGCCCGGAACTCGACGCCCTCATCGCCCGCCAGCGTGACTTCTTCGCCGGCGCGGCACGAGGCCGTTGAGTGGAAGACCCGTGGCCATGACCTTCCCGCGGACCTTACCGACAGGCTCCGCGCGGCGGGGTTTGTCCCCGAGGACCGGGAGACGATCCTGGTCGGCCTGGCGGCCGACATGGCCGCCGACCCGGTGCTCCCGGACGGCGTCTCGCTGGTCCGGGTGACCGATGAGGCCGGGTTCCGCGCGATCGCCGCGATGGAAAGCGAGGTCTGGGGCCACGACTCGAGTTTCCTGGCCGACGACCTGACCCAGCGCAGCGCCGCCGCCCCGGACGACATCGCGGTCTTCGCCGTCCGCGACGTCACCGGCCAGGTGGTCAGCGCGGCCTGGATCGTCTTCTACCCCGAGACCGACTTCGCGGGCCTGTGGGGCGGCTCGACCCTGGCGGCCTGGCGCAAGCACGGCATCTACCGGGCGCTCATCGCGGCCCGTGCCCAGTCTGGCGGCCGCGCGCGGGCGTCCGCTACCTGCAGGTCGACGCCTCCGACGATAGCGCCCCGATCCTGCGCCGCCTTGGCTTCGTCGCGATCACCACGACTACCCCGTACGTGTGGACGCCGCAGCACATTAGCCACTGAGCGCATGTTACCGGAAGGTTAACGGAAAGCAGGGATAACGTTCATCCCGGGACGCCGAGAATCGCGATCATGCTGACGCGTCGTAAGTTCATGCAGCTCATGGGCGGCGCCACCGCCGCCACCGTTGCCGCGGTCTCCGGCACTGACCTCCTGTCCCGGGCGATCGCCAACGCCGCGCCGACCGTGAACGCGGGCGGTCGCAACGGCGTGGAGCACGTCGTCATCCTGATGATGGAGAACCGGTCGTTCGACCACTTCCTCAGCTGGCTGCCGGGGGCCGACGGGCGCCATGACCTGGAGTACCTGGCCACCGACGGCAACGTGTACCCGAACTACCCACTCGCCCCCGACTTCCAGGGCTGCGGCTACACCGACCCGGACCACAGCTGGGAAGGCTGGCTCGTCCAGCACAACTTCGGCAAGATGAACGGGTTCCTGCAGCGGCCCACCGCGCCGGGCGGGCTGCCCGGCGTGACGCTGGCCGCCGCGAACACGTTCCCGGTCGGCTACTACACCAACCGTCACCACGACGGCCGCCGCAAGCTCGTCCCCGACCTGCCCGTCATCGGGGCGCTGGCGGAGAACTACACGGTGCTCGACCGGTACTTCTGCTCGTTCGCCGGCGAGACGTTCCCGAACCGGTTCTACCAGCACGCGGCGCGGACCGACCGCGACCACAACAGCGGCGTCACCTCCACGCTGCCGACGATCTGGGACCAGCTGTCCCCCATCCCGAACACGCAGGGCATCCCGACCGGCGGCTACTTCTTCCGTGACCTGCCCTACCTCGGGCTGTGGGGCGCGAAGTACGCCCCGTTCTGGCACCCGTTCTCCCCCGCCGACGCGAGCGTGATCCAGGGCGCCATCGGGTTCCCGCTGCCGACCCCGTCGTTCATCGACACGGTCGCGGCCGGCAACCTGCCGAACGTCTCCTTCATCGACCCGGCCTTCGACACCGAGGGCAACGGGACCTCCGCCGACGACCACCCCCTGGCCGACATCCGGCTCGGCGAGAAGTTCATCGCCGACGCCTACCACGCCCTGGCCAGCGCCGGGTACCTGGACAACACCGTCTTCATGGTCACGTTCGACGAGTGGGGCGGCTTCTACGACCACGTGCCGCCGCCGCGTGTCATCGACGACACGAACCCGGCGACGGTGGACCACACCGGCGACGACAGCCACGCCGACCGACGGCCGGCTCGTGCCGGACTACACGCAGCTGGGCTTCCGGGTTCCGGCGATCGTCGTGTCGAACCTGGCGCAGCGCCGGGTGGTGCACGAGGGCCCGTTCGAGCACACCTCGACGCTGAAGCTGATCGAGAAGACCTTCGGCCTGAACCCGCTGACCGCCCGGGACACCCACGCGCTTGACCTCGGCCTCGTGCTGCAGGACAAGCCGTGCCACGAGCGGGTACCGCGCCAGCGCGATCCCGACCAGCGCCCAGGTCGTCGGCCCGGTGAACGACGCGTCGGCGATGTGCGGCGCGACCAGCGTCCAGTCGGTATCACCCCAGCCGGTGCGCCGCCACGCCGGACAGGATCGTTCCGGGTACGTCGCCGAGTCCGGGTCGCCGACCGGCGCCGGGATGGCCACCTTCGGCAAGGGCCTGCTCAAGGACCAGTAGCCGCCATGCCGGCTACAGGCCGTACTTGGCGGCGTCGACTGTCTCGCTGGCCGGTGGCGCGGTCAGCGAGACAGGCGCGCCGACGTCGAAGATCAGCGCCGCCCTTGTTCACGGCTGCCTTGTTGCGCAGCTGAATGGGCAGCGGGCGGCTGCTGCTCGGTCACGTAGAGCGTGTCGCCGTTGGCGGTGTCCGTCAGCGGGAACGCGTGCTTGCCGTCAATGGTGGTCGCCTCGCCCTTGACGACGTTGCCCTGCTCCAGCTGCGCGGCGAACGAGTTCAGGTCGCAGAACTGCGACAGCCCGGCGATGGTGGAATTGCTGGTCGGCCCCTTCAGGTACTTGCCGCCGAAGCGTGGCGATCGCCTGCCCGGCCTGCTTGCCCGCGACCGACTTCCAGTACGCGTCGCTCGGCTTCACCCACGCGGTCGTCCCGATCACCACCATGGTGAGGCCGCCCTTGCCGGAGGCGGCGATCGTCCCCTTGCAGCCATGCCCGGGCCGGAAGCCCAGGTCAACCGTGATGGCGGTGGCGGCCTGCGTCACCGTCCCCGAGACGGTGAAGCTGGAGGTGGCCTTCAGGTTGCCCACGGCCCTGGCCAGCACCTGCTTGCCGGACAGCCCGGCCAGCGGGCCGGCCGTGCTCCCGCTGCTCGCGGTCGCGGTGCCGCTGCTCGTGCCGCTCGCGCAGCCCGCCGCGGCCAGGCCCGCCGCTGCCGCACCCGCCGCCGCAACGGCGAGCCGAAGACCGCTCATCCGAATGGAATGCCGCCCGTCGCCCACCTCAACCAACTCCCCCGATGCTGGGTAGGACCCTGCGGGCAATCATCACCACGATCAAACGCGCTCAAACGCGTGCTGGTGCCGCCGTAAATCTATCTTCTGGGCGAACGCCCGGATCATCTCCCGTAGCACGTCCGGCGACGCCAACAGCATCGTCTGCTCGAACAGCGAGGGCTTGCCCCAGGATGAGAGCCACGGCGGTCAGCGCATCCGCGCCCGCCGCGCCCGCGAATACCTCATGGCCGCCATCTCCCACAAGGCCCCGGCCGACCACTGGTCGCCTCCGGCTCGCACTAGGGCCTTGCCGGTAAGCCGCAGGCAGCCGGGGCTACCGGCCGCTACCCACAGCGCGGAACGTGACGGACCAGCAGCTCCCGCGACGCCGTGCTCACTTCGGCGTAGGGAAATAAGCGGTCATCGGGTGTTCCTTGTGCGGCCACCAGTCCGTCGAGCGCACTGGCCTGCGTGGCGGCGGAGCAGCTGTTGTCCGCCGGGCTGTCAGCATCTCCGGCGGTGTCCTCAAGCGGGCAGGGATTCGGCGGTGCCTGGTCCCAGAGCATTCCGTTGAGGTTGCTGGTGCTGGTGTCGGTGTTCTCGATCGACTCGCCTGGACTTGGAAGAACCTGTTGTACCGGGCCGTATCGGCGATCGCGGCCAGTGTCTTGAGGCCGCTGACGAAGATCCCCTTGAAGATAGTGTTAGCGTTTCCCTGAGTATTTACCTCGCAGGCCTGGCACCATTCTTGGAGGACGCCGCGCTGATAGCTGACGCTGCCATCGGAAGCCGCGCTCCCCAGCTCCCTATCGGCGATCTTCTCCGCCGTGGCCAGCAGCCTGTGGTTATTGGTCGCGCGGTAAAGCTGGGCGAGGCCGGCGAGTACTACGCCCTGGCTGTACGTGTACGTCGGGTCTTGCGGATTCGACGCGGTCTCGTACTTGCAGATACTACTGCCATCGCCCGCGCCTGCGTACCCGTCTGCGACGTAGGCGCTGTTGCCGCGGGTTATAAGCAGTCCGCTACGCTGGAACCAGGACCATTCCGACTCTGCCTCGGAAAGGTAGCTGCTCTTGCCCGTCACGTTGTAGAGCCATGCCGTCAGCTCCAGAAACAGCTCGTTGGTGATCGCGTTCCGTCCGGCGTACTTCCCGTTAGAGCCGAATACCACGTGATCCAGCGACGGTGAATCGGCGGTTATCGCGGGGTGCCCCGATGCCGCGTATCCCCACCAGACGCCGCCGGTGCCTCCACCGCAGGCGCTGGGGTCATCTTGGGCCGTGGTGCCCTCCCCGTCGGCGTGGCCAGCGGAACCGTAGTCCCACCCGTTCTTGTAGATGTAGGCGGCGTCATTCTCGGCAACGAATTCGTAGCTGGGATTGCCCGTGAGCAAGTACGCCTGCAGCCAGGCTAGGCCCCACCATGCCGTATCGTCGAAGTAGTAGGTCGCGAAATCTGGTAGCCCGGAGTAATCTTTGCGGTGCCACTTGCCATAAGTATTCTCGATATCGCTGTCATACGACGTGTCGCCGGTGGCTTGCTCGTAGCCCTCCACCGCCGACTGGTCGACTGCCGCCTGCCACCAGCTGCAGGTACCATCTCCGATCAGATCAGGGCCAAAGGCCCCCGACCTGGAGGAGCACTTCACGGGCGAGGTCGTCCAGTATTTAGCCATCAGCTCAGCGGCTGTGGCCTGGGCAAGGATGATCGAGGTGACCGGGGCCGCCTGGACCTTGAGCGGGTTCACCCCAGAGCCTATTCCCGCCAGGATCAGCGTAAGCGCGGCAACCCGGCCAACCTGGCATCGGATTGGATGCCTCATGCCCACATAGCCAATCGTGCACATATAATCACAATGTGTCAAGACTGCACAAGATGATCTCGGGAGTCTGATGACGCTCGCGCGGGAACCGCCCTGGCGGATCCCGGAACAGGCGCGCGACAGCGACGCCGAGGCTCGGTCACCCGGGAGACCGGCCGACACGACACCGGCATGAGCGTCTCACGCGCTGCCTGACCGTTGGCGGGCATGCATGACTAGCTACATCGGACAGTGGCCCGTGGTCCGCCGGGAGCGGGTACGGCTGCGCTAGACCGGAACTGGGCGTTCGGAGCGCGATTTATGAACTATGAGGCGACACGCTAGAGCGCCCAGAGTCGGCAAGGGCGGCCTTGCGGGCTGCTGGCCCCTGCGCGCAGGCGGGGGAGGATTGCCGGGATGTCGGGTCTCAGTTCGGATGGCCGGGTGCCAGGCTGGCGAGGAAGCTGAGCAGGCGGGGCCATAGCTGGCCATCGGCCTCCTGGTCCGCCTGGTACGCGGGGGCGCCTTCCGCGGCGACCGTTGCCGGGCCGTAGGGCTCGAAGGGGATCAGGGACCCGACGCCGTGCCCGGCCCCGGGGCAGGAATACAGCACGTGCGCCCAATGGTCGTGGTGGGCATCGAGCACGTTCTTGATGGCCTGAGCGAAGGGGCATGATGGCCAGGCCTGGTCGGCCGTGCCGCAGTCCAGGAACACCGGGCCGGCTATCCGCTGATCGGGGATGACGGCACCGGGGTTGTCGATGGGTTGGAGGTCATCGAACTCACTCGTGTAGGGCACCGGCTTGCCGTGCAGTGTCCAGGCCGGACCGTAGCAGTCCGAAAAGGAGCAGTTAGCGACGTCGCTGGGCACGGAGGCGATGACGGCGTGCACCAGGTTGGGGTAGTTCACGCCGAGCAGTTGCGCGGCCTCGCTGCCCGCGGAGATGCCCAGCACCGCGATAGCACCGGGATCCACCCCGGGCTGGTGCGCCAGCCAGGTCAGCGCAGTGGCGAAGTATTCCAGCGGGATATCCGACAGCGTCTGCGACAGGAGCGGCAGGTTGAAGTAGGCGACCCCCAGGGCGGGGTACCCGTTGCTGGCCAGCAAAGCTGGCAGCTGGGCCTCGGCATGCCTCCTGGCAGGCCGTCAAGCACCAGGACCGCCGGGCCGTGTCGTAGTCGTCCCGGCGTGCCAGTACTGCCCCGTGAAGCCGTCGGCTGCTGACTCGACTCGTCCTGCTGGGTCAGGTGCGCCTGCGACATCGTCCGCTGGAATTCCGCCGACGCGACCCGTGCTCCGCCGGCGTTCACCGAGACCGCGAACATGCGCGGCGCGCTTCCCCAGGAGTAGGCGCCGAGACGGGGGAGTCTTGGTCCGGATGCATCGACCAGATGAGCCCCATGCCGGAGACGCCGCTGTAGCTCCCCGACAGGACCGCAGCGCTGTTCAAGTCTATGTCGCCCGCCGCGTCGGCCCGGTAGACAGCGGTCCGCCGCCGTCTCATCAGGTGCCGCTGGCTTGGGGACGGATACCGTCCAGGACGATCTGGACGGCGCGTTCGCGTTGCGCGTGGTCGGTGTAGCTGCCTGCGGTGACGGCGAAGATCAGGCGCATGACGTCGTCGGCGTCAACGTCGCGGCGAACGGCGCCGGCCTGCTGGGCGCGGGCGAACAGCGGGCCGGCGAAGCCGTAGATGGCCTCGCGGCTGGGCAGGTAGGCCTGCGATTCGCGGGTGAGGACCGTGGTCAGGACGTGCTTGGTGGCCAGGTGGGTGACGAACCCGCGCAGCCAGGCGATGAGGGCGGTCCCGGGGTCGCTCTGATCGAGGCCCTGGCCGTAGCGCACCAGTTCGTCGACTGAGGTCATGTAGACGCATTCCATGAGGTCCGCGCGGGTGGGGAAGTTGCGGTAGAGGGTGGCGATGCCGACCCCGGCGCGCCGGGCGATCTCCTCCATGGACGCGTCAGCGCCGAGTTCGGTATAGGCCTCGGCGGCTGCTTTCAGGACAGCGTCGAAGTTGCGCCGGGCGTCCGCACGGTGCGGACGGCGCTGCGCGATCAGGTCGGCCAGTGCCATGGAGGCGCGTTCATCCTGTCTGCGGTTGAAAGTGATAGACACCCTCCAGTAATCTGAGAGGGTACCTATCAGTATAGCGACAGAAGGGCAGGACCTGCCGTGTCCAGCACCCCCGCCACCATCACCCTCGGCGGCGACCTCACCGTCGGCCGGATCGGCTACGGCGCGATGCAGCTGACCGGAAAGCAGGTGTGGGGCGAGTACCCCGACCGCGAGGCGGCGATCAGCCTGCTTCGCGGGGCCGTCGAGGCCGGGGTCACGTTCATCGACACCGCGGACGTCTACGGCCCGCACACCAACGAGCTGCTCATCCGCGACGCCCTGCACCCCTACCCGCAGGGCCTGGTCATCGCGACCAAGGGCGGGTTCGTGCGGGGCGGCTTCGACTACTCCACGCTCGGCGCGGTCGGCAACCCCGACTACCTGCGCCAGGCCGCGCACACCAGCGCACGCCGCCTCGGCGTCGAGCGACTGGACCTGTACTACCTGCACAGCGGCCGGGCCACCGACGCCCCGTTCGAGCAGCAGGTCCAGACCCTTGCCGCGCTGCGCGAGGAGGGGCTGATCCGCCACATCGGCCTGTCCAACGTGACGCTGGAGCAGTTGCGCGCCGCCCAGGCGATCGCGCCGATCGCCGCCATTACCGCGCACTACAACGTCGGCGCGCGCACCGGCACCAGCCTGCTGAAGGCCGCCGAGGAGTCCGGCGCGGCGTTCTGCCCGTGGCACCCGGTGCGCTTCGACGAGGGCGGCGAGCCGGAGAAGGTCACCTCGGTGCTGGCGCCGATCGCGGCCCGCCACGGCGCGACGATGCAGCAGATCGCCCTGGCCTGGCACCTGCACCGCTCCCCGGCCTCGCTGCCGATTCCCGGCACCACGAGCCTTGAGCACCTGAAGGACAACCTCGCCGCCGCGCAGATCACGCTTTCGGCCCAGGATGCCGCTGCCGTCACCGCGCTGGCCCGGGAGGCGTGAGGCCATGAGACTGCCGCACCATGCCCGGCTCCGGGAGCGCACCGCGCACCCGCACGGGCCGTCCGCAACGCGCTTCGGGCTGAAACACCCCAACGCGCGGTCCCTTACGTGCGAAGACGTCCCGTCGGGGCCGATTCCCGCGAGGGAATGAACACGCGAAATCTCCGCAGCTCAACCGATCAAGGGAATGAGAACCATGACGTACCTGCGCGAGGACTTCTGGACCACCACGGGCCCGGGAATGGTCGTTCCGCGCCGGGAATGAAGCTCCTCGCACGCCTACGAAATCCTTCATTCATCGGCTCATGCGAGCTAAGGTTTGCCTAGGGTGATCGCGAATGTTCCCTTTGCGGCACGAGGGCGAGGGCGGTCCGGAACCGGACATCATCGGCACCGCTGGTGAAGGCCGGGGCCGTCCGCGCTGGTGGTGGCACGTCGTGGCGGCCGGCGTGCTCGCGCTGGCCGTGGTCATCACGGTGGCATCCATGTCGTCTTCGCAGCGGCATGCCGCAGCTCCGCATCCCCGCGCAGTCACCGGCAGCCCGGCCCGGCCCGGGCCTCCCGGGCCCGGCGCGGGGCCGGCCCAGGCTTGGGCTGCCTCACTCAGCATCGCCAACTGGCCGATGCCCGGGTCCGGCACGGGAATACCTGCCGGCATGATCGCCGGCGGTGTCGCCGGAAGCGGCGTGGCCGGGAACCGCGGCTGGGAGCTCACGGTGCGGGACGTCGCGCGGCCCGGACAGCGGTGCACCGCGGCGGTAGTGCTGTACCTGTACGGCACGATCAGCGGCGCGTACCCGGTATCACCTCACCCGGCATTGCGGACCCCGGCCGGCGACCTGGCGTTCATCGCCCTCGGCGCGTACTCACCCGGTGTGGGCGTTGCCCTGCTGCAGCTTGACGCCCCGGGAGCGGCATCGGCTGATCCAGGCCGTATCGGCGGATTCGAGATCGACGTGCCGATCCTGCCCGTGACCGCATGCGGACAGCGGTACTACCTTGGCGGCTTCGCCTACCCGCTGGCGGGCGCACTGGACCTCTCCGTGGCGGGCAACGGCGCCAGCCCGGTTCACTATCTCGTGCCAGCACGACTCACCCGGCCGACGGAGCCAGGAGTGTGGCACGGCACCGGATAGGCCGGCAACGCACGGCGAGTTCCCGGTCAGGCAGGCGGCGAGCGCCGAACTTGGTGTTCTGGAAGGTGGACAGCTCCTGGCCGAAGACCACTCGTGACCTGGCGTAGTCGGTCGCGGCCGTCACCGCGGCGCGGGCCTGGGCGACCGCGCCGACGGCGATCGTCATCCGCTCCTGCGGCAGGTTGTGCCCCAGGTAGGAGAACCCCTCGCCCTCCTCGCCGAGCAGGTTGGCCACCGGGACGGGCACGTCGCTGAACGACAGCTCGGCGGTGTCTTGCACCTTCAGGCCGATCTTCTCCAGCTTGCGGCCCTTGACGAAGCCGGGCATGCCGTCCTCGACGACGAGCAGCGACAGGCCCTCGCGCCGGGTGCGCCTGTCCTCCCGGTCCCCGCGGGGCACGTCGCCGGTCCGCGCGACCACGATCACCAGGTCGGCGAGGTACCCGCCGGTGATGAACGTCTTCGCGCCGTTGAGGACGTAGTGGTCGCCGTCGCGAACCGCCCGGGTCGTCGATGCCCGCCAGGTCGGACCCGGTGCCCGGCTCGGTCATCGCGACGGCGGTCAGCAGCTCCCCGGCCGCCAGGGCCGGGAACCAGCGCTCCTTCTGCTCCCGCGGTGGCGTACGCCAGGAAGTACGGCAGCCACACGTCGAGCTGCGACCGAGTGGTGCCCAGCGTCACGCACTGGCGCGAGGCTTCTTCCTGCAGGATGACGTTGTAGCGGTAGTCGTTGTCCCCGCGCCGCCGTACTCTTGCGGGATCGCCATCCCCATCACGCCGATGTCGCCCAGCTTGCGGAAGAACTCCCGCGACACGTGCCCTAGCTTCTCCCAGTCGGGGTATGCGGGGACGACTTCCTTCTCGATGAACTCGCGGATCAGCAGGCGGAACGCCTCGTGCTCCTCGGTGAACAGGTGCCGCCGGCTCGAAGCGCATCTGTCGTCGAGTCCCTACGCCAGTTCGATGACGGTGGCGTTGGCCGTGCCGCCGCCCTCGCACATCGTCTGCAGGCCGTAGCGCAGCCCGTTGTCGCGCATGTGGTGCGATCATCCGGGTCATCAGGATCGCGCCGGAGGCGCCGAGCGGGTGCCCGACCGCGATCGCGCCGCCGAGCGGGTTGAGCCTGGCGAGGTCGGCGCCGGTCTCCGCCTGCCAGGCCAGCGGCACGGGCGCGAACGCCTCGTTGACCTCGAAGACGCCGATCTCGTCGGCGTCAGGCCGGTCCTCTTCAGCACCTTCTGCGGTGGCCGGGATCGGCCCGGTCAGCATCGTCACCGGGTCGGCTCCCGCGACCGCGCCGCCGTGGTAGCGGGCGAGCGGCGCGAGGCCGAGCTCGGCGGCCCGCTCGGGGGTGGTGATCAGCAGCGCGGCGGCACCCGTCGGAGATCTGCGAGGTGTTGCCCGCGTGGATCACGCCGTCCTCGAGGAAGGACGGGCTTGAGCGTGGCCAGCTTCTCGGGGGTCGTGCCGCGGCGAAGCCCTCGTCGACCGTGAGCTCGCCGTCCGTCGCCTTCTGCTCTTGACCGGTACCGGGACGAGCTGCTCGTCGAACGCGCCGGCGTCGATCGCGGCGGCGGCCAGCTCGTGCGACCGAGCGGCGAACTCGTCGAGCCGCGGCGGGACAGGCCCCAGCGCTGCGGCGATGAGCTCCGCGCCCGCGCCCTGGTTGAACTCGAAGTTGTCGTAGCGGGCCATGACGCGCGGGCCGTAGGGGAACCCGCCCTGCCGGGACGCGCCGAGCGGTACCCGGGTCATGACCTCGACGCCGCCGGCCACGACGAGGTCGTAGTGCCCGGAGATGACGCCCGCGAGCCGAACTCCAGCGCCTGCTGGCTCGAGCCGCAGGCCCGGTCGATCGTGATGCCGGGGACCGACTCGGCCAGCCGGCCGCGAGCACCGCCGTAGCCGGCCGACGTTGGTCGACTGGTCGCCGATCTGGGCGACGCAGCCCCAGATCACGTCGTCGACCAGCTCCGGGTCGATCCCGGTGCGCGCGACCAGCGCGTTCAGCACCTGTCCCGACAGGTCGGCCGCGTGCGACTGCGACAGCGCCCCGTTGCGCTTCCCGATCGCGGTCCGCACCGCCCCGATGATTACCGCATCACGCGCCATGGCCGAGAACCCTTCTGCTTAGGCCCGAGAATACGGTTCTCCTGGCGATCCGGGCAAGCTGCGCGAGCACGCCAAACGCGCGATCGACCTGCTGCGGAACGGGTGGAGCCGGCGGGGTGCCCTCGGACGGCGGCGACGGCGGGCCGTTGCGCGGTCGCGCGGGGCGGAGCGGGCAGTGGCAGGCAGGGCCTGGCGTCGGTTGGGAACGGGACTCTGCGATCAATCGAGAACGGGCTTTTCACTCGCGAACGTCTGCGGCTATCGTTACGGGGAGAGCGGCTATGTGAGGCACGAGGAGGGCGAACGGGTTGGGAGCAGCGCCGCTGGCGCCTGGCTGGCATGCCGAGCGGACGCCGGACGCGCCGGCGATCATCATGGGCACGTCGGGGGAGGTCGTCACCTATGCCCAGCTGGAGGATCGCTCGTCCAGGCTGGCCCGCGCGCTGCGGGCGCACGGCGTGCGCGAGGGCGACACGATCGCCATCCTCATGGACAACAACCGGCAATACCTCGAGGTGGCGTGGGCGGCGCAGCGCTCGGGGCTGCGGTACACGGCGATCAACAGCCACTTGCGCCCGGCCGAGGCGCAGTACGTGCTCGACGACTGCGGGGCGATCGCGCTCTTTTCCTGCGAGGCGATGGCCGACGTCGCGGGCCGCCTTGACCTGTCGGTCATCCCGCTCCAGGTGTGCGCCAGCGGGCGGCTGCCAGGCTTTCGCGGCTACGAGGACTTCCTCGGCTCCGCTGAGCCGGGACCGTTGGAGGACGAGCGCGAGGGCCGGGAGATGCTCTATTCCTCCGGTACCACCGGGCGCCCCAAGGGGGTGCGCAAGCAGCTTCCCGGCACCGCGTTCGGTGACCCCCGGTCCGCGCCTGTCCTCATCGCGCAGGGCATGGGCCGGCACTGCGGCAAGGCGAGGAGAGTACCGTCTACCTGTCCCCCGCCCCGCTGTACCACTCCGCCCCGCTGGGCTGGTCGATGTCGCTGCAGCGGTCCGGGGCGACGATCGTCGTCATGGAGCAGTTCGACCCGGCGCGGTGCCTGGAGCTGATCGTCCGCCCACGAGCCTGAGGCCGTCAGGCGCGACGAGGCCGAGCTGCCGGGAACTGCTGGCCTCCGGCCGGGCGACCCCGCACATCGGGGCGTCGTTCAAGCTCGCTGAGGCGGCGGCGGCGCTGCGGCACGTGGCCGACGGCAGGGCCATCGGCAAGGTGATCATCAGTGTCGGCTGATCCCGGCTCACTGCGGCAGATCCTGAGCGATGCGGCGCAGCGCGGGCACGATGGCGTCGATGTCCTGGCCGGTGCGGAACGCCACGATGGTGGTGCCGACCCGGCCGCGGCCGCGGGCGCGAACAGGCTGATCACCAGGTGCAGCGCCTCGTCGACCTCGCGGACCGGGTCGGGGCTCTCGCCGCGCAGCCAGCGGCGCAGCACGTGGTTGTGGGCGGCGACCACCGCGGCGGCCATCAGCTCGGCGCGCAGCTGGGCTTGCCGACTCGGCGCGGCGTCGCCATCCAGCCGGCGATGAACTCACGGAACAGCCGCTGGTAGCGCGCGCACGCTGGCGATCTCCCGGTCGCGCAGCGCCGGGCACCGTGCTGGTGAGCGCGTACCGGCGGCGGGCGAGGTCGCCCTCGTCGACGTAGTGCAGCAGGACCAGGCGGACGGCGTCGGAGACGGCGGCCAGGGCGGTGCCCTGGCCGGACGTGCGCAGCCGCTCCGCGACCTGCTCGAGCAGCCGGTCGTGGTCGGGGAAGATGACGTCTTCCTTGGAGCGGTAGTGCCGGAAGAACGTGGTGCGGCCGAGGCCCGCCCGCTCGGTGATGTCGTCGATGGTGGTCTGCTCGTACCCGCGCTCGTCGAACAGCGCGAACGCGGCCTCGGCGAGCCGTCTCGCGGGCCGATGGCTTGGTCATGAGCCGTGCATCCTCTGCCCAGTCCGCTCACGCCGCTGCGCAGCTGTGCGGACCACTCTTGCCCAGCGTAGCGGTACTCAGTACCATTTTAATCGGTATCCGATACCAGATCGAGAGTGATGTCCGTGGTGAGGCTGGACGACGGTGGCTCGCAGCGAGTCCGGCCTGCCGATCGAGCCCGGTCTACGGCGCCGGACGCGCTGGCCGGCTTCGACCCGGACGCCGCGCTGGGCGCACCCGGGCGCGTTCCCGTTCACCCGCGGCGTGTACCCGTCGATGTACACCGGGCGGCCGTGGACGATGCGGCAGTACGCCGGGCTTCGGCACGGCCAAGGAGTCCAACGCGCGCTACCACGAGCTGGTCGCCGCCGGCACGGGCGGGCTGAGCGTCGCCTTCGACCTGCCGACGCAGATGGGCTACGACTCCGACGAGCCGATCGCCCACGGCGAGGTCGGCAAGGTCGGCGTGGCGATCGACTCGGTCGAGGACATGCGGGTGCTGTTCGACGGCCTGCCGCTCGACGAGATCTCCACGTCGATGACGATCAACGCGCCCGCCGCCACCCTGCTGCTGCTCTACCAGCTCGTCGCGGAGGAGCAGGGCGTCGCCGGCGAGCAAGCTGACCGGCACGATCCAGAACGACGTGCTCAAGGAGTACATCGCCCGCGGCACCTACATCTACCCGCCGCAGGCGTCGCTGCGGCTGATCAGCGACATCTTCGCGTACTGCCAGCGCGGAGATCCCGCGCTGGAACACGATCTCCATCTCCGGCTACCACATGGCCGAGGCCGGCGCCACGCCCGCGCAGGAGATCGCGTTCACCCTCGCCAACGCCAAGGAGTACGTGCGGGCCGCGATCGCGGCGGGCCTGGACGTCGACGACTTCGCGCCCCGGCTGTCGTTCTTCTTCGTCGCGCGGACCACGCTGCTCGAGGAGATCGCCAAGTTCCGCGCCGCCCGCCGGATCTGGGCGCACATCATGCGGGACGAGTTCGGCGCCAAGAACCCCAAGTCGCAGATGCTGCGCTTCCACACGCAGACCGCCGGCGTGCAGCTCACCGCGCAGCAGCCCGAGGTCAACCTGGTCCGGGTCGCGGTGCAGGCGCTCGCCGCGGTGCTCGGCGGCACCCAGTCGCTGCACACCAACTCCTTCGACGAGGCCATCGCGCTGCCGACGGAGAAGGCCGCGCGGCTGGCGCTGCGCACCCAGCAGGTCATCGCCTACGAGACCGACGTGACCAAGATCGTCGACCCGTTCGCCGGGTCCTACGCCATCGAGTCGATGACCGACGACGTCGAGGCCGCGGCCCTCGGCGCTGATCCAGGCGGTCGAGGACCGGGGCGGCGCGGTCGCCGCGATCGAGCAGGGCTTCCAGAAGAACGAGATCGAGGCCGCCGCCTACCGCGTCGCCCAGCAGATCGACGACGGGACGCGGACCGTGGTCGGGGTCAACAAGTACCTCGTCGCCGACGAGGAGCCGTACGAGCCGCTGCGCGTCGACCCGCAGATCGAGGCCGACCAGCGCGAGCGCCTCGCCGTGCTGCGCGCGCGAGCGGGACAACGCCGGCCGTCACCCGGGCGCTCGACGAGCTGCGCAGGACCGCCGAGCGGCACGGACAACGTGCTGCCGCCCATGCGCGAGGCGCTGAGGCTGCGCGCCACCGGCGGCGAGGTCGCCCACGCGCTGCGCGACGTCTGGGGCACCTACCAGCCGCAAGACGCGTTTCTGACCCGCACAACGCCCCGGAGAAGGGTTGAGTCGTACCAGCTCATGAACATCGTGGTCTGCGTGAAGCAGGTGCCGGATACCGAGGTGGAGCGGAGGCTGGTGCCGGGGCGGCACGCTGGACCGGGCCGCGGCTCGACGGGGTGATCAACGAGCTGGATGAGTACGCGATCGAGGAGGGCCTGAAGATCGCGGAGGCGCACGGCGGCGAGGTGACGATCCTGTCGATGGGGCCGGCGCAAGGCGGCGGAGTCGATCCGCAAGGCGCTGTCGATGGGCGCGGACAAGGCGGTGCACGTGCTCGACGACGGGCTGGCCGGGTCGGACGCGCTGGCGACGTCGCTGGCGCTGGCGGCGGCGCTGCAGGCGGTCGGGTTCGACCTGGTGATCTTCGGGTGCGGAGTCGACGGACGCGCGGACCGGGGTGGTGCCGGCGATGGTGGCCGAGCGGCTCGGGGTGCCGCAGCTGACGCTGGCGTCGAAGGTGGACATCGACGGGACCGTCGGTGACGATCCGGCGGGTGACCGATGAGGGGTACGCAGGTGGTGACCGGGTCGCTGCCGGCGGTGGTGTCGGTGGTGGAGAAGATCAACGAGCCGCGGTACCCGACGTTCAAGGGGATCATGGCGGCGAAGAAGAAGCCGGTGCAGGTCCTGACGCTGGCCGACCTGGGCGTGGACGGCGGCGTCGGTGGGGCTGGCGGGCGCGGCGACCTGGGTGGAGGACTTCGCGGCGCGGCCGCCGCGGGCGGCCGGGGTGGTCGTGAAGGACGAGGGGGACGGCGGCGTCAAGGCGGCCGGGTTCCTCGCCGAGCGGAAGTTCATCTAGGAGGACTGGATCATGGCTGAGGTACTGGTCCTCGCGGAGCACGCCGCTGACGGCGAGGTCAAGAAGGTCACCCTGGAGCTGCTGACGGCGGCGACGCGGCTCGGCACGCCCGCCGTCGGTGTGGACGGGCCCGGGCGCGGAGGCGCGCGGCGGCGCGGCTGGCGGAGTACGGCGCGGCAGAAGGTCTACGCGGCCGGACTCGGCCGACTTCGCCGACTACGTGGTGGCGCCGACGGCGGAGCTGCTGGCGCAGCTGGTCGGCGCAGGTGTCGCCGGCGGCGGTGCTGGTCGCGGGGACGACCGAGGGCAAGGAGATCGCCGGGCGGCTGGCGGTCAAGACCGAGCTCCGGGGTGCTGACCGACGCGGTCAACGTCACGGCCGGCCCGGACGGCGGCGGCCGGTGGCGGAGCAGCCGAACTTCGGCGGGTCGATCACCGTCCGCTCGCGCGGTCAAGGGCGGGCACGCCGGTCATCGCGGTGCGGCCGAACGCGATCACCGCCGAGGCCGCCGCCGGCCGCGGCCGAGCTGGTGCCGGTCGCGTTCACCGCCTCCGACGCGGCCAGGGCGGCGCGGGTGGCCGACGCGGGAGGCCGCGGCGAAGGGCGGCCCGGCCCGGACCTGACCGAGGCGCAGATCGTGGTCTCCGGCGGGCGCGGCACCGGGTCGGCGGACGGGTTCGGGATCATCGAGGAGCTCGCCGACGCCCTCGGCGCGGCGGTCGGCGCGTCCCGGGCGGTGACCGACGCGGGCTGGTACCCGCACGCCTTCCAGGTCGGCCAGACCGGCAAGACCGTCTCCCCGCAGCTGTACGTCGCGGTCGGGATCTCCGGCGCGATCCAGCACCGGGCCGGGATGCAGACCTCCAAGACGATCATCGCGATCAACAAGGACCCCGAGGCCCCCATCTTCGAGATCGCCGACTACGGCGTCGTCGGCGACCTGTTCACCGTCGTCCCCCAGCTCATCGACGAAATCAACAAGCGCAAGGGCTAGCGGGGTGTCGATCGCGGCACATGCTGTTCGTGAAGAAGATAAGAGGCCGGAGCGAGCCGGCCGCCGAACCGAGGAGTACCGGTGAAGTACTACCTGCTTGCGATGCACCAGCCCGGTCGGTAACCCGCCGCCACCGGAGATCCTGGAGCCGATCATGCGCGACCTGGCCGCCGTGAAGGCGGAGATGAAGGCCGCGGGCGTGTGGGTCTTCGACGGTGGGCTGCACGGCCCCGAGGCATCCACCGTGCTGCGGATGAACGACGGCGGGGTGCTCACCACCGACGGACCGTACGCCGAGACCAAGGAGTATCTCGGCGGGTTCGTCATCATCAAGGTGCCCGACCTGGACGCGGCTCTGGAGTGGGCCCGCAAGCAGGTCGAGGCCGTGCGACTGCTGCCCATCGAGGTCCGCCCGTTCCACGGCGAGGCCGCGGGCTGAGCCGGTCCCCCCCCCACCCCCCTGGTTTGCCTCCCAGCTCGAAGGGCATATCGCGGTAGTCTGCAGTTGCCTTCCGGGGGGATTACTAAATGAGCACCGATTTCGCCATCGACGTCACCCGAATCAGGGACGAGGTTCGCCAGCACCTCAAGCAGGGGCCGGTCACCCCGTCCAATACCACCGACGTTGAGAGCGTCATCACGGTGCTCAACCAGGTACTCGCCAGCGAGATGGTGTGCTACCTGCGCTACACGCAGAACGCGATCGTCGCCCAGGGCATCGACCGGGAGCAGGTCGCCAGCATGTTCCAGAATCACGCGGCCGAGGAACTCCAGCACTTCCAGCGGGTATCTGACCGCATTAACCAGCTAGGCGGATCACCAGACATGAACCCCGCCACGATGAAGGAACGCGCCCACACCGAGTACGCCACCCCCAGCAATGAGAGCGACCTGCAGGGCATGATCCGCGAGAACCTCGTCGCCGAGCGAATCGTCATCGAGGCCTACACCGAGATCATCCGCTGGATCGGCAACGCCGACATCACCACTCGCCGGCTCATCGAGGAGATCCTCAAGGACGAGGAAGACCACGCGGACGAGCTCACCGACCTATTCGAGGGCTGACGTCGTCTCGGGGAGCAGGGTGCCGAGCGGGCCCAGGTCGATGTTCAGGTCCTCGCGGCGGACGCCGAACTCCTCGACGAGCTCGTCCATCCGCTCGTCGAGGAGCATGAGGGTGCGGCCGAGGCGCTCGGCCTGCTCGTCGGTCACCGTGCCGTCGTCCACGCGCCTGATCGCCTGCCGCTCCATCAGCTCGCGCAGCAGCTCGACGAGCGTCAGCACGAGGGTCGCCAGGCCGCGCTCGGTGGCGGCCGGGTCTCCCGGCGCCTCGCCGTCCAGCCGGTAGCGGGGCCGCCCGGCCCGGTCACCGGCCGGCCGCCCTGTCGGCCGGCCGGGGCCGTGCTGTCGGTCGCCGGCCTCTGTCACTCGGGGAGCAGGCCGCTGACCGAGCTCAGCAGGGCGCGCAGCGAGATCACCACGAGGTCCACGTCGGCGACGGACAGGGTGATCTCCCCGGTGATCACGACACCGCCCGCGAGCACCCGGTCCAGCAGGTCCACCAGCGACACCCGCTCCGCCGGGTTCCCGCCGCGCGGGGGCGCGCTAACCGTCATCGCGTGCCGCACCTCGATCCGCTGATTCCGCGGCGGCGAACGAGTAGGGCGGCCAGGGGCCGGTCAGCTCCAGGCGCAGCCCCGGGTACCGGTCGCTCAGTGCCCGCACCGCCGCGGCGAAGCTATCGGCCCGGTCATCGTCGAGCAGGTAGGCGGCGTTGAGGACCATCGGCTCTGAGCAGCCGCTCAGCCGGTTCGACTGCGGTGGGTGCAGGCGGCATTCCGCGGCGTGCCGGGCCAGCTCCGCGTGCACTTCCCGCGCGCATTCGGCGGCATCCTGCGCGGCATCCCGTCTGGCCGAGAGCTGCTCGCGACGGCGCCGCAGGTACGCCAGGCCGCTACCCGCCTCGCCGCTTTCCGGCTTGTCACCTCCAGGCTTGTCACCTGCCGCGTCACCCCAGGCTTGTCACCTGCCGGCTTGTCACCTCCCGCCGTCGGTGCTGGCCGGCCTAGCGTGCTGGCGGGCGGGCCAGCAGCGGTCACGGCGCACGCCTTCACGCCCCACTCGGTGCGTGACCGGAGCCGCTCCAGCGCCGAGCGGAACCACCCGGCGTCCGCGGTGATGCCCGCCCGCATGGTCTGCTCGCAGGAGTACACGATGGCCAGCCGCATCGGCAGCAGCGTGAACAACCGGGCCGCCGCCTCGATGACGCCATGATGCGCCCGCGCGACCCTCTCCAGCCAGTCCAGGTCCTCCAGGTTGCGGCGCAGCGCCTCCTCGCCGAACTCCGCCAGGCTCACGTTGCTGACCACGGCGGTCAGGCCGCCGGCGGCGGCGAGCCGCACCGGCGCCCCGGCGACGCCCACCCGGGTCGGCGGCGTCGCGTCGGCGCCGTGCTCGGCGAGGGCGTAGAGCCAGATGCCGAGCCGCTGGCCCTGGGCGGTTCACCGTCCGTCATCGTCGGGCTCGCCGTCGTCAGGTCGTTGGGTTCCGGACTCCAGCTGCCGGACGCGTGCCCGCAGCCGGCGGTTCTCCGCCTCAAGGTCGTCGGCCGGATCCACCGCGCGCCGGGCTGCGCCGCGCCGGCCTGGCGGCGCAGCGCGTCCGCGTTCAGCCACGGGTCGGCCTCCCACCAGTTGATGCCGACCTGGCGGGCGGTGTCGAGCGAGGCGATGACCAGCCGCAGCTTGATCGTGAGCAGCTCGATGTCGAGCAGGTTGACCTGGATGTCGCCCGCGATCACGATCCCCTTGTCGAGCACCCGCTCCAGGATGTCGGCCAGGTTGGTCGTCGACCGGCTGCCGCCGGAAGCGTAGCCCTGCATGGACGAGTCAGAGCGCATCACGTTCCCCGACCGCATGTCACGACCCCCCGTCCGGGGTGCCGTGGCCGCGCGAGTAGCGGCGGTCCCTGCGGTAGGAGAGCAGCTCGCCGTCGGCGGTCATCTCGATCTTGTAGGTCGCCAGGACGTCCGTCGAGGAGGGGATCCGGGTGTCCTCGACCACCTCCACGGTGACCAGCCACCCGTCCTCGGTCGGCTCGACGCCGGTAACGGACTCGGGCTTCTTGCCCGTCAGCTCGGTGATCTGCCGCATCCCGGCCCGGCCCGCCTGCGCGACGGTGATCTCCGCTCCCTGGGTGTCTTGATCGGCCATGTCGCCTCAGCTTCCGTTGTCTTGCCCGTCCTGAAGCGGGTTGCGGATCGTCGGTGAGGCGGCTCAGGGCCTCCTGCTGCCAGTCGGCCAGCTCCTCATCGGAGATCTCGCCCGCCGCGTGCAGCCGCTCGGCCTCCTCCAGTTCCGCCCGGACGGCACCGGGGTCATGCAACTGGCGCTCGGCCTCGTCCTGTATCAGCTCGGCCATCCGGATGACCCCCTGGACCGGCAGGAGCGGGAGCCGGAACAATAGAGTCAGCACTTCCACGTCACCCTTCCGGCGTCGGCCCCATCGTGGTCACGAAGTCGTAGGCCGCGACCGGGCCGACAATGCGGAGGTCTACCCGGCCATGCCAGTCGTCGGCCAGCTCCTGGACCGCCACCACCAGCCGGTCGGAGTCGCCGGCCTTGGTGAGGAACGCGGCATGCACGGCGTCGAACTCATCGGTCGGCGGCCGGACGACGCTCGCGGTCACCCGGTCGGCTAGCGCGTCGCCGAGCACTCCCGTATCCTGCGCACGCTTGCCCGCGAGCCGCTCGTTGATGAGCTCCCCGAGCTGGATCTGGTCGTCCCGACTGGTGACCGGGTCGGTGTCGCGCGTTTGCGCGGCCAGGGCGGCGGCGTGCGGATCCTCGGTCAGGATCTCGGAGAGGATCGCGTTCTCCACGTAGCGGCCCTTGACGATGAACTCCTGGCAGCCGTCCAGGTTTTCCAGCGCCGTGCTGAACTCCTGGTAGTGCGGCTCGATCAGCTCCGCGGTCACCGTGTCCTCGTTCGCCACGACCGCGCCGAACTTCATCGGCAGGACCGGCGCGGCAGCGGCCGTCGCGTCGAGCAGTTCCTCATGGACCAGGAGGTCCTCCGGGGTGCCCAGGGGCCTGGATACGTCCACGTCGCTGACGAGGGCCGCGATGTCCCTGTACCGGACCAGCCGGACCGGCGACGGCGGGTTGCCCACGCCGGTGGGCTTCCCCTCGAAGGCCACGTCGCCGGGCACGATCCCGTACACGTAGATCGCTTGCTGGGTCGGGGTTGCCATACGCTCTTCTCTCTTCTCTCTTCCGTCGCTTGCGTCTCGTGGGCCTCAGCGGCTGCGGCGGGAGGCGTGCTCGCGCTCGCGCTCGTCCCTCCCGTCGGAGGCGAACTCGCGGATCTTGTCGCCCGCCCCTTCCAGCGCGCCCTTGGTCTTCTTCTTCGCGCCGCCCTGCTCCATGTCGCCGACCAGTTCCGGCAGGCTCTCCTTGTCCTGGGAGATGTCGAGCCGGTTGACCGCCTCGGCGAACCGGAGGTAGGTGTCGACGCTGGCCACCACGACCCGCGCGTCGATCGTCAGCAGTTCGATGCCGACCAGGGACACGCGCACGTAGGCGTCAATCACGAGGCCCTTGTCCAGGATCGTGTCGATGACGTCGGCCAGCCCGGACGACTGCGGCCGCTGCGCGACACCGCCGCCGCCTGTCTGAATGCTCATTAGCTGTTCCTTCCTCGTGCCGCGCCCCGCGCGCGGGGCTGTGGCTTCTCGTCGTCGGCCCGCTGGCGGGGCACACGCGCCCGCGCCGCGCGGGCGGGCTCCGCCGCGGCGGCGGCCGGGCCTGGCCTCGCGGTCGCCGTCCTCGGCGGCTTCCGGCTCGGGCGCCTCCGCCCTGGCCTCGTCCGCGCTCGCCTCGCCGTCGGGGGAAAGTGCCTGCGCGCGGCGCCGGGCGCGCCTGGCCCCGCGGTGGCCGTCCTCCCCGCCGTGACCGTCCTCGGCCTCGGCCTCGTCCGCTTGCTTTCGCCGGCCGTTCGTCTCGCCTTCCGGCGCTCGCCGGCCCTTCTCCTTGCCTTCCGGCCCTTCGCCCTCTCGGGCCTCGCTGTCCGGGGCCTCGCTGTCCGGGGCCTCGCTGTCCGGGGCCTCGCCCTCCTCGGGCCTCGCCCTGCGGGGTCTCGCCCTCCTGGCCGCGCTCGGCTCCTCGGCGGATTCCTGCTGCTCCTTGGCCATCGCGTCCTCGTGGCTCAAGACGACCTCGCCGTCCTCGATCACCCCGCGCCAGCCCTCGATCTCGTCGGCCTTGAGGATGGTGTTCGTCATGACGTGCCGGGCGAAGTGCTTGAGCTCCAGCCGGGCCCGGCGGCCCTGGGCGCGCCAGATGTTGCCGGTGCGCTCCATGAACCCCTGCGGGTGGTACTCCAGGATGAGCACGATGCGGGTGAGGCTCGGGGCCAGCTCGTGGAAGGTCACGGCCCCGTCGACGTGGCCCTTCTGCCCCTTGGAGCGCCAGATGATCCGCTCGTCGGGGTGCTGGTCGATGACGGTGGACTCCCACGTGCGGTGCGACCAGAAGACCTGGGCCTTCCAGTTGAGCTTGTTGCCCTCTTCTGTCCGCTCGGCGTTCTCGACCTTCTTCATGAACGTCGGGAACTCGGTGAACTGGTTCCACTGGTCGTAGGCCAGGCGGAGTGGAACGCCTACGTCGATCGTTTCGACGATGTTGTTGAACTTGAGCTTCTTGCCGCCCTTGCTCTTGCCCCCCTTGCCGCCGAACATGCCGGAGACCTTCTCCTTGACGCCGGAGAAGCCGGCGCTGAGCATCGACCGCATCGGCCCCTTGCCCTCGGCCATGCTCCGTGCGCCCGTCGCCGCGGCGGCGAGGCCAGGCCCGTGGTCGCCCTCGGCGATGCCGGCCAGGCGGCTGGTCACGTCCTCGACCTTGTCGCGCACCGACGACATGGCGCGCTCGCCGAGCGCGCTCAGCATGCCGCCGGCCTCGGCCTTCAGCCGGTCGATCGGGCCCTTGTGCTTGTCCTTCGCTGCGTCAGCCATCCCGGTCACCTCCTCGTCCGGGTGGCGACCGGACGGCGGCGGCCGGTCGTGCGCTGCCTGGGCACGGGCCGGTCCTGGAGCTCCTCGTCCTCGGCGCTCCTCGTCGTCGGCCTCATCCTCGTCCGCGTAGCTGTCGTCCGCGTCCGCGTACTCGTCGGCTTCGTACTCGTCGCCTACGTCCTCTTCGGCCTCGTCGGCCTCGTCGCGCGGGGCGGAGTCCTCGCGGTCATCATCCGGGGGCTCGCCGTCCGCGCCTCGCCCGCGCGCCCGGCGGGTCGCTCCGCTCGCCGCGCCCCGGGCGGCGGCGGCCGCGCCCTCGCCGGCGTCTCTCGCCTTGCCGGTCGCCGCCCCCGCGGCCTCGCCGGTGTCCCGCGCCTTGTCCCGGGTGGCCTCCGCGCCTTCGGCCACCGCCTCGCCCGGGTTCCTGAGCCGCTCGGCGCGGTCATGCAGCGAGTCGGCCAGGGAGTCGATCTTGGCGGTGATCGTCGCCGACGCCGCGGCCTTGCCCGCGTCCAGCAGGTCACCGCGCACCGCGTCCACGATCTCGCCGACCTGAGACGGCATCTTGTCGAGTACGCCGGAATTGACGACGAGCTTGGCTCCCTTCCGGATGGCGGTGCCCCCCACGCTCGTCCCGCCCGCCGCCGCGGCGGCGGCCATCAGTGTCGCGGCGGCAAGCTTGTGCCGTCGGCCGAGCACGTCGCCGGCACCGACTGCCATCGCCACTCGCATGCTACATTTCACCGTCAGCCCCCCTTCTAACGCCATTTTCGGCCCTTACCCAGCGAATGGGGGCGCAAACAAAGCGTTACTTCCCGCATGTCACCGGGGTAGGCCTCGGCGCTGCTGGCGCGCTGGAGGCGGGGGTGCAATACGTCAGGCGGGCTAGCGGGACGGCGCGGACCGCGGCTAGTCCAGCCGCTCCCAGACGACCCTGACCTTGGCCCGGGCCGTTTCGGCCGCCAGGTCCAGCCGGTTACCGTTGAGGTGGTAGTGGCGGACCTGCTCGGTGCCGACGAGGTTGGGGAACCAGCTGCCTTCGATGCGGTGGACGAGGACGGACGAGCGCGGGTCCACGTGGAAGGTTCCGTAGTAACCGAAGTAGTCCGGCCACGCGCCCGCCATCTCCCCGGGCTGGGCCTGCCGCCAGTCGTCGCTGGCGAAGCGCCGGTGGCTGCGGACAAACTGGGCTGACATCTGGCCGCTGCGGTCGTACATGAGCCGCCCGGCCGCGTGCGGGCCCAGCGGGTAGGCCACTGTCCCGCTCGGGCGGATCTCCTGCCAGCTCACGAGCTGCCACGCGCCCAGCAGCGTCTCCCGGGCCTCCTGGGCCGTCGTCGTTGCCATCCGGCCCTCCTTTCGCGGCGCCGACGGCCGCTACCCGGGGATTTCGCCTCTAACCCCGCCATAAGGGGTCAGCCGGAGGCCAGGCGGGCGCGGATGCGGGGGTCATAGATCGAAAAGGGGGATCCCGCGAGGTCGTCGGCCTGCCCGGTGGCGGCCAGGTGGATCAGCCGGGCGGAATCGGCCGCCTCGATCAGGCCCGGATCACGCTCGATGTCGCGAAGCATCTGGACGACTCCCGCGCGGACCCCGGTTGGCTCCAGCTCGCGCAGTCGCTCGCTCATCCGGGAGCGGACCACACCGGGCTCCAGCGCGAATACCCGCACGCCTTGCCCTCTGGTCTCGGCGTCCATGACCTGGCTCAGCTGGCTCAGCGCGGCCTTGCCGACCGAGTAGGCGCCCAGGCCGGGCTGGACCCGGCGCGCCAGGCCTGAGGTGATGTTGACGATCCGGCCCCAGGCCTGCCGCCTCATCGCCGGGAGCACGGCCTGGGCCATGCGCAGCGTCCCGATCAGGTTGACCTCGATCACCTTACGGAACGAGGCCACCTCCAGCTCGCTCAGCTCAACGACCGGCCCGGTGATCCCGGCCGCGTTAACCAGGATCTGGCACGGCCGGCCGAAGTGCGCCTCCGTCTCCAGGGCTATCTCGCCGGCCGTCTCGTCCTGGCTGACATCGGCGGCCAGCGGCAGCGCGCTGCCGCCCGCGGCCTCGATGTCGGCCGCGACTCGCGCGGTCTCCTTCTGGCTGCGCGCGACCAGGGCAACTGAGGTTCCCGCTGCCGCCAGGCTCCGCGCGGCCGCCGCGCCGAGGCCGCGGCCCCCGCCGGTCACGATCGCGACCATCTCCTCTTCCCGCATGCTCGCGTGGCTACCCCGAGCGGCAGCGCCTACTCGCAGGCCACCGGACGCAGCCACAGGACGCCACCGCGGCGCGCTGCCTCATGGGTTGCCGCGGCGGCCTCCAGCGCCGCCGCGAGCCGGCTGAAGAACGCCTTCGCCCGCGGAAATGCCTGGTCGGAGGTGTAGATCAGGCCGGGGACCCGGCCCCCGGACGCCTCGCGTGCCCGGCGCAGGCTCTCGAAGTCGGCCACGTTGCTCGCCACGATGACCCGGTTCTCCAGCAAGGCTGCCTCGAAGATCTCCAGGTCCGACAGCGCCCGCAGCCGCGGGTCCGCCGCGACGGCGCGGGCATCGACGCCCCTGCCGTCCAGGACAGAGGCGATCGCCGGGGAGAACATGGGGCGGGAAGGGCCATGACTGCAACGTAGGGGGTTGCAGGTGGAATGGCCAGGGTGTTTCAGCCGGCGACGGCGAATGCCTTGAAGAAGGTGTAGCAAAACACGCCATCGGGCTCGGCGGCCCGGTAGAGGTCGCGGATGCCCTCGTCGAAGCGCGCGGGCTCGATGAGGCCGGCGGCGACGGCCGGCTCGCGGACCCCTTCGATCATCGGGGTGAAGGTCTTGCGGATGAACCCGTCCGCGAGCGCGGGATGGCCGCCGTCGGCGTAGACGACGCGAGGCGAGACGGCGATGTCGCGGTACCCGGCCCCGGCCAGCAGCGGGTACAGCCGCCGGCCGATCATGGCATCACCGCCGGCGTGCCGCTGCAGCGTGACCTGGCAGGCGACCGCGTCGCGAGCGGCGTCGCTGTCGGGGTGAAAGTAGGCCGAGCCGTGGTCGCCCTCGATCACCGTGATCGTGCCGCCGGGCCGGAGCATCGCGCGCAGCCGGACGAGTGCCTCCAGCGGCCGCGTGAGGTGCTCAAGCAGGAAGCAGACGAAGACGTGGTCGAACGTGCCCGGCCCGAGCGGGCTGCCGGCTCGGGCCGCGGCAGGGCGAAGACGTCGGCGTTCCGGAACGTCACGGTCGTGATGCCGGCCGCGCCGCCCCGCTGGCGGGCCTCATCGAGCGACGGGCCGGAGGTGTCGATCGCGGTGAAGTGCGCGCCCGGGCTGCGGCGGGCGAGCGTCACTGTCTGCGCGCCGACGCCGCAGCCCGCCTCCAGCACGTGGCTTCCCCGCGGGTAGGAAGTGCCGTCGTGCAGCAGGCCGACGAGCGTGCTGGCCTGGTCGTGCAGCCGCAGGTTCTCCTCGGCCTGGTAGCCGTGCACGTACTGCCGGAACATCGTCATGGTCTCGATCACCTTCATGAGCAGGACGGCGTCGCCGTCGCCAGTGCCGTCATAGGCACGCAGCGCCGCCGCGAGCCGGTCGCGCAGTTCGCCGCGGCGGCGCAGGTCCTCTTCCAATTGGGCCAGGTGGGTCCGCAGCGTCGCGGCCGGCTCCGGGTCCCGCTCGGCCAGCAGCGCGGCGATCTGCCCGAGCCCCAGGCCCGCGCGGCGCAGCGCCACGGCCCGGTAGAGCCGGGTGACCTCGGCCGGCCCGTAGCGCCTGTGGCCGCTGGCGGTGCGCTCCGGGGTGACGAGGCCCATGTCCTCCCAGTGCCGCAGCACGCGCACCGACAGGCCAGTGGCGCGGGCCAGTTGCCCGACGCTCCAGGAGGCGATGCCCGGGATGGTCTCGTCAGTGGTCATCGGTTGAACTGTAGAAGGTGACACCATGGGAGGTTCAAGCCAGTAAGTCCCGCCGGCCGCGGGCGGGATGGCCGGGGCGGCGATCATTGACGAGCGCAGGGGGCGATAATATGGTTCTCTTAAATGGGAAGCGCTGCTCTCGGAGCGTGGACGGAGACGATCATGGCCAACCAGATGGGCAAGCGCTACGCGTGTGCGGGACCTGCTCGACCCAGCTGCTCGTGGTGAAGCCGGGAACCGGGACGCTGGAATGCCATGGGGCGCCGATGACCATCGAGACGCCCAAGCCGCTGCCGGCCTCCGACTGACGCCAGCCAGGAAGGCTCACCACCGATGCACCTGACGATGCTGCTCGACATGGCGGCCGACGGCTTCGGCGATCGCCGCGTGGTCGGCACGAGCGAGGCCGCCATCACCGCCGGGGAGCTGCGCCAGCGGGCGCGGACCGGCGCGCGGGTGCTGCGCGAGCGCTTGCCCGGCGGGCCCGACGGGGGCGCGCTGGTCTACCTCGCGACCAACGGCACGGCGTTCCCGGTGGCGATGTTCTCCGCGGCCTACGCGGGCGTGCCGCTCGTGCCGCTGAACTACCGGCTCGGCGCGGCGCAGCTGTCTGATCTCCTCAGCCGCCACCCCAAGGCCCTGGTCATCGCGGCGCCGGGCGCGCACGATGTCGTCGACGCCGCCGGGCTGCCCGGGTCAGCCCGGCAGAATGGCTGGAGCTGACGGCGGGCGATCCGGGCGAGCCCGCCGCGGACGCCGATATCGACTCCCCCGCGGTGATCATCTACACCAGCGGGACCACCTCCGCCCCCAAGGGCGTCCTGCTGCGTCACCAGAACCTGGTGAGCTACGTCATCGGGACTGTGCAGTACCTGTCCGCCGATGAGGACGACGTGGCGCTGGTGTGCGTGCCGCCGTACCACATCGCGGCGGTCGCCAACTGCATCACGAACTTGTACGCGGGCCGCCGGACCGTGGTGCTCGACCACTTCGACGCGGCCCGCTGGCTAGCCGCCGTGCGCGCGGAGCGGGTCACCAACGCCCTGGTCGTGCCCACCATGCTCGCCCGGATCGTGGAGCACTGCGCCGGCCGGGACAGTGCCGACAACGACAGTGCCGACAATGACAGTGGCGACAATGACAGTGGCGACAAGGCCGTGCCGTCGCTGCGGACGCTCGCCTACGGCGGCGCGCCGATGCCCGCCCGGATCATCGAGCAGGCCCTGGGCATGTGGCCCGAGGTCGGCTTCGTCAACGCTTACGGGCTCACCGAGACCAGCTCGACGGTCGCCGTGCTCGGCCCCGACGACCACCGGGCGGCGCTGGCCAGCTCCGACCCGGCCGTCCGCGCGCGGCTCGGGTCGGCGGGCCGGGTGATCCCGACCGTCGACCTGGCGATCCTCGACGCCGACGGCAACGAGCTCCCGGCGGGGACCGTCGGCCGGGTCTGCCTGCGCGGCGAGCAGGTGTCGGCGGAGTACGCCGGGATCGGGCGGGCCGTGGACGGGAACGGCTTCTTCGACACCCGTGACGAGGGCTACGTCGACGAGGAAGGGTTCCTGTTCATCGGCGGCCGGGTGGATGACACGATCATCCGGGGCGGTGAGAACATCGCGCCCGCCGAGATCGAGGCGGTGCTGATGGAGGACCCGTCGGTGGGGGACGCCGCCGTGATCGGCGTGCCCGACGACGAGTGGGGCCAGCGGATCGAGGCCGTCGTGGTCCCGGTGCCGGGCGGCCTGGTCGACCCGGAGGCGCTGCGGGCGCTGGTCCGGGCGAGGCTGCGCGGCAGCAAGACCCCCGACCGCATCCACGTGCTCGGGGAACTGCCCAGGACCGAGACGGGCAAGCTGATCAGGCGGCAGGTCCTGCGGGCTGCTCGTCGGCTGACCCTCAGGCGGCCGAGCGCTCGAGGATGCGGCTCGGGCTGGAGTACGAGGTAGTCCACGATCGGGACGCGCACGGCCTGTCCGGTGGTCACGGGTGCTCCAGTCCTACTTCGGCTGCAGGCGCGCACCGCCGTCGAGGCGGATGACCTCGGCGTTCATGTAGCTGTTGGCGAGGAGCTCCACCGCGAGGGTGGCGAACTCCTGCGCAACGCCCAGCCGCGGGGGGAAGAGCACGTCGCGCTTGAGCTTCTCCTTGAACGCCTCGGACGCGGGGCCCTCGCCGTAGATGGGGGTGTCGATCAGGCCGGGAGCGATCGTGTTCACCCGGACGCCGACCGCGGCCAGGTCGCGGGCGATGGGCAGGGTCATCCCGACGATGGCGCCCTTGGACGCGGAGTAGGAGGCCTGGCCGATCTGGCCGTCGAACGCGGCGACCGAGGCGGTGTTCACGATCGCGCCCCGCTCGCCGTCGGCCAGCGGGGCCGTCGCGGCCATCGCGGTGGCGACGATGCGGATGGCGTCGAACGTGCCGATCGCGTTGATCTCCAGGACCCGGCGGAACGCGCCCAGGTCGTGGGCGGTGTCGTAGCCCGCCCTTGCCGACCGTCCGCTGCGCCCAGCCGATCCCGGCGCAGTTGACCAGGGCGCGCACCGGGCCAAGCGTCTTGGCGAGCTCGGCGGCGGCGATGATGTCATCAGTCCTGGTCACGTCGACGTGCGCGAAGGCCCCGTCGATGCCGTCGGCGACCGCCTTACCCTTGTCATCGGAGATGTCCGCGACGACCACGCGGGCGCCACGGCGGGCGAGCTGCCGGGCGGTGGCGGCGCCGAGGCCGGAGGCCCCGCCGGTAACGATCGCCGAGATACCGTCAAGTTCCATGGAACCCGATACTATATGTGAAATTTTATATATGGAATGGCTCCGGCTGAACGATGCTGCAGGAGGTGCACTCCTGCTGGCGGCCGCTGCGGGACAACGACGACATCCGGGTGATCGTGTTGACCGGCGCCGGGGACAAGGCCTTCTGCACCGGCATCGACCGCGCGGAGCAGGTGGGCAACGGGGCAAGACCCTTGTCATGCTCGGCACCGATCAGGGCGTCCTGTCCGAGAATCAGAAGATTTTCCAGTCAGGTACCCGGCAGTCGTGGCGCCTTCGCTAATAGCTTTTTTACTCGGCACATTAGCTATAAAGCGGCGGTATGGACGATTTAAGCGCGAGAAGCAATGGGACGCGCCGCGCCCTGCGAATACTCTCAAAAATTACTCACGTTCAGTGGTCGCAGGCGCATGCCAAGGGTAAGCATCGAGTGCAGTACGCGCAGTACTCGATCAGGGGGAGATACATGGGTAATTTTTCGCGAAAGGCTGTTTTCGGGATGGCGGCCCTTCTTACCGCCGCCTCGACAGCCTCGATGACCGCTGGAGTCGCTGGCGCGGCCCCCGCATCGTCGGCGGCGCCGGCGGCGCACGTGGTGAGGGCAACGCCGGTCGCGCCGGCGTGGTTGCGTGTCGTACTCGTGTGGCCGAACGTCCGCCAGGGGAACACGGGACCCCGCGTCGTCAACATCCAGTTCCTGCTTAACGCGCGCGGCGCGGGCCTCGCGGTCGACGGGATATTCGGCCCGGCGACGGCGGCGGCCGTCCGGCATTTCCAGGCGATCAGCGGCCTCGCCGTGGACGGAGTGGTCGGGAACCAGACCTGGCCAAGGCTCATTATCCAGGTCCAGCGCGGAAGTACCGGAGACGCCGTGCGCGCGGTCCAGTTCAGCCTGCGTAACGTCTACGGATTCCACAACCTCGCGGTCGACGGGATATTCGGGCCGCAAACGCAGATGGCCGTCCGGATCTTCCAGGCGCGGTTCCACATCGGCGTGGACGGCATCGTCGGCCCGGTCACCTGGAACACGATCGTCAGGAACGAGCCGTAATTTCGGCTGAATGCCGCGATAGCCGCAAGCTAGGCTCCGGGGTCCCCCGCCCCGGAGCCTGGCTTTTCGTCGGCCACCCGCTCCGATCGGGGCCGACCATGAACTCAGCCTCAGCCGCCACCCCGCCCCGCCTGTCCGCGCTGCTGGCCGAGCACCCGTTCGCCGCGGGCGACACGCTGGTCACCTCCGAGTCCGCGACGAGGCCGAGGAGGCGCTGCGGCGCCATCCGGCGGTGCGCGACGCGGGCGTGGCCTGGCTGGCGGACCGGCGGCTGGGCGAGGTCCCGCACGCCTGGATCATCGCCGACTCGCCCGTCGATCCGCGCTCCCCCGCAACGACACGGGCAAGCTGCTGCGGCGCGAGCCGCCGGCACGTACGCGGCGACCCGTATAGTAAACTATTTTATATTATATTAACTGGTCGAACCCGGGGACCCGGGCGAGGGATGAGGAGAGACTCGGGACGGGGCAATCCGTTCCGCAAGGTCAGCGGCGGCCTCACCGACCGGGGCAGGCTCGGGCGGCCAGGCGGCGGCCCGTCGGTATACTTTGTTTATATAAAATAGCCACGCAGGTGTGGTCACTTATCTAGCTGCGGGAGACCACCATCGCCAGCCGCCTTTCCTCCGTGACGCCCTTCGACGGTGCCGACGCGCCGTCCCGGGCGCTGCTTCGGCCTACCAGCACCCAGCAGGTCGCCGATTACATCCGGCGGCAGATCTTCGAGGGCAAGCTCCGGGTCGGGGACCGTGTCCCGCAGGACGACATCGCCGCTGACCTAGGAGTCAGCCGCGTCCCCGTGCGGGAGGCGGTCATCGCCTTGGACCGCGAGGGCTGGGTGATGATCCAGCCGCATCGCGGCGCGTTCGTGGTCGGGCTGGACGAGAACTCCGCGCGCGACCACTACGAGCTGCTCGGCCGCGTCTACGGCTACGGCGCGCACCGCACGGCGGAACGGGCGACGCCCGAGGAGATCGCCGGGCTGGCCCAGATCCACCACGACATGCAGGCGGCCACCGACGCGGCAGCGTTCTCCGCGCTCAACGCGGAGTTCATGCGCCGGCTTGTGGTCCTCGCGCGATCGCGACGGGTGAGCGCGACGATCCGGCTGATGGCCGTCCCCATCATCCCCGGTGACTTCTTCGTCGAGCTGCCGGAGGCCATGCGGATCCACAAGCGGCACCTGCGCGCCATCATGCGGGCGCTCAAGGGCGGCGACGGCGACACGGCCGAGCGCGAGCTGATCTCGATGCTGCGCCAGGAGGCCGGCCTCGTGGTGACCTTGCTGACGAGCCGCGGCGTCATCGACGCCGCCGGCGCCGAGTAGCCGCCGTCCGCAAGACCCGCCCCGCCCGCCGCTTACTGGCCTCATGCGCGGCGTCCAGTGGCCTCCCTGAGACCGCCTGGCCGCGCCCACGGGCAGCTATAAGGCAACCAGCGATAACGCTGTCAAGGCAGCCTAAATGTTTACTTCAGCTGGGCTGTGCTGTCCTCGATCAGGGAGATCGAACGGCTGGTCCAGTTCGCCTGAAGGAGACGGAGCTAGCTTGGCAATGGAAAGCATCACGCATGTAGTCGTCGGATTCAGTGAATTCCTGACCGCGGAACTTGACGCGCTGCTGCCGCCTCGTTCGGTGCTTGTCCTTGAGGAGCCCCGCGTCGTGGCGTCCAGGAACGCGGAGGCTCAGCTGCGCGGGCACCGCTGCGTAGCGGGCCTGGCCCAAGCCCCAACCCAGGACGAGCACCATATTGATGAGCTGGTCGCCTCCGTAGCGCGGCCCCCGCACGTCGTCGCCGTGGTTCCCGCGATGGAGTACGGCGTCGTGGCGGCCGCGGCGCTGGCCGAGGCCTGGTGCCTTCCAGGCGCGGGCCTTAGCGCGGCCCGGATCTTGCGGGACAAGGGACGGTTGCGTGAAGCCGCCGGCGTCGCCGGGATCGCCCAGCCGGAGTGGCGCATCGCCAGCGACGTGCGGGACGTCGCCGAGTTTCGCGCCAAGCACGGCGGCCGGTGCGTGCTCAAGCCAGCCGACCGTCAGGCCAGCATCGGCGTGCAGGTGATCGGCCCGGACACGGACCTGGATTCCGCGTTGGCGGAGACCCTGGCCGCCGGCGACCCCACGCGGCGACCGCGGCGGGTGGCGCCCGCGCGCCTGCTAGTCGAGCAGCTGCTCGAGGGCCCGGAAGTGAGCGTCGAAGCGCTGATCGACCAGGGCGAGATCCTGCGCATGAATGTCACCGCCAAAGTGGTGCTGCCCGGCCCGTACCCCGTCGAGCTCGGGCACACTGTTCCCGCCGCGATCAGCGACGCGGCCGCCCGGCGGCTGGACGCGTCCATGACAGACCTGCTGGCGGCGACCGGTTTCCGTGATGGAATCCTGCATGCTGAGTGGTTCCTCATGGAGGGCGAATTTCCGCACCTGGTGGAGTGCGCGGGCCGATTGGCCGGGGACCACATCATGACCCTGATCGACCTCGTCTATGGCGGATCGTCGACCGCCGATCTGCTGGCGATCCTGGCCGGACACGGGGACAGCGTTACCCGCGAGTGCCTGCCGCGCCAGGGCGCCTCCATACGATTCCTCGTCGCGGCGCCGGGGACCGTGCGCGCCATCACCGGCGTAGCCCAGGCACAGTCGATGACCGGTGTTTTCCTGGTCGATATGGCGACCGAGGTCGGCGCCTCGGTTATCCGCGTCACCAACTCATGGGAACGTCTCGGGCGGGTCATGGCCACGGGGCCGGACGGGGATCAGAGTGCTCGCCGGGCCGAGGCCGCCGCCGCCGCGATATCGATCGAGACCACCGCGCCGGGAGGGGACCGTTCCGACGGCGAGTAAGAAGGGCGTACTTGTCACGTTCGGCCAGTGGAACGGGACAATCACGCAACAGCCGCTGGCGCCAGCGCAGACGATGCCGCGCATGCCTGATCCGGTGTTATCCTGGTACTGAAACAGTCGTTTCAGTACCAGGATGGAGGCCGGGATGCACTCGGAGGACGTCACTATCCGGCGGCTGGGCAAGCCTGGTGACCTGGGCTGGGTCGTGATGGCCCATGGCGAGGTCTACGCGGAGGAGTTCGGGTGGAATGCCAGCTTCGAGGCGCTCGTGGCGCGGATCGTGGCGGACTACGCCGGCAGTCATGACGACGCGAGGGAGGCGGCGTGGATCGCCGAGCGCTCGATGGCCGCCGGGCGGGATGCGTGTTCTGCGTCGCGGCGGACGAACGGACCGCGCAGCTGCGGACCCTGCTGGTCGATCCGGCCGCGCGGGGGCACGGAACCGGGGGCCGCCTGGTCGATGAGTGCCTGCAGTTCGCCCGGCAGGCCGGCTACCAGCGGATGAAGCTGTGGACGAACGACCCGCTGGCCGCCGCCCGCCGCATCTACCTGTCCCGGGGGTTCCGGCTCGTCGAGGAGGAGCCGCACGAGGGGTACGGCTCGGCCCTGGTCGGGCAGGTGTACGAGCTTGACCTGGTGCCATGACCGGCTCGGCGGCTGACTCGGCGAAGCCGATTCACCGCGCAAGCGGGAGCTTCTTGAGGCCGCGTATGGCTACGTGCTCGCCAAGGGGCTGGCGGACATGTCGCTGCGGCCCCTCGCGAAGGACATCGGGTCGAGCCCGCGCGTCCTGCTCTACCTGTTCGGCTCCAAGGAAGGGCTGATCCGCGCCCTGCTTGCCCGGGCGCGCGAGGACGAGCTGCGCTACCTGCGAGAGGCGCGCGACGGCGGCGGAGCCGACGACAGCAGCGGGGCGGCCGGGATCGGGCGGGAGGTCTGGTCCTGGCTGGCGGCGCCCTCTCATCGGGCGTTGCTCTCGCTATGGGTGGAGGGTTATGCCCGCTCCCTGGCCGCCGAGCCGGGCCCGTGGGCTGGCTTCGGCCGGGACACCGTCGATGACTGGCTCAGCCTGCTGGCGAATCACCAGCCCGCGGGGAAGCGTGATGCGCCGCAAGCCGAGGCTGAGCGCACGCTCCTGCTCGCCGTCCTTCGCGGCGCCCTGCTTGACCTGCTCGCCACCGGCGACGTTGAGCGGGTCACCGCCGCCGTCGAGCACTACCTGGCGAGCGCTGCGCTATGGACGATATTGACTGGTGCGCGAGGGACCGGGAGGCTTCTGTCGTGACACTGATGACAGCGGCCAGGTCGTGAGCGTGACCGCCGACAGTGGCGCGGCGCTGCGGGAACGGGCGGCCGCGGTGCTGCGCGGCAATGACGCGGGCGGCTGGACGAAGGCGTCCCCGCACTTGTACCCGCACCAGTGGAGCTGGGACAGCGCGTTCATCGCGATCGGGTGGGCGCACCTGGACGCCGGCGGGCCATCGAGGAGCTTGAGCAGCTGTTCGCGGCGCAGTGGCCGTCGGGCCTGGTGCCGCACATCGTGTTCCGTGGCGGCCCTGGCGTGCCGTACTTCCCCGGCCCGCAGTGGTGGGACTGCACCGTCGTGCCGGGACCGTCGGCGGCACCGCTGCAAACGACCGGGATCTGCCAGCCGCCGGTGCACGCCCTGGCGCTGCGGCGGATCTGGCGGCTGACGCCGCGGGAGCAGCGGCCGCAGATCCGCGCGCGGCTGCGGGCGCTGTACCCCAAGATGGTGAAGTGGCATCGCTACCTGGCCACCAGGCGCGATCCGGAAGGCTCGGGGCTGGTCACCACCTACCACCCGTGGGAAGGCACGGACAACTCCCCGCGCTGGGACCGGGCGCTGGCCCGCATCGAGGTGGCCGAGCCCGGCCCGTACACCCGGCTGGACGCCAGCGAACTGGGTGACCCGTCACAGCGCCCCACGGACTGGGACTACGACCGGTACTTGTGGCTCGTCGGCGAGCTGAGGGACTGCGGGTACGACGACGCCGAGATCTACCGGCGGTCGCCGTTCCTGATCAAGGACGTGTTCTTCAGCGCCGTGCTCGTGGCGGCCAACGCCGCGCTCCTCGACCTGGCCGACGTCGCCGGGGCCAGCGACGCCGACCGTGGCGAGCTCGGCGGCTGGCTGGCCCGCGGCCGCGAGGGGCTGACGAGCAGCCTCGACCCGGAGTCGGGCCTGTGCGTCGATCGTGACGTCCGTTCCGCTGAGGAGATCCGGCTGCGGACCTTCGCCAGCTTCGCGCCGCTGTTCGCGCGGACCCCCGACGCCGGCCAGCAAGCGCTGCAGCTGCGGCTGCTGGACTCGGCGGACTTCTGCGGCGACCCCCGGCTGCGCTGGCAGCTGCTGCCGAGCACCAGCCCGGCCGAGGCGGCGTTCGAGCCGCGCACCTACTGGCGCGGCCCGGTCTGGCCGATCATCAACTGGCTGCTGTGGGAGCGCGCTGAGCGAGCTTGGCCTCCAGGACCGGGCCGACGCGCCTTCGCCGCGACTCGCTGGCCCAGATCGCCTCGGGCGGGGACTTCGCCGAGTACTTCGAGCCATTTACCGGGGAGCCGCTCGGCTCGCCGCGGCAGTCCTGGACCGCCGCCGTCACGCTTGACTGGCTGAAGGCGTGCCGGGCCGGCCGGCCTCAGCCGACGACGCGGACCCCGGCGCGGCTGGCAGCTCGCGGGCGCCTGGCACACGGCCATGCTCGGGGACGACGAGGCGATCCCGCTGTGGGCGATCCACAGGAACCTTGTATCACATGCTTATGTATCTCTGGGCATCGCGGCCGCCCCGCCCCGCCCCGGCCCCGCGCAGAGCTTCACCCGCCGCACTGACCCGCTCCCACCACTTTGAACGCTCCCAGCCCCATCGTCCCGGACCTAGCAGCCGTCACCGGCTCCTACCGTGTCGCGTCCCTGCGAAATGGCCCTTCGAGGACCCACCGGCACTAGGGGCACCCAGGGGGCGAAATCCTGAGGCGGTGTGACTTCCGGTCCGGCCGGCACGGCCCGCCAGTTCCTCGACGGCGCGCTCAGGACGCGAGAAGGCAGGCGCCCGCACGGCGGTAGCTCGCCGGCGCCTGCGGCGGCCCTGCGCGGCGACACGAGGCGATCCTGCTGTGGGCCTCCCCACCTGGGAGCAGTGGTCGCCGCCGTCGAGCGCGAAGTCGGCGCAAGGCACCGACGTCCTGCTGACGAGCCGGGACGCCATCGAGCCCGGCAGTGCATCCTGCTCGCCGACGCGCCGCTGTGCCCGTTCAAGACCGGCCGCCAGCCCAGCCGCGACGACCGCACGGACTGGGCTGACTACCGGTGCGTCACCCGTCAAGACTCGCTCGAAAACCGCCGCCAGGCCCTGGCCGCCGCCGATGCACATGGTCTCCAGCAGGTAGCGGCCGTCGCGGCGGTGCAGTTCGCGCAGGCCGGTGGCCAGGATGCGGACGCCGGTCGCGCCGACCGGGTGGCCGAGGGAGATGCCCGAGCCGTTGACGTTTAGCCGGTCGAAGTCGCTGTCCTTGAACTCCCAGGCGCGGGTGACGGCGAGCACCTGGGCGGCGAACGCCTCGTTCAGCTCGATGAGGTCCATGTCGGCGAGCGTCAGGCCCGCCGCCCGGCTGAACGCCTTGGCCACCGCCGGCACCGGGCCGATGCCCATCGTGGCGGGCGCGACGCCGGCGACGCCCCAGCTCACGAGCCTGGCCAGCGGGCGCAGGCCCAGCTCGGCGGCCTTGGCCGGCGTGGTGACGAGGCACGCGGCGGCCGCGTCGTTCTGGCCGCTTGAGTTGCCCGCGGTGACGGTGGACTCCGCGTCCAGGCGCAGCCGCACCGGCTTGAGCCGGGCGAGGACCTCCACCGACGTGTCGGCGCGCGGGTGCTCGTCGACCTCGAAGACGGTCTCGCCCTTCTTATCCTTGACCGTGACGGGGACGATCTCGTCCTTGAAGCGGCCCTCGGCCTGGGCGGCGACGGCGCGCTGGTGCGAGCGCACCGAGTACTCGTCCTGCTCCTGGCGCGGGATGCAGTACTCGCGGCGCAGGTTCTCCGCCGTCTCCAGCATGCCGCCGGGGACCGGGTAGTTGCAGCCGCCTGCGGTCTCGCGTGCCCGGTTGAGCCGGTCGTGCAGCGTGACGTCGGCGCCGCGAGCGCCCCACCGGATGGCCGTCGAGTAGTACTCGACCTGGCTCATCGACTCCGCGCCGCCGGCGATGACGACGTCGCAGGCCCCGGTCTGCACGCGCATCGCGGCGTCCAGCACGGCCTGCAGGCCAGAGCCGCACCGCCGGTCGAGCTGCAGGCCCGGCGTGTCGATCGGCAGCCCCGCGTCGAGGGCGGCGACCCGGCCGATGGCGGGGGCCTCGCCGTTCGGGTAGCACTGGCCGAAGATCACGTCGTCGACGATGGCCGGGTCGATGCCGGTACGGTCGATCAGCGCGCGCAGGACGGTCGCGCCGAGCTCGGTCGGCGTGACGTCCTTCAGCGCGCCCCCGTACCGGCCGACGGCGGTGCGCAGCGGCTCGCAGATGACGGCGTCTTGCATGCTCTGTGTTCCTTACTGTCTTTAGATGATCGCCTCAAGCTGGCGGCCGATCAGGTCGGTCAGCTCGCTGGCGGTGCCGAGCAGGATCGCGCTCGCCCGGGCCCGCTTGAAGTACAGGTGCGCGTCGTGCTCCCAGGTGAAGCCTATTCCGCCATGCAGATGGACAGTCTGGGCGGTTACGTAGGCATACGCCTCGCCCGCGGTGAGGGCGGCGACGGCCGCGACGTGCTCGAGGTCCGGGCTGCCCGCGGCGGCCGCCTCGACGGCGGCGTTGCCGGCTCCCGGTGCTGGTCGGCCCGGGGTCCCGCGTGTCTCCGCAGGCGGAACGGAGTCACGTCATGCCAGAACGGGACCGATTGCGCATTCCGGGTGTTCCCGAGGCTTGCACGGAAGGGCAACGGCCGGAAAAGCGGGGCGCTCGGGGCTGCCGCCGTGATTCGGCGGAAGGCTCGCCAAACTCCCCTCTATCTGGTGAATAGCTGGGCGTTCGCCCGCACAATCGCAATTCCCATGCGCCTGCGCGTACTCGCTGGTGTAACCGCCGGGATCGGGTTGAGTGGCGATGCCAGACGAGTTGTCCGGCCATGACCGAACAGTTGCCGCCGACCATCTAATGGGTAAGCTGCCGAAAGGCGAATTCTCTGGCTCCGCCGGGGTAGCTACCCGGCGAAAAGCTTAGCCAGCCGCTAGGATTTAACTAATCCGCCCCCAAGACTTGGAGAGCATTCCATGGCCCAGAAGATCCAGACGCTGTTCATCGACGACATCGACGGCGGCGAGGCCGAAGGCACTGTCCGCTTCGCCCTAGACGGTGCCGACTACGAAATCGACCTCAGCACCAAGCACAGCGACGAGCTTCGCGACATCCTCAAGAACTACATCTCCCATGCCCGCAAGGTCGGCGGAGCGGCCCGCCGCAGCGCAGGCCGCGGCGTCCGCAAGCCCAGCGCCATTGACACCGTGGCCGTCCGCGCCTGGGCGCGCGAGAGCGGCTATGACATCAAGGAGCGCGGGCGTGTTCCCGCCGACGTCGTCACCAAGTACCGCGAGGCCACCGGACGATAGACCACCGTCAATCACGCCGCCGGCACCACCAGCCCGGTAAAGGTGGTGCCGGCAAAGGCGTTGCCGGCAAAGGCGGTGCCGACCGCCACGGCAGCGCCGGCGACAATGGCCGTCATCGCAGTGCTCAAGGCTAGGCCGCGATCGGGAGCGCCTCGGCCACGGTCTCGTACACGGCCAGGGTCTCCGCGGCGACCCGGTCCCAGGAGTACCGCGACTGGGCGCGGTCGGCGCCGGCCACGCCGCAGGCCTGGCGCAGAATCGGGTGGGCCAGCAGGTGCCGGATCCGGGCGGCCAGCTGGTCCGGGCGGACCGACGGCACCAGCATGCCGGTCGTGCCCTCGACCACCATGTCGGCATGCGCGCCGGTGGCGGACGCGATGACCGGCACCCCGCACGCCATAGCCCGCAGGCACTCGGTGCCACGCGGCGAGTGCGCGGGAACGTGCACGAACACGTCGGCCGAGCGCAGCAGGGCGGCGAGCTCATGGTCATCGCAGGCGCCGGGCGGGCAGGCGATCAGTTCGGCGCCGGGCACCAGGGCCACGGCACGGGCCAGGATCACGGCCTGCTCGTCGTCGATGCCCGCGGCGGTGACGATCCGCGGCTTGGACTTCTCCGCGCCGCGCGCCTGGGGGCTGACCGGGCCCTCCGGGGAGAACACGCTGGCGTCCACGCCGGCCGGGATCACGTGCAGGCGCCGCCGGCTGCACTCCCATCCGCACCAGGTCGCCCGCCTCCTCGGAACTGGCGGCGATCACGGCGCGCGAGGATGAGCCGATCGCGTGCTCCAGGCGAGCCCGCTGGGACTGTACCGGGCCCAGGCCGTGCCGCCGCTCGGTCATCGCCAGCGACCCGAAGGCCGTCACCACGGGCAGCCCGGCGTCCCTGGCCGCGGCCAGGGCGGCCAGCGCGCCGGCCCACCCGAAGGCGTGCACGGCGTCCGGCCGCTCCCGCGACCAGGCCGACCGCAGCGACCCGGCGAACCCGGCTACCGCCGCCCGCACGTCGGCGTCGGCGTCCATCGCGTGCTCCGTCACCTGCTGGCGCGCATCGCGCAGGGCCTGAGCCAGGTCGCGCTGCTGCGCGGCGTCCGCTACGTCATTACCTGCAACCAGGGCGATCCTCACCGGGGGGCCTCCTTGAACCGGAACGGGGACCGTCATGGCGAGCCCACCCGGGACCGGAAAAGGAAGAAAGCGGCCGCGCGAGCACGCACGCCATGACGGCGTGGAACGTGCCTGCGTCGTAGGCACCGCTTGCGTAAAGGATATCCAGATCCGGCTCCCGCCAAACACCCCCCTCGGCCATGATTTCCCCGCCGTCATGATCTTTCCGACTCATCGACCTGCGCCAGCTCCGCAGCCGGGCGAATACGATCGAGGGCGGCACGAGCGAGGTCAACCGGAACGTGCTCGCCGAGCGGGTGCTCGGGCTGCCCAAGGAGCCCGATCCCTGGCGCGGCAAGCCGTGGCGGGAACTGCCGCGCAGTTGAGCGCGAGAAGGAGCATCGATGGACAACGCCGACCTCGAAGACGTCATCACGACCGTCCGGTCGCTCATCAGGGACCGGGTGATCCCGCGCGAGGCGGAGATCGACGAGACCGACGAGATGCCCGCCGGGCTGCGCGACGAGGCCGCGCAGATGGGGCTTGTTCGGCTTCGCGATCCCCGAGGCGTACGGCGGCCTGGGCCTGACGATGTCGCAGGAAGTCCGGCTCGTCATGGAGCTCGGGTACACGACCCCCGCGTTCCGCTCGATGTTCGGCACCAACAACGGGATCGCCGGCCACGTGCTGCTGGAGGGCGGCACCGAGGAGCAGAAGAAGCTGTACCTGCCGAAGCTGGCCTCCGGCGAGTGGACGGCGTCGTTCGCGCTGACCGAGGAGGACGCCGGCTCCGATCCGGCCGGCCTGGTGACGTCGGTGGCCGGCCGCGACGGCCGACGGCGGCTGGGTCATCAACGGCCTCAAGCGGTTCATCACCAACGCCCCGGTGGCCGACGTGTTCATGGTGTTCGCCCGGCACGCCGACGGCGCCGGCTGGCGGGGAAGATCTCGGTGCTCATGGTCCCGGCGGGCACGCCCGGCGTCACCGTCGGCCCGAAGGACGCGAAGATGGGCCAGCACGGCGCGTGGACGTCGGATGTCCGCTTCGAGGATGCCCGCGTTCCCGCGGAAACGCTCATCGGCACCCCCGGCGAGGGCTACCTGACCGCGATGCGCTGCCTGGCGCACGGCCGGCTGCACATCGCGGCGCTGTGCGTGGGCCTGGCGCAGCGGGCACTCGACGAGACGATCACCTACGCGCTCGGCCGCCAGCAGGGCGGTCACGTCATCGCCGACTACCAGCTCATCCAGGGCCTGATCGCCGACTCGCAGACCGACGTGCTCGCGGGCCGGTCCCTCGTGCTGTCGGCGGCGGCCGACTTCGACTCCGGCGCGGACCGCCGCCTCGGCCCGTCGTGCGCCAAGTACTTCGCCAGCGAGATGGTCGGGCGCGTCGCCGACCGCGCGGTCCAGGTGCACGGCGGCGTCGGCTACATGCGCGGCGTCACCGTCGAGCGCATCTACCGCGACGCCCGCCTGTTCCGCATCTACGAGGGCACCAGCCAGATCCAGCAGCTGGTCATCGCCAAGCAGGCGCTGCGCAACGCCGGCCAGCGTTAACCGGTGCTCACCAGGGCCGAGGGCGAGAAGGCGACCTTGAACGGGCGCCGCGCCGTGAACGTCTCGTCGCCGGCGACGCGGCGGTCCTGCTTGTAGCGGGCGGCGCCGCGCCGGAAGACGGTGATGTCCGGCTTATCGGGGTCCGGGGTGACGATCCAGCAGTCCGGGATGCCGAACTCGGCGTAGACCTGCATCTTCCGGGTGACGTCGTACTGCCGCGTGCTTGGTGAGGCGACCTCCACGGCCAGCAGCGGAGGACGGTCCACGTACTTCGGCCCGACGGTGTCGGCGCGGACGACGACAAGGTCGGGGATCCGGAACTGGAGCGGGCTGATCGCCACGCCCTCCCCGGCGATGACGAGCATGCCGGGCGGGCAGGCGTTGGTGAGGAAGGTGGTCAGCCTCGACAAGGCGATCTGGTGATAGGAGCCGGGGGCCGCCGACACGACCAGCACCCCCTCATCGAGCTCGTACCGGTAGCCGTCGTCGGGCAGCCGGTACAGGTCGTCGATCGTGAGGGGGCCGCCGAGCGCGTCGAGGCCGAGCGGATCGTGCCTGGCCCTTCGGGCCGCACGGGGAACCGTCATGGTTACCATCGTGCCCTACTTTCGGGTGGGGGGACGTGACATTAGTATGTCGGGGAGGGGTGACATTCGAGGGGGGTGAAGGGGGTGACTGGCGGGCCCGTTGTGATACGGGTTAGCCGTTGATCTTGTACTTCTCCAGGAGCCTGCGGCCGATGATCATCTTCTGGATCTCGGCGGTGCCCTCGCCGATCAAGAGCATCGGCGCGTCGCGGTAGAGGCGCTCGATCTCGAACTCGCTGGAGTAGCCGTAGCCGCCGTGGACGCGCAGCGCGTCCTCGACGACCTCCTTGCAGTACTCGGCGGCGAGGAACTTGGCCATGCCGGCCTGCAGGTCGGACTGCTGGCCGCTGTCCTTGGCCCGGGCGGCCATGACCATCATCTGGTGCGCGGCGACCGTCTTGGTGCCCATCTCGGCGAGCTTGTGCTCGATGGCCTGGTGGCGGGCGATCGGCTGGCCGAAGGCGGTGCGCTGCTGCGCGTAGGCGATGGCGAGCTCGAAGGCGCGCTGGGCGACGCCGCAGGCGCGGGCGGCCACGTTGACCCGGCCCACCTCGATGCCGTCCATCATCTGGTAGAAGCCCTGTCCTGGCTGCTCGCCGAGCACCCGGCTCGCGGGCACCCGGCAGTCGTCGAGGGCGAGGTCGGTGGTGTCCACGCCCTTGTACCCCATCTTGCGGATCTTGCCGGGGACCGTCAGGCCCGGGCGGGTCTCCCCGATGCCGGGCGCTTTCTCGATGAGGAAGGCCGTCAGGTTCTGGTGCGGCCTGGCGGCGCCCTCGTCGGTGCGGGCGAGCAGGAGCAGCAGGTTGGAGGTGGCGCCGTTGGTCAGCCACATCTTCCGGCCGTTGAGCACGTAGTCGTCGCCGTCGCGGGTGCCATGCGTCTTGATCGCGGCGACGTCGGAGCCGAGCTCCGGCTCCGACATGGAGAACGCGGCGCGGACGTCGCCGGCCGCCATGCCCGGCAGGTACGCCTTCTTCTGCTCCGCCGTGCCGTACCTGGACAGCAGGTAGGAGACGATGAAGTGGGTGTTGATGATGCCGGACACCGACATCCAGCCGCGGGCGATCTCCTCGACCACGAGGGCGTAGGTGAGCAGGGACTCGCCGAGGCCGCCGTAGTCCGGGCCGATGGTCAGGCCGAAGACGCCGAGGCGCTTGAGGCCCTCGACGATCTGCGCCGGGTAGGCGTCCTCGTGGTCAAGCCGGGTCGCCACCGGGATGATCTCCGCGTCGACGAACTCGCGGACCGCGCGGAGGATGTCGGCCTGCAACTCGGTCAGGCCCTCGGTGTCGGTCAGGCGGTTCATGGCGGTGTTCCCTCCGGCGCTGTTGCCTCCAGGCTCTCACGCGGTTCCGGGTGAGCCTGCCCGCCGTCCGGGAGGCGATGCGCATCCTGGAGACCGAGGGGCTGGTCGAGGCGCGGCGCGGAAACGTCGGCGGGGCGATCGTTCACCTGCCCACGGCCGGCGGGGCAGGTGACCCTGGCGGCCCTCACGACTTGCAGGCCGCAGGGAGCGGGGCGGAGGCCACGTCCAGGGCCAGCAGCCCGCAGAAGCTGGCCGCCGCCACCTTCCACGCGCCGTCCTGGTAGACGGCCGTGCCCTTCTGGCTGGTGAGGGCCGGGGCGCCGCTGAGCAGCAGGTTCCACGTGACGTCGGCCGCCGTGCCCGACGTGAGCGTGACGCCGGTGACCTGCGCCGCGATCGACCGCGCCATGCTCGACGTGGCCTGCCCCCGGAGCACCGCGGCGAAGGCCGGGCCGTTTTGCAGGAGGGACTCCTTCGTCGCGACCGGGGTCGCCGGGCTGAAGAACTCGACCCAGTTGGCCGCGATCGCCCTGGCGCTCCCCGTCAGGCCCGCCGGGATGCTCGCGGCCGAGCCGGTCGCGCTCGCTGACGGCGCGGACGGCGCGCCCGACGGGCCGCCGCACGCGGCGCCGGCCAGCGCCAGGCAGGCGGCGCCCGCGGTCACGGTTATGGTCGCGGCGAGCGACCGCCATCGAGGCTGGCGGACATTCATGTGGAAGCGGGCCTCCCCTTCGTCGGCTGGGCGCTGGATTCCAGAGTACGAACGGTAATGGCATCACTACTGTCTGATCATGCCAACTCGCCGGCGCGGCCGCGGCAAGCATCATCCGCGCCAAATCGGGGTAAGGCAGACTCGTACCCCAATCGGCCCATCAAGCACACGCGGTCACCGTCAGCCGGCTGGACGGGAAGGCTCGTATATATTGTTATGTATACGAGCGTGCATGAGGAGTAACGTGAGCGAAGTACCAGCCGGGATAACGGTGAGCGGCACCCTGCAGCGCCAGGCGTGGCTGGACCGCGTCTTGCCGCCGGTGGAGCTGGTCCGCCCGGGCCTGTGGTCGATCCCGACGCCGTTCCCGAACAGCCCGCTGCGCTACGTGCTCGCCTACGCCCTGGAATACGACGGCGGGGTGGCGCTCGTCGACACCGGGTGGCCCTCAGAGACGTCGTGGGACGGCCTGGTCGCCGGGCTGAACGAGACGGGCTGGGACCTCAGCGACGTGAAGGCCGTCCTCATCACCCACGGGCACGGCGACCACATGGGCCTCGCGCGGCGGTTGCGCGAGCGCACTGGAGCGTGGGTGGCGATGCACGAGGCCGACGCGCACCCTTGGGAGAAGTACTCCAGCCACCAGGACTTCCGGAACGCGAACAACGAGGCGCTGCGCCAGCGCGGCGGGCTGGCCGCCGACTTCGAGGCCGTCGCGGGCAATCAGATGGCCGCGCCGGACAACTTCGCGGAGTTCGCCCTGGAGCCGGACCGGTTCCTGGTCGACGGCGAGCGGCCGCTGGGGCCGGGCACGAGCCTGGTCGCGGTGCACACGCCCGGCCACACGCCCGGCCACGTGTGCTTCTTCGACGACGACCGCAACGTGCTGCTGACCGGCGACCACATCCTGCCGCGCATCACGCCCAACATCAGCCACGCGCCCCGGCAGACGGGAGACATCCTCGGGGACTACCTCGCCTCGCTGCGCGGCATGACCGGCATTCCCGCCGAGGAAGTCCTCCCGGCCCATGAGTACCGGTTCACCGGCCTGGCCGGGCGGATCAACGGCCTCCTCGCTCACCACCAGGAACGGCTCGGCGAGGTCACGGCGGCGGTCCACGCCGAGCCTGGCTGCACCACCGTCACGGTGGCCGAGGCGCTGCACTGGAGCCGCCCCTGGGACCAGATGCTGGGGATGCAGCGCAGGTTCGCGATCGGCGAGGCGTACTCGCACCTCGTCCACCTGGAAGCCACCGGCTACGTCACCAACAAGGGGACCGACGTCGATGCGTGGTTTCCCGGGGGGTAAACACCAACCGGTCAGGACAAGACCGGCTAGAACCGGCAGGAGCACGCCCGAGGGCCGGCCCGGGTCGTGATACACGGCCTGCCGCGCCCGCCGCGGGCTCGTTGCCGTCGCCAGCGGCTCGCCCGACCCGAGGTTGCGCGCGTACCGGGGGTGGGCGCCGCTGGATACCTGGAGCCGTATCCGGTGCCCGGCGGCGAACCGGTGCGCGGCCGGCCACAGCTCGACCCGGGCAAGCCGCGGCTCCGGCGTCGCGTCGGCCAGCCGGACGATGCCGTCGGTGACGTTGAGCGACCGGCCACGGGCGTCCACGTCGCACAGCCGGGCGAAGAAGTCCGCGTGCGGAAGGCTGGAGGCGACGTGCAGCTCGGCCGTGACCGGCCCGGCGATCTCCAGCGGCGCGGCGAGCGGCTGGCTGGTGTAGGTGAGCACGTCGGCCCGTTGCTCGAGGTGCCGGTTGTCGGCCGGGCCGCCGCCGGAGATGCTGGTGCCGCCGACCGACGGGGTCGGGTCGGCCGGGTCATAGGTGTACCGGCCGGGTCCCCCGGCGGCGGCGGCGCCGGGGCCAGGCCGCCGCCCGGCTGCAGGTGCCATCGCTGGACGCTGGCCGCGGGCGGCCAGTCGTCGAGGTCGCGCCACCGGCCGCCCGCAACCTCGATCCGCACGGGCGCGACCGGGGTGGCCGGCGGCCGAGCAGGTGGGTGCCGAACCAGTCCAGCGCGTCCTGGACGCTGTGCTGGTACAGGCCGCGGCTGGAGTGGTGCCAGGCGCCGATCGCCAGCCTGGCCCGCTGGCCGCCCGCCCGCAGTTGCCGGTAGTCCGCCAGCATCGACGGCAGGAACAGGTCGTACCAGCCGGCCGCCATCGTCACGGGGACGCCGAGGCCGGCCAGCACGGGGCGAAAGTCGGTGGGCGCCCAGTACGGGTCGCCCGGCTGATCATGGGAGATCCAGTCGCGGTAGTACGGGACCGGGTGCCCGTAGGCGATCGTATCGGCGTCGAGCAGCGGCAGGTGGGAGAACGCCGGCCCGAGCGCGCGCCGGGCGCGCAGCGCGCGCAGCAGCGACGGCCCGCGTCCCCCGTCCTGGTTCTCGACGGCGGCGGGCCAGCCGAGCGCCCGGCCCAGCGCGAAGGACCCGCCGTAGAAGTAAGGAGCGCGCCGCTCGGCGGCCCAGACCGCGGTGGCCATCGCCTTCAGCTGCGGCGGCCGGGTCGAGGCCAGCGCGTACTGGGTGAAGGTCAGGTAGCTCCCGCCGAACGTGCCGATCGACCCGTCGCACCAGTCCTGCTCGACGATCCAGTCGGCGGTCGCGCGCCCGTCGGTGGCCTCCTTGTCGAAGTCGACCCGCCCGCCGGAGCCCGCCGTGCCCCGGGTGCTTTGCACGACGGCGTGGTAGCCCCGTTCCGCGAAGAGCCTGCCGGCCAGCCCGCCCGCTCCGCTCCCGCGCCCGTAGGGCGAGCGCACCAGGATGACGGGCAGCGGCCGCCGCGACGCCGCCAGGTACACGTCCGTCAGCAGGCGGACCCCGTCCGGCGCGCTCACCGGCACGTCCCGCTCCACCACGACCTCGGTGGCCAGCGCGGGCCCGATCTTGAGCATGGCCGAGATCGCCCGGCTCGTCAGCGTCATGCGCCTATTCTTACCGCGTGATCCTCGCGCCAGCGGGTGCGAGGATCACGGCGACGGGGTTGTCGTCAGGTTCAGGCGGGCGACGTGCCGTAGGTGATCTTGGTGATGACCCAGGGCTGGTGGCCGTTGAGCCAGGAGTACTGGCTCTCCCAGTACAGCCGCCAACTGGTGATGTCCCACATGCCGGGGAACGTGCGGAGCGTGACGTGGCTGACGTCGAGCACCACGCGGTTCGGGCTGGTCGGCGTGAAGACGCGGTACGAACCCGGGGCCGCGAGGCCGACGCCGAAGCTCAGCACCTGCTCGACGTCGCCAGCCGCACGGACTTCCAGCAGGCGCGGGTAAAAACGGGGCAAGCGTGGACGGCCCGGTGTAGGTCTTGCTTGCCGTCGGCGGGCACAAGGCGGTGGCGCCATGGAAGACCACCTGCAGGAAGGCCTGCCCGGCCAGCGGGAGATTGCGCCGACATCACATCCGGCTGTCCGGCGACGCTGCTTCCAGCGGGGGCCGTTGCGCTCTCTTCCGGGCCCAATTTCGGGGCGTGGCGGGGGCGAGCCGCGTCGTGTGCGCCCGGGGGCCGGATCGGCGACCGATATCGTGAAGACTTTTCCCATTCGGAAGAGTTTTCCTGTTGGAGTGGGGCAAGTCTTCGCGACGGGAAAGGTCTTCGGTATAACGATTCTGTCAGGCATGATGGCCTGTCACGACTGGCACACACGCCACCCCCGGCGCAGGGCGTGATGGCGGCCCGTGATGATCGGGACGAAGCTGGCTCGTGAACAATTCGATCGCGGTCAGTCGATGACGAACCAGGCGGCCGTCACAGCGCTACAAGGCGCCCTGTTGGTACCGTCCTAGAGCGCCGGTCAAGTAGGGGCAGCCGCATGGGCTGCGCGGGTTCTTCGAAGCCCGCGGGCAGGCCTATGTGATGCGGGTCGCGTCGACCCTCGTGATCACGCTGCCCGGCGGCACCGCCTCGCCGCGCCACTGCCTGCTGGTCCGCCGCCGCCTCAAGACCGGCCTGGCCTTCCATTACTGCTACGTGCTCGTAGGCCAGCTGCTGACGAAAACCAGGCTGATCACGGCGGCCGGGCTGAGATGGCCGGCAGAAGAAGACTTCGCGCTCGGCAAGGACTGCCTCGGCCTCGACCAGTTCCAGGTCAGGCTCTACACCGCGATCGCCCGCCACATCGTGCCAGCCCCGGCCAGCCGCCCCCGGCCGACCCGGGGATGATCCCGCTGGCCATCCAGGAGATCAGACGGCCGCTCGCCGCCCTGGCCACCCGCAGCCCGCCCGGCCACGTCATCCACTGGGACGCCTGGACCCGCCGCCACCAGGCCCGAGCACGCTGGTTCCGCCAGCGCGCACGCCTAAAGCGGGAGGGACTATGTCCTGGTCAGCTAGCAAAGTGCGGCTGCCGTGATAACTGGCCCGGCCCGCCGCGGTTGACCGTGGCGGGCCGGACTCGGGCCGGCGGTTAGCGGGCGAGGTGCCCGCTAACCGCTATCAGCATGGTTTCGTGCCGAGGTACACGTAGGTGTCGCCGGCTGGCCAGTACGGTACCGGGCCGAGAGCATGCCAGCTTGTCTGCAGCTCGCCGCCGGGATGCTGCTGCTCAAGGTTGGCGACTTGCTGGAGCTCGTCCTGGGCGAGGCTCAGGACGAGCGCGACCGCGCCGGCGCAGGCCACCGCGGCGACAGGATTGGGGATCTTGGCGCAGACCAGGCCGGAGACCGTTCCGATCATCGATCCGATGCTGTTGCCGTAGCGGTTGACGAAGCCGGCGATCGTCGCGGTCTGCGACGGGCTGAAGGTGTAGGTGCAGATGCCTCCCGAGCAGTGGTAGCCGGGGGTCGGCAGGGTCGCCTTGCCGCTCCCGCCGCCGCCCCCGCCGGGGCATCCGCCCTGGCCGCTCAGGTCGCTGGCGTTCAGCGGGTCGCCGAAGGCGTAGACGTAGGCGTTGGCGCAGCCGCCCGTGATCGGGTCGACCGACAGGAAGCGGGCCTCGGCCGGGTTGAGGGCGCGGGCGCCCATGATGATGATGTCGCTGGCGGTGTCGGTGACCTTGCCGGCCGACCCGTAGGCGCCGAGGCTGCCGCTGCCGGGGGCGTTGAGGAGGGCGTGGCCGCTGCTGAGCAGCTGGCCCCACGGGTCGTAGAGGACAGGGCCGTTCTGCCGGGTACCGGAGCTGTCGGCGGTCGCCGTGAAGTTCCCGTGCAGGTCCGGGTAGGACCACGTGTTGCCCGACGCCTGGGCGGTGACGGAGACGCCGCCCGGCAGCGAGAAGAAGCCCGAGGTGACGTTCCCGCTGGCGTCGAGGGTGCCGCTGGGGGAGTCGGAGAAGCCGCTGTACCAGTACCCGGTGGTGGTGCCGCCGGACTGGCGGCTGATCACGCGGTCGACGGCGTCATAGGCGTAGCTGGTCGCCGATCCGCTGGCCGGGGTGGTGGAGGCAACCCGGTCTGAGGCGTCCCAGGTCAGCGTGGTGCTGCCGTCGCTGGTCTGGTTGCCATGCCCGTCGTAGCCGTAGCTCCCGGGGCCGGCCGCGCCGTTGCTTACCGTGCCGGTGAGCTGGTCGGCGCCGTTGTAGCAGTAGTCGGTAGCCTGCGCGGACCCGCCGGCCGGGGTGATGGTGACATTGGTCCGGTTGGTGTCCGCGCCCGCGGCGGGTGCCTGGCATCCGTCGCCGGCGGGGTTGGCGGCGTAGCCGTAGGAGGCGCTGGCCCCGGTCGCCAGGTAGGCGCTGGCCAGGCGGCCGGCGCCGTCGTAGGTGTAGTCCGTCGCGCTGGACCCGGCTGGGTTGGGGTTGGTCAGCGAGCTGCCGTTGGTGTCCGTCAGCTCGCTGGTGTCCCGGCCCGCCAGCGACAGCGTGACCTGGTCCCCGGCGATCATCGCTCCGGTTGCGGTGTTCTTGAACACGAGGCTGTTCTCGTTGCCGAGAGTGTCGTAGCCGACCGCCGCGGTGGTGCCGTTGGCGTAGCTGACGCTGGTCACCCGGCCGGAGGCCGGGTCATAGCCGGGACTGGCCAGCGTGGTCCCGTTCAGGATGACGGCCGTCAGCAGGCTGGAGTTAGCGTCATAGCTCGTGGTGAGCGTGCCGGCCGGGCTGGCCAGGCTGGAGACGCGCCCGGCTTGGTCGTAGCCCGTCGTGGTGGTCTTTCCCCGGGCGTCGGTGTAGCTGACGACGCGCCCGAGGAAATCCACGGTGGAGGTGATCGTGATGCCAGGTGAGGTGGAGTCGGTTACCGAGGCGGTCAGCGGGCTCGCAGAGGTGCCGTAGCGGTAGGTGAGGGTGCGCGCGGTGCTGCCGTTGGGGCCGGGCCAGGTTTGGCTCGACACGCGCCCGAGGGCGTCATAATACGTGCACTGCCATGGCTGGCTCGCGATGGCGTTCGCCGGGCCGATCCTCATCCCGGCCTGGACCCCGGAGGCCGTGTAGATGAACTGGCGGGCCCTCGGCTGCCCGCCCCCGCCGGGAGCGGGGTCGGTCTCGGTCTCCAGCAGCCCGCCCTGTGAGGTGCCGGCGGGCACGCCGCAGGCCGCGGCGACCGGGCCGTCACTGCCGCCGTAGTAGGCGTAGCTGCTGCTCGCGCCGGACGGCAGCGTGGTCGCGGTCCGGCGCAGGAAGCCTGTCCCGGGTGCCTCATAGGAGGTCCGGGTGGTCAGTGCCAGCCCGCCCGGGTCGGTGACGGTCGCGGTGGGCAGGCCAAGCTCCGGTCCGACGGTGGCGTCGCTGTACTGGGTCTGGCTCACCTTCCCGTCCGGGTCGGTGCTGCTGGTCACCAGGCCGTAATTCGGGTCCAGGACCGAATTGGGGATTACGGGGAGCGGCGTGGAGCCGTGCGCGCCGTAGAACACGCCGAACTCGCTTAGCTGGGTGGCGTTCCCGGTGAAGTCCACCGTGATGAAGTGCGTCCCGGCCGTGAGCGTATCGGTTCCCGTCGCGGTGTTGACCTGCCCTGGCGTGTACCCGGAATGGCTCGCCGGGTTGTCCTGCACGGTGACCACGCCGTCGATGGTCACCTTGACGGGCTGGCTGTCGCTGACCTTAAAGTCGTAGGCCTGCGCCGTGGCGATGGTTATCCGCCCGGTCGCCCGCATGCTCCAGTTGCCCGCCGTGTCGACGCTGACCGGTGCCGAGCCGGCGGCCCACTGGGTGCACAGCACCCCGCCGGTCGCGCCGCAGAACGCCGCGGGCTCGGTCCCGCCGGCACCAGTGCCGTGCAGCGCCGCCGCGCCGGCGAACTGGCCATTAGACCAGTAGGTCGCGGCCAGCCCGGTGATGCCCTCGTCGAAGGCCATATGGGCGTGCGGCACGGCGGTCATGCAGCCGGCGGTGAGCTGCGGGACGGCGACGGGCAGGTAGCCGACGAACGGCGCCCCTGGCGTTCCCACTCCAGCCGGCCACGCGCCGCCGAAGCACGCCGTAGGAGCCGGGCCGTACCTGTCGCTAACGTTCCCGTTGGCGTCGTAGACGATGCTTACCTGCTTGCCGCCCGCGTCCACGCTGGCCACCGGCCGGTCCGCGAAGTCCCATGCGGTGTACTCGGCGTGGTTCCCGGAATCGAACTGCCTGGTGATGCGGTCCTCGCTGTCGTAGAAGTACTTCTTGGCGTAACCGCTGGACGGGCTGAACCCGGCCATCGACATCGCGGTGCTGCCGCTGGCGTAGCTGTAGGTGCGCACCGGCCGCAGCGCGCTGGTGTTCCCTAGCTGGAGGGGGTCCACGACCGGCTGGGTGACGGTCGCGACGCGTCCCTGGCTGTCGTAGGCGACCGTGGTGTCCAGCTGGCAGCCCTGGCCCAGGGTGTTGGTGAAGCAGTTCATGGGCTCCCACGCCGAGCCGCCCTCAGCGTACGGATCGGCGTTGTCGGCGAAATCGCTGTCGAGCGGGTCCCGGATCTCGCTCAGCCTGTTGTCGCTGTCATAGCCGAACAGCGTGAACACCGCGACCGGGGTATTCACCACTGCCAGCTGGCCGTTGCCGTTGTAGCCGAAGAAGGTGTTCGTCCCGTCCCAGTAGGAGATCCGGCACAGCATGCCCGTGACGATGGGATAGCTGCCACCGCACGCGCTGTCGCCGCCGTAGTACAAGGTGATAGTCCGCCCGGAGACCGGGTCGGTGATCCCGTGCAGCACCACCGGGTTGCCGCTGTAGGTGTACTGCAGCGACGCGGGGTGCCGGTCATCGGCCGACGTGGTCATGGACGCGAGGCTGCCATCGGCATTGAACGTGTACAGGAAGCCGCCGCTCGTCGATAGCTGCAGCCGGCCCGCGCCGTTCACGCTCAGGAAGTCCTGGCTGCCGGGCGGCGACTGGTACCCGCCGCTGCCAGTCCTGGCGAACGTGGCGGTGTCGCCGCTGGTCGCCGTCAGCACCACCTGGGAGCCCTGGTCGTCGGCCCGCGTCCACGCCCCGTTCCCCGGGTTCGCCGACAGGGACCATCCTGGGGGAAGGCCCGTCGCGCCAGGGGTGAGCCAGCTAACGGGAACGAGGAAGGCCGACTGCACGGACGTGTCGGTGATGTCGGTGTTCTTCGCCCACAATTGCACCTGAGAGTCCTGGTTCTGCCAGGCGTCCACCTCGATCGGGTACTGCTGCGCGCCAACGACCGTCCCTGAGCCAAAGGACGCGCTGTTTGCCGGGGCCGTTCCTGCCCAGTCGTCATATGCGGGCGTGCTGCTGCCGCTCAGGTACACGCGCATCCCGCCGTCGGTCAGGCCGCCGACCTCCCAGTGGCCTGCTGGCAGGGTCAGCACGCCGGTCCACCGGACGAGGAACGACGCTCCCAGTGCGAGCCCGCCGACCGCCGGGGTGTCGGGATCCCAGGTCGCGTTGACTCCCGGGTCCGTGCGCTGCCCAACGGGCGTGCCGCTGAACACATGGCTGCCGCTGTCGGCGAAATACTGGCCGGTCAGCCCGTAATTGCCGCCCTTGGACAGCGACGAGGTGGCGGAGTTGTACTCCAGGATCGGTCCCGCGGTCCCGGACACCGTCGCCAGGCCGTGCAAGGACTGCAGCAGCGACAGGTTGCCGGTGACCATGTTCACGGTCGCGCTCGCCGGTGACAGCCCCATGTTCGGCGATCCCTTACTGGGCGTGGAGGTGCCCTGGGGGGGCGAGCCAATGGTGTCGGCCGGCGACGGCCCTCCGGCGCCCAGCCGTTCCTTGACCTGGAAGCTGACCGGCGGCTTGGGATCGGCGGGCGGCACGTAAGCGAAATCCGTCGTATCCCACTGGTCGGTAACGGCGTCGCGTACCGTGGCCCAGTAGGTAACGCCGTCGTGCAGGCTGCCGGCGGCCACCGTCCAGCTAGGCTGATCCAGCCAGCCAGAGTCGGTGATCGTCCCGGTGCCGTCCGCTGCTGTGGAGATCTTGAAGTCATACATCACGTGCAGGGGGTTATTGGGGTCCGAAGGGTCCCCCGTCACCTGCGCCGCGGTGAACGCCGGGGTGGTGGTTGGCAGGACACTCCCGTTCGCGGGCGCGGTGATCGTCGTCGGAGGAGGCTGCTCCACATAGAAGAAGCTCACGTACGTGGAACTGGGGTTGAAGGCGGCCAGAGGGTTGCCGACCTCGACCGCGCTCCCGACCGTCGCCCCGAACCACCAGCCATCCGTCCGGGACTTCATATACGCGACACACGCTGCCTGCTCGCTGTATGTGGAACCGGAGGCGACGAACTCATCGACAAGACCCGGCCGGCCCAGGTAGAGCTGCTGGCCGGCCGTGATCTGCGCGTACGTGGGGGTACTCGTCTTGGGCGTCGCCAGGCCGTACAGGCCCACACCTTGCAGGCCGCAGGGGTTGGAGCAGTTCGACAGGAAGCCCCCGAGGGAAAGCTGCCACGGTCGGGCACCCGCCTCCAGGGTCGGCAAGGTGGGGGCGGGAACGTACGCGGCGAAGCGCCACGTCTCGCCGGCGGAGTCCACCCCGGCTTGCGCGACGCCATGCTTAACGGAGCCCTTGCTGCCGACGCTGACCAGTTGCGTCTGATTGGAAGTCCCGCCGAGCGTCGGGTCGATCACTACCGGGAACGCGTCCGCCGGCAGGCTGGCCAGCCAGGCCGGGGACACCGATACCCGGATGACGTCGCCCGTTACCGTGAGCCGCGCTCCCGAGCGCGCGGCCAGGCCCGGCTGACGCGTGCTCACCGTCACCGGCGGGATCACGCCCACCAGGTGCCCGCCGGCCAGCACGTCCGCGCCGCCCGCGGTGTTCACCCGCGCCGTGCCACCCGTCAGCCGGAACGAGTAGCTGGCCGGCGCAGCAGGCCCGGACAGCGTGATGTCCTCCTTCACGGCCGAGGAGGACACCACGTCCCGGAGGTCAGCGCCCGGCCACAGGCCACGGTACGTGGCGGTGGCCCCAGTTACCTGGGGGGCGAGCGACGAGCGCGAGGTCCCCAGCGGGGCGAACCCGATGTTCGCCGTCCCGATCGCGATGCGCTCCGAGCCGCCGGCCGCGCCGGCCGGCCCGAACGATGCCTGCCAGCTATTGGCCGCCGATTTCCACCATCCCGCTTGCCCGGGAACGCCCTTCAGCGCGGAGTTGACCGGCTGCCATCCCGACTTGGAATGGTAGAAGCGGGGCGCCAGGTACTGGCGCACCGATAGCGAGCCGTCGGAGTCCCACCACGTAGACGACGTCGCCGTCCGGTCGGCCACGATCTCCTTAACCGGCTTTGCCGCGCGAGACGGTGCTCGCGTACCGCTTCCCTGGCCGCCAGGCAGCTTTGCCGCGGGATGCTTGAGCGGGCTGGAGTACAGCATCGTGGGCTGATGTTGAGACGGAGTCCCGTTCCCGGATAGCGCCGGGGCCGCGACAGCGGGCACCGCTGTCACCGGCAAGATGATTGCCGCAGCTAGTAGCCCTAGTAGCTGCACCCTCGCGAACAACAGGCGCTCGAAAGACCGCCAGGCGCGCAAAAGCTTCACTCCCGCCTCCTCTGTAGTTGGCAGTCGTGAGCGTAAACGGCAACGAGCCAGGCGGCCAAGACCCGCTATCGCCCGAAGCTAACTATTAACCGATAAGACGCGCGCGATTAACCGAAATTGTTGTTGAAAGATGCCATGGTGAATCCGGTAACGGGTGTCATCTAATGCGATGCAAGATACGCCGTGGCCCGGGTTCGTTGCAATGCACGGAGCGGGTGCGGGTCAGGAAGAGTTGCGCGTGCGGGTGGCTCCATGTCGCCCCGCGCCCGGCCGGGGTGCCGGACGCGCCGCTGTCGGTCGGCCCGCGCCTGTCGGCGATGGCGGTCTACCTGTCGGTGTTCCAGCACGTCCCGGTCGAGCGGGCGCAGTTCCTGATCGCTGACCTCACCGGCGGCGTCGTGCCGGCCGGGTTCGTCCACTCCTGCCTGGGGAAGGCCGCCGGGCTGGTCAAGGACGCGGTGCGGCTGATCCGCACCCTGATCGCCGCCTCGCCCGTGGCGGGGTTCGACGAGACGACGCTGCGGTCCGGGCCGGCCGGGGAGAAGAAGTACGCCCACGGCGCGTTCACTGAGCTGTACTCCGCATTCCGCCTCGGCACCCGCGGCCTGGAGACCATGGGGAGGCCGGCATCCTGCCGTCCTTCGCCGGGATCGCCGTAAGCGACCGCTACATCGACACCGCCCGCAAGCACGGCCTCGGCGCCTACGAAGTCCTGCACCAGCTCATGACCGGCAACCCCTGCCTGCCCCCAGTGCCGTCGGCAAATTAACGGCTAAGGCGGACACGGAGGGTTATAATTAGTAAGCTCCGTCTACGATGATCTGCGATTATGGGCGCTCTCGAAATGGCGAGATGGGTATTAGATCGGGCAAAAGGGTACCGTCAAGACTCACCCAAAATGCCCGCTAATCATGTTGGCTAATCAGCGTGCTCGTGCCGATTCAGTTGCCGGGGCCGGTGATGACGAACGGCTCGGCCAGGGTTCCGGCGGCGGCCAGCAGCGCGGCCACGCTCTGGCGCCAGCGGCCGGCGGGCGGGGCGTCGCGGGCGGGGGCGGGGGCGGGGGCGTCGGGGGCGGCGGCCCAGTCGGCGTAGGTGCGGGCGACGCGGAGGCGGCCGATGTGCGGGTCGCGGACGATGTGGGTGAGGCCGGCGTCGCCGGGGGCGGCCAGGCGGTGGTCCCACAGCGCTCGCTCCCGTTCGATGACCGGGCAGGCGGGGACCTCGTACTCGGCGAGGACGTCGAGCCAGTGCGCGACCGGGCGGGCGGCGAACGCCTCCGCCAGCGCGCCCACCAGGCCGTCCGGGCCGGTCAGCCCGGCGGGGTCGGCCGTGCCCGTGATGGACAGCAGCGCGGCGGCCTCCTCGCCGGTGCGCGCGGCGACGGCCAGCCAGCCGTCGGCCGCCCGGTACAGCCGCCGCGTCGGGGACGGCCCCGGGTAGTCCAGGCTGCCGGTCGCCGTGTGCGGCCTGCCCTGGTAGGTCGTCATCTCGGCGAGCTGCAGGAAGCCGGCCGAGGCCGCCAGCGACACCGTGACGGCCTGGCCGCGAACGGTGCCCGCTTCCTCGCGGGGTGCCGCTTTCTCGAACAGTGCCGCGAGGACGCCCAGGGCGCCGAGCACGCCGGTGGCGACGTCGTGGACCGGGGCGCTTGTCGGGACCGGGAAGTTGCCGGTGTCCTCGGCGGTGCCGCGCAGGTCGGCCCGGCACGCCTGCGAGCTGTCCACGTCGGTGCCGCCCTGGGCGGCCGCCAGGCCGCTGAGGGACTGCAGGACCGGGTCGAATCCGGGCAGGTCGGCGTGCGCGCCGGAGCGGCCGAAGGCCGAGACCGAGCAGCGGATGAGCGCCGGGCTGGCCGCCGCCAGCTCGTCCTCGCCCAGGCCGAGCCGCTCCATGGCGGAGACGGGCAGGTTGTCGACGAGCACGTCCGCCTCGGCGATGACCGCGAGCAGCGCGTCCCTGGCGGCCGGGTCGCGCAGGTCAAGGGCGCCGATCGTCTTGGACTGGTTGACCGCCGCGTAGGAGGCGGCGTACACGTGGTACGGGTCGCCGCCCGGCCGCTCCACCTTGACGACCTCGGCGCCGTAGTCGGCGAGCAGGCTGGCGACGAACGGCGCGGCCAGGAACGTGCTCAGGTCCACCACCCGCAGCCCGGCGAGCGGGCGCCCGGACGGGGGCGGCGGCAGCCGCCCTTCCGTGCCGCCGTGGGCGAGGCCCTGCGGCGGCCGGGCGGGCCAGGGCGGCTCGAGGCCGGGGCGGGCACGTTGGGGATAGGTGTTGCGGACCTCGCCGGGGGTGGCGGACAGCCGGACGGGGATCGCGGGCATGGTGACCGGCCCGAGGGCCGGATGGTCGAGGGTGACCAGGCCGTCGTGGTAGGACCCGGCCAGCCACTCGGCGCGGGTCGCGACGGGAGCGACCGGGATGCCGGCGTCGGTGAGGCCGGCGAGCCACTGCGCGCAGGTGCGGGTGGCGAACGTCTTCTCCAGCTCATCGCCCACCGGCTTGCCGGTCTGCGGGACCAGGAGGTTCGTGAACTCGCCGTCCACGCCGGGCAGCAGCATGACGTCCACCCGGTCCAGGACCGCCAGCGCGCGGAAGAAGAAGTCCGGGCTGAGCGCGGCCAGGTACAGCCAGCGGCCGTCGGCCGCCTGGTAGGCGCGGAAGTTCGGCGCGCCGGGTATGCGGTTGCCGACGGAGTACACCTCGGTCACGTCCAGGCCGGTGATGGCCATGGCGCACAGGCAGGCCGCCATCGCGTGCAGGCCGCTGACCACGACGGTGTCGCCCTGGGCGCCCTCGGCCGGCGCGGCGGTGCGGGCGCGCAGGAGGGCGGCGGCCGCGGCGGCCGCGCCCATCGCGGCGTGCACGGCGGTGAAGGTGGGGACGACGGAGGCGACCGGGCGGCCGAGCAGTGACGGATGGCTGGCGGCGAACCCGCCCAGGGCACTGCGGAGCACCGGGTCGTCGGGCAGGTCCGCGAACCGGCCCGCGGCGGCAGCCAGACCCGGATGAGGCCGGGCCGCACGGCCAGGCCAGGGACCGCCGCAAGGCCGGGCCCTCGTCCCAGGGGGTGTCGCTGAGCAGGACGTCGGCCTCGTGGGCGAGGACGCCGAGCTGGTCGCTGGCGGCGAAGCGCTTGCCCCGGTCCCAGGCCAGGTCCTGCGGGGACGGGGGCGCGTCCGGCGCGTCCGGTCCCCGCGGCGCGTCCGGGAGCACGCGGACCACGTCGGCGCCCAGGTCGGCGAGCAGCATGCCGGCCATCCGCGCCGCCTGGCCGCGGGAGGCCTCAAGGACCCGGACGTCACCGAATGGTCCGCTCATCACGTTGACTCCCACCCTGCCATGGTCGGACTCGGGGATCTCCACGCTCCGCACGTGCAATATAAAACATGTAATCCACAGCAAGGGGCTTGGCTGCGCGGGGTGCGCGGACCCGGCGCGAGGGCGGCTTACTGCTTGCGCATCAGCAGGTGGCCTCGCCGGAAGCGCTCCTGCTCGCGGGGCTCGCGCAGCATCCGGCCGACTTCGGCGAATCCCGCCTCGCCCGCCAGCGTGGCCAGGTCGTCGACGGGCCAGCGGAAGGCCGGCGCCACCTTGTGGTCGAATTCCGCTACCGGGCCGCATCCTGATTCGAAGAAGGCGACCAGGAGATAACCGCCCGAGATCAGCAGCCGGGCGAACTCGGCGAGGTAGCCGGGCAGTTCGGCGGGCGTCGCGTGGATGATGGAGTACCAGGAGACGATGCCGCCGAGTGCCCCGTCGGGCAAGTGCGTGGCGTCCATCGACCCGACCTCGAAGCGCAGGCCGGGGTACTCCCGGCGGGCGAGAGCGACCATGGCCGGCGACAGGTCGAGGCCGAAGGCGTCCAGCCCGAGGTCACGCAGGAAGGCCGTGATCCACCCGGGCCCGCACCCGAGGTCGGCGACGGGGCGGGCGACGTTGCCCTCGGCCGCTGTCCGCACGTACTCGGCGAACGCGGCCAGCACCGACCGGTCGAGCGGCAGGTGATCCAGCTCGCCCCGGAAGAGGTCCGGCATAGCGGGCGGCGACGGCGTCATAGGCCCCCGCCGTGGCGGCCAGGCGGGAGGGGGTACCGGTCACGGCGGACGATTCTAGCGATCCGGGCCGCCGGGCGGAACCACGCTGGGGGCGGGTCCTGCTTCCGGCGGGTACTCACGCGAGGCTAGCCAGGAGCGGGCCTAGAAAGAACGTTTGGGTTTCATGGTGTGACCACACCATGAAACCCAAACGTTCTCGGTTAATGATCTTGAGCTGCCAGCAGGCTGACTATTCCGGATTAGTCCCACCAGAATTGCCATGAGTCGCGGCCCACCAGCTGGCCGGCGTAGCCGCTCAGAGTGCCCGGGCGGCCTGCCAGATGTTGCCCGGGCAGAAGGCGAAGTGCTCGGCGGCGACGGGCAGGGCCTCGTCCAGGGTGGCCGGAGGCGCGGCGACGCTCAGCGCTGGTTGCCCTCGCCTAGTTGATAGCGTCAGGGTGATGATAGCGACGCTGGCGGTGGAGAACTACCGGTCGCTGCGGCGGCTCGTCGTCCCGCTCGCTTCCCTGACCGTGGTCACCGGGGCCAACGGCACCGGCAAGTCGAGCCTGTACCGGGCGCTTCGGCTGCTGGCGGACGCGGCCCGCAACGGGGCGGTCGCCGCGCTTGCCCGGGAGGGCGGCCTGACGTCAACGCTGTGGGCGGGACCGGAGACGATCGGGCGGGCCGTGCGGGAGGGCAGCTATCCCGTGCAGCCCGTCGCGCGCACCAAGCCAGTGTCGCTTGCGGCTCGGGTTCGCCGGGGACGACTTCGGCTACGCCATCGACTTCGGCCTCCCGGCGGGCGGCGGCAACAGCGCCTTCGCCCTGGACCCGGAGATCAAGCGGGAGAGCATCTGGAGCGGCCCGCTGCTGCGGCCGGCGGCGGTGCTGTGCGAGCGGGATAACGGCATCGTCCGCATCCGCGACGATCACCGGGCGTGGTCGCAGCCGCAGGCGATCCGGCCGCATGACAGCATGCTGAGCGAGTTCGCCGACCCCCGCCGGGCCCCCGAGGTGCTGCGGGTCCGCGAGCACATCCGGTCGTGGCGTTTCTATGACCACATGAGGACTGATTCCGCGGCGCCCGCCCGCGCCACCCAGATCGGCACGCGGACGCCGGTGATGAGCCACGACGGGGCGGACGTCGCCGCCGCGCTGGCGACGATCCGCGAGAACGGCGACGGCGACGCCCTGGACCAGGCCATCGACCTGGCCTTCCCCGGCAGCCGCGTCACCGTCGAAGCCGAGGGAGGCGGGCGGCTCGGGCTGCGGCTGCACCAGCATGGCCTGCTGCGGCCGCTGGGCGCGGCGGAGCTGTCGGACGGCACGCTGCGCTACCTGCTGTGGACCGCGGCGCTGCTCGCGCCGCGCCCGGCGGGCCTGCTCGTGCTCAACGAGCCGGAGACCAGCCTGCACCCGCAGCTGCTGGCCCCGCTGGCCCAGCTCATCACCGCCGCGGCCGCACGCTCGCAGGTCATCGCGGTCTCGCACTCCCAGGCACTGATCAACGCGCTGCACCGCACGACGGAGGAAGCCGCAACCCCCACCAGCACCATCGAGCTGGTCAAGGACTTCGGCGAAACCCTGGTGGCCGGGCAGGAGCGGCTCGACGGGCCCGCCTGGCGCTGGCCGCACCGGTAACGCGCCTCGCCCGCCTCTCCTTGCAAGCGGGCGAAGGGCGGCCCGTTCGGCACCGCCATCGCGCACGGCCTGCTCACCCTCTCCCTCGGGCCGGCGCCAGGATCGGCTCGCGGTAAATGTCAGACCCTCGCCGTACCGTAAGCAACTAGGCGATTTCGTCATGCAACGCAACGCAGTGGCGCATCCGTCGACCTGTTACTACGATATTGTTGTGAGGAGGGGCTGTGGCGTACAAGCTGGTGCTCACCAGGCAAGTCCGCGACTGGCTCCGGGAACCCCGGAAGGGAGATCGACCCGCTACGGAACGCGGTGCTCCTCGTCGCCGGCGATAAGTCCCGGCGATGGCAGGAGTGGTACCGCGAGTCAGTACCGCTCACCGAAGCCCTCTACGACGAGTACCTGAAGGAGCTGACATGAGCGAGGGCCGAGTTCATCACCTACACGCGTGAAGAGTTCCTGGAGGAGTTCGCGCATCCGGACGATCGCGACTACCTGGAGGACGTACGCGAACGGCGCGCGCTCAAGGTCCGCCCTGACAGCCTGACCGAGATGCGCCATGACGCCGGCCTCACGCAAGCCGAGGTCGCGGAAGCGATGGGCGTGTCCCAGCAGCGGGTCTCAGCTATAGAGAGCGGTTCTGTCTCCTCGCTTGCGACTCTCGCCGAGTACGTCCGCGCACTTGGCGGCGAGCTCAAGGTCATCGCCGACTTCGGAAACTCCTGGCGTCAGGTCGCGTAGGGCCGCTATGCTCGCCGCGGAGGCGGGCGATCCGCTCGATCAGGGCCTCGGTCAGGCTGTCGGCGGCGGCGATCCTGGCCTGGTAGGCGGGGACCGCCGCGCGGGTGAGCGGCAGGTCAGCGGGGTCCATCCCGTCCAGCACCCGGGCCAGGGCCGCCGGGACCGATCCGGCCTCCGTGACGGCCAGCCGCTCCCGGTTGCGGCTCACGGCCGTTCCCACCGCGATGACCGAAAGCTGAGCGTGGATGCCCACCGCCTCTTCCAGCGCGAACCCGCGCGCCGTCAGCGCCGCGTAGAACGCCTCGGTCAGCCGGAGGCTCAGGCTCCAGCGTGGACGCGAGGCCGAGCACCTGGACCAGCTCGCCGGGAGCGACGGACAGCGTCGCGGTCACGATGGCGACGTACTCCCGTAGGTACACCGACCAGTGCTGGCCGACGTCTTGCGGCAGCGGCAGCGTCCGCATCCGCTCGCCGATCACCAGCCGGATCAGCTCGTCGCGGTCGGCGACGTACTGGTACAGCGTCCCGACGCTGACTCCCAGCGTCCGCGCGAGCCGGGTCATGGTCAGCTCGCCTGGCGGCATCAGCGCGGCCGCTTCGATGACCTTGGCCCTGGTCAGGAGCCGCGGCCTGCCAACCGGCCGGCGCGGCCGCGGGCCGGTATCGCCGGTCTCATCAGTCATGGCACTCATGTGAGCACTACCCGCACCCGTCGCCCGGCCTGGAGGCCGGCGAGGCGGAGGTGCCGTTGCCGGCCGCGGGCTCGGTCTCGGCATCCAGCTCGGTGACGGCGGACCTGGACTGCTCGATAGCGGCGAGGAGCGCGTAAGCGACGGCACGCGCGTCATCTACGGTCAACGGGCCGGCGCCGGCCATGCCGCCGGCCTGGTACCAGAGATGGACGACGGGGACTGCGTCTTCTACCAGCGGAGTAATTTTCACGGTGTGGAAAGACAGGTACTTGCCCGGATTCTTCGGGTCCTTCAGCCGCAAGTCCAGGGTCGGCTCGCCGCGCCACTTCTTGCCGGTCGCGGCTCTTCGCCACAGTCCCACGAAAGCTCCCTTCGAGGTGCTCCCGCTCCGGCACTCATCCTATTAGCGTCGCGGGACCCTACGCTTGGGCACATGCGCGCATTGCGGTTTAACCAGCACGGCGGACCCGATGTCCTGTCCATCGCCGACGTGCCCATTCCTCGCCCCGGCCCCGGCGAAGTGCTCGTCCGGGTGCGGGCGGCCGGAGTCAATCCGGTCGACGTCGGCCTGCTCGCGTTTCCGCTGCCGTTCGTCGGCGACCTGCGGCTGCCCGCGACACCCGGTTGGGACGTCGCGGGCACGGTCACGGAAGCGGGCCCGGGCACTACCGGGCTGGCACCAGGCGATGAGGTGTTCGGCCTGTCGCGGTTCCCGAGCCTGAGCCAGGGCACGTTCGCTGAGTACGCCGTCGTCCCGGCCGCGGACCTGGCACCGAAGCCCGCCGCGTTGCCGTGGGACCAAGCGGGCGCGCTCCCCCTCGTGGCGCTCACCGCGCTGCAGGCCTTCGGCGCGGCCGGCGGGATCACGGCGGGCACGCGGATACTGATCGAGGCCGCCGCCGGGGGCGTGGGGCACGTGGCGTGCCAGGTCGCGAAGGCCGCCGGGGCAACGGTCGCCGGCACCGCGTCCGCGCCGCGGCATGACTTCCTGCGCGTTCACGGCGTGGACGAGCCGATCGACTACACGACGACGAGCGACGTGTTCGCGGCGGCCGCGCCCGTGCACGGCGCGGTGGTCAGCACCTCGACGGAAGCCCTGTGGCGCGCGGCCGAGTCCGTTGAGCCCGGTGGCTTCCTTATCTCCATCCTGCCGGACATCACCGCCGAGATCGCGGCGATCGCCGACCGGCGCGGGGTGCGTCACTCCAATTTCCTGGTCGCGGCGGACGGGGCGGGCATGCGCCAGGTCGCCGAGCTCGTCGCGGGGAACCAGCTCAGCGTTCACGTCGCCGCCGCGTACCCGCTGGCGGAGGCGAGAGCCGCCTACGAGCAGGTCGCGTCCCACCACACCGCGGGCAAGGTGGTGCTCATCCCCTGACCGCCATCCATACGGTGCATCGCCGCGCGCTGATCCTGGATGACCCGCTGCGGCCTACCGCCACGTTCGAGGAGCTCCAGCGCCCGTAGTGGCGCCGTTGTCATCAGAAGCCGCGCCAGGCGCCGGGGGCCTCCTGCTTGCGGCCGGGCTTTACCCGGCCGCTGGCCCGGGAGCGCCAGCGCGGCGGCGGCCAGGCCCACCTGCCGCATCGAGTCACGGACCGCCTGGGCTGCCGCGGTGGCCTGATCGGTGAGGTCGCTGATCTCGGTGACGGCATGCTCGTCGGCCGCCGTATGGGCGACGAGGTCCAGGTACCTGTCATTCAGGTTCGATATCCGCAGCGCGTCCTGCCAGTCCCGGACGGCGGACATGGCCGCGCGTACCTCGGTCGCGTAGCGCTCCAGCGCGGCGACCCTGGACTCGATCGCCTTCTGGGCTAGCTGCAGGGCGCGCCGTTGCGGCCCGAGGACCGAGTCGGTCATGGGGCCGGCGCTGGCGGCCGCGTTGAGCTCGTGCTCGGCCCGGAGGTCGGTGATGTCGCGCAAGGCGATCGCGATCTGCCACTCATGCCGGCGCAGCGTGGGCTCCGCCAGGAGGTCCGGAGACTCCAGGGTCTCGTCGGTGACCGAATCGAGCGCGGAGGTGATGGCGTCCTGGGCGCGGATCAGCAGCTCACGACTCACCCGGTCGAGGCTGGATGGCATCACGACCTGGTCGCGCTGACGGAGCTGATACAGCGGCTTCGCCAGGCCAACCGGGTCCTGCGCGAGGGTCGCGCCGATGAGGCGGCGCCGCTTGCGCTCTGGCAGTGCGGAGTTGGCCACCGGCATGATGTCCCACGACGAATCGCCGGGCATCAGCCGACAACTTCCGTCTTGCGGCGGAGGCGACGAGCACCACGAACTACTGACACGCAAACTCCCCTAGCGCACCCCGGACGCCTAGTCTCGCACCTCCGGGCGGGAGCCGCCACATCGCTTGTCGCTAGCCCGCGACATCTGTCGCGAATGCTCATCGGCACCCTAGCCAACGCAATCTGCGCGCTCACCCTCGACGGCGCTGGTCGTCCCCGTTCGAGATGAGGGCTTGTCGGTCGCGTACGCCGATGAGCTGCTCTTCGTGGGGACGACTACCGGGGTGCTGGCGATTCGGCTGGACCCGGGGTTCTTGCGGCGGCCGGCCGGGTTAGGACGTGCGGAGCTTGGCTAGGAGGGGCCCGACTTGGTCATGACGGCTGCCAGTCATCGCCCGGCCCCGCGCTCGGGTGGCCTGGCGAGACTTAGCACACTCTGCGACCACTTTTAGCGGAGATATGGGCGAATTGTCCATACGGGAAGTGTGTGAAGTTGGAGGCCAAGTGCCGCTGTGGCTGAAGTGGCCGGGCCGGGCCTGCTCGCGTTGGCGGCACTGAGGGGCGCACTGAGTTGTCCCAACTCCGGTATCACTAGGCCACGTGATGGGCTGCCCTTCGCGGGGACGACTACCGGGGTGCTGGCGGTTCGGCTGGAGCCGGTGTTCTTGAGGCGGCCGGTGCGGTTAGGACGCGCGGAGGCCGGCTAGGAGGGCCTGCCAGGCGGGGGCGGGGATGGTTAGGGTGGGGCCGGAGCGGTTGGTGGTGTCGCGGATGAGGATCGCGCGGGGGGCGGGGGCGACCTCCACGCACGCGCCTATGCCGTTGCTGTGGGTCGGCTTGCGCCAGGCCGTGCCTACCTCGACGCATTCGCCTTGGGCGGTGCTGTGGGTGGACTTGTGCCAGGCCAAGCCGACCTCGACGCACTCACCGGTTCCGTTGCTGTGGGTGGACTTGCGCCAGGCTACGCCGCGCAGGGTCTCATTCATTTCGCATCTCCTCCGCTGCTTGACGTATCCGGTTCCGTGACTCGTCGTCGTCAAGGGTCGCCGTCCAGATCGACCCGAATGCCTGACTGTACTGCTCGATCTCGTCGGGCTTGTCCAGCCAGATCGCGCCCGTGAACAGGTCCGAGTACACCGTGGGAGGCTCGCTCTCCACGCCGCCTCCGTTCAGTGGGAAGCGGAGGATCACGAAAGACCCCGACAACACTCCAGGATGGTAGCCAGCGCCGAACGGGATCACACGCAGCGTAATGTTCGGCAGCTCCGACGCCTCGGCCAGCCGATCGAGTTGAACCGCCATAACGCTGGGACCACCGACGGCACGTCTCAGCACCTGCTCACCGATCGCCGCCTGTAGCAGGGGCGGGTCGATCGGACGGCGCAGGATCGCTTGCCGCGCCATTCGCAGCTGGACGCGGCGATCGATCTCGGGATCAACTGCGTTGGCGACATGCGCCCTGATGATGCGTACGGGCGTAGTCCTCGGTCTGGAACAGCCCTGGCACCAACTCGCCCTGGTACGTAGACAATCGCGCCGCCGCAGCTTCCAAGCCGATGTAGATGTCGAGCCAATCCGGCACGACGTCGCCGTAGGCCTGCCACCAGCCCTTGGCCTTGGTTTCCTTGGCCAGGCTCATCAGGGCTTCGGTGATGTCGGGGGTGGCGCCGTAGAGGTCGCACATGGCCTTGACGTCCAGGGAGCGGACGCTGGTCTGGCCGGTTTCTATGCGCCAGATCGTCGGCTCGGAGCGTTCTAGTTCGCGGGCGGCGACCTTGGTGGTGATGCCGGCGGCGTTGCGGAGGTCGCGCAGGTAGCGGCCTAGTTGCCGGCGCGGGACCGTGGAGCCTGTTGCGATCTCAGTCATGCGCCCTCCGTTTTGAAAGGTGTCTCGCATCCGACCTGAAAGCATCTACCGCCAAGTTCTGTAATGAAATTTACTATAGAGAGATTTTACTTGTCAATTCTCTTTTGAAAGCTTGCATGTGTAAGGTCTCGTGCTTGACTGGCGGCATGACATTCCTCCCGGAGAATGCGCCGGTCATGGTGGCGATACCGGCCGATCCTTGCCTGCCGCCGGAGCGGCGGGGCTGGCAGGCGACGTGGCCGCTGCAGGACTTCCTTGAGCTGGCCGCCGTCGGTGAGGCGGTGCCGAGTGCGCGGCATCATGCCCGGCTTGTGCTTAAGGAGTGGCAGGCCGGGGAAGTCGGCTACGACGTGGAGCAGGTCGTGGCGGAGCTGGTGGCGAACGCGGTCGCCGCCACGCGGTCGATGACGTGGACGCCTAGGCAGCCGCCGGTTCGGCTCTGGCTGCTCGGCAGCGTTGGCAGCGTCGGCGGCGGCAGGGCTGGCAGTTTTGGCAGGGCTGACAGTTTTGGCAGGGCTGACAGTTCTGACAGTGGCGGGAGTGCTGGCAGTGGCGACTGCGGCGGAAGTGGCGACATGGTGATGGCTGTCGTGTGGGATGGCACCACCACTGTCCCGGTGCCCCGGCTGCCCGGCAACGACGACGAGTCCGGGCGCGGCCTCATGCTCGTTGACGCGCTCGCGCACTGGGGCTATTACCTGCCATCGCCTGGGCATGGCGGCGGCAAGGTCGTTTACGCGCTACTGCCCCGATAACCCCCGAGAAGAGAAAGTAGGCAGCGCCATGCAGAAGCCCGAGTTCGAGCGGACCCATCTGGAGCGGCTGAAGCTCGCCGCAGACGTCATCCTTTCCGAGGCCGGAACTCCCGCCGTCGGAGACGCGCTTGAAGCCGAGCTTCGTCTTGTTCAAGGAGCGCGTCGAGCGTGCCCTCTTGCTCTCCACCAATGGGTTACCGCCCTGCGTTGCCCCACCGGCTCCTGGAGACGGTGTCAGGCGAGGCGGGCGAGGCAGGCGGCGGATCCCCGGCGCACGGCCTCGGCGACAAAGGCGGTGAGGGGCTGTTCGAGGCGGGCCAGGAGCGGCGGGGCCAGGAACCGCCGCAGCCCGCCGGGGGCCAGGCTCGCGAGCGCGAGCGCGGCGAGGGCACCCGGCGGCTCGGGGCGGGCGGTCGCCGGGGAGCGCTCGGCGCGCAGCACGCCAAGCGCGTAGCCGGTGAGCCAGACGGCCAGCAGGGCGACATCGCCGACTGACTCCCTGACGATGCTGTCCGGCCCCGTCGACGCCGTCACCTCGCCGAACTCCGCCTGGGGCCGGCCGGCCAGCGCGAACCGCCGGGCGAGGAACTCGGCGGTCAGCGTCACCCTCAGGTCGGCCTCGCCCAGCCGGGGGCCGGTGAAGCAGCCCGACTCGGCCCGCAGGTAGGACATGTGCGGCAGCCAGTCCGGCACGGGCGCCACCGGCCCGGCCGGGTCGAACTCACCGGGCAGCCCGAAGCAGGACGACAGGCGGGGGCCCTGGTAGCCGTTGCCGGTCAGGCTGGCCACGTCGACGTGCTGCGCCAGGTTCGGCACCGACACGAGGGCGGCCACGCCGTGGGCGTCCAGCCACCGGGCCAGGGCGACGTCGTCGGGCTGCGCCGGGCTGGCGGAAGCGCCGGCCGGGGAGGCGACAGCCGAAGACGAGGCGAAGCCGGCGGCCACCGCCGCCGGGAGCACGGTGGCCTGGGTGGGAACGTAGATGTCGAGGGCCGGGACCCACGCGGCGCCCTCCAGCGCGGCCAGTCGCAGCGCGTCGGCCGTCCGGCTGCCCCACTCGGTGAAAAAGCACAGGGCATCGGCCGGGCGCGCGGCCACCGCCGCGAGCAGCAGGCCGGCGAAGCCGTCGCACAGCTGGCAGTCGTCTTGGAGCACCAGGTGGTGCGTGGCATCGGGGGCCATCGCCCGCCAGGCGCGGCGGGCCGTGTCCAGGCTGTGGCCTCGGCCGGCGTCGGTCTCCGTCACGATCCGCAGCCCGAGGGCGGGATGGCGGTCGCGGAGCGCCTCGGCCTGCCGCAGGCGGGTGGGGTGCGCCATGACCGCGGCCGAGATGCGCGGCACGCCCTCCCGCGGCGCGGTCAGGTGCTGGGAACTGGCCTGGCTGCCCATGATGACGGTCCACCTCACGATCGCGGTTTAGCTGTAGGCACGCGCTTGCATCCGGAACAACTCGGCATACTGGCCATCGCGCGCCAGGAAGCTCGCCATGGCCGCCATGCTCAACGAGGCGCCCGTTCTCCAGGACCGCGATGTCGTCGGCCATCGCGGCCGTGGAGTACCGGTGCGAGATCAGGATCGTGATTCCGCCGGCCTCCCGCGCGGTCGCGGCGGCGGATGAAGCGTAGCGCTCGAACAGGGCGTGCTCGGCCGCCGCGTCGAGCGAGGCGGCGGCGCATCCAGTATCAGGAGCCGGGGACGGTCCCGCATGAGGCAGCGGGCCAGGCCGATCGTCTGCCACTGGCCGCCGGACAGCTCCGTGCCGTCCGCGTAGCCCCGGCCGGTGTAGCCGCGCAGGCCGCCCGGCACGGCGTCGACCACTCGCCGCGCCCGCGCCCGGGCGACGGCCGCCGCGATGGCCGCGTCGTCGTGCAGGCGGTCGACCTGGCCGAGGCCGATGCCCTCGCGCAGCGTGAACTCGAACCGGTAGAAATCCTGGAACAGGGTCGCCGTCATCGCCCGCCACCGCGCCGGGTCGATGCCCGCGAGGTCGGCACCGTCGATGAGGATCCGCCCGGCGGTTGGCGCGTACATCCCGAGCAGGAGCTTGACCAGGGTGGACTTCCCCGCCCCGTTCTCGCCCACGAGCGCCAGGGTCGCGCCCGCGGGGATGTCGAGGCAGACGTCGCGCAGGACCGTCCGGCCGGAATGCGGGTACTGAAAGCTGAGATGGTCAAGCGTGATGCCGTGGACCAGCCGGGCCGGGGCGTCCGCGGGCGCGTCGCCCCTCGGCCGGGCGGACACCACGGCCCGCGTGCCTGAGCTGCCCCGGCTTCCCGCGCTGCGCAGGGCCTGGATGCGCACGGCCGTCTGGCCCGCGGACTGCAGCAGGCTGAGCACCTGGAGGGCCGCCGCGATCTGGGTGCTCACCTGGACCGCGAGGGCGATGATGAGGATGAGGTCGCCGATGGTGGCGCGGCCCTGCGCCACCTGCCTGACGAGCAGGTAGATCGCGCCGCCGGTGCCGGCGGCGAAGATGACCTGCCCGGCGGCGCGCCAGGCCGCCCCGGCCAGCTGGCCACGCCACAGTGCCGCCGTCGCCGTCCGCCAGGCGGATTCCTGCCGGGCCATGAGCTCGCCAGAGACCCCGAAGATCCGCAGCTCCTTCACCGACTCGGCGGTCGTCGCCAGTTCCAGGAGGTGCCTGCTGAGGCGCAGTTGCCCCGCGCCCTTCTCGCGTGCCCGCTCGAAGGCCGCCTGGGCGTTGCGGGCGAGCAGGGCCGGCGGCAGCGCCGTCAGGGGCAGGAACAGCAGCCACGGGTTGAGCGTGACCAGGATCGCGGCCGTGATCGCGGTCTGCACCATGAGCCCGGCGAGCTGGAGCACGCCCTCGAGGGCGCGAGTGTTGCTGAAGAGGGACTCGCGAACCAGGCTCAGGTTGTCGGCGAACGCGGGCTCGTCGAGGTAGTCGATCCGGGCGGGGCCGTTGACGAGCGTAATCAGCTCGGCCCGCAGCCGCGCCTCCTGCATCTCGGCGAGCTCGAAGTAATCGAGGTGGGCGAAGTGCGATGCCATCAGCGCCGCGACCAGCAGCGCGGCGATCGCCGCCGCGAGCGGCGGCATGGCGGCGTACCGCCCGGCCGTGGCGTCGTCGGTGAACGCGCCCAGGGCCACGGCCGCCAGCGGCGCGGCCACGTACCCGGCGAGCATGAGCGCCGCCGCGCGGATCAGCCGGGTGCGGTCAACCGACATCCCCAGGGAGAGCAGGAAGCGGGCCGCCCGCAGGACGTTCACGTGAGGTCCCCGGCGTCCCGCGAGAACAGGCGGGCCTGCTGGCGGAAGAGCCGGGCGTACTGGCCGCCGGCGCCGATGCAGCTCGTCGTGGCTGCCCGCCTCGGTGATCCGCCCGCCGGAGAGCACCGCGATCCGGGTGGCCCGGCGGACGGTGGAGAAGCGGTGGGAGATGATGACGCTCGTCAGGCCGCCCGTCACCGCCACGAAGCGATCGAAGAAGGCCATCTCCGCTCGCACGTCGAGGTGGGCCGTCGGCTCGTCGAGGACCAGCACCCGCGCGCCCGCTTCGACCGCGAACAGCGCCCGGGCCAGGGCCATTCGCTGCCACTGGCCGCCGGACAGGTCGACTCCGCCGGGTTGCCGGGTGGACAGCGGGGTCGCCAGGCCCTCGGGCAGGGCGCTGATGAGGTCGTCGATGCCCGCCCACCGCGCGGCCGAGCGCAGGGCGGCCACGTCCCCGAGGCGGGCCGGCGCGCCCAGGCCGATGTTGGCCGCGGCGTCGAGCTCGTAGCGGACGTAGTCCTGGAAGACCACGGCGATCTGGCGCTGCCAGCGTGCGGCGGCGATGCTCGCGATGTCGGTGCCGTCGGCGGTGACGCGGCCCGCGGTCGGCTGGTAGAGCCGGGCGAGCAGCTTGACCAGGGTTGTCTTGCCGGCCCCGTTCGGCCCGACGATCGCCGTCGACTGGCCGGCGGGCAGCTCCAGGTCAAGCCCGGAAAGGACGGGCGGGCCGCCGGGGTAGGCGAAGCTGACGCGGTCGAAGCTGACGCCGTGCCGGGGCAGTTCCGCCGCCGGCGCGGCGTCCGCGGGGTGACCGTCAGGCGGGGATGCGGTCGCGCCGCGGGCCCTGCTGCCGGGCCTGCCCCGGACTCGGAGCGGCTGGCGGCTGGCCTTGGACGGTGCCTGGGACGCGGCCGCGAACTCGGGCTGGGCCGCAGGCTCCGACTCGGCCTCGGCCTGAAGTTCCGTTATCGTGTCGAAGGCGAGCATCCCGTACATGGTCGACGGGTCGCTTTCGGGGAAGTAGGTTCCCATCCGCAGCGGTACGAGGATGGCCTGGATCGCCAGCCCCAGGCCGAGAAGCGACAGGTGCCCGGTCATCACCCCCGCGCGGACCTGCAGCAGCAGCGCCACCGTGCCCGCCAGCGCCGCGGCGGAAAGCAGCAGGAACGGCGCGAAGTAGATCCGGCGCCGCTCCCGCCACAGCGGGGCGTGGTGCGCCCGGACGTCCGCTTCCGCCCGCTGCGTCAGCCAGGGCGCGATGCCCAGGGCCCGTGCCTCCTTGGCGATGCGCACGTCGCTGGCCGAGTCCAGCACGTACTGCGCGCCGCGCCGTGACCGCAGGAGCCCGCGAAGGACCTGCGACCAGCGGGTCAGCGACCCCCGGCTGCAGACCCTGATCAGGGCCGTGATCGCGGCGAGCACGACGGCGGCCAGCGGGCTGAGCACGACCCCCATCAGCACTACCGCCCCGGCCATCTGGGTGTAGCGCGCGACCAGGGCGATGAGGCCGGCCGCGGCGGCGCCGGGGGTCTGCGCCCGCTCGGTCATCGCCCGGCGGGCCAGCGCCAGGCGGTCCAGGACGTCCTGGCGCTCCAGCAGGGCCAGTTCCGCGCCCTCCAGGCCGAACCGCATGAGCTGCCTGATGCACCGGCCGTCGATCCGGCGGGTGAGCAGCTCGCCGAGGGCCGCCTGCAGCGGGGAGACCAGGCCCTGAACTAGCAGGGCCGCCGCCGACAGGGCGAGGGCCGCGCGCACCTGCGGCCAGCCGGAGGCCTGCGCGGGCGTGCCCCAGCCGGCCAGGCGCTGCAGCATGACGCTGGTGCCCACGATGAACAGGACGGGCAGCAGGCCGATGAGCACGCTCACCGCGACCGAGCAGGCGGCCAGCGGCCAGCCGGCCAGGGGCAGCAGCCGGGCGATCGCGATCCAGCTGCGCAGGCGGCGGGCAAGCAGCCCGCCCTGCCCTTGCCCGGGAAGCACCTGACTCATTCCCGCCCACCACCCCAAGCATCTGCCACCGCCGGTCACCCGTCTCCGGCGGCGTCGGGCGCGGGGCCGTGCGGCCCGGGAGAGCCGTGCGGCCCGGGAGGGGAGTGCAGCCCGAGCGACCTCAGCACGTGGGCGGTGGTGACCAGGTCGAGGAAGGCGTGACCGGTGGAGCTGAAGAAAGTGGCGGCCCGCCGCAGGCTGGCGGGGTCGGCGCGGAGCATCTCGCCCAGGTCGAGTGCCCGCTCGTGCAGGCTCCCGGCTTCGGCGATGGCGACTTCCCTGTCCTCGACGAGCAGCACGCAGCCGTCCAGGAACGCCCGGTCGACCTCACGGCTGTGCGGCGTGTGCGATCCCATGCAGTTGACGTGCGTCCCCGGCGCGGGCGTGATGCCGGTCACGAGCGGCTGGTCGGAGGTGGTCGCGGTGCACACGATGTCGGTCCCGTCGAATGCCCCGGCGGCCTCGTCCGCCAGGCGGACGCGGGGGCCGTCAGGGAAGGCGCGCGACACCCGCCGGGCGAAGGCCGCCGCCCGGTCGCGGTTGCGCCCGTAGACCGTCAGGCAGCGCAGTTGCCGCACGTCGGTCAGCCCGAGGACCTGCTGGTAGGCGAGGGCACCGGTGCCGACCAGGCCGGCCGTCGCGGCGTCGGGCGCGGCGCAGGCGTCGGTGAACAGGGCGGTGACGGCCGCGCACTTGAGGCCGGTCAGGGCGGCGCCGTCGAGCACGGCGAGCGGCTCTCCCGTCGTCGCGGACATCGCGATGACAAGCGCCTGGATGGCCGGCGCCGCCGGGCCTGGCCGCGCCGGGCCTGGCCGCTCCACCCGGGTCGCGACCTTGGTGACGAAGAGGCCCTGGGCCGCGCTCACCGACGGCATGGCCCCGAAGACCTTGACCGGCGCGCTTTCCTTCACCGTCATCCGGGCCGGGGTCACGGCGTCGCGATGCTCCCCCGCCAGGTAGGCGCGGCGGATTTCGGCGGTCAGCGCCCGCCGGCCCGCCGCCTGGACCTGCCCGGCGCCGACGAGGGGCAGGTCGTGCAGGGCGTTACGCACGCTCCGGCCCCCCGGTAGCCCCGCGGGCGGCGGGCGAGCGGGGGATCAGGGCCGAGCGCGTCATCTCCAGGAAGACCGTTCCTTCCTGATTGAGCCCGCGCGTGGTGAACGTGACGATCCCGGCCTCCGGGCGCGACCGGGACAGGCGCTTGGCCACGACCTCGCTCTCGGCGTAGATGGTGTCGCCGGCGAAGACCGGGCGGGTGAGGTGGATGCTGTCCCAGCCCAGGTTGGCGATCGCCCGCGCGCTGGTCCCGTTGGTGCTCATGCCCCCGACGATGGACAAGGTGACCAGGCTGGACACGAGCGGCCTGCCGAACTCCGTCCCGGCGGCGTACACGTCGTCAATGTGCAGCGGGTGGGCGTTCATGGACAGCAAGGAGAGCCAGGTGTTGTCCACCGCGCTGACGGTCCGCCCGGGACGGTGCTCGATCACGTCGCCCACGTCGAACTCGTCATAGTAAAGACCGTGGTTCTCCCGGTAGCGCTGCTCGCCCACCACGTCGAAGGCATAGGGGCGCTTCACTGGTCCCTCCCGGAACGGGCGAGGATGCTGCGCGCCTTGCGCACGAACGGCGGGCCGATCATCGCGCCGTCGACGGTGAAGATCCCGGCCCCGTGATCGCTGTAGGTGGCCTCCACCCGGCGGGCCCACGCGACCTCGTCGGGCGTCGGGGAATAGGCCGCGTTGATCGCCGGGACCTGCCTGGGGTGAATGGCGACCTTACCCGTGAAGCCCAGGGCGGCCGACCTGCGCGCGTCCTGCGCCAGCTCATCCGGGTCATCGAGGTTGAAGGTCGGCGCGTCGATCGCCTCAATCCCGCGCCCCCGCGCGGCGAACACGACCCTGGACCGGGCGTAGACGAGCGGGTCCCAGGCCAGCGGCACCCCGATCTGCGCCGACAGGTCGGCCGCGCCGAAGCTGAGCGCGATCAGGCGCCCGCACGAGTCCGCGATCGACTCCGCGTTGTCCACGCCCGCGGCGCCCTCGATGATCGCCCAGAGCCGGGCTGACTTGCCCGCGGACGTCAGCGCCTCGTCGATGATCACCACTTCCTCCCCGCTCTCGACCTTGGGCAAGACGATCACGTCCGGCTCGGCCCGCGCGTCCAGGACCGCGACCATGTCGCGCAGTCCCTCGGCCGTGCGCGGGCTGTTGACCCGCAGTCCCAGGACGCCCCTGAGCTGCTCCGGGCGCAGGCTCAGGTAACAGCCGCGCGCGTGGTCCTTCAGCTCCGGCGGTACGGAGTCCTCCAGGTCCATCAGGGAAATGTCCGCGCCGCAGTCTTGCGCCCGGAGGAACCGCTCGCGGTCCAGCGCCGGGGTCACGATCATGCTGCGGCAGTCCAGTCCGCGGTGCAGTCCCGCCGCCAGGGTCACGCCCTGCGCCGCCGGCTAGTCGATGACATGCGGCACGACCATCTCGCGCAGCAGTTCGGTGAACCGGCTCATCGCCGCGCGCGAGACGTTGGCCCGCAACAGGACGCGCAGCCCCTCGCGCCCGCGGGAGGTGACCGGGAAGTAGACCGGGGACACGTAGAAGCCCTCGGCCAGGAGCCGCCGGGACAAGTCGATCGCGGTGTCGCGATCACCGATCGTCAGGGCCCGGACCGGAAGCGGGCTGCCCGCCTGGCCGCTGGGCACCCGGCGGTCGAAGAAGTCCAGGTTGCGCCGCAGGTCGCCCTGGAGCCTCGCGAAGCTCCGGCGAGGCGTGCAGGCGGGTGGCGGCGAGGATGCCTCCCAGGCTGGCCATGCCGGACCCTTGCGACCAGGACATCGGCCCGCCGATGGCGGAGATGAAGGAGCTGTCGGCGCCCGCGTTGAGCATGACCACGCCACCGGGGCAGCCGAAGCCCTTCTGCAGCGAGGCGGTGATCACGGTCAGCTCGTTGACCTCGCTGACCGCGGACCGGACGTACCCCTCGCCGTGCGGGCCGAGCACCGAGAGCGCGTGCGTGTCGTCGAACCACAGGAACAGGCCATACCGGTCCTGCAGCCGCAACAGCTCGCCCAGATTAGCGAGGCCGCCGAGTGAGTACGGCGCCATCCGCTATGTAGGCGACCCGCGGATACTTCTTGCAGGCATCCTCCAGGAATTCCATATCGTTGTGCGGCGCGACGAGGACCGGCGCCTCGTCCGCGCACACTGGCTTTATGTAGTCCATGCAGAAGTGACTGCGCTTGTCGAAGATGGTGACGCGCGGCTTGCCGTCGACCAGGTGCCCCGAGGAGACGAGGGGCAGCAGGGCGAAGGTGGCGACCGTGCACGAGATCGACAGGAGGCATTGCGCGCCGAATAGGTCCGAGATCTCCTGCTCGGCCTGGCGCATGAGCGTCGGGCGGATGCGGGTGCCGGAGATGGCCAGGCTCGTAGTCCCCTGCTCCCGCAGGGCGTTAATCGCGCCGTCGATGATGGCGGGATGGCAGTTGAGGCCGAGGTATGAGTAGCTGCTCATGTTCATGATCTCGGCGCCGTCACGGGAATCGACGAGCGTCCCGTCCGGCCCGCCGTCCAGGTACAGGCTGATCAGCCCGCTTTCCCTGGCCGCGCCCCAGTTTCCGAGGCTGAGGCGGGCCATTTTGGCCGTGTTGCGGTACCGATGTGGTGGCTGTATCGACAGGCCATCCGCCAGCTCATCGGCTGGCGCGCTGGAATGCGTCATTACCCCGCTCCGTCCTGCGGCTGGACATGCATTAACTACGTGACGCTGGCTCTGCACCGGCTAGCTTGGACCCCGTCTATCCTGCCACTCACACCACCTAAGTCACATCTTCACGCCGAGCCTCCACGCGACGTATCGTAGGAGACGCCACGGTCGACTTCAAGGGTAAGGCACGGGGTAAGGAGCCAGGATGACAGGTCACGACGCGCTGCCCGGCACCGATTCCGCAGGTAAGACACGGCAGAAACCGGACGAACGTGGGGACCATGGCACCCGGGAATGCTAAGGAAAGCCGCAGAGGAGGTCACGCGGCGCGCGTCGGACGTGCAGATCGCGCACTACCACTGGCGATTTCTACGGACAGTACGCACGAGATCTCGTGCGGCAGCCGAGGATCGACGCCTATCTTGAGGCGTTGGGTAACGAGCGTGACAGGATCGCATTTGTCTTGCTCAGGGACGCGATTAACTTCGGCTCCGGCTACCACCCCTGGCTGGCCAAGCGGCAAGGAATGTCCGGCGCGCGGACCATCGGCTCGCTGCTCGCCGACCATGTGCAGCGGGCCGGTTTACCCGACGCCCGGTGGCTGAGCGAGATCTCGCGCCCGCGACTGCGCCCGGCTGTTCCACCAGGCTGAGCACGGTCCCGCGTACCCGCTGATGGAGATGTTCGCCGCCGCGTGGAACGCGTTCGGGCAATTCCTGGCGGAGCACTTCGGCGGACAGCCCATCCACCTGGTCGAAGAGGCTGGCGCCTCCGCCGTCGCGCTGGCGCGGATCCTGTCCGGCCGCCGCCTACTGGAGGGACGTCTGCGCGTACGGCGGCATCGAGGTGCCCTTCATGAAGCGCGCGCAGCTGGCGGCGCTCGGAGTCCACCGCGCCGGGGAGATCTCGGGTCGCAAGCGCTTCTGTGACCTGGCGGAACTGACCATCTTCGCCGACAACCTCATCCCCCACGTGCTCAGGACGGACGGCCTGCTGGCCTTCTCCGGCCCGCTGAGCGAGCAGGTCGACGCGGGCACGCCGCTCCGCCACGGGAGCGCGCAGGAAGTGGAGATCCGGGCCGCCGCCGTGCACGCCTGCGAGCAGATCGCCGCCGCGTGCGCGGGGCCGGGCGAGGCGGGGCTTGTCCCCGTGCAGATCGCCGGCCTGCTGTGGCGACGCGGGCAGCAACCCCGCTACAAGGTCCGGCCCCGGCACCGGTCGGTCAGCTACGCCTACTAACGAGGTGAGGAGCACCCGAGCATGCGCCCGCTCGATCCCGGTACGGACGCCAATCCGGTCAGCACTGTCCTTGACGAACGGCTTCGCGCGCTGGGCTTCGGTGATACGCGAATCTGCTTTCTTACCAGCTATCCACGGTCCAGCCTCGGAAAGGGCAACCTCATCGCGCGCCTCGCCCGGCTATCCGGCCAGGCCGGCGGGTCACGGTGTCCATCGTCAAGTACGACGGCATTCTCAACACCAACGTGAACAACAACCATCCGTCGCCCGTCGACGACCTGGCCACCTACCGGCGCTTTCACGAGGGCATCGTCCTGGGCTGGCCGAACCAGATCCTCGGCGGCGAGGTGCTGGCCGACTTCATCGCGGAGTTCGGCGGCACCGACCACGAGCAGCTGACGTTCGTGCCGCACGTCTCCAAGTTCCTGCTGACCCGCCTGAACAGCGCCTGGCGGGCGGCGGGGATGCCGCGGTCGTTCTTCGTCGAGCTCGGCGGCACCACCTGCGACCTGGAGCTGACCACGTACGTCCTGCCGGCGATCCGGCAGCTGGCGCACCTGCACGGGAAGGTCTCCGCGCTGCTGCTGACCGAGGTCGCCGCCGACGGGGACGGGGTCAAGACCCGGGCCGCGCTCGAGGGGCTGCGGCACGGGACGCGGCACGGCCTGACGTTCGACACGATCTTCGTCCGGAGCCGGCCGGGCAGCGCGGGCTGACCGGCGACAAGCTCGCCGGGTACATCAGGGAGAAGATCATCAGATCGGCCGTCTACGCGGGCGCCGCCCCGGAGGTGGTTGTCATCCCTCACTTTTCCGGTGCCGACCTTGACGGGTACGTTGAGTACCTTGGAGCGCATCTGCGACAGTCTGCCCTGGGCGCGGTTATGGGCTCGCGTATTCGGCTCGGCGTGTACGCGCTCCCGTTCGGCTACGGCCCGGCGAGTAACGCCGTCAGCATCGCTGAGGCCATGCACGCACGGCATTCGCCCTGGACATTGAGTGGACCTTCATCTCTAGCGGCATCGGGCTTGAGCTCCTCGCGCGCTCCAGCGTTCCGGCCTCGCTGGTCGACACGGGGACCGTGGATGTCGATGAGTCGCTCGCGGCCCGGCTGGCGGGCGGCCTTGACGGCCTGATCGTCCTCATGCACCGGGCGTGGGCCAACCGGCTCGCACCCGACATTCCGGTGTTCTTCGTCACCGCCTTGGGGTACATGTGCCAGCCCGACGCCTTCGCCGGGCATCCCGGGCTTCGCCACCTGCGGCGGTACTACGTGCAGGACATCTTCGGCGGCTACGAGCGCGTTCGCGCGACCGGCCTGCCCGCCGTCATGCCCGTCGCGCCGATCGTGGACCTGCGCGAGGCGCCCTACGACATGGCGGGCGCCCGCGCGGTCTTCCACCTGGGCGGAATCGTGAACCCCTTCCCCTCGAGCGCCGTGTCGCCCTACCCGGCGGGGATCGCCGCCCTGATCCGGTCCCTCGCGCGGAGCGAACGCGCTCGTCCTGACCAGCGTCGAGGCCAGGCAGCGATTCGCCGGAGCCCTGGCCGGGCTGCGCGCGGAGTCGCTGAGCCACGAGCGGGCGATCAGCGCGTACCGGCAGGCCGAGGCCATCTTCACCTCCCCGGGACTCACCTGCCTGCTCGAGGCCGCGTGGCTGGGACGGCCGGTCGTTCCGCTGCCGCCGGAGAACTACTCGCAGGTCGTCAACATGCGGCAGCTGATCGCCGAGTTCGGCCCGTCGCTGGCGAGGCCTGGCATTTCCTGGCGCGCGCCTACGCCGGCGTCGGCACGGACGTCGCCGAGAGCCTGGGCGTGCAGCAGGTCACCGAGGTGAACCGCCACCTGCTGCCCGCCGCCCGGTTCCAGCGCGACTACCTGGACGTCGCCCGGTCAGCCGCGCGGGCGGGGGCGCTGCTGCCGGCCGGCGCTCGCCGCGCGCCCCAGCGGCGCGGACGAGATCGCGGCCGACATCGGGCGGCACTACGCCTGAGCCGGGGCCAGCTAGCCCAGGCCCTTCGCCCGTGACCTGAAGATGCCGGTGGCGATGCGCAGGCCGAGCGTGGTGGCGTCCCAGCGCTCGCCCCTTCGCTCGCCCCGCCGCCCGCTCACGCCTTCGGGCCGCCGGCCACGTAGATGACCTGGCCGGAGACGAAGCTCGCGCCCTCGCTGACGAAGAACGAGACGGCGTGCGCGATGTCGTCGGGCTTGCCGACCCGGCCGACCGGCGTCCTGGTGGCGGCGTTCTTCATGTGCTCCTCGGGGTCGAGGCCGAGGCGGGCGGCGGTCGCCCTGGTCATCTCCGTGTCGATGAAGCCGGGGGCGACCGAGTTCGCCGTCACGCCGAACTTGCCGAAGCTCGATCGCCAGGGTCTTGGTGAAGCCCTGCAGGCCGGCCTTGGCCGCCGAGTAGTTCACCTGGCCCCGGTTGCCGAGCGCCGACGTCGAGGAGATGTTGACGACGCGGCCCCACCTGGCCTCGACCATGTGGGCCTTGCGCGGCCTTGGTGACCAGGAACGCGCCCCGGAGGTGGACGTTCATGACCGTGTCCCAGTCGGTGGTGCTCATCTTGAAGAGCAGGTTGTCGCGGGTCACGCCGGCGTTGTTGACGACGACGATCGGCGCGCCGAGCTCGCGGGCCACCTGGTCGACGGCGGCACGGACCGCGTCCTCGTCGGTCACGTCGGCGGCGATCCCGATCGCCTTGCCGCCGGCCGCGACGATGGAGGCGGCGGTGGCCTTCGCGCCCGCCTCGTCCAGGTCGAGCACGGCGACCTGCAGGCCGTCGCTGGCCAGCCGCCGGGCGACGGCCGCGCCGATGCCGCGGGCGCCCCCGGTGACGATGGCGGTCCTGGGCTGTGCGTCAGCTGTGCTTCAGATTGTGCTTCAGACATGGGGGGAGTCTCCTTCTCCTGGGGAGAGAATCAACGGCGCATTGCCGTCCGGAGGGTCAATGTAAGGGTCGAGCACTGGGTCGTCGCCACCCCCGTGCGGTGAGAGATCGCTCACGCCGGCCGCTCAGGCCTCGAACGGCAGGCCGAACAGGGTGATCGCGTTGCCGCGCACGGGCCAGACGTCACGGTCGAGAGGGCTTCCGCCGCGGGCGATGGCCGGCTTTCGCCTCTAGCCCGCGATATCGCCGCAGGCAAGCCTGGTAACAGGATTCCTGGTTACGCGGAAGGAGACTCGACAAATGAGGCTTACCTGGCGAGACGTGGTCGCGACGGTGTTCACGGCGGCAATCGTCGTCATCTATGCGGCGTTCCTTAACTCGACGACGGCGTGGCTGATCTCCAGCGCCCGCGGCACCGCCACGGCCGTCCTGGTCCTCGGCATGGTCGGCGGCTGCGGCCTGAGTGCCGCTGGCGCGCAGTACCAGGGCAAGCATGGCGGCGCCTACACGGCTGCCGTGAGCCTTCTTGGCGTTGTCGCGCTGATCACCGCGGTGCTCGCGCTGATCACCGCGAGCGAAGTCGCGCTGGCCGTGCTGGTGGGCGCCACGGTCGCGCTGTGGCTAGTGGCGACGCTTCGGCACGCGCTCGCGGTGCCTGCCTCTAGCGGCGGTAGCGCTCATGAGGTCATCCACCGGGAGAAGGCCAGCCACTAAAGTCCGGTCCTGAACGGGATCCGGCCAGCGGGGAGGCCGGTCCCGCTTCAGCGCAGCCCGGTGCTCGGGTCCAAGTAAGCTCACCTTGGGGAGACTTCGGCTGACCTGGCCGACGGCCCCTCTCTTGACGCGACCGCGGGTGACCGGGGGGCTACCAATGGAAACCGCCACGAGGCCTGAATCGCCGGCCCGGGCGATGACGCGTGAGTCGATGGAGATGCGCAAGCGCCGGCTCGCTTCCGCCCGCCGGCGGGCCACCCTTCTCCTGGCGGCCGTGACGCTCGTCTTCATCGGCGTGACCGCCTATGGCGCGCACGGGACGCTCCTGCTGTTCGTGCAGGCCGGGGCCGAGGCCGCGATGGTCGGTGGCGTCGCGGACTGGTTCGCGGTCACGGCGGTCTTCCGCCATCCCCTGGGCATCCCGATCCCGCACACGGCGGTGCTCGTCGAGCGGAAGGACCAGTTCGCCGCCACGCTTGGGCCAGTTCGTCCAGGAGAATTTCCTCAATGCCGACGTCCTGGCCACGCGACTGCGGGCGGCGGGCATATCCGACCGGCTGGCCGCCTGGCTGTCGTCGCCGATCAACGCCACGCGGACCGCCGTGCATGCCTCGAGCCTCGTGGTCACGCTGGCCGAGGCGCTGCGGGACGAGGACGCCCAGCGGGTGATCAGCGCCCAGCTGAGCCGGGCGGTGGACACGATTGACGTGGCGCCGCTGGCCGGGCGGGTCGTCCGGATCATGATCGCGGGCGGCCACCACTCCGAGCTGTTCAACACGATCTTGTCCAACGCCGACAGCTACCTTGACGAGCATCACGAGGAGCTGCGGCAGCGCTTTGAGTCCGAGGCCCCCCGCTGGGTGCCCGGCCTGATCTACGGCCGGGTCTTCGACCGCATGTACGCGCACCTGCGCGGCCGCCTCGAGGGGATGGCCAACGACCCCGACGACGAGACCCGCAAGCAGTTCGAGGGCTGGATCGCCGGGCTGCCCGACCGCCTGGAGACCGACCCCGCGATGCGCGAGCGCGGTGAGCACTTCAAGGACGAGGTGCTCGGCAGCGCGCTGCTGCGGGACTGGTCCTCGATGCTGTGGGGAAAGGCCAAGGAGGGGCTGCGGACCCAGGCCGCCGAACCCGAGTCAGAGCTGCACCAGAGGATGACCGACGCGATCGAGGCGGCCGGGCACCGGCTCGCACAGGACCCCAAGCTCCAGGAGCGGATCGAGCGGGTCGTCGAGTCGGCCGCCCGGGGGCTGGCCGACCAGTTCCACGACGAGCTGGCCGGCCTTGTCACGGGCACCATCGAGCGCTGGGACGGCGAGGAGACCTCCACCCAGCTGGAATTGCTGCTCGGCCGCGACCTGCAGTTCATCCGCATCAACGGCACCGTCGTCGGGCTGCGCCGTGGGGCTGGCGCTGCACGCCATCGCGCTGGCGCTGGCCTGACGCAGTCCTTGGCGCAGTCCTTACTGAAGCGCCTCTGGAAGCTAGCCGTGGTCGTCGCGAGCGGCGCGGCCGTCGCCGCCCTGCCGGCGCTGAACGCCAGCGCGGCACCGCTGCACCCGGACGCCCGCCCGGCGCCCGCACGGGCCCACCTGGCGCCACAGGACGTGGTGTTCGCGGCGACCGACGCGACCGACGGCAACACGATCGTCGCCTACACCCGCACCGCCGCGGGCGGCCTCCAGCAGGCCGGCAGCTACCCGACCGGCGGCAAGGGCGGGATCCTCACCGGGTCCGTCGTCGACCACCTCGCCTCGGAGGGGTCGCTCGCCTACGACCGGCAGGCCGGCCTGCTCTACGCGGTCAACGCGGGGAGCAACACCATCAGCGTCTTCGCGGTGCACGGCGACCGGCTCGCCCTCCGCCAGGTCATCGGCTCGGGCGGGCAGTTCCCTGTGAGCATCGCCGTTCACGGCCACCTCGTCTACGTGCTCAACGCCCTGGGCCGTGCAGGCCGGCGGACCGGGCAAGATCGACGCCTTCCGCATCGGCCCGGACGGCTCGCTGACCGGGACCGGCTCGGTCACCGTCCCCGGCGCGGCCGGGGCTGAGGGCATCGTCGCGCTCCATAAGCGCTGGCCGGGCTAGGCGCCGGGCTGCTCGCCTGTCACCGCCGCGAGCAGCCCGGCGAAGTCCTCACCGCACGGGCCGCAGGCCCCCAGGTGCACCGCGACGCCCGGATAGCGGGCCTGCGCGTCGCCCGCGCCGGCCTGGACGACCAGGTCGGCATAGACGTGCAGGATCGCCGTGGCCTCGGCGCAGCCGACATCGCGCGGATCGGTGCGCAGGAACCGGTCCAGTCCCGGGAATTCACTCATCGCTACCATATTCTCACTGCCCGGCGTGCGGCTCGTCGATATACCCCTTAGCGACCAGCTCGCCGCGAATCTTACGCCGGGCATCGAAGATGACCTTGTAAATCGCGTTGCGCGGCAGGCCCAGCCGGGCGGACAGCGCGTCCAACGGTATCCCGTCGACCACGATCGCCACGAATACCCGCCGCTGGTGGGCGGTCAGCTCCTCATCGACCACCCGCCGCACCTCCGCCAGCAGGCCCGCCGCCACCGCGTGCTGCTCCGGGGCCACGCCGAGCCGGTCGGGGAGCCGTTCCCACTGCTCGGCGTCGAGCACGGCCGGGGGGTCGCGCCAGTAATGGCGGCCAAGCTTGCTCGACACCTCCAGGATGACGAACTTGTAGACCCAGGTGAGGAACCGGCTCTCGCCCCGGAAGTCCGCGAGCTTGGCCAAGATCGCCACCATCGCGTCGGCGGCGGCCTGGTGCGCGATGTCGTCGAGGCTCCGGGCCGGTGACCGGGGTCGTGGCCGACCGGCGACGCACCTCCGACAGCGCGATCCGCACGAGCCTGGCGTGCAAGTCCCGCTCGGCCGCCGCCCGGTTGACGCCGTCGCCTGCCAGCCGGCGCAGCCACTGTGCCGACTCTTCGTCCAGCTCCCCCACGGCGGGCCCGGCACATTCCACGGCTGCCAGGCTACCGCCCGGCACGGCGGGCGCGAATCGGGCGGGGCGGCCCGGCGGGACTCTGGCCGGGCACCACCTGTACCAGAAGTCACTGCTGTTGGCTTCCCATGTGAAGCTGCCCTTTTTCGGCCCGATCAGGGGCCCTGAAGGGGCCGTTTCGCATGGGAAGCGAAATTCTGAGGCTGGTGTGAGTCAGGCCGGAAGGACGGGCTTCGGGGTGGCCGGCTGGGCGGCCTGGCCCTCTCCGGGGGCACGGGTCGCCCCCGCGGAGGGCGACAGCATGCCGGCGCCGCAGCAGCGCGGGGTCGCGCCCCCCGTCTTGATGATCACGACCTGCGTGCCGCAGGTGGCGCACTGGTAGCGCTCGCCGGCCTTCGCGTCAGCCATGCCCGCGTCCGGGGGTGAGGGCAAGACTGGTCCCTAGAATTCCGTTATGCAGATGGATTCCAGGCCAGCGCGGCGCAGGCCGGCCGGGGACAGCGCGTCCCGCCAGCGGGTCCTTGACGCCGCCATCCAGTGCATCCTCGAGCAGGGCCTGTACCGGGCGAGCTTCAACGCGATCGCCGAGCAGGCGGGCCTGTCGTGGGGCGTGATCCAGTACTACTTCGGCACCAGGGAGGCCCTGATGCTGGCGGTGCTCGACGAGGGCGCGCGCCGCCTGGCCGAGGCCGTCCGGGACGCCGAGATCACGGGATCGACCGTGGTCGAGCGGGTTGAATCGTACATGGAGACCATCGCGCGGTACTACGGGTCACCCGACTACCTGGCGTTCACGCAGGTGCTGATCAGCCTCAGCCACGACCCCAGGACCTCGGCCGATACCCGCGAGCACCTGGAGCGGGTGAGCGCGGCGACCCAGCCCCCGCTGCGCAGGCTCCAGGCGCAGGTGCTCGAGGGCACCGGCGTCCAGGATCCGGCGGTGGAGTCCCTGCTCTTCCACGCGCTGCGCGGCCTGGCGCTCAGCCACGTGATGCTGGCCACGATCCCCTCGGTGGACCTGCCGCTGGCGTCCCAGCAGTTCCCCGCCCAGCGCAAGCTCCTGGCCGAGGCCCTCGCCCTCCTCATCGAGGCGCAGCCGGGCACCGCCTAACGACGCGACCCGCGACGCCGCCGAGTGCCCGGTCACGACGGCCCTGCTCCCCTGCTCCTGGAGGCTGATCGCGAGGAGGCACACGTCGTCATCCCGCCTGCCCGAGCCGAGCATCGCGGTCTGCACGTACTGGCAGGTCCGTTCGGCTGACTGGGTGAGGACCGCGCGCATGACCCGGGCGAGGGCGGCGAAGCCCTCGGCGATGTCTCGCCGGCGGTCCTCGATCAGCCCGTCGGTGTACAGGAGGAGCCGGTCCCCGGGGGCGAGGCGGCGGTGGGCGACGGTGTAGCGGGTGCCGGCGCTGACGCCCAGCATGGCGCCCGTGGCGAGGTCCAGGTACTCGACCCGGCCCTCGCCGGCGAGCAGCGCGGGCGGATGGCCCGCGCTGGCGTAGGCGAGGTCGCCCGTGGGCAGGTCGAGCACGGCGTACAAGACGGTGGCGAGGTCATCGGGCAGCAGCAGGCTGACGGCGGCGTTCGTGCGCCGCAGGACGTCCTCGGGCTCGGGGTGCTCCACGGTATAGGCACGAAGGAGGCTGCGGACCTGGCCCATGACGGACGCGGAGCCAACGCTGTGGCCGACCACGTCCCCGATGGCCAGGGCGACCCGGTCGCGGCCCAGCGGGAACACGTCATACCAGTCGCCGCCGACGTGCACCCCGCCGGTGGCGGGCAGGTACCGCACGGCCAGGTCGAGCCCGTCGATGGCGGGGAGGGCACCCGGGAGCAGGGCATGCTGGAGGGTCTCGGCGACGGTGTGCTCGCGGGCGAACGTCTCGACGTTCGCCCACCCGGCGGCTCAGCCGGCGGGTGATCTCCTCGATGACGACAACATCCGTCTCGGTGAAGCGGGGACGGTCGTCGTCGCGTCCCAGCACCCCGACCCCGGTCGTGCGCTCGCCCATGATCACGGGCATGATGACCATGCTCCGCAGGTTGACCCGCTTGAGTATGTCCCTGGCCGCCCGCTCCCCGCAGGTCCGGCCGGGCATCACCGCGCTGACGTCGCTGACGACCTGGGTGGCGGCCTGGGTCAGTGCCGCTTGCAGCAGCGGGGAGTCCGGCGGTATGTCGAGGGACCGCAGCCCCTTGAGGATCTCGGCCTTGGCCGGGTCCCGGTGGATCACCGAGGCGGCCCGCAGCGACCCCTGCTCGGTCAGCAGGAGCGACGCGCTCGAGTCGGCCAGGGCCGGCACCATCAGCTGCGCTATCTGGTCGCGCAGTTCCTCAACGCTGCCCGTCGCGGCCACCAGGCTGGTGGCCTTCAGCAGCAGGGCGAGCCGGTCCTGGGCCGCGTCCGCCGCCAGCTGGGCGGTCTGCTCTCGCGCCAGCAGTTCGGCTCGCTCCCGCTCGCCGCGCTGCCGCGCGGTGAGGTCCACGACGAACGTCGTCCAGCGCAGCGGGTCATTGTCGAGCACCGCCGCCCCGATGAGGACGGGCACGCGGTGCCCGTCGCGGTGCAGGTACTCCTTGTCATACGGGAAGACCGCCCCGGTACGCCGCATCTGCTCCACGGCTTCTTCGAAGGGGATAACCCACTCCGGGGGCGTGATCGCGCGCCAGGTGATGCGGCCGGCCTCCAGGTCGTCGCGGGTGTACCCGATGATGTCGAGGAAGGCGTCGTTGGCCTCCAGGATGCCCTTCTCGCTGGCCATGAGGACGCCCAGGACATTCGCTTCCCGCAACCGCCCGAGAAGGCGGGTGCTCTGCTCCAGTGCCGCCGTTGTCCTGCGCTGCTCGGTGATGTCGGTGACCACCGAGTAGGCGCGTCGCGCCCGGCCCTGGGCGTCCCACGCGTCGGGCAGCGCGGTGATCTGCACCCAGCGGACCTCACCGGTCCGCGCGTTGCGCGCCGCGGCGACCACCGGGGGCACCACCTTGCCCGTGCGCAGGGCGATCAGCGCCGGAAGTTCCTCGGGCCGGTAGGGCGTGCCGTCCTCATGCAGCGTCAGCTCGGCGCGCTGGGCCGCGGTGTGGTCGGGCGGGAGGCCCAGGAGTGCCTCGGCGGCGGGGTTCGACCCGATGGGCGAGCCGTCCTGGTCGTAGCGGATGATGCCGTGCGGCAGGGTGTCGAACAGCGTCTGGAATTGCTCCTCGCTGCACTTCAGGCGGTCGGCCAGGTCCTCCAGCTGCTGCCGGTCCCTGACGTGGCTGGTGACGTCTGTCTTGAAGATCAGCACGCCAGCGACCCCGCCGGACTCGTCCCGCACCGGCTGGAAGGTCGAGTCGAAGTACCTTTGCTCCGGATCCGCGCCGGGATGGCGGCTCACCCACAGTTCCTCCCCCCGGGCCCGGTGGCGCTCACCGGTCCGCTGCACCTGGAGGAGAGCCTCAAACGACGGCTGGCCGACGAGCTCCGGCACCGCCTCGCGCATCGGATGGCCGATCAGCTCGCGCCCGCCGAGGCCCCGCCGGTAGCTGTCGCTCGCGAATTCGTAGACCATGTCGGGCCCGACCACGTAGGCCATGGAGGCGGGCAGGCTGGCGAGCAGCTCGCGCAGCACCTCAAGCCCGCCGGAGCTAGGACCGCAGCTCAGGTACTCAGGTGAAGCCATCCTTCATCCCCCGCAAACGACGGGCTGTTACACAACGTAACTAGACAAATACAGGTCCAGTCTAATCGGCGGGTTTCGCGTCGCCGCCCGCCCCGGCGTCCGAGATTTATTTGCCTGCGCAAGCAAATAAATGTAAGCTGGGGTAATGCCGGAGGAAACGAAACCGCTGAATGCCACGGAGGAAAAGGCCTGGCGCGCCCTGGCCCGCTTCTTCGTGGTGGCGCCGCGACTCCTGGACGAGGACCTGCAGCGCGGCGCCCGCATGTCGCTCAGCGCCTGCACCATCCTCCTGCACCTGTCCGAGGAACCCGGCCGGACGCTGCGCATCACCGAGCTAGCCAACCGGGCCTGCCTGTCGGGGAGCCGGACGACCCGGCTGGTCGACGAGCTCATCGCCGACCGGCTGGTGACCAAGGAGCGCAACGCCGCCGACGGGCGGGGCTTCGACGTGACGCTGACCGAGGACGGCCTGGCCGCCCTCGAGGGCGCCTATCCCGTGCACCTGCGCAGCGTCCGCGCCCGGGTCCTCGACCACGTCGACCAGAGCGCGCTGCCCTGCTTCGCGACGGCGCTGAGCGCCATCGCCGAGGCCCTTGGGTGATCCCCGCCCTGATGCGGCCCGAATTACCGGGAGCGCGGGCAACGCGGCGCGGGCGGGCGTGTCTCTGGTAGGTGAGCATCCTTCCGATTGAGGGCCGGAGGCAGCGGTCGCGTGGTGACCATGCCAGACCCGGCCGGCGCAAGGCTGAACAAGAAGCGGTCGAGGCAGCCGTGACCGCGCTGTACGCGGAGCACGCGCTGGGGCTGATCCGGCTGGCGCAGGTCATGCTGGACGACCGGGCGGCCGCGGAGGACGTGGTGCAGGAGGCATTCGCCGGGCTGTTCCGGCGGTGGGCGGCCCTGCGGGACACCGGGAAGGCGCCGCAGTACCTTCGGTCGGCGGTGCTGAACCGGTGCCGCAACGCGCTGCGCGACGGTGCCCGCCGGCTGCCCGCCGGGCCCGGCTTCCTGGACGGCGCGGACGTGGCGCTGCTCGCGGCGGAGGAGCGCCGTGCCATGCTCGCCGCGCTGCGCACCCTGCCCGCCCGGCAGCGCGAGGCACTAGTGCTGCGCTACTACCTGGACCTGCCCGACGCGGAGATCGCCGTGTCGATGGGAATCCGGGAAGCCAGCGTCCGGTCCGCCGTGCACCGGGGACTGGCGACGCTGGAGCGAGTCATGCGTGAGGAGGCGGACCAGTGAGCCGAGGAGACGGACCAATGAGCCGAACGGAAGAGCTTCTGCGTGCCGCGACGCGAGAGAGCGCGGCGACCATACGGCACGACAGCGTTCCCCCGCTGCGGCCACGCGGCGCCCGGCGGGCCGGCCGAAGAGCCCGATGGGCCTTGGCTGGCGGCGGGGACTCGTGCTGCCCGTGGTGGCGGCCGTCCTGGTGGTGGCGGTGGTCGCGCTGTCGGTCTCGCTGCCCCGCCTGCTGCGCGGGAGCGGGCCGGTGACGCCGGCCACGTCAGGGCCGGTGACGCCGTCGGGCATCCCCCGCTACCACATCGCGGCCTCCGGGCCGCAGAGGGCGCGCGACCTGCAGCCGGTGGACGCCCTCGTGACCGACAGCCAGACCGGGGCCGTGCTCGCGACGGTCAAGCCGCCCGCCGGGTACTCGTCGTTCGCGCTGTTCGGCGGCGGCGCGGCCAGTGACGAGGAGTTCGTGGTCGCGGCGCAAAAGGGCTGGAACCCGATCCTGGACCCGGACTTCCGCAACTACAAGAGCAACGACCGGCAGCCGGTCACGTTCTTCATCCTGCGCTTCGACCCCGCTACCGGGCAGGTGACGCTGCAGAAGCTGCCCGACCTGCGGGTGGGGTTCCTTCCCGACGCCGTGTACGCGCCCGAGCCCGGCGGGAACAAGGTGACCGAGCGGCAGATCAACACGTCCGACGTGCGGGGCTTCGCGCTGTCCCCTGACGGCACCCGGCTCGCGGTCATGACCGACGGCTGGACCCCGGACGGGAAGTCACAGGTGACGACCTTCAACGTCCTGCCGGTGACGGCCGCGGCGGCCGCACGGTCCTGGCAGCTCACCGTCAACAACAAGACCACTCCCGCCAACATCTACTCCGTATCCGGCGGGCTGGGCCTGTCGTGGTCCGCCGATGGCCAGTTCCTGGCGACGAGCAACACCGTCGACACCACGACGGTCCTGATGCTGAACACCACCCTGCCCGGCGACAGCCTGCTGGCGGACAGCCGGGTGTTCACGCTCTCCCAGAAGGTCCCGGCGGGCGTAGCGGGCAACAGGCTCGCCTGCGGCTGGAACCTGGTGCTGACGGACGACGGCAAGGAGATCGCCTGCCCCGCGCTGATCCAGCACGTCTACCCGAATACAGGCAACCAGCCGGGCTCGCCGCACTTCAACGCGAGCACCTACAAGAACCCGGCCCCGTTGTCGACCGCGATCGCGACGTTCTCGACGGCGTCAGGAAAGCTGGTGTCCCTCGCGGCGGTGACGCCATTCCGGACCTACGGCGCCTCCTACACCCAAGGGATCGGCGCGATCATGGGAGTGGAGTGGGCGAGCCCATCCGGCGGCGTCCTCGTCGCCGACCAGGCCAACGGCAAGTTCACCGAATCCTCGCAGGCCGTGATCGGGCCGGACGGGCGGACAGCACTCGTCGTGGTCAGCGGCGGACAGGTCACGGCGACGATCCCGCTGCCCGCGTGGGCCGCGAGCTCGCCACTGTTCGACGGCGGGGACGCCGCCATCGGCTGGTGAGGGGAGGGGCTAGGGCACCCAGAAGCCGCCCGGCAGCGCCTCGACGTACGACGCCGACCGCTCGAGGCGGCTCGCGATGGGCAGCAGCGCGATCGCGGCCCCGTCGCCGGCATCGGCCATGGCGCGGATGACGCCCGCCTGCCGGCGGGCACGCGCTACGGTCACCGCGCCGAAGGCCCGGCGATCGCCGTCGTAGCGGTAGGAGTCGAGCAGCAGGTGAAGGCGGCGGGACCGGTCCCCGGCATCGCTGGCGGCCGGCTGGTCGCCGGCGTCCGGGGCGGTGAGCGGCACCCAGAGCAGGGCCGAGAACGCGAGATCGTCTTCTCGTGACGACGGGCTCGCCGTGTCCCAGTCGAAGAAGCCGGCCAGCCGGCCGCCGTCCATCACCGCGTTGTACGGCGCCGCGTCCTGGTGGCCAACGATCCACCCGGGCCGCATCGGGCGATCGATGAACCACCGCTCGTCCTTCGGCGGCACGAAGACGGCTGTCGCGTCATGAACGCGTCGCATCCAGTGGCCGACCTGGACCAGGGTCGAGTCCGCGTACACCCAGCCGGGCCAGGGAACACGGTCGCCGATCATCTCGCCGGGCAGGTAAGTGAGCATCTGGCGCCCCTGCTCATCAAAGCCGAGCGCCCGGGGAACGCCGTCAACGCCGGCCTGCTCCAGGTGCCGCAGCAGGGCGTGCACCGTCGGCGTCCACGGTGCGGCCCGCTTATGGACGACGCCACCGATCCGGACGGCGCCGTCGGTGTTGCCGCCGGGCAGGGTCTCCTCGCTCATTAATGTTGCATATCAGGCCGGCCGGCGGCAGCGATAACGATTTTCGGGGCGGTCAGCCCGTCGTGATCGTGTGGGTGCCGGACGGGACCGGGACGGCGGCGACGGTCGCGCCGTCCTGCGGGGCCAGCGGGCTGGGCGAGGACTGCGCCGAGGGGGCCAGGGCGCTGGCGGTGACCGGCTGGCCGTCCACGTCGACCGTCTGGCCTGCCCGCACTCCCGGCAGCGCGACCTGCGCCGTCGCGGTCGTCGGTATCGTCACCCGGACGGACATCTGCCCGTAGGCGTTGACGGTGAACGACTCCCTCACCTCGCCGCGCGCGGTCGGCTCGGTAAAGCTGCCGCTGGTCAGGGTCCCCGGCTGGGGCGCGATGAGGACCGATCCCCAGCCGGGGGCCAGCGGGCTGATCCCGAACAGGTCCCGCGGCACGACGAAGTCCGGGCTGGTGGACCAGGCGTGGGAGTAGCTGAGGTTGGCCTTGACCGAGGGATCCCACGCCTCCATCGTCGAGCCCGCGCCCAGGCTGATCATGTGCCGCCAGCTCGTTTCCGAATCCGAGGTCATCGCGACGAGCGCGGCCTGCGCCTGCCCGCCGTCGTACAGCGCTTCCAGGTAGTACGCCGCGCAGTAGACGCTGCACGCGCCCGGCGTGCTCCCGGCGGGCGCCCTGATGCCGTGCCGGGCGAGGAAGGCGGCCGCCTTCCTCGCCTCGTAGGGGCTGGCGGCGCCCATGGCCAGCACGTACGTGGCGGTGACCATCGACTCGTGCTGGACGGGGTCATCGCTGGCGTCCAGCCCGTCGTAGAACGCCCCGGTCGAGGAGTCGAACATGTCCTGATCGATGGCCGTCCGCAGGGACGTCGCGTCCCGGCCGTACAGCCGGGCATCCGGCGCGCGGCCCAGCTCGGCGGCGATCTGGGTCATCGCCGTGTAGGCGGCGTAGGCGAACGCGTTGACGACCGTGTTCTTCACGTTGCCGGTGAAGTCGAACTTGTCGTACTCGGCCGGCGGCCAGTCGATGAGGGCCGTCGGCACCCCCTGCGGCCGGTAGGGGGCCGTGTTACTGGCCGGGGTGCCGACCTGAATCGGGATGTCGAGCGACGGCTGGCCGACCTGGGCATCGGGCCCGGTGAACTGGTCGTCGTTGCCGCTCATGTAGCTGAGCGGCAGGGTGACCAGGCCGTCGGGCCGACGGGCTCCAGCATGTCCTGCAGGTAGCGGTACATGCCGGCCAGCGCCTGGGCGTCACCCGACTGGTACCAGGAGTCGAGCGCCGCCACCGGGGCGAGCAGCTCGTACTCGGTGATGGACTCCTCCGGGGGATTGAGGGCCATGTCGTCCAGCCCCTCCTCCAGGGAGTACAGCCCCTCGGCGGTGTCACCGGAGACGGCGGCCTGGGACAGCTGGTGGATGTAGTTGTCGCCCTCGTAGACGCCGCGCTCACGGGCCGGGTCGACGTAGGGGTCGAGGTTCAGGTCGTCGATGCTGTCCTTGGTGAACGCCCATACCTCGTTCAGGGAGGGATCGCTGGTGGTCATCGACGACAGCGACGGCTGGTCCGGGTAGATCAGGTCGTCGTCGACGGTGCTGGCCACGGTCATCGCCTGCGGCGCGCCGATGACCTCGGCGTAGCGGAAGGTGCGGTAGCCCCAGGACTGCAGCGTCTGCGGGCCGGCCTTCAGCGTGTCGACGTCCTGCTGCACGTTGCCGGCCGACAGGTGGAACTGGACGCTGTCGGGGCTGGCGAGCACCTCACCGTACCTGATGGTCACCTTCTGGCCTGCCGTTGCTGTCAGGTTCAGGTGCAGGCCGCCGAGCTGGGTCGTGCCGAAGTCGATGAGGTAGTGGCCGGGGCCGAGCCGCGTGACCTTCGCCGGGTGATGCCGCACCAGCGATCATGTTCGCGGTGGGCAGCGGGGCGAGCCGGGTGACCGGGGCCTTCACGACGGCGGCGGACCAGCCCGTCGCGTTGAACTCGGGAGTGTCGAAGCCGAACGGGTACGCCCCGGCGTTGAGATCCTCAACCGGGAGCGTGTAATACGCGGTGCCGACGCTGCCCGCGGCCGGGTAGACCTGGCCGCCGTCCAGGGCCTGCCAGCCCGGCCCGGTGCCCCAGACGGCCCGCGTGCCGTCGGCGTACTCGACGACGACCTCCAGCTCGAACCGCTGGTCGGCCGGGGTGTAGGCGAGGGCGCCGAAGGTGTCCGCAGTGCCCGCGCGCAGGTACCGGGTCACGTCCCACGCCTGGTACTGCACGGCGTTCGGGGTCGGCAGGGCCGGGCCGTCGCCCAGGACGCGGCCGTTGACCGACAGCCGGAACACGTACTGGTGCGTCGGCGCCGTCGACAGGCCGGTCGCGTAGGCCGTCGCCGACACGACCGTCTTCCCCGCGATGGCGATCGTGCCGCGCAGGAAGGCCCAGCCGCTGGTCTTGCCGCCGGCGGGGGGCGACCAGACCGGGCTGGCGGACCAGGACGCGGCGAGCGCCGTGCCGAACTGCGCGGGCCTCGACCACGGCCCCGCGTGCCCTTGGCCGTCCCAGGTGCGCACCGTCCACCAGTAGCGGGTGGCGTCCTTGAGCGCGGGCCCGTGGTAGGCGGTCCACGGCGCTGTGCCCGCTACCTTGCCCGAATCCCACGCGGCCGCGGCCGGGGTCGTTCCCGGCGGGGTGGTCGTCACCCGGATCTCGTAGGCTGACTGGCTCTCGTCCGGTCGGGTGTCCAGGGTGACCCACGACAGCCAGGGGCTGGAGGCGGGGACGTCCATCGGGGCGGAAATCTCATTGACCTGCAGCTGCGCCGGCGCCAGCGGGCCGGCGGAGGACGGCGATCCGGTCGCCATCAGGGCGGCGATCACGCCCGCTCCCACGCAGGCCGCCAGGATGGCCAGGACGCCAAGGATACTGATCAGGCCAGCACGAGCTTTCTTGACGGCTCCGGACACTTCAGCAGCCTAAGCGCTGCCGATGACGTCAAGAACCGGGCTTGGGGGGCCATTTGGGTAACAGTTGGGAAAACGGGTGGCCGTGTCCTGTCTTGTGCACCGGTTATTCCATGGCTTTAGCTTTCCGGATAATGGCCCCCTTTTGAGCGGGGTGGCGGAATGGCGTTAATCGTAGGCTTATGGCATGGCGTTGATGTCGCGGCGGCAGGCGGAGGTCCTGGAGGAGCTCCAGGAGTGGCGGGAGGGCGGCGGCGAGGCGGGCGATCGCGGGGCGGACGGCGGTCGCCGTTACTGGCCGGTAGCAGTGTGGTTCTCAGGGATAATCCCTGAGAACCACACTGCTACTGACGGGTAGCGGGAGGCGGCTCAGGGCCGTTCAGGTGCGGACGGCGATGAGGGTCAGGCGGGGCCAGGCCGTGTTGGCGTAACCTTGCGGGTTCCATAGCTGGGCCGCGCTTTGGGGCTGGAGGCCGGCGGCGCTGTCCCAGGCGCGCGCGATGATCTCGGCGCGGCCCGGCGGTAGCACCAGGGTGGCCCGCCAGCGCCGCCACGACCACGGGCCGTGCTCCTCCTCCAGCCGGGCCTGGAGCCAGCCGCGGCCCCCGTCCGGCGACACGTCGACCCGGGCCACCGTGCGCTCATCGCCCGCGATCGCGTACCCGGCCACGGTCACCGGGCCCGCCGGGACGCGCTCGTGGTCGGCGGGCGTGAGGATGCTCGCGTTGACCGACAGCGGGCCCAGCGACAGGCCCACGCCGGGCCCGGCGGTGGCGGGATCGGTGCCGGGCGGCAGCAGCCGGTAGTCGATGGCCTGGAAGTAGTTGTCCGACGGACGGGCCGCGACGGTGACCTGGTCGACCCACTTCACGCTGCGCGCGCCGATGTAGCCGGGCACCACCACCCGGACCGGCGCCCCGTGCGCCCGGGGCAGCGGCTGCCCGTTCATGCCCCAGGCCAGCAGCACCTCCTCGCGCATGGCCTTGCGCAGCGGGATCGAGGCACCGAACGGCTGCGGCGGCGACGCCGCGTCCGACAGGTCGGGCCCGGCGAACGCGACGTGCTCCGCGCCCGGTGCGATGCCGGCGGCGGCCAGCACGTCCGCCAGCCGGGCCCCGGTCCAGCGGGCGTTGCCGACGGCACCCGGGCCCCAGGGCAGCTGGCCGGGAATGTCGCGCACCCGCATCAGGCCCTCGCGGCGGTTCCCGGCGCACTGCAGCACGGCCACCACGTCGTGGGAGGCGAAGCCCTGCCGCAGGTCGGCCAGGGACAGTTCGAGCGGCCTGGTCACCAGGCCACCGACCCGCAGCCGCCACCGCCTCGGGTCGATATCGGGGATCGCGCCGTGATTGCGCAGGTAGAAACGTGTCCGCGCTGGTCAGCTCGCGCTCGGCGAGCGCGGCCCGGGGCGATTCCGCGTTCAGCGGCTCCGTGCTGTGCACGATCATGTCGCTGCGCTTCCCCCACGTCACCCTCTCTCCCTACCCGCCGCCCCGCCGGGCACACGGGCCGGTCCGGTGCGCCTGACGAGCGAACGGCGGCGTGGGATCATCGAGGTGGTCCCTTCACGCGAGGGAGGCGGGCATGGGCACCCAGGCGGGCGTCGACCCGGCTTGACCGGCCCTGGCACCGGCCAGGCGCGGCCCGGTACGCGCTGGCCCGGCTGCCGGGGCTGCTGCGCCCGGCGGTGGAGGTGTACGAGCCTGCCCCCGGTTCGGTCGAGGTGCTGGGCGACGTTCCGGTCACCGTGGGGGATGGCACGGTCCTTCGCGTGAACGTCGTGCTGCCGCGCCGGGGGCGGCCAGTTTCCCGTGCTGATGTCGGCCCACCCGTACGGCAAGGACAACCTCCCCGCCCGGCGGGGCCGGCGCTGGCGGGTGTCGGTGCAGTACCGGATCCTGCGGCAGACCAGCCGGGTGCGGTTCTCGTCGCTGACCGGGTGGGAGGCGCCCGACCCGGCCTGGTGGGCGGCCCAGGGCTACGCGGTCGTCAACTGTGACCTGCGCGGCGCCGGGACCTCCGGCGGTACGGCGAGCCTGCTGTCGGACCAGGAAGCCGGGGACGTCCGTGACCTCATCGAGTGGGCCGCCGTCCAGCCGTGGAGCACCGGGGCGGTCGGCATGCTCGGCGTGTCCTACCTGGCGATCTCGCAGTGGAAGGCCGCCGCCCTGCGGCCGCCGCACCTGAAGGCGATCTGCCCGTGGGAGGGGTTCACCGACGCCTACCGCGACCTTGCCTTCCCCGGCGGCGTCCGCGAGCAGGGGTTCATCCGGCTGTGGAGCCTCGGCCTGCGGAAGGTCCGCCAGTCCTACCGGTTCACCGGGCAGCAGCGCGCGCACCCGCTGCGCGATGACTGGTGGCAGGCGCTGGCCCCCGACCTGCGAGCGTATTACCGTGCCCGCGCTGGTCTGCGGCAGCTTCTCCGACAACAACCTGCACAGCCGCGGGTCGTTCCGTGGGCTGGGAGCAGATCGCCAGTGCCGAGAAGTTCCTGTACACCCACCGCGGCGGCAAGTGGGCCACCTTCTACTCGCCCGCAGGCCCGCGACGTGCAGCGGGCGTTCTTCGACCGGTACCTGCGCGGGGCCGACGTTCCCGCGCCGCCGCGGGTGCGGCTGGAGGTGCGGGAAAGCCGCGACGTCATCGCCGGCGTCCGGGCCGAGGACGACTGGCCGCTGCGACGCACCCAGTGGACGCCGCTTTACCTGACCGGCGCCGGGCTGGCGGCCGGGCCGGCCTCCGCCGATGGCCAGATCACCTTCGACGCGCGCTCGCGGGGCGCGTGCTTCGACTGGGAGGTGCCCGCCGACACGGAGGTGACCGGGCCGATGGCGCTGCGGCTGCTGGTGGAGGTCCACGGCAGCGGCGACGTCAACCTGTTCGCCGGGGTGGAGAAATGGGACGGCGGCAGGTACGTCGGCTTCGAGGGGTCCTACGGGTTCGGCCGTGACCGGGTCACCAGCGGCTGGCTGAAGGCCTCCCTCCGCGAGCTCGACGAGCGCGCCTCCCGGCCGCATGAGCCGGTGCAGCGGCACCCGCCGCAAGCCGCTCGCGCCCGGGCAGGTCATCCGCGGTGGATATCCCGCTGGGGCCGTCCGCCACCCTGTTCCGCGCGGGTGAACGGCTGCGGCTGGTGATCGCCGGGCGCTGGCTGTGGCCGCTCAACCCGCTTACCGGGCAGTTCCCGGCCGCCTACCAGAAAAGCCCGCGGGGCCGCTGCACCCTGCACTTCGGCCCGCAGCGGCAGGCCCGGCTGGTCATTCCCGTCATTCCCGGTGCCGCGTAGCGCGGCGGGCGGCAGGCTGGGGCGCGTGGCGCGGCGTGCCGTGCGGGCCGCCGCCGGGCTAAAGGGGAGGCAGTGCGCGCAATAGTCCATGCCCTGTCCATCACCGGGTCGATGACCTGGGAGATCACCTGGGCGCTGATCCTCGGGTTCGCGCTGTCGGCGGTGATCCAGGCGGTGGTGCGCCGGTCGACGGTCGTCCGGCTGCTCGGCGACGCCCGGCCGCGCACGCTGGTGATCGCGGCCGGGCTCGGCGCCGCGTCGTCGTCGTGCTCCTACGCCGCGGTGGCGCTGGCCCGCGCGCTGTTCCGCAAGGGCGCGGACTTCACCGCCGCGATGGCGTTCGAGATCGCCTCCACCAACCTGGTGATCGAGCTCGGGCGTGATCCTCGCGCTGCTGATGGGCTGGCAGTTCACGCTGGCCGAGTTCATCGGCGGCCCGCTGATGATCGTCGTTCCTGGCGCGTGCTGTTCCGCCTCTTCCTGCGCGAGCGGCTGCTGCGGGAGGCGCGCGAGCAGGCCGACCGCGGGCTGGCGGGCTCGATGGAGGGGCACGCCGCGATGGACATGTCCGTCCGGCGCGAGGGCTCGTTCGCGCGGCGGCTGCTGTCGCGGGAGGGCTTCACCTCGGTCAGCCACGTGTTCGTGATGGAGTGGGCCGCGATCATCCGCGACCTGGTCATCGGGCTGCTGGTGGCGGGCGCGATCGCCGCCTGGGTGCCCGACTCGCTTCTGGCAGGCGTTCTTCTTCGCCGGGCACCCGCTGGCGGCCAAGGCTCTGGGGGCCGCTGATCGGCCCGGTCGTGGCGATCATCTCGTTCGTCTGCTCGATCGGGAACGTGCCGCTGGCGGTGGTGCTGTGGAAGGGCGGGATCAGCTTCGGCGGCGTGATCGCGTTCATCTTCGCCGACCTGATCATCGCCCCGATCCTGAACATCTACCGCAAGTACTACGGGCGGCGGATGGCGGCCGTTCCTGCTCGCCACCTTCTTCGCGGCGATGGCGGCGGCCGGGTACGTGATCGAGCTGGTCTTCGGCGGCCTCGGCCTGGTCCCGAGCCGGGCCAGCGCGAAGATCCCCGACCAGGGCGTGTCCTGGGACTACACGACCTGGCTCAACATCGTGTTCCTCGTCCTGGCCGGCGCGCTGATCGTCCGGTTCTTCCGCACGGGCGGCGCCATGATGCTGAAGATGATGGGCGGCGCGCCACCGCCCGCCGACTCCGAATCCTGACGCGGCGCCCTGACGCTGCCCCGCGCGCCTCCGGAATCCCAGCAGAATCGCCACGCTAAATAGGCCAGCGGACCACCATGCGACCTGCGTCAATTTAGGCTCGCCGGGTAATGGCAAAACCGGGGAAATCTGCCGCTTGACTTCGAGGTGAACGCGGGAGAAGATCGAATCGACTTCGAGGCCGTGAGCGGTGTCACGGCGGCCTCGGTCGCATCCCGCAGAAGTTTAACTTGTCGGCGCAGCGCGGACCGGGGAGGGATTTAGCGTGCCCAGCTGGGATGAACCTGCGGCCGCGGCATCGCATTAACTTTGCATGCGGCGGCGTTAGTTTCAGCCCAGGCTTCAGTACCCTAACGCAGCGAAAAACGAGTTTTCGTTGACCCGCGGCCAAATAAAGGCCGCGAAAGCCTGACGCGTAATGACGGGTCGCTTTTGCGCGAAAAACAGAGGGGCGGCTGACCAATGGCGAGCGAACCTGACGAGCACGCCGCGTTCGACCGGCTCGCCGCGCTGCTGCGCGGCGCCGCGACGACCAGCGCCCGCGCCCTGAGCGCCCACCGTGACACGCCCGCGGGCAGCGCGGCGGACCGGCAGCTCGAGCACACGCTGGACCGCCTGGCCCTGCTGTACGGCCGCGGCACTTACGAGAACCTGAGCACCGAGGACATCTTCCACGCCGCGGTGACCGGCGAGCTCATGCTCGCCGCCACTCTTGACGGGCAGGAGGCGCAGGACGCCGCCGGGCGCGCCCGGTCGCTGATCGGCGGCGGCCCGTCGCGGCGTGCGACTGCACGTCAGGGAGCCGGGCCCGGCTGGGCGCGCCCTACCGTGGCGTCTACATCGAGCCCTTCCCCCGGAACTGGAGCGCGCGCTGCGGGCACAGGAAGAGCCGTACCTGCGCTGGCGCGACGGTGCGGTCCTGATGATCGACGAGGAGCAGGCGGCCGCGCTGCGGGCCGAGGGCAACGAGGTCAGCGTGCTGTTCCTCGACCCGGACGAACTGCTTGACCTGGACGGGCGCGGTGACCGGCCGGCGATCGAGGCAGAGCTTGAGCGGCGACTGGGCGCCGCCCGGGCGGCACCCGACGCCGTGGGCGACTCCCGCGACCGGTACCTGCTGCGACTGCTTGAGAGGCAGAGCACCGTGCTGCGCAACCTGCGCGAGCGCCTCGCCGAGCAGGGGCACTCGTCCGCGCACGCGGCGCTGACGCCGGTCCTCGCCAGCCACCGGGCGCTGCACGAGTCCCGGCTGGCCGCCGCCGAGCCGCCGACCGAGGCGGCGCTGCGCGATCCGTTCGGCGCGTCGATCGACGCCGAGCGGGACCTGGTCTCGCACGTGAACCAGTGGTCGGCCGAGCCCGGGGACGAGGCCGGGCTGCGCGACCGGTTCCGTGCCGTCGCCGAGGCCGGGACGCGCGTGGCCGAGCTCGAGCAGCACCGGCCCGCGTGAAGGGACACGCCGATGCCACCTCCCGTCCGCCGGTACAACGGGGACTACCACTTCCACACCGACGACTACATCGCCTCGGCGCCATTCACCCTGTCGCCCGCGCAACCAAATCGCAACAACCTGCGGTTCTACAGCATGGAGCGGGACCTGGCCGGCCTGCGACTGGAGGGCCAGAATCGCGGCGTGCCGAACATCGCGCTCGCAAATGCCGGGCTGACCTCCTTTGGAAGGCCCGTCCGGGTCCTGTCATTCGGCAACCGTAATAACAGCGCGACCGCGCCGAACGTGGCGATCACCGGCGGGATTCACGCCCGCGAGTGGATCGCGCCCGAGATCGCGTACCTCGTAGCCGAGTACCTGATCATCAACTACACCAATAACCCGACGAACCGCTATGCGGCAGACATCAAGGCCCTCGTCGACTCCCGCAATATCCAGTTCATCCCGATGCAGAATCCGGACGGAAACCACTATACCGTTTTCGGGACAAACAATACTGACGGCATGCTGCCGCGGAATTGGCGGAAGAACCGTAGCGCGAGCCCGACCACGGGGCCGGCCTGGGTGGCGGCAATCGACCCTACCGCCATAGGAAATCCGCTACCGTTCGACAACGTGCAAGCGGTGGGTAATACCGCGACGTTCGACGTGCCTGACTATGACGGCCCCGGCCAGATCCCGCCCAATGCCGCGGTGGCGACCCCGACGCGGATACTGCCGAACGGGGCTACGGGCGTCGACCTTAACCGCAACTTTGACACGCTGGCCTGGGGATACGACCCCAACGGGTCGCAATGGCAGCCCGATGCGGATGCCTACTTCGGCCGGGCGCGGAACTCCGAGGCCGAGACTGTGGCCGTCCAGGCTGCCCTGGCAGGCCATCCGCCCAGGACCCTGATCGACTACCACGCATACTGGCCGGCCATCCTTTACCCGAGCGAGGCCTGGTACAACAACGTGGTTGGCGTGGATTACGCCGCCGCCGGCCTTGCCCTCCAAACGCTGACTCAAGGTCAGAATCACCATCTTTATCAACTCGGGGACCCGGCAACGGTGATCGGCTACGACGCGACCGGCACGATCATCGATTACGCCGCGCACCATCACGCGACCCGTGCGGTCACGATCGAACTCGACCCTGGGCCTGCCATTCTGGCGAATCCATATGCCAGGTTCTATCTCCCGGAGAACCAGATTCGCACGGTATTCGAGAGGAACATCCGCGGTGCGCTGGCGATGCTGTCGATCCCTGACGCGGTGTCACGCCAGTTGCTCATCACGAATTTCCTGACGTGGAACGTGTGGGGCCGCGGCAACCGGTTGCCGTCGTAAGGGAGGGACGACCTGATGCCACCCCCCGTCCGCCGAGTAAACGGCGACTACCACTTCCACACCTACGATTTCAACGGCGCCGTGGCGTTCACGCGCGGACCCGCACAGGTAAATCGCGGCAACCTGCGGTTTTATAGCATGGAAAGGGACCTGCAGGGCCTGGTGCACGGCGGGCCTGAACAATGGCGTGCCGAACATCGCGCTCACGGTCGCGGGGCTGAGCCCCTACGGGAGGAACATCTCGGTCCTGTCGTTCGGCAACCTGACGAACGACGCGAACGCGGTGAACATCACGTTCACCGGCGGGATCCACGCCCGGGAGTGGATCGCGCCCGAGATCGCGTACCTCATAGCCGAGTACCTGATCATCAACTACACCAACAACCCGCAGAACCGCTACGCGGCGGACCTCAAGGCGCTCGTCGACCTGCGCAATATCCAGTTCATCCCGCTGGAGAACCCGGACGGGAATGACTATACCGTTTTCGGGGTCAACCCTACCGACAACATGCTGCCGCGAAACTGGCGGAAGAATCGCATGCCGTCGCCGACCACGGCGGCCGCATGGGTGCAGGCAATCGATCCGGGCGGCGTGGGAAACCCGCCACCGTTCCGACCGTGCGAGTGGTGGGCGCTAACGCGAGGTACGGCGTGACCGACTATGACGGCCTCAATGGGGTCCCGCCCAATGCGGCGCCGGGCGGGCCGCTGAACCGGACGCTGCCGAACGGCGCCACGGGCGTCGACCTTAACCGCAACTTTGACACGCCGGCCTGGGGATACGACGCCAACCCCAACAGCATGAACGCGCAATGGCGGCCCGACAGGGACGCCTACTTCGGCCCCCGGCGGAACTCCGAAACCGAGACCCAGGCCATCCAGGCCGCCCTGGCCGCGCAGCCGCCCAGGATCATGATCGATTACCACTCCTATGGCGGGTTCATCCTGTACCCGAGCGAGGCGTACTACAGCGGCCTGGTGAACGCGGGTTACACCGCCGCCGGGCTCACCCTGCGCGCGCTGACCCGGGACCAGAACGCCAACTCCTACCAGCTCGGGCACCCGGGAGCCGTGCTGAACTACGACGGGACCGGCTCGGTCATCGATCACGCCGCGACCCGCCAGGCCACCCGCGCGATCACGATCGAGCTTGACGCCGGGCCGCCCGATCCGACGGGGGTAAATCAGTACGCCGGTTTCTATCTCCCGGAGAACATGATTCGCACGGTGTTCGAGAGGAACATCCGGGGCGCGCTGGCAATGCTGGCGGTCCCTGACATCAACCACTACCAGATGACTGTCAACAATTTCATGACGTGGAATGTGTGGGGCCGGGGTAACCGGCTGCCGTCGTTATGAGACTTGCCGTCGTTATAAGCCTTGGGCCTGAGTGAAGGGAGATTCTGATGCCACCACCAACGCGGACGGCTGACGGCGGCCCTTACCACTACCACGCCTACGACTTCGACGACGCGGTGGCGTTCACGCCGGGACCCGAGCAGCCCAAGCGCGACAAGATGCAGTTCTACAGCATGGCGAAGGACCTCGAAGGGCTCTATCAGACGGGGCTGAAGAGCGAGGTTCCGAACATCAAACTGGAGGCCGCCGGGCAGAGCCATCTGCAAAAGCAGATCCTGGTGCTGTCGTTCGGGGCTAACGACTCGAAGGCGCCGACTGTCATCTTCACCGGCGGACTCCACGCCCGCGAATGGGTCGGGGCGGAGATGGCGTACCTGCTGGCCGAGTACCTCATCATCCACTACAGCAAGGCTCCCGCTAACAAGTACGCGGGAAAGATCAAGGAGCTCATCGAAACGCGGAACATCCACATTCTCCCGATGCTCAATCCGGACGGGAACTTCTACACCATTTTCGGGACGGAAAAGAAGGACGGCAGGGACCCGCAGAACTGGCGGAAGAACCTCCGTCCGCTGCCGGTCAACCCAACCGAATGGGAGAAGGCGCTTAAGGCGAACGGCAATCTTAACCTGCCGTTCGAGAACCTCCAGGTGAGCTCGTCCACCGTGTCGTATCTGGTCCCTGAATATGTCCTCCCGCTCACCAACGCGCGGAAGAAGGAACGGACGCTGGAGATGAAGAAGACGGGCGTCGACCTTAACCGCAACTACCCCACGCCGGCCTGGGGCTACGACACCAAGTTCAGCAGTGACACCTCGGACGCCTCCTCGCGCAGCGAGACCTACTTCGGCCCGGAGGGCGGTTCCGAACCGGAGACGAAGACCGTCCAGGACTTCCTGAAGAACCATGTCCCCGCGATCTTGATCGACTACCACTCGTCTGGCCAGCTCATCCTTTACGGGGCCGAGACCGCCGACAAAGACCTGCACAAAGATCCCGAATACGCCAGCGTCGGGGCGACGCTGGAGGCGCTGATCCGGGCCTCGGGCGAGAACGACCCCTACACACTGGGCGCCCCGAGGGACTTCGGATACGACGGGACCGGCGCGCTGTGCGATTACGCCGCGCTGATTCACCAGGCGCGGGCATTCGTGATCGAGCTCGATCCCAAGGAGACCGGCGGCAAGAATCCCCCGCCGGAAGGCATATGCGCGGTGTTCGAGAAGAACATCCGCGGCGCGCTGGCGGCGCTGGCCGTGCCGAGCACCACGACACGCGATGCGCTCATCAAGGAGTTCCGGGACTGGGACGTGTTCAAGCGCGGCAACCAGTTGCCGCTGGTGAAGTGAAAGGAGGAGTACGCAATGCCTCAGACCTCGGTGATCCTCCAAGAGCTGCGCACCGCGCTGGCCGGCGCCAGGCAGGGCACCACGCTGGTGCTCAATAACGCCACGCTCGCCCAGACCAGCGCGGCCGGGATCTTGCAGCTGTTCACCAACGATCTCCACATTGACTCGTTCACGCTCGACGATGTCACGTTGCCGGATTCGGTGACCGGCACGATGCTGCGGGTGGGCGGCCACGGCGCCCGGGTCACCGTGGACCTGACGTTTGCGGAGTCCCTCGGCGAGGTCACGATCACCGCGCTGTTCACCGCGCCGACGGTCGCGGCGCTCCAGCAGGAGTTCCCCGCCCTGCCGAGCGGCTTCTTCGCCGCCATTGCGGTTTCTGGCGCCACGGCCAGCGTCCGCGTGCCCGGACTGGCCGGGCCGCTGGCGTTCCCCGCGCCCCGCTATGGCGTCGCCGGCCTGGTGCTGCCGAGCGCCGGGCTGATGATCACGTCGGTCGCGGCGCGCGTGGACGGCGCGGTATCGGCGCCAGGTGGCATCGGGGAAGTGCTGGTGGAGGCCTACAGCACGGTCACCGGGTATCACGTCGCGCCGCTGGGCACCGGATGGACCTTTGACCAGCTCAGTAAGCTCATGCCCGGCCTGGGCATCCTCGCCGCGTTCCCGCCCATCATCGGCACCGGCGGCCTCGGCCTGAACACGTTCGACCTGCGCCTGTACCCCGACATCGAGGGGCTGTCGTCGATCTCGCTCGACGTGGCCGACATCGCAGACCCGGCCAAGCCGCTGTGGACGGCCGCCGGGGGCAAGGTCGCGCTCACCGATGTCGTGGTGACCCTGGACCTGAACTACGCCGGCGGCACCACGCTGGCCCTCCCCGGCACCGGGTGGGTGCAGGGCAACTTCATCCTCGGCACCATCGCGCTCAGCGCGCAGATCCCGTCGCCGCCGACCGGCGTCTGGTCGCTGACGGCGCACCCGGACGTGTCGCTGCCCACGCTTGACGACATCGCCACGCTGCTCGACGGCGGCTCGACGCGGCTCGCCAGCCTGCTGCCCGCCCAACTCTCCGACGTGGGCGGCTTCCAGCTGACCTACCTGCGCCTGGCGGTCGACGTGCGGACGTTCTCGCTGGTGGAGTTCACGTTCGCGGTGTCGTCGACCGGGACGTGGAAGCTGATACCTGGCGTGATCGAGCTCGACTCGCTGAACATTCAGCTGACCGTCAACGGGCAGCCAGCGGTGTACGGGTCGGTGACCGGCCTGATCGGGCTGCCCGACGGCGCCGAGGTCATGATCAGCTTCGGGCGCAGCACGCCGCTGCAGCAGTGGCAGCTCAGCGCGGCCTCCCCCGCGATCCCCCTGCCGAGCCTGGGCCAGCTCGCGCGGCTCGCCCAGGGCCAGGACCTCGCCCCCCTGGTCAAGGCGGGCGGCCTTGACCAGCTGCACTTCCTGCTGACCAACCTGAACTTCGGCATGACGCTCCCCCCGGCCAAGCTGACCTATCTCGGCGTCACCCTGCAGCTCGCCAACGCGACGGACTCGCTGGCGCCGCAGCTGGACTGGCCGATCATCCCCGGCGTCCTCACGCTCACCCAGTTCTCGTTCGGCTTCCAGCTCAGCTGGGGAGCCACGGTCAAGAAGCAGGCTTTTGGCACGTTCTACCTCAACGGCCTCGAGTTCGCGGCGCGCTTCGCCTCGCAGGCCACCGGTGGCGTCAGCACCGACGCGCTCATCGCCGACTACTCCGCTGAGGATACGGCCGGCACCATCAGCATCAGGGACCTCATCGCGAGCGTCGCGCCTGGCGTCGCCGACGAGGTTCCCCCGGGGCTTGAGATCACCCTGGCCGACGCCGCCTTCGCCTACCTCGGCACCAGCACGGCGAAGAAGTTCCTGTTCACCATGGACATCTCCGTGGGGTCGGCGGTAGCGGGCCTGCCGTTGCCGTCCGACCTGACCTCGGCAATGGCGAGCCTGAAGGTGCTTGTCGTCTCCGAGGCGCTGTCGGAGCAGGACGTGACCTTCGTCAACCTCATGGCCGGGAAGACCGTGCTGCCGGTTACCGCGGGCGGGATCCCGGCCGGGTTCGCGTTCAGCGGCGAGCTGACCAACGTGAACATCGGTCAGTTGCTGGCGGACCTTGACGGCACGTACGGCATCGGCCAGGTCCCCGAGCCAATTAGGACGCTGGAGCTGACCAAGGTGTCGGTCAGCTACCAGACCGGGACCGGGGCGTTCAAGTTCGACCTGCAGGCGGCCTTCAAGGTGGAATCGACGCCGGTACAGGTCGAGGTCACCATCGCGGTGATGCCGAGCGCCCAGGCACCCGCCGCGGGCGGCGACCCGCACACCGCCGTGACCACGGGCACTAAGGGCTACTCGGCGACGTTCACCGGCCAGGTGGCGTTCGCCGGGCTGCAGTTCGACCTGGTCTTCGACGCCGCCAGCACCGGGACCGACGTGCTGATCGCCGACGTCGTCCGCAGCGGGGGGCCGGTCGCGCTGCGCGCCCTGGTCGCCGGGGTCTCCGACGAGGTCGCGCAGGCAATACCGCCCGGCATCAGCATCGGCCTTGAGGAGGTCAAGTTCGTCTTCCTCAAGCAGGCGTCAAGCCAGTGGGCGTTCGGCCTGCGGCTCGGCGCGGGGATCAACCTCAGCGAACTGCCCGTCGTCGGCTCGAAGCTGCCGCCCGGCCTGACGCTCGCGATCGCGAACCTGCAGGTCCTGTACTCCAGCGGCGAGCTGACCTCGGCGCAGACCGGGATCATCAACCCGCTCCTGCCCAAGGGCGTGGCCAAGCTGCCCGGCGCGGTCGGCCAGGGCATCGGCTTCGACGCCGACGTCACGCTCGGCGCCGAGACCAGGCACCTGCACGCCGGGGTGACGCCTCCCCCGGCTCTCCCGCCCGCCACGCCCCGGCCCACCCCGCCCCAGCTCTCCCGCCCGCTGGCGGGTCGACGGCTTCGGGCGGGGCGGTCGTGCCGGCTAGCTCCACGGACCCGGTGAAGTGGCTCGACGTCAACAAGCAGTTCGGGATCTTCTCCTTCCAGCGCGTGGGCGCCGGCTACCAGGACAACGTGCTGCTGTTCGCCCTCGACGCCTCGGTGGCCCTCGGGCCCGTCGCGTTCTCGATGCAGGCGCTGACGGTGGGATCACCGCTCACGGAGTTCGATCCCACCTTCAGCCTGAAGGGCCTGGCGCTGTCGTTCGAGGCGCCGCCGATCGCGATCGGCGGCGCCTTCCTCAAGGAAACCGAGACCGTCGGCGGCAAGGAGATCGACGCCTACTACGGCGAGCTCATCGTCAAGGCGGCCACGTTCTCGCTCAAGGCGCTCGGCGGCTGGGCACCGGAGGCGGACCCGGCGTTCTTCTTCATCTACCTCAGCATCGACGTGCCGCTGGGCGGCCCGCCGTTCCTGTTCGTGACCGGGCTGGCGGGCGGGTTCGGCATCAACTCGCAACTGGTCCTGCCCACCATCGACGAGGTGGCCAGCTACCCGCTGCTGCCCGGCAACGCGCCGGCCGAGCAGGGCAGCCCGGCCGACACGATCAAGGCCGTGCTCCCCGCGCTGCGGCGCACCTTCCAGCCGCTGGCCGGGCAGTACTGGGTCGCCGCGGGCATCTCGTTCACCTCCTTCGAGATGATCGAGGCGCACGCGGTCGTCTCGGTGGCGTTCGGGGTCAACCTGCAGATCGGCGTCGTCGGGACCTGCGCGATGACGTTCCCGACCGGTGCCCCCGATCCGGTCGCCTACGTGGAGATCGACGTCGTCGCGTCGTTCACGCCCGCGACGGGCCTGCTCGCCGTCGACGGGAAGCTGTCGCCCGCCTCGTACCTGTTCGGCGGGTTCGTGAAGCTCACCGGCGGTTTCGCGTTCTACGCCTGGTTCTCCGGCGAGAGCCAGGGCGACTTCGTCGTCAGCCTCGGCGGCTACCATCCGGCGTTCGTCCGGCCGGCCAACTACCCGGTCGTCCCGAGGCTCGGCGCTGGCGTTCTCGCTCGGCCCGGTCAAGGTCGCCGGGCAGGCGTACTTCGCCCTGACCCCGGGCATGTTCATGGCCGGCCTGCGGCTGTCGGCCACGTTCGAGGCGGGGCCGGTCAAGGCGTGGTTCGACGCCGGGCGTGGACTTCCTGATCGCCTGGGCGCCCTTCCACTACGAGGCCGAGGCGTGGGTGACGATCGGCTGCTCGGTCGACCTCGGCCTGTTCACCCTCAGCGTCCAGGTCGGCGCCAGCCTGCGGATCTGGGGCCCGGAATTCGGCGGCGAGGCGCTCGTCGACCTGGACGTCGTGTCGTTCACGATCGGCTTCGGCGCCGCCCCCGCGCTGCCCGACCCCGTCGGCTGGACCACGTTCGCCGCGAACTTCCTGCCACCGCCGCAGGATCCCCAGAGGGTGTCTCCTCAGGTCGCGGTCCCCCGTGCCGCCGCCCGGGCCGCGAATCCCCGGGCGGTCCGGGCGGCTCAACCGGCAGCGCAGCCGGAGCCGGTCCCGAACATCCTGGCGGCGACCGTCACGGCCGGCCAGCTTCCGCAGACCGCGGCTGGCATCGACTGGATCCTTGACCCCGACAGCTTCCGGATACTGGTCGCGAGCACGATCCCCGCCACCCACGGCCGGTGGAGCACGTCGGCGGCCGGCACCGCGGAACTGCCCAACGTCGTCGCCGACTACCAGGTGGTGCCCGCAACCCCGGCGGTGCCCGCGGCCCTGAGGCGACCGCCGGGGCCGGGGCGGTCACCGCCGGGCCGCCACCGGGCATGCTGCTGGCGCTGGAGGCGGGGACGACGACCTACTCCGCTACCGAGGTGTGGTCGCCGACGCTGGGCATCGCCCCGATGAACGAGACGGACGTCGCCTCCTACCTCACGCTCGACGCTGCGCCGGGCCGACGAGAACGGGCAGCTCACCGACTACGTCACGGGAGTAGCCGTGACCCCGCAACTCGGCGCCTCCAACACCGCCCTGTGGGGCGCCGCCCAGCCGGCCGACCCGAACGCGGAGCGGCTGATCCAGGCGACGCTGACCGGGCTCGCGATCTCCGCCGTCCCGCGCCACCCCGATCAGGTCAGCGACGTGCCGCTGCTCGCGCTGATCTACGGCGAGGGCAACGACGACCGGATTCGCCTACCAGTCGCCGGCCGTCGACCAGCACTACACGGTCAGCTCCGCGATCACCGACGACGGCCAGGACCTTCAGCATCGACGTCGGCGGCGACCACACCGCCACGCTTAACAACCACGGATTACGTGCTATCCGCGCTGGCCGACCCGTGGGTCGCGGGCAACCGGACGGCAACCCTCGACGAGCTGCGGCGGCTCGGCTTCACCACCAGCCCCGGCGCCGAGGTCCGCCTCAGCACCATGGCCAAGACCGCGCTGACCGACTGGCCTAGCGCCGCCCGGATCGGATCGGAGACCTTCGCATGAGCGAGACCACGTCATCGCCCGCCAGCGAGTTCGTCACCTTCATCCAGCACCAGTTGCCCGGCCTCGAGGCCGGCAGCTACGAGCTCGGCATCGGCCAGCGGGTGGACGACTCCGACGGCCAGCCCATCAGCGGCGACACGCTGGGCCGGAGCTACGCGTTCGCGGTGACCGGTGACCGGTTCCGGCTGAGCAACCCGTCGGCCACGGTGGCCTCCACGTTCCCCGCCTCGAACGCGACCGGCGAGTACAGCACGGCGCTGGCGCACGTCGTGTTCGCCGCCCCCTCCTTCCCGTGGATCCGCTCGGCGGCCAAGGTGCCTCCCCCGCTGCCCGCGCCGGGCAAGGACGCCGACGCCGACGTGCCGACCTGGCTCGCCGTCCTCGTCCTCGACGACGACGACGCCGCCGCGTACCCTGCGCTCACCCTTGACCCTGTCACCGGCGTGGCTCGGCGACCTGTTCCCGCCCGCGGCCTACGGGGCGAGCACGCTCGGCGACAACTACAGCTACTTCACCGGCGCGACGGACACCCGCGGCCTCGAGACCGGCCAGGCGGCCGACGATCGCGTGCTGACGATCGACATACCGCTCGCGCTGTTCGCGGACATAGCGCCGACGCTGGACGACCTCAAGCTGAGCGCCCATGTCCGCCGGGTGTCGGTGGAGAACAAGCCGGCGGCGCGGAACGCCCCGCCGCCCGCCGACCCGATCGGCAGCTTCGCGATCGTCGTCGGCAACCGCCTCCCGCAGCCCGACACGACGCAGCCACGCCTACCTGGTGTCGCTGGAGTCGCTGGAGGACTTCCTGCCGGCCACCGGGGAGGGCGGCACGCTGGCCGGCCACGCCCTGGTCATGAGCCGGTCGCTGCGGCTGGCGGTGCTCCAGCACTGGACGTTCAACACCAAGGGCGAGACCGCGGCCTTCGTCGACCGGCTCGAACTGCTCAACGGCCGGGCCACCGGCGGCCCTGACGCGGCCAACACGAACCTGCGGCTGGCGGTGGCGGGCGCGAGCCCGCCGGTCAGCACCGCGCTGGCGGCGGGCTACGTCCCGCTCGACCACGACCTGCGCACGAAGGAGACGACGGTGTCCTGGTACCGCGGCCCGCTGTCCACGATCGACCGGGCGCGTTCGGGACCCGAGCTGCCCATTTCCTCGCCCGACCAGGCGCTCGCCTTCGATCCGACGACCGGGATGCTCGACGCCTCGCTGGCGGCGGCGTGGACGATCGGCCGGCTCATCGCCCTGCAGGACATGAGCTATGCCACCTCCCTGTACGCGTGGAAGAAGGGCCTGACTCAGGCCGTCGTCGATGCCGTGGAGCGCAAGATCATCGACGACGCCCTCGGCGGGCTGCTGACGCCGGTTGCGGCCCAGACGCCAGCCGCCGGCGACGGCGGCAGGCCGCGACGGCCATCCACGACCGCGACCCAGCCGAGGCCGCGGCGACAGCGACCCCGGCAGCAGCGCCAACGACCAGCGACAACGACAACGGCGGCGGCGCGGCCGGGCCGAGGCACGGGCCATGCGGTCCGCGCAGGCCCCGCGCCCGTCGGCCAAGCAGCTGCTGCCCGCCACGATGCGGCTGTTCACGAGCGGGGCGCGGTGATGGCGCTGTTCTCCCGCGTGCAGCGCGCGCCAGGAGATCGAGGCGACGTTCGCCGACCCGGCGTCGATCGCCGACGCGCTGGGCGACGTCGAGGTCCCGCCGGACATCGCGGCCTGGCTCGGGCGGCTCATCACCCTGGCCGGCGTTCCGTTCACCTACCTGGTGCCGGACGAGGCGATGCTCCCGCCGGAGTCGATCCGGTTCTTCCGGCTCGACGAGAGCTGGATACGGGCGCTGCTCGACGGCGCGTTCAGCCTCGGCCGCAACCTCACCGCCACGGCCTCGGGCGCGAGCGCCAACCTCGATCGCGCCCTGCTCGACCCGGTCGCCGCCCAGGCCAGGGCGGCCGCCCCGGTGCGCCCGCGAGCCGGCGCGGCCGCGCCCGATCCGTCCGGCGGGACCGCCTGGACCGGGTTCCTGCTGCGCTCGCGCGTGGTCAGCGACTATCCCGGGCTCGGCGTCAACGCCTACACCAGGGGCCACACGCCGAGCGACCCGGAACCGGTGCTGATGCCGGTGCGCAGGCTCGACCGGCTCAGTCCCGGCAACGGCCCCGCCAGCGGCGGCGACACGCTGCTGTGCCTCCTGGAGGGCGACGCGTACCGGGTGGACATCCACGAGGCGCCCGAGCTGCTGCACTACGGCATCGACGACTACCGAGCCGCCCACCGGGAACGGCGCGCCCACGGCGGTCAAGAACGTGCACACGTTCACGGTCGGGCCGGACGGCGCGATCACCTTGACCAAGGACAAGCACGGCGCGGACATCGTCGTCCCCGTCGACATCGGGCCGAGCTTCCGCACCCGGTCGCCCCGGGTGCTGCGGCTGGACCGCGCTCGCCTCGGCGATCGCGGCGGCCAGCAGGCTCGGCGGCCTCGATGCCGCCGAGATGGGGTTCGAGATGACCGAGGGAGTCGGGATGGTCAGTTTCCTCAACCGGGACGCCGACATGAAGGCCATCGTCCCGCTCAACGTCGCGGCGCTGCGCGTCTCCGGCACGGACGCGACCAACGTCACGCCGGGCGCGGGCTTCGCCGGCCGCACCGCGGCCTTCGACCGGCTGCCGCACGGCCCGCTGGCCACCGAGGCGAGCACGGGCGACACGGTCTGGCTGCCGCTGGACAGCGGCACGCCGTCTGTCGCGCTCGAAACGGGCGTCCACCTGCACTGGGAGCTGCCGGAGTACTTCAAGCGCGGACGCCAGGATCGCGACACCGGCGCGATCGTGTTCCCGCCCGCGCCCACGCGCTGGCTCGTCACCCGGTCCCTGAGCATCTACGACGCCGCGACAAGCGCGTACGGCGCGCCGCGGCACGCGAGCTGGGTCGTGGAAAGCGACTACGTGGCCCCGGCGCTGCAGGCCGACGGCCACGGCCTCGTGCGCCCCGCCGCCACGGTGCCGCTCACCGCGCCGGACGGCACGCCGTCCATGTTCATGGGGCGCGTGGTCGACGCCGCGAGCTGGGACCCGGCGGCCGAGCGGCCGCGAGGACTACCTGCCGCACTACAACGGGCCCGACGGAGCCCCGCTCTACCTCACCTCGATCGGCTTCGTCGGCGCCGCGTTCTCCGACTACTACCCCGACTGCCGCAGCGTGTTCGGCTTCTGGGACACCTTCGCCGACGTCGCCGACGTGTACACGGCGATCACGCGGAACACCCCGGTACGGTTCCGCGTCTCCTACCACGTCACCGGCTGGCTGCCCGACGCCGCCAGCGACCCGCTCGCCACGCTGGCCGCGACCGTCACCAGCCAGTACAACGACTACGTGGCGAAGTGCGCCGACCAGAACGTCCGGGTCACGAGCACGCCGGCCGACGTGTTCGCCAGCGTCACCGCGAGCCAGTTCGGGTGGCAGTTCTCCGGCAACGCGGTCTCCTACACCCTGGCCGCCGATGAGACCCTCGCCACCCTCGAGGTGCCCGACACGACGCTGTGCGCCGGCGTGATCCAGGAGGTGGTGTGGGACCAGCTCCACCCGCCGCAGAACACGCCGTTCCTCGCTGCCCCCGGCGGCGGGCCGTGGACGGACAAGGTAGAGATCGCGCTGGGCAACACCACGGTGCAGGCCGTCTCCGCGCTGGTCAAGAGCCACCTGTCCGCGCCGGGCGGCACCGAGGTCCTGGCCAGCTACGAGACGCTGCTCGACGCGCTGCAGCTCGGGCTGCTGCGCGACATCGAGGGCCAGGGCAACGCGCTCGCCACGCTCGAGCAGGCCCTGCACGCCAACGCGTTCTCCCAGCTCGACGGCGGTCACCAGTGGACGATCCAGACCAAGGCGGCCCCCGGCAGCCAGGCCTCGGTCGAGGTGACGCTGCCGCTGACGCTGGCCGAGCAGCTCACCGTGCTGAACACGGCGCAGCTCGGCTACGACCAGGCGCGCCGCCGGGTCGAGGTGGCGCGGCAGCAGCTGTTCATGGACTGGGTCATCTACGTCAAGCAGCTCTGCCAGAAGCCGGCCGGCAGCTACGTCGTGCCCACCAACACGCTCAGCGCCTTCCTCGCCACCGCGTCCTCGGCGGGCGAGCTGAACGCCGTCGTCAGCGCGGGCGACGCCGCCGGGCTGCTGCACTACCAGACCGATCCAGGCACCGGCCGGATCACCGGTGTCTCCACCGCCGACGCGCCGGCCACCCTGGCCGGCCAGGTGGTGAGCGCCTACGCGACCGTCGCCGCCGCCCTGGCCGCGCTGCCCGACGACTGGGAGCTGGACGCCATTCCCGCCGCGCCGTTCTGGATGCCGACCGATCCGGTGCTCGTGATGGAGGGCGACCGGCTCGAGCCGGCCCGCCGCAACGGGCCGGCGCACCGCGATCGCGGTGCGCACCGACGGCGAGCTGATCGGCGTCTTGCGGATCGCGAGCGCCTCCGGTACCCAGGCGGTGGCCGCGACCGCGGTGGCCGGGCTGCCCGCGCCGCCGGCGAGGCTGCCGTCCGCCGCGGCCGCCGCCGCGGCGATGGCGGAGGCGGCGCTGCTCGACCCGCAGTACGCGGCGGCGATCGCGGCGGCGGCCCGCGGCGTGGACCCCGCGGCGATCGCCGCCGCCCAGGGCGGCCGCAGCCCGCTCGACCCGCCGGCGGCCGGCGGCCTGTTCGCCGCCGTGCACGCGGCCGGCTACGAGCGGGCGCCCAACCCGCAGCAGGCGGTCCAGGCGCCGGAGCAGCTGACCGTGACGTTCACCAACGAGGCCGGCACGGCACTGGCACCGGACGCGGTGGGCTGGACCGCGCAGGCCGCGCTGCCTGAGTTCGGCGCCACGCGGGTCGATCCGTTCCTGCCCGTCTGGCTCACCTGGAAGCTGCGGCTAGACCCGATCGCCCGCGGCGCGGGCGGGGCCTACCCGGCGGGAAGGCTCACCGGACACGTTCAGCCTCGACGCCGACGCGACCGACCTCGTCTACCCGGTGCCCGCGACCTTCACCACCGGGCAGCCGGTCGACTACACCGGCTCGGTGGTCTTGTCCAAGAAGCCGTTCGTCAGCCTGACCCAGCAGATCAGCCGGTACATCGCCGAGTTCCCCGACGACGCCGCCGGGGCCGAGCTGGCCCAGGCGCGCGACGACCTCACCGGGCGCAAGGTCTTGTCGCAGGCGCTCGACACGTTCGGCCTGGCCCAGACCCTGCGCACCACGATTCCCCAGATCACCGTGGCCGACCTGGTCAGGAGGCCCGACCCGGTCACCACCCAGATCGCCGCCGCCGCCACCGCCAGGCCGGGCGACAGCTGGTACGGCACCGCCTTCAACTCGCTGACCGCGATCTCCACCGGGCAGCAGGCGCTGTACAACTACGGGCCGCTGCGCTCGGGGTTCATCGAGGTCATGCGGCTGACGATCATCGACGCGTTCGGCCAGGTGATGAACCTGACCACGGCCGCCACGACGAGCAGCGGACGCGCTGCACGGTCACGCCGTCGGCCGGCCTGTCCCCGGCAAGCGGCGACACCGCCAACGCCGGGAAGGCCTACCTGCCGCCGCGCGCCCTGGCCCCGGCCCGGGTCGACGCGTCTGGCTGTCGGCCACCCACAACGACGCCGTCGCCGGGGTGACGGCCGACTTCGTCGAGGTGAACGACCACCCGGCGACGTCCCCCGTCTGCGGCTGGGTCATCCCCAACCACCTCGACGTGTCGCTGGAGTTCTACGACGCCGACGGCAGCCCGGTCGGCTCGTTCGGCCTCGAGCACGGGGCCAGCAGGTACCGCACCCGGGCGGGCAATATCGCCAACCCCGGCGACGACCTTGACCGCGACCTCGTCGGGCCGGGCGGCACCCCGCTGGTGAACACCCACCTGGCGCAGCTCATGCGGTTCATCAGGGACCGCCCGGCGGGCTTCCTCACGGACCTGATGGCCACCATCGAGACCTCCGACAAGTTCATCAACCCGGCCAACTTCGCCCAGGACGTCACGCTGTCGGTGCTCATCGGCCGCCCGCTGGCGATCGTCCGCGGGCGGGCGTCGCTGAGCACCGCCGGCGGCGTGCTCCCGGCCAGCCAGGCCAGCACCACGGCCACCGACGCGCTCGGCCAGGCGGTGGCCAACCGGTGGTATGACTACGCGGTGCGCCAGGCCCACACCTGCGCGGGCCTGGACCAGGTGCGGATCCCGGTGCGGCTCGGCGACCTGACCGACATCGACGACGGCCTCGTCGCGTTCCTGCCACAGTCCGCTGATGACGCGCACCCGTACTCGACCGTTTACTCGGGGGCGGCGCCGGCCAACGGCACCCACGGCGTGGTCCAGCCCCGCCCGGACACCGTCACGCTGACGCTGAACGGCCCGGCGCTGACGTTCACGGCGCTCGTCGATCCGCGCGCGCCCGTCCACGTGACCACCGGGGTGCTGCCCACCGCGACCATGCGCATTCCGCCCGACCAGTACGTGCGCGCGGCGCAGCGGCTCGCGGTCACCTTCACCACGCGCCCGGTGCTGCGCGGCGGGCCTGACCTGCGCCTCCCGCTGCCGGCCGTGGCGGGCTTCGGCTGGTCGTGGGTCGCGCCCGGCCAGGCGCCGGCCCAGCTCGCCCCGCAGCCGTCCCCCGACGCCCCGGCCTACGGCTACAGCCCGCAGCGCCTGCTCGAGGGGTGGCTCGACCTGATCCCGAATCCAGCCCCGCCCGGCGAAGCGCCGGGCGCCGGGCAGAACGGAGGCTGACAATGGCCCTGGCAGACGTTCCCGTGGGCATCGCCGTCACCACGGACAAGGCCGACTCGATCGTGCGGATCGGCATCAAGGCAACGCTCACGGTCGCGCTGGCCAACAACAGCGGCGCCGCCATCGCGCTCGACGCCGGCGCCGCGCCCTCGACGTTCGCCGTGTACCCGCCCGCCGCGTACTTCACCCTGGAGCGGCTGCGCGACATGCACGTGACGGCCGACGGCTGGTCGGGCAGCGTGGACACCGCGAACCAGGCGCTCGCCATCACCTGCACCAGGGCGGGCAGCTGGGCGGCCGGCGCGACGCTGACGTTCAAGATCACCGACGTCGTCTCCGACGGGCCGGCGGGCACCGACGTGATCTCGGTCATCCCCTCGAACATGACCGGGGACCTGCCGCTCTCGCTGGAGGCACCGCTCGCGATCGCGAGCCCGCCCAAGCCGGGCAACCTCCAGCTCCCCGACGTCCTGCAGGTGACGCTGGACAGCCAGGGCAGCGTGCTGCGCTCGGCGTCGTCCTCCGACCCGCTGAGCAACACCCTGTACCTGACGTTGAAGAACACGGGCGCGACCGCCATCGCGACCGGCGCCGCGCGCACGGGGAACCCCCAGGTGCACGTCTCGTTCGTGTACGGCAGCACCAGCGGCGCGCTCGCGCCCGACGCCTTCGACCCGGCGAAGGGGCCGCAACCCGGCTCGGCGTGGAACATCACGGTCGGCATCGCGTCCGCCCAGTCGCCGTGGACCGGGGTCAACCCGCGGCCGGACGGCGAGCAGCCGCACCCGTCGTGGACGCTCGCGCCCTCGCAGAACAACGTGCAGATCCTCGGCCCCGCGGGAGGCGACCAGGCCAACGTCACGTTCGCCTTCTCCGACATCGTCTCGGTCACGCCGACCGGGCACACCCAGATGCTCGTGCTGTGCACCGGCTTCGCCCGGGACGCCCAGACGTCCTACGACGACCACCTGTTCGTCGTGGACATCGTCAAGCTCGACCCGCCGCCGACACGGGGGCTGCTGTCGTTCTTCGGCCCCGAGCCGCTGATCCCGGTCACCGACCCGAACTCCCGGATCACCATCCCGCTGCGGTGGACGATGTTCGACGTGGCCAGCGTCGCGCTGCTCACCTCCTGCCCGGCCGTGGCGCCACTGCGGAAGCGGTACGCCACGCCGCCCAAGCCGCTGGACTACGACAGCGCGACGGTGGCCGTGCCGGCCCCGCAGGCGAGCGAGGCCATCTTCTGCACGCTGCAGGCGTTCGACGCGGGCGGCGGCTACCTGAACAGCCAGCAGTTCACCGCGTACGCGCAGGTCTCCTACGTGATCGACGCGGCCGGCACGGTCTACCCTGTCGCGCTGTTCGGCAGCACGTTCTGGATGCTGGAGAACTACCGGTACCCCGCCGACGGCAGCTACGCCTACGCGGACAACACCGCGAACCAGGCCACCTTCGGGCGCCTTTACACCGCGCAGGTGCAGCCTCCGGCCGGCTGGTCGCTGCCGACCGCCGCCGACTGGAACGCGCTGTTCGCCAGCTTCGGCGACCCCGGCGCCGCGTACACGGCGCTCATCAGCGGCGGCACGTCCGGGTTCGGCGCCCAGCTCGGCGGCCAGCGCGCCATCCAGCCCGACGGCACGGGCAGCTACCGCGACATGTACGTCTACGGCTACTACTGGGCCGCGCCCGGCACCACGTGCGCGCAGTTCAGCGGCTCCAGCAAGCGGGCCAGCGCGGGAGTGCCGATCCCCAACAAGTCGACCGGGCTGTCCGTGCGCTTCATCCGCCATGCCTGAGACGCTGGCCCCGGGCAACCGGACACTGTGCCGCCGGAGAGCGGGCCGCCGGGCCGATCGCTTGCCGTGCCGCCGGAGGCGGGCCGCCGGCTGACCGCCGCGCAGGAGCGCGCGTTCGACCGGCGCGCCCGGCGGCTCGGCCACGATACCGGACGGCTCGCCGACGATGGCGAGCTGGTCAGCTGCCCGCGGGTGCCGTCGGTTGACGCGATGCGCGCGCTGTCGGCGGCCACGCCCGGGCAGCGCGGCCAGCGGGCACGGCTCTTCTTCAACCCGGTCATCGAGATCCGCCGCAGCCTCGGGCAGGGGGTGCACGACCGACTGGAGGCGGCCGCCTTCGCCGGCGCCGAGATCAGCCCGGCGGATGAGGCGCGGGCCGCCGCCCACTTCCCGTTCCCGACGCGGATCCTGAGCGTCCGGTACCGGACCGTGCGCGCGGGCGAGACCTGGGATCTCAGCGTGCGCGGCGACGGCTGGGGCCTGGATGACCGCGACGACATCATGAACGTCGTCAACGTCGGCTGCCTGTGCATCGAGCCCGGCGCGACCGTTGTGGTGCGCGGCAACCTGCTGATCTTGACCGTCGCGCGGCTGATCGTCTCGCCAGCGGGCGATGGCGCCGCTCCTTACCAGCTCGCGATCCTTCCGACCCCGTTCTCCGTCGACAGCGACACCGGGCCGCATGACGGAGCCAGCGGCCCGCCCGGCGGTGATGGCGGCGACGGCGGCGACGGCACGTCGGCCCGCACCGCGCCGACGTGGCTCGGTCCCCGGCTGACAGGCCCGGTAGTCCCCGGCGCCGCCGACGGGCGACCAGGCGAGGACGGCACCCCTGGTGGTGACGGGGCCAGGGGGCGCACCGGCGGCGCCAGCAAGTTCGCCGAGATCACGATCGGCGAGCTGACCGGGGCGCTGACCATCCTCGCCACGGCGGGACGCGGCGGCGACGGCGGGCACGGCGGCAATGGCGGCCGGGGCGGCGACGGCGGGCACGGCGCGCCCGGCCAGCGCACGCTGCGCGGCGTCCTCGCCCCCGGGCGCGGGGGCGACGGCGGAGGCGGCGGCGACGGCGGAGACGGGGGACGAGGCGGCCACGGCGGCATCTCATCCAACGTGTTCGTCTCGGTGCCGGCCGGCCAGGCCGGGCGCGTGCGGGTGCTGGCCCACCCCTCGGCCGGCGGCCGGGGCGGTCCCGGCGGGCGCGGCGGTGACGGCGGCGGGCACGGGCGCGGCGGTGCGCACGCGGCGGAGCCCGGTGGCGCGGCACGGCGGCCCGCCCCGGGCGGACGGCCATCCCGGACATCACGGGCGCCGGCCGGGGCGGACGGGGCACGCGGCCGTGACGGGCGGGCACGGCCGGCCCCGCCGGTCTTCGTCAACGAGCGGCCGGTCGAGCCGATGACCACTCCGGCGCAGGTCCCGCCGCCGGCGCGGGCGGTGCAATCGCGGGATACACGCCGCGGCGGGCTCGCCGCGGAAGGAGCAACCACGCAAGGAGCAAAACGATGACAGCGATCAGCCGACTGACAGCCCACGGCATTCCGGCCAGCGCGCTGCGCGACAAGCCGCTGGAGACGACCTTGGTCGTGTACGACGTCGATCACCTCCGCTCGCTGCTCGACCTGGGCCTGGACGAGCACGGGCGCCAGGCGCACTACGATGCCCTTTTCGGCGGCGTCAGTCGCCGCCGCGGCCTCCGGCCGGGGCGGCCGACGACGGCGGCGCGAGCATCGCGACCAAGATCGCGGCGCACGCGATCGGCAACGGCACGCTGTCGGCCGCCGACCGGGCCGAGGTCGCCCCCGTCTTCCCGCTGACCGTCCACGTGGCCGCCGCTACCGGCCCGCTCGTCGTCACGGGGAAGTACGACCTGAGCACGCCGGACGGCTCGCCGAAGATCGTCAGCTTCACCGACGTCACGCTGGAGCCGGGCGGGTACTTCTGGTGCGAGTCCACACCGCTGGTGTTCACCTGCGACACCCTGACGAAGAAGGGCGAGAGCGGCACGGCTGACTTCAACATCGTCGGCCGGACGGGCGCCAAGCCAAGGACCCCGGACACCCCCGCCGCCGCGGGTCAGGCCTCCGGCGGGTCGAGGGGCGAGTGCTCCTCGGCCGGGATCGCGGGCAACGGCGGCGGGCCGGGCAACAAGGGCAACGAGGGAACGAAGGGAGACGACGGTACCCGCGGCGGCAACGGCACGCCGAGCATGCAGGCGACGATCACGATCCAGCGCACGCTTTCCGGCAACATCACGGTCTTCACGAAGTCCGGGCCGGGCGGGGCGGGCGGTGACGGCGGCAACGGCGGACCTGGGCAGCAGGGCGGCAACGGAGGCGACGGCGTCACCTGCGACTGCACGGGGAACGCCGGCGGCCAGGGCGGCGACGGCGGACCGGGCGGACCGGGCGGCCGGGCCGGCGACGGCGGCAACGGCGTCGACGCGGCGGGCAACGTGGTGGTCCGGGTTCCCACCGGGGATGACGTGCCCAAGGTGACCTACACGGCCTCGATCGCCGACCCCGGAAGAGCGGGCAGTCCGGGGCAGGGCGGCCCCGGCGGCGCCGGCGGTGGCGGCAGCAGCGGCGGCAAGTACAACAACGGCGGAGGCGGCGGCGGGACGGGCGCCCGCGGCGCGACCGGCGGCCAGGGCAGCGACGGGACCGGCTCGGGCAATCCCGCGCAGGTCACGGTGATGCCCGTCTGAGTTCCCGCCCCGTCGCCCGGTGCTTCAAGGCCGCAGCCCGCGGGCCGGAGGGCGTGATGGCCAGGGGAAACCGGTCTCCGCACACGATCATGACGCCAGCGCGGCCCGGCGCTGGCCGCCCGCCGGCGGGCGGCCAGCGCCGGGCCGGCGCCGTCGCGCCGCGCGGCGGGCTAGTGCCGCTTGATTCGTTAGTGCGTTAACTGATAGTGTCCTAGTAGTTCGAGCAGACATCAATTCGGGCTAGCGATTGGGGCGCCATGGACGACACCGCGGGCGCGGACAGCCGAGCGGGGCTGCCAGAGATACCGGGCGACCCGCTGGCGCTGGAGCGGCAGGTGTGCTTCGCCCTGTCGATCGCGGCCCGCAGCGTGCTGAGCGTCTACCGGCCGATCCTGGAGCGGATGGGGCTGACCCACCCGCAGTACCTGGTGATGCTGGCGCTGTGGGGACAGTCACCGCTGGCGGTCAAGGAGCTGATCGACATGCTCCAGCTGGACGGCCCGACGCTGTCGCCGATGCTCAAGCGCCTGGAGGCGGCCGGGCTTGTCACCAGGACCCGCAACCCCGACGACGAGCGGCAGCTGCGCGTCGGCCTGACGCGAGACGGCCGCGCCCTGCGCCAGCAGGCGCTGAACGTCCCGCCCACGGTCGTGGCGAAGCTCGGCCTGAGCCTCGGCGACCTCGAGGAGCTGCACCGGGGCCTGACGACACTGAACGACGCGGCCCTGCGGGCCGGCGTCAAGCCCCTCTCCGCGCCCGCGAAGGACAGCATCTAGTGAGCACCAACCTGACCTTGATCGTCGTCTTGACGTCGGTGATACACGTGGCCGCGCTGGTGGTCATGATCTGGCTCCGGGTCCGGCGGACCGAGGGCGACGGCAAGCCGGTGGCGGACGCGAAGATCACGCCGTGCGCCCTGTGCGGCGAGCCGTCGACGGACTGGAGCTACGACGGGCTCGACCCGCATGAGCAGCGCGACCCGCACACCGGCGAGGCGTGGTCCCCGGACATGACCCACTACCGGCCGGTGTGCGCGGCCCACTGACCCCGCGAGCGAGCGCGCTCTTCGCCGGCGCCCCGGCCGCGCCGCCCATGCTAAGCTGCCTCTAGCTGCGAATGTTCACCGTTGTGAATGCCACGCCAATTCGCCGGCCTCTCGGCTTGAGCTTCTGCGCCCTCTCGGTGCATCGGCGACTAAGAAACGCGGGCAGCACATTGATCTCGTTCATCTGGTCCCCAGGAAACCCGCTGCCCGCCGGCACCGGCGGCTCGGAGAACTACACCGTCGGCCAGGTCCGGGAGCTGACCCGGCGCGGCATCCGCGCGCAGGTCGTCACCGTCGGCCTCGGCGACCGATGACGGCAGGGACGGCTTCGCCGGCATCCCGTTCCTGTCGCTGCCGACGCTGGCCGAGGTCAGCGAGCTCGACGGCACCGTCATCTTCGTCAACGAGCCGCACACCGTGACGACCAGGCATCCGGCATTCCTGATCCTGCACAACCCGCCGCCCATCCGGGAACGGCAACGGGCATTCGCCGTCGAGGGGACCAGGGAACGCGCCCTGATCGTCACCAGCCGGTACGCCGCCGCGCTGTGGTCGGTGTACCTGGACGTGGACGTGGCCACGATCGGCGTCGTCTACCCGTTCGCCGAGCCGGGCTTCGCCGCCCAGCCCCGGCCGGGCCGCGAGGCCGGGAAGACCCGCGTCCTGTTCGCGGGCAGGCTGAGCCCGGAGAAGGGCATCTACACCCTGCTTGAGACGCTGCACATCGACATCATCGAGCAGGACCCGACGATCACCTTCACCGCGACGACGGCGGGCGCGGACAAGCCGCAGGGAAAGATCATCGAGCGGCTGCTCGGCGCGCACCCCGGAATCTCCGTGGTGGCCAGCTGCAAGACGCCGGCCGACGATGGCGGCCCTGATGGCCCGGCACGACATCGTCGTCATGCCGTCCAACAGCCAGTACTGGCACGAGACCTTCGGCATCGTCTCGATCGAGGCCCAGCACTCGGGTTGCCGGGTGGTCGCCTCCGACGACGGCGGCCTGCCCGAGACCGACTGCGGCGGGGTGGTGCTCGTCACGCCCGGACAACGCCGAAGCGCTCGCCTGGGGCATCCGCGAGGCCACCGACAGCGGGCCGCTGTCTGCCGCCGCCCGGCATGACGCCGGGGCGAGGTTCACCGTCAGCCAGTCCGTGGACACGCTGCTTGACGTGCTCGCCCGGCCGCTGCCGATCCCGCCCGCGGTCATCGTCCGGCAGCTCACGTCAGCAGCTGGCGGCGCCATCGGCGCACGTGACGCGCGCCCAGGCCCCGGCGGGCCGCTGACTCAGATCCAGCCGTTCCTGACCGCGTGGGCGACGGCGTGCGCGCGGTTGCGCAGGTAGAGCCGTGTCGTGAGCTCGTGGATCACCGCCTTGACCGTGCGCTCGGAGTAGGCGAGCTGGCTTGCCACCTCTCGCGTCGACAGGCCGTCGGCGACCAGCCGCAAGACGGCGCTCTCGCGGCGCGTCAGGCCATTGAGGCCGAGCCCGCGCGGCGCGAGCAGGCTGCGGTCAAGCTGCCCCACCTGGTCAAGCAGCTGCCCCAGAAGGTCGGACGGCAGCTCGCCGTGATTGGCCGCGACGCCGCGCACGAGCCGGGCGAGCCGCGCCGGGGTCGCCTCGCGGCGGCGGATCACCGCGCGGACACCCGATTCGACCACGGTGATCAGCGCGCGCGGGCCGAACTGCCCGGCGACCAGGACAATCGGCAGGGCGTCGCGCTGGCGCAGGGAACGCAGCCAGCACGTGGCGTCGTCGTCGTCCACCGTGTCGGCGACGGCCAGCACGACGCCCGGCGCCGCGCCCCGGCCGACGCCAGGGCTCTCGCTCGCGGGCGTGCCCCCGGCGCCGAGCGGCGGCCAGGCGCGCGGGCCCGCGCCGCCCGCGCAGACGGTGTCCGTCACCCGGATGTCGGGGCACTGCCTGAGCTGGACGAGGATCCCGGATTCTGAAATCGGGTCGAGCGTGTGAACCCGCACGAGTACTGGCTCGCTCGCGGCCTGCTTCCCTGCGATCGGCATCATGCCCGTACGGAGTCACGAGGTGACTGTGAGATACATGGGGACTATGAGGCGCCAGCCGGCAGGGGCGCGGGCGAGCAGTACTCGCGGACGTAATACAGGAGCGGGTTGCCCCGGCCGATCTCGGCGTCCGTCACCCGGCACATGACGATGGTGTGATCACCGGCCGGCACGACGGCATGGCGAGCGCAGGCGAGCCGGATCGCGGCGCCCGGGATGGTCGGCAGGCCATGCCAGCGGCCGCTCAGCCCGGCGAAGCGGTCGGCGCCGGGCCGGGAGAACCGGGCCGCGACCGCGGACTGGTCGTCGCGGAGCACGTGGATCAGGACGCGGGAGGTCGTGGTCATGACCTCATGCGACCCGCCGGACCGGTTCAGGCAGAACATGACGAGCGGCGGGGCGAGCGAAAGCGAGCAGAGCGTTCCGACGGTAACGCCCCGGGCGGTTCCGTTGCTGTCGAGGGCCGTGATGACCGACACCGGTGTCGCGACATGCGCCAGCACGTCCCGCAGGGCCGGGACCTGCCCCGGCCCTGCGTTGAGCCGCGCGTGACCGAAGCGCGGGGGGAGGGTGCCCGGCGGGCTGGCCGGCGCCACGGCGGCGCCCGCCCTCATCGCGCGCCCCCGGCGGCCGCGCGGTCGAGGAGGCGGTCATCGCGGGCGATCGCGGCGGCCCGGCGCAGGTCGTCGCCGGCACCGCCGGCGTTGCCGAGGCTGCGCCTGCAGGCGGCCCGCCGCAGCCACGCCTGCGCCTCCGCCGGGTCGGCTTCCAGCACCGCGGTGAAGTCGGCCTCGGCCGACGCCCAGTTTCCCAGGGCCTGGTGGGCCACCGCCCGGTTGAACAGCATGACCGGATCGGGCGTGAGCCGCACGGCCCGGGTCAAGTCGGCCAGGGCACGGCCGGGATCGCCGGCCTCGAACGCGATGGCCGCCCGCGTGGCCCACGCCTCGGCGACGCCGTCCCCCGCCCGGACCGCGGCGTCGGCGGCGGCCAGGGCGGCATCGTCGCGGCCTTCTTCCAGCTCCAGGCGGGCGAGCAGGCACAGCAGGTGCGGGTCGTCCGGCGCGACGCCCAGCCCCGCGGTCACGTCCCGCCGCGCGGCGGCCAGCCGGCCCGCCTCCAGCGCGATGGCCGCCCGGTTGAGGTACGCGTCCGCGTAGCCGGGGTCGATCTCCAGCACGTACCCGAAGTCGGCGAGCGCCCCCTCCGCGTCGCCCATGGCCGATCGCAGGTCGCCGCGATTGTAGTAAAGCTCGGGGAACGGCGGCGACAGCCGCATCGCCGTCTCGTACTCGGCCAGCGCCTCGTCGTCGCGCCCCAGCCGGCGCAGCAGGCCCGCCCGGTCGAAGTGGTACTCGGGGTAATTCGGGTCCTCCGTGATCACCGCGGTGAAGTCGGCCAGGGCCTCCTCCAGCCGGCCCAGGCCGGCGTACACCTGCCCGCGGTTGTAGCGCAGCACGCTGCGGTGCAACCGGTGCTCATCCGGGTCAAGCTCGCGGTCCAGGCGGTCCAGGCCCGCGGTGACCAGGCGCAGGGCATCGTCGTGACGGCCCAGGTGGCCCTGGATCAGGGCCAGCCCGTTCTGGTTGAAGACCGTCTGGAACGCGCGCTCCTTAGCGTCGGGCAGCAGCCCGGAGATGGCGATGGCCTGGTTGATCCAGCCGAGCGCGCGGTGGTGGTCGCGACGCTCCTCGTCATGGTGACGGGTGTAAAGCATGGCCATGCCGTAGGCGGCCTGCAGGTGCACCGTGACGGAAGTAGTGGCAGCCCGGGCGTAGTCGTACATCTGCTCGGCTTCATCCGGGCGCCCGAGCGCGGCGAGGCACGTCGGCATCTTCATCGTGAAGTCCCACCACAGGTCTTCCGGGCAATGCTCGCGCAGGACGGCCCGCCCGCGCCGCCCGAAGTCGACGGCCGCCTCGTAGAAACCCATGTCGAGGCAGTAGAGAAGGGCCTCGCGGAGCGCGCGGGCGCCCGCGCCCGACGGATCCGTGCCGTGTTCCAGGTGGTAGGGGATGGCACCAAGGCGGAGCGAGAACTCGCCCGTCGCCGCGAGTCGCGCGGCGCGCTCGTCGTGCAGCCCGCTGCGCTCCGCTGGCGGCAGCTGAAGATAGGCGGCCTGGAGTTCCGGCGCGTCACTGAGGCAGTCACCGGCGACGTAGGCCGCGGCCAGCTGACGGACGTCCTCGGCGGTGCCCGTCACGGTGCCCGTTACGGCGGGCGGCGGGACGGGCGGCGGGACGGGCACTGTCACGTCGCGGCGGCACGCGTGCCGCGCCAGCGCCACGGAAAGCGGCTCGCCCAGCCGCCCGGCGACGTCCTCGCGGTCGCCCGCCACGCCAGTCGTCGCGCCGCACGAGTCGTCGCGACGACGACGGTGAGCAGGCCCGGGTCCAGCCGGCGTAGCAGCACCGACAGCAGTTCCTGGTCGGTCGGGTCGGCGCTGTCGGCGTCATCCACGACGATGGACCTCGGCGCGCCGATCGCCGTCACGTAGTCGCGCAGGAACTCGGTCAGCCCGTGGGCGATCCGCAGCGTCCGCAGCCGTGAGTAGAACCGGGTCCGCTCCTGCGGCACGGCGAGGGACGTCAGGGTCTCATGGGTGGCCGGCATCCGGTCCCGCACTTCCGGCGCCACGCAGCGGAGCTCGATCTCGTGCGCGGCCACCAGCGCCGGGAACCGCTCCAGGGCATCGCCGGCGACCGCGCGCACGATGGTTCCCGCGGCCGTGTACGGGCCGCGCAGGCGGCGGTGCGCGCTGGTCATGGCGAGCAAAGGCGGCGGGACGGGCAGCCCGGCGATGATCGCGGCACGCCGGCCGCGGCCTGCTACGTCGACCCAGTAGTGCCGCGCGTCTGGGTCAATCCGGGTGTGCATTGGAATCCCCCTATGGTCAGGGCCGGGTGGCGCCTGGGCGCGACCGCAGCCGGCGGTCCCGCAGCACGAGCGCGGCGAGGATGGCAAGCTGGGCGAGGTTGATCGCCGCGAACACGATGCTGTCCGCCAGCTCGGCACCGCTGCGGGCACCGGAGCCGGCGAGCCGCTCGCCCACCGTGAGCAAGACGCGCGCGACGATCGGGATGACCGCGGTGACCAGGACGGCGATGGACGCTGTCCAGCCCACCAGGAGCAGCCAGGAGTACCAGCGGGCGACGGCGAGATCTCGCGGGTGCCGCCCCGGGCGGCGGCCCGATGGCGCGGGACGCCGCAGCGCGCGAGCCAGCCGCTCGCGCAGTACCTCGCGCGCGGCGCCCTGCAGGTCAACGCAGCCGAGCACGGTCACCAGCACGTAGTACAGATCGGTCTGCAGGTAGAAGAAGAACTGCCAGGCCAGCCTGAGCAGTGTCAGGTAAGCCAGGCCCAGACAGACATCGCTGGCCGGCGACAGGGTCCCGTCGGCCCGCCGGGTGATGCTGGCCACGAGGATGAGGATGGCCGTCACGAGCAGGTCAGTCAGCATGCCGGCCAGCATCGGCAGGTAGCGCTTGCGGCGCGGCACGGTCACGAGCCCGTCCATGGCGGTCACGAGAACGACGTAGTCGAGCCGCCTGGCCACCGACAACCGGGTGCGCAGCCCCAGCCGGCAGGCCGGCCAGCGCGTGCGCCGTCTCGTGCAGCAGGACGAACGGCAGCTGGCCGATGAATATGACCAGTTCCACCACGGTCATGTAATGCGTGAAGAACAGGTCGTGGTACCCGGGCACGAGCCGCGGCGACCTGACCATGACGACGACGCACGCGATCAGCGCCGAGGCCAGGCAGCAACCGGCCGCCGGCGAGAACACCACCCGGCCGAGGCGTTGCCAGCGCACCGGCGGCGCCGCCTGCGCCGCCTCGCCCGCGGCGCGCAGGAACCCCAGCTCGTCAAGCTGGCCGAGAAAGTCGCCGATGTCGACCGGCTCGCCGTACTCCTGCGCGTACCAGTCGGCTACCTCGTCGGGGGTGAGGCCTTCTTCCAGCCGCCGGAGCATGGCGGCCCCCTCGGCCGGGAGCACCGCGTACGTGTCCGCGTCGGCGCGCCCGACCGTCACGTCCGCGCCCTCGTCAAGGAAGACGAGGGAGTGCAGCAGAACGGGCCGGCCGAGGGCCCGCTGGCCGTTCTCGTGGCTGGTGGTGCTGGGCATGGCTTGCCTCCCTCGCAAGTCGCGGCTACCGCAGGCCGGCGGCCGCGGACGGGGACTGCCCCGCCTCCGGGGAGGCGGGGCAGCCTCGCCGGTGATCAGAGGCGGTGGATGCCGCAAGGGCCGCCGTACAGGGCGTGCCCCACGCTGGTGAGCCGCACCGGGCCGGTCTTGCGGATCTCGATCTTCTTCATGATGTGTCCCCCCTCATTGGGTGCAGGTCATTTCCCGCTCGATGACTGGCGGGCCGGTGCTGGCGACGCCGCCAGTCATGAGTCTGCCCGGCCGTTCCCGCCGCGGCCCAGGTAAGAAGGGGCAGTCAATGGGGTAGCCGGAACGGCCCTCAAGGGCGGCGCGGCGTGGCCCGGGCGGGGACGCCCGGGGGTCATGGCCGGGCGAGGAACCTGCTCGCGGCCCGTTACGCCGACCGGAAGCTGCCTTGAAGGAGCTTCAGCAGTGGCCCGTGGACGTGCCCGCACTCGAGTCGCGGCTCCTCTCGCCGGAGATGGCGACCGTGCGTCGCCGTGGGAGGTCGAGCCCAGGCGCTTTTACACGCCTGCTCGCTTCCCACCAGCCCACCAGTTACGCACTGCCGTATCGATTATGCTCCCTTAAGCCAGATCGCTACGCTTCATCCTCTCGTGACCCGCAAATTACGGGCGGCCAAACCGGGGCGCTCATCAGCCGTGAAGCTTTCATTTGCTCCTGCAGGTGCAGCGCGACTTCTGCTTTACTTCTCAACTCACTGACGTGCGTGAATGGCAGGACCTGCGGTATCGATCAAGGATTGGATCAACTCGCTAACCGCCTATCCATTCCCGTCGGGATAAAGCCAGGTTACAGTCCGTGTGACGTGGGGGCGATTCATCACAAGCTGGCCGCGGCGATGCCGCCCAGCCCATCAGGAAGGAATACGCGGGTGATGAAACAGCAACCAAGCACAGTCATGACGACTGTCGCTAGGCTGGCACGACTAGGCGTCGGCCTGCTCATAGCGCTGTTTGCCTTCAGCGTAGTCCCGGCCGTGCAGAGCAGTGCCGCGCCGGCCGCGGGAAGCGGTCCCGGGCTGGTAGTCCAGGACCGCTCGCATGACAACGACAATCCCGATCAGCAGCTGTACGCACTTTTCCAGATCCTCAACACCGGCACGACCGCCGTGCCGTTGAGCTCCGTGACGATGCGCTACTGGCTCACCGACCAGGCGCCCACGGACCCGCTGGTATTCGCCTGCGACTGGGCCCAGGTGAACTGCGGCAACATTACGTCAAAGTTCGTGGTCCTTTCCACGCCGGCGGCGAAGGCGAACACCTACTTGCAGATCGGATTCACGGCCGCGGCCGGATCGATAGCTGCCGGCCAGAACAGCGGAGAGATCCAGACGCGGATCCATCACACCAACTACTCAAACTTTGACACGTCTCTCACGTACTCGTTTATCTCAGACGAGAGCTTCGTGTACAAGAACACGCAAACGGTGACCTTGTACGTCAACGGGGTCCTGGTGTGGGGCGTCGAGCCAAGTTAGGCCGCACGGCAGTCGCGTCGAGGTCGCCAGGCCGGGCCTTCCTGGCCCGTGCCTGGCTGGCCCGGGAGACTTCGCGGGCGGGTGCTGCGTGACTCGACCGTACGGCCAGTAACCGTGGCTTACCGCGCTAGGGGGCCACGAGGCGGAGCGCGGCGGCCGGGCACTCGGCGACCGCGTTCCTGACGGCCTCCTCGCTTTCCTCGCCGGCACCGCCGCTCTCCTGGCCGGCGACCGTCGCGATGCCGTCCTCGTCCAGGGCAAAGAAGCCGGGCGCGGTCGCGACGCAGTTCGCGGTGGACAGGCACCGTTCCCTGATGACCTCAACTCGCCAGCCTGCCGTCATCGGCGCTCCCTTTCCCTTGACCGGCATCGTGCACTAGAACTAGATTACTGTCCTACAGAATTTAATTACACCCCTGCGGGGAGAGGGACATGACCCAGCCGCTGGCGGCCCGCACCGGGCGGGCAGAGATTGACTTCTCCGTCTACAACCCCTTCGACATTGAGTTCATCAAGGATCCTTTCCCCACCTTCGACCGGCTGGTCAGCGAGTACCCGGTCGCGTTCCACACCGGCATCAACGCCTGGCTGGTCTGCCCGCACGACCTGGTGATGGAGGCGCTGCGCGACCCGCGGTTCAGCACCCGCCTGACGGACTGGAAGGACGCGCCGCCGCTCAAGCCCGAGGCCGAGCGGACCCTGCACGACCGGGTGCAGGAGCACTCGCTGCTGGTGGTTGACCGGGCGGAGCACCTGCGGCTGCGGCGGCTGACCAACCCCGCGTTCTCGCGCCGGGTGATGGACAAGATCGAGGCGAACATCGCCGACGCGATCGCGGGGATCTTCGACGAGATCGACGACCCGCGCGAGTTCGACGTCGCCACGCAGATCGCGGTGAAGGCGCCCGTCCGCGCCATCGCCCGGATGGTGGGCGTGCCGCCCGAGGCGGCCGAGCTGTTCGAGCATGGCCTCGGCTGGAACTCGGTGCGGGCCGGCAACCCGATGTACAGCGCGCAGGAGCGGGAGCAGTTCGCCCGCGACACCCTGCCCGGCCTGGAGTACATCCTGGACATGGTGGCCGGGCGGCGGGCCCGGCAGGACCCGGGCGACGACTTCATCGGCACGCTCATCGCCACCGAGGACGACGGCGAGCGGCTCACCGACATGGAGATCGTCTCGCTCATCCAGGGCCTCGTCGTCGCCGGCGCGGACACCGCCGTCGACGTGCACACGCTGGCCATCCACGCGCTGCTGACCCACCCCGGGCAGCGGGCGCTGCTGCGGGCGCGGCCGGAGCTGGGCGAGGCCGCGGTCCTGGAGATCCTCCGCTGGGGCGCGCCGGGGAAGTTCGGCGGGATCCCGCGATTCCCGCTGGCCGACACCGAGTTCGGCGGGCAGGTGCTGGAGAAGGGATCGTTCATCATGCCGCTGTTTTCTCCCGCCTGGAACGACCGCGCGAAATGGCCGGAGCCGCGCCGGTTCGACATCACCAGGGACCACTCGGGCAACATCATCTTCGGGGCCGGCCCGCACCTGTGCATCGGGCTGAACCTGGTCAAGGTCCAGGCGCGGCTGATGATCGGGGAGTTCGAGCGGCGCTTCGGCGACGGCGCCGAGCTGACCGGCGAGATCGAGTACGACCCGATGCACTTCAACGCCCGCCGCATGGCCAAGCTGATGGTCCGCACGGGCGCGTAGCGGGCCGGTAAGCTGGGCCGACGGCCATGGTTCGACATTCCACCCGCCCCGCGAGCGCGCCCCAGCGCGACATACCGGATCCCGGGGCGCTTCCGGAGGACCAGCGCGCTCGCCGGCAGCGCATCATCGATGCCGCGTGCCAGCTGATGATCACCGTGGACTACGGGAAGATCCAGGTCAAGGACGTCGCCGAGGAGGCCGGCGTCTCGCTGGGCACGCTCTACCGGTACTTCAACTCCAAGGACCACCTGTTCGCCAGCGCGCTGGCGAGCTGGGCCGCGCCGATCGACGCGGCGCTGGCCGAGCGCCGGCGGCGGTCCCGTGGCGCCCCGGCCACCCGGGCGCGGACCATCTACCGCGCCGCGGCCCGGTCGTTCGAGGACGCGCCGCGCGTCTACAGCGCGCTGATGGCGCTCGCGGTGAGCGCGGACCGGTACGCCATCGCCGAGTTCCAGGCGTTCTCGCAGCGGGAGACGGCCATGTTCGCCAGCACGGTCGCGGACGTCCCGCAGCCGTACCGCGACGACGTCGTCGCGGTACTCAGCTCGGTCCTGTCGGAGTCCCTGCGCGGCTACGTCGTCGGCCTCTACCCGATGAGCGGCGTCTACCAGCGCCTGGACCGGGCCATCCGGCTGGTGTTCCGCGCGCCGTTCGACAGCGCCTCGTCCGGCGCGTGAGCGAGAAGGGCGCCTGGAAAGCGCCCGTATCGCGGGTACTGGAGTTACTCCCCCCCGGTGATTGCTGGGCCACTGCGGCCGGCAGTAACCGCGGTGGTCATAGGGCGCGAACGTAACTCACCGCCTCCGCAAAGTGAACAGGCAGTGACATTTAACAACGTCTAAATGCTGTCAAATTAGCGTCTTCTACTTGCCAGTAACCCGTGTTACAACAATGGTGCGCGCGCGTGTAGCTACCACCCGGAGGGATGATCCGTCCCTCCGGGCCACCAAGGTCTCCCGTTGGAGGGAAGCTTCATGCGCCCATCCCGCATCCTCACTATCGGCGCTCTCACCATTGCGGCGGCGACGCTCGCCGTGGCGGCCGCCGCCATTCCCGCGCGCGCCGCCACCACGGTCAACTACGTGGCCCTCGGCGACTCCTACTCCTCCGGAGTCGGTACTGGTTCCGAGAGTGGTTCCTGCGGCCAGAGCTCCCAGGCCTACCCGGCACTGTGGGCGTCGGCTAACCACGCCGCGTCGTTCAATTTCCAGGCCTGCTCCGGGGCCACCACGCTCGACGTCATCTCCAGCCAGCTCTCCGCGCTGAACTCGTCGACCACCCTGGTAAGCCTCACCATCGGCGGCAACGACGCGGGCTTTGCCTCGATCATGGAGGACTGCGTCCTGGACTCCACCAGCACCTGCGAGAGCGAAATTTCCTCCGCCGAGGCGTGGGCGAACGCTAACCTGCCGGGGCGTCTCAACACGATGTTTAGCGACATTCACGCCCACGCGCCGAACGCGAAGGTCATCGCGCTCGACTACCCCGATTTCTACGACACGTCGGCCTGGATCTGCATCGGCCTCAGCAGCGGCGACCACAAGGCGATCGACGCCGGCATTAACGACCTCGACGGCCTCATCCAGACCGCCGCGGCAAACAACAACGTCACGTTCGCCGACGTCCGCTCCACTTTCTCCGGCCACGAACTGTGCGACGGGTCCGGCTGGCTGAACTCCGTCACCCTCCCGATCGGCGACTCCTACCACCCGACGGCGACCGGCCAGGCCAAGGGCTACCTGCCCGTCTTCTCCGCCGCCGCGACCAGCGTCGGCCAGTAAGGAACCGCCAAGAACGGCTGCGGGCCGACCGCTCGCAGCACCTGGCCCGCGGGTCACGACCTGGCTCGCGGGCCTTTCACGCCGGCATGCCGGGCTGACGCCGCGACGGGCCGCCCCGTCGCGACGTCAGTCCGCCGGGCGGCAGTGCATCATCGCCTGGCGGTCGGCGCGGCAGACGATCTCGTCCTTCTGGTTGCGGGCGATGTGCCGGAAGGTCACGATGCCCACGCCCGGCCGCGAGGCCGACAGCCGGGCCGCGATCACCTCGGACTCGACGTGAATAGTGTCGCCCGCGAAGACCGGGGCGGGGAACTCGACGGTCGAGAAGCCGAGGTTGGCCACCGTCGTGCCGAGGGTGAGCTCGGGCACCGAGATGCCCACGGTGAGCGCCAGCGTGAACAGCGAGTTGACCAGCGGCCGCCCGAACTGGGTCTTCGCGGCGAAGTCCGCGTCCAGGTGCAGCGGCTGCGGGTTCATCGACATGGTCGTGAAGAGCACGTTGTCGGTCTCGGTCAGCGTCCGGGTGATGGCGTGCCTGACCACGGTGCCCACCGGCAGCTCCTCGTACCACATGCCCATCCGCCGGTCCGTCATGGCGTCCTCCGTGTGCTCTGGTCTTCGCGGTAAATATGCGCCTATTATTGCCGGGCAGGCAATGCGACGGAAGGCCGGCACTCGTGAAGGAGCTGGTTAATGGAGTTCGAAGAGCCCGAGCACCTCACCAGCATCCGGCAGGCCGTCAGCGAAATATGCGCACAGTTCGGCGAGGACTACTGGCGCGAGAAGGACTCCCGGCACGAGTTTCCCTGGGACTACTACAACGCGCTCGCCGCGGCCGGCTGGGTGGGCATCGCGATCCCTGAGCGGTACGGCGGCGGGGGTGGTGGCATCACTGAGGCGTCAGTCGTGGTGGAGGAAGTGGCCGCGTCCGGTGCCGCGATGAACGGGGCCAGCGCCATCCACCTGTCGATCTTCGGCATGAGCCCGGTGGTCAAGTACGGGTCGCCGCAGCAGCGGGAGAAGTACCTGCCCGAGGTCGCGGCGGGCCGGCTGCACGTCGCGTTCGGCGTCACCGAGCCGGACGCGGGGACGGACACCACGTCGATCAGCACGCGGGCGGTGCGCGACGGTGACGACTACGTGGTCACCGGGCAGAAGGCCTGGACGAGCAAGGCCGAGCAGAGCGACCGCGTGCTGCTCCTGGTCCGGACGACCGCGCTGGAGGAGTGCGAGCGCCGGACCGACGGGCTGACCCTGCTGTTCGCGGATCTGCGCTCCCCCGGCGTGACGATCTCCCCGATCGACAAGATCGCCCGCAACGCCGTGGGGTCCTGCGAGGTCCGCTATGACGGCCTGCGGGTCCCGGTGACCGACCGGGTCGGCGAGGAGGGCAAGGGCTTTTCCTACCTGCTCGACGGGCTGAACCCCGAGCGCATCCTCATCGCCGCCGAGGCACTCGGCATCGGCAAGGTCGCGCTGCGGGCCGCGGTGAAGTACGCCGGCGAGCGCACCGTCTTCGGCCGCCCCATCGGCAAGAACCAGGGCATCGCGTTCCCGCTGGCGCAGGCGCACATGAAACTGCGCGCCGCCGAGGCTCATCGTCCGCGAGGCGTCGTGGCGCTACGACCAGGGCCTGCGGTGCGGCGAGCAGGCTAACACCGCCAAGTACCTTGCCTCCGAGGCCGCCTTCTTCGCCGCCGACCGGGCCATGCAGACCCTCGGCGGCTTCGCCTACGCGCGGGAGTACAACGTCGGCCGGTACTTCCTGGAGTCCCGGCTCATGCAGATCGCGCCGGTGCCGCAGGAGATGGTGCTCAACTTCATCGCCGAGCACGTCCTGCTCCTGCCGCGGTCGTACTAGCCGCATGGGGCAGCCCGGCGAAGATCGCGGTCCTGCTGGCCGAGGCGATCGCCGACGGCATTGTCAGCCGGGGGCTGCGCCCGGGTGACCGGCTGGCGACCGAGGCGGAGATGGTCGCCGAGTACGAGGTGGGACGGGCCACCGTGCGCGAGGCGCTGCGGGTGCTTGAGGCGCAGGGCGTCATCGAGATCCGGGTCGGCTCGGGTGGCGGCCCGTTCGTCGCCCGGCCCGATGCCCGCCGGCTGGCGCGGATGCTGTCGCTGCTGCTGCGGATGTCGGACGTGACGCTCCGCGAGGTGCTGGACGCCCGGCTGATCATCGAGCCCGCGCTGGCCGGGCAGGCGGCGCGGCACCGGCACGACGGCCAGGTCGAGGCGCTGCGCGCGAACCATCGCGGCCTGCGGGCCGCGCCGCGGGGCAGCGCCGAGTTCATGCGCGTCAGCCAGGAGTTCCACACCCTCGTCGCGGACGCGAGCGGCAACCGGCCGCTGGCGGCACTGTGGTCGGCCCTCGCGGCGATCGCCGACGGGCATGAGGCGGGGGTCCGCTACACGCCGGCCGCCCTGGGCGCGATGATCGCCGCGCACCGGAAGATCGGCGACGCGGTCATCGCCGGGGACGCGGACGAGGCCGCCCGCAGCATGACGGTCCACCTCGAGGCCACGCGGGCCTACGTCGCCCGGTACTACCCGGCCATCATCGACACCCCGGTGATCCTCGTCTCCGGCATCGCGCGGTGACAGGGTGGATCGCGCGACCGAGCCGGACGGCCTTACGCGCCCCTCACAGCCGGCCGTCGTAGTAATTCGCGTACTGGTCGCGCAGCACGTTCTTCTGGATCTTCCCCGTCGAGGTCCGTGGCAGCTCCGGGACCACGATGACGGCCTTCGGCACCTTGTAGCCGTCGAGGTGCGAGCGCACCGAGGCCAGTAGCGTTTCCGCGGAAACGTCGGCGCCAGGCCGGGGCACCACGATCGCGGTGATCGCCTCCGTCCACCGCTCGTGCGGCAACCCGACGACGACCGCCTCCGCGATGTCGGGCGAGGTCGCGTACAGCGCCTTCTCCACCTCGATCGACGCGACGTTCTCCCCGCCGGTCTTGATGACGTCCTTGCTCCGGTCGGTGAACCACAGCAGCCCGTCGTCGTCGAACCGGCCGACGTCCCCGGAGTGGAACCAGCCGCGGGCGAAGGCCTCGTCGGTGGCCGCCTCGTTGGACAGGTACTCCGTCAGCGCGTGCGGCCCGCGGTAGACGATCTCTCCCTCCGACCCCGGGGGCAGCAGTTCGCCGGCCTGCGACATGATCCCCACCTGAACGTTCACGACCGGGGTTCCGACCGCCCCGGCGTGCGACAACTGGTGCTCCGGCCGGAACAGGGTCGTGGTCGGGGACATCTCCGTCTGCCCGAACAGCAGGTAGAAGTCGCACCCGAACACCTCCAGGCACTCCCGCAGCTGCGCCTGCGGCATGGTCGCCATCGCGTACAGCGCGCGCCGCAGGCTGGACAGGTCCCGCGAGCCGACCGTCGGGTGGTCGAGCATCGCGCGGTACATCATCGGGAGGCCGAATACCTGCGTGATCTTCTCCGCCTCGATCAGGTCCAGGAGCCGGCTGGCGTCGAACCCCCGCAGGATGTACACGCAGGCGCCCACCATGACCGCCGACGTGCAGTGGCAGTTGAGCTGGGCCGTGTGGAAGAAGGGCATCATCGCCGCGAACCGGTCGGTCTCGTTGAACCGCGCCTCGACCGCCATCGACAGCGACTCCAGGTAGATCGCCGTGTGGTTGCCGACGACCCCCTTCGGGAACGACGTGGTCCCGCTCGTGTACAGGTAGCTAATCGGGTCGCGGTCGCCGACGTGGCATTCCGGCTCGGCGTCGGCCGGTTCGCACAGCTCCGCGAACGTGACGGCCTCGTCCCATTCCGCAGGGTCCCACCCGGCCGCCACCCCGGGCGCGACGACGACGTCAGTCACGCCTGGCACCTTGGCGATCGCGTCCCGGAGCGCGGGAATGAGCTGCGCCTCGATGACGATCCCGCGCGACCGGCTGTGCCCGAGCACGTACGCGACCTCATCGCCACGCCAGCCCAGGTTGACCGGCACGCAGACGACGCCGAGCTTGGCGCAGGCGTAGTAGGTGACCAGGAACTCCACGCTGTTGCCGGACGCGAGCGCCAGCGCGTCGCCGCGGGTGTA
>CAVTLB010000035.1:0-133797 GCA_963735415.1 uncultured Actinomycetota bacterium | reverse complement strand
AGATCCAGCGCATGGTCATCGCCCGCCACCTCGCCAAGGGCTAGAAACGGGCCGCTGGCCTGCGATTTCTCGAAACGCGCGGACGCGCAACGGGCCGCCGGGCCACCAGTCCGGCGGCCCGTTCGCGTGTCCCGAGGCCATCACGGTCGTCCTCGCGGCGTGCATGGTGCCGCCTGATTGAGGTAGGGGATTCTTACGGTCAGGGCACTCCCCGGCTGTCACCGTTTGCGCAGGTTCAGCGATCGCCATCCCGCGTCGCTGATCCATCCACCATCCACGGGCAGGGCCGCTCCGTTGATGAAGCCGCTTTTCGTTTCATCGGCAAGAAACGCTACCGCGTTGGCGACGTCCTGGGGCACGGCGAACCGGCCGAGCGGGGTTCGTTCCAGTATGTCGGCGTCGGTGTAGGCCCCGGAGTCCTGATCAGCGGTGTCCATCTCGGTCTTGACAAACGCCGGGCACACCGCGTTGACGCGGACGCCCCGCGCCCCCCATTCAAGCGCCAGCGTGCGAGTAAGCCCAATCAGGCCGTGCTTGCTCGCATTGTAGGCCGACCTGTCTGGTATGCCGTTAAGGCCGGCAATCGACGCTATGTTAACGATAGATCCCCTGATCCTGTTCTCCAGCATAGCGAAGCCAAACGCCTGGCTGACAAGGAATGGCCCGGTCAGGTTGACGTCTAGTACTCGCCGCCACTGATCGGCGTTTGTCGCCTCGGCGGATGCTATGAGCCTATGCCGGCGTTGTTTACCACCACGTCCACGCGCCCGAACTTTCGGAATACGGCATTCGCGGCTGCATCCACGTCATGCTCGCGGGATACGTCAGCGCAAACTCCCAGGGCGATGGCGCCGCCCTTCTCGACGGCCCTCAGGGTTTCTTCCGGGTATGTCTGGTCGATCAGCGCCAGCTGGTAACCATCCGCAACGAGATTCTCGGAAATGCATCGCCCGATTCCACGGCCGGCCCCCGTAATGACGGCCACGCGCCCGACAGAGTTGCTCATGATGTCAAGAATGACGCATGGACTCCTCCGGGCGCATCAGACGAAGGTCGTAGTATAGATTGCCTCTTTAATCCAGTGCGTCATTGGTCGGCGGTATAACCGCGTCAGCCTCGATCTCGACCAGCAGTGCAGGGTCCGCTAGCGCGGAGACTTCCACGAATGTCGTCGCCGGCCTGATCTGCGCGAAGACTGCGGAATGAGCCTTGGCGACCGCGTCGAAAGAGCTCATGTCGGTGAGGTACACGCGCGTGCGCACGACGTCGCCGGCGCTCGCGCCGGCCTCCGCGAGGGCGGCGACGATTCGTTCCAGGATGACAGCCGCCTGCTTTCCTGCGTCAGCACCGCCAATCGGTCCGCCCGGCGCAGAGGCGGATGTGCCGGAGACATGGACCGAGTTCCCGGCGCGCACGGCGCGTGAGTAGCCTACGGTTGCTTCATACGGAGAGCCAGAAGAGTACACTGTCCGGTGAGCATTCATGCTGCTATTGTAGCACACAGCGGCCTTGACATCCATTTATACTTTTCACATGGAATCCATTAGCGACTCGTTCGCCATGGACCTGCGTCGCTTGCGCATGTTGCGGGAAGTGCGCGATCATGGTACAATTTCGGCCGCTGCTGCAGCGATGCACCTGACCCCTTCGGCCGTCTCCCAGCAAATCGCAAAGCTCTCTAGCGAGCTTCAAGTACCGCTGCTTGAAAAGCATGGCCGCCGTGTTCTTCTTACTAATCAGGCGCACTTGCTCTTGCGGCACGCCAGCATCATCCACCGGCAGTTGGAGCAGGCGCGCGCCGACCTGGCGGCCCACCACGCTAGCCACGCGGGCCACGTCTCGATCGGCGGGTTCTCGTCCGCGATCGCCGCGTTGATCGCCCCCGCGCTAGCCAGCCTGGCCCGCGTCAACCCGGAGGTGAGACTGTCGGTACGGGAGACTGAGCCACCGGAGTGCTACGCCCTCCTGGAAGAGGGCGTAGTCGATATCGCTGTCACCGTCGACTACCGGGGTAACCCATTCGGCTCAGGTCCCCGGTTTCACCACAGCCTGCTGCTATTCGATCCCCTCGTCGCTGCCGTGCCGGCGGGCCATGCCCTGGCCGCGCACTCGGCCGTCGAACTTGGCGATCTTGCTGACTCGCCGTTTGTGCTCGGCCTGGACAGCCGCTGTGCCGATCTCACCGTAGCTGCCTGCGCCATTGCGGGCTTCACTCCGCAGGTCCAGCACCGGGTCGGTGACCTGGACTCGGTGCTCGCTCTTGTCGCGACCGGGTCGTGCGTGGCGCTGGTCCCGCAACTCGCGGTCAGCAGGCCGCCGTCCGGCGTTGCCTACCGGCTGGTCGCCTGCCCGCCCGTAGGGCGCACGATCCATGCGGTGCTGCGCGCCGGCTCGGAGCATGACCCGGCGTATGCCCGGGTGGTGGACGCGCTGCGCAGCCAGTGCGCTCACCGGGACGGGGCCCCTAGACGCGCCGAGCCATAACTGGCCGCTGGTGTGCCCGGCCGCACGGGCGTGAGCCAGTTGAGCTGCCCGAAGCTCGCGCCGGACACCGCAGCCCCAAAGGCGCTGGCCAGCGCGGTGAATACGGGGCGGTCCCGGTCGTAAGGCTGGCCGTCGATCGATTCCACGGGGACGAGTTCCGCTGCCGTGCCACTGAGGAAGATCTCGTCGGCCGTCATCAGGTCGCTCACCTCGACCGGCTCCTCCCTGGCCGGGATGCCGAGCTCGCGCGCCAGGACCAGCACGGAGTCCCGGGTAATGCCGGCGAGCAGGCTGTCCTCAAGCCATGGCGTGCGCAGCTCGCCGCCGCGGACCATGAAGACGTTGGACGACGTCGCCTCGGCGACCCGGCCTGAGTGCGGGTCGAGCTGGATCGCGTCGTCGTAGCCGGCCCGCGCCGCCGCGGTCTTGGCTAGCGCCGAGTTGACGTACATGCCGGTCGCCTTCGCCCGCGGCGGGAAGGACGACGGCGACGGCCGCCGCCAGCCGGAGATGGTCAGCCGGGCACCGGGCGCCTGGCCCTCGCGGCCGGTCGCGAGTTGGCTCGTGTCCGGCTGGATGCCCCAGACCTCGGTGGCGAGCGTGAAGCCGAGTACGCCGGCGTCCACCGTCAGGTAAGGGTCGGGGGTGTAGAGCACCGGCCGGATGTAGCTGTCCGGCAGGCCACTCGCGGCCGCGGCACCCAGCACCGCGGCCCGCAGGTCGTCGAGCGTGTAGTCGTGGCTGAGGCCGAGGGATCGCGCGGATGCCAGCAGCCTTGACAGGTGCTCCTCCAGCCGGAAGACGGCGGAGTAGTAGCAGCGGATTCCCTCGAAGACCGCAAGGCCGTGCTGGACGCTGCTGCTCCCGAACGGGACGCCTCGGTCGTCGTTCCGGTTGTCGCGGAAAGTGAACAGGGAATTCCTTGGTGAGATCACGGGGCCTCCGTTCAGTGATGAGACCCCCTCGGCCCGAGGGGATCTCATCCGTCTTCGCTGAAAGTCAGCCCGCCGTGGCCTGGGCCAGGACCTCGGGGCCGCCAAGGGCGTCGATGATCACCCATGGATTCCAGAAGTCGCGGTACCGGCTGATCTTGCCGTCCCTGATCCAGAGAATCGAGAGGTAGCGCTGCCGGAACTTGTTCCCAGTCATGAGCGCCGTTCCCTCGCTCGTGAACTCCGCGATGAGCAGCCCCGGGTCGGCGGTCTCATAGTATACCGGCTCGGAGAACTCTACCTTGAGCTGCGTCGGGAATATCTTCATGTACTCCTGAAGCGCGGTCGTTCCCTCGACCCGCTCCGGGAATCCCGGCAGCGGAAATGGGAATTCCAGTACTCCGTCATCCGTGAAGAGCCCGACCCATTCCTGGATCTTCGCGGACGAGATGTACTCGAGGCTGCGGGTAAATATCTCTCGTGCAGACGACGCGGGCGTGCTCTGGGTTGTCACGTCATTTCCTTTCCTGTGGCGTGCTGATCATTCGGTGTGTCGGCCGTGCAGCGATACCGGCAGACTGACCAGGTTGTGGACAATCGTGCCGTCGAGCCATGCGAGCTCCGCCGGGTCCACGCCTAGCGTGATGTCGGGGAACCGGTCGATCAGCTTCCCGATGGAGATCCTGGCCTCGGCCCTTCCCAGAATGGCGCCAAGGCAGTAGTGGATTCCGTGCCCGAAGGACATGTGGCCGGAGGCGGGGCGCCTGATGTCTAGCTTGTCGGAATCGGGGAACCGGCTTTCGTCCCTGTTCGCCACCCGCAATGAGACGAGGACGAACTCGCCCTCCGGTATCTCCACGCCGCCCACCTGCACGGGGGCGATGGTGTACCTGAGCGCGGCCATGGCGGCGGGACCGTCGTAGCGCAGCAATTCATCGACCGCGCCGGGCAGCAGAGAGGGGTCCTCCCGCAGCAAGGCGAGCTGATCGGGGTGGAGCAGCAGTGCCAGCATGGAGTTGGCGATCAGGTTCACCGACGTCTCGAACCCGGCCACGATCAGGAGGTACACCATGGCGAGCAGCTCGCCGTCGTCCATCTCCCCGGCGTCGTGTGCGCCGATCACCGCGGTCAGCAGGTCCTCGCCCGGGTTGGCGCGCTTGTTCTCGACCAGCGTGACCAGCTGGTCCCCGATGCCCTGGGCCACCTTGTTGGCCTCGTCGGGCGCGTAGAACTGAGACAGCGCCTCGGCCCAGCCGCTCAGCATCTGCATTTCGCTCGGCGGCAGGCCGAGCAGCTGACAGGTATTCATGATCGCGAGGGGCAGCCCGAAGCCGGCGACCAGGTCCACCTGGTCCTGCCCGGCTAGTCCCGCGAGCAGGTTATCCGCGTTGGCCTCGATCTTGGGGAGGAAGCGCTCAACCGCCTGCTCGGTGAACGCCTTGCCGACGAAGCCGCGCAGCCTCGAGTGGTCCGGCGGGTCCACGTTGAGCATGTGCAGCGCCAGCGGACCGCCGATGATCGGGCGGTCGCCGCCCGTCCGCTTGTTATAAAGCTCGGTCGCCCCCCGGACGTCCTTCACGACCCGGGAATCCGCCAGCACGGCACGTACATCCTTGTAACGCGTCACCAGCCAGACCCGGTGGCCCTCGGGGACATACGGCTCGCGGGCCGGCGTGTCCGCCCGCACCCCGTAGTAAACAGGGTGCAGCGGGCAGATGAGTTCTTCACCCAGCGGTAGTTTCTGCTGGTCCTTCGGATCAGGCATGCCATTCCTCCGTCACGGTCACTTGACTATCTTGCTGAGCTGGCGGTCCATCAGCGCAGTGGGAATCAGCCGGGTCATCCCCGCCGCCGCCGCGTCGCGCCCCACCGCGTAGCGGACCTTGGGCCGAGTGGCGGTAAGGGCCGCAGCGACCGTCTTGGCGAAATCCGCAGGGGTCGCCTTGCTGGCCCGGGCATTTCGCTCGTTCGCCGCAATGAATGCGAGGAAGCCGTCACGGTAGAGGTCCGCCGTCCCCGGAGGGGGCGCCGCTGCCGCCTCGTCCGCGGCGACAGCGGCCTTCTCCCACATGGGAGTCACAATGGCCCCGGTGCGGATGATGCAGACCGTGATCCCCTGCCCGGCCAGCTCCCGGCGCAGTACGTCGCTGAATCCTTCCTTGGCGAACTGAGACGCGACGTAAGCGCCCAGGTAGGGCATGGCCACCGTGCCAAGACCCGATGTCACGTTCACGATCCGGCCCTTTCGCATGCGCAGCAGGGGCAGGAATTCCCGGATCACGCAGAGCTGGCCGATGAGGTTGACATCCAGTTGTTGACGCAGCCGCTCGGGCTCAAGCCACTCCAGGGGAGAGGGGATGACGATCCCGGCATTGTTGACAAGTCCCCACAGTCCGCTATCGCCGACTGCCTCCGCGACTGTCCCCGCCGCGGCCCGAACTGTTTTCTCGTCGGTCACGTCGATGATCAGGGGAGTGATCTGGCCGGCTGACGCCGCGCGGATCTCCTCGCCGTCCGCTTCCTTGCGGACCCCGGCGAACACCCGGAACCCGAGGTGATTGAGGTGCGTGGCGCATGCCCGGCCAAGACCGGACGACGTGCCGGTAATGACGACGGCCCGCCCGTTCATTCCGCACATCCCGCGGCGGCCAAGACAGCGCGCACGCTGTCATCGGCCAGTCGGCTGGCCCGGTCGTCCGGGATGGCCTGATCGACGTAGGTAAAGTTCCAGGCGAGCCGGTCGTGACTGCTGTTCACCGTCGCGACGAACATGCCGTTCACGGAGAGCGACGCGATGAATTCGGCATCGGAGACCTGCCAGCGCCCGATCGTCGCGGGGAAGTCATACCGCCCGATGTTCGACAAGGACAACGTGATCGGTCCCTTCTCGTCCATGAATCGCAAGAACTTGTCGCTGGACGCGAGCGTCTTGGGCGCTATCAGCCGCAGCAGGCTGACCGAGGACATCGGTTCCCCGCGCTGTCGGCGACGGGCGACGTCACGGCTGATCAGGCGGGCCATCGGCCACAGCGGCTGGCCGGGCTGCCAGGGGACCACGGTCGGAACAGTGGCGACGTAGGTGCCGACTTCCAGCCCGGATACCGGCGGCACCAGGTCAGGGCGGATATCGATCGGGGAGCCGATCGTGAACTGGCCAGGGCCGGTGCCCGCGTCGGCGGCGACCGCGCTGACGATAGCGGCCGCGAGCGCTCCGTGCACGGTGGTCTGCTCGCGACGGCAGGCCTGCGCCAGCGCCGTGAGCTGCGCGCCGGACAGCGAGCGGCGCAGCCACCGGGTACGCCGCTGCGCGAAGGGCACCGCACGGGTTGCCTGCAGCCGGTGCGGCCGGCGCACCGCCGTTGCTCCCTGGTCGCGGAGCTGCTGCATGATGACCCGAGCGGCCCCGGAGATCCCGCGCGCCTGCGGTGGGAGCAGGTACTCGGGCGCCGGGCGGGCCGGCTGGCGGGGCGGGCTGGCCGGGGGGCCGCCGGCGTCCGCGTCGAATCCGGCGGTGAGCTCCATCCACTGCTGCATCAGGGTGAGCACGGTCGTCCCGTCGGAAATGCAGTGTGGCAGGGTCAAGACGACGTCGTGCTGGTCGTCGCCGCTGACCACCAGGGCGCGGGCGAGCGGGCCACGCCGCCAGTCGACGGATACGTTGATCTCCCGCTCGCTGACTTCCTGCACCCACGTGTCCCCGGAGTCGGCTCGCACGTGCCGCAGCGGTATCGGGCTGGCCGCAGCGGGCATGAACCGTGGGTTGTTGCCCGCCGCGTCCGTGGCGATCGCGACGCCCAGCAGCGGATGCCGATGCTGGAGGGCCTCGAGGCCGAGGGTGAGGGCTTCTTGCGTTACCGGGCCATGCAGCCGGGCATGGGCAATGACGTTGAGCGGTGAGACCTGGTCGCAGATCCAGTACCAGCGCTCCAGCGGGTTCAGCGCCCGGCTGATGCTGCTCAGCGTCGCGGATGAGGTTTGCGTCACGTCATGCCTCCACGGCTACCGGGCGCTAGCGTTGAAATCGAGCATTGAGTGGTTCTGGCGATCTATCGCGATCTTCGGGAGGAGCCGGAAGTAGGTGTTGCGCACCAGCACCGGAATGCTGCCCTCGGCTTGCTCCATCTTGCTCATCGAGCGTGACGTGTTGACCATCCGCCGGGTTCGCTCGCGCCGCCGGTCTTCGTAGGCGCGCAGCCCGCTCACGGGGTCGGCGGCGTCGGCGAGGCTATGGGCCAGGACGGCGGCGTCTTCCATCGCCACTGCCGCGCCCTGGCCAAGGCTGGTCAGCATCGGGTGCGCCGCGTCACCGAGCATGGTGACCGGGCAGGCGCCCCAGTGCTCGAGGAACGGCCGGTCCTGGGCCGGCACCGACAGGATTTCCTGGTCCGGCGTGGCCTCGATTACATCTCCGATCACGCTGGCCCACCCGGCGTAGGTGCGGAGAATATCGGCCTTTGAGCCGTTCCATGCCCGTGCCTGATCGCCAGGGAGGTTCTTCGTACCCCACCAGTAGATCCGGCCCGATCCGATGTTGGCGATGCCGAAGCGCGCACCATGACCCCAGAAGTGGGCGCCGTATGCCTTGGGGATCCGTGAATCCTGGTAGTACGGCGTGGCGAGCCAGCACACGTAGTCGGCGTCCCGCGGCCGTTCCGGTCCCGTGATCTGCCTGCGGATCGCCGAATCGAACCCGTCGGCGCCGATGAGGATGTCGCCCTTGGCATGGCCGCCGTCCCGGAAGTGAACCCTTATCCCGTCACCGTCGGGCTCGAACTTCACCGCCTCCGCGTTCAGGTGGACCGGAGTGTCGCCGATCTCGGCCAGCAGCACTTGCTGCAAGTCGGTGCGGTGGATGCCATAGCAGGGTGCCCCGAGTTCCTCGGAGATCTCCTTGAAGTGCATCGTCTTGATTGGTCGTCCCTGCGTGGTGAGGAAGTGCAGGTCGGACAGGATCTCCGCTTTCTCTTCAAACTTCGGCTCGATGCCGAGAGAGCGCAGCGCCAGCACGGCATTGCACATGAGCGAGAGGGCGCCGCCGGCCGGGCGCAATTCCTTGGCGCGCTCGTAGACCTCGACCACCATCCCGATTCGGCGGAGCGTGGCCGCCGCGGTGAGACCGCCGATGCCCGCGCCTACGATAATGACTTTCCGGTTACTGTCAGCGGCCATTAGCCTGCTCCTTCGACTGATGAGAAACCCCGTGCTGTGAGGTATCAATCGCCTCTACGACCGCTTCGGCCACCGATTGCGCATATGGCTCGTCCAGCATGATGAGGTGATCACCAGGAACGGCGATCACCTCCACTCGGCCGCTGGTGAATGAGCCCCAGCCGTTCGCCGGGTCCTTGTGCGCGGTGTGCATGCCATGCATCGGCCACAGCACGGGAGGCAGTGGCTCGGTGGCCCGGAGCAGGGTGATGTCGAAATCGGCGGGGCCTGGACGGTAGCTCAGCAGGGCCGTCCAGTTCGCCCGGTAGACCTGGAAGAGCCGGCGCACTGCGGCGTGCGCGTCGTGCGGGGGCACGATCCCCCCGGCCGCGGCCCGCTCGGCGATGAAGTCGAGCCGGTGCTCGTCGGACTTCAGGCCGGCGGGCAGGCCCTCGACCGGCGTGGTGCCCCCCTTCTCCGTCCATAGCAGTTCCCAGTAGAACCATGTGAGCAGGCTGGCTCCGTCGGAGGACGCCAGAGCGCGGCCCGGCTCGGGGCTTATCGAATCGAGCAGGATCACCTGCCCGATCTCGCCGTCGGCCTGGCTCAGCCGCCTGGCCATCTCGAAGGCCACGAACCCGCCAAACGACCATCCGCCGACCATGTACGGGCCAGTCGGCTGCACTCGCCGGATAGCTGCCAGGTAGCTGTCCGCCAGGCCCTCCATGGAGGAGACAGGCTCGGTGCCGGGTACCGCGCCGGCCGCCTGCAGAGCGTACACCGGCTGATCGGCGGGCAAGTGCCGCGCCAGCCGGACATAGCACAGCACGTTGCCGCCGAGCGGGTGAACGAGGAACAGGGGCCGCCTCGTCCCGGTGGCCCGGATCGGGACGAGCGGGTCGAAGGTGGGCGCGGCCGCTCCGGAGCGCAGGTGCTGGGCGAGCTCGGCGATGGTAGGCGCCGCGACGAATGCGGGGAGCGGCAGGTGGGTGCCGAAGTGCTTTTCGATCATCACGATGAGGCGCATGGCGGTGAGGGAGGTGCCGCCGGCCGTGAAGAAGTCGTCGTGAATGCCGACCTCCCCCGAAGGGCGGAGCAGGTCCACGAAGATGCCGTGCAGCGTGCGCTCCCACTCGTCACCCGGCGGGACCAGGGGGGCGCTGTGCTGTGCGGAAAGTGGCACCGCGCGCAGCGTGCCGTCATCGCGCTTGCCGCTCGGCGTCCGGGGAACCTCCGGCAGCCAGGTGAAGTACGAGGGCACCATGTGATCGGGCAGCGTCGCGCGCAGCCGCTTCCTGACGTCGCTTAGGTCGGCCGCGGTCGCGTCGCCGACCAGGAACGCCGCGAGAAACGCGTCGCCCGCGTCCCTTCGCCGGGCCACCACCGCCACTTCCCGGATTCCGGGATGCTGCTGCGCCGCGGCCAGCAGGGCGAATTCGACCTCCGCCAGTTCCACCCGGAAACCGCGCACCTTGACCTGGCTATCCCTGCGGCCGATGTAGACCATGTCGCCACCGGGCAGGATCCGGGCGATGTCCCCGGTACGGTACAGGCGGGCGCCGGGCCCCATGGATGCGGTATGAACGCCTTGTCAGTGAGCTTCCGGCTGGCGACGGTAACCATGGGCCAGGCCGACGCCGCCGACGTATATCTCGCCCGCAACTCCCGGCGGCACCGGCCGCATGTCCCGATCGAGGACGTGCACCTCCAGGTAGTCCATGGGCGGCCCGACCGGAGGGAGCGAGGGGAAGCTCGCCGGGTCACCCGACATCGTGAACTTGCTGACGAGGTGGGTTTCCGTGGGGCCGTACTGGTTCTCAAGCACGGTCCCTGGAAGCCCGGCGCAAAGCTGCCTGATCTCCTCGGTGACCCGCAGTTGCTCTCCCGAGGAAATGATCACGCGCAGCCGCCGCGGTCGAATTCCCAGGACGCCAGCGGTCTCGGCCAGCTGTTGCAGCGCGACGTAGGGCACGAAGACGCGGGCTACCCCCGTGCTGTCGAGCAGCCGGACGAGCGCCGCCGGGTCCCGCCGTTCCTGCTCCTCGATCAGCTGGAGGATCCCGCCTCCGCTCAGTGTGGAGAAGATCTCCTGGAAGGAGACGTCGAAGCTCAGCGGAGCGAACTGGAGGGTGCTGTCGCCGACGGCGCCGCTCGGGGCGGCAAGCTGCCATTCGAGGTAGTAAGAGAATGGCCGGTGCGGGAGCTCGACTCCCTTGGGCTGGCCGGTTGATCCTGAAGTGAACAAGATGCAGGCGATGTCCTCAAGCGAACGCTCGGGGAACGCCGGCGTCGGGCCGGGCTGCGTCCCCGCCGCCGGAGGTGGCTCGACGGGGACCACGAGCGACTGATCCGACAGCTTCCCCGCGTGCCTGGAATGGGCGAGGATCCGCAGCGGCCGGGCTATCTCGATCATGGCCGCGAGCCGCTCGGGCGGGTACGTCACGTCGAGCGGAAGGCAGGCGGCGCCAGTCTTGAGGATGCCAAGCACCGCCGCGATCATTTCCGGAGAGCGATCCATGGCGATGCCCACGCACTCGCGGCTGGACGCGCCGAGGGCCAGCAGGTACTGCCCGATCTGGTCGGATTCCGCACCCAGTCGGCCGTACGTCCACTGCTGGTCGCCCAGCGCGACGGCGATCTTCTCCGGCTGCGCCGCGACCTGTGCGTTGAACCGGTCAATCACGTGCGCCGGAGCCTCTTGACGGCCGGGCACGGCGCGCGGTGGCGGCGCGAGGAACCCGAAGCTCACCGGGTCGTCAGGGCACTCGACGATCCGGCGGAGGATGCTGAGGTAACTGCGCGCCAGCACGCCGACCTGCGACTCGGTGAAACTGCGCCCGTGGCAGTCAAGCCGCAGCCGCGTGAGCTGATCGCGCGGGTCCACGATGGCGTGCACGAGGAGCGCGAAGTTGGTTTCCTCGAAGGCCTGCACGTCGAGCAGCGCGAGCCCGGGCAGCGTCGCCAGCCGGTCGAGCACGTGCAGGTGAACGTAGTTGAAGGCGGTCTCCAGGACAGCGTCGCCGCCTCGGCCGTCCTGGATGGCGCTGAGGGGGTAGCGGCGGTGCGGGTAGGCTTCCCGCTCACGCCGCCGGAGCCTCCAGCACCACCTGCCGCCACGTGGCCTGCGCCGGCTCAAGCCGGATCGGGATGGTGTTCAGGAACAGGCCGGTGACTCGCTCGGCGTTCTCGACCTCCGGCCTGCCGTGCGTGAACAGGCCGGTGGTGATGTCCTCGGTGCCCGCCAGCAGCCGGAGCATCAGGCAGTGCGCGGCCAGGAAGACGAAACGGGGATGCACGGCGTTGGCCGCGGCGAACTTCCGCGTCGACTCCTCGAGTCCCTCGGGCAGCTCGAACCAGCGCACCATGGTCTCTCGGGGCGCTTGTGCCTCGTGGGGGATGAACGGGTCGATCTGGACGAGCGCGGCGCCCGCCAGCGCATCCTGCCAGTACCGCCGCGAGTCCTCCCGCTCAAGGGCGGCGAGTTCCTCACGGACATAGGCGGCGGGCGTCGGCGGGGGTGCCGGCGTCACCGGCTCGACCGCTGGGTTCAGCCGGTGCAGGTAGTCCTGGAACAGGTCGCCGATGAGAGTCGCCGCGCTCCAGCCGTCCAGGATCGCGTGGTGGAAGCTGAAAACGAGGTCAAGCGCTGACGGGCGCGCGTACGCCCGGAAGTGATAAAGCGGCGCTTCCTCGATCTTGTAGTGGACCAGTCGCCGTTCCTCGATGTGGTCGCGGATAAGCCGGTCCGCTGCCTCGGCGCTGACAGAGCGCAGGTCGGCGGTTGACAGGCCGGCGGTCACCTCCGGGTGGATGATCTGGACGGGTACGGAGCACCTGCCCAGGTCGAACGAGCAGCGCAACACCGGATGGCGGGCCACGAGCCGGTCGAATGCCCACCGGAAGGCGGCTTCGTCCCACTCGACGGCGAACGTGTAGCGGAAGACATCGTGGTAGACGGCCGAGTCCTCGAGCCTCGCGGCTGTGGTAGAGCACGCCCAACTGCATGCGGGTGGCCGGGTACGCGTCTTCCGCGCCGGCCAGGGCGGCGCGGTCGATCCCCGCGATGAGTTCGAACGAGCGTGGCTGACCGCTGGTGCCGGCCGGCGCAGTCGAGGTGGCTCGGGGCGCCAGGGCGGCGATCGTCGGGTTGGCCATCATGTCGGCGACCGATACGTAGATGCCCCGCTTGGCCGCTTCCGCGCGAACCCGCAGCATCAGGATGGAGTCACCGCCGAGCACGTAGTAGTCGTCGTCTAGGCCGACATCCGGGACGCCGAGAACCTCCGACCACACCGCCCGCAGGACCGCCGCCGCATCCGCAGCGGCCGCCGCCTTGGCAGCCGCTGCCGCATCGCCGCCGGGCGGCGCGGCCTCGGCCAGCCCCCGGGCTTCTGGCGGTACGGGCAGCGCCCGGCGGTCCGCCTTGCCATTGGCGGTGACCGGGACCCGGTCGATGCGAATGAAGTACGCCGGAATCATGAACTCCGGCAGGGCCTCGGCGAGATGCCGCCGGATCCGCGCCGGCTCGATCAGCTCGTCGGCCACGTAGTAGCCCGTCAGGTAGGTGTCCCGGGTCGCCGACTGCCGGTCCGTCACGACGGCCACGCGCACGCCGGGCATGGACGCCAGCCGGTGCTCGATCTCGCCGAGCTCGACCCGGTTACCCCGGATCTTCACCTGATCGTCGCTCCGGCCCAGGTATTCCAGGTTGCCGTCGGCCAGCCACCGGGCTAGGTCGCCAGTGCGGTACATGCGCTCACCAGGCAGGAACGGGTCCGGTACGAACTTCTCCCTGGTGAGCTCCGGGCGGCCGAGGTATCCGCGGGCCACCCCCACGCCCGAGATGCACAGTTCGCCAGGAACCCCGGCTGGCTGAACGCAGTTGCCCGGGCCGAGCACGTAGAGCCGGATGTTGTCGATGGGGCGGCCGATCGGCACCCGCGTGACCGGCTGCGTCACGCCCTCGGGGCAGTCGTAGTACGACACGTCAACTGTCGCCTCGGTCGGGCCGTAGAGGTTCACCAGCCTCGGCGGGCTGGCCGTGGCCGCCCCGAGGATCCGGTTGAACCGCGTGACCTGGCTGGGCTGCAGCGCCTCGCCGCTGCAGAAGACCAGCCGCAGCGAGCGGGCTTTAGCGCGCAGTGCGGGGGAGTCCTCAAGAAGGTCCAGGAACGGGCCAAGCATCGACGGGACGAAGTGGATGACGCTGACTCGGTCCGCTTCGATCGCCTGCAGGATCTGCTCTGGGTCCTTCTCGGCCCCCGGGGGAAGGACAGCCAGCGTGGCTCCGGTCAGCGCCCACCAGAACAGCTCCCAGACCGAGACGTCGAAGGAAGTGGGCGTCTTTTGCGCGAGCACGTCGCCCGCGCCGATCGGGTACCGCCGCTGCATCCAGGTCAGCCGGTTGACCACGGACCGGTGCTCGACCATCACGCCTTTGGGCTGGCCGGTCGACCCCGATGTGTAGATGACGTAGGCGAGGTTGCCCGGACTGGCTACCGGGGGCAGCGGCTCGGACGAGGCCGCGGTGAGGGCGTCGGCCTGGCGCACGCGGGCGCGGGTACCGGGCGGAACCGCGGGTGACCGGGAATCGACCAGCACGACGGCGGCGCCGCTGTCCTCCAGCAGGAACTGGATGCGCGCGGGCGGGTACCCCGGGTTGACCGGGACGTACGCGGCACCAGCCTTGAGCACGGCGAGGATCGCCACCAGCATGCGCGGGCCGCGCTCCATCAGCACCGCGACCCGGTCATCGGGGCGGACCCCGTCGTCCCGCAGGCCCCGGGCCAGCCGGTTGGCTTCCGCGTCCAGGTCCGCGTAGCTGACCGAGGCCCCGTTGGCGGTGATGGCCGTGTGACCGGGCGCCAGCGCGACCTGCTCTTCGAAAAGCCCGTGGAGCGTCTGATGGGCCGGGAAGTCCGCCGAGGTGGCACTGCGGCGGCCGACGAGGTCCGCGTGCTCGGCGGGATCGAGCATGGGGAGCGCGGGCGGCGGCGAGGCCGGGCTGGTGAGGGCGCTGGAGAGCAGGTTCTGCACATGCCGGGCGAGTGCCTCGACCGGATAGTCCGCGTCGAAGACGTCCAGGCAGTAGTCGATGGTCACCGCGACGTCGCTGGTGCTGTCCAGTTCGTTCACCACGATGGCCAGCGCGTCCTGGTCGTGGGCGCGGGTGCCGCCGCCGGTCTCATGCCGCAGCCCGGGCACCGCGTGCGGGCGCGGCCATTGGACATAGGACAGCGTTACGTCGAAGAGCAGACGCCCCTCGCCGGCGGGTCGGTCCCGCAGGATGTCACCCGCCGGCAGTCGCTCGTGCTGCTGCAGTTGCCGTGAGGAATCCTGCACCGCGGCGACTAGGTCCTGGAAGGACCGCGCTCGCCCGGTGTTCACCCGCAGCGGCAGCGTGTTGACGAAATGGCCTACCGCCTGCCGTTCATCGCGGCCACGACGGTTGAGCACCGGCACGCCAATGACGACCTCTGCCGTCCGGTGGACGCGGGACAGGTACAGGGCGAAGGCCGCCGCGATGACGGCGAATGGCGACTCGCCGCGGCTGCGGATCTCGTCGATGCGGTCCCTGGAGATCCAGAACGTGTGCCGGGCGCTGCGCCGCTCGCCGCTGGGGGCCTTCCGGGTAAAGACAGCCGGGGAGACGCCATCGAGCGCCGCGCGGAAATAGTCCCGGTCCTGCTGATACGCGGCCGATTCGGGATAGCGGCCGCTTTCAGCGGCCAGGGCAAGATAGGAGGGCGGCGACTGGTCGGCATGGGAGTGGGCCGAGATCATCTGCGCATAATCCGCCCGCACCTGGTTGAACATCAGGTTCAGGCCCCAGGCGTCAGTGACGATGTGGTGCGCCTTCACGAACGCGTATGCCGCGTCGGCGCCTGCCTTGAGTACGGCCACCTCGGCGGCCGCGCCCTGCGTGATATCGAGAGGGCGGTCAAACGAATCGGAGATCCACTTCTCGCACTCGCCTTGCGGGTCAGCCGCGCCGGAGAGGTCGACGAATTCTACGACCGGGGGGTCTCCCGCCCACTGGAACGGGATGCCGTCCGCTTCGGCAAAGCAGAGGCGGAGCGCCTCGTTGCGGCGCACCGCGCGCGCCAGGCAGTCCAGCAGGAGGTCGATATCGACGGCTCCCAGGAAGCGCTGGTACATGTAAATGTTGAATTGAGGAAGCTGCGGAAAGCGCGCGTGTGCCACCCAGATGTCCCGCTGGGGGCCCGTCAGCGGGGAGCGCACAGAGGGAACCAATGCCTGCTTCCTTCCTGTCCTTTGCCTTCGAGTTCCACTCTGCATTAGCCACTCACCGTCGTCCAGCAGCAGATCATCCTAGTAATGGGATTACCAGGCTGAGGAAGATGCGAGTTTGGCGCGGCCATCAGAATTCGCAGGGCAGCCGCTTGATGCCGTTGATGAAGCTAGCTACCAGCCGGTCCGGAGGGGCAGCCGCCCGGATCTGCGGGAAGCGCTGGAGGAGGTGGCCGAACAGCACGGACATCTCCTGGCGGGCCAGGTGAGCACCGAGGCAGAAGTGCGGCCCAGGACCACCGAACGCCACGTGCGGATTGGGGGAGCGGGTGATGTCGAAGGCTTGCGGATCGGTGAACACTGCCTCGTCGCGGTTGGCGGACCAGTAGTACAGGACCAGCTTGTCCCCGGCCTTGACCGGGAGGCCGTTGAGGACTGTGTCATGGTCGACGGTCCGGCGCATCCAGGTGTTGGGCGTGGAGTAGCGGACGATCTCCTCCACCGCCCCGGCCATCCGGTTGCCGAGGTCGGCCGCCAGGAGGGCGCGCTGGTCCTCGTGCTCAGTGAGCAGGAGTAGGCCGTGCGCGATCGCGTTGCGGGTGGTTTCGTTGCCGGCCACGATCAGCAGGATGAAGAAGGAACCGAGTTCCTCGATCGTCAGCTGCTCGTTATCGATATTGGCGGTGCAGAGCGCCGTCACGAGGTCGTCCCCTGGATGTTCGCGGCGGTGCTGGCTCAGGTCCGCGACCAGCGCCTGCAGGGTCTGGCCCGCGGCAAGCAGGTCGGCTGCCCACTGCTGCTCGCCAGCTGGCGCGAACTCAGGGTCGGCACCCCCGACGATGAGGTTGGACAGCCGGAAGACGGTGTCCCGCTCCTTCTCGGGAATGTCCATCATGTCGCAGATAACCTTGAGCGGAAGGCGGGACGCGGCATGAGCCACGAAATCGCACGGGCCACGCTCGGCCAGATCGTCGGTTATCTCCGCCGCCACTTTCTCCACCTGCTCCTGGAAGCGGCTGATCATTTTCGGGCTGAATGCACGGGAAACGATCTTGCGAATCTTCGCGTGCCGGGGGTCATCCATGTTGATAAGCGACCCGAAGTACTCGGCGAACGCCGGCTGCATGTCTTCTATGGTGGTCGCTATGGGAGTGGACCGGAAGTCCAAAGGACGTCGGCTTGCCTCCAAGACGTCCGCATGCCGGACGAGCGCGTAGAACCCGGGACCCATCGGGGAGATACCCTGCACCGGCTCCGGGAAGAAGGCCGGCGCCGGGAGTCCCCGCAGCAGCGCGAACGCGCTCTCGCGCTCGCGCAGCGGGCGCTTCCAGAACTCCCAGTCGGACAGCTGCACGTCGGCTAGCTGCATTACTTCCGGGGTTTGAGTCATGGCTAATCAGCCGCCTTTCAGCGAAGGTCACTAATCTCGGGAAGGACGATCACGAGCTTGGCCGCGTCCGGCGTGTCGGTCCACAGCTCCATCAGTCGCACGGTCGCGAGGCCGGTCTGGGCATGGCTCATCAGGCACAGGCGTACCGCCGGGGCGTGCACGTGGTGCTCGGCCCACCAGATGGTGAACTGGGGGCTGGCATCCTGCAACTGCGCGACGAGCGACTTGAGGCGGGCGTTGCCGTACCACTCGGCGGATGCCCGCCGCAGCTGTGCGACCTGAACGCGGGCCTCCCCGGCCCAGTCCGGGAATCGTTCCTGGGCCTCGGGGTCGGTGAACAGCCATGCCAGCAGGTTCCGCCGGTCCTGCGGCAGCCGGCCGAAGTCGGTGTACCAGCCAGTCACTGCGTGGTTCCAGCTCAGCACGTCACCGAACCGTGAGCACACAAAGGCGGGCAGCGGGGCAAGCGACTCAGCGAGCTGCTGCCAGACCTGCCGGTTGGCGTGCTCGCTGTCGGTGGCCGACGCTGCCTCCCAGGACGGATGCGTGAGCTTGCTCAGGTAGTTCCGCTCGTAATCCGACAGGTTGAAGAGGTTGGCCAGGATGCTGAGGGACTTGGGCGACGGCGAGGCAATCCTGGCCTGTTCCAGGTACGCGTACCAGGTCGGGCTCATCCCGGCCAGGACCGCGACCTCCTCGCGCCGCAGCCCCGGGGTCCTGCGCCGCGCCCCCCGGCCAAGGCCCACGTTCACCGGGTCGATGTTCTCGCGCCGTTTCCGCAAGAAGTCACCAAGCTCACGGCGGCGAATCTCGTCATCCATCATTTCTCCTCCGGCGCTCCGCTGAGGGCCGCGTGCAAGTACTCGGCCAGGTCCTGCGGTGTGGGATAGTCCAGCGTCAGCGTGCCTGGCAGCGTCAGCCCGGTGACTGTGGTGAGCCGGTTCCGCAGCTCCAGGGTGGTGAGGGAGTCGAAGCCGATGTCGAGCAGCGCCTCGTCGTCCGCTATCTCGCTGGTTTCGGTCCGGCCGAGCACGGCCGCCGCCTCCCGGCGTATCAGGTTGAGCAGGGACTCGCGCTGGCGGGCAGCCGGCAGTGCGGGGAGCGCCGCGGTGTCCTCCACGGCAGGCGCCTCGGCGGCCGCGCGGGCCAGGCTGCGCAGCGGCGCCGGGAGGCTACCGGTGCGAGCCCGCTCGTCCAGTGTCCGCTGGTCCAGGCGCGCTACGAAGAGATAGGGCTCGTCGCTGGCCAGCGCCGCGTCGAACAGGGCCAGCGCCTGCCGTGCGGGCAGCGGTGCCACGCCCGTGCGCGCGAGCCTGTCCTGAGCGGTCGCGTCCAGCGAGCCGGCCATGCCGCGGCTCTTGCCAGCTTCCCCACGCGAGCGAGGTCGCGGGCTGGCCGCCGGCCCGCGCGCGCTCGGCGAGGGCGTCGAGGAAGGCGTTGGCGGCCGCGTAATTACCCTGGCCAGGCTGGCCGAGCAGGGCGGCGGCGGACGAGAAGAGCACGAACGCCGCCAGGCGCTTGTCCCTGGTGAGCTCGAGCAGGTGCCATGCGGCATCCGCCTTCGGGCGCAGCACGGCGCTGAGCCGGGCCGGGGTAAGCGCCGTGAGCAGGCCGTCGTCCAGCACCCCGGCGGCGTGGATCACGGCCGTGAGCGGATGGGCTGCCGGTATGCCCGCCAGGAGCGCGGCAAGCGCGTCCCGGTCGGCAACGTCACACGAGGCGATGGTCACGTCCGCGCCCAGTTCGGCTAGCTCTTCCCTGAGCCGGGCCGCCCCGGCGGCGCTGGCACCGCTCCGGCTGGTCAGCAGCAGGTGCCGCGCCCCGTGCCTGCTGACCAGGTGACGGGCGATCAGGGCACCGAGCGCGCCGGTACCCCCGGTGATCAGGGTCGTGCCGTTCGGGTCAAGCGCCAGTTGCCTCGTGGTGGTCGGCGGCACCTCGGCCAGCCGGGGCACATACGCCTGGCCGCCGCGCAGGGCGAGTTGTGGCTCGCCGGCCGCTACGGCCGCCGCGACCACGCGGGACGAGGCCTGCGAGCCGTCGGTGTCAAGCAGGACGACGCGGCCTGGATGTTCCGCCTGCGCCGTGCGGATCAGCCCCCACACCGCAGCGGCGGGCAGGTCGCTGATGTCCTCACCTGGAAGCACGCGGACCGCTCCGGAGGTGACGACGGCCAGGCGGGCCTGCTCTAGGCGCTTGTCCGCGAGCCAGCGGTGCAGTTCGGCCAGGAGCCGGTGGCCGGTGGCATGGGCGTCCGCGGTAAGGCCGGCGTCCGCGTCGCGACCCGCTGATTGCCCGAAGACGCCCAGCAGCACGAGGCCGGGAACCGTCGCGCCGTTGTCGATGGCCGTGCGCAGCGCCGCCACGTCGGGGTAGCGCGGCACGCCACCGAGACCGGGGGAGCCGTCGCCCACTGTCGCCACCCGCGGCGTCGAAGCCTGGTCGGTGACCGGCGTGAGCTGCCATGTCACGCGGAATATGGGTGGCGTCGCGAGCTGGCTGGTGCCGTCCGGCGCGAGCCAGTAGCGCTGCCGCCGGAAGGGGTACGTCGGCAAGTCGCACGATCGGGTGCCGGCCGGGAAGACGGCGGGCCACTCGATGGCCGCCCCGCTCGCGTAGAGAGTGGCCAGGGCGGTCGCGACGGCGGAGGGGGCGGGCAGGCCGGGCCGCAAGGTGGTGATCGTGACGGGCTCGGGATCGGCCCCCGCGAGCGTGGCGGCGATGTCCAGGGCGAGGGCGGGCCGGCCGGACAGCTCAAGGAAGGTCGTGACCCCAAGGCCGTGCAGGTTCTTGACGCCGTCGCTGAAGCGGACGGTGTCGCGGATGTGCCCGGCCCAGTAGTCGGCGGACATGAGCTGGTCGGCCGTGGCTAGCTGGCCAGTCCGGCCGGAGATGACCGGAATCCGCGCGGGTGCGTAGGACACGCGTCCGGCGACGCGACGGAACTCCTCGGCGGCGGTGTCCATGTGCGCCGAGTGGAATGCGCGGCTCACCCGGAGCATGGTGGTCTTGCGGCCCCGCGCCCGCCAGGCTCCGGTGACGGCCACGATGGCCTGCTCGTCCCCGGAAATCACCACGGAGCCAGGCGCGTTGACCGCGGCGACCGAGATGCCGCCGGGGCCGCTCGTGAGGAACTCCGTGACCTCCTGCTCGCTGGCCTGGATGGCGGCCATGGCTCCGTCGCCGCGTGCCGACTGCATGAGGCGGCCCCTGGCCGCCACTAGGACGCAGGCGTCAGCCAGCGGGAACACGCCGGTCACGTAGGCGGCGGTGAGCTCGCCGATCGAATGGCCAATGAGGTAGTCAGGGCTGATGCCCCAGCTCGCGAACAGCCGATACAGCGCCGCCTGGACGGCGAACAGCGCGGGCTGCGTATAGTCCGTCCGGTCAAGCAGCGCCGCGCCGGGGCTGTCCGGCTCGGCGAAGATGACCTCCTTGAGCGGCGTGTCCAGCCACTGGCTGAACTGATCGCAGATCTCGTCGAGCGCGGCAGCGTACACCGGGTTCATCTCGTGCAGGTCGCTGCCCATGCCGAGGGACTGGCTGCCCTGCCCGCCGAACACCATCGCCAGCTGCCCGCCTGCGGCGGTGCCCGAGACCACGCCGGACATGGGCTGGCCGTCGGCAAGCGTGCGCAGGCCGGCCAGCAACTCGCTCCTGGTCGCGCCGACGACGGCGGCACGGTGCTTGAACGCCGCGCGCGTGGTGGCCAGGGCGAGCCCGACGTCGGCCGGGTCGGTGCCCGGCCGGTCGGCCAGGTAGGCGCGGAGCTGGGTGGCCCGGCGCCGCACCCCGGTCGCGTCGGCCCCCGACAGCGCCCAGATCAGCGGCATCGTCTCGGCCGGCGCCTGGTGGCCCGCAGGCGGTGCCGGCCTGTCGTCCGATGGCGCTGGTGGTGCCTGCTCCAGAATGACGTGCGCGTTGGTGCCGCTGATGCCGAAGGAGGAAACCCCGGCCCGGCGGGGCCGGCCATGGGCTGGCCAGGGAGCGGGCTCGGTGAGCAGGCGGACGCTGTCGGCCGGCCAGTCCACGTGCCGCGAAGGCGCGTCTACGTGCAGTGTCGCGGGCAGCGAGCCGTGCCGCAGCGCCATCACCATCTTGATGACCCCCGCCACGCCGGCCGCGGCCTGGGTGTGGCCGAGGTTGGACTTGACCGAGCCCAGCCACAGCGGGCTGCCGGATGGCCAGGCTCTGCCCGTAGGTCGCCATGATGGCGTTTGCCTCGATTGGGTCGCCGAGCGTGGTGCCGGTGCCGTGGGCCTCTATCGCGTCGATGTCGCCTGCCTCCAGTCGGGCGTCGGCGAGCGCGCTGCGGATGACGCGTTCTTGGGCCGGCCCGCTGGGGGCGGTGAGGCCGTTGCTCGCCCCGTCCTGGTTGATCGCCGAGCCGCGGATCACCGCGAGCACCTGGTGCCCGTTGCGCTCGGCCTCGGACAGGCGCTCGAGCAGGAGCAGCCCGACGCCCTCGGACAAGCTGGTCCCGTCGGCGGAGTCCGCGAATGCCTTGACCAGGCCATCGGGCGACAGCGCGTGCTGCCGGCTGAACTCGATGATCGCGTGCGGGGTGGCCATGACCGTCACGCCGCCGGCGATTGCCAGCTCGCACTCGCCGCGCCGCAGGGACTGGGCGCCGAGGTGCATCGCCACCAGCGATGAAGAGCAGGCGGTGTCGACCGAGATCGCGGGGCCCGTCAGGCCGAGCGTGTACGCGATCCGGCCGGACGCCACGCTGCCAGAGCTGCCGCTGACCAGGTATCCCTCGGTGTCGGCGGGGCGGCTGACCCGTGACCCGTAGTCGCTGTACATCACGCCGGCGAAGACGCCGACCGCCTCGCCGCGCAGCGACGCCGGGTCGATGCCGGCGTGCTCGAGGGTCTCCCAGGCCGTCTCGAGCAGGAGGCGGTGCTGCGGGTCGGCTGCCGACGCCTCCCGCGGGCTCATCCCGAAGAAGTCCGCATCGAACTCGGCTGCATCGTGCAGGAAGCTGCCCGTTCTGGCGTAGACCTTCCCGGCCTGGTCCGGATCGGGGTCGTACAGGTTATCCAGGTCCCAGCCGCGGTCGGCGGGAAAGGCGGAGGTGGCCGCCGTCCGCGCCTGCAGGAGCTGCCAGAGCGACTCCGGGCCGTGCACGCCGCCGGGGTAGCGGCAGCCAATCCCGATGATCGCGATCGGCTCGCCGTCCGCGGGTGGGACCACGGGCCCGGCCGCGCCGTCGCTGGCAGGGGCCGCCCGCGGGCCTGCCTGCGCGCTGAGCAGTTCCGCGAGCAGGTGCCGCGTCAGGGCGTCAGGAGTGGGATAGTCGAACACCAGCGTGGCCCGCAGCCGCAGCCCGGTGGCATCCGCGAGCTGGTTGCGGAATTCCACCGCGGTCAGCGACTCGAACCCGAGCTCGCGGAACGTGAGATCACCCGGCACGGATGCGGTGCTGTCGTGACCGAGGACCGCCGCCGCCGTGTCGCGGACCAGTTGCCGCAGCGCGCGGTCCCGCTCGCCTTGTGACATGCCGCGCAGCCGGTCGGCCAGCGGGGCCGTCTCGTGGCGTCCGACGGTACCCGTCGTCGCCTCGCGCGTCGCGGGCTCGAGCCGGGCCGTGACCAGCCCAGCCTCGGGGCGGGTGAGGGCCGCGTCCAGCAACGCCAGGCCCTGCACGGTCGTCATGGGCTTGATGCCCATGCGGCTCATCCTGGCCAGGTCCGCGTTGGTCAGGTGACCGGTCATCGCGCTGGCCGGCTCCCACAGGCCCCATGCCAGCGAGGTGGCGGGGATCCCGCGCGCCCGCCGGTGATGGGCGAGCGCGTCGAGGAAGGCGTTGGCCGCGGCGTAATTGCCCTGCCCCGGTGTGCCGAGCGTTCCGGCGACGGAGGAGAACAGGACGAAGGCGGCGAGGTCGCATTCGGCGGTGAGCCTGTGCAGGTGCCATGCGGCGTCGGCCTTGGGGCGCAGCACGGCGTCCAGCCGGTCCGGCGTCAGCGACGAGACGGGCGCGTCGTCCAGCACGCCGGCCAGGTGGAAGACCGCGGTCAGCGGGTGCTCCTCCGGAATGGCCGCGAGCAGGCCGGCCAGCTCATCGGCGCTGGTGACATCGCAGGCGACGATGGTGACCTCGGCGCCGAGCGCGGCGAGGTCGGCGGATAGCTCTCGCGCGCCGTCGCCGCCGGGGCCACGGCGGCTCGCCAGCAGCAGGCGGCTCGCACCGTGCCGGGTGACCAGGTGACGCGCGACGATGCCGCCGAGTACGCCGGTGCCGCCGGTGATGAGCACCGTACCGTTCGGGTCCAGGGCACGGGCGACATGCTCCCCGGTTGCCTGGGGCACGGCGCCGAGCCGTGGCGCGAGCAGTTGGCCGTCGCGCAGCGCCAGCTGCGGCTCGCGGGTGGCCAGTGCCGTCGCGAGGACTTCCGGGGCCAGTCCTCCGGGGCCGGCCGCGTCCAGCAGCACCAGCCGCCCTGGATGCTCGGACTGGGCTGAGCGGACCAGCCCCCAGACCGCCGCGCCCGCGAGGTCAGCCACGTCCTCGTCGGCGCTGACCGCGATCGCGCCCTGAGTCGTGATCACCAGCGGGGAGCTGTCGGTCTCGCTGGCGAGGTGGTCTTGCACCGCCGCCAGCACCCGGGCGGTCTCGGCGTGGGCGGCGGCGACCGGGTCCGTCACCGCGGCCCGCACCGGCAGCGTGGCCACGGGACCCGAGGGCGCCACGGCCGCCTGTGGTCGCACGCCGGCCCAGTGGGTTCCTAGGAGCGGCAGCGCTGCCGGTTCCGCTGCCTGGAACTGCGCGAGGGTCAGCGGACGCAGCGCAAGCGATCCGACAGAGGCGATCGGCGTGCCCGTGGTGTCGGTGATGGACACGGCGAACTCGTTCTCCCCGGTTGCTGTCAGCCGGACCCGGCCCGCGCTGGCGCCGGTTGCGTGCACCACGACGTCTGACCAGTTGAATGGCAGCATCACGGACTCACTGTCGCCCGTGAGCAGGCCAAGCAGCGGATGGAGGGCCGCGTCGAAGAGCGCGGGGTGCAGGCAGTATCGGCCCGCGTCGGCCGCCTCTGCCTGCTCCAGAGCGATGTCCGCGAAGATCTCGGTATCTCGCGTCCAGACGGCGCGCAGGCCACGGAAGGCGGGACCGTACTCGTAGCCCCGGGCGGCCGCTCGTTCATATGCGCCGTCCAGGTCTACTGGCTGTGCCCCGCTGGGTGGCCATGGGTCGGCGGGAAGCTCAGCCGCGCGGTCAGGGCGCACCGTGGCGCGCAGGCTTCCGCTGGCATGCCTGGTCCAGGGCGCGGCGGGCTGCCCGTCATCGGGCCGGGAGTGTATGTCAACCCGCCGCCGGCCCTTCCTGATCGACCGCGCCGACCAAGACGCGGATGCGGATGGTGTCGTTCCCGGTCAGCGTGAGGGGCGACTCCAGGGTCAGCTCTCCGAGACGGGGGGCGCCGGCCTGCCGCCCGGCCGACACGGCGAGCTCGGCGAAGGCCGTTCCCGGCAGCAGAACGGTGCCTCGCACGGTGTGATCGGCGAGCCACGGCTGGGCGTGCAGCGACAGTCGGCCGGTGCACACCAGGGTCGGCTCGTCACCGACGTCAATGGCGTCCGGCAGCAGGGGATGGCCGCTCGTGCTGTCGCGTGCGCCGGGTCCCGGGTCGTCGGCGAGCCAGTACCGTTCGTTCTGGAAGGGGTAGGTGGGCAGGTCTACCCAGCGCCCGTGGCCGGGGAGCAGAGCGTTCCAGGACACCGGCATGCCGCGCACGTGGCCTTCGGCCGCCGATGCCAGGAGCTTGTCCAGCCCGCCGTTATCGCGCCGCAGCGACTCAAGCACGATAGCGGACGCGGCGGCCTCGCCGTCGTCGTCGGACAGCGTTTCCTGCACCGCCGTGGTCAGCGCGGGATGCGGGCTGACCTCGATAAAGGTGGTGAAGCCCTGCGTGAGCAGGTGCTTGATGGTGGGACCGAACCGCACGGTGTGCCGCAAGTTCCGGTACCAGTAGCTGGCGTCAAGTCCCTGGGTGTCCAGCTGCCCGGCCGTCACGGTGGAGAAGAACGGCGTGACCGACTCCCGCGGGGTGATCACGGAGAGCTCGTCAAGCAGCCGGTCGCGAACCCGCTCCACCCCCGCCGAGTGAGACGCGTAGGCAACCGGTACGGGGCGGGCACGAATGCCGTCGGCCTCGCAGGCGGCCGCGAGGTCGGCGAGCGCCGTCGAGTCGCCGGAGACGATCGTGGACGACGGCCCGTTAATCGCCGCCACGGCAACCTGGCCCTTCCAGCGGCGGATCCTGCGCTCCGCGTGGTCGGCGGGCAGCGCGACGAAGAGCATGCTTCCCGTTCCGGCCAGGTCGGCCAGCGCGCGGCTGCGCAGCGCGACCACCCGTGCCGCGTCTCGCAGGGACAGCGCTCCCGCCACGTACGCCGCGGAGATCTCCCCCTGGGAGTGGCCCACCACGGCATCGGGCCTGACCTCCAGCGACCTCCAGAGGGCGGCGAGGGAGACCATGACGGCAAAAAGCGTGGGCTGGACCACATCGTCGCGCTCGTAGGAGAGATCACCGCGCAGCGCGTCGAAGAGCGACCAGTCGGTGAACTCGCCCAGCGCCTCCGCGCACTCCTGCATCTGGACCCGGAACACCTGCGACGATTCCAGCAGCTCGGTGGCCATACCGCTCCACTGCGAGCCTTGCCCAGGGAACACGAACACCGTCTTGCCGGGCTGGCCGGCGGTGCCGGTGACGACGCCGGGGAGGGGCTGTCCCGTCCGCAGCGCCTCCAGTCCGGCCAGGAAGTCGGCGCGATCCCGCCCGACCACCACGGCGCGGCGGCCGAAGGCCGCGCGCCGGGTGGCGAGCGCGTGGCCCACGTCGGCCACGCGGAGGGACGGGTCCGCGATGACCGTGTCCCGCAGCCGGCCGGCCAGCTCGCGCAGCGGCCGGTCGTCTCGCGCCGACAGCGGCCACGCGAGCGCGCCGGGCGCGATCGTCGCGTCGTCCGGCTCATCGTCCGCGGGCGTCGGGCCGTCCGGCTGTTCGAGTATGACGTGGGCATTGGTGCCGCTGATCCCGAAGGCCGATACCCCGGCCCGGCGCGGGCGGCCGTCCGCGGCCCACCGCGCGGGTTCGGTCAGCAGGGACACCGCGCCGGCGGTCCAGTCCACGCGCGGGGACGGCTCGCCGATGTGCAGGCTCCGCGGGAGCTCGCCGTGCCGCATCGCCATGACCATCTTGATGATGCTGGCCACGCCGGCGGCGGCCTGAGTGTGGCCGATGTTGGACTTGACCGACCCCAGCCGGACCGGCTGGCCGTCCCACCGCTCCTGACCGTAGGTGGCGATGATCGCCTGCGCCTCGATGGGGTCGCCGAGTGCGGTGCCGGTGCCGTGGGCCTCCACCACGTCGATGTCGGCGGGTGACAGTCCTGCGGCGGTCAGCGCCTGCCGGATGACCCGCTGCTGGGACAGCCCGTTCGGCGCGGTCAGGCCGTTGCTCGCGCCATCTTGGTTCACTGCCGAGCCGCGCACGACGGCGAGTACCGGGCGCCCGTCGCGGCGGGCCTGGGAGAGCCGTTCCAACAGCAGAATGCCGGCGCCCTCGCTCCAGCCGGTGCCGTCGGCCTCCGACGCGAAGGGCTTGCACCGGCCATCGGGGGCCAGGCCGCGCTGTCGGCTGAAGGCAATGAAGAGCCTTGGGGTGGCCATCACGGTGACTCCGCCGGCCAGTGCCTGGTCGCAGTCGCCGTTCCTGATCGCCTGGCAGGCCTGGTGCACGGCCGTCAGGGACGAGGAGCAGGCGGTGTCGACCGTGACGGCGGGACCTTCAAGGCCGAGGCAGTAGGCGACCCGCCCGGACGCGACGCTGCTGGTGACGGCCGTGGCCAGGTAACCTTCGAAGCCAGTGGGTGCGTTGCTGATTCGCGCGCTGTAGTCGTCGTACATGACGCCCGCGAACACCCCGGTCCGGCTTCCGCGCAGGCTCGCGTGGTCGATGCCGGCCCGTTCGATGGCTTCCCAGGCGAGCTCAAGCAGGATGCGCTGCTGCGGATCGGTGGCGAGCGACTCACGCGGGCTCATGCCGAAGAAGCCGGGGTCGAACCCCCCGGGGTCGTCCAGGAAGCCGCCGTGCCTGGAGTACGTCTTGCCCGGCCGCTCGGGATCGGGGTCATAGAGATCGTCGATGTTCCATCCCCGGTCAGCCGGGAATTCGGTGATCGCGTCCCGGCCCTGCGCGACGAGTTGCCACAGGTCCTCGGGGGACCGCACACCGCCCGGATACCTGCAGCTCATGCCCGTGATCACGATCGGGTCATCCGCGACGTCCACCCTCGCGGCGGCCGGGCTGGCGACTGCCGCCTCGGTGCCCAGAGCCTGCTCCTTGATGTGGTCGGCCAGCGCGCGGACGGTGGGGTAGTCGAAGATCACGGACGCGGCCAGCCGCAGCCCGGTAGCGGTGGTCAGCCGATTCTGCAGCTCCACCGTCCCCATGGAGTCGAGCCCGATCTCCGTGAAGGCACGGTCGGTGTCGACGGCCATGGGCGCCGCGTAGCCGAGGACAACTGCCGCGTGCGAGCGCACGAGTCCTAGCGCCTCGCGCTGCCGCTCATCGGGCGGCAGGGCGGCCAGTTTGCGCGCCCAGGAACTGCTCGGGGAGGGCGGGCGCGTCACGCGCGCGACGGCGCGCGGAACCAGGGACCGGAACACCGGCAGCAGGTCGCCAGACCGCGCCTGGGCGCGGAGTTCCGCCATGTCTAGCCGGGCGGGAATGGTCACCGCGGCCAGCTCAGGGAGGTATGCGAGGGCCGCGCTGAACAACCCCAGGCCCTGCTCCGCTGGCATCGGGGCGATCCCCTGGCGAGCCAGTCGGCCCAGGTCAGCGTGGGTGAGCTGGCTGGTCATGCCGCTGGCTTCCGCCCACAGCCCCCAGGCCAGCGATGTCGCGGGCAGCCCGTGGGCACGCCGGTAGCGCGCCAGCCCGTCAAGAAAGGCATTGGCCGCGGTGTAGCTCGCCTGGCCGGGGTTGCCGAGCGTGGCGGTGACCGACGAGAACAAGACGAAGGCCTTGAGGTCGAGGTCGCGAGTCAGCTCATGCAGGTGCCAGGCGGCATCCGCCTTAGGCCGCAGCACCGTCGCGACGCGATCCGGTGATAGCGACTGCACGATCCCGTCATCGAGCGCGCCGGCCGCGTGCACCACAGCCGACAGCGGGCGATCGGCCGGGATGGCCGCCAGCAGGCCAGCGAGCGCGCCGCGGTCCGCTACGTCGCACGGGATAACCACCGCCTCGGCGCCCAGCGCGGCGAGCTCAGCCACGAGGCTGCCGGCTCCAGGCGCGCTCGGGCCCTGGCGGCTGGTGAGCAGCAGGTGCCGGACGCCATGGCTGGCGGCGAGGCGCCGGGCGATGAGCCGGCCCAGCGTACCGGTGCCGCCGGTGATGAGCACCGTGCCGTCACCCCAGCCTTCGGCGACGCTGCTGCTCGGCGGGCTGGCCGGCCTCAGCCGGGGAGCGTACAGGGCTCCGTCGCGGATGGCCAGCTCTGGCTCGCCGGCCTTGATGGCCGCCGGGAGCGCCCGCAGCGAGGCATCCTGGTCATCGACGTCGACGGTGACAATCCGGCCCCGGTTCTCTGCTCGCGCGCTGCGCAGCAGCCCGAGGACCGCCGCGCTGACGAGGTCGGGCGTGTCGTGCCCGGCGGGGGCGGCGTTACGGGTCACCAGGACAAGCCGGGCCGATCGCAGGCGCTCCTCCGCCAGCCAGGCGCGCAGCAGGGCCAGCGTCTGCTCGACAGCGGCCCGCACGCCGCCGGGGATATCGTCGGCCGGTCCTGATGGGCACCGTGCGATCACCACGTCGGGTGCCGCTGCCCCGGACTCGACCGCTGCGGCCAGGCCGGCCACGTCGGCGTAGGTGGCGACGCCTGCCAGGCCCAGGGGGGTACCGAGCGAGACCACGGGGCCCGCGCAGGCCGGCGCCCGATCGGGCGCGGGCAGCACGGTCCAGGCCAGCTGGTAAAGCGCGGTGCCGTCGTCGGCTCGCTGCCGGAAGTCAGCGGTGGCCTGCCGGAAGGTGACGAGGTCGACCGATCCGGCTAGGTGGCCGTCGGTATCGGCGAGGTGCAGCGCGATCCCGTCCCGGCTTGCCGGGGATATCCGGACCCGGAGCGCGGTCGCGCCGGCGGCGCTGAGCTGAACGCCCTGCCAGCTGAAGGGGAGTAGATTGCGGGCGGGGTCGTGCAGGATACCGACCACGGGATGCAGCGCCGCGTCCAGCAGCGCCGGGTGGAGGCCGAACTCGCCTGCGGCGGCGAGCTGCTCGTCCGCCAGGGCGATGTCGCACAGGACGTCATCCCCCAGCCGCCAGGCGGCGCGCAGGCACTGAAACTCCGGTCCGTAGCGGTAGCCATGGTCGGCGAGGCGCTCGTAGAGATCGGTCACGCTGATCGCGACCGCGCCTGGCGGTGGCCAGGCACCGGCCAGCGCGCTGTGGGTCGCCCCGGCGGGGGAGGGCTCGCTGAGCATGCCCGCCGCGTGCCGGGTCCAGGGACCGCCGTCGGGCCTGGAGGAGATGCTGACCTGACGGCGGCCGTGGTCGTCCGGGCCAGCTACCGATACCTGAAGCTGGACGCCGCCGTCGGTTAGCACGAGCGGGGCAAGCAGGGTGAGTTCCTCGACGCGCTCACACCCGGCCCGCGCGCCGGCCGCGAGCGCCAGCTCCGCGAAGGCCGTACCGGGCAGCAGCACGTTGCCGAGCACGCTGTGCGCGGCCAGCCACGGATGGGTGCTGAGGCCAATCCGGCCAGTACACACCAGCGCCTCGCCATCAGCGACCTCGACGGTCGCGGCGAGCAGCCCGTGACCGGCCGCGGTGAGCCCGGCCCGGGTCACGCCGCCCGTTGCCGGGGCGTCTAGCCAGTAGCGCTGCCGCTGGAACGGGTAGGTCGGAAGGTCTGCCCGCCGTGCCCCCAGTCCAGCCAGCGCCCGTGGCCAACGGACCGGCACGCCCGCCACGTACACCGAGGCCAGTGAGGCGAGGAAGCGATCTGTGCCGCCGTCGTCTCGGCGCAGCGATTGCGTGGCAGCCGCATCGGCGCCCAGCGCCTCCCGGATGGCCCCGGTCAGCACCGGATGCGGGCTTACCTCAATAAGCACGTGGCGGCCGGCGGTGGCGAGCGCGCGCAGGGCGTCGTCGAGCCGGCTGGTCGCGCGCGTGTTCCTGATCCAGTACTCGGCATCCAGCTGCGTGGTGTCGAGGCGGCCGCCTGTCACGCCAGAGTAGAAGGGCACCGCCGACCGGCGCGGGCTGATACCGCGCAGCAGCCCGGCCAGCTCGTCCTCGCTATCGGTCCTGGCGCGGCTGTGCATGGCGATCACGGCGGCGCCGTGATCCAGGGAAAGCGCGTCGGCGACACACGCGGCCGAGATCTCACCCTGTCCCTGGCCGGCGACGATGACGGCTTCACGCCGTAGGACCGCCAGAGCGCGGCCAGGGCGATCATGACTGCCCAGAGCGCGGGCTGCGCCACCTCGGCTCGCGCCAGCGCCTGGGACTGGGCCTCGCCCCCGGTGCCGAGCACGTCCATGAGCGACCAGCCAGTGTGCGGCTTTAGCGCGTCAGCGCAGTCCCCCAGGGCCGAGGCGAACACAGCCGAGTCAGCGAGCAGGCTGGCCGCCATGCCCGGCCACTGCGTGCCTTGGCCGGGGAACACGAAGACCGCTTCCGGCTTCCCGGTGGCCTCGCCCTGGACGACGAGGCCGGCCGGCTCCCCGACGACCGCGGCCGTCGGTCCGGCGGCCAGCGCGGCCAGGCCGGCGCGGAAGTCGGCCGGGCGGCTGCCGATGAGCACGGCGCGGTGCGCCAGGGCTGCACGGCCGGTGGCAAGAGACCACCCGACGTCACGGATGTCCTCCAGAGTGGTCGCGGGCGTCTCGTCGAGGATCAGCCGGGCCTGGTCCCGCAGGGCCGCCGGGGTATGCGCGGAGAGGACCCACGGGAGGGACCGCGGGGCGGTGTCGGCCGCGCGGGGCGCGGTGAGGCCTCCTTCATCGGCCGGCGCCTCCTCAAGGATCAGGTGCGCATTGGTTCCGCTAATGCCGAAGGAGGAGACTCCCGCGCGGCGAGGTGGCCCGTCGGCCGGCCAAGGGACCGGCTCCGTGAGCAGCGACAGCCCGCTGTCCTGCCAGCTCACGTGGGGCGATGGCTCGTCCACGTGCAAGGTCGCGGGCATCGTTTCGTGGCGAAGTGCCATGACCATCTTGATGATCCCGCCCACCCCGGCCGCGGCCTGGGAGTGCCCGATGTTGGACTTGAGCGACCCGAGGTACAGCGGTGAGCCATCCGGGCGGCTCCTTCCGTATACAGACATGAGCGCCTGGGCCTCGATCGGGTCGCCAAGCGTGGTGCCGGTACCGTGCGCCTCCACCACCTGCACCGCGTCCGGGGCCAGTCCGGCGTCCGCCAGCGCCTGGCTGATCACGCGCTCTTGCGCGCGGCCGTTGGGTGCGGTCAGGCCGTTGCTGGCGCCGTCCTGGTTAATGGCCGAGCCCCGGATGACGGCGAGCACCGGATGACCGTTCTTCCGCGCGTCGGACAGGAGCTCCAGCACCACCATGGCCGCGCCCTCCGACCAGGCGGTGCCATCCGCCGCGGCGGCGAAGGCCTTGCACCGGCCGTCGGGGGCCAGGCCTCCTTGTCGGCTGAACTCAACGAACATCCCTGGACCGGCCATGACCGTGCTCCCGCCGGCCAGGGCGAGGTTGCACTCGCCCTGACGCAGGGCGCGGCAGGCGAGATGGATCGCCACCAGCGACGACGAGCACGCCGTGTCGACCGTGACTGCCGGGCCTTCCAGCCCCAGGCAGTAGGACACCCGGCCGGAAATGACGCTTGGCGTCTGCCCGGTCAGTAGGTAGCCGCCGAGCCCGTCCGCCGCTTCGTGCAGCCGGGGGCCGTACTCCTGGAAGGTCGCTCCCGCGAACACGCCGACCGGATGGCCGTGCAGTGAGTCCGGCGCGATGCCGGCCCGTTCCAGCGCTTCCCACGATGTCTCGAGCAGAAGGCGCTGCTGCGGGTCCATAGCCGTGGCCTCGCGTGGCGCGATCCCGAAGAGTTCCGGATCGAAAAGGTCAGCCTCATAGAGGAAGCCGCCGCTGCGGGTATACGACGTCCCGGGGCGCTTGCCGTCAGGGTCGTACAGGCCGGCGAGATCCCATCCACGGTTGGCCGGGAACTCGCCGATCGCGTCGGTCCCCTCCGTGACAAGTCGCCATACGTCTTCCGGGCTGCGCGCGCCGCCCGGGAAGCGGCAGCCCATCCCGACGATAGCGACGGCCTCTTCGCGGCGGGTGCCGCGGACAGGCTGGGCTTCGCTTCCCGCCGTGGAAAGCAGGCCGCTCAGGTGGCGGGCCAGCTCCGTCGGTGTCGGGTAGCTGTAGAGCAGGGTGTCCGGCAACGGCATGCCGGTGGCCGTGCTCAGCCTGCCGCATAGTTCGACCGAGGCGAGGGAGCCGAATCCCAGCTCCTGGAACGTGCGGTCGCTGTCGACCGCGTCCGGTGTGTCGTGGCCGAGGACGATGGCCGCGTGCGTGCGCACCAGCTCCAACGTGTCGCTGTCGCTGGCGGCGGGCGGGATGGCCACGGAGTCTGTCGCCGCGGCCGGCTCTTCCGCGTCCCGCGCAGCTGGCGGTCGCGAGCCTAGCTGCGGCAGCCAGTGGCGTTCGCGCTGGAAGGCGTAGGTGGGCAGCCTGACCCGGTGCGGCCGAGCTTCGGCCGCCAGCGTGGCCCAGTCCACCGGCACTCCGTGCACGTACGCCTCGGACACCGCGGTGACCAGGGATAGGGGCTCAAGCCAGCCTCCCCGCAGCGCTGGGATCACGGTGAGGCCGGCCGGTACTGTACCCATCCGTCCGGCCAGGCATTCCCGGCCCATCGCGCTCAGCGCCCCGCCCGGCCCCAGTTCGACGAACACGGCAGCCTCGTGGTCGCGCAGCCAGCGCATCCCGTCCAGGAAGCGGACCGCGTTCCGGACATGCCGGACCCAGTACTGCCCCGACCGAAGGTCCTGCTCCGTCAGGGGCATCCCGGTGAGGTTGGAGATGACCGGAATGGCCGGGACGGAGACCGGGACGGTCCGCGCCACCTCGCCGAAGGCGTCGAGGATACTCTCCATGTGCGGGGAGTGAAATGCGTGACTGACCTGGAGCTGCCTGGTCCGGCGATTACGATCCCTCCAACGCGCGACGAGCTCGCTGACCTCGTTCGCGTCGCCGGAGACCACGGTGGCGGCGGGCCCGTTCACGGCCGCGATGGCGATCTTGTCCTCGCGGCCGGCCAGCATCGGCGCGATCTCGTCGGCCGATGCCGCGATGGCGGCCATGGACCCGCGGATCGGCACGGACTGCATCAGGCGGCCGCGGGCGATCACGAGCCTGCACGCGTCCTCAAGCGAGAGCGCGCCTGCCGCCGTGGCGGCGGCCAGCTCTCCGATGGAGTGGCCGAGCAGGTAGTCGGGTCGCACGCCCCAGTGTTCAAGCAGCCGGAACAGGGATAGCTCGGAGGCGAAGAGCGCGGCCTGCGTGTACATCGTCTGATCAAGCTCGCTGGCGGCCGCTGAGCCCGCGTCCGCGAACATGACGTCCTTGAGCGGAATGGGAAGCTGGGGATCGAGGTGCGCGCAGACGAGGTCAAGGCTCCGGGTGAACTCGTGGTAAGCGGTGTAGAGCCCGTGGGTCATGCCCAGGCGCTGGCTGCCCTGGCCGGGAAAGAGGAAGGCCAGCTTGCCCCCGGTCGCCTTGGCCTGCAGAACGCGAGCCGAGGGGCGCCCGGCCGCGTAGTCACGGACGCCGGCCAGCAGGTCTGACTGGTCGCCGCCCACGATCACCGCCCGGTGCTCGAAGGCCGACCGCGTGGCCGCCAGGGAAAAGGCGACATCCGCCGGGTGCGGTCCAGGGTCCGCCGCGCCCCATTCACTCAGCCTGGCGGCCTGGCCGCGCAAGGCCCGCGCGCTGCGGGCCGACAGCACCCACGGGATCACTGGCAGGGCATGCCGGGACTCGCGCGGCTGCTCGGGTGGCCCCTCACCCAGCACCACGTGGCAGTTGGTCCCCCCCATGCCGAACGAGCTCACGCCGGCCAGCAGTGGCGCGTCCGGCCGGGGCCAGGAACCGTGGCCTGTCCGGACCTCCAGGTTAAGCCTGTCCAGCGGGATGTCCGGATGCGGCGTGCTGAAGTTCAGGCTGGCGGGCAGCTCCCGGCGGCTGATGCTCAGCGCCGTCTTGATGAAGCCGGCGATGCCCGCGGCCCCTTCCAGGTGGCCGATGTTCGTCTTAACCGAGCCACCTGCAGCGAAGCGGACCGGGCGTCGCTGAACACGGTGCCGAGCGCGGCTGCCTCGACCGGGTCGCCGCGGCGAGTGCCGCTGCCATGCAACTCCACGTACTGCACATCGGCGGGGACGATGCCAGCCTGGGAGTAAGCGCGCCGCAGCACGCTGGCCTGCGCCTGGGCGCTCGGCACGGTGAGTCCCTCGGTCGCCCCGTCGTTGTTCACGGCGCTGCCGAGGATCACGCAGTAGACGGGGTCGCCGTCGGCGACCGCGGCCGCCAGGGGCTTGAGGACCATGACCCCCGCGCCCTCGCCGCGGACGAACCCGTTGGCGCGAGCGTCGAACGTGAAGCACTTGCCGTCGGGGGACAGGCCGCCGAATCGCTCCGCGGTTATCGTGCTCTGCGGGACGACGATGAGGTTGACCCCGCCCGCCAGGGCCAGCGCGGACTCGCCCCGCCGCAGGCTCTCGCAGGCCAAGTGCACGGCGAACAGCGATGAGGACTGTCCAGTGTCGACCACCACGCTGGGCCCATGCGCGCCGAGTAGGTAGGACACCCGGTTGGCGATGATGCTGCGGTGCACGCCTGTCATCGTGTGCTGGCTGATGCCGACGGCCCCATGCTGGTAGGTGAGGGTGGCATAGTCATCCCAGATCGCCCCGACGAACACGCCGGTCGTGCCACCCGCGAGGCTGCCCGGAATGATTCCCCCGTCCTCTAGGGCCTCCCAGCTCAGTTCAAGGATCAGCCGCTGCTGCGGGTCCATCGCCGCGGCCTCACGGGGGGAAATCCCGAAGAAATCACAGTCGAACATGTCGATGCGGTCCAGGAAGCCGCCACGCTGCGGTGCCTGGAAATCCGCTGCCGTGCTATCCCACCGGACTGGGGGAATATCGGTGATAGCGTCCTTGCCCTCCCGGAGGAGACGCCAGTACTCGTCCGGGTCCGGCGCCATCGGCAGGCGACAGGCCAGCCCGATTACCGCCACCGGCTCCGCGTGGCCGATATCACGCTGTGCAGACATTACATGTCCCCTATCACCACATGAACTGCCCACCGTCAACGATCAGCTTCTGGCCGGTGATGTACCGGGCAGCGTCGCTGATCAGGAACTCAAGCGCGTCTGCCATCTCATCGGTAGTGCCGATCCGGACCTGCGGAATGCTCGTCAGCATGCTCGAGCGATGCTCGGGCATCGCCTCGCGGACGCGTAGCTGCATATCCTCGGTGTCGATCATTCCTGGGATCAAGCTATTCACCCTGATGGCCGGGGCAAGCTCGAGCGCGAGGCACTTAGTGAGATGCAAGAGTCCGGCCTTACTGGTGCAATAGTTCACGCCGTTGAACCGCGGTCTTAGGCCAGTCGTCGCGCCGATATTCACGACGCTGCCATAGCCTGCTTCAAGCATTGCCGGGGCGAACGCGCGAGTTAGGTAGAAAGCACCGGAAAGATTCGTGCCGATTACTTCGGCCCAGTCGGTATCGGACATCTCGACGAACGGGCGGTCTATGTTGCGGCCGGCATTATTTACCAGCACGCTAGGCGTCCCGTGACTGCCGAGGACTGTCGTGGCGGCATGGGCCACGGCAGCCGGGTCCGAGATATCGGCTCGTATAGCCGTGAAGGAGCTTCCGAGTTCGGCCGACACGGCGTCCGCGGCAGCCTGGTCGGCGTGGTAAAGGGCAGCGACCCGGTACCCCAGCTTCACCAGGCGGCGGCTGAAGCCTAGCCCGATCCCCTTTGTCCCCCCGGAGACGATGGCGACCTGCCGGGAGCGAGCCGGGGCCGATGCTCCTGCCATAGAAAGCCTCCTCATTCGCATGACGCTTCCGGCAACCACGGGAAAGCTTGCCAGCGATCCGGTGGGTCGTCTAGTTAGTCTTCGATGCCCGGTTGCATTAGCGTCGGCTTCACGATCACTCCGGACGTGCGGATAGTCGCAGGTCACGTCGTTGGCCAGGTCGGCAGCACCATAGGCCACGTCGGTATGTCAATACTCCGAACTGCCAAAAATATGAGACCCTTCGCCCAAGGAGCCGCCCATTTGGTTGGATGCGTGGAGCCGTGCCACTCGGCAAACCTAATTGCGTTAGGCGTTCACCGTGTTCCTACTGCCATGGAAATGTGGAGTCAGCACATGTCTTATCGTCCGATCGCGTTTCTATCCGATGTGGGTTCATCGGACGAGGCTCACGCGCTTTGCAAGGGCCTCATGTACACGATCGCGCCTGGGGTACCGATCATCGACATCACGCACAACGTAACGCCGTTCGACGTACGAGAGGGAGCGCTGTTCCTGGCGGACGTCCCCGGCAGCTTCCCGGCCAACACAGTCATCTGCGCTTATGTCTACCCCGAGACGGGAACGACGACCAAGACAATCGCCGTGCGCAACACCAAGGGCCAACTCCTAGTGGCCCCCAACAACGGACTGCTGACGTTCGCGCTCGAGGCCGTTCCGGAAGAGGAATGCCACGCGGTGACATCGCCGGACGTCATGAACCAGCCCGTCACGCCGACCTGGTACGGGAAGGACGTCGTAGCAGCGGCCGCGGCTCACCTAGCCGCCGGAATACCACTTTCCGGGGTCGGACCGGAACTCGATCATTCCGATATCGTGCGGCTTTCGTATACGGAGTCCAAGCGCAGCGAGGGTCACGTCGAAGGCGAGGTCGTCCGTTTGGACAAGACCTTCGGGAACGTCTGGACCAACGTACCTGACGGGGCGCCTGGCAATCGCTGGCGAGCTGACCGGGAAGGTTCTCAGGGTCGAGGTAGAGGGTACCGTACTAGAAATCCCGTTCTGCAGTACCTTCGGCGATGTGGAGGTCGGCCAGCCGCTCGCCTACATCAATAGCCGCGGGAAGCTGGCGCTCGGCGTTAACCAGGGCAGCTTCGCCCGGAACATGCCGGTCGCCCCCGGTATGAAGATCTCCATCAGCCTGGTCTGACACATTGCCTAACGAAACGGCCGACATTGGCATCATCGGCGGCAGCGGTCTTTATGACTTGCCGGAACTGACCGGAGTCCGGAGCCTCAAGGTTTCCACTCCCTTCGGCGATCCTAGTGACCATCTAGTGCTCGGAATGCTCGGCGACAGGAGGCTTGCCTTCCTGCCACGGCACGGGCGCGGGCACAGGCTGTCGCCCACTCATGTCCCCTACCTGGCCAATGTCTATGCCCTCAAAAGCATCGGCGTCCGCCAGGTGATCAGCGTGAGCGCCGTGGGCAGCCTCCGCGAGGAACGCGCACCCGGGCACCTTGTGATCCCGGACCAGCTCGTGGACCGAACCCGTGGTTCGCGGACGTACTCGTTCTTCGCGGACGGCCTCGTGGTGCACGTGCCCTTCGCCAGTCCGTTCTGCGATCGGCTGCGCCCGCTCGCCGTGCAGGCGGCTCGGTCGGCGGGCGCCACGACTCACCAGGACGGCGTCTACTGCTGCGTGGAAGGACCGCAGTTCTCCACCCGTGCCGAGTCCGAGCTCTACCGGGCCTGGGGGGCGGATGTGATCGGCATGACCGCCGCCCCCGAGGCACATCTGGCACGCGAGGCAGAGCTGTGCTACGTCACGGTCGCCATGGTCACTGACTATGACTGCTGGCGTCCGGGCGACCAGGAGACCGTGACCGCGGACGCGGTGGCCACGGTCATGGCCAGCAACATCGCGCTCGCCCGCGCGACCATCGCCGCGCTCGTCCGCTCCGTGGACGTGGCGGCGGAGTGTTCCTGTCAGCACGCCCTGGCGAACGCCATCCTCACCGACCTCCGCCACGTTCCCTCCGTGGTGCGTGATAAGGCAGCCGTGCTCATCGGCAAGTACCTTCCGGCCACGTCGAGTCGGGGGCGGTGACCCGGCGTCTCATTGCGCCAGGTAACCGCCGTCGACGGGCAGTACGGCACCGGTGATGAAGGACGCCTCGTCGGAGGCGAGGAAGCAGATGGCCGAGGCCACTTCCGCGGGCTCGCCGAGGCGGCCCATCGGGTGCATGCGCTCGATATCGCTCAGGTACTGCGGGCCGCCCGGCTCTGATGACAGCCGGCGTACGCGTTCAGTCCTGATCGTTCCGGGAGCGACGGCGTTGACCCTGATCCCGGCCGCCGCCCACTCGACGGCCAGGTGCTTAGCTAGCCCGGAGGCGACGAACTTGGCCGGGCCATAGGTGCTCTGCCCGCGCTGCCCGGCCACGCCGGAGATGGAGGACAGGCACACTATGGTGCCGCGCCCCTCCGGCAGCATTGCCTCGATGGCGTACTTGCAGGTCAGGAACATGCCCCGGCCGTCAATGGACATCACGTAGTCCCAGTCGGCCGCGGTCGCCGCGGTGATGTCCTGCAGTGGGATTACGCCCGCGTTTGCCACCAGCACATCAAGGCGGCCATATCCCTCCACGGCGGCACGAACCATTCCGCTCGCGTCGGCCGGCTCGGAGACGTCGCCGACGAACGCCGCCGCTTCGGCGCCGCTGTCCATCAGCCTGGCGGCAACCTGATCCAGCGCCTTCCTGTCCACGTCCGCGATGACGAGCCGCGCGCCCTCCCGGGCGAAGAGCTCGGCTGTCGCCCGGCCAATACCGTGCGCGGCGCCCGTTACCAGGCAGGACTTGCCGGCCAGGCGGCCACCAGACATCCCGTTCGTGCCGTTCACGCGAGATCTCCCAACGTCAGCTGGTCCAAGCGGGGTTCGCTGTCGTGACGGCACCGTGCTCGGCCGGGCCGACCAGTGCCTGATACTTCCCCATGACGCCGCCGGTGTAGCGCGGCCGAGGCGGCGCCCATCCCGCGAGCCGCGCTGCCAGGTCAGCCTCGCTGAGGTCGACCCGCAGGCTGCGGGAGGGCAGGTCAACCGTGATCATGTCGCCGTCGCGCAGAGCGGCGATCGGGCCGCCGCACGCGGCTTCGGGACTGATGTGCCCGGCCATCAGCCCCCTGGTAGCACCGGAGAACCGCCCGTCGGTCAGCAGTGCCACGCTCTCCCCGAGCCCCCGGCCCACCAAGGCCGCCGTGATTCCAAGCATCTCCCGCATGCCAGGGCCGCCGCGCGGCCCCTCATAACGGACCACCACCACATCCCCGGCCGTGATCGCGCCGGACTGGACGGCTCGCATCGCCGACTCTTCATCGTCGAACACCCGGGCGGGCCCAGTGTGGCGGTCGCGAACATGCGCCGTGGCCTTGACCACGCAACCGGATGGCGCGAGGTTCCCCCTGAGGATCATCAAGGCCCCACAGGGGCTCAGCGGCCGAGCAAGCTCAGCTACCACGCGCTGTCCCGGCGTCTGCGTCGCGCCCGCTGCCTCATCGCCGAGGGAGCGGCCAGTCACGGTGAGCGTGGTGCCGTCGATCAGGTGACCTTCGGCGAGCCGCCGGGCGACGAGGCGGGTGCCTCCCGCGCGGTCCAGGTCGACCGCGGTGTACCGCCCGTATGGCATCAGGTCCGTGATGACGGGCGTCTTCGCGCTCAGCTCGTCGAAGTCGGCGAGCTCCAGCGGGACGCCGATCTCCCGGGCGATGGCGAGCAGGTGCAGCACGAGGTTCGTGGAGCCCGCCGTGGCGGCACCGGCGATGATCGCGTTCTCGAACGCGGCGCGGCTGAGAATCCGTTTGGGCGTCCGGCCCTCGTGGAGGCATTCGAGCGAGAGTCGGCCCGCCGCCTCGGCCACCTCGCTCTTGCGCGGGTCAAGGGCTGGCGGACTAGCCGAGCCTAGCGGTGACAGGCCGAGAAATTCCAGCGCCATCGCCATGGTGTTCGCGGTGAACTGACCGCCGCACGCACCCGCGCCTGGGCAGGCGCTGACCTCCAGCCGCTCAAGGTCAGCGTCGCTTAGCTTGCCTGCCGCGTTCGCGCCAACGGCCTCGAAGAGGTCCGCGGCCGTCACCTGCTCGCCGTTGAAGCAGCCCGGCATGATCGAGCCGGAGTACACGATGACGCCCGGGATATCCAGCCGGGCGTGCGCCATCGCCGCGGCGGGTAGGGTCTTGTCGCATCCCACGATCGTCACGAGCGCATCGAACATGTGCCCAAGGGCGACCAGTTCGATCGAGTCGGCTATTACCTCCCGGCTGACGAGGGACGTCTTCATTCCCTCAGTCCCCATCGTGACGACATCTGATATCGCGATCGTGTTCACTTCCATGGGGGTTCCGCCCGCCGCGCGGATGCCGCGCTTGACGTCCTCGGCGAGACGGCGGTGCGTGTAATTGCACGGCATCGTTTCGATCCAGGAGTGGGCAACGCCGACTATTGGGCGCTCCATGTCCTCCCGGGAGAATCCGATCGCGCGCAGGAAGGCCCGGGCAGCCGATCGCTCGGGTCCCGCGTACAGCACCTGGCTTCGTCGAGGGAACTGGCTCATCAAGCCTCCATGACGTGCGTCAGCCTGCGACTCTTGGCAGCCAGGGGAGCCGCGTTCCCTCGTAGCTGGCGATCGCCTCGGAACGGTTGAGCGTGACCTCGATATCGTCCAGGCCGTTCATCAACAGCCAGCAGCCGTAGTCGTCGATCGTCAACGATGTCTCTTCGTCTCCGGCCGTTACCAGGCGGCGCTCCAGGTCAACGGTTATCTCCGTCTCCGGTGCGGCCTCGGCGAGTTCCCACAGCCGGGTCACGAAGGCCTCGCCGACCTGAGCGCTGATGATTCCGTTCTTCGCCGTGTTCGCCCGGAAGATGTCGCCGAAATTGGGCGCCAGCAGGGCACGGAAGCCGTAGTCGCGCAACGCCCATACCGCGTGTTCCCGTGAGGAGCCGATGCCGAAATCCGGGCCTGCCACGAGCACGCTGGCATTGTGGAACCTGGGATCATTGAGCACGAACCCTGGGTCCTGCCGCCAGCGGTAGAACAGGGTGTCTTCGTAACCGGTGCGGCTGATCCGCTTGCAGAACTCGGCGGGGACGATCTGGTCGGTATCCACGTCGCGGCGGCGCAATGGCAGCATCCGGCCGCGGTGCACGCGTACCGCTTCCCGCGTCACGCCTGCCTCGCCTTGCTGAGCCGCCGGGCGGCGGACCGGATCGAGCGGTCCAGGCTCTCCTCTTGCGACGCGCCGGTGCCCACTCCCCAGCAAATGGTCCGCCCGGACTGGGCCTCGGTGTAAGTGACCCATTGCCTGGACTCAGCGGAGGGGGGCTGGAAGGAGGTATCCACGATCGTGCCCTGCTGGCCGGCCGGTCGTAGTAGCCCGTCGAGGCGCTCTTGGGCGTTCTGCGCGCTGGTCGCGTGCGTCGGGTCATCGGTAGCCGTGAGGTATTCCCCGGTGAACCATTCCAGCAGCTGTGCTGGAGTGATCTCACCACCTCCCGTTGCGTTCGCCTGCACGACCGCGGCGAACTCTATCTGTAGCCGCCGCGGCAGGTCGAAGCCGTGCTCGATATGCATGAGGTAGGCGATTCCGCCCTTGCCTGACTGTTGGTTGATCCTGATCAGTGCCTGATAGCCGCGGCCAACGTCTTGTGGGTCAATAGGCAGGTAAGGCACGTCCCAGACTTCGGAATCGCTTTTCGCGAGCGCGCTGGCCCCCTTGCTGATTGCGTCCTGATGCGGCCCGCCATAGAGGTATAGGCGAAGTCGCCCACCCATGGCTGCCGGATCGCAACCGGCATCCGGTTGCAGTACTCAACCACGTTGCGCACCTCATCGAGATAGCTGAGGTCGAGCTGCGGGTCGATCCCTTGGGAGTAGAGGTTCATCGCCATCGTGACCAGGCACACGTTTCCGGCCCGTTCCCCGTTGCCAAACAGAGTTCCCTCAACGCGATCGGCGCCAGCAGTCCCAGCTCCGCCGTTGCGACCCCGGTGCCCCGGTCGTTGTGCACATGCAGCGAGAGAATAATGGACTCACGATGGGCGAGATTTCGGTGCATCCACTCCATTCTATCAGCGAATTCTTGGGGCGGGTAGCACTCGACCGTCGCGGGGAGCACGATGCGGACTTGCTCGGCGGGCTGCGGGCGCCACAGGTCAAGCACGGCGTTGCAGACCTCAAGTGCGAACTCGGCTCGGTCTGGGTGAAGGACTCGGTGCCGTATTGCAGGTATATCTCGGTGCCCGGCAGGGAGTCCCTGACCTTCAATGCAGTTTCTGCGCCCCACAGCGCAAGCTTCTTCACTTCCGCGCGATCCATGTTAAAGACGACTCGGCGCTGGGTGGCGGATGTCGGGTTATACACCTGCAGGATGGCGCGCGGCGCTCCGACAATGGATTTAACGGTCTCCTCGATCATCCCATCCCTGATGGGGGACATGACCTGGATCGTCACGTCATCGGGAATTGCGTCCCGTTCAATCACTTCACGGGTGAAGTCCCAGTCCACCTGGCTCGCGAGCGGGAAGCCAAGCTCGATTTCCTTGAAGCCCAGCCTGACGAGCAGATTGTACATCTTGCGTCGGCGATCGAGGTCCATCGGGTCGATGAGCGCCTGATTACCATCTCGAAGATCGACGCTACACCACAATGGCGCGCGCTGTGCCACCTTATCGGGCCAGGTGCGGTCGGGGAGGGTAAACCTGCGGTAGCCGCGATACTTATGGAACGGCATTCCGCTTGGCCGTTGGGTGATCGGGATGTACGACACGCCCAAAGTATCCCTCTCGCCCGCCATGGCGCGCCTCTCCCGATGGTCGTATCCCGCCGATGCCACCTTGCGCGAACCGGCGTACGACCTAGGTCAGAGGGCGCGGGGTCACGGGTACCTACGAGATAAAGGGAATGCTGTGGCCAGCGCCTGACCTGCTAGGCTCCCGGCGGGGGCCGCTCCACCAAAGGGGCACGGAGTGATGCGACCTTCTGGTGATGCGGGCCAGGCAGGCACCAGGCAAAATCATGACCGTGAGAGTCCTCTTCCTTGGAGATATTGTCGGCGAGCAGGCCTGTTCACATGCGGCCGAGCGAGTTCCTGAGCTGCGCGCAAGGTATGAGATTGACATCGCGATCGCTAATGCGGAGAACTGCGCTCCCGATGGGTTCGGGATGGCTGCCAAGCAGGTGGGGGAGCTTCTCGCAGCCGGGTTCGATGTCATCACAGGCGGCAACCACTCCTGGGACAGCGATGAGTCGGTAGAACTGCTCGCCCTCGATCAGGTCATCCGTCCCAATAACGTGACCGAGCCGGTACCTGGGCGCGGGGTAATCCATGTTGATGTGCCCGCCGGAGCGGTGACGGTCATCAACCTCGCGGACTACTGTGCGTTGAAGTCAGTCAAGGCCGTGGCAGGCCGGTTCATGCCGGCTCATGAATCGTGGCTGCACGCCGAGAAGCGTGGCGTAGTCATCGTTGACTATCACGGCGATCATGTGCTCGAAAAGCAGATATTTGCGCATGCGGTCGACGGGGAGGCGGCCGCGGTCATCGGCACTCATACGCACGAATCCACCGCTTCGCTGCATATCTTGCCGGGCGGCACTGCGTTCGTGACGGATGTTGGCATGGTGGGCCCCGTGGGCGGGGTCCAGGGATTCGACCCTGCTCCTCTGGTGGCCAATCTGCGGGCCACGGGTAACCCATTCTCCGGAACCTTGCCTAGGCCTCTCGATACTGCGGTGACAATGGGGGCGGTCGTATTTCAGGTCGAAGGCGGCCGGGCAGTGCAACTGGAAAGGGTAAGCTGAATGGACCCGATATCGTGGCCGGAGCACCGCCTCGTGGACCTCAGCCTGGTTCTTGCTGAGGACCTGCCATGCTACTGGCCGACGCATATGCCGTTCCAGCACAAGACGTGGAACTGGTTTACCACCCAACGGGACCAGCACTCGGCAGTCTATAACCGGAATGCTGCCCCGTATGCCACCAAGTGGCTGACGATTGATGAGCACACCGGCACGCATTTCGACGCGCCGAGCCATTTCGTGCCGCCGCAGGATTCTGGCATAGCGGGCTGCGGGCCGGCCGGCGATATTACCGCCGAGAAGGTCGGGCTAGAGAGCCTTCTAGGTCCGGCTGCGGTCATTGACGTGCGGGAGGCCGTGCCCGTTAGCGGATACGAGGGCGTTAGCCCGGTGTTCGGCACTGAGGTAATCGACCGGTGGGAGCAGGAGCACGGCCGCCTGCGGCCGGGTGAGGTGGTCCTGTTCCTGACGAACTGGGACCAGCGGTACCTGCGTGGTCCTGCGGGCGCGGCCTACCTGCACGACGTCGTGGTGACCAAGCGCCTCCCCGGGTGGCCCGCGCCCGGGGAGGACACGCTGATGCTGCTTCTCGAGCGAGGAGTCCGCTGCATGGGTACGGATGCCCCATCCATGGGCGCTGCCGACAACGGCGCGGTTGCCCACCAGTGCGGGCTGCCGCGGGGCGCCATCTTCGTGGAGTGCCTGACGGGCCTAGACCGCCTGCCGCCCCGGGGTGCCTGGTTCTGCTTCCTGCCGCTCAAGGTGGAAAGCGGGACAGGGGCGCCCGGCCGGGCGATCGCGCTCGTCCCCGTTTAGTGATGGCGGCGGCCAGGAACAAGCTCACCACGCTGGACTTCGCGGCCGTCAAATGGGGCGGGCCGTCCGGCGCGATCGACACCGGGACCCGCTGGGAACAGGCCCGCTGGCTGCTGCACGACGACAGCCACAATCCCGAGGACCGCCTGGCCGCCGTGTTCATCCTGCTCTACGCCCAGCGGACGTCCGTCATCAGCCGCCTGACCCTCAGCCACGTCCAGGCCCCAGGCGGGCAGGTGCTCATCCGGCTGGGCCGCGAACCTGTCATGCAGACCAGGCGACAGGAAGGAGCCCAGCCCGGCGCGGTCGGAGCCGGTGCGCACCCGGGGACACCGGGCACCGCGCCCACCCCCGACCACGAAGGCAAACGGACATGAGGTCAAAAAACAGACTCAGGCACAATCAGTAACCCGGCCTCAGGTCGCCTGAACGATTGAGGTTAAGTTGAGGTTAGCGGTATGTTGAACATGACCTTGGTGCCACGGGACGGCTGTGCGGTAATGTTGAGCGTTCCGCCGAGCCGGGATGCCCGTTCCTGCATGGATTGCAATCCGAGGCTCTTGACCGAGTGCTGCTGGTCGGCATCGATCCCATGGCCGTTGTCCTCGACCACCGCTGAGATTTCTTCTGGGGTTGCGATTAGGTTCATGATGACTTGGGTGCCGCCGGAGTGCCGTATGGCATTGGTCAGGGCTTCCCGCGAGATAAGGAGCACGCTCTGCAGGTTGGAATATTGTGCGATCTGGAGCGTATCCTCGCTGCAGAGCGCCGAGGTTTCGTAAGAACCGACTTGTGCTGGATGGCGTAGCTGGAATGCTAGCCGCTTAGTGTGTTCCAGGGCCCAGCGAAGTATTTTGCCTGCTTCCGCTAGTTTGATGCCCGCTAGAGCGGGCTTCCCTCCTTCGTAGTAGAGTTCTGCGAGTTCGATCCCCGCGAGTCCGGCGGCTATGGCCTGCCCAACCTGGTCATGCAACTCCCGGCTGGCCGCATCACCGCTAAGATTGTTCATGGTGATCCTTCAGGATAATTCTGAACTATCTCGAATTTTTTCACGGAGAGGCGCTATAGCGTGAAGGCATGAAACGTGCATGGCATTACTCTGTAGTAGCACCTCATACCACTTCATCCCTCGACGGCAGCGCGACCAAGGGCTTCGCCGCTGCCAATGGCTTCCCCGTACTACCTGGCTGACTCCAGTATTGGCGATCTCCTGCGAATGTGATGGAAGATGAAGGATTTGGTCGCAGGCAGGCCGCGCATGAACGATCCCTTCCCTCCCTTCTTGGCGCGCAGCAGGACGGCCCGAGACGGCTCCTCGGGAGGCGTCCTGGGCATCTGGCGGGCACCCTTCCCAGCATGCTCCCGCCAGGAGGGACGCCGACGGCAGGCACTGGGGCGTGCCTTCGCTCACTTGAGCGTGCCTCCGCTGGCGGGCAGGCCGACGAGGACGGGAGTGGCGTGAGCCTACCTGCGGTCGGGCTTCAACAGCCCGAGCGCGGCGGCCTTGTTCACGGCACTTATCCTCGACGGGACCTCCAACTTGAGGTAGATATTAGTCAGGTGCCGTTTCACGGTGCCCTCGGAGATGTAGAGCCGAATGGCGATCTCAGAGTTTCGGTAACCGGCCGAAACCAGCTCGAGCACTTCAACCTCGCGAGTGGTGAGGAAGCTTGAAGGACCCTCATTAAGCTGCTGCATAGTCTCTCTTGAGATAGAGAGCGTCACGTGATTTCGATTATGCGTGATAGACCTGATAGTCGTAAGCAGCTCCTCCCTCGCGGCACCCTTGGATATGTAGGCGCTGGCGCCGAGTGAAATGAGCTTGCTAACCATCCGCGGGTCATCGTACATGGTCAGAATCGCGACCAGTGGCGGGGTGTTCAGGGCCAAGATCTGCGGTAGCAGGTCCTGAAGGCTGGTACCTGGCATGGACACGTCGAGGAGCACGACGTCTGGGCTGGTCTGGCGTATGATTTCGAGTGCGGAAGTTCCGTTATCGGCCTGGCCGACAACTTCGAGATCGGATTCGCTGTTGACGATCTCTGCTATCCCTTCACGGAATAGGCGATAGTCATCGACGATAACGATTCTGGAATTTATCATCGTCCGACCTCTCCCGTTCACTTACATGAAATCCCCGTATCGTTCATAGCGCGGCTATAATCGATGAGACGACGTCTGCTGTCGAGGCATCTCCGCCAAGGTCAGGGGTCCGGATCCCACGCTCCAAGACTTGGTTGACTGCATTCTCAAGTGCGATCGATTCCTCCGTTAGCCGGAGTCCGTAGCGAAGCATGAGAGCGGCTGAGAGTATCATTCCCAGCGGGTTGGCGGTATTATTTCCCGCTATATCAGGAGCTGATCCATGGACTGGTTCGAAGATTCCTGGTGTGGACTCGCTGGCTGCTAGCTCCCGTATGGAAGCGCTTGGGAGCAGCGCCAGCGACCCGGCGAGGGCCGCCGTCTCGTCACTTAGTATGTCGCCGAACATGTTCTCGGTCAAGATGACGTTAAAACGCGCGGGATTGGTCGCCAGGTTCATAGCCGCCGCGTCCACGAGCATGTGTTCCAAGACGACCTCAGGGTACTCGCGTTCGGCGAGGTTTTGGACGACCTCCCGCCATAGCTGGGAAGTGGCGAGAACATTCGCTTTGTCGACCGATGTGACGTGCGGCTTTCGCCCGGTCTCTGCGGCCCGGCTCTGAGCCAACGTGAACGCCACCCGGCCGACACGCTCTATCTCGGTTGCCGAGTAGGTACACGTGTCGAAGGCCTGCCTGCTAGCGCCTTGCCCGGAATGGCCCCGCTCCCCGAAGTACAAGCCGCCAGTCAGCTCGCGCACGATGACCAGTTCGGCACCTGCCAGTCGGCTGGGCTTCAGCGGGCTGGCGTCACTGATCGCCGGGTAAGCGCGTGCTGGCCGGAGATTCGCGTACAGGCGAAGCGCTGACCGGAGCCTGAGCACCCCCTCCTCGGGGCGGGGCGCGTCTGCGCTCTCGGTGAGTCCAGTGCCGACTGCCCCCAGCAGGACAGCGTCCGCTTCCGCGCACGCGGACAGCGTGTGCTCCGGGAGCGGCGTACCGTGAGCGCGAATGGCCACCGCCCCGATCGGGTACTCCGCAAGGTCGAAGTTCCCGATCCTGTGCAGGACCTCAATCGCTGCCGCGGTTACCTCTGGGCCAATGCCATCGCCGGGGAGCACAGCAATGCGGTGGGTCATGCCCCGATATCCCGAGGAGAGGCGAGCTGTCCCGCCACCCCGGTCGCGGCGGCTACCTCCGGCGAGACGAGATGCGTCCGGCCTTGTGTGCCCTGCCGGCCCTCGAAGTTCCTGTTCGATGTCGACGCGCTGCGCTCGCCCGGTGCCAGCCGGTCCGCGTTCACCCCGATGCACATGGAGCATCCGGCCTCGCGCCACTCCGCGCCTGCGCTGAGGAAGATTTCGTGTAGGCCCTCGGCCTCGGCCTGGAGGCGAACCGCCGTTGAGCCGGGGACAACCAGCATCCGGGTGCCAGCCGCGACCTTCCTCCCCCTGATCACATTCGCCGCGGCCCGCAGGTCGCCGATTCTGCCGTTTGTGCATGAACCGATGAAGACCGTATCGATGCGGATGTCCTTCATCAGGGTTCCCGGCGACAGCCCCATATAGGCGAGCGCGGACTCGGCCGCCTGGCGCTCGCCTGGATCGGACAGCGACTCGGGAGCCGGGACAGCGCTGTCCAGCGGGCATGCCTGACCGGGATTGGTGCCCCAGGTGACATGAGGGCTGACCACGCTACCGTCAATGACTACCTCTCGGTCGAACACCGCGTTGTCATCCGTGCGCAGCGTTCGCCAGTACGCCACTGCCGCCTCCCAGTCCTGCCCGCTGGGCGCGAACCTCCGCCCGTGCAGATAGCCGAAGGTGATCTCATCCGGCGCGATGCGCCCGGCCCGCCCGCTGGCCTCGACGGCCATGTTGGAGACCGTGAGGCGCTCTTCCACGGATAGCGCGCGGATGACCTCCCCGCGGAATTCAATGACATGTCCCTGGCCGCCGCCGGTGCCGATCTCTGCGATGATAGCCAGGATTAGGTCCTTCGCCGTCGTTCCATGCGGCAATGCGCCGTTGACTGTGACGGCCATGGTACGGAAGGTAGGCATCGGAAGTGTCTGCGTGGCGAGCACGTGTTCCACCTCGCTGGTGCCGATGCCAAACGCCAGCGCCCCGAGCGCGCCATGCGTCGTCGTGTGGCTGTCCCCACAAGCGATGAGCATTCCTGGCTGAGTGAGGCCGAGTTCGGGGCCAATGACGTGCAGGATTCCCTGCTCCGCGTTCCCGAGATCGTACAACGAGATGCCGAACTCGGCGCAATTCTCGCGCAGCGCCTCCACTTGGGCACGTGACGCTGAATCGGTGATGATGAGGCGCTCGGCGGGACTCGTCGGAACGTTGTGATCAGCCGTTGCCACAGTCAGAGCCGGCCTGCGAACGCTACGCTTAGCCGTGCGGAGTCCTTCAAATGCCTGTGCGCTGGTCATTTCGTGCATAAGATGAAGGTCGACGTAGAGTAGGTCGGGCAGTCCTTCGGCGCTGTCAACTAGGTGAGAGCGCCACAACTTCTCGGCTAGCGTCAAGCCCATCGTCACTCCGGGTTGCGGGCAATGTTGGCCCGTATCCCCGCTCCCCTTTCGTTTTCCTGCGAGACCCGTAATGGCCTTTGCTCAGACTACACCTCATGGTGACAAGCGGGAGCGGGCGGACCAATTATGGGACGGACGGGCGTACCAGGAATGCATCCAGCGTCCCGATGCCGCGACGAAAGGTGTAAGCCGGTTAGCCGAAGGTCGTATACGGTGTCGGCACACATGACCTTCAGGGTCGGCAGCAGCGCGATCAGGCGGCGGCACCTGGAAGCCAGGCTGCTGATCGTGCTCGCGGACCCGACCACCTCAGCCGCGCTGAGGTGGTCGGGTCCGCTCAGCGGAGCACTGACGCGGGGTTCCTCACGTCGCGCGCGGTCACGACGGCGTCGATGCAGCCCATACTCTTTCGCGACCTCCGCGGGCAGGTAGCGGTCCCGTTCCATGTCCTTGCGGATCTGCTCCTCGGACCGGCCGCAGTGCGCGGCAAGCAGCTTCTCCATCGCCTCCCTCATCCGAAGGAGCCTCCTGGGACTGGATCTCGATGTCGCTGGCCTGCCCGTACTCACTCGCTATCGTCGGCTGCTCAAGCACGATTCGCGAGTGCGGCAGCGCTATCCGCTTGCCCGCGGTGCCCGCCGCGAGCAGGATCGCGGCCGCCGACCTGGCCTGGCCGACGCATACCGTCTGGATGTCGCAGCAGACGAACTGCATGGTGTCGTAGATGGCCGTCATCGACGTGTAGGCGCCGCCCGGTGAGTTGATGTAGAGGTTGATGTCGGCATCCGGGTTGACCGTCTCGAGCGTGAACAACTGCGCGATGATGTCGTTGGCGGAGGTGTCGTCGATTTGCGCGCCGAGAAAGATGACCCGCTCCTCGAAGAGCTTGTTGTACGGGTTCATCTCCTTGATGCCGTAGGAGGTGCGCTCGGTAAACGACGGTACGATGTACCGGCCGCTGAATCCGCCTGTCATGGGTTCAGGCCACCGCCGCTTCCCGCTGGACCTGTCGTGCGCTCTCCACGACGTGGTCCACGAAGCCGTACTCCTTGGCCTCTTCCGCCGTGAACCAGCGGTCCCGGTCCGAGTCGACCACGATCCGCTCCAGCGGCTGGCCGGTGTGCATGGCTATCTTCTCTGCCAGCGTGGCCTTGATGGCGATCATCTGCTCGGCCATGATCTTGACGTCCGAGGCCGTCCCGCCGATCCCGCCCAGCGGCTGGTGCATGACGACCCGCGCGTTCGGCAGGGCGTAGCGCTTCCCGGGCGCCCCGGAGCATAGTAGGAATTGTCCCATCGAGGCGGCGAACCCGACCGCAACGGTCGCCACGTCATTCTCGATGTACTGCATGACGTCGTAGATCGCCAGCCCGGCGGTAACAGAGCCGCCCGGCGAATTGATGTAGAGGAAGATATCCCGCTTCGAGTCCTGCGAGGAAAGCAGGAGCAGCTCGGAGCAGAGCCTATTGGCGATCTCGTCGTTGACCTCCTGCCAGAGGAAAAGAATGCGCTGCCGCAGCAGCCACTGACGAATCTGATCGTTATGCGCGACGTCTGCGAGCTCGGGCGCGCGCATGCTAACCATGGACTCAGCCGCGGAGGGCAGTCTAGTCATTGCCGAACCTCCGTAGATTGCGATGACCGTGAGGCTACCCTACGAACGGCTAAGTCGGTCTGTCAATTCTATCTGCTGTCAGCAGATCGACAGATCCGCTGGGGTCTCTACCCGGCCACTCCTGCCTCACGATCCAGGCACGGTAGAATCAATGGCCTTGCTTTAGAGGTTGTACGGTACCTTTGTGGTTCGTGGCGCATGATGGTTCTGAGGGGCTTTCGCCGGACGGCTGGCTGCCGGACCGGATTTCGGTTGGCGTGCTGACTAGGGTTTTCACGCCGGAACTGATTGATGCGGTGGTGGAGGAAGCCGGGGCGTGGGAGCAGCGGCGTCGGCTGCTGCCGGCCCGGCTGGTGGTGTACTTCACGCTGGCGCTGTGGCTGTTCCGGGGGCGGAACTGCGGGTACGGGCAGGTCATGGTCAAGCTGGCTGACGGCCTTTATCATCAGCGACGGGTAACTGACCTGCTGGAAGGCCAACTGGACCCGGACGGCTGGGTCGATGCCGGCGACGGTCGCCGGTGGAAGCCGCCGAACGTCTCGAACCTGTCGCGCGCCCGGGGGAAGCTCGGCCCAGGGCCGTTGAAGGGCATATTCCTGCAGGTCGCCGGGCCAACCGGGGAAGACGGCGAGGCCGGAGTGTTCTGCTGCGGGCTGCGGATCGTCTCGGTCGACGGATCGGTCACGGACGTCCCGGACAGCGGACAGAACGCCCGGTTCTTCGGCCGGTCATCTGACCAGGCAGGCGACGGTGCGTTCCCCCAGGTCAGGTGGGTCGCCGCGGCGGAATCCGGGACCGGGAGCATGCTCGGGGCCTCCATCGGCGGCTACCGGTCCTCTGAACAGGCCCTAGCCGCCGACCTGCTGGAACAGGGATGCTTCGGCCCGGGCATGCTAGTCCTCGCCGACCGGAAGTTCCTGTCCTGGTCCCTGGCCCGGGACTTCCTGGCGACCGGGGCGCACATCCTGTGGCGCGCGTCCGCGTCCTTCCCCCTGAAGCCGGTGGTAGTGCTGGCCGACGGCACCTACCTCGCCGAGCTCAAGCCGCCCCGCGGGAGCGACGGCCCAGCCGTCACCGTCCGCGTCATCGACTACACCGTCCACAACGCCCCCGCCACCGACGGGAAGACCGAGAAGCTTCCGAGGTGTTCTTCCTAGTCACCAGCCTGCTCGACTCAGAGCGCTATCCTGCGCTTGACCTCGCCTGCTGCTACCCGGACCGGTGGGGATGCGAGACCGTCATCGGCCATCACAAAACCGGCATGGGCGAAGGGCAGCCCGTCCTCCGGTCGAAGGACCCCGCCGGGGTCCAGCAGGAAATGTGGGCACTTTTCGCCGTTTACCAGGCACTGTGCAAGATCATCGGGACCGGCGCGGCCGCCGCGGGCATTCCCCCGTCCCGGATCAGCTTCCCCGTGCCCTGACCGTCGCGACGGACACCGGCGCGACATTTTCCCCTTAAGCAGGAAGGAACTCGCCCTCGCTTAAAGCAAGGCCATTATGCGATGGCATGATGGCGGTGCCGCGAAATGGTGAGGGAGTGCCGTCGCAAGCAGTGCCCTGCTGCAACCAGGACTGCGTACGCCGATGATATGCTCTGGACTGATCGTGATACGCCAAGGCAGAGCCGACCTGAGGAGTAGGAGATGACCGAGGCTTCCACCTCTGATCCATATGGTGCCCATCGGTGGGCGGCGCTCGCCTTTACGCTGGTCGCCGTCCTGATGGACATGGTCGACGCGACAGTGGTGAACATCGCCCTTCCTTCGCTGCGGAGTAATCTGCACGCATCCTCCACTGAGCTGGAATGGTCGGTGGCCGGCTACACCCTCGCGTTCGCTTCGGCCATGATCGCGGGCGGGCGGATAGGGGACAGGTACGGCCGCCGCCGGATGTTCCTGGCCGGGCTGGCATGCTTCATCGTATTTTCGGCAATGGCGGGTCTCGCGGCCAATCCTGGCATGCTGATCGCCGCCAGGGTGCTGCAAGGGCTCTCTGCGGCGCTCATGGTTCCTCAGGTGCTGGCGATGATACAGGTGGGCTTCCCCAGCTCCGAGCAGCCCAGGGCCATGTCGATATATGGCATGACGTTCGCCGTCGGCGGGGTGGGCGGCCCGCTCATCGGCGGGCTGCTGCTCAACGCCAACTTCTTCGGGTGGGACTGGCGCCCGATCTTCTACGTCAACGTCATCATCGGCATTCCTTCGTTCATCGGGGCCGCGCTGCTCATGCGCGAGTCGCGTTCGCCGCGCGCGGTATCGATTGACCTGCCCGGAATGGGTATCGCGACTGCGGGTCTACTGGCCCTGCTTTATCCGCTGGTGGAAGGGCGCGTGCTGGGCTGGCCCTGGTGGAGCATCGTGCTGATGGCCAGCTGCATCCTTTTCTTCGCGGCGTTTTGGGTGTATGAGCGCGGCGTGGCCCGGCGCGGTGCGCAGCCGATGATGGATCCGGCCGTGTTCCGGCAGCACAGCGTAGTGGGTGGTCTGCTCGTTGCCACGCTGTTCTTCGCCGGTACCGCCTACACGCTGGTGCTGACCGTGCACCTGCAGTCTGGCGTCGGGTATTCCGCGCTCCACACTGCGGTGACGCTTATCCCGTTCGCCGTGGGCCTCGGGGCGGGTTCGGCGCTAGCACCGAGGATGGTGGTGCTCGGCCGCCGTGCCGTGCTGATTGGCTCTCTGGTGATCGCGGCGGGCATGGGGCTGGTGACCATCGCCATCGCGCGCTATGGAACCGAACTGCACACCTGGCAGCTAATTCCCGGCATGCTTATCGGGGGACTCGGCATGGCGATGGTATCGGGGACTCTGGTGAACCTCGTGCTGGGGAGGGTCCCTCCCCGCCAGGCGGGTTCGGCGTCATCCATGGTCAACACGGCCATACAGGTCGGCATTGCCTTCGGCATCGCGCTTGTCGGCACCATTTACTTCGGTCAGCTCGATACGGGAAGCAAGCCAGTGCACGCGGCGACGGTGGGAATGCTCGTGGTGGTAGGACTCTACGTTCTGGCGGCCTGCGCCGCGCTTGCCCTGCCCGCGGGGCGCGCTCAGATGATGGGACAGCACCAGCAGTCGGTTAAGCCAGAGGGCGCGCCGGACCTGGCCCAGAACTAGCATGGAAAAGGTCACATGCGGCAGGCTCCGGTCGCGTTTACCCAGCCAGTTGGGTGTCCTGCCAGATGTCAGCCGGGACGATCTGCGCCGCCCTGCCATCCTCATCGAGGATCCGGCCAATGAGCTTCAGGTGGCGGAGCGTAAGGACCCTCTTCGATATCGATACACTGGGACTTATGCGCAGGATCCTAGCCTCAAACGCATGAGAGTCGGCCGCCGACCGCAGCCACACGACGAGCAGGAGGCTACTCTTGTCCATCAGTGATGCGCACAGCCTGACGGGCCCGAGTCCTGCGAGCTTTCTCGCGACTTCGGCCTGCTGGCCCGACGGCACGTCGATCCAGAACGTCACCTCCACGCGGGCACCTGAGATCTCATGCGCCACCTCACAGCGAAGCGTCACCGCGCCATCACGAAGAATCCGTGCAAGGCGACGGCGGGCCGTTGATGTGCTGATGCCGACGGCCGCTCCCAGCTCATCGTAGGAGATGCGCCCGTCGCGACTCAGTGCCACCAGGAGCGGGCGATCCTCGGGACGGAGCATCACCGGGCAGTCCGACGCAAGCGACGCCGGGCTCAGCAGGTGCCGCTGCTCGGCGTCAAGCGACGGCAGCCGCCAGCGGCTGCCGTCGGCGTACACATTGGACGCCACGTACGTGCTCATGCCCACGACCCCTGCTATCTGGCTCACGTCATCGAGTACAAACCGGGAAAGCGCGGCCAGGTCGGGCGTCCAGACCCCCAGCAGTAGGCTGTAGGGCCCGGACGCGTGGGCGGCGTTAACCACGTACGGATATTGCAGCAGCTTCGCGGCTACGCTATGTGTCAGGTTCGCCTCGCAGTGAACCTCTAGCAGGGAGAAGGACGTTGCCGCCAGCATCGTCGTGGATGCGCAGACAGTCACCCACGCCAGTCCTGCCTCGCTCAGCTGATTCCAGCGCCTGGCCACTGTCACCGGACTGACGCCTAGGACCTCCCCGAGCAGTTTCCACGGTGCCCTGGGCTGTATCTGCATCGCGCCGATCAGGGAGAGGTCTAGCTCGTCCGGGACGCCACTTTTGTTCATTCCTGGACCGACTCGCAGCTGAATGCTTCAAACTCACCCATGTTGTCCTAGAGTATCAAGGAATGAGGTATTTGGTCACGCGAGTTTGTTCCGGGACCGGTCATAAGCTCGCTGACCTGCGGATATGGCTGCGGTGGACCGTGTTTTGTCGGACTGCTCACCTGAGGCCCCTGAGAAGCTTCTCCCGATGTACTTGTGCTCAAATTTGTGAGAACGATTGCAGCGCGAACCCGCCGGCACGGACAAGGCAGAATCGGAGCAGAGCCTGCTCGATGAGGCCATGGAACAGTTCCCGTTCCTGTTCGCGCCGGACTGGACCTGGCTGGCGGACCGCAACTACCACGGGGCCGCGCGGATCGCCCGGATGATCCGGTCCGCGCACATGCTGATCAGGCTCAAGAGCGACGTCCCGCTGAAGCGGGACCTCGCATATCCTGCCCGACGGCTCGTACCGGGCGGAGCTGTCCGGCGACGGCGTCACGGTCGCGGTCCGCGTCATCGAGTACTGGGTCGCGGTGGAGGGCCAGGAGGTCGCCGAAAGGCGATTACCACCAGTAACCAAAAACAGGAACTACCCGCAACCGGTCAAACATCTAAAGCCTGCGGCATTGTCCGAGGGGCCGCAGCGAAAAGCGGCAGTGCTATGATTCCTATCATGCACATAAAGGAGTTCCGCTTCGCCGTGCAGGCGGTGCCCAGCGACGCAAAGCAATGGCTGGCTACTGCCAAGCGTGCCGAGGAACTCGGATATTCGACGCTGCACATGCCCGACAGCATGCACATGCTACACATGGGCAACGGCAGGGAGACACCGTCGCCGCTGCCGTCGCTCGCGCTGGCAGCCGGGGCGACCACGACGCTGCGAGTCGGCACATTCGTGCTCGCCAGCCCGCTTCGTGCGCCTCGGCTCGCCGCCTGGGACGCGCACACGGTGTCGCTGCTCAGCGGCGGTCGCTTCGAGTTTGGCATAGGAACGGGCCGCCCGGAGGTGGCCGACCAGTCAAGCCGCCTCCTGGGCCAGCGGCCGACCGGCCCCCAGCGGCTGGCGCTGCTCGAGCAGACGATCGATCACCTGCGCGACCTTGACGGGGAGCAGCATACTCCGGTCCTGATGGCTGCCTCCGGCCCCAGGGCGCGGGCGGTGGCCGCGGCAAAAGCGGACATCGTAACTCCTGCCGTCGGCCCGCTGGCCAGCCGCGATAACATCGGGCGAATAATCACCGAGGTACGCGAGGCCGCCGGGGACCGGGCCAACGACATTGAATTCGCACTGCCTATCTTCGTGGTCGGCGATGAGGCCCAGCCCTGGATCTGGCAGTTCCTCGGGGCCGACAGGAATACCCTCACCGCCCACGACTCGCTGATGATATTGCGAGGCAGCCCCAGGCAGATGGCCGATGAGCTGGAAAGTCGCAGGGAGACCCTCGGTATCTCCTACCTCAGCGTTATCGCCTTCTATATAGAGCAGTTTGCTCCAGTCATGGAATATCTCGTCGGACGCTGACCGCCGCGTGGCTGATCCATTCGCGATGCCAGGCTCATTCGCCTAGGCAGATGACCTGGCCCGACATGGCGGAAGCCGTGTCGCCGATGAGAAATGGCAATGTGGCGGCAGCCTGTGCGGCATAGGTAGGATGGGCTCGCGTCCTGGCATCGCCGGTCGTGTCAGCATTCGTCACTAGGGAGATTCCGGCGGCGGGAGACGCCGGTACGATGAGGTTCGCCGTGATGCCGAAGGAGCGCAACTCCATCGCGATTGTCCTCATGAAGCCCTCCAGCGCGGCCCGCACCGTCTGGTTCTCGCGGGACCGGCCTGAATCGAGGCCAGCGACACCGGCGACGGTGATGATGTGGCCCACGCCGTTCTGGAGCATCGGGTCGAGCACCGCTCGGCTAGTGAGAAACATCCCCCTCAGTGGGCCGGTGATCATCGCCCGCCAGTCATCCTCGGAAAGGCCGCGCAGTGGGCAGCAGGCCGTAAGGCTGATGACGTGCAGCAACACGGTCGGATCGCCGAGCGCCTCCCGCACGTCGGCGACCGCGGCGTCGACTGAGGCGGCATCGGCAACGTCCGCCTCGATCGCGATGGACCGCTGGCGCTTCTGCGCCACGCACCTTGCCAGCTCCGCGTTCGCATCGGGTTCCGGCCCGATAAGTGCGACGTCCATGCCGGCCCCGGCCAGTCGCATGGCGCCGGCGGCACGGACGTCATCGGCTCCGCCGCTCACGATCGCCACCGGACTCATGATCCGTCCACCTCTTGGTGCGACCCCTGCGGGCCGCCGCCGTCCACATAGATGGTCTGGCCGGTGACGTACGCGGCGTCGGCACTCGCGAGGAACGCCACCACGTTGGCGATGTCGTCGGGCGTGCCGACCCGGCGGAGGGGCACCTTCGACGCTGCCGACCGACGAAGTTCTTCCGGGCCGACGCCCATCCTGCGGGCGACTTCATCTGTCATCGCCGTGGCGATGAAGCCCGGCGCGACGGCGTTGACGGTGATACCGAACGGGCCGAGCTCGGCTGCGAGGGCCCGGGTGAGGCCTTGAATTCCCGCCTTGGCAGCCGAGTAGCTGGCCTGACCCGGATTGCCCAGCGCCGCGATGGAACTGAGGTTGACGATCGTGCCCGACCGGTGCATCATGTGCGGCACCGCTGCGCGCGAGCACAGGAACGCACCCCGCAAGTGCACGTCGATGACGGTGTCCCAGTCCTCCTCGCTCATCGCGTACAGCATGCCGTCGCGCGTGACACCGGCGTTGTTGACCAGGACGTCCAGTCGGCCGAGCTTCCCGGACCGCGCGATCGACCGTCGCGGTCACCTGTTCGGCGGACGTGACGTCGCACTCGACGCCGAGGGCACGGGCGCCGGCCTCCTGGATCGCCGCCACGGTGCCGGCCGTGTCCGCGGCGCACCGGTCAGCCACGACCACGATCGCGCCATCGGCGGCCAGGCGTTTCGCGGTCGCGGCTCCAATGCCGCGGCCCGCTCCCGTGACGATCGCTACGGCACCCGCGCCGAGGGTCATCGAGGGTCTTCCTCACGCGCTGCCGGCGGGATGGCGCCCAGCCCTGTCATGGTCGGCCATCATGACGGCGAGGCTGCGCGGGCGCAGGTCCGTCCACTTCTCTTCGATATGGGCAAGGCACGCCGTGCGGCGGTCCGGCCCCATGACGGCCCGCCAGCCGGCTGGCACGTCGATGGCCGCGGGCCAGAGCGAGTACTGTTCTTCATCGTTGAGCAGCACCAGGTAACGGCCCTCGTCGTCCATGAACGGATCGGCCATGGTCTGTGCCTCCTAGAGTCCTGGGGTTGTCCTGGCACGGCGTGACTACGGCAGGCCCTTGTAGTCGGTCTTGAGGTACACCGGCAGTGGCTCATGCCATGCAGGATGGCGGAGTAGATCCATTTCTCCGGGCCGGTCTGTTCGGCCTCCGTGACCATCCGGCGCAGCCCGTCCAGAACTGCCTCGACTTCCATGCGACCGAGGTAGTGACCGAGGCAGTAATGAGATCCCTGAGCGAAGGTGAGGTGCTTGTTGGGCGACCGGTTCAGGTCGAATCGGTCGGGATTGGCGAACATCTCACCGTCGAAGTTGGCCGAGGCGATCCAGACGCTGACGATGTCGCCGGCGCGGATCAACTGCCGCCCGCTGAGGACGACGTCGCTTGTCGCGGTACGGCCTCCGTGCAGTGAGGGAACAGTCCAGCGCAGTACTTCCTCGGCCGCCGTCTCAAGGTCAACCTCGCCGCGCTTCAGCGCCTGCCACTGGCTGGGGTTCTGGATCAGCGCGAGCAAGCCGCCAGTCATCGCATGGCGGCCGGTCTCGTCACCGCCGATCATCAGCCCGTAGCAGTTAGTCATGAGCTCGGCCTCACTGAGATGCTCACCGTCGATGAGGCTGTTGGCCAACAGGCTGACGACGTCGTCCTGGTCGCGGCCACGGCGGGTGCGCGCCAGGTCGCTGAAGTACAGCAGGATCTCGTTCTTCGCCGTCCAGGACTCCTCGGGCGGCTCGTCGGCGTAGTCGGTGCTCCAAGCGTGGGCGGTGCGACTGAGCAGGTACTTGCGGTCGGACGGGGGGACCGCGAGGAGATCGCAGATGGCGCCTATCGGAACGTTGCTAGAGACGTCCCGCGCGAAGTCGCAGTCGCCAGCCTTGATGGCATCGATCAGGAGCTGGTCGACTGTGCGGCGGATGGACTGCTCGATGTCGTTCAGCATCCGCGGCGAGAAGGCCTTCATCAGGACGTTGCGGATCTGCTTGTGGCGGATTCCGTCAGTCACCGCCAGCATCTTGCCGGCCGCTGAGTCACCGCCGGTGAGCAGCGTGCCCAGCGCGTTGCCCCCTTCTACGGTGAAGTGTTCCTGGTCCCGGTAGACGGCGAGGGCGTCCTCGTAGCGGGTGATCACCCAGAAGCCGGGCTGCGAGCCTCGTTCCGCCTGCCAGTAGAAGGGCTGCTCAGCACGGAGATGGCGCCAGACCTCGCTCAGGTCTTTCTCCGCGTGGAGCCGAGGATCGGCAAGATCGATCGTCTCAAGTTCGTACGGATGGACAGCCGGGCGAGCGGTCATGATCTCTTCCTGTCTGCGACGTTGTGTGATGGTCGGTCGGCGCTGGTGGCGTGGAGCCCCCAGGACGCGTCACTCGCCGCCGCCCGCGACGGCGGCGGGTGACGCGCTCTTGCCGTCGAGCACTGCGCCGAGCTCCTCGATGGTCGGGTTGCTGGCCATCTGCCGTGGCGATATCGCCAGGTTCGCCTCGCGCGCCCGCTGGATCACTCTGATCGCGAGCATGCTGTCGCCACCGAGTCCGAAGAACGTGCTGTCAATGTCAACGCCAGTGGTCCCGAGCAGCTCGCTGAAGATCGTGCACAGGAGTTCCTCGGTACGAGTCCGAGGTCCCCGTTCGGTCTGGGCCGGCGTCGCCGTCGGTGCGGGTGCGGGGAGCGCCTTGCGGTCAAGCTTCCCGCTGGGCGTCAGGGGAAAGGCGTCAATAATCACGTAGGCCGATGGCACCATGTGATCGGGCAGCAGCTGAGCGGCATGCTCGCGAAGTTCGTCCGGCCCTGGGGCTGCGCCGTGGGCGGGGATCATGTACGCGACGATCCGTTGTATCCCGGGTAGGTCCTCGCGGACCGTGACCACGGCGCGATCGACCGTGGGATGCGCGGTTAGTACCGCCTCGATCTCGCCGAGTTCGATCCGGAATCCGCGGAGCTTGACCTGGTCGTCGGCCCGGCCGTGGAAGACGAGGTTGCCGTCGGCCAGCCAGGCCACCAGGTCACCCGTACGGTACATGCGCGAGCCGTCGGCGGCGAACGGGTTCGCGACGAACCTCTCGGCGGTGAGCGCGGGACGCCCGAGGTAGCCACGGGCGCGCCCGGCACCGCTGACATAGAGTTCACCCACCGTGCCGGGCGACACAGGCCGCAACGCATCGTCCAGGACGTGGACAGAGATGCCGGGAATGGACCGGCCGATCACGGGTGCGGCCGAGCCGTGGAGCGGATCGCTCATGGTGGCGCATACCGTGACCTCAGTCGGACCGTACGCGTTGATCATGCGCCGGCCCGGCGCCCAGCGAGCGACGAGGTCGGTCGGGCACGCCTCACCCGCCACCATGAGGGTACGCAGATCGGCATGCTTGCCTGGGGAGATGCTTCCCGCGGCCACTGGCGGAAGGACCGCATGGCTGATGCCGTAGTCGGCAAGCGCCACGTCCAGGGTGTCCCCGGCCAGACTGCCGGCCGGGGGGACCGCGAGAGCGGCTCCGGCCTCAAGGGTAGTGATCAATTCGCAGATGAAGGCATCGAAACTCGGAGAGGAGAATTGCAGGACGCGGCTGTACGCGTCGACGGCCATTCGCTCGGCGAAGGCCGCGGCCAGGCCGGCGATTCCGGCGTGCGTCACCGCGACGCCCTTCGGCCTTCCGGTCGAGCCAGACGTATAGATGACGTAGGCCAGGTTGGCCGGCGACGGCGGCTCTCCACGCTCGGCGCTCGTCAAGTCGGCGTCGGATTGGCCGCGCAGGGCGTCGATGACATCGGCGGCGTCCACGATGAGTCGCCGTGGCCCTGCCGGGAGTCCCGCAGCCGCCTCCTGGGTGCTGCAGAGCAGGACCGGATCCGAATCGCTGACCATGAACGCTATCCGGTCGGCCGGGTAGGCAGGGTCTAGCGGCAGGAACGCGGCACCCGTCTTGGCGACCGCGAGCACGGCGACGATCATGTCAGCCGAACGCGGCAATGCCAGGGCTACTGTTCGCTCGGTGCCCGCCCCGTTCTCGATGAGGAGTCGGCCAAGCTGGTTCGCGCGGCGATTCAGTTCCCTGTAGGACAGGGTCTCGCCAGCGGAGATCAGCGCTGTGGCGTACGGATGCCGCCGCGCCTGTCGTTCCAGCAGCCCGGCCAGTGTCATCGTGGGCTCGGACGGCTGGCCGGCTGAGGTCGCGTGTGGTCGCGGCCGGGAGCCGGTCTACGGCATCTCCATTTTCGGGCGAAGCCACTTCAGCTGATGCCGCGTCGTCCTTGGCGGCGGCGTCCGCCGCGAGCCGCTGAACTTGCTGCCGGTCCACCTTGCCTCGCAACCCGACCGGCAGTTCGTTCAAGCGCACGAACCGAACCGGAGCGTGCGTCGGTGTCATGATGTTGCTCACGTACTCGCGCAGCGACTGGAAGTCCTCCTCGGCGCCGGGCCGCAACACCACGGCGGCATGCACCTGTTCGAGATTGTCGGCGTTCCGCTCCCCGTAAACACAGGCATCGACGACATCGGGATGGCCGGTGAGAACCTTCTCGACCTCGCTGGGGTAGACCTTCGTGTCCATGGCCTTGATCACGTCGCCAATGCGGCCGAACAGGCGCACGTAGCCTTCGGCGTCCACGCTCCCGAGGTCCCCGGTACGCAACCAGCCGTCGCGCATGGCGTACGCGGTGAGCTGAGGATCGTCGACATACTCGGTCATCATGTTCGGCGTGCGTACCCACACCTCTCCGACCTCGCCGCCGCCGAACTGCCGCCCCGACTCCGGATCGCAGATCTTCACCGCCACATTCGGGCTCGGCCGCCCGACCGTGGAAAGCAATTCTGGCCGTTGGTGATCAGCAGGGTTCAGCATGGTGATGAGGCCAGCCTCGGTGGTCCCGTAGTTCTGGAGCAGCGCCTTGCCGAAGACGGGCACCGCTTTCTTCAGCCGTGCTGGCGAGGCGGGACATCCGACGTAGACCAGTTGCTCGAGGGACGAGACGTCCGTGGCGCGCAGATCCGGGTGGTCGAGCAGCGCGTAAAGGTGCGGAACTCCTATGAACCCTCCGGTGAGCCGGTATCGTTCGATCCCGCGCAGGATCTCGCCCGCGTCGAACTCCTCGTGAACGAGAAGCGACCCGCCGGCGAGGATAATGAAGTCCGAGATGATGCCGACTGAGTGACTCAGGGGGGTCACGACAAGAAATCTGATCGCGGCCCCCTCCGGAGCGGCCGCCACCCACGTGAACACGCTGTTATTCCAGGAGGCGAACTTGTGGTACACCCCCTTAGGCCGCCCCGTGCTGCCACTGGTGTAGGTGATGCCGGCCACCTCGGGCCGGGTCGCGGAGAGTTCAGCCGACCCGGTGTCGGGCTCGCGGTCAAGGTCGGCGATGCCGGGTTCGGAGCTGCCGAAACCCGCTAGCTTGAGCGCCCCGCGGAGGTGGTTGCTGATGACCTGGGCCTGCTGGGCGTGATCCTCGTCGAAGACCAAGACAGACGCGGAGGTCTCAAGCAGCATCCGCACCTGCGTCGCAGTCGAGAGGGGCTGGGTGCGGCCGGGGCTGGCTCCGCTGATGTAGACGACCGTGGCGCCCAAGAGGTGCGCCGCGTACCGGGCCGTCAGCGCGCTCGGGCTGTTGCGGGTCAGCACCGCGACCGTGGTGCCTAGGCCCACGCCGAGGGTCCGCATGGCGTGAGCGGCGCGCACGATGGATTCCCGGAAGGAGAAGGCGGGAACCGGGGCGTCCTGCCACCAGAACACTGGGTGGTCCCCGCGCTCCGCCAGCGTGGCGAGGATTGCCGACACGTAGTGTTCCGAGCCTGGGTGTTCCGAGCTTTCGGGCAGGTCGAGTTCGAGCTCTGGTGCTAGGCACTGTCGTCCGGCTTCCTTCCTGTCTCCTTTACCTCTGAGTTCCACTCTGCATAAGCCGCCTCCTGGTATCCAGTATCAAAATTGCCTGGTAATGGGATTAACAGGCTCCCAGCCACCGGCCGGGCGAGGCTTCAAGCTGCCGCGACGAACCTGCCCGAGGACACGAAGGGCCGGCGCGGCCACAGCGCCTGCATCGACGCAGGCCACCGGGTCCACGCCCGCGTCGAGGACGTGATCCGCACCGGCAAGGACGCCGGCCTCGGCCACTTCCCGTCCCGTGGCCTCTTCCACGCAGCCGCCCGGCTCGTGCACGGCGGGCGCCGCACGACCCTCAAGATCGCGGCCACCTGGCCCTGGGCCACCGCGATCATCACCGCCTGGAACCGCGTCCAGGCCCTCCCCGCACCCCACCTGACCAGCGAAAACCGTCCCTGCAACCAAGGAAGGAGCCCCGGCGCCCGTGGAACCCCGGCCGCCGGCCCGACAGCCGGGCTATCAGCATGCTCCGACACCGAAAACCGCTCCAGGAGGCGCTCGTCGTGCCGTTCAGGCAGACGCCTCAGCAGCGTGAAAGATCGAGGCTAAAACCCGAAAGTCAAGACTTATGGGATCCATACAGAAATACTGGCTGGACCTGTGGTGCTCCCTACTGGATAGTTGGCCACATGAGCGACCTGAGCAAACGACAGCAGTTTTCCTCCGGCTCGCCATCCGAGCCGGTCCTCGGGTATTCGCGGGCAGTCCGGGTAGGGCCCTGGGTGACAGACTCGGGAACGACGGCCAGCAGCGTGCCCGGTGCCTGCCCCGTCCCTAGCCGGTAGGCCAGTGAGTGAAACGGCGGCACGCCGCGATGGGTCCGGTGCCTTCATGGCGGCTGCCTACACGCTGCTCGTGCTGATCATCGGCACTAACCTGCCGTCCCCGCTGTACGGCATGTACGCCATGCGGTTCGGGTTCTCGGCGCTGACTGTCACGCTGATCGTGGCGGTTTACGCGGCGGTGATCGTGCCCTCGCTGCTGCTGGCCGGCCCGCTGGCGGATGTAGTCGGGTACCGGCAAGTGGTGCTGCCCGCGCTGGTGCTTGCCATCGCCGGGACGCTGCTGTTCGCCTTCGCCGCCGGGACCGGGTGGCTGTTCGCCGCCCGGGTCGTGCAGGGCCTGTCGGTCGGTGCTGCCACCCCGGCGCTGACCGCCGCGCTGCTCGCCACGGTATCGTCCTCCCGCCAGGGGAGGGGATCACTGGCCGTCTCTGCCATGACCACCGGCGGGTCAGGGCTGGGACCGCTGCTAGCCGGTGCGCTCGCCGCTGGCGCGCCACTGCCGCTGCGGCTGCCCTACCTGGTGGAGACCGTGCTGCTTGGTGCGGCGCTGCTGGCCGCCCTGCGGCTGCCGGGCAGGCAGCTGGCGCGACGGTGGCGGCCGACAGTGCCCCGCGTACCGCGGCGAGCGCGCCGCCGGTTCGCTGTCGCGGCCGCCGTGAGCTTCCTGGCGTGGGGAGTGGCCTACATCGTGCTCGCCCTGGCCCCTTCCTATGTCTCGGCCCGGTTGCATACCTCGAGTCCCCTGATCGGTGGGACCACCGCCGGGTTGCTGCTGATCTGCGCCGCAGTCATCCAGCTCGCGCTCGCCCGCTGGCCCGCGCGCCGCGCGGCGGCACTAGGCCTGATCGCCCTGACGGTCGGCCTGGCCGGCCTGGTCGCTGCGGGACAGCTAGGATCGGTGGGGCTGCTGCTGGCCAGCGTCTGCGTCGCTGGGGCCGGGCAGGGCTTGGCTTTCATGGGCGCCACGCGCCAGGTCGGCCAGATCGCCCCGCCAGACCAGCGGGCCGGCCTGGCGGCGGCGTTCTGGGTCGCTAGCTACCTTGGCGGGGGACTGCCCGTCACTTGCACCGGGTTGCTGGCCATCCGGATAGGCCTTGTGCCCGCCGTCAACACCGTCGCAATCATCCTGGCCGGAGCCTGCCTTCTGGTCCTGATCGCGGTGCAAGCGGTCATCCCCGGCCCGGACCTGTCGGCCGCCGACACGGAGCCAGGCAGCGCTCACTGAAGCTGGCTATCTTCCTCGTGTCCCCTCCCCCTGCGGGTGCCAGAAGTCTGCCTGGCCTGTGAGCTGCGGAGATGGCCGAGGTCAGCCGTACGGCATGATGTGCCCGTTCCCGGTCGATGCCCGCGGCCGCCCCGGGCTACTGGGTTGCTGGGATCACCCCGAGATCCCAGGCGTGTCGCGGGCGGTCTGGCTGGTGCCAGCGGGCAGGTGGCGGGCGGCGGCCTGCAGTTCGGCGGCAGCGTCGTGGGTGAGCGGCTCGCCGTGGCCGAAGCACGCGATCGTGGCGTCGAGGCCGGCCAGCCGGCGAAGCGACACGGCTGACTGGGGGCGGCTGACGTTGAACACGCCGCAGATGACTGCGCCGTCGCCGCGGCGTGCCACGGCGTCTCCGGCGAACAGCACCTGGTGCCGGGGGAGGTAAACCGCGACGCTGCCCGGCGTGTGGCCGGGGACGGCCACCGCCACGGCGCCGTCGCCGAAGCCGAGCTCGTCGCCGTCGGTGATCTCGCGGTCGACCCGCGGCGGGATCACTGCCTGCGCCGGGAGCTGGCTCATGACCTGCTCGTAGATGGGCCGTTCCCAGTCGGCCAGGTCAGGTGCAGGCCCGGCTGCGCCGGCGCGGATGAACGGCACGTCGGCGTGGTGGGCGATCACCTCAACATCGCCCCAGCCGGCGATGGCGGCTGCGGCCCCGATGTGGTCGGCGTGGAAGTGCGTCAGCACTAGCCGCCGCAGGTCGGCGGGCTGGTAGCCGGTCTGGCGGATCGCGTCGGCGATCAGCGGCGCGGACCCGGGCAGGCCGGCGTCAATGAGGGTGAACCCGTCAGGGTCGTGCCACAGGTAGGCGTGCCCGACCGGGAAGCGGAGGAAGCGCAGGCGCGGCAGCAGTTCGACGACGTCCATGCGGCAACCGACCGGCTGGACCGCGGGCTCGCCCGGCCCGGCACCTGTCACCTTGGTCATCTTCACGGAGATAACTCTACGCAGTTGAATGATCGCTGTGAGTTATCTGCTGTGCCGTGTCGTCGTCCAGATAACAGTGTTTTATCTGGACAACTTTTGGCCGCTGGATGCCCGGTTCTGGGCGATTCTGGGCTACTGGGTTGCTGGGATCACCCCGAGATCCCGGGCGTGTCGCGGGCGGTCTGGCTGGTGCCTGTGGGGTGCCAGAAGTCCGCATGCCCTGTGAGCTGCGGCGCGCCGGGCCAGTCGTACGGCATCACGATCACCCCGTCAACTACGGCCACTTCGCTCTCCTTCGTGCCTAACGCATCTCGAAGGATCGCGAGGTGGGCCGCCTGGCTTCACGCCGACACGCCGGACCAGGGCATGACAGTCACCTTGCCTAGCGGCGGTCTTCCGCCGCCGCCGCTTCCCAGTCAATGGCCACCGCGTTGGGGAAGGTCCCTATCTTCACCGGCACCCGCGATCCTGGGAACAGGAACGGCAGGGCCGCGGGTGGTGCCGGGTTTCCTACCCGGATCTGGTAAGGGTCCCCGCCGTGGGGCATGACGGTCAGCAGGAAGGCGTAGAGGTCAACGCCCGCCGGATTGCGCTTCCCCAGCGGCGCGTACTGGACGATGACCGCCCGCCCGGGCGCTCCGGTGGCGAGGAGCTCGGCGGCGGAGAGGCTCCCGGACCCCCCGGGGGTGGTCACCACCGGCGGCTCGGTGGCAAAGTCCAGGGCGATCTGGGTCAGGTCCGCGGGGTTAGCCCGGACGGCCACCGTCGTGTTGCCCGGCTGGATCCGCGGGAGGTGGATCTCGGGAATTCGCTGCTTGCACGCGGCGGTATACGGTGCCTTGTGGTCGAGGGAAACCTCCACCGTGAACACGCACACTCGCTCAACCAGGCCGTTGCCGATTTCCAGCGTGGTGCCGGTCGGCCGTACCTCGACGATGATGGCGCGTCCGAGAAGCCCCGTGGCCAGGAGCTTCTTGTCGGGTCCGCCGGTGATCTTGCTCAAGAGTCCCATGCGGTCATCGTGCGGCCCGCGTGGCGCGAGGTCATGAGTATCGCTTACTCAAGTTCCCCTAGCGCGCGGCCCGCCTGGGCCAGGCGGGCCGCGCGCCCCGCGCACTGTTATAGTCCGCTCGTTATGGTGGGTTCCTGAGTAACCGCTACTCATTTCTCGCCCGAGGTGGGAAACTTTTCCCGGTGAAGCGAACGGGGCCGGCGGGCGAGTTCCCGCTCACGTCGCGTGAGGCGGAGATGGACCGGATCCTCACGGGCCTGAGCGAACCGCGCCCTGCCGCGTTCGTGCTCGCGGGGGCAGCCGGCGTCGGCAAGACCCGGCTCGCGGCCACGGCCGCCACCACGGCCGCCACGCTGGGATTCTCCGTGGCCAAGGTGGTCGCGACCCGCGCGGCCACGCCCATCCCGTTCGGGCCGTTCGCCCCGTTCCTGCCCCCGGCGGGGCAGTCCAGCCCGGACCTGCTCGGGCTGCTGCGGCTGGCGGGCGACGCCATCTTGGCGCTGGCCGGACCGGCCGGGAAGCTCCTGCTGACCGTCGATGACGCGCAGTTCCTCGACGAGGCTCGGCGGCCCTGCTCCACCAGTTCGTCCGGGAACCGGCGTGCGACGTCATGGTCACGGTACGGACGCCCGGCCCGGCACCAGAAGCGGTGACCGCCCTGTGGAAGGACGGCCTGGCGGAGCGGATCGACCTGCGGCCCTGGAATGAGGCGCAGACTGAGGCGGTCCTCACCGCCTACCTGGGCGGGCCGGTCGCCAGCGGCAGCGTCCGGCGGCTGTGGGAGCTCAGCCAGGGCAACGCGCTGTACCTTCGGGAACTGCTCATCGGCGCCATGGACTCGGGAACGCTGCGGCCCGACGGCGGGATCTGGTCGCTGTCTCGTCCGCTGACCGCTGTCGGCCGCCTGGTGGAGCTGGTGGCCGCGCGCCTGTCCGGCCTGGCTCCTGAGACGACGGCCGTGCTGGAGTTGCTCGCGGTCGGCGAGCCGCTCGGCCTGGCGGTACTGGAGAAGCTGACCAATCCGGCCGGCGTCGAGGACGCGGAGGCGCAAGGGCTGGTGCAGCTGAGCGCCGACGGCCGGCGCGTGCTGGCCCGGCTGACCCATCCCGTATACGGGGAATCACTGCGCAATAGCATGCCGCGCTCACGGCTCCGCCGGATCTCGGCGAGCCTGGCCGAGGCCGTCGCGCTGACCGGCGCCCGGCGGCGCGACGACCTGCTGCGGCTGGGACGGTGGCAGCTTGACTCCGGCAGCGCCCGGGAGGCGGGGCTGCTCACCCAGGCCGCTCAGCGAGCCGGCGAGATGTTTGACTTCGGCCTCGCCGCGAGGCTCGCTCAGGCGGCACTCGACGCGGGGGGCGGGGTCGACGCCGGCCTGGCGCTGGGCGAGGCCATGTTCCGCTCGGGCCGCCACCATGAGGCCGAGGCGGTGCTCGCCGGGGTGGCCCCGTTGAGCCAGGCCGACCGGGACCTGGCCCGGATCGCCAGCGCACGCGCGCACAACTTCGCCAACCTGCTGGGCGACCCCGATGCCGCCATGGCGGTCCTCGACGAGGCCCTGGCGGCGGTCAGCGACGACGCACCCCGCCTGCAGCTGCTCGGCCGCCTGGCGACGATCAAGGTCTTCGAGCCGACCCCGAGGCCGCGCTGGTCGCGGCCGGGCCGCTGGTGGCCAGCGATGACGACGTGATGGCCAGCCGCGGTGCCTATGTCAGCTCCATCGCGATGGCGTTGCTTGGCCGCGGCCAGGACGCGGTATCGGTTGCCTATACGGGGCTGGAGCGCCACCGGCGGGCCGTCGGCCTGCCCCAGCTGCCGGAGGCGCAGCTGATCGGGGCGGTCATGGGCCACGTCGCTGCGGGCCAGCTCGCCGAGGCCGAAGCGGACGCCGAGACCGGCAGGCAGGCCTGCCTGGTCGCCGGCGATAAGGAAGGCCAGGCGTCCCACCTGTTCCTGACCGGCCTGGTGCTGACCGAGCGGGGCCAGCTCGACCGGGCGGCGAAGGCGTTCCTTGACGGGGCGTCGGTCAACCGCGAGATCCACGATCCCGCCGCCTTGCGGTGGTGCCTGGCCGGCCTGGCCCTCGCCGAGGCGATGCGCGGCCGCGCCGATGAGGCCAAGGCGGCGGCGGCCGAACGTGACGAGCTGCCCGTGACTCCCATGATGATCTATGAGACCGACGTGGTTGACCGGGGCCGGGCCTGGGTGAGCGCCTGCGCCGGCGAGCTGACCCGCGCGCGGGAGATCCTGGTCTCGGCGGCCGAGCGGGCCGCGGCCGGCCGCTGCGGGTGGCGGAAGCCAAGGTGCTCCATGACGTCGCCCGGCTCGGGCAGCCGGAAGCCGTGGCGCGACGCCTGGGGGTCATCGCGGGAGAAGTGGAGGGCGGGCGGTGGCCGCGCTCGCCGGCCACGCCACCGCGCTCGCCGGCGCCAGCGCCGCCGGCCTCGAAGCCGCGGGCCAGGCGTTCGAGGCGCTGGGCGCGTCGCTGCTCGCGGCCGAGGCCTACCTGGCCGCGGCGGCGTCCTACCGGGCGGGCGGGCAGTCCAGGTCCGCGACCGCGATGAGCCGGCGGGCCGCGGAGCTTGCCATGACCTGCGGCGACGCCCGGACGCCCGGACTGTCGCCCGGCGCCACCGCGTGGCGGCTCACCCGGCGCGAACAGGAGATCGCCACGATGGTCGCGGCGGGCGCCTCCAGCCGGGACATCGCCGGCCGGCTGGTCCTGTCGGTGCGGACGGTGGACAACCACCTGCAGAACATCTACGGCAAGCTCGGCGTCACCCGGCGCGATGAGCTTCGCCCGCGTCCTGGGCGCCTTATCCGGCCGCCCGCGCGTGCTGCGCTTGCGCGGCCAGCGCCGCCTTGGCCTCGCGGCGGCGGCGGTGCAGGATCGGCTCGGTGTAGCCGCTGGGCTGGGCGGCGCCGTCGAAAATGAGGTCGCGGGCTGCCGCGAACGCGATGCTCGCGTCGTAGTCCGGGGCCATCGGGCGGTAGCCGGGGTCGCCCTCGTTCTGCTTGTCCACCACGATGGCCTGCCGCCGCAGGGCATCGAGCACCTGGTCCCGGTCGATGACGGCGTGCCGGAGCCAGTTGGCCAGCAGCTGGCTGGAGATGCGCAGCGTCGCCCGGTCCTCCATGAGGGCCACGTTGTTGATGTCGGGGACCTTGGAGCACCCGATGCCCTGGTCGATCCAGCGGACGACGTAGCCGAGGATCGACTGCGCGTTGTTGTCCACCTCGGCCTGCCGGTCCTCCGCGCTCCAGCCGGCCGGGTCGCCGAGCGGGATGCGGAGCATGTCGTCACGCGAGGCGGGCGCGCGGGTGGCCAGCTCCCGCTGCCGCGCCGCGACGTCGACCCGGTGGTAGTGCAGGGCGTGCAGCGTGGCGGCCGTCGGGGAGGGAACCCACGCCGTGGAGGCGCCGGCCAGCGGGTGGGCGATCTTCTGCGCCAGCATGTCGGCCATCAGGTCGGGCATCGTCCACATGCCCTTGCCGATCTGCGCCCGGCCGGCCAGGCCGTGCGCCAGGCCGGCGTCGACGTTGGCGTCCTCGTAGGCCAGGATCCACGGCTGCGTCTTCATGGCGGCCTTGCGGACCAGCGGGCCGGCCTCCATGGAGGTGTGGATCTCGTCGCCCGACCGGTCCAGGAAGCCGGTGTTGATGAAGACGATCCGGTCCTTCGCCGCGTGGATGCAGGCGGCCAGGTTCAGTGAGGTGCGCCGCTCCTCGTCCATCAGGCCGAGCTTGATGGTGTTGGGGGCCAGCCCGAGCAGCGACTCCACCCGGCCGAACAGCTCCACCGTGAAGGCCACCTCGGCCGGCCCGTGCTGCTTCGGCTTCACGATGTAGACCGAGCCCGTCGCGGCTGTTGTGCGGTCCGGCCCCGGCTGGCTGGCCGGCGCCGCGCAGCCCGGGCAGCGCGGCGACCGTCGTGACGATGGCGTCCAGGATGCCCTCGAAGACCTCCGCGCCGCCGGCGTCGAGGACCGCGTCGGTGGTCATCAGGTGGCCGACGTTGCGCACCAGCAGCAGCGACCGGCCCGGCAGGGTGACCGCGCCGCCGTCCGCGCCGGTGTAGGCGCGGTCGCGCGCCAGGCGGCGGGTGAACGAGCGTGCCGCCCTTGTCCACCGGGGCGGTGAGCTCGCCGGTGCTCAGGCCCAGCCAGTTGCGGTAGGCGGCGACCTTGTCGGCCGCGTCGACCGCGGCGACCGAGTCCTCGAAGTCGACGATCGTGGTGAGGGCGGCCTCGACCAGCACGTCCTGGACGCCCGCCGGGTCGCCGGAGCCGATCGGGCCGGCCCGGTCGATGAGTATCTCCAGGTGCAGGCCGTGATGGCGCAGCAGCACGCCGGATGGCGCGTCCGGATAGCCGGCGTAGCCGGCGAAGGCCGCCGGGTCGGCCAGCGCGGCCAGGCCCGCCGCCGTCTGGGCGGCCAGGCTCCCGCGGCTGACGACATAGGCGGTGACGTCGCGGTGCGAGGCCCCGGCGAGCGGCACGGCCTCGTCGAGGAAATCGCGCACCGTGTCGATCACCCGCTGGCCGCGCGACCGGGTTGTAGCTCCCGTGCCGGGTCGCCCCGTGGTCCTCGGGGATGGCGTCGGTCCCGTACAGCGCGTCATACAGCGAGCCCCACCGCGCGTTGGCCGCGTTGATCGCGAATCGCGCGTTGCTCACCGGGACCACGAGCTGCGGCCCGGCCAGCGAGGAGATCTCGGCGTCGACGTTCTGCGTGCCGACCAGGAACGGGCCCGGGTCGTCGGCCAGGTAGCCGATCCCGGTGAGGAAGGCACGGTACTCGGCGAGGTCCACTGGCCGCCCGGCACGGGCGCGGTGCCAGCCGTCGATCGCGGCCTGCAGCTCATCGCGCCGGGCCAGCAGCGCCCGGTTCACCGGCGTGAGGTCCTCGATGATCCGGGCCACGCCATCCCAGAAGCCCGCGGGGTCGATGCCGGCCGCTGGCAGCGCCTCCTGCGCCACGAACGCGTGCAGGCAGGTGGCGACCTGCAGGCCGCCGGCCAGGATCCGGTCACTCACGGGTATCTCCTTGCGTCCGCGCGGGCGCGGCCATCCGCCCGCTTTCGAGGTGAAATTTCGTATTGTGAAAACCGAAACTCGTATGATGAAATACTGATCGGACGATAACTCCGCCTGGCACCCAAGTCAAGTCGCCGGCCCGTCGGCGGCACCCGATGAGCGGCCCGCCGTGACGATGACGTGAGGGAGACACGATGACCGAGGCCTCGGGTGGCGTCCAGTCGCTGCACCGCGCGCTTGACGTGCTGGAGGGGTTCGCCGCGGCGGGCGGGACCGCCAGCCTCAGCGACGTCGCGACCGCATGCGGACTGCCGCTGCCGACCGTGCACCGGCTGGCCGGCACGCTGGCGGGCCGCGGCTACCTGCGGCGGCTGCCGGACCGCCGCTACTGCCTCGGCTCCCGGCTCGTCCCGCTGGGCACCCAGGCGCACGCGCTGCTCGGCGAGCGGGCCATGCCCGTCCTGCGCGTCCTGGCGGGACTGACGGGCGAGTCCGCCAACCTCGCGGTGCTGACCCAGGATCGCGCCGAGTACGTGTCCCAGGCCCAGGGCGGGCACGCGATGCGCATCTTCACTGAGGTGGGAAATCGCGTCGAACTGCACTGCACCGGCGTCGGCAAGGCGCTGCTCGCCATCTTGCCGCCCGGGCGCGCCAGCGCGCTCATCGCCGCCGCCGACGCTGACCGCGCACACCCCGGCCACGATCACCGACCCCGCCGCGCTGCACGCCGAGCTTGACCTGATCCGGGCGCGCGGATACGCCCTCGACGAGGGCGAGATGGAGGCCGGGGTCCGGTGCGTCGCCGTGGGGATCGCCGGCCCGGTGCCGATGGCGGTGTCGGTCTCCGGGCCATCGGCGCGCATGACCGACGCGCTGGTGGAGGTCGCGCTCGGCGCGCTCCGCACCGCGGGTGCCCAGCTCGCTGGCCGGTAAGGGCATTCTCGCAATCGGAGAGTCCTATTGACCGGCGCATCCGGGGATGGCAGCCTTTACCTGTGTAAGTGAGCACTTTCTGGCCAGCACGGCGGCGTGCTCGTTAGGCCAGCTTTCCACCGGAAGGAACAATATGGGACGCGTTCAGGGCAAGGTCGCCTTCGTCACCGGTGCCGCGCGTGGCCAGGGCCGCAGCCACGCCCTCCGGCTCGCCGAGGAGGGCGCGGACATCATCGCGGTCGACATCTGCCGCGACTTCGAGACCGTGAACTACCCGATGGCGACGTCGGATGACCTGAAGGAGACCGCCGCCGCGATCGAAAAGCTCGACCGCCGCGTCGTCGCGGTCGAGGCCGACGTCCGCGACCGCGGCGCGCTCACCGACGTGCTCACCCGCGGCATCTCCGAGCTTCGGCAAGGTCGACGTGGTGGTGGCGCAGGCCGGGATCGCGGCCATGAAGGGCAACCCGCCGCTCCAGGCCTGGACCGACTCCGTCGACACCATCCTGCTGGGGACGATCAACGCGATCCACGCCGCGCTGCCGTTCCTGCCGGACGGGTCGTCCGTCATCGCGACCGGCTCGACCGCCGCGTACATGAACGCCCTGCCGCAGATGCAGCTCGGCACCGACCCGGGCGGCACCGCCTACATGTACGCCAAGCGCGCGCTGTCGGAGTTCATCCACGAGCTGGCCCGCAACCTGACGCCGCGGTTCATCCGGGCCAACGCCGTGCACCCGACCAACTGCAACACCGACATGCTGCAGTCCCCGCCGATGTACCAGTCGTTCCGCCCGGACCTGGAGAACCCGACCAAGGAGGACGCCACCCCGGCGTTCTACGTCCAGCAGGGCTTCCCCATCCCGTGGATCGAGCCGATCGACATCAGCAACATGGTGCTGTTCCTGGCGTCGGATGAGTCCCGGTACGTCACCGGCATGCAGATGCGGGTAGACGCCGGCGGTTACCTCAAGTGGTACGACTGGCACAAGTAGGCACGCCTCGCCCAAACCCGAAGTACGGCTAGCGATCCCGAGGGGAGCTCAGCGGTGACCGACGACACGGACCGCAAGAAGAACGCCTACCATTTCGACCGGCACACGCCCGAGTACCGGCACCAGTTCGAGTCGATCACCACGGACATGCAGGCCCGCTGCCCGCTCGCGTGGACCGACACCTACGACGGGCACTGGGTCGCCGCCGGCCACCACGAGGTCTTCGAGCTGGCCCGCTCGGCGGAGAACCTGTCCAACGACAACGACGTCCACGGCGAGCGCCGCGGGTACCCGGGCATCACCATCCCGCCGCCACCACGGGAGAACCGGCACCAGGGCGGGTTCCTCGAGATGGACCCGCCCGCCCAGCGGCACTACCGGCAGGCGCTCAACCCGTACCTGTCGCCCGCCGCCGTGCAGCGCTGGATCCCGGTAGCCGACGAGATCACCCGCGCCTGCCTGGACGAGAAGATCGAGACCGGCAGCATCGACTTCGTCGACGACCTGGCCAACATCGTCCCGGCCATCCTCACCCTCGGCATGCTCGGCATCCCGCTGGACACCTACGAGACCTACGTCGAGCCAGCGCACGCCTCGGTGTACACCCCGCCGGGCTCGCCGGACTGGCCGCGCGTGATCGAGCTGGCCATCGGGATGGGAACCGCGCTGTACACCGAGCTGACGGCCATCAAGGCCAGCCCGCGGCCCGGCCTGGTCGACGCGCTCGTCAACGCCACCGTCGACGGCAAGAAGCCGGACGACATGGAGCTGCTCGGCGTGCTGTCGCTGCTGATCGGCGGCGGCTTCGACACCACCACCGCGCTGACCGCGCATTCCCTGGAGTGGCTGTCGGAGAACCCGGCCGAGCGCGAGCGGCTCAGCCGGGAGCGGGACGCGCTGCTGGATTCGGCGACCGAGGAGTTCCTGCGCTTCTACACGCCCGCCCCCGGCGACGGGCGGACGATCTCGCCAGGACTGCGTGATCGCCGGCCAGGCAGTTCAAGGAGGGCGAGCGGCTGTGGCTGAGCTGGGCGATGGCCAACCGCGATCCCTCCGTCTTCCCTGACCCCAACGTGCTCGACATGGGTCGCCAGGGCAACAGGCACACCAGCTTCGGCCTGGGAATCCACCGGTGCATCGGGTCGAACACGGCCCGCATGGTGTTCAAGCGGATGCTGGTCGCGGTCCTGGACCGGATGCCGGACTTCACGTGCGACCCGGCCGGGGCGGTGCACTACGACACGATCGGCGTCATCCAGGGCATGAAGCACCTGCCCGCCACGTTCACGCCCGGGCCGCGCCTCGGGCCCGGGCTGGCGGAGACGATCGCGGCGATGCAGGCGGTCGTGGACGAGCAGCGGCTGGCCGAGCCGGTGACCGTGCGCAAGGGCCACGGCGAAGATCTAGCGACGAAGAGCGGCGCCCGCGGCCTTCGGGGCCGCGGGCGCCGCCGTGCTTTCAGCGCGCCGCCCCGTTACTTGCCGCCGCTGGCGGCGGTCGCGCCGGCCAGGAGCTTTTCCCGGTAGGAGGCGACCTTCTCGGCCGCGGAGATGATCTGGTGGCTGCGGCCCTTGATGGACACGTCGTGCCCGGCGGCGGCGGCCGCGCAGCGCGCCGACCGTGGCCTGGTCCTTCGGGACGTGCGCGAACGGGTCGAAGTGGTACCAGCGCATGGCGTTCTCGTGGGTGATCTTGTTGATGTCGGACTCGGGCACGTTGTACTTCGTGAGGACGTCCCACAGCACCTCGGGGGCGTCCGGCCACATCGAGTCCGAGTGCGGGTAGTCGCCCTCCCAGCAGATGTTGTCCACGCCGATCTCGTCGCGCAGCTGCACGCCGACCGGGTCGGAGATGAAGCAGGTCAGGAACCGCTCGCGGAACACCTCCGACGGCAGCTTGCCGCCGAAGTCCTGGCCGGTCCAGGTGGAGTGCATCTCGTAGGTCCGGTCGAGCCGGTCCAGGAAGTACGGGATCCACCCGGTGCCGCCCTCTGACAGCGCGACGCGCACGGCGGGGAACTCCTTGATCACCCGCGACCACAGCAGGTCGGCGGCCGCCTGGACGATGTTGAGCGGCTGCAGGGTGATCATGACGTCCGGCGGCGCGTCCGGCGCGGTGATCGCGAGCCGGCCAGAGGAGCCGATGTGCACGTTGAGGATGGTGCCGGTGTCGGTGAGCGCCCGCCACAGCGGGTCCCAGTAATCGCTGTGGAAGCTCGGGTAGCCGAGCGCCGCCGGGTTCTCGGTGAACGTGAGGGAGTGGCAGCCCTTCCCGGCCACCCGGCGGACCTCGTCCGCGCAGGCCTGCGGGTCCCAGATCGCCGGGAGGGCCATCGGGATGAACCGGCCCGGGTAGGCGCCGCACCACTCGTCGATGTGCCAGTCGTTGTAGGCCTGGACGAGGGCGAGGGAGAACTCCGGGTCGTCGGTGGCGAACAGCCGGGCGGCGAAGCCGGGGAAGGACGGGAAGTTCATCTGGGCCAGGACGCCGCCCGCGTTCATGTCCTTGACCCGCTCGTGCACGTCGTAGCAGCCGGGGCGGATCTCATCCAGCCCCTGCGGCTCCATGCCGTACTCCTCCTTGGGGCGGCCGGCCACCGCGTTGAGCGCGACGTTCGGCATCGTGTACTGCCGGAACTGCCAGACGTCGGTGCCGTCCTCGCGGTGCACGAGCTTGGGCGCGTCGTCTTCGTACTTCTTCGGCAGGTGGCCCGCGAACATGCCAGGCGGCTCGATGATGTGGTCATCCACGCTGATGAGGATCAGGTCGTCGCGTTCCATGGATGCGCCTTCTTCCGCATTCTCGGTCTTTGCTACTACGGAAACTATCTTCTCGGGAATTGAGAATCAACTTCTGGCTGCTCCAGTCTGGGCTCGGCTCCCTTGCCGAGTCGGCCGAAGGCGCGAACGTGCCGCCTGGTGTAGTGGTTCGCGCGAACGACCTGCTCCGGCTCGGGTCGATCCGACGTTTGACCTGCTGGCCAACGGCACGATCCGGGTGTGTGCCGGGAGGGCGAGTATGGGGCGGTTGGGGAGGAACTGCCTGGCTGTAGGCTCGGCGGGTGGTGCAGTCTGACCTTTTGACCTCAGTGCTCGACCTGACGGGCGTCTTCGCCAACGGGCTGCTCGGCGGGGCCGTCGCGCGCAGCCTCGGGATGGACTTGTTCGGGTTCGCGGCGCTCGGCCTGATCTCGGGGCTTGGCGGCGGCCTCATTCGCGACATCCTGCTCCAGCACGGCACCCCGGTCGCGCTGACGCACCCGGCCTACATCCCGACGGCGCTGGCCGGGGCGGGCGTGGCGTTCCTGGTGCGGATCGAGCACCGGGCCTGGGACCGGCTCTTCCTGCTGGTCGACGCGGCGGCGATCTCGCTGTGGGCGACGGCCGGCGCGCTCATCACCCTCGCGGCCGGGCTGGGCTGGCTGCCGGCCGTGCTGCTCGGCACGATCACCGCCACCGGCGGCGGCATCACCAGGGACGTCATCTTGGCCAGGGTCCCGACCGTGTTCACCGAGGGGCCGCTGTACGCGACGGTCGCGATGTTCGTCGCCGCGATCGCGGTGCTGTGCGCGAAGACGCTGGGGCCGCAGGACGCGACGGGCACCACGATCGCCATCGCGGCCGGGTTCGCGCTGCGCCTCATCGCCTACCGGCGCGGCTGGCGACTGCCCCGCGGCCTGGACTGGCAGCCCCGCCGCCTGGCCCAGCGCGCGGATCAGGCGGACTGACTTCCCGGCCCTCTACGGCACTGCCTTCCACGTCGCCGGCTTATAACGATTCAATTTCTAGCGAGCCGGGTCATATTGACTATCTCCGGGGGCCACGCCGAGACTACAGGGCATTGAAACGTTCCACATCATCCGTTCGGTGACACTGCGTTCGATGACACTGCGTTCGGTGACACTGCGTTCGATGGCACTACCTGGAGGTGCGCTGGGTGGACTCCGTGGATGAACGGGCTGACGGGCAGGTGCTGCTCGAGCTGCGGCACGCGGCGAAGTCCTTCGGCGCGGTGCTGGCCCTGATCGACGGGTCGGTGGAGCTGCGGGCGGGCGAGGTGCACGCCCTGCTCGGCGAGAACGGCGCGGGCAAGTCGACGCTGGTCAAGATCCTCGCCGGGGTGCACCAGCCGGACAGCGGGACGCTGACGGTGGCCGGCCAGGAGGTCACGCTGCACGGCCCGGCCGCGGCCAGGGCGGCGGGCATCGCCGTCATCTACCAGGAGCCGACGCTGTTCCCCGACCTGACCGTCGCCGAGAACATGTTCATCGGCCGCCAGCCGCTGCGCTCCGGCCGGCGGATCGACCGGCGCGCGATGCTGGCCGAGGCGGCGGCGGTCTTCACCCGGCTCGGCGTCCCGCTCGACCCGGCGCGGATCGCGCGGGGCCTGTCGATCGCCGACCAGCAGGTCGTGGAGATCGGCAAGGCGCTGTCGCTGAACGCCAGGGTGATCGTGATGGACGAGCCGACGGCGGCGCTGTCGGCCGCCGAGGTGGACCGGCTCTTCGAGGTCGTGCGGACGCTGCGCGGGCAGGGCGCGGCGGTGCTGTTCATCTCGCACCGGCTGGAGGAGGTCTTCGCGATCTGCCAGCGGGTCACCGTGATGCGCGACGGCAGGCACGTGCTCACCAGCGACCTGGCCGGGCTGACCGCCGCCGACCTGGTGCGCGCGATGGTCGGCCGGGACCTGGCCGGCCGCCCGCCGGACGCGGGGAGCGCAGCGCCCGGCGAGCCGGTGCTCGACGTGCGGCGGCTCACCCGCGAGGGCGTCTTCACCGACATCTCGCTCACCGTGCGGGCCGGCGAGATCGTCGCGCTGGCCGGCCTGGTCGGCTCGGGCCGCAGCGAGGTGGCGCGGGCCATCTTCGGCATCGACCGCTACGACGCGGGCGCGGTCACGGTGAGCGGCAAGCCGCTGCGCAAGGCGTCGCCGACCGGCGCGATGGCCGCGGGTATCGGGCTCGTGCCCGAGGACCGCCGCCAGCAGGGCCTGGTCATGGACATGTCCGTGCAGCAGAACGTGGCGCTGGCCTCGCTCGGCAGGCTCGGCAAGGGCGGCCTGATCCGCGCCTCGGCCGAGCGCGCGATGGCGGCCGACTGGGCCGCCCGGCTGGCGATCAAGTACGGCCGGCTGACCGACCCGGTGGCCACCTTGTCCGGCGGCAACCAGCAGAAGGTCGTGCTGGCCAAGTGGCTGGGCCGCAAGCCCGCGGTGCTGATCGTGGACGAGCCGACCCGCGGCATCGACGTGGGGACCAAGGCGGAGGTGCACCACCTGCTCACCGACCTCGCCAGGAGCGGCGTGGCCGTGCTGATGATCTCGTCGGAGCTCCCCGAGGTGCTGGGGGTCAGCGACCGCGTCCTGGTGATGCGGGAGGGACGCCTGGTGGCCGAGTTCAGCCGCGAGGACGCCTCCGAGGAGGCCATCATGTCGGCCGCCATGGGCCAGCACCAGCAGGACGGGGCCGGACGGTGAAGGCAGCGCTGATCCCCGGCCGGCCGCAGCGGGCCGCGGTCGCGAGCGCTGCCAAGGGTCCCGGTTCCGCCGCCGCGACGGCCCGGAGAGCTGGCCGAGCGGGTCTTCCGGGTCCGGGAGTCCGGCATCGTCGTCGTGCTCGTCGTCTTCGTCGCGGTCACCAGGTCGGTGCAGCACCGCTTCCTCGACGCTGTCGAACATCCAGTTCGTGCTGGTCGACACGGCCAGCTTCGCCCTGCTCGCGCTCGGCGAGACGATGGTCGTGATCAGCCAGGAACGTCGACCTGTCGGTCGGCTCCGTGGTCGGCCTGTCGGCCTACCTGTCGGCGGACCTGTTCCCGCAGCACCCGGGCATCCCGATTCCTGTCGTGTTCCTGGCCGGCCTGGGCATCGGCCTGGCCTGCGGCATCGTCAACGGGATCATGGTCGCCGTCGGCCGCGTCCCGAGCCTGGTCGTGACCCTGGCCACGCTGTACATCATCCGCGGCATCGACATCCTGATCGTCGGCGGCAACGAGGTGGACGCCTCCTCGCTGCCGAACGCCTTCCTCGACATCCCCAAGGACACCATCGCCGGCATCCCCGACGTCGCCATCGCGGTCGCCGTGCTGATCGCCGTCGGCTGCGTACTACCTGCGGACCTTCCGCTCCGGCCGGGACCTGTACGCGATCGGCTCCAACCCCGACGCCGCCCGGCTGGCCGGCCTGCCGGTGGGCCGGCGGATCTTCACCGCCTTCGCCGTCAGCGGCGCGATCGCCGGGGTCGTCGGCGTGCTGTGGGGCGCGCAGTACGGCACGATCAACTCCACCGCGGGCACCGGCTACGAGCTGCAGGTCGTCTCGGCCGTCGTGGTCGGCGGCGTCGCGATCTTCGGCGGCAGCGGCAGCGTCATCGGCGCGGGCCTCGGCGCGCTGCTGCTGTCCACGATCAGCTCGGCGCTGTACGTGCTCGGCATCTCCCCGTTCTGGGACCAGGCGATCTGGGGCTTCCTGCTGCTGCTCGCCATCGCCCTCGACCAGACCATCACCGAGCGCCTCACCAGCGCCCTCCGCCTCGCCAACAACACCGGCCGCACCAGGACCCGCCATGAGTAACCTCACCGCGGCCCAGCCACCGGCTGCGGTCCGCCGATCTACGGCCAGCACTGCGCTGGGAGTCGGGCCTCGCCGTCGTCGTCGTGCTGATCGTCGTCATCGGCTCGGCCGCCTCGCCCGACTTCCTCACCGGGAACAACCTGTTCAACCTCGGCCTGTCCAACGGCGAGGTCGCGATCATGACGCTGCCGATGACGCTGATCATCATCAGCGGCGAGATCGACCTGTCGGTCGCCTCGATCCTCGGCATGTCCAGCGCGCTGCTCGGCTACCTGTGGGCGAACGGCTGGCCGATGCCCGCCATCTTCGTCACGATCGCCGTCGCGGGCCTCGCGGCGGGCGCGATCAACGGCCTGCTCGTCACCCGGCTGCGGCTGCCGTCCCTGGCGGTGACGATCGGCACCCTCGCCCTCTACCGGGGCATCGCCACCATCCTGCTCGGCCCGAACACCGTCTCGAACTTCCCGGCCGCCTACACCAACCTCGGCGTCAACGCGGTGCCGTTCACCGGCAACGACATGACCTACTCGACGCTCATCTTCATCGTCTTGGCCATCATCTTCGGCGTCGTGCTGCACGCCACGCCGTTCGGCCGGTCCATCTACGCGATGGGCGCCAGCGCCGAGGCGGCGCAGTTCGCCGGCATCCGGGTCAAGCGGATCAAGACCATCCTGTACATGGTCTCCGGCCTCGTCTGCGCGCTGGCCGGCGTGCTGTGGACGTTCCGGCTGAGCACCGCCGTGCAGAACAACGGCATCGGCATGGAGCTCAACGTCGTCGCCATCGTGCTGCTGGCCGGCGTGTCGATCTTCGGCGGCAAGGGCTCGGTCATCGGCGTCGTGCTCGCCGTGCTCGCCTTCGCCGGCATCCAGAACGCCCTGCTGCTCACCAACTTCAACCAGGAGGCCACCGGCATCGTCACCGGTGGCCTGCTGCTCGCCAGCGTCTTCCTGCCGAACGCCGGCCGCTGGCTGCGGCTGCTCGGCCCGGTCCGCCGCGCCCGCGCCAGCCGCCTGTTGCCGCGCGCCTAGCGGCCCGCGACCACCAAGCCCTCACGCAACACGCACTGCCCCGAATTGAAAGGATACAAGGATATGCACCTGAGACGGGCAAGGAAGCTCGCGCTCGTTCGCGCTCCCGGTCATCGCCACCGTCGCACTGGCCGCCTGCACCACCTCAAGCAGTTCCTCGCCGGGCTCCGCCAGCTCGAGCGCCAGTTCCGGCACCGGGTCTAGCCCCGCCGCCTCCGGCAGCCTCAAGACCGGCCTCAAGGTGTTCGTCATCCCGAAGAACCTCGGCAACTCCTACTTCACCACCGCCGACAGCGCCAACTCCGGCGGCGCGATCGCCGCGCTGGACACGCTCGGCGAGACCGGCACCGAGACCAGCGGCACCACCGCCACCCCGGCGTCGCAGATCCCGGCCATCCAGGCCGCGATCTCCAAGGGCGCCAACGCGCTCATCGTGTCCGCCACCGACCCGACCGCGCTGTGCCCGACGCTCAAGTCGGCGATGAACCGCGGCATCACCGTCGTCACCTACGACTCCGACGCTCCGACCTGCCGGAGCATGTTCATCAACCAGGCGTCCACCGCGCAGATCGGCACCAGCGAGGTCGACGTGCTCGCCAAGGAGATCGGCGACACCGGCCAGATCGCCATCGTCTCGGCCACCGCGTCCGCGACCAACCAGAACGCCTGGATCGGGTACATGAAGACGGAGCTGGCCAAGTACCCGAAGATGACGCTGGTCTCCACCGTCTACGGCAACGACGACCCGACCACCGCCACCCAGGTCACCCAGGGCCTGCTGCAGCAGTACCCGAACCTCAAGGGCATCATCTCGCCGACCACCGTCGGCATCGCGGCCGCCGCCGCCGTCCTCGACACCGCCAAGTACCGCGGCAAGATCGCGCTCACCGGCCTGGGCACCCCGGACGAGATGAAGAAGTACGTCGCCGACGGCACGGTCAAGCAGTTCGTGCTGTGGAACCCGGCCAACCTCGGTTACCTCGCCGCCTACGCCGCGGTCGAGCTCGCCTCCGGCAAGATCACCGGCGCCCAGGGCCAGTCCTTCACCGCCGGCAAGCTCGGCAGCTACACCGTCGGCGCCGACAACACCGTCCTGCTCGGCCCGCCCACGGTCTTCAACTCCACCAACGTCAACAAGTTCAACTTCTAGTAGTAACGAGGCGCGGGATCGCGGGCCGGCCAGGCGGCCGCCCCGCGGTCCGCGCGGAAAGGCGTCACTCGTGGAGCGCGTCTGCTTTCTCGCCCGGGTCAGGCCCGGCCGGCTCGCCGAGTACCGCCAGCGCCACCATAGGACTACCAGGGGCCCTCGACGCGATGGCCGCCACCGACGTCAACAAGCGCTGGCAGGCGATGATGGCCGAGTACTTCGTCGCGGACGGCCCGCCGGACCAGTCCTTCGGACGGATCGCCGAGGTTTTCCATCTTGATTCACAGGAGATGACCCCGAATGCGTGACCTGACCGCGGTCAAGGACGCCCTCAAGAACCACCAGATCGAGCTGCCGTCGTGGGCGTTCGGCAACAGCGGGACCCGGTTCAAGGTGTTCGGCCAGCCGGGCGTGCCGCGGAACCCGTTCGAGAAGGCCGACGACGCCGCCCAGGTGCACAAGTACACCGGGGTCGCGCCGAGCATGGCCGTGCACATCCCGTGGGACAAGGTCGACGACTACGGCGCGCTCGCCGCGCACGCCAGGAGCCACGGCATCCGCATCGGCACGGTCAACTCCAACGTCTTCCAGGACGACGACTACAAGCTCGGCTCGGTCTGCAACCCCGACCCGCGGGTCCGCAAGAAGGCCCTCGCCCACCTGCTGGAGTGCGTCGACATCATGGACGCCACCGGGTCGCGGGACCTCAAGCTGTGGTTCGCCGACGGCACCAACTACCCCGGCCAGGACGACATCGCCGCCCGCCAGGACCGGCTGGCCGAGGCGCTGCACGCCGTCTACGAGCGGCTGGGGCCGGACCAGCGGATGCTGCTGGAGTACAAGCTGTTCGAGCCGTCGTTCTACACCACCGACGTGCCCGACTGGGGCACCGCCCTGCTGCACTGCCCGGCCCTCGGCCCCAAGGCGCAGGTCGTCGTGGACACCGGGCACCACGCGCCCGGGGTGAACATCGAGTTCATCGTCGCGATGCTGCTGAAGGCGGGCAAGCTCGGCGGGTTCGACTTCAACAGCCGGTTCTACGCCGACGACGACCTGATGGTCGGCGCGGCCGACCCGTTCCAGCTGTTCCGGATCATGCACGAGGTGGTCAAGGCGGGCGCGCTGGCCCCGGCGGCCGGGGTCGCGTTCATGCTCGACCAGTGCCACAACATCGAGCCGAAGATCCCCGGCCAGATCCGCTCGGTCATGAACGTGCAGGAGGCGATCGCCAAGGCGCTGCTGGTCGACGCGGGCGCGCTGCGGCAGCCCAGGCGGCCGGCGACGTGCTGGGGGCGAACGCCGTGCTGATGGACGCCTACAACACCGACGTCCGGCCGCTGCTGGCGGACCTGCGCGAGGAGATGGGGCTGCCCCGCGACCCGTACCGCGCCTACCTGGCGTCGGGGTACGGCGAGAAGATCATCGCCGAGCGAGTTGGCGGCACCGCCGCCGGATGGGGAGCCTGATCATGGCCGACGCGAGCTACCACGCACCCGCCGCCCAGGCGGTCGCCGCGCTGCTCGCCCGGTCCAACCGGCTGGGCAGCGACCCGAAGAACACCAACTACGCGGGCGGCAACGCCTCGGCCAAGGGCACCGCGACCGACCCGGTCACCGGGCAGCCGGCCGAGCTGATGTGGGTGAAGGGCTCCGGCGGTGACCTCGGCACGCTGACCGCGGCGGGCCTGGCGGTGCTGCGGCTCGACGCGCTGCGCGCCCTGGAGAACGTGTATCCCGGGCGTGGAGCGCGAGGACGAGATGGTCGCCGCGTTCGACTTCTGCGCGTTCGGCAAGGGCGGCGCGGCCCCGTCGATCGACACCGCGATGCACGGCCTGGTCGAGGCGGCGCACGTGGACCACCTGCACCCCGACGCCGGCATCGCGTTCGCGACCGCCGCCGACGGGGAGAAGCTGACCGCCGAGTGCTTCGGCGACCGGGTCGCCTGGGTGCCCTGGCGGCGGCCCGGCTTCCAGCTCGGCCTCGACATCGCCGCGATCAGGCGGGAGCACCCGGAGGCGATCGGGGTGATCCTCGGCGGGCACGGCATCACCGCCTGGGGAGACACCAGCGACGAGTGCGAGGCGCGCTCGCTGGAGATCATCGCGACCGCGCAGAGGTTCATCGACGAGCGGGGCACCGCGCGCCCGTTCGGGCAGGCCGTCCACGAGACGCTGCCGGAGCCCGAGCGCCGGGCGCGCGCGGCCGCCCTCGCGCCGGTCATCCGCGGCCTCGCCTCCACCGACAAGCCGCAGCTCGGCCACTTCAGCGACCACCCGGCGGTGCTCGAGTTCACGGGCAGCGAGAAGCTGCCCGGCGCTCGCCGCGCTCGGCACCTCCTGCCCGGACCACTTCCTGCGCACCAAGGTGCGGCCGATGGTGCTCGACCTGCCGCCGGACGCGCCGCTGGACGAGGCGATCGCCCGGCTGCGCGAGCTGCACGCAGGCCTACCGGGCGGACTACCGGGCCTACTACGAGCGGTACGCGACCCCGGACTCGCCGCCGATGCGCGGCGCCGACCCGGCGATCGTGCTGGTGCCGGGGGTCGGCATGTTCAGCTTCGGCGCGGACAAGCAGACCGCCCGGGTCGCGGGGGAGTTCTACCTCAACGCGATCAACGTGATGCGCGGCGCCGAGGCGATCTCCACCTACGCGCCGATCCCGGAGAGCGAGAAGTTCCGCATCGAGTACTGGGAGCTCGAGGAGGCCAAGCTGCGGCGGCGGCCCAAGCCCAAGCCGCTGGCCGGGCGGATCGCGCTGGTCACCGGCGGCGGGTCCGGCATCGGCCGGGCGACCGCGCAGCGGCTGGCGGCCGAGGGCGCCTGCGTCGTCGTCGCCGACCGCGACGCCGACGCGGCGGCGACGGTCGCCGCCGGCCTCGGCACGGCGGACGTGGCGGTGCCGGTGACGGCGGACGTGACCAGCGAGGACGACGTGGCGGCGGCGATCGCGGCGGCGGCGCTGGCCTTCGGCGGCGTCGACCTGGTGGTCAACAACGCGGGCCTGTCGATCTCCAAGCCGCTGACCGAGACCACGCTCGCCGACTGGGACCTGCTGCACGACGTGATGGCGCGCGGCTCGTTCCTGGTCTCCCGCGAGGCGGCGAAGGTGATGATCGCGCAGGGCATGGGCGGCGACATCGTCTACATCGTCAGCAAGAACGCGGTCTTCGCCGGGCCGTCCAACGTCGCCTACGGCGCCGCCAAGGCCGACCAGGCCCACCAGGTCCGGCTGCTGGCCGCCGAGCTCGGCGAGCATCGGCGTCCGGGTCAACGGCATCAACCCCGACGGCGTGGTGCGCGGCTCGGGGATCTTCGCCGGCGGCTGGGGCGCGCAGCGCGCCGCCGTCTACGGCGTGCCAGGAATCCGAAGCTCGGCGCGTTCTACGCCCAGCGCACCCTGCTGAAGAAGGAGGTGCTGCCCGAGCACATCGCCGCCGCCGTGTTCGCGCTCGTCGGGGGAGACCTGCCGCTCACCACCGGCCTGCTCATCCCGGTCGACGCGGGCGTGGCGGCGGCGTTCCTGCGATGACTGTGACCGCGCCGGTGACCGTCGCCGCCGTCGACCTCGGGGCGTCCGGCGGCCGGGTGATCGCGGCCGGGTGTCGCCGGCTCCGGCGTCGAGCTGCACGAGGTGAGCCGGTTCCCGAACGAGCCGGTGCTGCGCGGGCGGCACGCTGTACTGGGACATCCTGCGGCTGTACGCGCCGCGTCGTGGCCGGGCTGCGCCGGCGCGTCGGCGTCGTTCCCGCTGGCCAGCGCGGGCATCGACTCATGGGGCGTGGACTACGGGCTGCTCGACGCCTCCGGCGCGCTGATCGGCAACCCGGTGCACTACCGTGACGGCGCGGACCGACGGCGTCGCCGGTCCCGGTCCCGTTCGCCGAGCTGTACGCGGTGACCGGCATCCAGCACCTGCCGTTCAACACGATCTACCAGCTCGCCGCCGCCGCCGGCACGCCGGCGCTGGCGGCCGCGCGGACCCTGCTGCTGATCCCTGACCTGCTCGCGTACTGGCTGACCGGGGTCGTCGGGGCCGAGGTGACGAACGCGTCCACCACGGCGCTGCTCGACGTGACCTCGCGCGACCTGGGCGACCGGCCTCATGGAGCGGGCGGGGATCCCGCCCGGGCTGTTCCCGCCGCTGCGCCAGCCGGGTGACCTGATCGGGCCGGTCACCGGCACCGGAGCCGCCATGATGGCCGGCGCGGCCGGTGCCGGGACTGGCGCGCTGGCAGGCGTGCCGCTCATCGCGGTCGGCTCGCACGACACCGCGTCGGCGGTGGTCGCGGTGCCCGGCGTCGGGCCCGCACTTCGCCTACATCTCCTCGGGCACCTGGTCGCTGGTCGGGATGGAGCTGCGCCGCGCCGGTGCTCTCCGAGGAGAGCCGGCTGGCCAACTTCACCAACGAGGCCGGGGTCGACGGGACCGTCCGCTACCTGCGCAACGTCACCGGCCTGTGGCTGCTGCAGGAGTGCCTGCGGCACTGGGGGCTGACGGCGGAGCCGGCCGGTCGCTGGAGTCGCTGCTCGCCGCGGCCGCCGCGGCCGAGCCGCTGCGGTTCGTCATCGACGCCGACGACCCGGTGTTCCTGCCGCCGGGCGACATGCCGGCGCGCATCGCGTCGTGGCTGTCCGCGCGCGGGCTGCCGGCGCCGTCCAGCCCCGGCGGAGATCGTCCGGTGCATCCTCGACAGCCTGGCGCTCGCCTACCGGCGCGCGCTGCTCGACGCGCAGTCGCTGTCCGGGCGGCACGCCGACGTCGTGCACATCGTCGGCGGCGGGTCCCGCAACGAGCTGCTCTGCCAGCTCACCGCCGACGCGACCGGGCTGCCGGTCGTGGCGGGCCCGGCCGAGGCCACCGCGCTCGGCAACGTCCTCGTCCAGGCCCGCGCGCTCGGCGCGGCACCGGCTCGCTGGACGGGATGCGCGCCCTGGTCCGCTCGTCGGTCGCCGTGCGGGCGTTCGCCGCGTCGGGTGACCAGGCCGCCTGGGACGCCGCCGCCAGCCGGATCGCCTGACGGCGAGCCCCGGGCCACTGTTGAAAGGTTTCAACTGCGCGACCATGTGGACTGATCGGCCTGCGCGGTTTGACACGTTCCAACCGCGGCCGAGACTGCTGCTCAGCTCCACGGAAGAAGCGGGTGAACGTGCCGGTCAGCATCAGGGAGGTCGCCGCGCACGCCGGCGTCTCCGTCGCCACGGTCTCCAACGTGCTCAACCGGCCCGACATCGTGGCCCGCCGACCCGTGACCGGGTGAACGCCTCGATCAGGGAACTCGGCTTCGTCCGGAACGAGTCCGCCCGCCAGCTGCGCGCCGGGCGCAGCCGGACGATCGGCCTGGTCGTGCTCGACGTGGCCAACCCGTTCTTCACCGACCTGGCGCGCGGCGTGGAGGACGAGGCGAGCAAGGCCGGCCTGGCGGTCATCCTGTGCAACAGCGACGACCAGGAGCGCAAGGAGAAGCGCTACCTGGAGCTGCTCGAAGAGCACCGGGTGCAGGGCGTGCTGATCACCCCGGTCGTCGGCGCGGGCTCGCGGCTGGCCAGGCTGCAGCGGCGCGGCACGCCGGTCGTGCTCGTCGACAGCCGGTCCGCCGTCCCGCGGCCAGTGCTCGGTCGCGGTCGACGACGTGCTCGGCGGCGACCTCGCGGTCTCGCACCTGCTCGCCGCCGGCCACGAGCGCATCGCCTACATCAGCGGCCCGCCCGCCATCCGGCAGGTCGCCGACCGGCTACGAGGGCGCGCTGCGCGCCCTCGGCCGGGCCGGCCGTCCAGCCGGAGAGCCTGCGCGTGATCGACGCCGGCGCGCTCAACGTCGCCGCCGGGCAGAAGGCCGGCGCGGAGATCGCGGCGATGCCCGCCGCGGACCGGCCGACCGCCGTGTTCTGCGCCAACGACCTGATCGCGCTCGGCGTGCTGCAGGAGATGACCCGCAACCGGATCCGGGTGCCCGAGGACATCTCGATCGTCGGCTACGACGACATCGACTTCGCGGCCGCCGCCGCCGTGCCGCTCACCTCGGTCCGCCAGCCCCGGCAGCAGCTCGGCCGCACCGCCGCCCGGATGCTCCTCGAGGAGTCCGCCGCCGGCGACGCGCCACCAGCACCAGCAGGTCATCTTCGAGCCGGAGCTCATCGTCCGCCAGTCGACCCGTCGCTGAGCCGCGGCCGGCCGTGGCCCCGCTAGCCCGCGATGAGGACGTGCAGGGCGCGGGGGCCGTGCACGCCCTCGACCCGGATGAGCTCGATGTCGCTGGTGGCCGACGGCCCGGAGATGAACGTCAGCGGCCTGGACGGGTCCAGCCGCGCGACGGCGTCGGCCAGGTCCGCCGCCACCTGGCCGGCCCGGACGACCACGAGGTGGAAGTCGGGCACCAGTGACAGCGCCCGCCGTCCCTGCGCCGGGCCGTGATCAAGCACGACGGTCCCCGTCTCGGCGATGGCGATCGCGCATCCGGTGATGACCCCGTCCACCTGGTCGAGGCCGGCCGGCGGCAGGGGCGGCTGGTCGCGGACCAGGGTGGTGCGCTGCGCGGCGTCGATCCCGGCGAGCCACTCGGCGGGCAGGCCGTCCGGGACCAGGACCGTCCGGATGGCGCCCGCCGTGAGCGCGCCGGCGATCGCCGCCGGGATGCCCTCTGGCGGGACCCGTTCGACGACCGCGCGGTAGTCGGCGGCCCGCTCGGCGAACAGGGCCACGACGTCGGTGGCCGCCGGGTCATGATGGGCACGCAGGTAGGCGCGCGGCAGGACGGCGTAGCCGGCGTCGGCCGCCGCGCCATCGCCCGCGGCGTCGTCCTCGCTCGTCCCGGTGGCCTGGCTCGTCCCGGCTGCCCCGTTGGCCGCCCGGATGCGGGCCAGGATCTCATCGCGCGCGTTACTCACTGCCCGGCCCCGGTCCCGCCGGGCCGCGCGTGCGGGCCCACCAGGCGCGGAACGACTCCGGTGGCGGGGCCGGGGCATCACGGGTGTCCGTCCAGGCCGACATCGGCGGCGGAAGGCGGCGGATGCGGCCCTTGCGGGCGACGATCTTCCTGCTCGCCGCCGCCGCCTTCTGGGCAGCGGCCAGCCGGCGCGGCGAGGAGAGGATCGCGGCGGAGAGCTTGAAGACAGCCCGTTCCGTATAGTGCTTGGGCGCCTTCGCCCGCAGGTGGATGAGGACCTCGGGGATGTTGATGGCCACCGGGCAGACCTCGTAGCAGGCGCCGCACAGCGAGGAGGCGAACGGGAGGGACGCGTCGACCGGCGAGCCGCCCCCGCGCAGCTGCGGGGAGATGATCGCGCCGATCGGCCCCGGGTAAGGGGACCCGTAGGCGTGCCCGCCGGCCCGCTCGTAGACGGGACAGACGTTCAGGCAGGCCGAGCACCGGATGCAGCGCAGCGCCTGCCGGCCAGTGCCGTCCGCCAGGGTGGCCGTCCGGCCGTTGTCGAGGAGGACGACGTGCACGTCGCGCGGGCCGTCGCCGGGGGCCGCGCCAGACCAGATCGTCGTGTACGGGTTCATCCGCTCGGCGGTGGAGCTGCGCGGCAGCAGCGCGAGGAAGACTTCCAGGTCGCGCCAGGACGGGAGGATCTTCTCGATGCCGACGACGGAGATGAGGGTCTGCGGCAGGGTGAGGCACATGCGGCCGTTGCCCTCGGATTCGACGACGACGAGGCTCCCGGTCTCGGCGATGGCGAAGTTCGCACCCGAGACGCCGACGGTGCTGGTCAGGAACTGCTGCCGCAGGTAAGCGCGGGCCGTGGCGGCGAGGTCCGCCGGGTCGTCGGTGAGGCCGGGCGGCGCGTCCGGCATCGTGGCACGGAAGATGTCACGGATCTCCGACCGGTTCTTGTGGATCGCGGGAACGAGTATGTGGCTGGGCCGGTCGTGGCCCAGCTGCACGATGCAGCTCGGCGAGGTCAGTCTCGACCGCGGTGATGCCCTGCTGCTCCAGCGCCTCGTTCAGGCCGGTCTCCTGGGTGGCCATCGACTTGACCTTGACGACGGTGTCCGCGTTCGCCGCCTTGACCAGGCTCGCCACGATGGCGTTGGCCTCGGCGGCGTCGCGTGCCCAGTGCACGTTGCCGCCGGCCTTGGTGACGTTCTCCTCGAAGCGCAGCAGGTAGGTGTCGAGGTGGGCGAGCGCGTGGTCCTTGATGGCCTTGGCCGCCTCGCGTAGCCCGGCCCAGTCATCGAGCTCGCCGATGGCCCGCGCGCGCTTGACGCGGATGGTCGTGGTCGCGTGCGTGAGGTTGCGGCGGAGCTGGGAGTCGGCGACAGCGGACTTCGCGGCCTCGGGGAAGGAGGGCATGCCGAGGTAGGTCGGCATGCTCCCCACTCGCTCGCTCACTGTGCTTCCCGCTCGCTCCGGGGCGCCCCGGAGGCGGTCGCCTTCCCTCGCTGCGCTCCCTCGTTCCTCGGTCGCTTCGCTCAGTCCAGGCACCACCGCGCCCCTCCTCTCGCTCACTGTGCTTCCCGCTCGCTCCGGGGCGCCCCGGAGGCGGTGCCTTCCCTCGCTGCGCTCCCTCGTTCCTCGGTCGCTTCGCTCAGTCCAGGCACCACCGCGCCCCTCCTCTCGCTCACTGACTGCCAGCCCCCGATGCCAGGATCTCGGCCAGGTGCATGGTGCGGACGCCGGTGCGCATCCGGGACAGCGCGCCGCCGATGTGCATGAGGCAGGAGTTGTCCCCGGCGCAGACGACCTCGGCCCTGGACTGGCGGATGGCGGCGACCTTGTCGGCGCACATCGCGGCCGACACGTCGGGGTTCTTCACCGCGAAAGTCCCGCCGAACCCGCAGCAGGTCTCCGCGTCAGGCAGGTCGACCAGGTCGATGCCGCGCACGGCCGCGAGCAGCCGGTAGGGCGCGTCGCCGACGTGCATCATGCGGACGCTGTGGCAGGTCGGGTGGTAGGTGACCCGGTGCGGGAAGCGCGCGCCGACGTCCTCGGTGCCCAGCACCCCGGTCAGGAAGGTAGCGAAGTCGTGAACCCGGGGCGCGAGCGCCGCCGTGTCCCGGGCGAGCGCGGGGTCGTCGCGGGCGAGATCGGGGTAGTACTCGCGGATCATCGCGGCGCACGACGCCGACGGGGTGACGATCGCCGCGTAGTCGCCGAACGCCCGGGCGAATCCCGCCACCATGGCCGCGGCCTCGCGCCGGTATCCGCTGTTGAGGTGCATCTGCCCGCAGCACGCCTGGCCCGGCGGGAACTCCACCTGGTGCCCCAGCCGCTCCAGCACGGTGACCACGGCCTTGCCGGTCTCGGGGAACAGGGTGTCGGTCAGGCACGTGACGAACAGGCCTATCCGCATGACCGGCACGCTACACCAGCGGGCCGCTCGCCAGCGGCGGCGGCCCGCTGTCCGCAACCGGGCAGCGCCTGGCGGGCGAACAGGCCGCCCGGCGGCGATCGCCCGTGACGGTGCCGCCTACACTGGCGCGCGTGTACTCGTTGGATGACGCGGATGTCCGCGCGTTCCTGCTCGAGGGGACGCGGACGGGCAAGCTGGCCTACCGCGCGGCGGATGGCCGCCCCCTAGTCGCGCCCGTGTGGTTCGTGCTGGAGCGGGACCGGCTGGTGTTCAACACCGGCAAGGACACCGCCAAGGGGCGGTCGCTGGCCCGTGACCCGCGCGTCGCGATCTGCGTGGACTTTGAGCAGCCGCCGTTCGCCTATGTCCAGGTCCAGGGCGTCGCGGAGCTGTCGGAGGACCCGGCCGACCTCGTCGCGACGGCGACGGCCATCGGGGCCCGGTACATGGGGACCGAGCGGGCGGCGGAATTCGGCCTGCGCAACGGCGTGCCGGGCGAGCTCGTCGTCCGGGTCCGGCCGGTCAAGGTGCTGGCCCACTTCGACGTGACCGACTGAACAGGCCGGGCCGCGGCCGGGCCGCGAAATCGCCCCTGGCGGATGATGGCGCGCTGCGCTAGCTTGCGGGCTATGCCAGTAGTCGCGGTGAATGGGATCGAGGTCACCTACGCCGACTCGGGCGGCGAGGGCCTGGCGGTGGTGTTCAGCCACGGGTTCCTGATGGACCACACGATGTTCGACCAGCAGGTCGCCGCGCTCGCGCCGCGGTACCGGGTGATCGCCTGGGACCAGCGGGGGCACGGCGGCACCCGGGCGACCGGGCCGTTCACCTACTGGGATTCGGCGGCCGACGTGCTGGCGCTGCTGGACCACCTGCGCGTGGAGCGCGCGGTGCTGGCGGGCATGTCCCAGGGCGGGTTCCTGTCGCTGCGCGCCGCGCTGATGGCGCCGGGCCGGGTGCGGGCGCTGGCGCTGATCGACAGCCAGGCCGGCCAGGAGGACCCGGCCCTGGCGCCGGGGTATGAGCAGCTGAACCAGGCCTGGCTGGATAACGGGCCCGGTCCGGTGCAGGAGGTGGTCGCCTCGATCATCTTGGGCCCGGGTCAGTGGGATGACTGGTACGCCAAATGGGGCGAGCAGTACGCGCAGTGGGTGCCCGGTGACGAGGGGCAGCTGACGTGGCCGTTCCGGTGCCTGATGGACCGGGACGACATCACCGGCCGGCTCGCCGAGGTCACCTGCCCCGCGCTGGTCCTGCACGGGACGGCGGACGCGGCGATCCCGCTGCTCCGGGCCGAGGCACTGCGCGACGGACTGGGCGGCCCGGTGACGTTCACCATCGTCGAGGGCGGGCCGCACGCCTCGAACGTCACCCACCCGGACGAGGTGAACCAGGCCATCCTCCGGTTCCTGACCGGGCTGGGCGAGGCTTGAGGCGGCCCGGGTTGGCAGGCCGCCCGCTCATGCCCGATCATGCAGATCGGACCAAGTGGCACGGCGGAAGGCACTGCCAATGAGCGAGCTTGCGAGCGAATCGGGAAGCACTGTGCGTCCGCGAATGCGGCCGACGAGCGCCAGCGAGGAGGTCTCATGAGCGACTCTGAGTGGAAGCCCGACATCCTGGGCGCTGGCTACGTGCAGCAGGTCCTTGACCTGGGGGACGACCCCGACGGTGAAGGGCCCGTCGAGGCCGTCCTGGTCAAGCGCGAGCCGCGGCCGGGGGAGGACGCCCGGGGCGTGGTGCTGTACGTGCACGGGTTCACTGACTACTTCTTCCAGACGGGCCTAGCTGACTTCCTGGCCGCGCGGGGCCTGCCGTTCTACGCTCTTGACCTGCGCAAGTGCGGCCGGGCGCGGCGGCCGGGGCAGACCGCGCACTACGTGTCCGACCTCGCGCTGTACGACGCGGAGCTCGACCGGGCGCTGGGGATCGTTGCCCGGGCGCATCCCGGCCTGCCCGTGACCCTCGTGGCGCACTCCACGGGCGGCCTCATCGTGGCGCTGTGGCTGGCACGGCGCCGCGGGGCCGGCGCGGCCGCCGGCACGGGCGCGCGGGTCGCCGGGGTGGCGCTGAACAGCCCCTGGCTCGACCTGCAGGGCAGCCCGGCGCTGCGCGGCCCGGTGACGCAGGCGATGCGGATGCTCGCCAAGGTGCGGCCCTTCCAGGCGATCCCGCTGAAGCCAGGCGTGTACGGGCAGACCCTGCACGTCAGCGGCACCGGCGAATGGGACTTCGACGTGGAACTGAAGCCGCTGGTGGGATTCCCCGTGACGTTCGGCTGGATCAACGCGATCCGCCGCGGGCACGCCCGGGTGCACCGCGGCCTGGGCATCGACGTGCCGGTCCTCGTGCTGCGCTCCGCCCGGTCGCTGCCTTCCGGTACCTATACCGCGATGAGCGACCGCGCCGACCTCGTCATCGACGCCGCGCAGATCGGCCGCTGGGCGCCGAGCCTTGGCGGTCAGGTCACCGACGTGCCGATCGAGGGCGCGCGGCATGACGTCTTCCTGTCCCTGCCCGAGGCGCGGGCGCGTGCCTACGAGGCCCTGGACGCGTGGCTGGCCGGGATCTCCAGCGCCGTCGAGCAGGATCAGGCCGTCTAGCGGGGCCAGGCCCCCTCGGGCCAGGTCAGTCGGCGGCGTCGCCGAGCAGGTCGCGGACGCGGCCCCGGGCGGGCCCGCGGTCGTAGCCGCTGACCATGGCGCTGGCCATGCGAACCGGGTCGCCGAAGAAGTAGTACTCATACAGTGACTCGCGGCCGGCGAAGCCGGAGACAGAGGCGTCCAGGGCCAGCTTGAACAGCCGGGCACGCTGCCGCGCGCTCGCCGTCGCGGCCTGCAGGTAGGTGTCCAGGTCGCCGTTCCCGTCGGCGCTGGCCCGGTCGAAGTCGGCCTCGGACGGGAGCGCCATCAGCCCGGAGGCGGAGAACTTGCGGATGATCTCCGGCAGTCGCTGGCTCACCTTGCGCGGGTACCAGTTGCGGGCGGCGTTGAGGGTGGCCCACCGGGGCAGGAACACGCCGTCCTCGCTGAGCTCGCCATCGGCCTCAGCGGCGCGCAGCAGGGCCTTCTCGATCTCGACGTAGGCGATGAGCTCGCCGAGGTCTTCCTGGATGTGCTGGAACTGCTCGATGCCGATCGTGGTGGCGATCTCGCTGGCCAGGCCGAGGTAGAACTCGGTCTTGGCGAGGGTCCTGGTGACGACCTGGTGCGCCATGAGCGCGCCCGCGCCGGTCTCGGAGTACCAGGCGTTGCACAGATCGGGCTGGCCCAGCATGAAGATCCGCTCGTGCGGCACGAGCACGTCGTCGAAGACGGCCACCGCGTCCATTTCCTCGAACCGCGACGCGAGCGGCTCATCGAACGCGCTGCCGCCGTTGTGCAACGGCGCGCGGCAGTAGTACCGCAGGCCAGGCGTGTCGGTGGGGATGGCGAACGCGAACGAGTACGGGCCGTCGTCGGCCGTGCCCCGCAGCACGGTGGAGGGGAAGACGAGCAATTCGTCCGCGATCGGCCCGAGGGTAGCCAGCAGCCGGGCGCCGCGGATCACCACGCCGTCGTCCCGCTCCGCCGCCACGTGCGCGGTCAGCTCGCCGCCGCCTTGCCGTGACGCGCTGACCGACCTGTTGACCTGCGGCGGGACCAGGGTGTGCGTGGCCAGCAGGTCATTCTCGCGGGCATGCTCGTAGTAGCCGCGGATCCGCTCGCCGAAGGCCGCGTCGGTCCCGGCGAAGAACGCCTTCGCCGCCGCGAGGGCGGTCAGCGCTGAATTCATGTAGTCGCCGCTGCGGCCGAGGAACCCGTGCGAGTACCCGGTCCACGCGCTGAAGGCCTGGCGGCGTCGCACCAGGTCCGCCTCGGACGCGCGGGATCAGGAACGACGCGCTGACCGGGTCCCCGGTCAGCGGCGAGGCGTAGGTCAAGGCGGCGGCGTGGGCGGGATCGTGCTGCATGTCGAACAGGCGCGCATAGCTGCGGGCGCTGTTGCGGAAGGCCGGGTGATCGGCGATCCCGCAGGTGACCTTCTCGCCGTTGACGTAGATCTCCGCACGCCTGCCGTTGAGCGTGTCGAGGTACTGCTGACCGGTGCGGGTGCCCACGGGGGAGTCCCTTCGTCGTGGCGGTGCTGGCGATCACCTGTTTCTATCGCCATCTCGGCTGCCGGGCTACCATCCCCCACGATCCCGTCGGTCGCCTTCCCGGCCATCCCGCCCGGTGCCCGGCTTGTCGTGGCGCGTCATGATTTCTGGCCGTTGAGCAGGAACGGGTTGGTGGAGCGCGGCCTGGCGTCGCAGGCGTAGCTGGCGGCCGCGGCCGGGTCGCCGCCGGTGTAGGCCGCGTCCGCGTCCGGGTAGGGGCACAGCGGCCTGGTCACGAGCCGGCCGTCGACCGAGCCGCTCGCGTTCAGTACCGCGGGCGGGACGTCGCCCTGGACCCAGTCGATGACCTGCTGCATCGGGCTGGCCGGGGCGACGCTTCCCGGGCCGGGGGTGCCGCAGTGCGCGACGCCGGGGGCGAGGAAGTAGCGGAAGAACGACTCGGTGTTCGCGCCCGCCGTTGGCCTGGACCGCGTGGTTGTAGTAGTTGATGCTGTCGCCGGTGAAGATCTGCTGGTCCGCGAGGCCCTGCCACATGATCAGCTTGCCGCCCGCGCGCTGGAACGCCCGCAGGCCCGGGTTGTCGGCGGCCAGCTCGGAGTCGTACTGGGCGGACCGCATGAAGTCCTGCCAGTACTGCTGGTAAGTCTCGTCGGTGTAGGTCCAGCTGGTGCTCCGCTTGATCCAGTTCTGGAACCAGGAGTCGGACGGGATGAAGGGCGCGCCCGCCCGCGCCCCGCCTGGCGTCGCGACGGTGGTCGCGAGGCCGAGGCCGCCGCCCGGGCCGAGGGACGGCTCGTAGCCCGCGTACAGGTCCGTGCCCGGCTCCTGGCCGAACCAGACCGGCAGGCCGTTCAGCAGGTTGCCCTGCGAGCCCGACAGCCGGGGTCCCTGCCAGATCGCCTGGATGACCCGCGCGTCGGCCTTGGTGAACGTGCCGCACGGCGTGACGGTGCCGGTCAGGCTGTCCAGCACCTTGAGCACGTCGCAGTCACGCGGGTCGAACACGCCGTCGACCTGGCCGTCCTGGTCCGGGCACCGGGCCGCCAAGGTCGTGTTGACCAGGGTCTCCTTGCAGGTCGGCAGCTCGTCGCCGCTCCACTTCATGACCAGCTGCGGCCACATCTCCGCGATCATGAACTGGTCCCAGTTGACCGCGGGAGCGCCGGCCAGGATGCCGTTGAAGTCCGCCGGGTAGCGCTGCGCCTCCATCAGGCCCTGTCGGCCGCCGGTCGAGCAGCCATTCCAGAACGAGTGCCCCGGCCCGCCGTGGTAGTACCGGCCGATGACGTACTTGGACTCGACCGCCATCAGGTGCTGCGCGAGGTAGCCGAAGTCGTCGATCCGGTTCCAGTTGAGCGCCGGCGGCGGGCTGGCGTTGGTGACCCAGGGGGAGACGCGCGCGTTCTGGTACCCGGTGTGCCCGCAGTCGTCCGTCGAGATCACGTACCCGGCGGCGAGCCACTGGTCGCCGCCGAGGGTCGCGAAGTTGGCCGGGCTGCAGTACACGCCGTTCCCCTCGGCCATGTAGCTGCCGTTCCACACGTCCGGCAGGGTGATGTCGATGCCGATCTGGCCGGGCTGGCCGCCGCGCGGGTCGGAGGTATCCGTGATCTCGATCGCGGCCTGGCAGCCGCTGCCCGCGACCTCGGTCGCGGTGACGGTGGCCGTGTCGTGCCCGGGCAGCCCTGGTAGCGGGAGGTCGTCCAGTGTCGAGCATGGCTCGCCGGGCGCCCTCGCGGTCGCCCGCGCGGCGGCCGCCTGGACCGCCGCCAGTGCCCGGGCCGGCGCTTGCCCGGCCGGCGACCGCGCGGCCGGCGACCGCGCGGCCGACGCCTGTGCCGCCGACGCCGTGCCGCCGACGCCTGTGCCGCCGACGCCGTCAGGCCCGTGGACGCCGCGAGGGCCGCGACCGCCGCGCCGAGGAGCAACGCCCGCGGCCGGGGCCGGCCGCCCCCGCGTGATCGCCAGATCCTCATGGCTTCCTCCCTCGCCCCGGGACCTGTCGCACGCGCAGATTCAGGGAAATGCCCCTCCAGAATGGTCAAATATCAACAATATTCTAATATCTGGCACATGGTGGGAGAGGGTAAGGGCCTAGCTGGCCGCGGTGTCCCCGCCAAGGGGGAGGCGCGCGATCGGCTCCCACTCATACATCTGGCGGTCGCGGCCGAGCCGGATGAGGTCAACCGCCCCGACGGTGACCGTGGCGACGTCGGTGAAGCCGTCGAGCGCGGCCGCGAACGGTTCCGCCGGGCCGTCGGCGTTGGCGTAGCCGAGCGACATGTGCGGCTTCCACCGCGCCCACTTGCCATCCAGCAGCCGGTCCGGTCCCCGGGCCTCGCTGATCGCCGCGCGTACCGCGTCTCGTGCCGGGTCCAGCGCGTCCTCGGGCGCGACCCAGCACAGGATGCCCTCGCTGACCTGCACGGGCGGCCCGACTGTCACGGTCACCGGGGCAAGCGCCGCGAGGCCGGCCGAGGCGGCCGCGATGATCGCCGCCAGCTCGCCGTCGGCCACCTCGTCGCTGAACCCGATGTCCTGCATCGTCAGGTGCAGCCACTCATCGGGCACGAGGTCCAGGCCGGGCAGGCCGGCCAGCCGCCGCCGCGCGGCCGCCGCCAGCTCGCGGGCCGGCGCCAGCCCGCCGAGCGTGACGTGGAACGTGTCTACTCGGCGGCCCGGCCGCATCCCCGGCCGCCACCACCAGTGATTCCTGAGCACGCCACCATCATCCCAGCCGCGGCCCCGCGGCCCCACCCCTCGCTAGCGTGCCCGGGACAGTGCCTCGGCCGATACGCCGCGCGCCCCGGCCAGCAAGACAGCGAACCGGGTCCGCAGCGTCACCCGCAGGTCGGCCGTCTCGTCATGCGCCCACTCGCGCAAGGACGCGTACAGCATCGCCTCGAACATGCCGCTCAGCGCCGCCGCCGTGACCGTGTGCGGCAGCTCGCCGGCCTGCTGGGCCCGCACGAAGATCAGCGCGAACCCGCGATCGAAGCCGAAGCGGTCGCCGTCGTCCGGCCGCCGCTGCGGCTCGGCCGCCGTGGCCTGGGCGCGCAGCATCCGCCGCTGGACCAGCCGTGGCACCTTCTCGATGCGGCGGCAGAGCCGGACCGTCACGTCGTCGACGACCTCATCGACCGGGCCGCCCCGCAGCAGCGCTTGCAGGGCGTCCTCGTAGAAGACCTTCGTGGTGACCCACGCGGTCTCCAGCAGGATGTCGTCCTTGCGCGCGAAGTGCAGGTAGAACGTCGCCTTGGAGATCCCGGCCCGCTCGGCGATCTCCTCGGCGGTCGGGTCGTCGGTGCCCTCGCCGTAGCCACGCTCGCTCCACAGCTCCAGGGCGGCCCGGATGATGGCCTGCCTGGTGTCGCGGGAGCGCTCCTGGGCCAGCAGCGAGCGCTTGCGCCCGTTCCCTGTCTTCCCGGCACCTGGCTCGCTCACTGCTGACCCTGCGTCCTTCGCTCCCCGCGGCTGGCGCCGGCGACCGGCGTCAGACGACCTTCGTGGACTCGACGCCCATGAGCCTAGCGAGGTTACCGCCCATGATGGCCGCCTGGTCGGCCACGGGCAGGTCCTCCAGCTCGTCGACCCAGGTGACCGGGTCGAACATGCCCTCCGGGTGCGGGTAGTCCGAGCCGAAGACCACGTTGTCCGACCCGACCAGCTTCACCAGGTCGACCGGGCTCTCCTCGTGGAACGGGTGCACGATGATCGAGCGCTTGAATGCCACCATCGGGTCCTCGTCGAACGCCTGCGGGACGGCGGCGTAGACCGTCTTGAGGTTCTCGACCAGCGGGCGCACCCAGGCGCTGCCGTTCTCGACCGGCATGAAGCGCAGCCGCGGGAACCGGGTGGCCAGGCCGTGCCCGATGATCGACTGGACGGTGTCCCTGATCCCGCGCCACTCGGCGTGCACGAGCGCGTGGAACGCGGAGTTCCTCCTCTTGAAGGGCAGGAACTCCTGGGTGTTGCCCTCCCACTCGTTGATGTAGCGCTGGCTGCCGTCGTCGGAGGCGTGCATGCCGACGAGCACGCCGGACTCCTCGACGACCTTCCAGAACGGGTCGAACTCCGGCAGCGCGAAGGACCGCCGGTGCCCGTCGACCGTCCGGCACCGGCGCCGGGCGGATGAGGACGATGCGGGCGCCGCGCTCGACGACGTGCTCGAGCTCACGGATCGCCTCGTCGACGATCGGCAAGGTGATGACCGGGGTCGGGAAGATCCGGTCCTCGAAGTTGTACGTCCAGTGCTCGTACATCCACTCGTTGAGCGCGTGCACGACGGCGATGGTCGCCTCCGGGTCGTCGGCGAGCCGCTCCTCGAGCAGGCTGGCCAGCGTCGGCCACATCATCGAGCGGTCGAGGCCGAGCTCGTTCATCAGGATGAGCCGGTCGGCCGGGTTGAAGAAGGCCGGCGGTGACTCGATGTACTTCGGCGGGCCGGCGACGACCTTGTCGCCGGTCCTTGAGCCTCGCGCTTCCTGGCGTTCGGGTTCTTCAGCCGGAACTCGAGCTCCTGCGCCCCGGGCGGAGCGACCTTGTTGAACGTCGGGTTCGGGATGTACTCGCTGATCACGTTCCGCAGCGCGATCTTGGTGCGGCCGTTCACCTGCACGTACTTCACGAGGCCGTCGTACTCCGACGGCAGGTACTTCGTGAACGCGTCCGTCGTCTCGTACATGTGGTTGTCGGCGTCGAAGACAGGAAAGTCCAGCTTGCGGGCCACTGCGCCCTCCCGGGGCTGAGGGGATGTCCTGGTTGTCACCGCCCAGCCTAGGCAGGAATGTAGACGGTGTATAGTTTTTTCTGGGCTGCGACTACATTTGCTGGCTCACCCGGATCATGCCTTGCCGCGCCGCTCACTGGCCGCGCTGGTGCCGCAGGTAGTCGCGGACGATGTCGTCGAACGAGTCGTCGGGCCGCAGGCCAAGCGCGTGCGCGCGCCGTGCCTCGACCCGGGCGGGCCAGCTGCGCGACGATGGCGGTGACGGCGGGGTCCTCGGTCCAGTCGATGAGGTCGCTCGCCGGGTAGCCGGCCACCCGGTCCATGCTGGCGGCCATGTCCGCCGGCGTCGTGGTCAGCGCGGGCAGGTTCATCGCCGTCCGGCTGCCCCAGGCCGCGTCGCTGGCGGCGGCGGCGCGCAGCAGCCCGTCCAGGGTCCGGCGGGGCGAGGCGAGCGTGATCGGGGTGTCCGGCGGGCACCGGGCAGGGCGCCCGCAGCCCGGCCAGCGGCTCGCGGATGATCCCGGACACGAAGCTGGATGCCGCCGCGTTCGGCTTGCCCGGCCGCACCGCCACGGTCATCAGGCGGACCGACCGGCCCCGGATGAACCCCTTGCGGGTGTAGTCGGCCACGAGCTGCTCGGCGATGAACTTCTGGATGCCGTAGCTGGACTGCGGCCGCGGCAGGGTGTCGTCGCCCACCAGGCCGAGCGGGCCGATGGCCGGATCGGCGCCGAAGACCGCCACCGAGCTGGAGAAGACCAGGACCGGCGGGCTTTCCTGCCGCCGGGCGTGCTCGAGGACCGCGCGCGTCCCGTCGACGTTCACGGCCATCCCCAGGTCGAAGTCGGCCTCGGCCGCGCCGCTCACCACGCCGGCCAGGTGGAAGATCACGTCGGCATCGCCGAGGTCCCTCGCCGCCAGTGCCAGGTCGCCGGTCACCGCGCGCACCCGGGGTCGGCCGGCCACGTCCGGCGGCGGCGCGGCCAGGTCGGCGATGACGACCTCGGCCACCTCGGCCTCCCCGATCGCGGCCGGCCCGGCCAGCAGCCGCCGGGCGAGCAGCGTCCCGATGAACCCGGCACCGCCGGTGACGATGACCCGGATGCTCCGTGTGCTCCCGCTCGGGCGGCGCCTTCCCTCGCTGCGCTCCCTCCCGTCGCTCGCTCGTCACCCACCTACAGTAAGCGCCGCCCCGTTGACGGGAAAGCCGCCGGGCGGTTAGATAGAATCACGTTCTCCATATGAGGCAAAGCCTGTTCTCGCAGTTGATCGCGCGATATGGAGGACGCGCATGGTGACTGAGAGGACGGCCGTGTGACCCAGGTGCCCATCGCCGAGGGCCTGCTGACAGCGCTGGATGGCCAGCCGCGGATGCTCGCGTCCCGCTGCCCCCGCTGCGATGCCAGGTCCTATCCCGTGCAGTCCGGCTCGCGGTCAACACCGACGGCGGCCTCATCGCCAACGGCGCCTCCGGCCTGCGCCAGGTCCACGAGCTTGTCCTGCAGCTACGCGGCACCGCCGGTGACCGCCAGGTACCCGGCACTCCGCGTGTCGGCTACGCCCAGCTCTACGGCGCCCCCGGCACCGCGGGCGTCTCCATCGTCTCCACGTGATCGCCTCCTCCTTCTCCTCTCCCGGACCCGAGTCGGCCCTCCACTCCCGCCCGCCATCCCCGGCGCCCCGGCCCGTCGCCAGCACTGCACGACCGGAGCGCCACGAGCATGTTGCTAGACCTGACACCGGACCAGGAGTTCTTCCGGGACACGACCGCCAAGTTCCTCGCGGACCAGGTGCCCGCCGAGCTGCTGCAGCGAATGGCCGCGACGATCCCGGCCGACTGGGAGGCGGCTACTGGCGGCGCGGCGCCGAGGCTCGGCTGGACGTCCCTACTCGTCAGCGAGGAGGCGGGTGGCGGCAGCATCAGCGGGCGGGGCCTGGTCGACTTGTCGGTCATCGCCCACGAGTTCGGCCGGCACGCGGCACCGGGACCGCTGCTGCCAGCGAACGTCGTCGCGGCGGCGCTGGGCGATGCCGGCGCGCACCCGCAGGTCCTCGCCGAGCTGCTCGCCGGAACGGCGACCGCGGCCTGGTGCCGCGACGTGGAGCTGGAGATCCGGGCGGGAGGCCCGGAATTGCGCCTGAACGGGGTGAGCCGCCCGGTGGAGGGCGCCGCCCAGGCGAAGTACCTGCTGGTCACCGATCGCGGCGAAGACAATCTACACACGCAGCTCCTCCTTCCGTCCGATACCCCTGGCATCACGATCACCCCGCTGCGCACCGCCGATTACAGCAAGCACTTCGCGGCGGTGACCTTCGGCAATGTCGAGGTGCCTGCCCGCGCCGTCGTGGGGGAGGTCCGGCGCCGCCGCCGCGCAGGCCGAACGGCAGCTCCAGCTGGCCCTGGTCATCGCGGCGGCGGAGACCGTCGGGGCGATGCAGGCGGGATTCGACATGACGCTGGCGTGGGCGTTCGACCGGTACTCCTTCGGCCGGCCGCTGGCGTCCTACCAGGCGCTCAAGCACCGGTTCGCGGACCTGAAGACCTGGCTGGAGGCGAGCCACGCCATCACCGACGCCGCTGCGCTCGCGATGGACAGGGACGCGGCGTCGGCGGACGGGGCGGCCAGCGCCGCGGAGCTCGCGCGGGCGGCCAAGGCTTACGTCGGGCAGTACGGTCCTGAGCTGATGCAGGACTGCGTGCAGCTGCACGGCGGCATCGGCCTGACCCGCGAGCATGACCTGCACCTGTACCTGCGGCGGGTCACCACCAACGCGATGCTGTACGGCACGTCGGCCGACCACCGGCGGCGGATCGCCGACTTTGTCGAGCAGCGAGAGGGGCTTTCATGACCACTGGCCAGGACGTCCCGGAAGGCGTCGAGAGCTTCCGGCTGCGAGCGCGGCAGTGGATCCGGGCCAACCTCAGCCCGGCCTCCGAGGACATCGTGGGCCTGCGGGCGGTCCCTGAGGAGGTCGAGCTTCGCCGCCGTTGCCCGCGACCGGGCACTGCAGCGCAAGCTGCACGACGCCGGACTCAACGGCCTGATCATCGCGCGCGAGTACGGCGGACAGGGTCTCACCCCGGCGCACCAGCGGGCCCTGAACGAGGAACTGGCCGGCTTCGAGTGGCCTTCCCGGTTCCAGGTGCCGACGATTTCCCCGTGCGGGGCGGTGATGCTGGAGTTCGCCTCCGAGGAGGTGAAGAAGCAGCACATCCCCGCGATCTTGCGCGGTGAGGAGATCTGGATGCAGTTCCTGTCCGAGCCGAGCGGCGGCTCGGACCTGGCCGGTGCCCTCACCACCGCGGTACGCGACGGCGACGAATGGGTGCTGAACGGCTCCAAGGTCTGGACGACGGGCGCCTGGTGGGCGGACTGGGCGATCTGCCTGGCCCGCACCGACTGGGACGTGCCCAAGCACCAGGGGCTGACGGTGTTCGCGCTGCCGATCCACCAGCCGGGCATCCAGGTCCGCCAGATCGAGATGCTGAACGGGGCCAGGGACTTCTGCCAGGAGTTCCTCACCGACGTCCGGGTCCCGGACTCACACCGGATCGGTGAGGTCAACGGCGGCTGGACGGTGGCCAGCCGCCTGCTGTTCCACGAGCGGATGCAGCACAGCTCGCCGTACGTGACCAACCCGGTCGGCGCCCACGGCGTTGCGGCGGACGCGACCCTGGTGCGGATCGCCCGCGACGCGGGGCGGCTGGCCGACCCGGTGGCCCGGGACCTGATCGGCGAGGCCCGGGTGCTGGGACTGGCCAGCGACGCCCTCAGCGGGCGGGTGAACAGCGGTGTGCGGTCCGGCGCGCTGACGCCCGACTGGGCGGCCGTCGCCCGCGTGATGTCAATCGCCCGGGCGATCCGGGCCGCCCAGGTCAGGTACGAGATCGCCGGGGACCTGGCGGCGGCCTGGTCGGACGAGGACGGCGGGCCCGCCGGCATCGGCGACGGCTACCTGATGCGGCAGGTCGCCTCGATCGGCGGCGGCACCACGGAGATGGCCCGCAACGTGGTCGCCGAGCGGGTCCTCGGCATGCCGCGCGAGCAGACACGGGACCGGGGCATCCCGTTCCGCGACGTCCCCCGCGGTGCTTCCAGGTAACGCGGTGCCGCCAGGTAACGGCGCCTACCGGCCCGCCCAGTAGGGCGCGCGCAGCTGCCGCTTGAGTACCTTGCCCGACCCGGTGCGTGGCAGCTCGTCGGTGAAGTCGACCGACCGCGGCACCTTGTAGCTGGCCAGGTGCTCCCGCGCGAACGCCGTGACCTCCGCTCCCGCCAGCGACGATCCGGGTGCCCTGACGACAGTCGCGTGGACGGCCTCGCCCCATTCATCGGACGGGATGCCGAAGACCGCGACGTCGAAGATCTCCGGATGCTGGTCCAGCACGGCCTCGATCTCGGCCGGGTAGACGTTCATGCCGCCAGTGATGATCATGTCGCTCTTGCGATCGCAGATGTACAGGTAGCCCTCGTCGTCCCAGTAGGCGATGTCGCCCACCGAGTGGAAGTCCGCCCGGCTGCCGGCCGCGTAGCTGGCCTCGTTCTTGTAATAGGCGCTGAACACGCTCTTGGACCGCACGAAGACCTCGCCGGGGTGGTCAGGCCCGGTGCCGGTGACCTCGTGGCCGTCCGCGCCGACCAGCATGATCTCGACGCCGGGAGCCGGCTGGCCGCACGATCCCGGCTTGCGCATCTGGTCCTTCGGCAGCAGGACGGTATCGACGCCGAGCTCGGTCGAGCCGTAAACCTCGAACAGCGACTCAGCCGGGAAGTCCGCCACGTACTGCTGCTTCAGGGCGTAGCTCCACGGGGCCGCGTTGGCGATCATGACGCGCATGGACGAGCGGTCGTAGCGGTCCTTGACCTCCTTGGGCAGCGCGCAGGTCATCCGGATCGGCGCGGGCGCGGAGAACGTCGAGGTCGCCTTGTACGCGTCGACCAGCCGCAGCCAGTCCTCGGGGTCGAACCTGCGCTGCACGATGACCGTCTGGCCGAACAGCAGGCTCGCGCCCAGGAACGCGCTCGGCCCGCTGTGGTACAGCGGGCCGCAGGTGATGTAGATGTCGTCGGGACGGTAGCCGAGCAGCATCAGCAGCGCGCCGGTGGTCTCCGGGTCCGGGCCGCCAGAGCGGACCGCCCCCTTCGGCTTGCCGGTCGTGCCGGAGGTGTAGATCATCGTCCCGCCCGTGCCGGCCGCGTCCCCCATGTCCGGCACGCCGGCCGGGGCGGCCGCGATGTCGGCGTCGCCGAGCATCCCGTCCGGGACCGCGCTGCCGTGCCCGCCGCCGCCCACCGCGATGATGTGCCGCACCTTCTCCATCTGGCCGCGCAGATCGGCGAACATCGGCGCGTGCTCCCAGTCGACGTAGACGATCCCGGCCTCGCTGTGGTTGATGACGTACAGCGCCTCCTGCGGCGTCAGCCGGTAGTTCAGCGGCACGGCGACCGCCCCGATCTTCCGCGCGGCGCCCATGACCGCCACGACGTGCGGCGAGTTCGGCCCGCACCACAAGAGCTTCGTCCCCGGCCCGGCCCCCAGCCGCAGCAGCAGGTTCGCCACCCGGTTCGACTGCGCCTCGAGTTCCGCGTACGTCCACACGATGACGGTTCCGTCCGGCCGGTCGTCGATGACGCCAGGCTTGTCCGGCTGGCTGCTGGCATAGACCGACAGGTAGTCCTCCGGCATCGCATGTCTCCCTTTCCGTGGATCGCTACATCAGCACAAGTAGTCTGATCCTTCCGCGCTCCGCCCGCCAGCGGCGTGACCCGGCGAGCGCCTACGCCCAGCCCTGCATGCTGCTGGTGATCGCCGACCTCATGGGCGTCCCGGGCAGATCACGAGATGCTGCTGGCCAGGAGGGGCTTCGGCACCGGGATGCCCGGCACCCGTGCCGCCGGGGCGGGCACGGTCGAGCGTGGCCGGGACAGGCACCACAACACCCTGGACGTACACCTGCCCGGGAGCGCCGCTGACCCGGTCCGAGGCGCGCGTCACGATCGAGCGCCTGCTCGACCGAACGAACGACATCAGGGTCTCGGAGGCGGCGCACGGCCCCGCGGGCGCCCGCCGTTACGACTACATGCCGACGTACATGTTCACCGGCCTGGTGGCGCTCAACCTCGAATTCACGGCGAGGGACTGACCATGCGGCGCGAGATACGCATCGACAGGAACCTGTGCATGGGCTCGTCCCAGTGCGTGGGGTACGCCCCGAACACGTTTGACACCGACGACGACACCGCGGCCATCGTGATCGACGCCCACGGCGACCCGGACGAGAAGGTCCTGGCCGCGATCGCCTCCTGCCCGACGCGGGCGATCTCGCTCGCCGAGGCCTCCTAGGGCTGGCGGCCGCGGGCGGGGCCTCCTGGCCCGGCGGGCCGGAGGCAGCGGCACGGCGCCGTGCTGCTGCCGTCCAGGCCGGGAAGTGTTACTTCTTGCCCTTCTTCTTGCCCTTCTTGTCCTTCTTGCTCTTCTTGGCCATGTGTCTCACCTCCGCTTCCCGACCTGCGTTGGTCAACGAAATGTTGACCATGGTGTCAACGTATCATTGACCGGTGCCCGTTGTCGAATAAGCTGTGGCGGTGGCCTCCAAGAGTCATGTCAAGCGGATCCTTGCCGCGCTCGGTGCCTTCGACGTCGCCGACGGGCCGATCAGCCGGCTCCAGGCCGCCCGGAGCCTGCGCGAAGCGGCTGAGGAGCTGGAGGCCGCCCAGGTGGAGGCCGCCCGCAAGGCCGGAGCCACGTGGATTGAGATCGGCGCGTGCTACGGCCTCACCAAGCAGGGCGCACAGCAGCGCTTCCGGGCCGCCCGTAACGCGGCCAAGGCCGCCACCGCGGCCGCGGGAAGCAAGGCGGCGGGAAGCAAGGCGGCGGGAAGCAAAGTGGCGGGAAGCGAAACGGCCGAGCCGACGGCCTGACGCCGAGGCCGGCCGGAGTCAGATGCGGACGAGCCGCTCCACCGCGCGCTCGATGTCCTTCCTGCCCGGCAGCCACTGCGCCTCCAGGCTGGGCGCGCAGGGGGAGGGGGTCGGGGGGAGGGGCCACCCGCTTGACCGGGGCGTCGAGCGTCCAGAAGCCGTCGGAGACGGCAATCGCCGCGAGGCTCGGCGCCGATGCCGAAGTCCATGACCGCCTCGTGCGCGATGAGCAGGCGGTTGGCCTGGTACTGGGTGTGCAGTACTGGGTGCACAGTCTGCACATTATGCTGGGCGCGTGCAGGAACCGGGTGACGCGGGGGAGCGGAGCGCGATAGCGCCGGCCAAGGCGCGCGACGGGAATCAGACGCTGGCGCGCGGGCTTCGCGTGCTGTTGGCGGTCGCTGACTCCAAGGACGGCCTCAGCGTCCGGCAGGTGGGCGACATGCTCGGGGTCCACCGGTCCATCGCCTACCGTCTGCTGCAAACGCTCGCCGACTTCGGCCTGGCCGCCCGCCGCGCCGACGGCGCCTACATCCCGGGCGCGCGGCTGGCCACGCTGGCCGAGGCCTACCTCCCCAGGCTCAGGGACGTGGCCGGCCCGGTAATGCGCGAGCTCGCCGACCGCCTGCAGACGACGGTTTCGCTCTTCGTGGAGCAGGGCGGCACGGCCCTGGCGATCGCGATGGTCGAGCCGGCGACGGCCACGCACCACCTCGCGTTCCGCCCGGGCATGCGCACGCCGCTGACCCGCGGCGCCGCGGGCTACGCCATCCTGGCCGCCGGGCCTGCCTTGGCGGGCGAGCCCGCCGACGCAGCCCTCGCGCGCGAGCGTGGCTACGCCACCAGCCATGCCGAGATCGAGGCAGGCCAGTACGCCGTCGCCGCGTGGATCCCCATGGACGGCACTCCCGCCCGGGCCTGCCTGAACCTCATTACCTACCGCGAGGACGTCGCGGATGGCGCCGGCCCGCGAATGCGCCGCGCCGCCGACCAGGTCGGTCGCCTGCTTCAGGAGGACTAGCACCCTGAGCGGTACTGTCGGGGCATGACGACCCAGATGGATAAGGCGGCCGAGTTCCTGGACCTGCACCGCCCGGGGGACCCGTTGCTGCTGCCGAACCCCTGGGACCAGGGAAGCGCGAGGCTGCTCGCGTCCCTGGGGTTCCGGGCGCTCGCCACCACCAGTTCCGGCTACGCCGCGTCGCTGGGCCGGCTCGACGGCTCGGTCAGCCGCGACGAGGCGCTGGCGCACGCCGCCGTCATCGTGGCGGCCACCGACCTGCCCGTCTCCGCCGACCTGGAGAACGGCTTCGCCGACGATCCGGGTGAGGTCGCCCGGACCATCACCCTTGCCCTGGAGGCAGGCCTGGCAGGCTGCTCGATCGAGGACTACACCGGCAACGACGACGAGCCCATCTACCCGGTCGGGCTGGCGGCCGAGCGGGTCGCGGCCGCCGCCCAGGCCGCGCGCTCCGGGCCCGCGCGCCTCGTGCTCACGGCGCGGGCCGAGAACTACCTGCACGGGCACCCGGACCTGGCCGACACGATCGCCCGGCTGCAGGCCTACCAGGCGGCCGGCGCGGACGTGCTCTACGCCCCCGGCCTGACCCGCCTGGCGGATGTCAGGCAGGTGGTCCAGGCCGTCGACCGGCCGGTCAACGTGCTCGCCATCACCGGCGCACCGCCGGTCGGCGAGCTCGCCGAGGCCGGCGTCAGCCGGGTCTCGGTCGGAGGCGCCTTCGCGTTCGCCGCCTACGGCGCCCTGGCCGACGCGGCGACCGAACTGCGCGACAAGGGAAGCTACGGCTACCTGGCGAGCAGTGCGTCCGGACGCCAGGCCTTCGGGCGTGCTGTGTTAGCCCAGCTTGTTGGTTCAGTCGCGGCCGGTGCCGACGGTCAGGGGTGCGGGCCAGGCGGTGGGGTTGGCCGGGTCGGGGGGTGCGGTGGGGCAGATGACGTAGTGGCGGGGGGTGATGGCCGTGGGGTGGCGGGCGAGGGCGGTCATGCAGCGGGCGTGTGCCTGTTGCGGGGTGCGGATGGTGTCGGTGGCGGTCAGGCAGGCGACCAGGGGGCGGCCGGCGGCGGAGGCGAAGACATGGGCTGCCGCGGGTGCGACGGCGTCGTCGACCAGGCGCTGGACGTCGGCGACGTCGATCCAGCAGTGGTCGACCAGTATCCGGTCCGGGGTGCCGGGGAGGGGCTCCAGCCCGATGATCTCGGGCATCCGGCTGGCGGGCACGTCGCCGCGTGCGGCGGCCACGAGCAGTCGTTCGACGGCCAGCAGCACCGACTCCAGTTCGGCTCGCGGCACCAGGCCGATATCGCCGCTCCACACGTCCAGTCCCAGGCAGCCATCGATTCGGATGAGGCGGAACTGGATCGGCGTTCCGGTGAATGGCATCGGGTGCCACCGCAGTTCGGTCCGGGCGAGCGCGAGGTCGATCTCCTCGGGCTGGAACCCGACGCCCGCGGCCAGTCCGGACCACGATTCAGGGACGAGGCTGTTGAACAACGGGTCGTAGTTGAAGCGCAGGCCCCGTTCGCGCTCGATCAGCTCGGTCATGGCATCCCGCTTGGCCGTGTCGTACCTGCCGTGACGGCTCGCCTCCATCACTGTGGTCCAGGTGTGGCGGACCAGCTCGTCGAAGCTTCTCCCGGCGACCCCGACGGTGGCGATGGTGGCCTGGGCTAGGGCGCCGACGTAGTTCACCAGGTGGCGCTCGAAACGGTTGCCGGACAACAGGGGGAGCACCAGCTCCCGGTGGCCGGCGCGGCGGGCGACCACGGCGCAGATGGCCGCGAGCACGACGCCGGACCGGCTGGCCCGGGTGCGCGCCGCCACCCGCCGCACGGCCATCGCGGCGGCCGCCGACGACAGCTCCACCGCCAGCGACTCGCCGCTGGCCCGGGCGCCCGGCAGGGCGTACAGGCAGCGGGGCATCCACCGAAACTGCTCCCGCATGTAGTCCAGTACCGCCTCGGCCCTGGCTCGCTCGGCTGGCGTCGCCTCCAGTTCGGCCTGGTCCAGCGGCTGGTGGCCGGGCGGGCCGGCCGTCGCGGGGGATCGTCGAGCAGGCCGGCGAAGTCGCGCTTGAGGACCTCGATCGAATTGAGGTCCACCGCCAGGTGGGAGAACTCGGCGGCGCACGCGATGACCCGGTCGCCCGCGCCGGGAGCGGTGGCCACCGCCATGCGCACGGGGCGCCGCCCCGGGATCGGGGGACTCGCGCAGCCACCGGATGAGCGCCTCGGCCACCGCGGGGCGGTCTTGCGGTCCCCACTGCCCCTCGCCGAGCGAGCAGACCTCCAGCGGCTGGACGCCGGACGCCGCGACCCGCTGGCGCGGCTGCTCGCCGGGCAGGTAGCTGGTGCGCAGGCCCTCGTGCCGCGCGATCAGCACCGCGACCGCCCTGGCCACGTCGCCCACGGACACCACCGCCGGCACCGGGAACTCGGCGTACAAGATCGCGTAGGGGTGGTCGGGGGTCGAGCTCGTCCACGCGTAGACATCGAGCTGGGCCAGGGTGAGCGGTCCCTCGCCGGCTCGCTCCCCGGTGAACTCGACCGGGACCGGCCGCATCGGGGTCAGCCGCACGCGGCGCCGGAGGCGCTGACCGGTCTCGGTATCAGTGCTCATCGCTGGTCAGCCGACTCGCGGAACACGCCGGCCAGATGCGCCATAGACACCATAGTGATCTCGCCCAGTTCTCTCGCCTGCCGCCGAAGACAAACATACGGAGACGGCCGCGGGCAGTCTTCTCCGACACTGCCGCACCTGGCGTCAGCATAATCCGGTCCGGAAGTCGCGGAACTCGCGCGCCCTCGACTCTATAAGGAAGGTCACGGAGGGGACTACTGCGAAAAGCGCCTCGCCATCCCGCTGCTGGTCAGGTTCCCGTGATAACACCACGACGATCGGCAATTTCGGAGAGGGCTATCCGCGGCCGTCTGCATATATTCGTCTAGGCGGCCGGTGAGAGAGCTGGGTGAGATCGATATGGTATCCATCGCACCGCGATTCGATTCTGTGACGCTGGTCGTTTCCGACGTGGACGACACGCTGGCGCCGCCGTTCCACGACATCTCGGCCTCGCTCGCGCACGCCCTGACGCGTCTGGTGGGCAACGGCACGATCTTGTTTCTCGTATCGGGACAGGGTATCGGGAACATCGAACGTCGTGTCGTCCGCGCGTTCCCGCGGTCATTGCGCAGGCGCATCCTCGTAGGGCACTGTCACGGCGCCGAGGTCTTCGGCTACGACCGCGCCGGGCGCCGGGTTATCGCGCCGCTGTTCTCGGTGCGGGAGAGCGCCGCGATGGAGGGCGTCTTCCGCAAGGTGCTGACGATCGTCACCAAAGTGCTGAACGATCATGGCATCGCCGCGTCCTCTCCCGGCGTTCTGCTCGAAGATCGCGGGGTCCAGGTCACGGTGGACTTTCCCGGGCATCCGGCGGCCGATCGGCGCGAGGAACTGGTCACGACGCTCAACGACCGGCTGGCCGAGGCGGTCCTGCCGGTCGAGGCTCGCCCGGCCGGCCACCTCGGGATCGACATCGTGGCTCGGGGCGTGGATAAGAGCCTCGCGCTGAGCCGCCTGCTGACTCCCCTGTCCCCGCGGGGCGGGACGACCTACCGGCTGACGATGCCGGACGGCCAGGTCGCCGGGGACTGGGATGGCGTCGAGGTCTGGGGGGATCAGTTCTCGCCACCCGACCTCGACGCCGATCTGCGCATGCTCGCCGCGCTGCCACCGGGTGTCCGCGCCGTCAACTTCGGACCAGGGGCCGGCCTTCCCGGCCTCCGCACCGCCCGGGCGCCCGGCCCCGCCGGAGTGCTCGACTACCTGGCCAGGAGTGAATCAGAGTGAGGGAAGTCCACGTGTCCGCATCGGCGTGGTCGGCCGACCTGGGCGCACTGCGCACGAGCCTGGCCGCCGCGGCGCCGCACTGCGATTCGATTCACTTCGACATCATGGACAACCATTTCGTGCCGGAGCTTCTCTTCGGCCCCGACATCCTGGCGGCCGTCAAGCCTCATGTGCCCGTCCCGTTCCAGGCGCACATGATGATGGAGAACCCGGAACGCTGCGTCACTCGCTATGCGCCAGTCGTGGACACATTCCTGTTCCACCCGGGAACGTGCTCCGACTGGCCGGAAATCAAGCGGAAAATCCATGGTCTGGGCCGGTCCGTGGGCCTGGCCTTGCTCCTGGGCGAGGACTGGCGCGCCTACCGCGATGATCTCGGCGAAGTCGACGTCGTGCTCGTGATGGGCACAGAGGTCGGGATAAAAGGCGTAGACATAAACCCCGATGCCTATGCCGTCATCAGTGAACTCCGCGAGCACATCGACGCGCACGGCTACGCCTGCCTGATCCAGGCTGACGGGGGCATCCGTCGCCACACGCTACCGCGGCTGATCGCCGCCGGCGTGGACGCGATAACACCCGGGTCCCTGTTCTTCGGCTCCGATTTCAGCACATTCCGCTCCCGCCTGAGCGAGACCCAGCGAGAGGTGGCCGTCAGTGCTGGCCACGGGGAGATGACCTCCCTGGCGACCCCCGGCAGACGGACTGAATCCCATGAAGGGGTATGACAATGCGGCTTGCGGACGCTTTCTCCGATTCCACTCCCACCATGCTCGGCATCGGGCCCATGAGCGCCACCACGGTCCGGGCGGGATTGCGCGCGGCGGCCGAGACGGGCACGCCGGTCGTGTTCATCGCGAGCCGGAACCAGGTCGAGAGCGCGGAACTTGGCGGCGGCTACGCCGAAGGCTGGGACCAGGCCGGGCTGGCCCATTTCCTGCGCGAACAGGCCGGCCGCTGGCCCGGCACGGCCCAGTGGTTCGTCGGCCGTGACCACGGCGGTCCATGGCAGCGAGACGACGAATACCGATCGCGCATACCGTGGCCGCTGGCGCGCGACCGCGCGCTGCGCTCACTTCACGACGACATCGACGCGGGTTTCCACTGCCTGCACATCGATGTGGCCAAGGACCCTTTCCTGGGCGATGCCATTCCGGTCGACCTGGGCGTGCAGCGGATCGTGGAGCTTATGCGAGGGGCGGAAAGCCATCGCGTGGCTCGCGACCTTCCCTGCATCGACTACGAGGTAAGTCTCGAAAAGGCGAACGGCCAGGTCACGCCGCCCGCTGAGTTTGAGTTCTTTCTTGATTCGCTGCTCGCCGAGCTGCAGTAGCCACGACCTCCCGGTACCGCTGTTCGCGGTGGCCAATACCGGCACCTGGACAAAGCTGGACCGTAATGTCGGAGGGTTCCGGGAGGATTCGGCCCGGCATCTGGCCACGATCGCCAGGCAGCACGGCCTGGTGTTCAAGGAACACAACGCGGACTACCTGGCCGACGAAGACCTCCGATCGCACCCTCGCTGCGGCATCGGCATGGCGAACGTCGCTCCCGAGTTCGGTCACGCGGAGACAGCCGCGCTCCTCGACCTGGCCGATCTGGAGTCGACCGGAGCGCCTCCCGCCGCTCCCAGCGGTTTCGCGGGCAAGCTCACCGAGCTGGTCATGCGGTCAGGCCGGGCCGCCAAGTGGCTTCACGGGGCCTCGGCCGACGATTGCCTGCTAGCGAAAATCGGGGGGCACTATTTCTTCTCACACCCGGCGATCGCCCAGGCACGCGAGGAGTTGTTCGCGAACATACGGGCAACCGCGCTGCACGCCGACCCTGAGCAGCTGGTTGAGGACCGGATAGTCGCCAGCATACGGCGCTATATCGATATCTTCGTCGGCGATGCGATGGCCGTGTCGTCGCGGGTGAGCTGACATGGCCGCCTCCCCCGCCGCGTTCGTCATGCCCTTCTACTCGGCCGACGCCACTCCCCAAGACGAGGCGCTGCTGCGCCGCGCCGTGGCCAGCGCACTGCACCAGACCGACGGTGATCTGCGGCTGGTCATCGTCGACGACGCGTCACCGGACCCGCGTAGCGCCGTGTGGCTCAAGGAACTGTCCGCGAGTGATCCTCGCGTCCACGTCATGCGGCAGCAGGTCAACCGAGGCGCCGGCTGCTGCCGGAACATCGGCATCCGATGCGCGGAAAAGCTCGGAGCCGACATCGTGTGCTTCCTCGACTCCGATGACGAGGCCCACCCGAGCCGGGTCGAGGTGGCGCGCCGCCTGATCGCCGGCACCGGGGCCGACGTGGTCTATTCGACGTTCGTCGTCGTCGACGCCGACGGAGCCGAAGTACCTCTCACGGACATCGTGTCCGGGGTGCAGATAATATTGCGCGACCTCGATTCCAGGCCGCTCAGCGGGAAGGACATCTGGATCGAGCTCGCGGTGGACCGCGATAATCTAACCATACCGAGCGCGCTTAGCGTGACCACTCGCCTGGCCCGGGCCGTCCCTTTCCCCGAGGACGCGCACTTCCATGAAGACATGCACACATGGCTGCGCTATTCTGCCTCCGGCGCGGATATCTTGTTCACCCCCGACACGCCGAGCCGTTACCGGATACTTACCACGGACAAGGGCAGCAGCAGCTCACGGGAACGGGCTGGCGGAGTCGACGCGTTCAACAGGCTGCGCGCGAATGTCATTTCAGGCGGGCTGCGTGACGCTATAGAAATGGGTGTTCACCGTGGCGTGATCAGCAAGGCGGACGGCACGGAGATACTCGCCCGCTATTACCTCAACGTGGCGGGAATGATAAGCCGCGAAGGCAGCGGCGCGGTCGCCGCCGAACTCGTGGGACGGGCCCGCGACTTGCTCTCTGACCAGGCCTATGACCGGTTCAGGAGGCATTACCAGGTATGACCATCGGCGACTGAACGAGGCGCGTCCACGCTGGCCAGCGGTAGCCCCGGCAAGCCCGCAACTCCGCGCTCGCCGCATGGGCATCGCGGTGATCCGGGTTCCGGGTCCTCGCGGGAGGTGAAGCCGCCGCGGCGCACGCCGCACGGGTGCTACTTTGCTTGCGAGACTGTCGTCTCTCCTGCCGGCGGCGCGAGGCCGACGAGCTTGGAGAGGAACCGGTCGGCTTGCTCGGGGAAGGGCGGCCAGGGCAGGTCAGGCTCATTGATCCGCAGGGACAGCATGCCGATGACGGCCGTCCGGAGATCGAGTGCGACGGTGGCGGCGTCCCCCGGCGAGGCAACCCCGGCGTCCATGCAGCGCTGCACCGCAGCGGTAGTGCGCGTGAACGCGATCTCCTTGAACGGCATGCCGACCTTGCTCTCATGCATCACCTTGTAGACGCCGGTATGCTCCTGCACCCAGGCCGCCTGCGCCAGGATCCGTGCGCGCAAGCCGAGTGCGGGGTCCTGATGTGCGGCCTCGGCCTCATCCGCAGCCTGGAGCATCTCCGCATGGCAGCGTTGCATGGCCGCCGCGACGAGCGCGTCGCGATCTGGAAAGTACAGGTAAACAGAGGTGGGAGATATCGACACCGCACGTGCAACCGCGCGCAGCGACAAGGCCTCGTCGTCGGCTAGGTCGCCGAGCATCTGCACGGCGGCGGAAATGATCTCCTCCCGCAGTCGCTCCCCCTGCCCGCGCGCGTTGGGGCGGCGGGGGCCAGCAGAAAGACCTGCCGAGGTGGTGTCGTCCATCGCCCGGTCATTCTAGCTTCGCGTCCTTGCGCTGCGGCCGACTCTAACGATACGGTTGTTCATACAAGGACGGCTGTCCATATAACTCAGGGGATCTCAATGCCGCTAACGCTTCAAGAGGCTCACACGATCATCACCGGCGCACACGAGCGCGCCGCCAAGATAGCTGCACTGGTCACGGTCGCGGTCGTCGACGAAGGCGGACACCTGCAGGCACTCGGCCGGATGAACGGCGCAGCGCCGCTCTCAGCCCGGATCGCCGAGACCAAAGCGGCCAGCGTCGCCCTCTTCCGCCGCGACGGCGCCGCATTGCGCCAGATGCAGGAGACCTCGCCTGGCTTCTTCGCCCAGCTGGACCGGGCCGTGCGGGTGCCCATCCTGGCGGGCGCCGGCGCGGCGCTCATCCGGCGGGGGGACACCGTCCTCGGTGCGCTGGCGGTAAGCGGCGGAATGATGCCTGGGCAAGACGACGAATGCGCAGAAGCCGGGCTTGCTGTTCTCGCTCCCTAGTGCAGCCCCTGACAAGCTTCTGACTAGGAATACCGCACGATCCGAATAAGTGCTCTCCGCCAGTAATACTGGCTGCTATCTCTGCCCTTAAGTCGGTGGTGAGACGCTCAGCCAGCGGTCCAGCTCGTCGAGGATGTTCTCCACTACCGGACGAAGCTCATCAGCGATCTCGGCCTGGCTCTGGCCGTCTCGGCTGCGCTGGCCGGCATCGCCGATCATGATCTGGAAAACAGCGGCGAGCGCGATCCCCTGGAGCCGGGCGACCTCTGGCGCGACGGCGGTGGTATCGCTGATGGCGGCGGCGAGGGCAGCGGCCTGCCGTTCGGTCAGCTCCAGCACCAGCCGGTGAACCGTCGGGCTGATTGCCGCCAGGTAGCCGAGCTCGCCACGCCAGATCTCCGGAGGGATACCGCGGATTCCCGTGACGGCTTCGAGAACGAAGCCGCGGATCGCAGCGGCCGGAGTGACGCCGGGCGGGCGGGAACGAATCAGGTCGCACAGCCGGTCCTGAACCTGCTCCTCGCGATCGGTGACCAGCCGGTCCTTGGTCGGGAAGTAGTTGTAGACCGTCTGCTCGGCCACCTCCGCCTCGCGCGCCACATCGCTGACCGCGACCCGCTCGTAGCCGCGCTCGGCGAACAGGCGCGCCGCGGCCTCAGCGATCAGCCGGCGCGTCCGCGCCTTCTTTAGGTCGCGCAACCCGGTGGTAGCCATCTCCATAGCCTACCCGATTACTCCAAGAATTTACTCAACACGAAAAATGTACTCGACTCCATCAATTTCCCGATGACCCAGCCGTGCTCCCCGTGGCAGGGAACTCGCGCGCTACAGCACCCCTCGAGGCACGGGCCGCGCTCTCGTGAACACTCCCTTGGCGCGCCCAGGCCACGGCGAAACAGTGCCAAGCCTAGGGTGTACACTAAAATTAGAGTCATCACCAAGCAGGCGCGCTCGGCTGCGGGCTAGCGACACAGCGGCCGTGACCTGGCGAATCACCGACAGGAACAGGACCCTCATGGCCATCACCGACGCCAGCCGGACGGCGCACCTCCTCGCGCTCATGAAGAAGGGCGATGACGCCTTCAACGACCGCGACTTCGCGGTCCTGAACGCGATCCACCACCCCGACATGATCGCCTACGTCACCGGCAACGCCGACCCGGTCTACGGATCAGCAGCCCACGCCGCGATGGTGCGGCAGATGTTCCGCATCTTCCCCGACGTCCACGTCCACAACGACCCCTACCCCGTCCAGTTCGGCAGCGGCGACTGGATCACCGTGATCACCCGCACCACCGGAACCTTCACCGGCGAAATGATCCTGCCCGACGGCACCGCGGTCCCCCCGACAGGAAAAGCGTTCGACCTCGACTTCGGCCAGACCAGCAAGTGGCAGGGCGACCAGCTCATCGCCATCTCCGCCTTCTGGGACTCCGCGCTGCAGGCAAAGCAGATCGGACTCGGCTAAGCCCAGCAGAAGGAGACCGGAGATGATCCTCATTACGCCAGCCGGCAAGGTGGGCGCAGAGGCGGCGAGGCTGTGGGATCGGGCGTCGGGCACGTCGTGAAGATCACCACCAAGGCCTCGGCGGACGCGCCCGGTCACCTTCAACCCGCTGACCTTCGAGGAGCAAAAGCAGGCAATGGCCGACGCCGGCGTCCCCGGGCGCATCACTGAGATGAAGGCCCAGGCCGTCAACCTGTTCGCCCAAGGCGACTCCGACTGGGTCACCGGCGACGTGCCCTCGATCCTCGGACGGTCGGCGCGCACCTTCGAGCAATTCGCCACCGACCACGCGGCAGCCTTCTCGTGAAGCCCGGGCAGGCGCCGATTGAACACCCGGGTTCCTGCCCGGAGGAGGCAAGATGAGCAACTCTCATGGACGCCCTCGTCGCTTCGGCGCGGGTAAGGTACTGATCTCGCTGGTCGCTGCGGAGACGGCCGTTGGCCCGTACCTGGCCGACTGGAACGAGACGCATATCCACAACCCGGCTTGGCCGCCGCATGCCAAGTTCCACAACGGGCAGACGATGAGCATGGGCGTGGGCCTCGCCGCGCTGACCCTCTGGCAGCTGTGGCGGGCGCATGACTCGCCCGCCGCCGCCCGCCGGGCGCTTGACCCGGCCAGCCTGGCCGCGTCGATGTACTGGCTCACCGCCACCTCGGCGCTGGCCTACCCGGGCGCTAAAGCTGTCGACCCGCCCGGGACAGCGACCTTCCCCCAGTGGAAGTTCGTCCTGCCGTCTCTCCTGCTGGTGGCGGTCGGTCACACGCTGGAGCGGCGCCGTCTCGGCAATTTGTGCTCGAAGGCAGCAGTTACTACCGACAAGCCAGAGCTTCCGGTTCGCGCCCGGGCCCCCGTAACGGGTGCGAACCGTTCAACCGTTCCCGTGCTGCGCGGGCAGGCACTGAGGCCGTCCAGGCTGTAGTCGGCTTTGATCCCTCCCGGGCCCAGCCCGCCCTCGGCAATGGCAGGGACGAGCACATCTATGCCGGATCGGCTGGTCGTTCGCGGAGGGTCCGCGCAAGGGATTCAGTCGGCGGGGGCAGATGCCCGGGAATGCTGCCCGGTGGCGGGGTCGACTCCGGTGGTGACCCATGGGCGGGCGACGCGGGCGATTTCGGCGTCGGAGGCGCGGGTGAACGCGTCGAGTCGCAGGAAGTGCCGGGCGATGATGAGCCCGAGGATGCTGCTGACGGTCAGGGCGGCCCGAAGGTCGGCGTCGTCGCCGCTCATCGCGCGGCTCAGGTTGGCGGCCCGCTCGTTGAGGAAGGCGCTCATCTGGGCTGCTGCCTCCGGTGCGGTGAGCATGGACCGGACGAGGGCCTTGGTCTCGGGGGGCAGGGCGCCGAGCCGGACGTCGAGCACGTCGTGCAGGTGGGCCTCGATCTCGCCGGGGCTTGCTTCCCCCAGCTGGATGGCGCTGTTGAAGAGGGCGGCCTTCGACCCGTAGTGCTGCATCACCAGGGACGGGTCGACGTTCGCGCGGCGGGCGATGCCGCGGATGGTGGCCGCCTCCAGGCCGTGCTCGCCGAATTCCGCGCGCGCCGCCTCGAGGATGCGCCGCGCGGTGGCTGCCCGCCTGGCGGCCCTGCTGCTCTGCTCGCTCACAAGCTCACTCTACCGTTGTTGAGCGAAACGTGTATAGTTGGCTCAACAAGCGATGAGCGAGGCCTGGCCTGATCCGGGCCCAGGCCGTCCGCTGGTAGCGCCGCGGCCCCGCACTCGAGGACCTGAGCCCGGAAGGACATCACGATGAAGATCATCGCGATTGAAGAGCACTGGAACAGCGCCAGCATCCGTGACGCGCTCGACCGCCTGGCAGACGGGGCGCGCGACGAAAGCGTCGCCTTCAACTCCATGGGCGACAACCAGGCACGGCTCGAGGACACCGGCCAGGGCCGCATCCAGGCGATGGACGCCGCCGGGATCGACGTCGCGGTCCTTTCGGTCGTCACCCCCGCCACCCAGGCCCTCCCGGCCGCCGAAGCCGTCGCGCTGGCGCGGGACGCGAACGACGAGGCCACTGTCGCCGTCCGCGCGCACCCGGGCCGCCTCCGCGCGCTCGCGACCCTGCCGACCAGCGACCCGCAGGCCGCCGCCGCGGAACTCGAACGGTGCGCCACCAAGCTGGGCCACGTCGGCGCGATGGTCCACGGACGGACCGGCCCCCGCCCGCTGGACGACCCCGCCTACGACGACCTGCTCGCCACCGCGGCCCGCTTGCGCCAGCCGGTCTTCATCCACCCGCAGATCCCCTCCAACGAGCTGCGCGACGCCGCCTACCGCGGCCTGGACCCGCTGACCGACCTCGGCCTGGCGACGTTCGGCTGGGGCTGGCACATGGACACCGGCCTGTCCGCGCTGCGGCTGATCCTGCGCGGCACGTTCGACCGCCACCCCGATCTTCAGCTCGTACTAGGTCACTGGGGGGAGATGCTGCTGTTCTGGATGGACCGGGCCGACAGCCTCTCCGGCATCGCAAAGCACCTCGAACGCCGGGTCTCGGACTACATCAAGACCAACATCCACATCACCAGCAGCGGAATGCTCCAGGAACGCCTGCTGCGCCATGCCCTCGACTTCACCAGCGCCGACCGGGTGCTGTTTTCCACCGACTACCCCTTCCACCAGCCCGACGCGGCCGAGGTCGAGCAGTTCTTCGACGCCATCCCCGACCCCGCGGACCGCTCCAAGGTCGCCTCCGGCAACGCCGAAGCCCTGTTCCACCTGACCTGACCGGACCTGCTCCCGAACCGGCTGCAACACACTGCAAGAGACGCACCCTCCATCTGAAGGGGAACAGGAATGACTTCTCCGCGAAATGGCTCGCCAACACGCGCTCTCGTCCTCGGAGGCGGCGGCGCCGTCGGTGTCGGCTGGCAGGCCGGCCTGCTCACAGGGCTGCGCGAGGCCGGCCTCGACCTGGCGGGAGCCAACGCGACCACGGGAACATCCGCAGGCGCCCTCGTCGGCGCGCTGCTGTCCAGCGGCCGTGACGTCACCGGTGCACTCACCAGCCTGGCAGCGCTCGGGCGGAGCATCGACCCCGACGGCCTCTGTTCGGCACACTCGACGGTCGAGCCCGATTTCAGCGACACCCAGGCTCCGGCGAACATGATGGACCCGAACCTCGCCATCCAGGCTTTCCAGGCCGGCAAGCGGCAGGCGGAACGCGAAGCCGCAGCGATCCAGGCCGCCTGGAACTCCTGAGCGGGCGATAAGCGAGCCGGCCGTCATCATCGAGCGCATCTACGCCGCCGACGGCGAGGATCTCCAGGCTGAGTTCAACCGCGTCGGCTACCCGCTCTACAGTGCCACGCCGGGGGTTTTCGCTGTAGTTGAACCGCTGTTCGCGGGTCTGGTTGCCGGTAGGTGAGCCATCCCGGATGACGTCAGGATTACGTTCCGTGATTGCCGTGCTCGGTTCCAAGACCTAGGTCGCCAGTAAGCCCGGCCTGGGCATGCGGTACTTCTTGCCCTCGCTTCTGCTTACCGCGGGTGGAAGAGCTGGTACCTGTTCCGCTGTCAGGCGAGCTGTGGCATGACCTTGGCTGCGATCCACTCCATCGCCATCCCCACGTCTTCAGCCGCGACAGGCAGCCACACCGTGCAGGTGGTGAGCCCCGCCTCGGCCAAGTGCCCGAGGTCATCGACGACGCTCGCCGCTGTGGGCGCGGTACCGCCGAGCGGCCGTCCTGGTGACGGCACCGCCGCGGGGATGCCCGGCGGGGTGAGGAACGCCGCGGAGGCGAGGGCGAGGCGCCCGGCATTGCCTGTGTCGTCGGCAAGTTCATGCAGGCGGCGTCTGACGTCGGTGAGCTGTGCGGCGCTGACGCCGGCTCCGTACCAGCCATCGCCGAAGCGCAGTGCCCGGCGCAGGGCGGCGTCGCTGTGGCCGCCGACCCATACGGGCGGGCCACCGGGGGTGGCGGGAGGCACTCCAAGGCGAGCGGCGCGCAGTGTCGTGAACTGCCCGTCGAAGTCGGCGGGGCGCTGCGACCACAGGGCCCTGGCGGCCGCGAGGTGGTCGTCGGTGCGAGCCCCGCGTTCACGGGCCGGCACGCCGACCGCGGCGAACTCCTGCGGGTTCCAGCCGGTGCCGACGCCGAGGATCAGCCGGCCGCCGGACACGACATCCAGGGTGGCCGCCTGGTTGGCGAGCACCAGCGCCGGGTAGTAGGGCGCCACGAGCACGGAAGTGAGCAGTCGCAGTCGCCTCGTCGCGGCTGCGACCGCCGCGAGCAGCACGAGCGGGTCTGTGTCCAGGCCGGAACCGCTATCCAGCAGGCGGTTTCCCACGGCGACGTGGTCGAAGCCCAGGTCTTCGGCATGGCTGGCAGCGCGGAGCACCGCGGTTCCGTCCTCAAGCGGCCAGCGCGGCTGAAGGGACACACCAAGGAGCGGCGTGGACATAGCGGACCTTTCACTTGGGTGCTGTTGTGGCTGGCGGAACGGGTTAGCCGGTGAGCCGGGTGTCACGGGCGAGCTTTTCCCAGGTGCGGATGTCGGCGCGGGTGCTGTCGAGGTGGCTGAGGATGGCGTCGACGGCGTCGTCTCCCAGCGGCAGGCGCAGCGGGGTACTGGGGGCGTCAAGTGCGGTGAGGATCGCGGTCGCGGCCTTGGCGGGGTCTCCGGGCTGGGTGCCGGCGCTGGCCTCGACCATCTGGCGCGTCCGGCCGACGGTGCCGGCGTAGTCCGGGATGGGCGCGCTGGCGCTGTGGTTGCCGAACAGGCCGGTACGGAAGGCTCCCGGCTCGACGATCAGCACCTTGATGCCCAGCGGACGGACCTCGTCGGCCAGTGCCTCCGACATGCCCTCCAGGGCGAACTTGGTGGCGCTGTAGGCGGCGAACCCGGCGAAGGACAGCTGCCCGCCCATGCTGCTGACCTGGACGAGCGCCCCGGACCGGCGGGACCGCATGTGCGGGCAGCACCGCGCGGGCCAGCGCGGCAGGACCGAACAGGTGGACCTCGAACAGGTCGCGCAGCTCGGCGTCGGTCGTCTCCTCAGCGGCACCGACGTGAGTACGTCCGGCATTGTTCACCAGCACGTCGATCCGGCCATGCCGGCCGATGACGTCCTGGACCGTGGCGTTGACCGCGGCGGTGTCGGTCACGTCAAGCGGCAGCAGCATCGACCTGGCCGGGGTGCGCCGCCGCCAGGCCGTCCAGTGACGATGACCCGGCGGGCCGTCGCGACGACAATATCTCCCGCGGCAACGGCCGCCTCAGCGATCGCCTGGCCGAAGCCGCTGTTCGCCCCGGTGATCAGCCATACCCTGTTCATCATCTTCTCCTTCGGCTTGTCCGCTCAGCTGTGAGCCCTGTTGCCGTTGACTCTGCCCGGTCCCCCGGTGGCCTGTCCAAGACCTGATGTGATAACTGATGGTTATGGACGTGCACGGGCGGGACCTGCGCTACTTCGTCGCTGTCGCCGAGGATCTGCACTTCACCCGCGCGGCCGAGCGGCTGTTCATCTCCCAGCCGGCGCTGAGCAAGCAGATCAGGATGCTCGAACGCCAGCTGGGCGCGCCGCTGTTCGACCGCGGCCGCGACGGCGTCCGGCTGACGCCTGTGGGGGAGGCGCTGCTGCCCCATGCCCGCGCGGTGCTAGCCGCGTGGGACCGGGGCTGGGCGGAAGCCGAACAGGCCAAGAGCAGGCAGCAGGCGACCCTGGTGGCCGGAATGAGCACCAGCCCGGGACGCGGCGGCCTGCTGGCGGCGATCAGGTCCCGGTTCACCGCCCTCCATCCCGAGGCCACCGTGCAACTGCGGCAGGTCAGCTGGGACGACCCGACCGCCGGGCTCGCCGACGGCACCGTCGACGTGGCCTTCGTCTGGCTCCCGCTGCCCGACCCCGCTCGCTACCAGTGGACCGTGGTGGCAGAAGAACCGCGCCTGGTCGCCATGCCCGACAGCCACCCCATGGCCAGCCGCGACACCGTCGAGTTCGCAGACCTGCTTGACGAGCCGTTCCTCGCCCTGCCGCACAGCGCCGGACCGCTTCGGGACTACTGGCTGGCCACCGACGCCCGCGGCGGCAGGCCACCGCGGATCGGCGCCGAGATCGCCAGCACCGAGGAGACCTACGAGGCACTGGCCGACGGGCGCGGCATATGCCTGCTGGCCGCCGGCAACGCGCCCCTGATCACCCTCGGGGGCGTCACCACCCGGCCCGTCGACGGCCTGTCACCCAGCCAGCTAGCCCTCGCCTGGCACCACGGCGACACCCGCCCGCTCGTCCTGGACTACGCCCGCGCCAGCCGCCAGGCCACCCGCCCCTGACCCTTCTCCGGTGGCCCCGTACCCCGCAGCACCGTCGATGACGCGGCCGGGCCCGCCCTTGACCCCCGGTGCCAGGAGCGGCAACCGCTAACGGCACGCCGCTCACCTGGCTGGGGCTAGCAAGTACGACGCTGAATGCTCATCTGAACCGGTTCCCTTTAGCGCAGTCCAGCTTGGTGGAGGCGTTCATCGGCTTCGTCTTGGGTCAGGATGGTGACTGCCTGTCCGGCGGCGTGTTCCTGCTTGGCGTCGAAGGCCCTGGTCCAGACGCCTGCGGCCCAGCAGCGCTGCAGTTCGCCGGGGCTGAAGGGCCGTCTGCGGGCGGTGGCGTAGGCGTCGAGGAATTCGCGGGTCTCGGTCACGGTGGTCAGCTCGGGATACCGGTAGATGGCGGCGGCCAGTCCGGCGATGACCGCCTCGCTGTCGGCGATCAGGCTGTCCCAGTCGTAGGCCGCCAGCAGTCGGCTGCCGTGCCAGCGCAGGTTGTCCGTGATCCAGTCGCCGTGCCCGATCACCGCCTGGTCCCGGCCTTCCCGCAGTTTCTGCCGTGCAGCCCGGCCTGTCCTATCGATCCAGCTTGGTCCGCCGGCCTCGTTCAGGTCCGCGTCCAGGTCCTCGGGCTGCGGCCATAGCCCGCCCTGGCTGTGGTTCCATGCTGCCCATGCTGGCGCGGGTGCGAGTGAGGGCACTTGCGCGGGGGGCGGAGCCAGGTGCACCAGTTGCGCGAGCGCTGCGGCGAACGGCTGTGCGGTGCGTTCGGAGTCGGGCAGCGTGGCCCCGCCCGGGATGTAGCTCTCGGCGGTGGCCTCATGCGCACCGAGCGGCGCGGGGCCGGCCAGGGGCTGCGGACAGGGATAACCGGATTCGAAGAGCCGGCGCTGCACTTCGGTGCATGCGGCGATCCGCGTTGCTGCCGGGCGGACCCGCACCACGACCTCGCGCCCGTCGGCTAGCCGTGTTCCGATCACGCGGGTAAGGTGGCCCGTCCGGAACAGCTCGCCTTCCGCCGGGCTGCCCAGGTGCGTCTTGCACCACGCGGTCAGGCTCGCCGTCTCGACCACCGGTAGCTCGAACGCCATCTGCCTCATTCTTCACCGGACCGCCGTCCCAAGGGGCCACTTCACGAGGCGTCGGCGAGCAAATCCGATTCCGAGGGCGAGCCGCCTATCTGTCGGCGTCTCCCTGGTCGTGCGCGGCGGCTAGGGATGAGGTCGTGCCGTGCCTGTGCCTGTGGTGAGCAGGGTGTCGCTGACCTGGCTCAGGTGCGGTGAGCCTTCCAGGCCGGCGCTGAGCCGGTTAGTCAGGTAGGCAAGAACGAGGCCGCGTGCCGGGTCGGCCCAGCCCAGGCAGCAGTTGGAGCCGTTGTGCCCGAAGGTGGCCGGGCCGCTGAGGCGGCCCATCGGCTGGGGCCGGGCGGAGTCAGGCACCGGGCCGCCGAGCTGGAATCCCTGCGACCAGCGGACCGGCAGGTTCAGGAACTGGTCGACCTGGCCGTAGGCCGACGGCCGGCAGGCCTGGGCGACGGTGGCCGGGGCGAGGATGCGGACGCCGTCAAGCTCGCCGCCGTTCAGCAGCATCTGGTAGAAGCGGGCCAGGTCCCGGGCCGTGCTGGAGACGGTTGCGGCCGGGATGACGGCCCGGCGGACCGCGCGCCGGTTGAACACCAGCGACCTGGCCCGGCCACCCGTCTCGGATGCGCGCACGGGCACGTGCCGTGGCCACAGCGGCGCGGGCAGGCCCAGGTGGGTGTCGGCCAGCCCGGGCAGGCCCAGGACCTCAGCGCGTAGCACCGCCCGCAGGTCGCGGCCGGTGACGCGCTGCACGACCTCGCCGAGGATGAACCCGTAGCTCAGGATGTGGTCCCGGCACCTGGCCCGGCGGGTACTGCGGCCGGGCGCTTTCCAGGGCGCGCACGGAGCGGACCCAGCTGGGCGCGGCCAGGGCGTCACGCCACAGGCCGCGTGCCACCGGGATGCCGGAGCGGTGCTGCAGCACCTGCCTGACCGTGACGGCGTCCTTGCCGTGGCGGCCGAATTCCGGCCAGTACCGGGCCACCGGGTCATCCAGCCCCAGCTGGCCGCGCTCGGCGAGCAGGTGCACCAGCACGGCGGTGAACGGCTTGCCGGCCGAGAACAGCAGGAAAAGCGCGTCCGGCTGGCACCCGAACGACCGGTCGAAGATCACCTCGCCATTGGCGATGACACAAGCCTGAGAGACTGCCCCGTGCCCCTCAATCAGCCCGGCCAGGCGGTCTAGTGCCTCCGGATCAGCGCCAGCGTGCTGCCTCACCCTGCCGATACCCCCGCACAAGGCCTGTGCGGGCGGAGCGGGCGGGGGTCGCCCGCGCGTTCGTGGCCGGCGTGCTCGGCCCGGGGCACCCGTGCGGGGATGACGCGGTCCTCCTGGTCAGCGAGGTTCTCGGCAACAGTGTCCGGCATAGCCGTTCGGGGCTTCCCGGGAAGACGATCACGGTCACGGTCAGTTCCGGGACAAACGTCGTGCTGCGGAATTGCCGGGGTGCGCGCGCGCAGCAGCGGAGCCGGTTCCTGCGGGAGGACGCGGCGATCGGGCCGCGGGCGGCGCTGGTGCGTCACGCCTTTGGTAAGGCATGCTGTACCCCCAGCGCCTTTGGTCGATTCAGTGAAGCCCGAGTGATGCGCGTGCGCTCCTGAGCTCGCGCGTTGGCGTCAGGAACGAAGGGCGCGCAGGCCGGTGCGGATTTCGCTGACCAGGATCTCGGGTTGTTCCAAGGCCGCGAAGTGCCCGCCCTTGTCGGCCTCGCCGTAGTGGATCAGATTGCTGTAGGTGTCTTCGATCCAGCTTCGTGGCAGGCGCGGGATGTCCCTCGGGAAGACGGTCACCGCGACTGGAAGCGTCAGCTTCGGGCCGGCGAGAGTGGCCGATTTGTTCTCCCAGTAGATGCGGCCGGACGACGCTGCGCTGTTGGTGAACCAGTAGAGGGATATCGCGTCGAGCATGTCGTCCATGCTGAGGGCGTCCTCGGCGAGCCCGTGGTTGTCGGTCTTGGACTGGAACTTCTCGTAGATCCAGGCTGCCTGACCAGCGGGAGAGTCCGCCAGGGCGAATCCGACAGTCTCCGGCTTCGTGCCCTGAAGGTGGCTCGACCCACCGAGATCGCCGGTGTAGAGGGCGACGGTCTCCACGGCGTAGCGCTGTTCGGGCGACAAGGTGTCGGGTATCTGTGCGGGAAAGGCGTCTCAGAACCGGAGGATGGGGGAGTCGCTGGCGTCCAGGCTCTCCACGTCGTGGAACCAGGACGGCGGGATGTAGAGCATGTCACCCGGTCCGATGGTGCACCGGTAGTGGCTCGCCCGGCCGGGCGAGCCAGCCGGCTAGCCAGCTCCGCTGCCGCCGGGCGGGGGACCGCCGGCCAGCTGTTCCCGCAGCCGGGCCAGCTCGGCCTGCAGCTGCCGGGTTTCCTCCTGCATCCGCAGCACCCGGCGGATGCCGGCCAGGTTGAGGCCGTCGGCGGTCAGCGCGCAGATCTCGGCCAGCCGGTCGATGTCGTGGCGCGAGTAGCGGCGGGTGCCGCCGGTGCTGCGGGCGGGGTCGACCAGCCCTTCCCGCTCGTAGATCCGCAGCGTCTGCGGGTGCAGCCCGGCCAACTCGGCGGCCACCGAGATGCTGAACAGCCCCCGGTCCCGGTCGGCCCATCCCTGGTTCACCACGGCTGGCCCCAGCCTCGGCCACGGTAGCGCAGCACCAGCTCCGCCAGCAGCGCCAGCCGCAAGTCGTCTTCATCCCAGCCGGCCACCCACGGCACCGGGCCGGGACCGCCTTCCACTCGAACCGGCCCCGCCACCAGCGGCGGCCCGCCGGCCCCGGCCGGCGGTGCCGTGCCGCCCGCTGCGCCGGGGCCGGGGCCGGGCGCGGCGGGCGCGCGCCGTACCGTGACCCTCACCCGGCCCGCAGGCCGGCCGGGGTCCAGGCCCCGGTCGTAGGCGGCGCGGCGGCCGGGGTCGCCGAGCACCTGCCAGGCCTCGGCCAGGGCGCGGAACCGGGCCGGCGCGCCGTCGTCGCCGTGGCGCGCGTCGGGGTGCTCGTCCCGTGCCCGGCGCCGCCAGGCCAGCGCGATCTCCTGCTGGGAGGCGTCCCTCGCCACCCCGAGCAGCTGGTACAGGTCCCGGGCCGGTTCCCCGGAGCCGGCAGCGGCCATCAACGTCACCGTCCCTTCCGGCGCACAGCTGCGCACACAGGTTCCCTCAAGTATGCGTCAGGAGGAAACCTGAGTCGAGTCTTGTCAGGTTCCTTGCTGCCGTGCTATATAAATCCCGTGAGCGTGACAGACAACCGACACGGCAAGGAGGCACCAGCCATGCTCATGCGCACCGACCCGTTCCGCGAGCTGGACCGGTTCACCCAGCAGGTCTTCGGCACCGCCGCCCGCCCGGCCGCGATGCCGATGGACGCCTACCGCCACGGCGACAGCTTCTACATCCACCTGGACCTGCCCGGCATCGACGCGGACTCCATCGGCCTGACCGTCGAGCAGAACGTGCTCACCGTCCGCGCCGACCGCGCCCCGGTCAGGGCAGACGGCGCCGAGCTGATCGTCGCCGAACGCCCGTACGGCACCTTCACCCGGCAGGTCTTCCTCGGCGAGACCCTGGACGCCGACAAGATCGCCGCCGACTACGCCGCAGGCGTCCTCACCCTGATCATCCCGGTCCGCGAGTCCGCCAAGCCGCGGAACATCGAGATCACCAGCAGCGACCGCAAGCAGGCCGTCACCGCCTAGAACCCCGGGCACTGCCCTCGCGGCGCCCCGTGCCAGCAGCGCGGGGCGCCGCGAGGCGCGCCCACTGACCGGCGATGACCCCGGCAAGGCCTCCAGAAGCTGCTCATCACGCACGCGCCGGGCGTGCCCGGCATCACCGCCGTCGCCAGGCGCGACGACGAGAACCCCTACGGATGGTGTCACCGGCTTTCGCGTCCCGAGCGAGCGGTTCCACAGACCGTCGGTGCAGGTCTGTGGGCCAGCCGTGGGCCGGATCGGGTAGCGGACCGCTGTTCGGATCTCGTTCTAATACTTTCCTTGAGCAGGCTAAACGACTGTCGCTAGGGTGCCGCGCCCGGGCTGTGTCCATTTTGGTGTCGGCGTGGTTCACGGGCCGTCGGCGGGTCGGGCAGGGAATCCACGGACGTATAGCGGACGGCGTCCGCGGCCGTCGCGCGGTCGGTGCAACCGCTGGCTTTTCCATGGACGGGCACGGACCACGTCCCATGGACGGCTCGAGGGCGTGGCTGATCTGCTGGTTTAGGAGGTCGTTGTGGCCAAGGACACAGTGGCTGTAGGCGGTGAGCAGGACCGCGACCCTGTTTCCGGCCCGGGCAGCGATAAGGCGGGATCCCTCCGGGGTTCAGCCACAGCGACAAGGCGGCGTGGCTCGTTGCCTGGCCGTTAACTTTCCTCGCCTCGGCGATGACGGACAGTTAGCACACTCCGGAGACCGCTACCATGCGTTCATGGCCAGAGTGGGTGTGTGCGAAGACGATCCCGCGATCCGCCGGATTCTCGTGGACGGCCTGCGCATGCATGAGCACGAGCTGGATGGTGAACCAGCGTGTCCAGGCCTTCAGAAGCGCCGTAGACGGCAGTCGCCAGTCCGGCGGGTCCACCACCGACGACAACAATGTCGTAGACCTTCCCTGGTACAGAGCGGTACGCGAGCCCGAGCTGGTCCGCCAGTACGGTCGGGGTCGCATTGCGGAGGATCGCGGTCGGGGCGATCACTACCGGGAGGTCGTCAACGTCGAGGCCGAGAGACTCCAGGATCCGGTGCCCATCGTCGGTTTCGACGTCGAGCCAGCTATGCACCACGTTTAGACGCGTGGCCCAGTTGCGGAGCGCCAGCGTCTTGGCCGACAGCGCACCGCCGACGATCTGGACACCAAGCGCCGCTTCGCTCGTGCGCAGGAACTCGCGCCGTGCCATGAACGCCTTGAGAATGACGTCGGACAGCTCCGGGGCGTCGGACATCAGGTGCCGGAAGACCGGACGTGGCATCCGCTGGATCAGGCCGCCGGCGGGCATACGCGCCGAAAACATGGCAGCCTGCCCGTTCAGCATGTCCAGCTCGCCCAGGAACGAGCCTGGGCCGAAGATCGCCATGATCTGCTCCGGCAGCCCGAACGCCGCGAGCCTCACGACTTCCACATCGCCGGCCTCGACCAGCATGAAGTCATAGTCGACATCCCCGGCGTGGGCCAGGGACGCGCCCGGATCGACGACCGTCTCCGTGGAACGCTCGCGGATAAGGTCTAGCTGCGACGCGGTGAGGTCCGGATATCCGCCAGATACTGTCCGCGTCTCCACCAATCCTCTATCGGCTTTCCCCGGCTCCGCCCTCACTCGGGTTGGCTTTCGGTTGCTCATGCCTTAACCTCTCGTCTTTGGCTCCAGCAGGTTCCGACCGGTTGCGCGAAGCCTGAGTTCGCTCTTACGTCGGAGTACGGCCCGTACCGGGGTCCCCCATGCCGGGTGCCCGTCGCCTGCCGCCAGCTGCCGGCCAGCGGTCCCGCGTCCGCCACGCTGTACCCGAGGGATTCGATGAGCTCGGTCACCGCCGCCTTCGCCGGCGCGGAGTCCCCGGCGATCGGCAGGCAAGAGCGTCGAGACCTCGGGGATGTGCCCGTCGCGCTCGGGGCATGATGAATGTCCCTCCGTCGTGTGCGGGTCAGTTGGCTGTGATGGGTACTTGCCGGCGTGATGCGTTACGTCGGGAGCGTTGGCCGTCCGGTGGAGGCTTCGGCATTTGAGTTCGAGGTTGTTTCCGGCCGGGTCGCGGATGAACACCGCGTAGTAGTCCGGGCCGTACTCCGGCCACAGCCGAGGCTCGTGGAGGATCTTGGCGCCAGCTGAGGTGGCGAACTCGTGGCCGAGTCGGACGGTCGCCTCGTCCTCGACCCTGAGCGCAACGTGGGTCTGGCGACCACCGGGGTCGGTCGCCAGCGAGAAGAACAGCTGGGCTGGCTGGCCAGGAAGGGCGTACCCGATCAGGTTCGGCATATCGAAGGTTCGCGTACCCCCGGCCAGGCTGACGATCTGGTCGTACCAGTCGCCGATGGCGTTCAGGTCGTCGACTTGGAGGACGACATGGTCGAGCAGCGTCATGGGCGCTCTCCAGTCCTACTGCGGCCTCGCTCTGAGGCTGCTGCCTCCCGCAGCGCCGCGACAAGCCTCGCTGGCGACCGGCTGGAGCTGGCTGGTGATGGCTTGGGCCATGTTGCCGGGCCTGATGAATCTGACACGCATGAGTGCCTCCGGTGGGATGGAAATCGGGTATCGTCAGCTGACCGCGAATTCTCGCGAGCGCTGCCCAGGCATAAACAAACCAGGCCCTGCGATGCCACCGCGGATTTCACGGATGGACCTGCCAGGGACCGGAGCTTAACTTCTACGTTACACGCCTTTTACCAAAACGAAAATACAGGCCGGCCATTCGGTGTTCGTCACCGGCTTCACCGCCCGCCTCCCGGGAGAAGCCAGGGACAGGCCTGCATGACACTACCGACCGCCACGGCACCCGGGCGACGGGTAGCTGAGCATTCGAGAGTACTGGAATTCTCACGCTGCGAGGAGTTGACGTCATATGTAGCAGCTGTCGCCTGGGTCAAATGCGGACGACGAGCTTGCTCGCGGAGCCTCCCTTGCGGAGCTGGTCGAGGGCGCTGGGGATCTGTTCGAGGCCTTCCCCGACGACGAGTGCTTCTGGGGCTGCCCGGTACTCCCCGGAGGCGAGCGCGGCGGGGAGAAAGACGGCGTAGATTCCCGGCCCGACCTCATTGTCTTTGAGGGTCCCGCCCAGATACCGCTCACGTGGATGCCCTTGTGGGGCCGGAACGCTGTCTGGATGCGGGTGATCAGCTGCGGCTGGGCGGAGGCGACGCGGCGCCGGCCGGGCACTTTGGACGCGATCGACAGGGCCGCCTGGAGGGACCCGGAGCCGATCGCGAGCGTGCCGGCCAGCGGGCTGTCGCCCAGCGCCTTGATGATCTCGTCGACGGCGGTGCGGCTGTGGTAGTCGACCGCTGCCGCGGCGCCGGTGCGCGGACGTAGCCGAAGTTGCGCGGGGACGCGGTGGTGATGACACGGTATCCGGCGCAGCGGGCGAGCTGGATGCCGTTGCTGCCCACGCTGGTCGAGCCGCCCCACACCAGCACTGTCTGGCGGCGGTCAGGCGGGTCGATGACGGGCAGGGGCAGCGCGAGGTGGTCTTGCTGGAACAGGCCGGTAGCCGCGGTCGAGAGCGTGAGCGGAAGCACGGCGGCTTGTTCGAAGGACAGCTCGTCGGGGATGGGGGAGACCAGGCTCTGCATGAGCACGGTGTACTTCTGGAAGGCACCCTCGGCTGCCCGGTTGCGGGACCGCTCCAGGCCGGCGGCCATGCCGAGGACCCGGTCGCCCGGCCGCAGGCGCGTGACGCCCGGCCCGGCCTCGACGACCTCGCCGGCCACGTCCCCGCCGATAACGGCGGGGAACGTCAGCCACGGCAGCAGCAGGGCGATAGGCCAGACCCGGTATCGCGTCGACCGGGTTGACCGCGACCGCGCGGACGCGGAACGTGACTTCGCCCGCCGCGGGCGGGGTGTACGGGGCTGGGCCGACCTCGAGCCTAGCTCCTCGCCTCGGAAGCCACAGGGCGCTGTTGTCATGGGTCA
>CAVTLB010000034.1:0-64165 GCA_963735415.1 uncultured Actinomycetota bacterium | reverse complement strand
AGCTACACGATCCCCGGGTTCACCGCCGGGACCAGTTACACGATCCGGCTGCACTTCGCCGAGGAGTACTGGACGACGACGGGCTCGCGGGTCTTCAACGTCTCCATCGACGGAACGCAGGTGCTGACCAACTTCGACATCCTCGCCACCGCCGGCGCAGTACAAGGCGGTCGTGGAGCAGTTCACGGCGACCGCCCCGAGCAACGGGACGCTCACCATCCAGTTCGCCACCGTGAAGGACAACGCCCAGGTCAACGGCATCGAGATCCTGAGCGGATGACATGAAAAGCCCGGCGCTCGATTCAGCCCCGGGCGGCACCAGGCCGGCCATCCGCCGCCACGACTTACCTCGTGGCGGCGGTGGCCAAGGGCATGTCCCGGCTCGGCTGGCCATATTGACAGTGAACAGTGTTCACGGTACAGTGAACACTGTAGCTCGGAAATGAATGGTGTTCACCTGAGCGGTGTTCTTCCGGGTGCCAGGCTGCTGGCCTGGCCAGATGCAAGGGAGAACGAGATGACAGTCACCACAGGCTGGGACCTGTTCGACGACGTGCTCGCGGCGCAGGACGAGCTAATGCGTACGGGCCTGGGGCGGGCCAGGCGGCACGGCCTTTCGTACGAGGCCAATGCCGGAGCGGTGGCATGGGCCCCGGCGATCGAGATATCCGAGCGCCAGGACGCCTACCAGGTGTCGGCGGACTTGCCCGGTGTCAGCCCCGACGAGGTGGAGATCACTTTCGGGGACGGCCTGCTGACGATCCAGGGGGAGCGGCACGCCGCCCGCGACGCCGCCGGGGAAAGGGTGCACCGGTCTGAGCGCCACTACGGCGCGTTCCGCCGCGCGGTCACCCTGCCCGGCCACATCCAGGCGGGGAAGATCGAGGCCACGGCACAGGACGGCGTGCTCCGGGTCCTGGTGCCCAAGGCGCCGGACGTACAGGCCAAGCGCATCCCGGTGCGGGCCGGCGAGCCAATGGCTGCGGTCACGCCCGGCGGGAAGGCCAACGGGAGCTGACGCGACATCCCGATCCTCCTGCCGTCACCGCTGTGTGCAGCGGTGACGGCGGGAGCCGACTAGAGAAGTAGTCGGTCCGGAAGCCTGCCTTGCCGCTACAGCGGCAAGGCAGGCTTCCGCAACTCCCGAGCCGCCCGCCATCACAGGACCAAATGTCTACTCTGCTCTCATGGCAGCAGGCTGAACGCCTGGGACGTGGTGCCGTTGCAGGCGTTCTGCTGGAGCTGGGCTTCGCCGCTGGCGGAAGGGGCAGCTATGCACAGGCCCGAGTTGCCGGCGGTGAAGGTGTAGTAGCCGGAGTACTGCAGGGCGCTGGCAAACAGGGCGTTGGTGTTGCCGGTTCCCCCGTAGTTCCATGTCTGGAGCGGGGTCCCCGGGGCGGTGGCTCCCACCCCGCGGATGGCGTGAACGACGGCTGACACGCCCATGGCCGGCGTTGTTCATCGGATGTCTCAGGAATTCCTGACAGTGAGGTTCCCCCAGCTGTCGGCATGAGTCAATCGGATGTACGGAAATATTCCGTTAATGATCCGATGTATGCCCGATGTCGGTCGATCGAGGTTGTGCCCGCTGAAACCTGCCCACCGGGGCAGATGCTCCGCGGCGCAGGCGCGGCCACGGAGCTAGGACCCGGTTACCACCCGGCTTGCTGCGCGCGTGCCTCATAGAGCAGGACCGACGCCGACACCGACACGTTAAGCGAATCGGCCTTGCCCAGCATAGGGATACCCACCCGCTTGCACCCAGCCTCGTACCACGGCTTAGAGACGCCGTAACGTTCGCTGCCGACTACGAGAGCCGTCCGCCCCTTGTAGTCGGCCGAGCGGTAATTCACGCTGTCGCCCGCGTCGGCGATGAACACCTGAAAATCGTGGTCGTCAAGCCACGCAATACACTCGTGAACGTCGTCGAAGTCAAAGCTGGGAACCCGGATGCTCATTCCCTGGCTGGCGCGTATCACTTTCGGGTGAGTGAGCCGGGTACGCCGGTTGACCATGACCAGGCAGTCAGCCGACACCGCGTCAAGCGTGCGGATCAGCGTTCCCAGGTTGCCGGGAATCTCAAGCGCGTCGGTGATGAGCACCAGGGCGTCGGCATCGAAGTTGATCGTATCCGGTCCCCAGTCCGGCAGTCGTGCCACCGATATCAGCCCGTCAGGATCGGGCCGTTCCGTCAGGAACCTCAGCGTCTTGGCTGAAATCTGGTACGACTTGCGCGCCCGCTGCGACAACTCAGCAGCCCGCTTGCGCGCCTCATCGCTGTACATCGCCTCAGGGCACAACAAGAACATTTCGACCTGCACGCCCGTCTCGAGAACGATGTTGTTCTCGAAAAGGCCCTCAGCAACGAACATCCGCCGGGGAATCCCGCTCTTGTTCTTCTGGATGTCCCGCACGAGTTCGGCCGCGGGATGATGCAGCCCGATTTGCTGAAGTTCCATGCCGCCCGTTCCGCCGGAAGTTGACATCACAGGATAACCCACCCATGGTCACGCTCGGTACGCTCGTGAATCCACGCAGGTTAAATGCCGCGGACCGCCATCCGCGCCAAGTGCAAGGAAGGAATGGGGCCGCCCGGCAGGCCCGAGTTGCGGCCAGGCGACAGATGCGGCAAGATCACGCAAGACCGCCCGCACCGCGCAGGAGGCGACCTGCGCTCGGGGGCGACGGCCAGGCCAGAGTAGACGTGGGCGCTTTCGCGCGGCTCGAGCCAGTCGGTGGCGAATGATCTGCCCTGTGAGTGGCCCCCGGCCACTTCAGCCACAGCGGCACCCTCCCGCGAACTTCGCACACCTCCCGTATGGACATTTCGCCCATATCTCTCTGAAAAGTGGTCGCAGAGTGTGCGAAGTCCTCAGTGATAAGGCGCTATCCGGCTATCGGATCGGGGGGCTGTGCCAGCGCCGCGAGCATGGACTGAACGTTCTCTGTCTCCGTTGCGGCGTTGAGGTTCGTGAAAAGGGCCAAGGCCGCCTGGAGCGACTCCCGGGCCTGGTCCGTCCGGCCGACGCCCTGTTGTGCCTCGCCCAGCCACTTCAGCGCCATGGCCTGCCCCTCTAGGTGGCCTTGCGCCAGGTAGAGCCGGTGCGCCTCGGACAGGCTGGCGATGGCCTCGTGCAGGCGGCCGGATTTCAGGTGGATCTGGCCGAGGTTTTCCATCACCTGCCCGTGCCCGTTTCCGCCCCCGATGGCTGTCAGGGTGTCCAGTGCCTCGTGCAGGGACTGGGTTGCCTCGTCTGCCTTGCCGGCCAGCCAGCAGATATCGCCGTGGTTGTTCAGGCCGATCCCGAGGAGCGCGGGATCGGCTGCCTTGCGGAGCAGGTTCAGGCACCGCAGCGAATATTCATAGGCCGCCTGCGGCCCGTGGATTACGAGGTGAGCTTCCGTGAGCGCGATCGCGGTGCGGGCTTCGCCGCCCAGGTCTCCCGCCTCCTGGCGCATGGCGGATGCCTCCTGAAGGCAGTCGAAGGCCTCGGCGTCGCCGAGCTTGGCCAGCGCGAACCCGAGATGGTGCAGTGCCCAGGCCTCCCCTGGACGGGACCCGGTCAGGCGGGCGCTGTTCACCGCGATCCGGTGAGCGGCGACGCAGTCGACGTGATTCTGCCGCCGGCTGAGGAACGGGAAGAGCGCGGTGGGCAGCCGCCAGGCCACATCGTGATACCCGGCCTCCGCCGCCTGCCGAATGGCGGCCATCAGGTTCGCGTGCTCGCCGTCGTACCAGGCCCAGGCGTCATGCACCGGACCTGGCAGCGGCCCGGGAGCGGGCGGTTCCTCGCCCGGGATGCGGTAGCGGCGGGGAGAAATCGTGTCCGCGGCCGCTATGGCCGTCGTCAGGTACCACTCGAGCAGTCGCCTCACTGCCCCGGCTTGTGCGTCCTGTGCCTCTTCGGCCTGTGCCCGCTCGGTCGCGAACAGCCGCAGCAGGTCGTGGAGGTGGTACTGGTCCGGTTCTGGCGACTCCAGCAGATTCGCGTCGACGAGCGTCTCGAGGGCGCCTGCCGCATCTCCTTCCCGTTCACCGGTCAGGGCCGCCGCCGCGGGCAGGCTGATCCACTGGCCTTGCCAAAGCCCGAGCAGGCGGAAGGCGCGCGCGGGATCGACCCGGTGCCGGCCAGCGCCCAGGCTGTCGTAGCTCACCTGGAAGCTGGCCCGGACCTCCAGGTCACCGGCCTGGAACTCATCGAGCCGTCGCCGCTCGTCCCGCAGCCGGGCGGCCATCGTGGCGATCCGCCACTGCGGGCGCGTCGCCAGGCGCGCGGCACAGATCCTGATCGCGAGGGGCAGCCCAGCGCACGCCCGAAGGATCTCCGCGGTCGCCTCCGGCTCGGCGGCCGGGCGGGCATCAGCAACAATCCGAGAGAACAGCTCCAGCGCCTCAGGGCCGGCCAGCGTGCCCAGGTCAACCAGCCCGGTGCCCAGCAGGTTGGGTGCCCTGTTCCGCGTGGTCACCAGGACGGCGCAGGAGGCGCTGCCCGGCAGCACCGGCCGCACCTGGGCAGCGTCCCTGGCGTCGTCAAGCATGATCAGCATTCGCCGGCCGGCCAGCCGCGTGCGGTAGAGCGCCGCGCGCTCATCCTCGCCCGCCGGGATCTTGTCGCCGTCAACGCCGAGGTCTCGCAGGAACCTGGCCAGTACCTCGCCCGGTGCCGCCGGATGGTCGGAGGCACCGGACAGGTTCACGTACAGCTGCCCGTCAGGGAAGAACCCCCGTGCCTGGTGAGCGGCGTGCACCGCCAGTGTCGTCTTGCCCAGGCCCGCCGCCCCGACGACCACGACGACCCGCACGGTCCCGGGGCCGCTGGCCGCCTCAGGGCGGGTCAGCGCATCGTACAAGTGGCCAGCCTGCGTTGCGCGGCCGGTGAAGTCGGCGATATCCGAGGGAAGCTGCGCGGGCCGCGGTGGCATCAGCCCGTCCGGCTCCGCCGCCGCCCGTGCCGGAGCCTGCCTCGCCGCGGAATCGCTGGCGCCCGCGAGCGTGCCAGTGAGGTTCGCGGCCGAGATCTTGCCCGGCAGGACCGCGCCGGCCCTGTCATCCGCGTCCGTCACCTCGCCCGCCAGGATCTGCCGGTGGATATCGCGCAGTTCAGGGCCGGGCTCGATGCCGAGCTCATCGACGAGCATCCTGCGTGCCTCCTGGTAGGCATGCAGGGCCTGAGCCCGCCGCCCGGTCCCGGCCAGCGCGAGCATGAGCTGGGCGTGGAACCGTTCCTGCAACGGATGCTGGGCCGTCATCTCCAGCAGCTGAGGGACCAGCTCCTGGTGGTGCCCCAGCCGGAGCCCGGCATCGAAGCGGTCCTCAAGGACCTGGCGGCGCAGCCGCTCAAGGCGGGGAACGAACTCGGCCCGCAGGGCCTCGGAGGGCACGTCCAGCAGCGGGGCCGCCCGCCACAGCCCCAGTGCCCGCGCGGTCGCGGCCGACGCGTCCGCCCACTCGCCCGCCCGCAACGCCGCCCTGGCGTCCCGGCACAGCGCCTCGAACTCCAGGACGTCCAGCTCCGGCCGTTCCGCGCGGATCAGGTAGCCAGGGCCAAGCGCGACGATCCGCGTCGCATCATCGCCCAGCGCCCGGCGCAACCGCCTGACATACGAGCGAAGCGTCGGGACGGCCCCGGACGGGGGCGAGCCGTCCCACACCATCTCGGCCAGCTCACCGACCGGTACCGGAGTGCCCGCTCGCAGCAGCAGTGCCGCGAGCAGGACCCGCAGCCGCGGTCCGCCGAGCGCTACAGGCTGACCCGAGTTGTCCGCTACCACCAGTGACCCCAATAGCGCGAAACGCATCCGGATCTCCTATGCGCGGCTTATGTACCCAAGCCAATCATGTTGAGGTTAGACCGGGTGCCCCGGAAGTGTCACCTACTTGCCCGCAACAACTGCGCCCCGCAATCCTCCTTGCGCTACTCGCCCTGCCCGTGCTCGGTCTCGGCCTCATCACGGGAGGCGGCACCGCGTCCGCCGCCCCGGCCACCAGCTTCTGCACCTTCACCGGACGTATGACAACACCCGAACCGGATCCCGGTACACGGGCGGGTGGAGTGGCTGGAAGTCTGCCCTCTCGGTGTTATCCCGTGTGGTGTCTAGGGCGCTGATCCAGCTCGCGGACTCAGACCGCTACTATTTTCGCCCATGAGGTACCTGGTGCTTGGCTGCGGGGCGATCGGCGGGACCGTCGCGGCCGGACTCGTCAGGGACGGCCACGACGTCGTGGCCTGCGACGCCGACCCGGCGGTCGTCGCGGCGATCAACGTCGCCGGCCTGCGCATCGAAGGACCGGTCGAGCAGTTCACCGCCCGCCCCACCGCGATCGGCCCAGGCGATCTGCCCGACAGGATCGACTTCCCGGTCCTCCTGGCGTGCAAGCAGCAGCACACGGCCGCTGCCGCCGCGCTGCTCGCAGGCCGGCTCGCGGGGGAGGGGTTCGTCGCCTCGCTGCAGGACGGGCTGCCTTCGCCCGCGCTGGCCGCTGCGGCGGGACCAGGCCGGGTCGTGCAGGCATGCGTCAACTTCGCTGCCGACGTCGTGGCACCGGGCGTGGTGATGCGCGGCAGCCGGGGGACCTTCAAGATCGGGGAGATCGACGGGACCCCGACCGCGCGGATCGGCGCGCTGGCCGCGGATATCGCCGACGCCGAGGCGACGACGGAGGTCATGGGGTTCGTCTGGGGCAAGGAAGCCTACGGCGCGATGGTGTTCGCGACCGCCGTCAGCGACCTGGCGATCCACGAGGTCTTCGACGACCCCGCCTACCACCCGCTGCTTTTGGCGGTCGCCAGGGAAGTGCTCGGGCAGGCCCCGGTGCGGCCGTTGCCGCTGGACGGGTTCGACCCGGAGGACCTGCCGGGATCGCTGCCCCGGCTCGCGGACGTCAGCCGGCGGTCGGCCGAGTCGCACTCGGGGATCTACCGCGACCTGATGATCCGCCGCCGCAAGACGGAAGCCGAGGCGATCCTTGGCCCGCTCCGGGGATTCCTGATCAGGCGGACCGCCGAGCTCATCGCCGCGATCGAGGCGGGGGAGCGGACCTGCTCCCGGGAGAACCTGGACCTGCTCGCCGCCTACGAGCGGCTCGACCGGCTTGGGCGGCCGCTTAACGCCGTGGCCTCGGTGGCGGGTGCGCCGCGCCGGTCCGCGTCGGGTCCCCTGTCCGGGCGGCCCGTCGCGGTCAAGGACATCATCGCGGTCGAGGGGCTGCCGGCCATGTACGGCAGCCCGCCCAGCGGTGACGCGCCCGCCACCGCCGACGCGGCGCTGGTCGGCCGGCTCCGCGGGGCGGGCGCGGAGGTATTCGCCACCGCGCAGTGCCTGGAGTTCGCCGCCGGCTTCGCCAACCCGCTCGTCGGCGACACCCGCAACCCGCGCGACCCGGCACGGACGTCCGGCGGCTCCTCGGGCGGGTCAGCCGCGCTGGTCGCCGCGGGCGTCTGTGACCTGGCGATCGGCACCGATACCGGCGGCTCGATCCGCATCCCCGCCGCCTACTGCGGCGTCGTGGGCCTCAAGCCGACCTACGGCCTCGTGCCGGCGGACGGGGTGTTCCCGCTGTCGCCGAGCCTGGACCACGCGGGAACGCTCACCTCGACGCCCGCCGACAGCATTGCCCTGCTGCAGGCCATCGCCGGTCCCCTGCCCGCACCGGCCGCCGTCGGCGTTCCCGTGATTGGCGTGCTATCGGCCCAGCTCGCCGACCCGTCCGTGACGCCAGAGGTGGGTGAGGCCGTGCAGGCCGCGCTCGACCGGCTCGCAGCGGCCGGCTGGCGGCTGCGCGAGATCAAGTCCCCGTGGCTGGAGGAGCCCAGCGCTGGGAGGAGGCCCTGACCGTCATCGTCGCCAGCGAGGCTGCCACGTCCCACGCGGGCCGTGACACGAGCCAGTACGCCGAGGGAACGCGCGCCCTGCTGGCGTTCGGTGCCGCGGTCACGCCAGGGCAATACGCCAGCGCCCGAGCGGCCCAGGCCGAGCTGTCAGCGGCGGTCGAGGAGACGCTCGCCGGCGTCGATGCACTAGCCGGGCCAACCGTCGGCTTCTGCGCGCCCGAGCAGGACCCGCCGTTCGGCGTCGGCGGCGACAACGCCGAGGGCCGCTTCACCGGCCCGTACAACCTGACCGGCCATCCAGCCGTGTCGATCCCGGTGCCGGCCCCCGGCCTCCCGGTCGGGCTGCAACTCGCCGGGCGCCGCGACGCTGACCTGGCCCTGCTAAAGCTCGCCGCCGCCGCGCAGCGGCTCCTGACCGCCTGAGGCTTACCGCCCCGCCGCGTTCACCAGCCCCGTGCTCAGCTGCATGCGGCGCCGTTGGCCGAGAAGCCACCGGGCTATTCACTGTCCCTTGTGTAGGTGACGTGGCGGACCCGGGCGACAGTGCCGACAGCCTGGCCCGGGGCGACTTCGCACACTCTGCGACCACTTTTCCCGGCGATATGGGCGAATTGTCCATACGGGAAGTGTGCGAAGTTCGCGGGCGGGTGCTTTTTAGGCTACTGGCGACGGCGGGAGGGGTCCTGTCCCTATGCGAAGTCGCCAGTTCCGGCGATAAGCAGCCGATCGCCAAGCTCTGCCGCGTCGAGATCGGCGAGGTCGCGGTTGCGTTCGGCCCACCGGCCGGATGCGAGGTCAGCGCGGAGGCTGCGTACTGCCCGCTGCTCGGCGGCCTGCCCGACCCTGGCCCAGATCGACATGCCCCGGCGGACATGCTCGTCCAGGTATGCCTCGGGCCGGTGCCAGAAGGCGTGGTAGAAGCCGTCCGCGCAGTCCCGCGGAACGGGCACCGGCTCGGTCCGCCCCGATCGCGCCGGCCAGCTCGGCCAGCGAGGGCCGGCCTGGCCCAGAGGCCGGCGAACTCGGGCAGGTAGTCACGATTAAGCCAGAACAGGTCGGGGTTACTGGCGTCGTAGGTGAACGCCAGCACGCGCCGAGCGACGCGCCGCATCTCGCGCAGGCCCGCGATCGGGTCCTGCCAGTGATCGATCGTGGCAAAGGCCATCGCGGCGTCGAAGGACTGGTCCTCGAACGGAAGGCTCTCCGCGACGGCATCCACGCACGGCGCCGCGCCCGAGGGACGCTGCGCCCGCATGACCGCCGACGGCTCCACCGCGGTCACGTCACGGCCGGGAGGCTCGTAGGAGCCGGTGCCCGCCCCGACATTCAGCACGGTCCGCGCGTCGCCGAGCGCGGCCCAGACCTGAGCGGCGATCCGCGGCTCGGTGCGCCGCGTCACGGTGTAGCTGGCTCCGATGGTGTCATACAGCTGCGCGCTGGACATGCCCCTGCCTCCCTTGGCTCCGCCACCACACGCCACGCGCCGCAGCGTCTCGTTCACTCGCGCGGCGAGGGCGGTACGCAGACCGTGACTGAGGCGGGGCGGACCTTGACGCGCAGTTTATTGGCGGCCGGGCGTGCTCCGCCGTCGACTTCGTAGCGGACCTTCCGGTCGAACCGAATTCTGATCTTCCTCCCCTGCGTGACCTTGACGAAGGGGGACTGGTCCGGATGCCCGACAGCGAGCCGGGCGAACGTCCGGGCCCACTCCACCGGGTTCCTGGCCGACACCACTCCGATCTCGAGGCGACCGTCGTCCGGTCGCGCCTGCGGGAAAGCCTCGACTCCGCCGAGGATCTTGCCGACGTTCGCGGCCAGCACGCACGAGGCCTTGCCAGTGAAGAAGGACTCGCCGTCTACCTCCACCGTCGCCCTCGCCCGGTGCGCCGCCAGGTTCTTGATCCCGGTGGCGATGTAGGCCGCGCGCCCCAGCCTGTCCTTCGCGCCACGGTCCGCGTCGGAGATCATCCGTGCGTCGAAGCCGGCGCCCGCCATCACCATGAAGCGCTCGCCGTTCACCGATCCGGTGTCCAGCCGGCGCCGGTCCCCGTGCAACCCGACCTGGACCGCCTCAGCGAGGTCGTGCGGCACCGCCAGGTTCGCCGCCAGCAGGTTCGCGGTGCCCGCGGGCAGGATCGCCACCGCCGTGCCGGTTCCCGCCACCGCGTCGATGCAGCGCTGGACGGAGCCATCGCCACCCCAGACGAACAGCACGTCAACCCCCTTGGCGGCGGCCCGGCGGGCGTACTTAGGTGCGCGGCGGCTCTTCTTCACCTCATACCACAGCGGGTCGGTGACGCCTTCCCGGGCCAGGATCTCCCGCAACTCGGGCAAGCCGCCACCGAGGCTCTTGCCCGCGTGCGCCACCACGGCAACGCTAGCCGCGCTCGGGGTCGATGTTGAGTGCATACCCGTCACTACCTCTGCGCCATGCCAGCAAACATTAATGAGCCGCCGCATGGCCGCAGCCACAATGGCTCTAATCCACTGCCATTGAAAGTTTCATGATCGCCCTATTGTCTCTCACGGGCTATCTAGTCAGCACGGAAGGTGTTGCTATATCCGGTCATCGTGATGACAGGATGGCGGAATGGCAGGGCAGTTTGTCGGACGCCGGGCAGAACTCACGCGGTTGCATGAGGCCTGGCGGAGGGCCTTGGCGGGCACGCCGGGGGTGCTGGTCGTCGCGGGTGGCGCCGGAGCGGGCAAGACCGCCCTCATGGAGCGCTTCATCCAAGAGGCCGAACTGCGGCGAGTGGTCTGGGTGGGCAGCGACCCCACCGGCACTGAGTTGCCGTGGCGCGTGCTCCGTGACGTAGCCGGAAGCCTGTCCGCCTGGACCGGCGACACCGCCGCATGGGCTGAGCGCGACCCGACGGCGAACCCGGCGCACGCGGTCCGGCCGTTCCTCGACGAACTGGCGAAAGCCGGCCCAGTTGTGCTGGTTATCGATGATGTCCAGTGGGCCGACGCGCAGTCGCAGACGGTTCTCAGGTTCGCCGCTCACACCATGCGGGCAATGCGGGCGCTCATGATCATCGGATACAACGACGAGAATCTGTCCGGAAACGGCTGGCAGCGGCTCTCCTCCCGCGCACCTGGCGGCCTGCTCCAGTTGAGCGGTCTTGGCCCAGGCGAACTCGTGCGGCTCGCCGAGAGCCTGGGCCGGATCGGCCTGTCTACTTCCGGGGCCGCCCAACTGCACGATCACACAGGCGGGATTCCGCTGTTCGCCATAGAAGTGCTTCGCCAGGTTCAGGTCCGCGAGATCAATGAGGGGCATGGTCCGTTGCCCGCGCCCCGTTCGGTCGCTGGAACGGTCGCGGAGCAGCTAGCGGCGAGCACCGGTCCCGTCCAAAGACTCGCGCAGGCGGCAGCGGTCCTAGGCGCGGAATTTGAGTTCGCCGAGGCCGCCACGCTGGCTGGTTCGCTCGCCCCCGGCGAAGCGGGCGGCGCGGGCCCGCTCGACGAGCTGACCGCGCTCGGGCTCGTGAGTGAAGTGCCCGCCACGGCCGGCCAGCGGTTCCGGTTCAGTCACTGGCTCAAGCATCAGGCTGTCTACGATCAGACACCGTTCGCGCGACGCAGAGAGCTACACCGGACGGCTGCTTCCATGACGGGAGAGATCGCCGCGATGCGGCATCGGCTGGCCGCTGCCGACGGAGCGGATCCGGCACTCACGGCGGACCTGGACCGCCAGGCCAAGGCGCACATTCAGCGAGGCGATCTGGTGGCCGCCGCCACTTGCTGGCGGGAGTCGTTGCGACGAACTCCGCCATCTTGTCCCGAGCGGACGCCCCGGCTGCTCTCCCTAGTGGAGACGGAGCTGATTGCCGGGAACGTCAAGGCCGCCGAGCCCTACGCCGCCGAGCTGGCTTCCCGCTGCGGCGATCCGTGGTGGGACTACGTGGCGGGCTACCAGCTGATGCTCACAGGTCACATCGCTGCGGCGCGACAGCGACTCGGCCGGGCCCTGGCGACCGTGGACGGGGCTTCAGCGCCGGGTGGTCCGGTGGATCTTCGTGCCAGGATCGCGACGCAGCTCGCCGTCATCGCCGTCGTGTCCCTCGCCTATCGCGACATGATCTCGTTCGGGGAAGTTGCCGTCACCGCCGACAGTGCCGACCCTCGCGTCCGGGCGTTCGCCTGGTTCGCCCGCACCCTCGGGCTCACGTTGGCGGGGGATGGCGCGCGTGCCCGGGCCGACCTCGCCGTCCGTGATCCCGAGGGCGATCTGGACCTGCTTGCTGCCCGAGGTATGGCCGAGCTATGGATGGATGACCTGGATTTGGCCGTGGCAGACCTGACTGACGTGGTGAATCGCGCTTACCGCGGGGAATCGCTGCGTGTTGGGCAGGCACTGGCGTTCCTGGGCGACGCTGAGTACCGTCGCGGCAATCTCGCCGACTCAGTCCTGCATACCGAGCAGGCCGTATGGCAGGCTGAGGCAAGCGGGCAAGTGTGGGACTATGCGCTGCTGCGCGGGCTGGCCTGCCAGGCGCGGGCCGCCTGCGGCGACTGGGCGCAGGCGCGAGCCCACGCGCGGGCCGCCGCGAAGAACGCCGAAGACTGGGCTTGCGTCGTCGGCACCCGCTCCGGTGTTCTCGCGGCGACGCTTGCCCGTGCCGCAATCGCCCAGGCCCTCGGCGATCCTCGGGTGTTGCTGGCTGCGGCGGCGGCTGTCGATGCGGTCCTCGACGCCCCTGAGCCTGGCATCACGCTCCTAGGCTCGCTGCGCTCCGAGGCCCTGGCCCTCCTCGGTGACGCCGACGGGGCTGAATCGGCGCTCGCGGAGTATGAGGCGCGCTTCGCCGCCTCTGGCCGCAAGTCGACGCTCATGGCCATTGCCCGGGCTCGCGGGCGGATCCTGGCCGTCCGCGGCGACGAGGACCCGGCGCTCGCCGCATACGCCGATGCGCTTGCCCTCGCCGACGAGATCGGGCTGCGGCTGGAGGCCAGCCGGATCGAGATGCTCATGGGCGAGTGCCTCGCCCGCGGCGGCAGGAAATCCGGTGCAGGGATGCGCCTGCGCGCGGCGCTGCGGTCCTTCAACGAGATGGGCGCCCGCGCTTACGCGGCCCAGGCGATCGCCTTGATCAGGCACCACGGACTGCCATACGACGGCCTCGAAGATCCCGCCAGCCCGTTGGCCGACCTCACCGACGCACAGGAGCGGGTCGTAAGGCTGGTCGGGGATGGCAGGTCCAACCGCGAGATCGCAGAGCTGCTGTCCATGCACGGGCCGAAAAGTGTCGAGCAACACCTGACCAGCATCTACCACAAGCTTGGCCTGGTCAGGGACCATCGGGCGGCCCTTCGGCGCCTGGTTAACGGGGTGGGGTAGGCCCTGGCGTTTTCTGGGGTCGCCTTCCCGCTTTCCTGGGGTCCGCGCCATGGTGGCAAGCCCTATGCAGCACCCAGAATTTCGTAGATGAGCGCACGCCGTCGGCCGGGCAACCCGGATGGTCAGTGGAGGGAGCTGGTTATGTTGCGCAAGTTGTTGTCGGCAGTGGCCATGATGGCGGTGCCGCGCAAAAGGTGGGGATCGATTATTTCGGCGATTTCCCTTGCTGTCACGCTCTGCGCGGTTCCCGCGCTGGCAGGCCAGGGCGGGGTCGCATACGGGTACGGCCGGCCGGACAACGGGTTCTCGCCCACCGGTCCGTGGAACACGAAGCTGCCGGCGGACGTGCCCCTGGCGTCGAATTCCGCGGCGATCGTGGCTAACATCGCGCAGGATCAGGCGAACTTCTTCGGCGTCTGGGGCCTCAACACCGATAGCTACTCCACGCCCCTGTTCTACGTCGGCCGGAATACCCCAGTGCAGACCTGGACCTACTCCGACTGCCAGAACCTGCCGCAACTCGCGCCGGTGATCGCGCCCTCGCTGCAAGACGTGCCCACCCCCGCCAACCTGTTCGCCTCGCAAGGGACCGACGAGGTGACCACGATCTACCAGCCGTCCACCGACACCTTCTGGGACTTCTGGCGCGCGGAGAAGGACGCCAGCGGCCACTGGTCAGCGTGCTGGGGCGGCAAGATCAAGCACTACAGGGAGAACCCGGGGATCTTCGCCAACCCGCTGGGCGCCAGCGCCTCAGGCCTGCCCCTGGCCGCGGGCCTCATCCGGATCTCAGAACTGCAGCATGGCTACATCGACCACGCCATCATCCGGTCGTCCCGCGTACCCAGGCGAACTGCTTCTCCTGGCCCGCCAACCGCGACGACGGCAACACCGCGGGCAGTGACATCCCGTGCGAAGGACAGCGCTTCCGGCTGAATCCCTCGTTCGACGTGAGCACGCTCTACAGCCCGGCCGCGCAGATCATCGCGCGGGCGATGCAGCAGTACGGGCTGATCCTCACCGACCACGGCGGCGCCGTCGTCAGCTATGCCGAGGACCCGCGGCTCTACGAGGCGTCCCACGGCGGCGTGAACCCTTACACCGCGCTCGAGGACCCACTCAACCTGCTGACACCGGACGAGCGGTCAGCCATCCTCACCCAGATCCCCGTCAGCCAGCTGCAGGCCCTGCCCCTCGACTACGGCCAGCCGCGGCGTTAGGCCGATGCCCGGGGCGGTGGGCGGGAAGAAAAGCAGCCGGTGCCCGGGGCGGTGGGCGGGAAGAAAGCAGCCCGTACTTCTTGCCACGCCCCCGACAGTGGGCGCAGGGCGAAGTGGCCGCATCCAACCCGGCGGCACTCGTGGCCAGGCGCGGTCTTGCGTGGTAGCCGGCGCCGGCTATGGCGCCAGCGTCACGGGAATCAGTTGGACGTTGACCGGCTGCCCGTCCTTGGCGGAACTCTCGAACACCTCGATGGTGCCGGGTCCTGCCCTGGGAACTGTGTACGGGACCGCCACCGAGTAATCGCCGCGGCATCCGGTGCCACAGCTCGCCGTGGTGAAAGTCCTGGCGATTTCGCCGCCGGCCGAGTCGAGGATTCGCACGCTGACCACCGCTTCGAAGACATCGGCCGTGCCGGACACGGTGACCGGGCTGGCCAGCTGCTCGCCGATGACCGGATTCTGCACGGTGATGGCCGGCAGGTAGCTGTCATACATCGCCGGGGTCTGCGGATCTTGCACCGGGACTCCGCCGACCACGGTGACCCCCTGGCCGCCGATCTCGAACCGGACGCCGGTGACGCTCGGGAACTGCGCCAGCGTGTACACCACCTGGGCGATCCGCAGCGGCATCGTCGACGGGCTGGCCGACGAGGCGAACGATGAGCTTAGATCGACGGTGGCGGTCCCGGAGGCGATGCGCAAGCCAAGCAGCGCGGTGCCGGGGGGAATCTGCGAGCGCACCCCGGCCGCGTACTCGGCGGCCGAAGGGGCGGCCAGCAGGCGGTCAAGCGCGGCCCCGCCGACGCTAGACGTCGCGGGAATGGTTCGCCCGGTAACGAATAGCTTCCCCTGGCGGGTGAACCAGGTTTGCAGGCCGATCTGCCGGGCCGTGCCCGCAGTGGGCGTGCCCGCCGGGACCGGTGTCGACGCTGGCGCCGACGCCTGGCGTCCGCTGGGCGGCTCGGCGGTGGCGGCCGGCAGGCTGCGAGCCGGCCAGGCCGGCTCGCGGACGTGGCCGGCCCGGTCGGGACGGGACCCAGCGAGCCGGCCGGGGCCTCGCAGGCGGTGAGCAAGCCGACACCGATGATCATGATCATGATGGTGAGAGGCAGGCGCTTCATGATGGCCTCCTTAATCTTCGCCGTTACGCCTCCCACGATGCGGCGGGCAGTGAACCGGCGGCTCACCGGAACATCACCGTTCGTTCACATCATCGGCGAGCCCGAGCGGGAGGGTCAGCCGGAACACCGACCCGCGCTGCGCGTCGCTGGACACGCTGATGTCCCCGCCGAGGAGCCGGGCGTTCTCCAGCGCGATGGCCAGGCCAAGCCCGCTCCCGACGCTGGCCCGCGCGGAATCGGCCTTGTAGAAGCGCTCGAAGATCAGCGGAAGCTGCTCCGGCGCGATGCCCGGCCCCGCGTCGGTCACCTCGACGCACCCGTGGACGCCGTCCGTGCTGGTCGCTACCCTGACATCGCGACCGCTGTGCTCGACCGCGTTCTCGATCAGGTTGGCCAGTATGCGCTCGACCCGGCGCGGGTCGGTGATCAGCATGACCTGCTCGCCATCCACGGCGACCCCGTCCTGCCAGCCCCGGGCGCCGATCAGCGCCCTCACGATGGACCGTATGTCGGCCCGCTGGCGCTGTACCGGCTCTGAGCGGGCATCGAGCCTGGAGATCTCCATCAGCTCACCCACCAGCGTCCTGAGCCTGCCCACATCGGCGATGAGCAGCTCGACCGGGCGGCGGGCCGCGTCGGGCAGCTGGTCAACCTGGCCGCGCAGGAGTGAGGCCTCGGCCACCAGCGCGGTCAGCGGGGTGCGCAGCTCGTGCGCGACGTTCGCCGTGAAGCGTAGCTCCCGCGCCTGCGCGGCCGACAGCGCCGCGATCTTCGCCTCCAGCGCATCGGCCATCTCGTTGAACGCCGCTGCCCAGGCGCCGAACTCGTCCGCCACCCCGGTCGGCAACCTGGTGTCGAGTCGGCCGTCCGCTATCTGGCGGGCAGCCTCGCTGGCCCGGGCGACCGGTTCCAGCGTCCGGCGCGCGAGCGCATGCCCGATGAGCGCCGCCACCAGCAGGACGCCAAGCCAGGCCGCGGCCAGCGCGTCGCGAAGCTGGGCCAGATTGCGCGCGATGTCCTGTTCGGGGAAGAACAGGTAGAGCTCGGCGGCCGATTCCGGCACCCGGCCAGCCAGGATCAGGTAGGGCTGCCCGGCGACATCCATCCGCTGGTAACCAAGCTGGCCTTCCAGCACGAAGTTACGCAGCACCGCCGGGATCGCCGGATTCACCTCGGGATCGGACGCGACCCCGCGGCCACCGGGGAAGATGAGCACGGCGTGGGCCCCCCGCTGCTCGTATGCCCGGACGAAGCTGGCCGCCTCCGGATAGGAGATGGTCGCGGCGAGGTTCAGGTCTTCCCTCGCCTGCACTTCACTGGCGGTCAGCGAGCCCTGCAACCGCGCCTGGCGCACCAGCAGGTACGACGCGACCGCAAGTGTCCCGGCCGAGACCGCTGCCACCAGCACGAAAGCGATAACCAGCCGCCGCCGCAGCCCGCCCGGCCGCAGCCGCCCGCGCCGCCCCGCGGGCCCGCCCGGCTGCCCGGTCATGTCTACGCCCGGTCCAGCCGGTAGCCGACCCCGCGAACGGTCTTGATCAGTGCCGGACGCGACGGATCGTCTTCCACCTTGGCTCGCAGCCGCTGGATCGCCACGTCCACCACGTGAGCCTCTCCGAGGTACTCGTAATCCCACACCCGCTGTAGCAGCAGTTCCCTGGTGAAGACCTGGCCCGGCCGCGTCGCGAGCTCGGCCAGCAGCCGGAACTCAGTCGCGGTCAGCGATAGCTCGACGCCGTCCCTGAGCACGGTAAAGCCGGCCGGATTGATCTCCAGCGGGCCGACCACGATCGTCATGTCCTGCGCCGGAGCCGCCGCCCGCCGCAGTACGGCGCGCAGCCGCGCGATCAGCTCCGGCAGCTCGAACGGCTTCTTGACGTAATCGTCGGCGCCTGACTCCAGCCCCACGACGACGTCGATGAGGTCAGTTCTCGCGGTGAGCATCACGATCGGGACCCGGCTGAATTTCCTGATCTCGCGGCAGACCTCGAATCCGTCAAGGGACGGCAGCATCACGTCCAGGATCACCGTGTCGAAGCCACCGGAACGGGCGCTTGCCAGCCCCTGCCGGCCATCCACCGCCGTGGCTACCCGGAAGCCTGCCGCCTTCAGCCCGATAGACACGATCTCCCGGATCGACGCGTCGTCCTCGACTAGCAGCAGGCGCTCATCCACAGTCCACCCGTTTCCGGCAAGTGCGCGCCATCGCGCACCGTCGCTTCCTGGGAAAATGCTACTTCGCCGCGACACCACGCGAGGTGTAGGCCAGCGTGCGCCCCAGGTCCGTGCCGTGCCAGAATTCACCCCTCGTCTGACATCAGGTCACTCCATGCCGCATAATCCCAGCTCAGGGGCATCACTCCCTATTCGAGCGGCATAGGGGCATTGGAGGGGCATTAGAGGGGCATTCGGGTGGCGCGTGCGGGGCGGGCGGCCTAGGGTTAAGGTGATTCGCTTTGGGCCTGACGGTGCGCTGGTCGACCGGGGAATTGCATAGGGGAGACTCAGGATGCGCTTCTCGCTGTTGGGGCCGCTACTGGTGGCGGACGGCGCAGGTACCCGCATGGCGGTAGCCGGGCCGCGGGTCCGGGTCCTGCTTGCGGCGTTGCTGCTGCATGCGAACATCCCGGTGCCGGCCGGTGAGCTGGCCGAGATGGTATGGGATGGCTCACCGCCGTCCGGTGCCGTGACGACACTCCGTTCTTATGTCAGGCGATTGCGCCGGGCGCTGGATTCCGAGTCAGCGAGGATCACGGTCAGTGACCCCGGCTATGTCATCCGCGTGGAGCCGGCGGAGCTGGACGTCCTGGAGTTCGAGGCGCTGTGCCGGGACACCCGGTCCGCCTTGCGCGCCGACAAGTGGGCGGACGCGTCCGCCGCGGCCGTACGGGCGCTGGGGTTGTGGCGCGCGGCGCCGCTACTGGACGTGCCCGCCGAGGCGCTGCGCGGGGAGTTCGTTCCCCGGCTAGAGCGGCTGCGGCTGCAGGTGCTCGAGGACCGCTTTGACGCCGGGTTCCGGCTCGGGCACCACCAGGAACTGATACCGCAGCTGCTGGAGGTAACAGCCCAGCATCCGCTGCGCGAGCGGTTCCACGCCCAGCTGATGCTCGCCCTGGCGCACTCGGGCCGCCGGGCCGAAGCGCTGACGGTGTATCAGGACGCGCGCAAGACGCTGGTCGCGGAGCTGGGTGTCGAGCCCGGGCGCGAACTGCGCGCGCTGCATGAGCGGATTCTGGCTGGCGACGAGATGCTGCCGGACGCTCCGGGGCCTGGTGGTCAGGCGCTCGCACGCTTGCCCGCGGCGGAGGTTCCGCGGCAGCTGCCTGCCGCCGCCGGGCACTTCACCGGCCGGGGCGCCGAGCTGGCGTGGCTGACCGACGTGGCATCCCGCTGTGACCCGCAGGCCGCGGCGGGGGACACGGTGGTGATCTCGGCGATCGACGGGATGGCCGGCATCGGCAAGACCGCGCTGGCGGTCCACGCCGCGCACCGCGTATCCGGCCAGTTCCCGGACGGCCAGCTGTTCATCGACCTGCACGGCCACACCAAGGGCCACCCGCCGCGCGAACCGGGCGATGCGCTGGGGATGTTCCTTCGCGCCCTGCAGGTTCCCGCGCAGCGCATCCCCGAGGACACCCAGGAACGCGCCGCGCTCTACCGGCAGTGCCTGGCCGGAACCAAGACCCTGGTCCTGCTGGACAACGCGGCCGACGAGGCACAGGTGCGCCCGCTGCTGCCCGCCGCGCCCGGCTGCCTGGTCATGGTCACCAGCCGCAGGCGCCTGAAAGGCCTGGACGACGCCCGCAGCGTGTCGCTCGACCTGCTGACGCCGCAGGACGCGGTCGCGCTGCTGCACGCCGTGGCCGGCCCGGCCGCGTACCCACCGGCGATCCGCTGCTCGACGAGATCGCGCACCGGTGCGGGCGGCTGCCGCTCGCCCTGCGGATCGCTGGCGCGCTGCTGCGCCACCGCCCCGCCTGGAGCCCGGAGCACCTGGCCGCGCTGTTGCGCGACGAGTGCCGCCGCGTGCCCGCCCTGTCGGACGGAGAGCGGGACCTGGCGACGGTGTTCGACTTGTCCTACCTGGGCCTGAGCGGACGGCACCAGCTGCTGCTGCGCCGCCTGGGGCTGGTGCCCGGCCCGGACGCCGACGCCTACGCCGCCGCCGCTGCGCTGGACACCGACCCCGACACCGCCACCGGGCTGCTGGAGGACCTGGTCGACCACAACCTGCTGATCGCGCACGCCCCCGGCCGCTACCGGTTGCACGACCTGATCCGCGCTCACGCCCGGACCCTGGCCGCCGCCGACCCCGCACCCGATTGCGACGCCGCCCTGGACCGGTTGCTGCGTTACTACGCCCACACCGCCCACAGCGCCTCGATCCCCATCATCCGCCGCCCGCGGCCGGCACCCGGCGGCCCCGCCCCCGTCCACGCCCCCGCCCTGCCCGACCCCGGGACCGCCCGAGCCTGGCTACGCGCGGAACGCGGCAACCTCGAACAGGCCCACGCCCACGCCCACGCCCACCACCTGCACGAACACAGCCTCACCCTGGCCGCGGGGCTGGCCGAGACCCTGCGCACCGACGGTCCCTACGCCCGCGCCCTCACCCTGCACCAGGCCGCCGCCGACACCGCGCACCATCACGGCAACCCCACCGCCCACGCCAACGCCCTCACCGACCTGGGGATCATGCGGCGCCTGGCCGGAGACCTGACCGGGGCCCTCGACACCTTCTCCCGGGCCCTGGAGACCTGCCGCGCGGCCGGCGACCGCCACGGCGAGGCCGGCATACTGGAAGCTGACATACTCGCTGAACTGGGGCGCGCGCGAGGCTATGCCGGGGACCTGGCCGGAGCCGACGACGCCTTCGGGCAGGCCCTGGAGATCTACCGCGCGGCCGGCGACTGCCACGGCGAGGCCGACATGCTGGCCGACCTGGGGATCATGCGGCGCGTGAGCGGGGACCTGGCCGGAGCCGCCGGCACCCTCGGCCGGGCTGCTGGAGATCTACCGCGCGGCCGGCGACCGCCACGGCGAGGCCGACGCCCTGGCCGAACTGGGCCGCGCGCAAGCCCTGGCCGGGGACCTGGCCGGGGCCCGCGATGCCCTCGGCCAGGCCCTGGACTTCTACCGCGCGACCAGCGACCACCATGGCGAGGCCTACGTTCTGACCAACCTCGGGACCGTGCGGCGCCTGACCGGGGACCTGGCCGGAGCCCGCGGCGTCCTTGGGCAGGCCCTGGAGATCTACCGCGCGGCCGGCTACGGCCAGGGCGAGGCCGAGGCACTGGCCAACCTGGGGATCACGCGGCGGCTGGCCGGGGACCTGGCCGGGGCCGGCGACGCCCAGGTCACGGCCCTGGAGATCTACCACAAGATCGGCAGCCGCCACGACGAGGCCTGGGCGCTGAGCCACTACGCCGCCACCATCGCCGACCGCGGTGACCTGCCCCGCGCCCTCGCGCTCTACCAGCAGGCCCTGACCATGAACCGCGAGATGAACAAACCCGACGGCCAGGCCAACGCCCTGGAAGGCCTCGGCGAGTGCCACCTGACCGCGGGCGAGACCCAGGCCGGCGCCGCCCATCTGCTCCAGGCACTCGAGGTCTACCAGCGCCTGGGCATGGCGCCCGACGCCGAGCGCGTGCGCACCCGGCTGGCCCACCTGACGACGGCCTGACCTCGGATCGCGTCCCGGGCCCGAACCAGCTGCCACCCGCCTGCCCCTCAGCCGCCCCTCTGATGCCCCTCTCATGCCCCGCGCCACGGTCAACATAATTCAAAGGCTTGCGCCGTTCGGGGTAAGCGTGCACCGTAAAGGAACAAATTGGCGCATGTTCACCAGTCGACTGACGGGTGCTACCGTCTTCACGATCGTGACCACGATCCTGGCGCTGGCAGGTTCCGCCGCGCAGGCCGCCCCGGCGGCGTCCGGGTACACGCCGCCCTCCGGCATCATCGACCCGTGCCCGGCCGCCGCGCCCGGCACCGCGGGCTGCGCGGCGTTGACCGGCGCGGGCAGCAGGGGCTCCGCGATGGTGGCAAGAAACGCCTCCGCGACCGCCACGCCGGCCGGGTACAGCCCGGCGAACTTGCAGCAGGCCTACGAGCTCCAGGCGGCCACGAGCGGCTCCGGCCAGACGGTGGCGGTGGTGACCGCCTACAACGCCCCCGACGCCGCCAGCGACATGGCCGCCTACCGCGGCCAGTACGGACTGCCCGCCTGCACCGTCGCCGACAAGTGCTTCACCCAGGTCAGCCAGGCCGGCAGCACCACCACCCTGCCCGGCACCGCCGCAGGCTGGAGCGTGCCTGTCTCCGAGAGCCTGGACATGATTTCCGGGATCTGCCCCAACTGCCACATCGTCCTCGTTGAGGCGAGCAGCAGCGCCATCACCGACCTCGGCGCCGCCGAGAACGAGGCCGTCACGCTCGGTGCCAAGTTCATCGACAACGACTGGGACACCACCGAGAGCCCAGCGAGACCAGCTGGGACACCGGTTACTTCGACCACCCCGGCGTCGTCATCACCGCTCCCGCCGGCGACGGCGGCTACGGCACCAGCTACCCCGCGGCCTCGCAGTACGTCACGGCGGTCGGCGGCACCACTCTCACCGCCACCAGCGGCGCCCCGCGCGGCTACGCCGAAACCGCGTGGGGCGGCACCGGGGCCGGCTGCTCCGCCTATCAGCCCAAGCCCTCCTGGCAGGCCGACACCGGCTGCGCCGGCCGGGCCATGAACGACCTCGCCGCCGTGGCCGACCCCAGCACGCCGGTGGCGTACTACGACACGCTCACCGAGGGCGGCTGGGGCGAAGGGTCTGGCACCACCGTCGCCGCGGCCATCATCGCCGCCGCCTACGCCCTCGCCGGGACCCCCGGCTCCGGCGGCTTCCCGGCCTCCTACCCGTACGAGCACCCCGGCGGCGCCTACACCACTCCAGGGAACGCCTACACCTCGGCCGACGGCCTCAGCAACGTCACCAGCGGTTCGGACGGCACCTGCTCGGTGACCTACCTGTGCACCGCCGGCCCCGGCTACAACGGGCCCACCGGCCGGTACCCCCGCTACCCCCCTGGCCCTCACCGTTTCCGGAGGGCAGGCCGGCGTGGTCTACAGCGGCATGACGGGCATGTGCCTGGACGACGAGCGCGGCGCCACCACCACGGGCACCCACGTCCAGCTCTACACGTGTAACGGCACCACCAGCCAGGACTGGACGCTCGAGCCCGACGGCACCGTCCGGTTCGCCTCCGGCTACTGCGTGGCCGACTCCGGCACCGTCACCACCAATGGATACCACCTGGTCGACCTCCAGCCCTGCGACGCGGGCAACCCGGCCATGCGGTGGGTACCGCGGGCCGACGACTCCCTCTACAACCCCGCCACCCGATGGTGCCTCGCTGACCCGGGCGCGAGCACCGCCGACAGCACCCAGCTCGTCAACGGCACCTGCAATGGCACCGCGTCTCAGCGGTGGACCGTCCCGTACACCCGGCCGGCCATCAGGGGCAGCATCGGCTCCGAGATCACCGCCAAGCCGATGTGCATGAGCGACGCGGGCGCGAGCACGGCCAACGGCAACAAGATCATGATCTGGGACTGCATCGGCGACGTGGCGCAGACCAGCTGGACGGTCGCGGCCGACGGCACCATCCAGATCTTCGGCAAGTGCATCGCCGCCCAGAACAACGGCACCGCCAACGGCACGCTCATCGTCTTGTGGTCCTGCGAGGGCAACCCCAACTCTGTCTGGACGCAGCGATCCGACGGCAGCTTCGTCAACACCCGCTCAGGGACCTGCCTCACCGACCCTAGCAACAGCCTCGTCAACGGGACCCAGCTCATCCTGTACACCTGCAACGGCAGCGCCGCCGAGGGCTGGAGCCCCACTCTTGATCGCTTGCCCGCCTGCCAGAACGCAGTGAGGTTCCAGTACCCCCCGAGTGAAGGGAACATCATGTTTCTGCATCGCTTCAGGCGATTCCTGCTGCCCGCGGGAATCGTCGCCCTGATGGCCGGCGCCACCGCGCCTGTCATCGCCCAGCCGGCGAATGCGGTCGCCTCAGCGGCGGCGCCCGCTCACGCGGCGCGTCATGTCCCCGCCCCCCGCGCGCCCCGCAGCGGCAAGCAGGTGCCGCACCTGACCGGCACGACGTTCCGAAACGCGGCGCGGAAGGCTACCCGGCAATCCGGCGCGGCCCGGTGGGCGCAACTCACCGCGCGGACCCACCAGGTTGCGCTCAAGCCGATGGCGCCGTCGAGGACTTCGGCGGCATCATCCGCGGTGATGCGGCCCGACCTGACCTCATGGTCCGGGACGCTCCACGCGGTCTGGGGGGTTGGCCCGTCCGAGACAATCTACGGCGCGTACGCGAATCAGCAGGTGGACTCGTTCACCCTGCCGTCCAGCAGCGGTGACACCATCTACAGCCCCACGCTGGACCCGAGCAGCATCGACTGCATCGAGGTCACGACGGTCTACGTCGCTGGCGCGGACTATGTCGGGGCGTGGAACTGGTGCGCGTCTAATCCCGGCTGGGGCGTGCTCACGGCCGACAACACCTCAAGCTTCCAGGCGAAGTACACCACCGTCACCAGCGGGCGGCGCTTCTACACCGTCGAAGACGTCCAGACCAACGCGAGCACCAACCAGTGGACCGCCTACCTCTACAACTACAGCACCGGAAACTGGGACACGTTCTTCCAGAGCGCGAACACCAGCAAGCTGAGCCAATCGGGCGGCGGATGGGACATGGACGAGGTCTACACGACCTACAACTCCAGCACCCTCAGCGGCAGCTACTGCAACCAGATCGGCGGCGCGGACTGGGAGTCGACCGACCTGACCTACCTGATAGGCGGATCGTGGGTAGCAGCCAGCCCCGCCAACGCCAGCACGTCCTATCCCACTGGCCTGAACATCGGCTGCCCGGCCGCCCACTTCACCACGCCGAACCTCTACGGCTGGCACACCGCGCCGACGGGCACTCATGCCGCCGCGACGATAATCGGGACTGGTTCCGGAAAGTGCCTCGACGTTCCCGGCGCGAATTTCGCCAACGGGCAGGTCGTTGACATCTCGGCCTGCAACGGCTCGTCCCAGCAATCGTGGACCTACACCTCCACCGGCGCGCTGACCATCGACGGCGGGAAGTACTGCCTTGAGGTCTACAACAGCGCCACCGCGAACAACAGCGAGGTGGACATCTGGACCTGCAACAACACCCAGACCCAGGAATGGACCTGGAGCATCTACAACACCCTTGTCGGGATCAATTCTGGCCGGTGCCTCGACGTGCCCTTCGCGGCCACGGCGAACGGAACCGTGCTGGACATCTACGACTGCGTGGGGGGCGCCACTAACGAGCAGTGGACCTGGTAGCAAGCCCCCGGTAACGGCCTGGCCCCGGTCACCTCAGGTGACCGGGGCCAGGCCGGTTCCATGCCGCCGCCCGAACGCTGGTTCGGCGTGCGTCAGGGACCGCGACTGCGTCAGTCGTTCTGCCGCGCAGGACGACTGACCGGGAACGGGCAGGCCAGCCGTCCCGTCAAGCGTCGCCGCCACCTAGCGCACCACCAGCCCCGCCGGCCCCGTTCCCCGCCAGCCACACGGGCCCCTGGCGCTCGCTACCCATACGAAACGGCCCCTTTCAAGGCCCGAAAAGGCTCCCGGAGGGGCAGTTTCACATGGGAAGCGAAATTCTGAGGCTGGTGGTGTCCGTCGAGGCAGGGAGGTTGCTTGGGTAGCCAGGTGCTCTTCTTGTCGTGCTGTGCGTGTGATGAGGGTTTGTGGCCCCTCGGTGCTGCCCTTCGGGGGGTGGCTCCAAGCCGCCCTGGAGGTGTCAGGCGGGGACCAGGAAGGCGTTGCGCTGAAAGCGCCCGGTCGCGGGAGGGTCTCCCGGCGGGGCGTTCACCGGTGAGGCGTCACCTGGGCACGGTACTAACCCCCGCCAGCCCGAACGCGAGGGCAAGAAGAGCCCGGTGACGGGAGACTGTCACGCCGGGATCCGCGGGAGCCCAGGGGTGAAACTCCCCTGGGCCACCCGACTGACCAGGCCCCTGCCCGGCCGCGGGCGAGACGACTGCCCGCCCGCACTTCCTAACATGCCGCTGCTCCACTGATTTTATTGGCAGGGTCGCACACGTTTGAGATCAGGCTGGACTCGCCGCTGATGAAAAGGGCGTTGATGTCCTTGAGCTCTTGCTCTAGCGGCTCGGCAAAAGGCCCTTTCCACAGGCCAGCGCCGTATCCGATTCCCGCCGTGACCGTCGACAGGCCGGCATCGGCCGCGGCCTGCCACCAGTTCACAGCCCCGCCCCCCCATTGGGAATACGCACTGTTAAGGAAACCACCCGCAAAGCCGGACCCGAGGACCCAGCCCAGCGTATCGCTGAGGCCTCCGGCAGAGCCGAGCAGGCCACCGGCCTCCGCGTCCTCTACGATCCGCATGGGACTGCGCACGCCATGAGTCAGGTCGTTGAGAACGGATCCGCCTGCACCGATGCCGGCGCTAATGAGGATCTTCGACGGTCGGCTGAGGCCTGACTCATCCGCTGGCTTCGAGAGGTCGCCGGTGCCGGGTGACGACGTGTCAGGCGTCGATGGATTGCCCGGGGTGGTCGAGGGCGTGTCACCGGCGCTGCCCGGCGTGTCGCCGGAGCCGCTCGGCCCGCTGCCCCCGCCGGTGCCGGACGGCTCGGGGGCGCCCGGGCCGCTCGTCGACGGACTCGCCCCGCTAGCGCCATTTTGCCCGGACGCCTCGTTCCCGGTGGTGTTACCCTCCGACGGCTTCAGCCCCTCCGGATTCTCTTTCACCGTGGGCGTCTTCTCGGTGATGACCCGATCACCCGGGACGTGCTCGGGGTTCGTGGTGTCCGTGGGCTTCGATTCGGTTATGTGTGTTTCGTTCTTGAACGCGCTCGAGGCATTCGGGGGCTCACAGGTCCCGGCCGCGTAGCAGTTCTGCGGCGGCGGGGGAGGCGGCAACGGTTCCTCGAACGGTGCGGCGCAGATTTCCGGATTCTCCGCGCAGAACCCTATGGCACCGACTATGACGACCCCCACCGCGCATCTCCAGCCGCAGCCTTGCGGTGGCTGCTGCGTCGGGTTGGGCGCCGGGTACGCCGGGGGAGGCGGCAGCGACGACGACGGCCCGCACTCGTAGAGCGAGCCGGCAACGCCGACGCACGGGGCGGAAGCGGGCTGGGGCCGCGGGCAGCCCGGCCCGAAGACGTCGCAATGCCCTCCGGCCGGCGGCGCATTGATGATGCCGCACAGCGTAATAAGGGCGCAGTCGGCCTTAGCGATGCCCTTGCCCACACTCTCGATGCAGTTGAGGAAACTGCCGCAGTGCCCGGTGGGGTCTGTCTGCGTGAGAGGGTTGCCGTCGGCGTAGGCGTAGGGGTTGCCGTCGACGGTCGAGGGGATAGGGCTGCCGTTCAGCGTGTCGCTAGAGACGAAGGTGCCGCTGGCCGGGTTGTACCAGCGGGCGTTCATGTAGACCAGGCCGGTGACCGGGTCAGTGAAGTCGCCCTGGTAGCCGGCTGCGGGCATGGTGCCGCTTGTGGCGGTGACCGTGCCGTACGGGCTGTAGGAGGCGTTTCCTGCCAGGGCCGTGGTGCTGGCAGCCGGGCTGAACGTGGCGGCCACGTCGCCGTGCTGGTCGGTCATCGTCGAATATGCGGTCCCGCCGGACTGCCGGGCCGAGGTGATGATGCCGGACGGAGTGTAGGTGTAGTCGCTGGTTCCGTCGGAGGCCAGCGAGTCGGTGGTGCCGACGTAGGACAGGGACGTCGCCGTGCCCGCGGCAGGGGTGCGGGTGACCAGGCGGCCGAGGGCGTCGTAGCCGTAGCTCAGGCCGTTCGCGGACGCGAGGTCGCCGTACGCGTCCGCCGTATAGTTCTGCGCGGGGCCGGCCGGCGTGGTGACCGACGCCAGCTCCCCGTTCAGCGTGTACGAGTAGCTCGTGGCACCGGCCGGCGACGTGGAGGAGGTTAGCTGGTCTTGCGCGTTGTAGCTGTTGCTCACCGGCCCGGCCTGGGTCAGGTTCCCGGCGTTGTCGTAGGCGTAACCGGTAGTCGCGCCGCCTGAGGTGGCGGAGACCAGCCGGTTGGCCTCGTCGTAGGTGTAGCTGGAGGAGGCGTTCGGCAGGCCCCCGCCGGTCGTCCGCGAGGTGAGGTTGCCGTTGCTGTCGTAGCCGTAGGCCTGCGACGCCAGCACCGATCCCGACGCTGAGGTGAGGGTGTCGGAGGTTTCCCGCTGCAGGCTGTCGTAGCCGAATGACTGCACCGGCCCTGCCGTCCCGTGCGTCGCGTACGAGATGGAGTTGGGGTTGCTATCGGCGTTGTACGCCAACGTCAGGGTGGACCCGGTCAGCTGGTCGCCCTCTGTCGACAGCCGGTCCGCCGAATCGTAGGAGTACGAGGTCGTCCCGGCCGCGTCCGTCTCCGACGCCAGCAAACCGTCGTTGTTGTAGGTGTAGGACGAGGCACCGGAGATCCCCGAGGCGGTGGCCAGCTCGCTGTTGGGGTTGTAGGTGAAGTTGTCGGTGCCCGCGCCGGAAGTGGCGGAGGTCATCCGCTGGTCGGTGTCGTAGCTGAACGACCGGCCTGTCGTGTTCGCGGTCGCACCGCTGCCGGACTGCGACGTGATGTCGCCCAGGGGGTCATAGCCGTAGGTCAGGGTCACCCCGCCCGGCTGCGTCGCCGCCGTCGGCTCGCCGTCGGCGTTGTAGGCGGTGGTCCAGGTGGTGACCGACGCGGATGGCGCCATCGCGGTCGTCGGCTCGATCACCGATTCCGGCAAGTTCCACGAGTTGTACGTGGTCCAGGTGGTGTTGCCGTTGCCGTTGGTGACCGACGTCCGGTTCCCCGCCGCGTCATAGCCGTAGGAGATGGTGATCGACTTGGACGCCGAGACCGGCTGCACCTGGCTCGTCAGCTCGCCCGCCGCGTTGTAGGCGGAGGTGGTGGTGTTGCCGTTCCAGTCCTTGACCGAGGTCTGGTCACCGTTGGCGTCGTAGCCGAACGATTCGGACCGCAATTGCTGGGACGCCTGCCCGGCCGGCGCGGCGGCGTAGTCCGTGACCGAGGTTTCGTTGCCCGCTTCGTCGTAGCCGTACTGCGCGAATGATCCGTCCGGGGCGTTCGCGGACGCCAGGTTCCCCTGGTCGTCATACGTATAGGTGGATGTGTCCCCGGCCCCATCGGTCACCGAGGTCAGCTCGCCCAGGTGGTCATGCGCCAGTGTGGTGACCGACCCATCCGGCGTGTCAGTCATGGCATGGTCGCCGAGGTAGTCGTAGGCGTACCGCGTCGTGTCCTGCAGCGCGTCGGTAGACGTGGCGACGTTGCCGAAGTAGTCGTAGGTTTCCCGCGTCTGGTTGCCCAGGGAGTCCTTGGCCGACAGCTGCTCCCCGTCCGCGTCATAGGTGTACGTCCACGTGCCCGCCGCGGACTGCCCGGGCAGTCGCGGATCTGTCACCGACGTCTGGTCGCCGAGGGCGTCGTAGGTGTAGGAGGTGACGTTACCCAGGGGGTCCTTCACCGACGTCAGGTGTCCGGCTTCGTCGTAGGCGTAGGAAGTGGTGGCCGTGATCGCCGTCGAGGTACCCGGCGGGGTGTACGAGGGCTGTGTCACCGATGTCTTCCGGCCGTCCCCGTCGTAGGCGGTGACGCTATCGTTCCTGTCCGGGCCGACAACCTGGGTCTGGTCACCGAAGGTGTCATATCCGTATGTCGTCAGCGGCCGCGTGGACGTTGCCGTCTGCGAGGCGAACGTCGAGGTCTGGACCGGCGGGCCGGTCTCGGTGCCTAGGTTCCCGCTCGGGTCGTACGTGTAATTGGTGGTGTAGCCGGCCGCGGTGGCCCCCGACGCGTTCCCGGCGGGCGTGGTCTTCGACAGCGGCAGCCCGTTCTGGTCATACGTCCAGGTGGTCTCCAGGCTGGTAGACCCGTCCCGCACCGTCTGGCTGGTCATGTCCCCGGCCGTGTCGTAGCCGTAGTCGGTGACGTCCAGCGCGCTCCCGGTGCCCGTCGTCACCGACAGCCTGTGGTTGTCCGCGTCGTAGGTGTAAGCGATGGTCCGGTTCAGGTACCCGGAGCCGGACGCGCCCGGCGGTGTCGCGTCGTCGACCTCGGTGGTCAGCCGCTTCGCGGCGTCGTAGGTGTAGTCCGTGGTGGTCGTGGCCCCCGCGGAACCGCCGTGAGTGGCGGACACCGCCTGGGACGCCAGGTCGCCGGCGCCGTCGTAGGTGTAGACGGTCATCGTGCCCACCGACCCCGACGTGCACTGCGCGGTCGGCGTGCACGGGCGCATCGACGTGCACGGCGCCGACGTTGAGCATGGTTGCGTCACCGAGGTCTCGATCAGCTCCTGGTCGTGGTCGTAGGTGTCGTTGGTGATCCGGCCCAGTGCGTCCGTCGTCGCCGCCAGCAGGCCCGCCGGGTCGTAGGTGTAGGCGTTCAGCACCAGGTCGCAGCCGCCGTCCGGGTCCTGCGTGGCGGGCGAGGAGCACGTGGCGGCGGAACTCGCCGCGCTCGTGTTCGGGGTGTAGAGGACCTCCTGCGTCTTTTCGTTGTACTCGTTGTAGGTGTACCGGTACTGGTTGCCGTTGGGATCGGTGACCTGTGTGACGTTGCCGAACGCGTCGTAGTCGTATCCCGTCGTCGCGCCCTGGGGGTTCGCGCTGGAGGCGCCGTTGGCCTGCGACGAGCCGCCGGTCGTCGCCCCGGCCGGCTGGGTGACCGTGGCGATCTCGTCGTGGTCGTTATAGGTGTAGGTCGTCGTCCGGGCCGCGTCCCCGCCAGTGAGGTCCGACTGGGTCCTCGTCAGGACGTTGTTGTCGGCGTCGTAGGCGTAGGTCTCTTCCAGCCGGTGGGTGACGTGCGTGACCGCGTTCCGCGACCCCGGGGTACGTGACCGTGGCCTGCTGTCCGGTCGGCGTGTACGTGTAGGTAGTCGTCTCGCCCGACGGGATACGTCGACGTGTACACCGTGCTCGTCAGCGGGCGGCCGAGCGCGTCATAGGTGTACTGCGTGTACTGGCCCGACGGCTTGGTTACCTGCGCCAGGTCACCGTTGGAGTCGTAGGAGTACGACGTCTTCGCGCCGCCGGGCGTCGTCACCGACAGCAGCAGGCCGGCCGGGATCGTCCCGCCGTTCGCCGCGGCCTCGGTGCCGACCGAGTACGCGTACCGGGTGGTCCTCCCGGCCGGGAAGTCAGTAGTCGCCGGTGTCGTCTCCGACGTGAGCTGGCCGATCGTGTTGTAGGAGTACTGCGTCTGGTACGTGCCGCTGGTAGCCGAGGCCGACCGGCCGTCCCGTACCGACGTCAGCTTGTCATTGGTCGGGGCAAGCGGGTTCGCCGCGTTGTAGGTGGAGTAGCCGTAGAACGAGGTGCACGGCGCGCCGGACATCGTGCAGTCCGCGCTCGACGCCGTCGATCCCCCGCACGCGGACGGGTTAGCGCCAACGCCCCCGCCCGGTAGCGACGCCGGCTCGACCGGGTACCACGTGCGCGTCAGCATGTTCCCGTGCAGGTCGTTGGTGAAGCAGGTCAGGCTGCCGTCCGGGTCGACGACCGATGTGAGGTACCCGGCCGCGTCGTAGCCGTAGTCCTCCGGCGGGTCCGCGCCGTTGCCGTAGGAGACGGGGCGGCCGCCGTCGAGCATGTCGTACTCGTAGGTCTCCTGGCGCCGTGCCGGGTCGGAAACCGTCACGGTGTCTATCACCTGGCCGAGGCTGTCGGCGGTGGGACGGTACCCGGTCGCGATCGGCTGGCTGATCGTCGCCTGCCCGCCGTGCGGATCGGTGTAGCTGGCAACCCGGCCGGTCGCCGGATCGTAGCTGGCCGACTCGCTGGTCTTTCCTGACGGAAGCGTGACCTGCGTCAGTTCGGGCGACGCCGCCGTGGCGATGGCGTACTGCGCGGCGACCGTCGCCGCCGGCAGCGGCTGCGGGTACACCGCGACCTGCCCGATGTCCCCGTTGAAGTACGAGGCGGCGGTGGAGGTGGCGGAGCTACCCCCGGGCCACCCGTTCCAGAAGCCGGCCCCGACCGTGTCCACCGCCATGTCCAGCTGGCTGACCTGGCCGCTGAGCGGGGACCCGACCTGGGCCCCGTCCAGGTACAGCGACTGCGTGGTACTGGACGCGGTGATCACCGCGTAATGCCACTTCCCGTCCGCTACGGACGTGGAGGTGTGGACCGGCGCCGTCGACCCGTTGTGGAACTCCCCGTACAGCTCCCCGTTGGTCCCGATGTACAGCAGCGGCACGTGGTGCGCGGACGAGCCAGAGGAGTTGGTGACCGCATCGGTGTCGTAGGAGAACAGCACCCCGTCGGCCGACGACGAGGCCGCCTTGAACCACAGCCCCACCGACACGTCCGTGCTGTCCGTGATCAGGTCGTTCGGCAGCGACACGTACGAGCTCGACCCGTTGAACGATCCCGCGGTCTCGCTGCTCCCCGCCAGCGGGCCGGCGACGCCGAGGGCCACGTTGTGGTACGTGCCGTCCGTGGTGCCCAGGTTGACGTCCACCTCGTCCGCCGTGGTCGCCGCGCCGCTGGCCTCCCCCAGCTGCCAGTAGTCCCGCGGTCCCGCGTCGAGCACGGCGGGCATGAAGTGCGACCCCGGCCCGTAGGAGTACGCCGTGCATCCGCTCCCCGTGACGGCGGGGGCGCAGGCCTGCGTGAGCTCGTCACCGGTGTAGCTGTAGGACCACGTGTACCCGGGCACGCCCGAGGCAGGCGCCTGGGTGGTCACCGAGGCCACGTGCGGGTGACTGGCGCCCGGCGGCGTTGACCAGGCCAGCGTCAGGGTGCGCCCGGAGACCACGTCGGTGATCGTCGTCACCTGGTTCGATGAGTTGTCCGTGTAGTCCTGCGCGTACCCGTTCACGTCCGTGACCGACGAGACCAGCCCGGCCGTGGTGAACGCGTACCTGGTCCCCGACGGGTCGCGCAGCGTCCACCCCGACGAGCTCTTCACCAGCGCGTCCGGGTCGCCCATCGGCGCGGCGTAGGAGCCGTCCCCGTTCTGCCCGAACCGCACCTGACGCCCGTCCGGCTGGGTAATCGCCACCGTCGGCCCGTCGCTTCGCAGCGAGGCGTCGACCGCTGACGACCAGCCGGCGCCGAACGCGCCCGACGTGGCCGGGTTCATGCTGTTGTACGTCCGGCCGATCTCCAGCGGCGGCCCCGTCGACTTGACCGCCGCGTCGGTCGCGCTGGTGGTGTAGTTCCCCGACAGCGGGTTGTACGCCGTCGGGGAGGCGCCCCCGATGTTGGAGGTGACGGCCGGCTGCGGCACCTGGGCCTCGATGCCGATTCCGCTGATCGTCGTCTTGTTGGAGACGGAGCCGGAGGTGACGGTCACCACCACCTGCCATTGGTACGGCGTGTTCCAGTCCAGGTCCGCCGCCGGCGGCGTCCAGTACGGGGTGGAGATCGTGCCCGAGGTCACCGACGAGTCCACGCACGTCTGCCCGGCCAGCGGCTCGCAGGTCATCGTGAAGTCGTAACTCAGGGTCCCGGACCCGGTCGCCGACGTCGACAGCTGCTGCCGCAGCGTCGGGGAGACGTAGCCGGTTGGCGGGTACACGTTACTGACCAGCGGCGCCGGCTCCGGCACGTATAGCCCGATGGGGAACGGCGGGATGTAGTTGGCGGAGAACGAGGCCGGCGAGGACCCGGTTGCCCCGGAGTACATGTCGAAGTCGATCACGTACGAGCCGGCCGGCAGGGAGTCCACCGTGGCGTTGACCGTCACGGCCTGTCCGGGCGCGACCGTCGACGGCACCGGCGTGAACACCGGGTGGTTGGCGACCAGCTGGCCCTTGGCGTTGTAGGCGCGATACGACAGCTCGTACCCGTTGCTGGGGGTCCACGTGCTCGATCCGGTGTTGGTCACCCGGACCGCGATCGTGCCGTTCTTGCTTGGCGTGACCTCGGTGACCGGGCGGCGGGAGGCCAGCTTGTAGCTGGCGCCGTCCGTCGTGTAGGTCACGCTGAGGAACGGCTGGGCCTGCGGGTTAGCGTCAGACCAGAACTTCTTCCAGGAGTAGCTGTCGGAGTCCGATGCCCCGATCGCCAGCCCGTTGTCGGCGATGGTCCCGTGCGTCCAGCCATTGACCAGGCTGGTGCCCGCCTGGTCCAGGTTGATGCCCTCCCAGCTGGCCGGGCAGGGCGACGAGGTCGATCCGAGCGGCACCCAGCCGGTCGCGAACGACGCCCGGCCGATCGCGGCGCCCGTCGACGGTCCCGGCCACGACTTGGCCCCGCTCACCGGCCACGACGATGTCACCGGGTACACGTACACCGGACGCGGCGAGCAACTGTAGGACCACGTGTTGAAGATGCCCAGCCAGGCGCCGAGGACGGTGTCGTTCTTCAGCTGCGAGGCGACATTGCCGAACGCGATGAAGGACTTCGCGTAGTCGCTGCCGCCGTCGTAGGTGCCGACGTGCAGCTCGGTGGCGCCGGAGAAGTCGCCGCTCTCGGGGTACTGCACGTAGGTGCTGCCATTGGCGCTCACGGCGCTGACCGACGGGTCAACCGTGACCGGATAGGCACGCGACTTGCTGTACAGCCAGGCCTTGTCAAGCGTCATCGTGAGCGCCTGCCGCCCGCCCGCTGTGACCAGCGAATACGTCACCCCGTAGGAGGTGGCTCCGGAACCGGAACGGGGGTTGACGTGGGAGTCCGTCATGAAACCCCGGGGCACGTACGCGAGGACTTTCCCGGCCGGGTTCGCGAACTCGACGATCCCGCCCGGCCCCATCTGGGCGTGCAGCCCCGTCAGGCGGAGGGGGAACACCCACGTCGTCGGGGCCGATGGCGACGCGAGCACGATGCTTTCCTTCACCATCCCGGTCCCGGCGGTGAAGGCAACCGACGATTCAGGCCGGGCGCCGTCATAGGTGACAGTGCTGCCCGACGCCACGCCCGTCACCGGCGCGGCGCCGCCGATGCCGAACGACACGAGGTAGCCGCCCCCGACCGGGACGGACACCAGGTCTCCCGCGGCCGCGTCCGCCGCGAACGACTCCGGTGCCGCCTCTGACTGCTGCGTCCACCCCGCGGGCGAGGAGGAAGTGGCTGACGGAATCGCGGGGCTAGCCGGGGCGCCAGGGCGCGGCCGGCACCAGGATGGTGCTGATCGGTGTCCACGTCCCGCCCGGCGAACGATAGCTCACCGGGGTCGTGTACGTGAACGACGTCTTCGTTCCGTCCGCGTTCGCGTACGTCACTTCGTCCGCGCCGCTCAGGGGCAGTTTCCTGCTGGTCTTCGGGTTGTACCCCTGCGGATTCCGTGCCGCGGGTGCTGGCAGGACTCGCAGTGCCTCGGAAGTCTCGCCCTGGACGGGGAACTTCAGCGGTTTCGGCTTCTTCGCGGGCCCGACCGCGCCGGGCACCTCGCGCGCCGGGGTGATGCCTTCCGGCACCGGCCCCGGACGCCGCGTGCCAGCGCCAGAGGCCGCGGAGACGACACGGCCGTCCTCGACCCGCCCGAGGTCGGCCGCCGCGGACGTCCGGTGCGGGAATCCCGCCGCCGTGCCGGACTGCTGAACGGGCACTACCGGGCGCGGGACCGAGGAGGACGTTATCACCGCCGTAATGATCCCTGCGGCGAGAAGGACCGCTACGAGGCAGGACAGCACCCTGTGAAGGCGCATGAGCGTACTCCATCCCTACGGCGGCCATGGCTAGCGTCGCTGCCCGGGGACCTTCACGCCCTGCCGGGTCCTGCGACCATCCTGACCATGCGGCGGGGCATCAGAGGGGCATCAGAGGGGCATGCGGGTGGCAACTGCCGGACGCGGAGCCCGTTGCGGGCTCGCTGGGGGACGGAATGGGGGACTGATGACAAGCCGCATGCATGGTTGACGCCCTGGACTACCGCGGTGTCGCCGGGGTGGAGGTGGCGCTGGCGTGGGTCCCCCTGATCCGGCTCCCGATTGTCCGGGGGCCGTCCGTCCCGCGTCAAGGGCGCTCCCTTGGTCGCGTCGCCTGCGGCGATGGCGCTGCGCGTCACCCTTGACCCGGGGCGCCCGGGAGGCCCCAGGATGGGGGCCGGGGTTGGGTGAGCGCACTTCTCACCCAACCCCGATAGGAGCCGGTGCCTTTGCCTTGGCCTGTGACCTTGCCTTTGCCCTGGCCGTTGACGTGACGATGGCCTGTGGCAGGCCCGCACGGCGCGGGCCGATGCTTTGTTCGGCCGTGGTCGCGCGTCCCGCCAGAACACTCTGTGTAAATGGGCCATGAAAGACCTTGACTTCACGTCCGTCTAGGGCGGGGCGCGGGGCTGGTGGCACCCGGGGGGCTTTATCGCGTGACTGCGCCTCCCTTGTCGTGGCGGTTGCCGGGGTCGCCTGTCCCGGGCAGGCCCTGCCAGATCTGCCAGAAGAAGCGGAGGAACGCGCTCATCGTGGGATCACCTCCTTTCTCTGGGATCCATCTCAGTCCGCAGCGGGGCACTGCGGGGCGTTGCTCGCCCATACGCGCGGGCTGGCCGGTGTCGGGTCGGGTAGGGCGCGTGTGCGGGGGTCCGTGCGACGGCTGTGCGGGGGCGCGGTTTTTCCGGGGAATGGGGAGGGATTCCGCGGTGCCCGGTTTTGGACCCGCGGAATCGTCGCGGGACGGCGCGTGGTCGGGGTCGGGGTCGATCGAGGGTCGTCCGTCTTTTGGGGTGAGGGCGCGCAGCGCGCCATTTCTTGCGGGTGGTCTTTTGCCGCGAGCGCGCCGCCCGGGTGGCGTGCCCGGGGTTGCCGCGATTGGGGGCTGTTGTGGGGGGCGGGGTGGAAGTGAGCATGTCCTCGCCCCGGGCGGCCGGGGCGAGGGAAGCAGGCTGGCAAGGGGATCATGGGACTTGTTGCGCTTATCGTTCTTACGGCTGGCTGGCTGGTGATCCTGGCGGCGCTGGTGCTGGACTTTGCCGGCGTCTTGCGGCGTCGGGGCGGGGCCTCCTGGCGGTGGATGGCGGTCGGGCTGCTGGTCTCGGACAGTTCCGGGCTTGTCAACACGTTCGCCAGGGTTCGCGGGTGGTCGTATGGCCGGGAACTTGCGCTGGACCGGGTGACGCTGCTGGTGACACTGACGGGCGCCGTGATCGCGGTGGCTGGCGCGGTCGTTGGGGGCAGGGAGCGAGGCAGGGCGCGCCGGGGCGGGAACTCGGCCGGCTAGCGGGGCTGGCTGTATGGCCACGGGCTCGGTTCACGTGCGCGCCTGCGACGTCGGGCCGGCGGCCCGCTGGCTTGGGTCCCTGATCGGGCTCGCGCGGCTCGGCGCGCGGCTAGCGGGATGGCGGCCAGGCACCTTCCGTCCCTGCCCCGCCGGTCGCGGTGCCGGCGGAGGCCTTGACGGCTGGCGGTCGTGGTCCTGGTGCCCTTGCTGCCTCCTGCTTCCGGCTGCTGGCAGTATGGTCCTGGTGGTCTCGGGCGCTGGCCTACGCGGCGGCCTTCGAGCGCCGGCTTGGCGGTCCAGCGGGCGTTCATCAGGGCGCGGGTGCGCTGCTCGGCGTCGGGCATCGCGTGCACGTAGGTCCGCAGCGTCACGGACGAGTCCGCGTGGCCTAGCACGGCGGACAGGTCCACGATGTTCATGCCGTCGTCGAGGGCCTCGCTGGCGAACTGGTGCCGTAGTGAGTGGGTGGTGTACCCGTCGATCTTCAGGGCCCCGGTGATGGCGCGGAACCGGTCCCATGCGGTGTTGTACTTCATGTACCGGGTGGTGGGGCCGGGGCACAGCGGGCCGTCCGGCAGGGCCTGCACCATGTCCCACACGTAGTCCGGGACGGGGACGTTGCGGCCCTGGCCTTCCTTGCGGTGCTTCAGCGGCACCCGGCTGCGGCCGTCCCTGCTGGCCTGGCTGCGGAGCTTCAGGTAGCGTTCCCCGTTCCGCTTCTCCTTGAAGTCGGCCTTCTCCACCCCTAGGGCCTCCCTGATCCGCAGTCCCATCGTGCGCTGTATCCACGCGGCGACTCCCACGCCTGCCAGCGTCCGCGTCCGGCCGGCCTGGCCGGTGACGGTGATGCCTGCGGCGAGCTTGCCGACCGTGGCGTCATCGATGAACACGAACCCGCCGGCCTCGTCGTCGTCATCGTCGCCTCGGCCGGGGCCTTGGTGCCCTCGGTCAGCTTGATGCCCGCGAGCTTGTGGCGGCCGATCTTCTCCGCCTTGGCGGCGGCGTCCATGGTGCCGGTGATGATCATCCGGGCCTGCCGGCGCTGCGGGTCGCTCCTGCCCGCCATGGTGACATTCAGGAGCTCGGTCACCTCGTCGGCTGCGGCCTGGGTGCACATCTGGGCTAGCGTGCGGTGCGCGAACAGGGCCTTGACGTTGGAGCGGTAGTTGGACATGTACCGGGCGCGGGAATCGGGGCTGGCGTTCAGCGCGGGCGACATGATGAAGGCCTCGCACGCCGGGCCGAACAGCTCGTTGCCCGCTGCCGGGTCCACGTAGGTCTTGCCCTGGGCGCGCTTGCCCCGGGTCAGCTCCAGCTGGAAGTCCTGCGCCTTCTTCAGCCCGGTGCCGTACCGGACGCGCTTGCCGGCGTCGATCTCGTCACGGAAGCTCTTCGCGCGCTGTGCTCACCTCCGACGACGCCGACATCGCCAAGGTCAAAGTGGCTGGACGTCTGGTCGTGTGCGTGATGCCGCTACGGCCTGGGTGGCGGCGGTGATTTCGTCGCCGGCGCCGATGAGCAGGCTGCGGACCTGGGCGTCGAAGCAGGTGTCGGCGTCGTAGGGGGCGGGCAGGTAGCCGCCGAGCTCCAGGGTGACCAGGCCGTGGACGGCGATCCACATCTGGTGCGCGACCAGTTCGGCGTCGCCGGCGGTGAACCGCCCGGCGGCCATGCCCCGGGCGACCGTCTTGACGAGGATTTCCAGGGTGTAGCGGCCGTGCTGGCGGTCCTCGTCGGTGAGCCGGAAGCCGGCGAGGCTGGAGCCGCCGAACATGACGCCGTACAGGTGGCGGTGCTCCAGGGCGTTGCGCCGGTAGGCCAGGCCGAGGGCCGCCACGTCCGAGGCCGGGTCTTCGGTTTCGGCTACCGCGCTCATCCGGTCGTTGAGCATGGTGAAGCCCTCGCGGACCATCGCGCGGACCAGGTCGTCCATTCCGCCGAAGTACGTGTACACGGCCATCGTGGAGGTGCCGGCCTCGGCCGCGAGGCGGCGGGTGGACAAGGCGCCCGGCCCCTCCTCGGCGAGCAGCCGGGCGGCCGTCTCGATGAGGGCCGCGGGAAGTTCCGGGTCTGCCGGGCGCGGGCTCATATTGACATCCTCCCACAGGGGTGCTTCACTTCGCCATATCAGCGTTATATAACGCTGATATGGACCGGTTTGATCGTGATCCGGGCCACAAGAGCGCCCGTCTCCCTGATGACGGCGCCCAACCCACACCTGAGACACCTTCCGTCGCTGCAGACGGCGCGCGGCTGTCACTCGGGAGCAACGCTGATACGGACGCGGCAGCCCGGAGCTAGGGAGAAGCGAGACCATGCCTCATATAAGCCTGGGCAGCGATGCGCCCGGTATCGTGTCGTTGCTGATTTACCGGCCGGAAACGGCTAAGCCGCTGTGCGGCCTGGCCGAGGCGCTGCTTCGCGGGCCGGGGTCGCTGGCCCCCGGGGAACGGGAGCTGATCGCCGCCTACGTTTCCGAGCTCAACGACTGCCGCTTCTGCAGCGACTCGCACGCGGCGTTCGCCGCCGCCCAGCTGCCCGAGGGGATGGCGCTGGTTGATCATGTCCGCGCCGATCTCCGCGCCGCCCCGGTCCCGGCGAGGCTAAGCGCCCTGCTCGCGATCGCCGCCGCCGTGCAGCGGGGCGGGAAGAACGTGCGCGCGCAGGACGTCGAGGCGGCCCGCGAAGCCGGCGCCAGCGACCAGGAGGTCCACGACACGGTGCTCATCGCCGCCGCGTTCTGCATGTTCAACCGCTACGTCGACGGCCTCGCGACGACCCTTCCCGACGACCCGGCCGGCTACGCGGCAGCGGCGGAAGCGATCGTGAACGGCGGCTACGCCGCACTGGCCGGCTAGACCAGCCCGACGCGGCCCCACGTGACCGGGGTTCCCGCTGAGGGTTGATGGCAATTGCCGCATGGCTTAAAATCTAGCTGCGCGTTTCCTCGCCAGAGTCTGCAAAAAGAACCCAAGGAGCAGAGCAATGCCCCACATCGGGCTAGGTAATGACTCACCCGGGATTAGGTCCCTGTTCGAATACCGGCCGGAGACGGCTCGGCCGCTGTGCGAACTGGTAGAAGTACTGCTCCGGGGTCCAAACACGCTGACCCGCGGGGAGCGTGAATTGATTGCCTCCTACGTTTCGTGGCTCAATAACACTACCTATTGCACCAGCATACACGGGGCATTCGCCGCCGCTCAGCTGCCTAGCGGCATTACGCTGGTCGATCAGGTACGGGCGGATCCGGACAGCGCCCCAATCAGCCCTAAGCTCAAGGCGCTGCTCCGGATTGCCGCGGCAGTCCAGCGGGGCGGCAAGAACGTCTCTGATCAGGACGTCGCGGCCGCTCGCGAAGCGGGCGCGGATGATCGGGAGATCCATGACACGGTTCTCATCGCTGCCGCGTTCTGCATGTATAACCGCTATGTCGACGGGCTCGCGACTACCCTGCCTGAAGATCCAGCATGGTATGCGGCGGCCGCAGTGGATATCGTCAGCAACGGATACATGGCGAGATTCGCCGAACCGGCGTAGATGAGTGAGCCAGCTTCATCCTAGCCGGGCCGCTGGGCGGCCGCCGCGCCACCCGGGTCCTGCCCGGGTGGCGCGGCGGCGCGATTCTGATTAGTTATGGAAGGGCTGCGAGGCGTTGATTCCCGCCGTGGCGTTGCCTGCGGTGAGGGTCACCGTCGACGCGCCTGCCTGGTTGGGCGATCCGGTGGCCGTGCCGTTGTACCACTGCGGACTGTACTTGCCGGTTGGATCAACGAACTCGACCTGGTAGGTGCCGGGCGGGACGTTATCGAACTCGTAGAATCCATTGCTGGCGGTCGTGACCGAGGGCACGGCATCCGAGGTGGAGCCGACCGCGACGAGGTGCACGGCGATGCCAGTCAGCGGGATGCTGAAGTGGAACGTCCCGAAGCTGATCGTCGCGACGTCCGTGCCGGCCAGCACCGCGGTCGTGGAGGTTGGCGCGTTGTTGATCGCCGTCAGCGTCAGCGCCTGCGTGGCGGGCGTCAGCCCGTTATCCGCCGTGAGGGTGACCGAGTAGGCGCCGGCCGTTCCGCTCGCGGGGGTACCCGCCAGCGTCGCCGTCCCGTCGCCGTTGTCGGTGAACGTGACGCCCGTGGGAAGGGCCCCGGACTCGGTGATGGCAGGCTTCGGGAAGCCGCTGGTTGCCACGGTGAAGGTTCCGGCCGACCCGACGGTGAACACTGCCGAAGAACTCGACGTGATCGCGGGCTCGCTGCCGACGTAGAGCGTGAACTTCTGCGTCACGGCCGGCGACACGCCGTTCTTCGCGGTAATGATGATCGGGAAAGTTCCGGTTGCCGAGGGCGCGGTGCCTGCGATGGTGGCCGTCCCGTCACCGTTGTCCGTGAACGTCACGCCCGCGGGTAGCGCTCCCGACTCCGTCAGCGTCGCCGTCGGCATCGAGTCAGTCGACACGGTGAAGGTGCCCGTGCTGCCTGCCTGGAAGACCGTCGTTGGGTTGGACGTGAACTGAAGGGGCGCGACGTCGACCGTGAAGGTGGTCGACGCCTCGCCGCCGTGGTACCGCACGGTAGCGGTGATCGTGGCGATGCCGCTCCCCACGGTGCGCAGCGTGTCCCGCTCAACCCGGACGACATCTGGCCGGTTGGAGGAGTACGACACGTGCAGCCCGCGGGGCAGCGGCGTGCTCTGGCCCTCGGTGATGTAGCCGTACAGGCTCTGGTCGTTCATGGACACGGTCAGCTGCGGGTCGATGGTGGTGTTGACGTCGAACATCACCCGCTGCGCGACGTGATTGCTCGCGTCGCCCGTCTCGACCGGCTTGGCGGTCACGACCGCCGGGGTCTCGACGGTGTGCCCGATGACCTTCACCGAACCGGTCAGCTTGATGTCAGCGTCCGCGCTTGAGGCGCTGACCTGCAAGCCGTAATCGCCGGAATCGACGACGTACTTGTTCTCGCTCTCGTTCCAGAATGCCAGCGCCGACGCCTTCACGTTGAAGCTGACGGTCTTGGTCTCACCCGGCTGGAGAGTGACCTTGTCGAATCCCTCCAGGCGCTTGAGCTGGCCGCTGCGCCGAGGCCGGCTCAAACGGCGTGGTGACGTAGAGCTGGGGCACCGTGGCGCCCACGGTGGCTCCCTTGTTCGTGACCTTCGCCGTGACCCGGATGGTGCCGTCGGCCGTCACCGCTTCCGGGTCGACGTGGATGTCGGAGTAACCGAAGTTGTCGTAGCTCAGCCCGTAGCCGAACGGGTAGCTGACGTCGCCGGTGAAGTACTCGTACGTGCGCCCGTCGGTCGTCGCGGTCGGGCGGATGTTGTAGTCCGTGATCGCCGGTATCTGGCTGTCGTTGGCGTACCAGGTGAAGGGCAGGTGGCCGCTCGGGTTGACCTTGCCGAGCAGGACGTCGGCCAGCGCGCTGCCTTGCTCCTCGCCGTTGTAGGAGCTCCACAGCAGCGTCGGTGTCGAGGACTGGAACCCGGACAGGTCCACTTCGCCGACCGTCTCCAGGTAGACGATCGTGTTCGGGTTGGCCGCCTCCACCTGGCTGATCATCGACGCCTGCGCGCCCGGCAAGGCGAGCGAGGTCCGGTCGTGATCCTCGGCCGAGGTGCTGGAGTCGGTGCCCGCCACGACAATGACGGCGTCGTAGTTCGCCGCCGCGTTAATCGAGGCCTGGTCCACTGTGGTCAGCGTCGCCCCGGTCGTCCCGCCGGTGACGCCGGGCAGGTAGTCGACGGTGGCGTCTGGGTCAATCGCCTGGACAGCCGCCTTGATGCCCTGGTAGGCGTTGACCTCCTTGGCCTGCCCGGCCGCACCCTGAATGCTCGAGTAGCCACCGAGGAAAAGGCCGCCGCTCGGGTTCGCGTAGTAGCCCACGACCGCGACCTTGTACGGGCCGGAGGCCGGAACCTTAAGCGGCAGCAGCGGCGCTGCCGTTGACGGGCGAGTTCTTGAGCAGCACGATGCTCTGGTCGGCGGATGCGCGTGCCTGCGCCAGCCGGGCCGGGGTCTCGGTCACGGCGTTGTTGGCGTTGCTGTCGACCCAGGTGGTCTCGCCGAGGCTCGCGCGGGCCTGCCGCACCCACGGCACCCGGGCCTCGGAGTCGAACTCGCCGGTCTCGATCCGGGCCGTGAAGAGGCGCACGACCGAGGTGTCGACATCGCCGACGTTGTAGACGTCGGTCTGGGTGGTGATGTGCTGGGCGATCGCGGTCGGGATCGTGTTGCCGTAGTTGTACTGGTCGGAGTAGCCGGCGTTGCAGTCCAGGTCCTCGCCCGCGGAGTTGGCGAAGGCGGTGCGCCCGTACTGGTCCAGCGGCGCGGTCGCCTGCGGCGGCTGCCATTGGTGGCCGGCCTGGATCTCGTAGATGGCGTCGCAGTCACTGGTGAAGTAGCCGTTGAACCCGAACGTCTCGCGGGCCATGGTGTCCATCAACTGGACGTTCGCCGCGGCGGGCACCCCGTTCACCTCGTTGTACGAGCTCATGATCGAGCCGGGGTGGCTCTGCTGGATGATGCTGGCGAACTGGGCGGTGTAGTACTCATGCAGCGTGCGCTGGTCCATGTCCGACGAACCGGTACGCCGGTTGACCTCGCTGTTGTTGGCCGCGTAGTGCTTGAGGGTCGCGATCGCCTTGTAGTAGCCGTTGGCCGACGGCGGCAGCACGCCTTGCGGCGTTTCGCCCTGCAGTCCGTCGACGTACTGGGAGGCGAGGTCGGCCGTAAGCGTCGGGTCCTCGCTCCAGGACTCATCGTTGCGGCCCCACCGCGGGTCACGCGACAGGTTCACCGTCGGCGCGTAGAAGTCGAGGTTCTCGGTGTTGTTCGGCGCGACCTCGCGGGCCTCGTCGCCGATCATCCCGGCCTCTTGGTAGACGAGGGCGGGATTCCATGTGCTGCCCATCGATAGGTCCGACGGGTACGACGTGGTGTTGGTGACGGTCGTCGCATTGCCGGACGGCGTCGCGGTCAGCGCGTTGACGCCGTGATTGGACTCGTTCCACCAGCCCCAGGCCGCGACTCCCAGGCGGGCAATGGCAGGCGGACGGCTACTGTCCATCTGCGCGGCCTTTTCCGCCAGGGTCATCCGCGACACCAGGTCGACGGCGCGCTCAGTCGGCGAGTAGGCGGGATTGAGATAGATCGGCACGCTCGTCGCGGCCGACGCCGAGGTGGCGGCCGACGCGGACGCGTCAGGCCAAGGCAAGATTCGCCCCGCTGAGCACGCCGGCCAGCATTACGCTGGCCACGGTAAGCGGGAACACCCATTTGCGCATAGCGCATCGCTCTCCGATCTCCCCGGGGGGTAGGTCACCGGATCTGCGCCGCACGTCATCACACGTCATCACACCGTTGTGAAGTTGTTTGCGACGCTAAGAACACTAGACTTCTGATTTATCCGGGTCAAGGATTAATCTACCGAGATTGACGTGCGGTTCTTCCGCAGCCCGCACAATCGTCCGCGTCCCGGCTACAATCCGGTCATGCAACTCTCGCCGGGGTCCCTCACCGGGCTGCGCCAGGGCAATCGGCGGCGGGTACTGGAAGTGCTCCGTCAGCACGGCACCACGAGCCGGCCCGAGATCGCCCGGCAGACTGGCCTTTCCACCACGACCGTCTCGGACCTGGTCCGCGTCCTGGTGCACGAAGGCGTCATCGTGGAGCTCGCCGAGCGACCGGAAGCTATCACGCATAGTGGCCGCCCTGCGACGCTGCTGACCTTCAACCCTGCGCGCGGTGGCGCGGTAGGGGTGCACCTGGCCCACGATCACGTCCACCTCGGGCTGACCGACCTGGCGGGCAACGTTCTCGCCGAAAGGTCCGCCGAGCTCAACGTCGACCACGAGCCGACGGAAGCGCTTGCCTACACCGCGGTGGCCGCGCTCGATCTCATCGGCCGGGCCGGGCTGAAGCCGGATGCGATCGCAGGTCTCGGCGTGGCGCTCTCGGCTCCCACGTCGTCGGCCACCGGCGCGGTTGCCGCCGGGCCGATATTGCCGGACTGGCGGGCCATTGACGTGGCAGGTGACCTTGAGCGCCGGACCGGCCTGCATGTCGAGGTCGGCAACGACGCGAACCTCGGTGCCATCGCTGAACGCCGCTTCGGTGCCGCTCAGGGCACCGACCACTTCTTGTACGTGATGCTTTCTGACGGGGTCGGCGCGGGACTCTTCCTCGGCGGCCGGCTCTATGAGGGGCTCACGGGGCGCGCCGGCGAACTCGGGCACGTCACCGTGGTCCCCAACGGCTACGTGTGCCGCTGCGGCAACCGCGGCTGCCTGGAGACAATTGCCGGGGCGCGCGCCCTCACCACGGCGCTGACGCTCACCCGGGGCGCGCGCACCACCCTCCGCGACGTCATTGACCTGGCCGCGGCCGGCGACCCCGGGGTCCGGCGCGTGGTAGCCGACGCCGGCCGCGCCATCGGTGCTGCCCTCGCCGGCATCTGCACCGTGCTCGACCCCGCACTCGTCATCATCGGCGGGGAGACCTCGCAAGCGGGCGCTGCCCTGCTGGACGCCGTGCGCGACGCGCTGGCCACGGCCATGACACCGCTACGCGAGCACCCGGTCCGGGTGGTCGCCGGGACTCTCGGCGAGCAGGCGCAGGTGCTCGGCGCGGTCACGCTCGTCACGCAGCGGATGACGCTGCTCTAGCCCGGCAACTAGCCAGGTGCACCGGCACGATGGGCCGTGCTGGCCCGCCGCGCGTGTAGGGGATAGCGGGACAGCGCGGATTGCCAGCCGGGAAACGAGGCCACGACGAGGACCACTTCGTCGTGCAGGAGTAGATCCTGCAGGAGGGCGAGTGGAAGCTGCTCGACACCCAGGACTGCCCCCGGCGTCCTTGCCGTGACCATTCACAGCTTAAAGCCGGATTCGAGATTCACCAGGCCCTTATCGATGAGCGCCGCCAGATCGGCCTCCGGGTTCTCGGCCATTTCGGCCAGGACAGCCATCATGATCCCGATGACCGCTCCGGCGATGGTGCGAACGGCGAAGTCATCGGGACTGCGCCCGGCGCGAGCGGCTATGGCATCGGCGAGGAACTGCATCGTTCGTGAAAACTGATCGAGCATCGCCGCTCGCAGTGCGGGGACAGCAAGGCAGAGAGCGACCCGCTCCTGCTGCTCGGCCCGCTGCTCGTCCGTCATGCCGCCGAACAGCGCCGCGAACGTGGCCCGCATGGCCTGGATCGGCGGCAGGTCGGGCGACTGCCCCTGATATGCCGCCATGATCACCGGGTCGTACTCGTCCCGGAGTACTAGGTCCTCTTTAGCGGGGAAGTATCGGAAGAACGTGCTCTCGGAGACTTCCGCGGCTTCGATGATCTGCTCGACCGTGGTCGCGTCGTAGCCCTGCTCGCGGAATAGCCGCAGGGCATTGGACTGTATGGCGGCACGAGTTCGTGCTTTCTTCCTCTCTCGCAGGCTCTCTCGCGCGCCGGGATCAGCCGGGTTAGTTCCTGCTCGCATGAGAGCCTTCTACGATCGCCGGAGCGGCACCCTTGTCGGCCTTGTGCCGGGACACGAACGCCAGGGTCAGGATGAGGCCGGCGAGGGCGATACCGGCCGTGGCGAACAGCGAGATGTCCAGTCCGTACGCGAAGGCGTCCCGGATCGCGCGAACGAGCGACGCCGAGCCAAGCCGGGTGGCGATGGCGACCCCGCTGTAGACGCTCTGGCGGATCGCCGGAGCGCCGACGCGCGGGAGCCGGGTATGGCCGAGATGCGCCTGATAGGACGCGGAGAGCAGGCTTCCCATAATGGCACTCCCAAGCGGAGCACAGGTCTTCTGGAATGTCTGGACCACCGCGGAGCCAATCCCGCTGCGTTCAACCGGCAGCTCAGACAGCGCGGCCGAGGTAGCCGCGGTCAGGGCCAGCCCAACGCCGGCGCACAAGACCGCCATCCAGCCCGCGACGAAGATGGTGGCCGAGACCGCGCTTGTGGCGGTGCCGACCCAGGCACCCGCCGCGGCCACGACAAAGCCGAGCGCGATGGTAAACCGGATGCCGATCGTCTTCGCGAGCAGGCTGGCGGGCAACGCGCCAAGGATAAGGCCGATGATGAAAGGAAGCATCCGGAGGCCAGCCCCGAATGCATCGGCTCCCTGCACTGCCTGGAAGTACTGCGGCATGGTAAACAGTAGTCCCGCCAGGCCCAGCCCTGCCACCCCGCCCAGGATGGCTCCCCAGGTAAACGCCCGGGACCGGAACAGGGCGGGGTGGATCATCGGCATGCCGCCACGGCGGTCGAGCCGCCGTTCCCAGGCGAGGAACCCGCCCAGTATCGCGATGCCCCCCGCGATAAGCGTCAGCGTGATAGGCGCGCTCCAGCCTCGCTGGCCCGCTTCGATCAGGCCGTAGGTCAGCGCCACGAGTCCGGTGACGGATGAGATCGTGCCTGTCATGTCGAGGTCGGGACGCTCGTCGGCGCGCGATTCCGGTACCAGGATGAAGCCGATGACAAGCCCGATCGCGACGACGGGAACATTGATGAGAAATACCCAGCCCCACCACAGGTGCGCCAGCATCCAGCCGCCGAGAAGCGGCCCGATCGGCAGGCCGAGGAAGTTGGCGACCTCGTAGATTCCCACTGCCCTGGCCCGGTCGCGGTCATCGAACAGAACGGTGAGAGCCGACATCGCCATGACCGTGATCCCGGCCCGCCAGTCCCATAAGCAGCCTCGCGGTCAGGAAAACGGCAGGTGAGGATGCATAAGCGCACAGTACTGACCCGGCACCGAAGACCACCAGTGACGCGAGCATCACCTTCTTCCTGCCATACCTGTCTCCGGCCAGGCCGGCCGGGAGCACGCCGGCCGCGAGTGTCAGCAGGTAGCCGGACAGGAACCACTGCAGGTCCGACTCCGTGGCGGACAGGGCCTTTGCCAGCTGCGGCAAGGCGACCGACAAGACGGTACCGTCCACGGTCACGGCCAAGACGCACAGGTTGACCGCGCCTAGCGCCAGCCACTTGCGCGATCCGGCAGCATGCATGGTGGCTTCCCCCGTGAGAAGGTAACATTCAAAAAGAGGTAACTGTCAACTGGAGGTTACCACTGACTGGCAGGAACCGCCACTAATAGAGGCCCCGGCTCCCGGGATGACGGCCGACCGGGCTGCGCGAGCTAACGCCTATCGCCGCTTCGAGCGCTCGCGCCCGGCCGCATCGGCAGCTCGGGGCGGGAACGTCGTGGGTCACGGTTCGGCGCGCCGCAGGTGTGGGTTGTGGCCCTCTGGGCCACGGCGTTGCCGCTGGCCACGTGGCTGCCGGTAATCCTGTGGCACCTGATGCTTGCCACGGCAGCGGCCGGCGCGCTCGCGCGAGACGTCCGGCTTGGGCGTGCTTAGCCGGTCACCAGCGGCGGCGTGTTCCGGGGGCGGCGCGGCGCCTCGAGCGCCGGACCAGGTCACGGGCGGCCTCCGGCCACGTGCCGTGCCGGAACTCGAATCCGGCGGCGGTCAGCAGGCCCGGGACGACTCGTCGGCTCTTGAGCAGCAGCTCGGTGTCGGAGCGGAGAGCGAGCGCGCCGAGCTCGGCCATCCACCGGGTAGCCGGAAGCCCGACGGGGACGCCCCACGCGGCCCGCAGCTCCCGCATGAGGTCACGCTGCCGCACTGGCCCGGGGGCGGCGAGGTTGACCGGCCCGGTCACGGACGTCCTGGTCAATGATGAAGCGGACCGCGGCGGTGAAGTCGTCCTCGTGGATCCACGACACGTACTGCTCGCCGCCGGCGACCGGGCCGCCCAGTCCCAGGCGCACCATTCGCGACAGCACGTCGAACACCCCGCCCTTGTCGGGGGTCATCACCATCGCGGCCCGCAGCGCGACCTTGCGGGTCGCCGGGACCTTCGCCTCGTCGAGCTCACGCTCCCACGCCTGGGCGATGTCAACGCTGAACGCCCAGTAACCGGGGACGCCGTCCTCCGAGCCGCCGATAACGCCCGTGACCTCGTCGTTGGGAGCCTCGTGGGTGTGCGCGTAAATCGTCGCGGTGCTCATCTGCAGCCAGGCTCGCGGCGGGCGGCTCGCGGCGGCGATGGCCTGGCCCACCACGCGCGCCGATCGCACCCGCGAGCGCATCATCTCGGTCAGGTTCCCCTTGGTGTAGCGGCAACTGACGCTGCGCCCGGCGAGGTTGATGACGACGTCGCTGCCGTCCACCTCACGCGCCCACGGCCCCAGCCGCTCGCCGTCCCAGGAGACCTGCCCCTCCCCGCCGGCCCGCCGCGTGAGCACCACGACCTCGTGCCCGTCGCCTCGCAGCGCCCGCCCGAGGGCGGTGCCCACCTGCCCCGTCCCGCCCGGAATCACGACCTTCACCAGTGCACCCTAACCGGCCGTTCACGGGCATGCAGTGCTGGCCCAGAAACCTGAGCCGAGGCTTATCGCGGCAGCCGGGGCAGGGACCGGACCAGTGTGGGCACGGCGGCCGACCCCATCCCGACGCTGGAGTTCGTCCCAGCGGTGGCCGCGCCGGGCACGTCGCAGCAGGGTCGTGCCGGGCTAGAGCCGGTAGGCGCGGCGGGCGTTGCCCGAGGCGATGAGGCCGACGACGCGGCGAGCGTCGGCCGCGGTCCAGTCGCCTTCCTCGACCCAGCCGCCGAGCACGCGCGCGGTGGCGCGCCGCCAGAAGACGGCGCCGAGGTAGTGCAGCTCGGCGGGCCCCAGGCATCAGAGGAGTAGAGCACCTTCGTGAAGGGCGCCATCTCGAGGGTGTGCGCGACGATCGCGTCAGCGCGGGCGCCAACGTAGTTGATAGCGAGGCCGACGTCGAGGTAGACGTTCGTGAAGGCCTGGGCCAGGTAGCCGGCTTCGCGTTCAAAGGGATAGCAGTGCAGCAGAAGCACAGGCACGTCCGCGGATTCTGCGGCGAAGAGGAACTTGCGCAGGTGGAGGGGGTTGGCCGTACGCAGGTCAACGTCGCGGTCGCCGAAGCCGACGTGTAGCTGGATGGGAAGCCGACGGTCGAGCGCGGCGAACAGGCCGAAGCGCAGCAGGACGAGGTCGGTCAGGCGAGGGGCGCCGGCGCCGACTTGGGCGAGCCAAGCGGATGCCGCTGCCGAGACCTCCGCGTCGGTGGGGCGTGTCCAGTCGAGCTCGAAGCCGGCGCGGTAGGCGACGATCGATTTCACTCCCACGGCATGGCCAGTAACGTCGGCGAGCCGGTCGCGGAAGGCGTCGGCGTAGCCGGCGGCGGAGATGCCGGTCGCGGCGAGCTGCTCGGCGATGGCTTCGAGGCGGACGATCTCATGCGCCTGGCCGCTGATCTGAGCCATCTCGGCGGGCTGCAGCACGGTGGCGGCGGCATCGCCGGTGTCCACGAGCCAGTCACAGACCCCGGCGGCAGGCAGCAGCCGGCGGTTGACTTCCGTCTCGCCAAGCGCGGCGCGTGCGGCCCAGTACGTGTCGGCATCAGCGCCCGCGTCGAGGCCGAGCATGGGCGCGCACCAGCGGCGGATCGCGAAGCCGAGCTGCGAGTCGAACGGGGTCATCCATGCGGGCGGCGTTCCGGGGTAGCCCTCGTTGAGCATGCCCTCGAACCCCGCCCGGTCCGGCATGGCACGGAGGGCGCCGTGCACATGGTGGTCGACCAGCGGCAGCGGGTCAACGTGCTCGGCGAGCGCGCGCACCGCGGGGGTGCCCATCGGGACCTGGGATGCCTTGCTCACTGGCGGTCAGACCGACCAGGTGAAGCGGAAGCGCTCGGCCAGCTCCTGGTGGCAAGGCCCGGCCGTACGAGTCGACCTCATGGCGGCGCACGGCGAGGAGTGCCTCCATGATGTCGGCGCCAGCGAACTCCGTCGCCGCGGCCGAGCTCGCGAGCACGTCGAGCACCTCGGCCTGCGAGGCGGATAGCGTCGGCACCCGCAGCTGGTGCGGGAGGCCGGCGGGGTTAACGGCTACCTCGGCCGGAAGGGGCAGGTCGCGGCGGATGCCCTCGTGGGCGCACCAGAGGAGAGCGGCGAGCGCGAGGTAGGGGTTGGCGGAAGCATCCACCACCTTGAGCTCGATGCTCGCGCCGTGCGGGTTGCCCGCGGTGGCCGCGCACAGGCGCACGGCCGCCTCGCGGTTCTCCAGGCCCCAGCACAGGTGCGCGCCAGACCAGTGCCCGGGCAGGAGGCGCGTGCCCGAGAGCACCGACCCAGCGTAGAAGCCGAGGAAATCCGGCAGGCGGCGCAGGATGCCCGCGATCACGGCCCCGCCCTCGCGACGCAGCCCGTGCGGGCCGTCGCCGCCCGAGAAGACCGGGACGCCTGCGCGAGTGAGGGACATGTGCTGGTGGGCACCGTTGGCGGCGTTCGCGTCCGGGGAGGCCAGCGGCGAGAACGACGCCCGGAGGCCGGCCGCGGCAGCCGCCCGCCCGATGAGCAGGCGGGCGAGGATGACGTTGTCCGCCGCCGTCACCGGATCAGTCGGCGCGAGCGAGATCTCGAACTGGTTCCGGCCGTACTCGGCGTGAACTTGCTCCAGTGGCAGGCCCACCTGCTCTGCATCCTCGACGAGGCGGCGGGTGAACCCGGCTGCGGGCGGGTCAAGGACCGAGGCGAGACCATACGCCGCCCACGGCGCGCTCGCCTGGGCGGCGCCGCCCTCGGGGAAGAGGATGAACTCGACCTCGCAGCCAGCGAGGGGGTCGTATCCGTCGGCGGCGAGCCCGGCGGTCACCCGGCGCAGCAGGCTGCGGGTATCGACCGGGTGATTGTCGCCCTCCTGCACGGTGAATTCCGCGGGCGCCCACGCGACGCCGTCGGCGACGACGCGCATCGCGCCCGCATCGAGGCGCAGGCGCAGGTCGCCTGCCACCGTAAAGCGGTCGGTGAAGGCGATCGCATCGTCGATGCAAAACACGTTCCACGTCGGCGAGGCCCCCATGCCGGACCGGGCAAACGAGCCGAGGCGGCGCAGCGGAACCGTCTTGGCCCGCGCCACCCCTGCGAGGTCCACGACCGAGCCCACGACGACCGATACTCCCTTGGCGCGGAGGTCGTCCTCGAGCTCGTCGAGCTTCAGGTCTGACAGGGCTGGGAGCGGGACCGTCGCGCTAGAGGCCATGCCTGATGATATGGAGTTAGTCCGTCGTGATGCCCTCGCGGGTCGCCAGCGCCGTGCCGAGCTTGCGGGCGGTCCGTGGCGCGACCAGCACCGCGACGACGGCGGCGATCAGCCAGCCGCCCGCGACGATCGCGTACCAGTAGGCGTCGCTGCTCCTGGGCGGGTACGGGTAGACGTTGCGGTACAGCGTGTACGCGATCACGATGATCGCGGCGATCGGGATGATCACCTGCCATGCCGGCACCTGCGGCATCTTCCGCTTGACGAACACCAGCAGCGTCATGCCGATCGTGGCCAGCAGGTAGGCGATGAGCAGGATGAGCGTGCCGATCGTGCCTGACCAGATGAATGCGTTCGTCGCCAGCGCCGACGGCTGGCTTGAGATGGCGACGTAGACCACGTAGATGACGACCGCCAGTCGCGGTGACCACGCCAGTCGCGTAGGCGGGCGTGCCCCACCGCGACCCCTTGCCCAGGCCCACCTCGCCGAAGCTGTCCCGCGACATCGCGTAGATCATCCGGGCCGCGCCGACGGTGCACGCCAGGCAGCAGCCGAAGGCGCTGATCGTCGTCCCCAGCGTGATGATGTTGCCAACCCAGGACCCGACGTAGGAGGTGCCGAGGTCACCCAGCAGCGACGGCGATCCGCCGAAGGCCTTCAGGCTCGCGGGCGAAGTGCCAAATCCCATCACCTCCGCCGCCGTGACCACCACGAAGTAGATGCCGCCGAAGATCGCGACCGACAGGATCGCGCGCGGGATGTCCTTCGTGGGGTTGCGCGCCTCCTCGCCGAGGGTGGCGGACGCCTCGAAGCCGGCGAACGACAGGAAGCCGAACACGACGCCGAGGAACAGCGCGGAGACCCCGGTGCCCTGCTGGAGGCTGAAGACGCTCCACGTGAAGTGGTTGCCGCCCGGCGCGGTGTGCCCGAGGAGCTTGGCGAACACGGTCACGGTGACCACGAGGATCAGGGCGACGGTGCACACCTCGACGATGAGCAGCACGTTGGTGCCGCCCTTGGCCGGCAGCGCCGCGACGATCAGCGCCAGCGCGAGGAACACCCCGACGAAGAGCACTGGCGACCAGGTCGGCTGGCTGGTCCAGATGCCAAGGGTGTTCAGCAGCCCGGTGCCGAAGATCCCGGCGGCCGCCGCCGTCGTCACCGCGTAGAACGTGTAAGTGCCGACTAGCCCCCAGCCGGCGATCACCCCGGCGCGCGGCCCGAGGGTCGCCCCCACGAACGCGTAGACCGACCCGCTGTGCCGGTAGTACTGGCACAGCCGGACAAACGTGTACGCGACCAGCAGGACGCCGACCGCCGCGATGAGGAACGCCAGTGGCACTGCCCGCCCCGCCCCGGACGCCCCTTGGGGGTTGATGTTCGCCGCCATGCTCGGTGCCATCAGCGCCAGCGACAGCCCCACCGCCTGCCAGACCGACAGGGACCGCTTCAGCCCCGTGCCCTGGGTCTTGGTCACGGCCGGAGTCGTCGCCACTAGGGACCTCCCGGGGGAAGAATGATCACTAGGAGCAGTGTGCGTGATTAACCCCAGTTATGGAAGAGGCCGTTGATGAGCAGGCATCGGGCGGCACCGCCCGGGGTTACCCCAGCTCCCCACGCTCGCGCAGGCTGTCGACCGTGTCGGTGATCGTGTCCTCCGCCGGGCGGGGACGCCAGCCGAGCTCGTTCTTGGCCCGGTCGCCCCGGATTGTCAGCCGGGGCGGCTCGTCCCCGGCCGCCTCGGTGGTCGGTGCCATGGCGGCGAGCTGGCCGTACCGCTCGCGCAGGAAGCCGGCTAGCTCCAGGTACGTGATCGGCGGGCGGTCGCAGACGCCGATGTAGCGCTGGCCCGCCGCGCCGGGCGCCGCCATCGCCCGGACGTGCAGGTCGGCCACGTCGCGCACGTCGGCGATACCGAAGCGGTGCCGCGGCGCGACGGCCATCTGCCCGCTGAACATCGCCTTGATCAGGGACATCGACGAGCCGGCGGCCTCGGTCAGCGGCGGCCCCAGGATGAAGGTCGGGTTGATCACCGTCAGCTCGGTACCCCCGCCTTCGCTGTTCATGAAGTCCCAGGCGGCGCGCTCGGCGATGGTCTTGGAGCGCGGGTAGGGCGGCAGGCCGGGCATGTCAGGGTCGGTCCAGTCGCGCTCGGTGAACTCCGCCCCCGGCTTGGGGGTGTAGCCGATGGCGGCGAACGACGAGGTGAGCACCACCCGCCGGGCGCCCGCGTCACGGGCGGCGCGCAGCACCCGCAGCGTTCCCTCGCGGGCGGGCACGATCAGCTCGTCGGGGTTCTCGGGCTGAGCGGGCGGGATGGGCGAGGCGACATGGTAGACCTCCTCGACGCCGGCCATCGCCGCCTTCCAGCCCTCGTCGGACATCAGGTCGGCGGTGACGACATCGAGGCCGGCCGGGTCAGCCCCGCCTCGGCGCACCGCCGCTCGCAGCCCGCCCTCCCGGCCGGCCGAGCGGACCTGGCCGCGCACCGGCCCCTTCTCGTCGCGCAGCAACTGGGCGATCAGCTGCGTGCCGACATACCCGGATGCCCCGGTCACCAGGATGCTCATCGCTTGATCTCCGTTTCCATGTCCAGGCGGCCAAGCGCGGCGTGTACCCGCTGCTGGGCCGCCGACTCGGCGGCGGCGTCACCCTGCGCCCGGGCGTCCCACAGGGACGACTTCTCCCGCAGGTAGTCCAGCCGGGTGCGCAGCGCCGCGATCTGCGCTTCGATCCGTTCCGCGTGCCGCCGCAGCAGGTCGCGCTGCTCGGCCGCCACCGCCCGCCCGCCCCGGCTCCGGTTGGCCTGGTAGGCGCGCATGTCCTCGACGCCCATGCCGAGCGCGCGCAGGCAGGCCAGCGCCTGCGCCGCGTCGAGGTCGGCGTCCCCGTAGCGGCGGTGCCCGCTTCGCTCGTCCCGGCCGACCGGGCCGACCAGCCCGACCTCCTCGTAGTAGCGCAGCGTGGGCTCGCTCAGCCCGCTGCGGCGGGACATTTCCTGGATCGTCATCGCGGCCATAGCGACAGGTTCACATACCTCAAGCGCTTGAAGTCAAATGCGCGCTGGCCCCAGAGCTCAGCGCCGGCCAGGGCACGGGGGAGGCCATTGCGATCACGTTGCCGACCAGCCGGGCGCGGACGCAGTCAGTGGCGAGGTCCGCCACTTGCTGAATCAGACATTCATCGTTTACCCAGACTTAAGTCACCATCAACGCACGCTTCAGCTGTACCCCTGAGGGTTACGCGGGGGGCTACTGGAGGGCTGATGAGTAGTTCCTGCGCGGTGCGTGCTCGCGGACTCGCGAAATGTTTCGGTCGTGTCGTCGCGCTCGACGGTGTCGACCTGGATATCGAAGCTGGGCAGATCCACGGGATCGTCGGCCCGAACGGCGCGGGGAAGACGACGCTGCTTGGCATTCTGCTTGGCCTGGCCTTGGCGGACGGCGGCAGCCTTGAGATCCTGGGCGCGCCGGTCGGGCGGGGGCAAGCGGTGCCCGAAGGTGTCACGGGCTTCGTCGACGGCCCCGGTCTCTACCCCTCGCTGACCGCCCGGGGCAACCTCGCCGCGCTGGCCGGCCTGCGCGGTCGCGACGCACCGACGGCGGGCATCGACGACGTCCTCGAGCAGGTCGGGCTCACCGACGTCGCCGACGACAAGGCGCGTGGCTTCTCCCTCGGAATGCGGCAGCGGCTCGGCCTCGCCGCCGCCCTGCTCACCAAGCCGCGCCTGCTCGTGCTCGACGAGCCCGCCAACGGCCTCGACCCAGCGGGCAAGAGGCACGTACACAGGACCCTCACCCGGCTCGCGGCGGACGGGGCCACCGTGGTCCTCTCGGGCCACCGGATGGACGATCTTGAGGAGCTGTGCTCCGAGGTCACCATCCTCGCGACCGGACGGGTCGCGTTCTCCGGCCCGCTGGACAAGCTGGCCGACGAGAACCGTGAACTCGACTACCGGCTGCTGACCTCCGACAACGACGCCGCGCGCCGGGTCGCCGCGAGCACGGACGGGATACAGGTGGTCGACGACGCCGAGGGCGTTCCGAACCGCGAGCATGCTCGTGGTGCGCGCGCTGGTGCCCGCCCTCGACGAACTGGTGCCGCGGCTCGTGCACGCGAACATCGCGGTGCGCGAGATCGCCCCCGTCGTCTCGCCGCTCGAGACCGCGTTCCTCGCCCTCACCGAACAGCACGCCGAGCAGGAGTCCAAGTGACGGCCACGACCATCGCACCGACCGCGCCCGGTGACGCGCCGGCCGCCCGCCCTGTATCGGTGGCCCGCGCCTTCCGCTTCGAGCTGGTCAAGCAGCTGGCACAGTGGCGAGTCCGCCTGCTGATCCTCGCGTGCTGGATCGGGCCGGCGCTCGCGGTCATCGTGGTCAGCAGGCAGGGCACGCTTCCGTCTGACACCCTCTTCGGCCGCGAGATGCACGCCACGGGCTGGGCCGGAGCGCTGGTCGTGCTGTCCTTCGCGGGCAGCTGGTTCTTCCCGCTGCTCACCTCGGTAGTCGCCGGGGACGTGTTCTCCGCCGAGGACCGGCTCGGCACCTGGCGCCACCTGCTCGTGGCGGTGCGCTCGCCGCGGCGGATCTTCGTCGCCAAGGCGCTGGCGAGCCTCACCGTCCTCCTGATGTGCCTGCCCGGGCTGGCGGCCTCCGGCATAGTCGGCGGGCTGGTGGTCGGCAGCCGGCCGCTGAACGGTCTTGACGGCCACCTGCTTTCGCCGGCCGCCGCCGCCGGGAGAGCTCCTGCTCGCCTGGCTCTGCGCGCTCGCCCCGATACTTGCCTTCGCCGCGATCGGGCTGCTCGCGTCCGTCATCTTCGGGCGGTCCCCGATCGGCCTGCTGCTGCCCGCCTTCGGCGGGCTGGGCATGCAGCTGGCGTCACAGGTGTTGCCGATGCCGGTCGCCGTCCGCCTGGCGCTGCCCAGCTTCGCGTTCCTCTCCTGGAACGGCCTGTTCACCAGCCCGCCGATGCTCGGCCCGGTGCTTACCGGCATCGTCGTGAGCCTGGCGTGGGCGGTCACCGCGACCGCGCTGGCCTATGTGCTCTTCATGCGGCGCGACTTCACCAACCTGGCGAACGACGGCTCGATGCGGCGCGCGATCACCTTCGGGATCCTGCCGCTGCTCGGGGTGTGGGTGCTTTCGGCCGGGGTGGTGGCCGCGGCCACCGGGGCCACCGGCTCCGGCATCGACGCCGGCAAGCTGCAGCGATCGCTCGCCACGTCCTTCGCCCATCTCTACCGCCTGCAGGGCAAAGAGCTGTACCACATGAACGTCACCGAAGGCGCAGCTGCGGGTCACGGCGTCGTGCACCAAGGGGGGCGGCCTGGTCGCCCAGGAAGGGCCAGGAAACGACTGGCGCTGCACCGTCTTCTGGCATCTCCCTGGCGTCAACGATGCGACCGGACAGGCCATCTACCAGCTTGACGTCAACCCGAACGGGCGGTACGTCGCCGACGGCGACGGGCCGAACGAAGTGAACGGCTACTTCGTGGTGCACACCTCGTATGGTGACGCGCCGAACCCGCTATGGCAGTTCGACGGACTCGTCGATCTGCTAGCTCCCACATCGAAGGGATAGGCATGCAAGTCAGACGACGACGTCGTGAAGTCTCGAGGGTCCGTCTCGGCCTTCCGAGTTGGGCTCGCAGCCGACTCCGCCTCGTCATGGCCAGCACAGCGGCTCTCCTCGCCCTCAGCGGGGCAATGGCCTACGGCTCGACGGTGGGGTTCGGCAACAACCAGGTCGGCACGCAGTACCGCAACGGGATCCAGGTCTCCGACGACCAGATCATCAACCCGATCGGTGACCGCCTGCTCACCCAGCTCGGCAAGTTCATGGGCTCGACGGTCAGCCCGGACGGGCGGTTCCTCGCCGCGACCACCGCCGACCATCCGTTGGTCCTGCAGATCTTCGACCTGTCGAGCTACAAGCTCATCTGGACGGTCGGCAGCGTGACCGGGGTCAACCAGATGCTGTCCGACACCACTGTCGGACAGGAAGGCCCGACCTACTCGCCGGACGGCAAGTTCCTCTGGCTTCCGGAGAAGGACGCCCTGACCCGGTTCCCGGTCAACCCCGACGGCACCCTCGGCACGCCGACCCGCTTCTCGCTCCCGACGGTGGGCACCCACCTTTCGGGTAACAGCCGGGCTACGGTGCCCAACTCCGCGCTGGTGGGCCAGACCGCTTACTCGCCCGACGGGTCCACCCTGTACGCCGCGCTCAACGGGCAGAACACCGTCGTGGCGCTCGACCCCAGCACCGGTGCGGTCGAGCACACGTGGAACGTCGGCATCGCCCCTCGCGAGCTCGCCTTCGTGGGCAGCAAGCTCTACGTGAGCGACGAGGGCGGCCGCCAGGCTCAGCCCGGCGACACGACCATGGACTCCTACGGCACCCAGGTGCCCGCCAACGGGTACCTGGGCACGTCGGCCACGGGTGAGGTCAGCGTCATCGACACCGCGAACACGTCCGCCGCGGTCGGACAGATCGCTGTCGGCCTGCACCCGACCGCGATGCACGTCAGCGGCCGCGCGCTGTTCGTCGCCAACACGAACAGCGACACCGTCTCCGTCATCGACACGACAATCAACAAGGTCGTGCAGACGATCGAGACCAAGCCGTGGCCGGAGTCCACGGTGGGGTACCAGCCCGACGGCATCGCCATGACCAAGGACGGCCACCTGCTGGTCACCCTGGGGAGGGCGAACGCCGTCGCGGTCTACCAGTACTACGGCAGGCCCAAGGAGCCGGTGAGCTACATCGGCCTGCTGCCGACGGACTACTACCCGGCGGACGTGGCGACGGTCGGCGACCAGATCATCGTCACCAACACCCGCGGCATCGACGCTCGCGGCCCCGGCATCACGACCTCCAAGGGACCGGGAACCGTCCCCGTGACCGGCCACGACACGCACAGCACCACCGCGTCCCTGACGCGCTTCACCCTTCCGAGCGACCGGGACATCGCGAACTACACCGTGACGGTCTTCAAGCAGAACGGCTGGACAAGGAACTCCGTGCTGGAGGCCAGGGGCCGGAAGACGGAGCCAGTCCCGGTCCCGACGCGCATCGGCGCCCCGTCGACGATCAAGCACGTCTTCTTGATCGTGAAGGAGAACCGGACCTACGACCAGTTGTTCGGCGACCTGGGTGAGGGCAACGGCGACCCGACGCTCACGCAGTTCGGCGAGAAGGCCACGCCGAACCAGCACGCGCTGGCCACGCAGTTCAGTGACTACGACAACGTGTACGACATCGGCACCAACTCCTCCGAGGGCCACAACTGGCTGATGCAGGGCGACAACCCCGAGTACTCCGAGTCGGACGCGGGTGAGTACCAGCGCACCTACGACACCGAGGAGGACGTGCTGGGCCACCAGCGCTCGGGCTTCCTGTGGACCGCCGTCGAGTCCGCCGGCACGACGGCCAGGAACTACGGCGAGTTCGAGTACCTGGAGGGCAAGCCGTCCGGTACGTGGCAGCAGTACTACTGCGCGACCAAGAGCGTCGCCAGCGGTGGTGACCCGGCTCAGCTGACCGCCCCGGGCCTGAAGGGCAACTACGGATCGGCGATCCCGTCGCTGAACGCGATCGCCGACCCGCAGTCGCCGCCGTTCGATCTCTCGATCCCGGACATCTACCGCTACCAGATCTGGAAGCAGGACTTCGAGAAGAACGGTCCTGCCGGCCTCAACATGATCTGGCTCTCCAGCGACCACACCGGCGGGCCGACCGATCGGGAGGCCGGGGTGGCCGACAACGATCTCGCCACGGGTGACATCGTCGACACGATCTCGCACTCCAAGTACTGGAAGGATTCCGCCATCTTCGTCCTCGAGGACGACAGCCAGGACGGTGCCGACCACGTCGACGGCCACCGCGCCCCGGTCCAGGTCATCAGCCCTTGGGCCCAGCACGGCAAGGTGATCGACACCTACTACTCGCAGCTCTCGGCGGTCCGGACGATCGAGCAGATCCTCGGCGCCCAGCCGCTGAACGAGAAGGTCGCCGCGGCCACGCCGATGTACGACGCCTTCACCAGCCGGCCCAACTACACGCCTTTCAACGCCGTGCCGAACCAGGTGCCGCTCACCGAGGGCATCACCACCGCGCCAGCCTGCGGTCTGGACACCTTGGGCCTCACCGGCTCCGCGGCGAAGGCGCTGAACACGGCGGAGACCCAGAAGACCGCTGTGCCCGCGAACGAGCGGGCCACCGCCGCTGCCTGGCAGACCTGGCTCGCCGGCCAGCACACCACGGGCAACGGCGCGGTCCCCGACTACGCCAACCCGGAGCAGATGAACCGGTACACGTGGTACCAGGCCCACGGGTGGAAGGTGCCCTACCCGGGTGACTCGAAGATCTACGCTCCATCGCAGGTGCCCGGTGCCCAGCTCCCGCGCCTGACCAGAGCTGACGAGCCAGCGGGCAACAACTGAAACAGCAGCGCAACACGACGGCCCGCCGGACATCCGGCGGGCCGTCGCGCTGCGCGGCAGCTCGCGGCCGCCGTCGGCCTCCTTCCAGCTACTTCCCGAGAAGTCTGCTCGTGATGTATTCTCTCGGGTGTGAGTGTTCCGCTGACGCTGCTGGGGCTTATCTGAGCGTGGTGGCGCCATGGGTATGACCTGAAGCGCGACTACGACGCGTACTTCGGGCAAGGGCGGCCTGCCGCGCTACAGCCAGGTGTATGCCACGCTGTCGCGGCTGGCCAGGGATGGGGAGGCCGTGGCCTTGGAGATCCAGCAGGGTGGAGGGCTGGAGCGGTTGAGGTACATCATCACCAACGACGGCGTCGCCGACGTGGAGAAGCGGCTCGCCGTCGGCCTTGCCGGAGCTCGACCTGGAGAGCGAACTGTTCGCCAAGGTCGTGCTCGCGCTCATGCCGGCAACACGCCCAGCACCTCCCTCTACGGCCAGCGGGCCGGCGCACCTGCAGCGGATGCGCCTACCGAAGTTCCAAGCGGCAGGCGGGCACCTCGACGTGCTGCTGGCTGACCATGCCCTCCACCGCCTGGAGGCGGACCTGCGACTGGACCGACCAGCATGGCGGCGTGGGTGGACATGATCGTGCTGGACAGGGCGCAGGGGCATCGATGACTCCCGACCCCAACGCCGCTGGGGACGCCGCCCCTGGCCACGCACCCCTGTGCCCGAAGTGTCACGGGCATGGGCACGGCGCGTCGGGGCAAGTCATCCAGGCCGTCGACCTGCTCGCCGTCGTTCGGGAGCACGCTGGCGCTGCGCGGGCGTCGCTCGGCGTCGCCAAGGGTGAGATCGTCGCCGTCATGGCGCCGATACGGTCAGGGAGTCGATGCTGCTGCACTGCCTGGCCGGGATCCTGGTGCCTTCGGGGAAGTGGGATTCCAACGGGATGGTGGCTGGACTGGGTCGAGCGACGACAAGCGCAGCGCCCTGCGCGGGATCGGTCCGGGTGCGTGTTCCAGTCCGGGGAGCTCGGCGCCCGTCTACCGCTGAGGAAGAACGTCGCGCGCCGCTGCTGCTGTCCGGCACGCCGGGCGCGGCTGGCGATGACGGTGGCGCGCAGCGTGGCTTCTGGACGCTGAGCTGGACGGGGCTGGAGTCCGCGCGACCCGGTCCAGCCGCCCCGCGGCCAGGCGCAGTGTGTCGCGCTGGCCCGCGGCCGCCGCCCAGCGCGAAGGACCCTCGCCGACGAGCCGACCGGGACGCTGGACCCGACTGTTCGGCGCCCCAGATGGCCCCGCCGGCGAACGTGGTCCGCGAGCGGGGCAAACGATGCGATCCTGGTCACCGACGACGCCTGGGTCGCCTGCGTACGCGACCGCGAGGTCGTCGGCGCGGATGGGATGGTCAGCACGCTCACGGGGGCGAAGCCGGCGACCGGCCTGGCAGTTGCGGCTGAGGCTGCGGCTGGCCGCGAGCGGGGGGCGCGAGGCCGTGACCTGGGCCTGCTACTGGGGATCGCGGGCGGCCTCGCGCCGGGCGCGCTGCTCACCGCAAAGGCGATGACCAACGTGGTCAACTGCGTGGAACAGCTACCTGGTCCTGGAACTGACGCCGAGTGGGCGGCGCTGGGGCCGCAATGGCGTCGCGCCCGCCTGCTGGCGGGCGGTGCCAGCGGGGTCTACGACGGCGAGACGATCAGCCGCTTCGACGTCGCGGCCACTGGTGTCTGCTAGGTGCTGCTCGGGACCGTCCGATGACCCGCCTGCACCAGACGCACCACGCCCCGCCCGAGCTCGGAGCGCCGCCGCGGTCGTTCTGGTGGACCAGCGGCCCACCGCTCACCCGGGGCACCTGGCCGGGATCATCGTGACGCTGCGCCGCCCTCGCCCAACCGCCATCGTCGTCGCCCGCACCCCGGCGACCGGCGACGGCCCAGGCAGCGTCAAGGCGACGCCATCGTGATCCGCTGGAGGGCAGCCTCCGAGGAAATCGGCACGACTTCCGCGCCAGGAAGGGGCTGATCGCCCGCAGTTCTGCTGAACCCGATCCAGCGGTGGATGTACGTGCTGGTGATCGCTGCATACCGGCGAGCGGCATCGACCTGATCCGTCCGTTGTCGCGCTGGCGATCCTGCTGCTGGTACTGATCTTCATCGAGACCGCCGAACTGGCTGTCGGCAGCCTGCTGGGAGGGCGGTCGGCGGCGATGCGCCGCGTCGATGCGCACCCGCACCCAGGTGTCGGTGCCCGCGGCGTGGAAGTCGATCCGCGGTGGCTGTGGGCGTGGCGCGGTTCGCGATCTTCTTCGGGCTGCGCGTCCGGCGCGGCATCAACCCCGTCGCTGGAGCGCCCTCCCCAAGCGAGCCCACGCTCAGCCTGTTCGACGTCATCGTCGTCGCGGCGGCGTGCCGGTGGGCGACGCCGTGGCGGCGCGACTGGCGCGGCGCCGGCGGACATTCCCCCGCTCGGCGTCACGCGCCGGGTGACGCCGAAGCCGCTGGGCCTGGCGGTGGCGCCGCTGCCCCGCGGTGGTACTCGGCCTGCAGGCGCACTAGCACCCGGCCTCGATCCCGGGGCAGATCGAGGTGTTCGTGACCAGCTTCGCGCTGACCACCATGGGCTGTTCATCGCCGGGCCGTGGCGCACCATGGCCGCCGCGCGGCCATGGCCGGTGGACCAGCCGCCCCGGCACGCATCGCCGCCCGGCCATCGGCGACTACCCGCGGGCCGTGTCGTTCTGTCAGCCTGGCCCTGGCGCTGGTGCTGCCTGCACCTACGACCTCGCGACGATCGTGATCGCCACGGAGGACGCCAAGGACCCCACCGGTTCGTCCACATCGCCGAGCTGGATGCGCCTGACCGCGCACACATCGGCGTCGAACGCGGACGCCCGGAACAGTGGCCGCGGTACGTGGTCTCGTATCCGCCAGCCCAGGGCCGGGCCGTGCCCGCCGCGCCGCTCGCCGCCGAGCCAGCGCGGCGCCCGGTGTCGAGGGGGTGCTCGTGGGCGCGCGCTGGTCCGCCCGGCTCCCACCACCTGGTTGTTCCCAGAACCTTGGCGCGACGCGTCGGCGTCAACGCCGATGGCAGCGTCACCCCATCCGGGGCCGCCGTGGGCCGCCGCCAGCTCGGCGCAACCGCGCCCGCGCTCGGCCGCTGCCGGCAGGCGTGGGAACGGCGACAGTTCCGGCGGACGGCTTCAGCGGTCCCCTCGGCTTCAGCGGGAATGTGGACACGTACACCTGGCCGGCCGCGAGTGTGCCAGTCGCCGGACTGGACGCCCTCGGCGTGGACGGCATCGCCGTGGCGACGAACGGCGCCACGGCGGCGGTCGAGCGGGCGCGGACGCTGCTGGAGGCGAGCGTCTACCCGACGGTCTCGCCGCCGTCCACGCGCGCCGACACCGCCGCGCAGGACAACTCGCAGAACTCCGGCTACCAGCAGCTCGCCAACGTGGTGATCCTGGTCAGCCTGGCGATCGCCGGGTGCACGCTGGCGGCGGGCATCGCGGCGAGGTTCGCGAACGCCGAGCGGCCGTTCAGCCTGCTGCGGCTCACCGGCGCGCGGCTGTCCACGCTGCGCGGCGTCGTCGCGCTTGAGGGCGCGGTCCCGCTGCTGACGGTGGCGGTCGTGGCGATCGGGACGGGCTTCGGCGCCGCCGCGATGTACGCGAGGGAGGCACAAAGCCGCGCGATGGTCGCGCCGGGCCAGGTGTACTACCTGCTGACCGTCGGCGGCATCATCGTGTCCCTGGCGATCATCGCGGCGACGTTCCCGATCCTGACCCGCGTGGCAAGCGAGGCAGCCAGGAACGACTAACGGGAAGGGCCGGCGGCCATGCTGCCATGCCGGGCCCATCGCCGATCCCGTGGGCGAGCCCTCTGTTGCGCGATTCCGAACCCAGCTAGGTGGTTACCTCAGGCGCCTGCGCCTCTGGGGGCGCTG
>CAVTLB010000033.1:0-258745 GCA_963735415.1 uncultured Actinomycetota bacterium | reverse complement strand
GCGATCCCGACTTCCACCGTCGCGACATGGCCGATGGCATCGAGGCCGGCGCGTTCCTCGAATATGAGCTGGGAATCCAGGTCATGCCCGATGACGGCACCGACAGCTTCGAAGGCATCGACCTTCTCGACCCGACCAAGTTCGTGCCCGAGGAGCTCGCACCGGTGCAGCTGATCGGCAAGATGACGCTGAACCGCAACCCCACCAACTACTTCGCCGAAACCGAGCAGGTCGCCTTTCACACCGGCAACCTCGTGCCGGGCATCGAAGCCACCAACGATCCACTGATGCAGGCGCGGTTGTTCTCGTACCTCGACACGCAGCTCACCCGCCTCGGCGGTCCCAACTTCGCGCAGCTGCCGATCAACCGTCCGCACTGCCCGGTCAACGACATGCTGCGCGACGGCATGCACCAGACCGCGATCCACACCGGGCACGCCGCCCTACCACCCCAACAGCATCGACGGCGACGAGCCGCTCCTGGCCGACGACGAACACGGCGGATACGTGCAGACGCCGCGAGTTATCGAAGGAACGGCGGTGCGCGCGCAACCCGGCGTCGTTCGACGACCACTTCTCGCAGGCGACGATGTTCTACCGCAGTCTGAGCCCGATCGAACAGGCCCACGTCGTCGAGGCGTTCACCTTCGAACTCGGCAAGGTCTACGAGCAGGCGATCAAGGAACGCGAGCTCCAGGTGCTGGCGAACGTCGACACCGACCTGTGCGAGCAGGTGGCCGCCGGTCTCGGCCTTCCCGCGCCGAAAGGCAAACCGGCCGCAAGATGTTCGTGTCGCCGGCCCTGTTGCAGATCGCTGGCCGAGCCAGGGCCGCATCGACGGCCGCAAGATCGGCATCATCGCCGACGCCGGCTCCGACCTCGCGGGTGTCGCCACGTTGGTCAAGTCGACTGACGGCCTCGGTGTCACCGCACTGGTGATCGCCCCGGTCGGCGGCGTCCTCAAGGCGGGGCGGCGCAAGATCACCGTCGACCGCACGCTGGCCACGGTGCGATCCATCGAGTTCGACGCGCTCGTCGTTGCGGGCGGCACGACGCCGAGTCATGACATCAAGCTGGTTGTGTTGCTGCAAGAGGCCTTTCGGCACTGCAAGGCACTCGCCGCCTGGGGCGACGGCGCCGAAGTCCTGAAGGCGGCGCGCATTTCGATCCGTGACCCGGGCGTGGAGGTATCCGAGAGCGTCGATAAAGCCTTTACCGCACAGCTGGCATCGGCACTCGGGCTGCACCGGGTGTGGGATCGCGCCCCGAAGGTGATGGCATCGGCGGTACCTCCCGCCAGCTGACGATCCGCAGCGACGCCGACGGCCCTCGGAGTTTGACGGCGGAGGCATTGGGTAACCAAGACCCTGGTGCGCATGAGCGTGACCAGCTAATACACAAACCAGAGAAGGATAGTCACGTGGGAGAGCACAACAGCGGACCGGCCGAAGCCGTCAAGGGCACCGTCGAGGGCGTCAAGGGCAAGGCCAAGGAAGTCTTGGGTGCCGTCACGGGCCGCGACGACTTGCACCGCGAGGGGCAAGCGCAACAGGACAAGGCTGATTCGCAGCGCGAGGCCGCGAAGAAGGAAGCCGAAGCCGAGGGCGCCCGTGGCGCAGCTGAGGCCAACGAGGCCCGCCAGAAGTCGGAACAGAACTAGACATTCACCGCAAAGGCCCGGTCCCTGCATTAGGGGCTGGGCCTTTCGCCTGTCTGTACTCTGGATCCGTCACAAACCCCTTGGGATGCAAGGGATCCCTCGTGCTGACGTTGAGCGGAAACGCTCAACCGCCGTCGTTGCTTCGCTTTTCGGGCTCCGTTGATGCTGTCTCGGCGCGATGCGGCGGTAGCCCGAAACTGACCTCGACCTTTTCAAATACCTTGGTCCGCTCGGCCTCCGCTTTGGCCGCGTAGGTGCTGCGGTCACCGTCGGTCAGGTCGACGTTGTCGGTGAACGGGGTAAGCAGCGCCCGCGGGTATAACTGCTCGACACGCACCACGTTGATCTCTGCACAGAACACCACCAGGGTCGCCGCGATGTACAAGAACGCCAACATCCCTAACACCAGCGCGAACACCGCATTGGTGGCGCTCGCGCTTTTTACCACGTGCCCGACGTACACCGCACCGAAGGATTGCAACAGCTGCCAACCCACCGCCGCGGCCACTGCGCCCGGAATTACTTGCCGCACGGTCAAATTTCGTGCGGTGCTGATCCGGAACGCCAAAATGAACACGCCGGCGTTGACCGCGACCGATGCCACCAACGCGACGACTTTGACACCCGAGCCAAACGCACCCGCACCCCCACCCAGCGCTGACAACACCGTCGTGCCCAACAACGCCAGACCCCCGGTGGCCAGCAACAATAGGCTGCGACCCCGGGCGCGAAAGGGATCTGGCCGCTCGTTGCGGGGCACCGTCCACGCGGTGTTCATCGCATTCTGCAACGCTTGCGCACCGCCGAGCCCACCGTAGAGCGCGCCTAAAACCCCCACCAAGATCCCGACCACGCCGCCGCTGAGCTGTTTAGGCCTATCCAGCTGTGGCCCGATGACCGGGAACTCACTCAACGCCGAATGCTCCACTTGCGCAAGCAAATCGGGGTGACCCATCAGTACCCAGCCCAGCACAGTGGATATCAACAACAGCAATGGAAACAGCGATACGAAAGCGTAGTAAGCGATCAACGCGGCCAGATAGCTGCCCTGATCGTCAACGTACTTGTAAATCACCGCCAGCGGAAACCCCAACGCTGGGTAGCGCTGCTGCAGCGAATCGAGACGATCAGTCAACCCCACGCATTGTCCTAGTCAATTATGTTATACCAGAGGCTATTTCGTCCATTGCTTGACACAGCAACAAAGGGTTGGCCGCGGGATCGATGGGCTACCGTCGCCCCACCCGATTGGTGATGCGACGCCCGGTCACGCCAAGGTAGATGCCGATGAGGATGCACGCGAAGACGATGCCAACCAGGAAGGGAATGATCTTAAATCCGCCATTCTGGTTGGAGTAACCCAATTTGTACGACACCCAGGTGCCAAGGAAGGCGCCGATCGCGCCCAGTATCACAGTCATCACGACGCCGATGTTTTGCTTGCCGGGCATGATGAACCTGGCCAGTCCACCCACGACGAGTCCGATGACGATGGCGCCGATAATTGTCCCGATCACATGAACTCCTCAGGGTGGTTGCTTAACGTGGACATACCCGTTTCTGGCTTCGTTGACCCTGCTAAGCCGCATGGAATAGAACCAGGTGCCGCGCGGTGGCGCGAGCAGACGCAAAAGCACCCAAAACATCGGCGTGTCGGGTGCTTTTGCGTCTGGTCGCCAGCCGTTTTACCGCACCGTGGCGAAAAACGCGCGGACGTCGTCGACGAACAACTCGGGTTGCTCGAACGCTGCGAAGTGGCCGCCGCGCGGCATCGTCGTCCAGTGGGTGATGTGGTAGACCGGCTCGCACCACGTCCGCGGCGCGCTCAGCATCTCCCGGGGGAACTTCGCGATACCCGTGGGCAATTCAACGCGGTCCATGTTTCCCCAAGACCTGAAGCTCTCCCAATACAGCCGCGCCGACGAGGCGCCGGTGCCGGTCACCCAGTACAGCATCACGTTGTCGAGCATCTCGTCGCGGCTGAGCGCGTTCTCCGGGTGTCCGTCGCAGTCGGTCCACGACCAGAACTTCTCGACGATCCACGCCAGCTGCGCCGACGGCGAGTCGACCAGGCCGTAGCCCAACGGTCTGCGGCCGGGTGGACTGCTGCTTGGAGTAGCCGGTGTCCGTGTTTGCGGTAGTTCGGCCAGCGCGGCCAGGGCCTGCTTGTCCTCCTCGGTCGGATTGGTCAGCGATTCCTTCGTCGGCGCTGCCGATCGCCATGTTCATGTGGATCGCCGCGCAGTGCTTCCGACCGTTGCGGCCGATCTGCGTGGTGACCGCCGAGCCCCAGTCCCCGCCCTGGGCGCCGTAGCGGTCGTAGCCGAGGCGCAGCATGAGCGTCTCCCAGGCTTCGGCGATCCTCTCCACACCCCACCCGGTGCGGCTGGGCTTGCCGGAGAAGCCGTACCCGGGCAGTGACGGGCACACGACGTGGAAGGCGTCGTCGGCGCGTCCTGACGCCGGGTTCGTCAGCGGCTCGATCACCTTGTGGAACTCCACGATTGAGCCCGGCCAGCCGTGGGTGATGACCAGCGGGAATGCGTCCTCGTGCGGAGAGCGCTGGTGGATGAAGTGAATGTCCAGCCCGTCGATTTCCGTGGTGAACTGGTCGAACCGATTGAGCGCGGCCTCCCGCGAGCGCCAGTCGTAGTCGTTGGCCCAGTAGGCGGCCAGCTCGCGGGTGTAATCCAGCGGGATGCCCTGGCTCCAGTCGTCGACACATTCGGCTTCCGGCCATCGGGTGCGCGCCAATCGCGATCGCAGGTCATCGAGAACATCATCGGCAACGTCGATCCGAAACGGCTTCACCCGTTCATAGTGCCGCCGGGGCGTAACTGGGGATGCGCCGCCCCTGGAAATGCGTTCGTGGGCCCCGGAAAGAGCACCCCTCCCGAGCCGAAGGCGACATATGGCGAAAGCGTTGTGCCGCTCTGTCGTTAGCTGACGGGTTTGCGGCCCCACACGGCGACGATCAAGCCACCCCTATAGAGGAACGAAGGATCTTCGAAGGCGCGCTGCGCGTCCAAAACGTGGGATTGCTCGACCATTCCGTTGGCGACCATGGCGTCATCAATTGGCCGAAAAGATTTAGTCATCAATTGCGACATTCTGCTGCGACCGTACCCAACTACAGCCACCGCCTCGTTCCCCATGTCGGTCACCTTCAATTCGTCCATGTGGACGGGCAGGGTGCGGCCATAACGCAGATCCATGACCCCGCCTGCCAAAAGGAACTTGATCCGCAACTGAGCGCAAAGGTCGAATGCCGCAGCGAGGGGATGAGCCGGGTCTGCTGCCTCAACAGTGCCGTTGTCGACGTCTTCGACCATCAGCCAACCACCCGGGCGTACCGCAGCGATCATGCGCCGCAGCACTGCCGCTGGATCGCGCAGATGTAACAGGACCGATTTCGAGCGTGTACAAGGTCATACGACGACGGCTCAACGGGATCTTGAGTGATGTCACAGCGACGGACCTCGACGTTTTGCGCGCTGATATCGCCGAGAAACCGCACATCGAGGTCAGCAGCCACGACTTTCCCGGCGGGACCCACTCGTTGAGAAAGCCAGCGCACCACAGACCCGGCGCCAGCGCCGACCTCAAGGCATCGCCAGCCTTCAGCTACACCGATCGCGTCGAGATGACGAAACGTCGACGGATCGTTGAACTCCTCGATCAGTTTCAACCGCGAAAGTTCGTTGTCCGCTTCGTGGCCGGTCCAGAAGTAATCACCGCTCCGGTTGTCGTGAGTCACGAGCTCGGCTCCTTCTAAGCGGGTCATCCCTGAGTTGCTCGTCGCGGAGAAGCGTAGGAAGGCGCTGGCGCCGGCAGGGCTGAATCTCCCAGTTCATACAGGGCTCATAGAAATTCGCGTCAGATTAGGTCTTGGGTACGGGATGACACGGCCTTCTCAGCAGGGCCGGAGCCGCTAGCGTTTCGTCAACTCGAAAACCCTTAGCTCACGGTCTGTCCGGCCGCGATAGGCGTCATAGTTGCCCGCGTAGTCGGCGAGCTTTCTGAAGATGCGCTCGCTCTCCGGCCCAGTCAACTGCTCAGCGGTGACCCGGTATCTCGCGTCCACCCATCGTCACCCAAGCGTTCGGGTCGGCCAGCAAGTTCGATGACGAGGACGGATGGTGTACCTGCCCAAACTTGCTGCCCACCAAGAACAGTCGGTCACCTTCGCGCACGTACGTCAGCGGTAGCTGACGGCGCTGACCCGTCTCCCCCCCGTCGTCGTGAGCAACAACAGCGGCACCCCGACCGGACCGAAAATTGTCAACCGGTCGTTGCTAAGGCTCAGAAGTTTGTGATCCACCGGCGTCAATTTGCGGATGCACCAGGCACCCAACCTCGAGCCGACGACGGCGGTCATCGATCCACGCACGAGCCGACCGGGATCCCGGCCCCACGCACGTCCGGAAACGCTTCTTCGCTCATATCGCGGACTATTCACCACCCTCGCGGCTCCCGGGCGAAGTACACGAGATTCCTACATTGCGAGCGGCTACAGAAACGCTCGGTTGCCGTATCGATCGAGCGAAACCCAGTTCTCCCACCGGCCGACACGTCGTGGAACCGTATTTGCCCATCGGCCGAGGCCGAGGGAATTACCGCGCACGGAGTGACATTCAGCGGCAGGCCCAGGGCGCGCCTGGCCAACAGCGAGTTGCTCCACAACGGCATGGTGATCAGCGCCGCGCCAACCCGGCACGCGCGCGCCGCCAGCAACAGGTCCCTGTATCGCGGGATAAATGGAGCCATAGGCGCTGCCGCACCGATCGACGGCCAGGCGCAACGACACCCTTCAGGCATGCCACCACGACCACGGGGATGTCGTCGAAGTGGTCCACCTGCCATCGGCACTGCCTTCAGCGTCCGCCGCATCTTCTCGTCCCCGCGGCGCTGAACGGCACGCTCGTAGATGGGCCCGAACACGGTCCAGGCCCGTGCGAGTCAAGCGGCCGGCCGCGACAACTTCGCGGTCCTTGACGACGATGAACTCCCAGTTCTGCGCGTTTGAACGATCGGCGCCTTCATCGCCAGTTCCAGAAGATGCAGTACGAGCGAGTCGTCGACCGGGTCGGGCTTGAGACGACGGATGGCACGCTGGCGTCCGCATCGCCTCTTCGAGGGGCATGTTCAGGGGTCCTTGTTCGATCATGACCATGATTCAACACGGCTGGCAGGCGAGGATAAGACCATGCATCCCAGCTTGACCGCGCGGGTGAACAGACTCGGCCGCTTCCAGTGCTGCTCTGGCAATTCGCCGAGCCTGACTGTGCATCTCGTCGGCGCCCGCTGCGGCGGCGGCATCGGCGCCCGGCAATGGGTCTCAACGCGACGTTTCCGCTGGATTACAGCCGGACCGACCCGGACCGCCACCTGACCGAGATTGGTGCCGGCCACGCTTGTCGGCACCGGCTGCGGGCTGCTCACCCACATCGACGTCGATCCGCCACCACCTCGCCGACGAAGCGGTGCTGCTGCCGGCGCAAGCTGGCTCCTCCAGCCCAGCCTCTGCGGCCGCGCCCGACCATCACTTCCGGCGCGAGTTGCCGTCCGGCGCCGAACGATCGCCTTCGTCGACTACCAGACCGTCGAATACCCCCCACTCACCGACGGTGACGAGTACCGAGTGGGGGACGATCAACATCGTGGTCGGGGTGCCGGTGCGGCTGTCTGAAGCGGCCCTCGTCAACGCCGTGGCCACCAAACTGAGGCGAAAGCGCCAGGCGCTGTACGAGACCGGGTATGGGCCACCGAGAAGTCGCCTCCGACGCCCCGAATCGTGGTGCACTGCCCGACGGACGAACTGCGGAGCATACGGGGCCCACGCTTGGCGTTCGGCGCCCGATCGCGGAGCGGTGCACGCCACCGTCCTTGCCGCGCCGGTCCTGGATTTCAGACCTCCGCAGCAGCGCTCCGACCTGTGAACGCAAGAATATCGGTGGCGCTTTCGGCCCGGTTAGCTGCGTCAGCGTGACCGGTATTCTCCCGTCCACCCGGCCTGGCCCCGGCTCGGGAAGCGCCGTTCGCAGGCCCGCCAGCTGTCCATCGACGGGTGCGTGGTGCTGAGTGCAACCACGCCATTGCGGGCGGCGCTGATCCCGGGAAAGCCGGCTACCTGACCGTCAACCGCGCCAACTGGGACGAGCGGGTGCCCGCCCATGTCGCCTCACCCGGGTACGCCGTAGAGCAGTTCCGCGCGGACCCGTCGTTCCTCAGCGACGTCGTCCGCTTCGACCTGCCGCTGCTCGGCAACGTGGCCGGGCTGCGCGGCGTCCACCTGCAATGCCACATCGGCACGGACACGGTGTCGCTGGCGCGGCTGGGCGCGTCCATGACCGGCCTGGACTTCTCCGCGCCCGCCGTCGCGGCCGCGACGGCACTGGCCCGCGAGACCGGAGCCGACGCCACCTTCGTTCAGGGCGAGGTCTACGACGCGCCCGATGCCCTGGAGCCGGGGCGCCTTCGACCTCGTCTACACCGGGATCGGCGCGCTGTGCTGGCTGCCGGACATCCGCCGCTGGGCCGCGGTCGTCGCCGCGCTGCTGCGGCCGGGCGGGCGGCTGTTCATCCGGGAGGGGCACCCGATGCTGTGGGCGATCGACGACACGCGCGCCGGTGATGACCTGCTCGTGGTCAGGTACCCCTACTTCGAGACCGCCGAGCCGGTCACGTTCACCAACGGCGGCACGTACGTCGAGACGGACGCGGTCTTCGAGCAGACCATGTCGCACTCGTGGAACCACGGCCTCGGTGAGATCGTCACCGCGCTGATCGACGCCGGGCTGGCCGTCACCGGCCTCGTCGAGCACGACAGCGTGCCCTGGGAGGCGCTCCCGGGCAAGATGGAGCGGGTCGACGGGAAGGAATGGCGGCTCGCGGACAACCCGGCCCGCCTCCCGCACAGCTACACCCTCCAGGCCCTCAAGGTGGGGACATCGGCGACGCTGAATCCCGATGCGGGAAAGCCCGGTAGGCCGTTAAGATCACGCCGTGCCCAGTGGTCAGGCGGTTTCGCGGGCCTTGCTCGCCACGGCCCTTCTTGTTCTGGCTTGTACCCTTGGGGGCTGCTCCGGTGCCTCCAACGGCGGCGCGACGGGCGGGACCGGCCTCGACGCCGCCCTGTCGCACGTGGCGGACACCTCCGTCACCCGCGCCCAGGTCGCCTACGACGACTCGGCCAGGCTGGTCGCGCTGTCGGGCGGCAACCCCGGCAGCGCGAAGGGCTTCGCCGTGCTCTTCGGCTTGGCGCCGGCTCGCTGGTGGACCTGTACGTGACCCTCTCCGGCGACACGGGGATCAACCTGCTCCACGAGGACTACGCCATCACCGCCGGGAACCCGCCGCAGTCGGTCGCCCTGCTGCACGGCGGCCAGGACGCCTCCCAGGTGACCAGCCACCTCACGAAGCTCGGCTGGAAGCAGGCCAGCGGGACCCTCACCGGGCCGTCCTCCCCCGCCGGCGGCGGGGAGGCCGCGGCCGAGTACATGCTGCAGTTGCACAAGGTGCGGCCGGACGGCACCGACGTGGCGTTCGGCGGGTCCCGAGCCGACCTGGGCAACATCGGCTCGCCGTCCGGCTCGACGCTCGCCGGTGATCCCGTTGTCGGCGCGCTCGCGAACTGCCTCGGCGACGTGGTCGCGGCGCAGTTCTCCGTCGGCGGCGACCTCGGCGGCCGCAACCCCGTCGCGCTGGCCCTCGGCATCCGCACGCCCGCCAGCAATACCGCCACCCCGCAGGCGGTGGTATGCGTGGCCTGGCCGAGCCAGGCCGCGGCCGCCCAGTACGCGGCCGACGCCCGTAAGGCGCTGTCGAGCGGGCAGTCCGCCACGATGAAGCAGCCGTACTCCGCCCTGCTGACGCACACCTCCGTGACCAGCGTCGGCGGGGGGCAGAACCTCATCCAGTGGCAGGCCGACACGCCCGGCCGGGCCAGCCTGATCTTCGAGATGCTGTTCAGCCGGGACCTGCCGGGGCTGCCGGATTGCACCCGGCTGCCGGCGGCCGCCCGCAGCCACGTCATCGGCTGCCCCTGACCGGTAGCCTGCCCCGCTTAATCCGCCAGGTGCACGCGGAAGAACTCGCTGATCCGGCGGCGCGCGTCCAGGGCGGCCTCCTCGTTGTACCCGAGCCCGGGCGACAGCCGGGCGAAGACGGAGAACAGGAACGGCGGCTTGCCCGCCGCGCCCGCGTGGTTGTTGATGAACCCGTGCCCCGCTTCCGGGTACTCCTTCACATCGTGCGCCACCCCGACCGTCGTCAGTGCCTCTTCGAGGCGACCGGCGGCGCCGCGCAGCATCGTGTCCTTGCCGCCGAAGCTGCCGACAATCGGGCACGCGCCCTGCAGGAAGCCGGCCGTGTAGTTCCGCTTGGCGGTCGAGCCGTAGTTCACGCTGGACGCGTCGAAGCCCCGGTCGGGCGCGAGCAGCAGGGCCAGCCCGCCGCCCATGCAAAAGCCGATCACGCCGACCTTCCCGGTGCAGTCTTCCCTGGCCGACAGCCAGGACCGGGCCGCCTCGATGTCGGCGTAGGCCCCGCCGCGCCGCTCGCGCGCGCCGCGCATGATCGAGACCATGCAGGCCACCGTCCCGCGACCGTGGAACAGGCTGGGCGCCACGGCGAGGTAGCCCTCGCCCGCCAGCCAGTCGGCCTGATTGCGCAGGTCCTGCGTCATGCCGAACGCGTCATGGATGACGACGACGCCGGGCCACGGCCCGCTCCCTTCCGGCACCGCGAGGTAGGCGGGCACGCCGCCGCGCACCGGGATCGACACTTCGGCCACTGGCTCAGCCCTTCGTCCTGTCGTTGGTGTTCATGCCTCCCGCCGGCCGCGGGCATCCCCGGCCATCCTGCCCTATTGTGGCGGTACGCGGCGTGCCGCCGCGGGGATGAGGCCTTCCGGGGAGGAGGCTGGCTGACGGTGGCGGGGCTGCGGCTTGAGGTCACGGAATTCACTGACCTGGCCCGGTGGCGGTGGGGTCCTCACGGATCCTGGCACGCGGCACCGGACACGCGCGCGGCGGACGAGGCGCGCATGCTCGGCGAGCTGGGCGAGTGGATCGGCGCGGAAGTCTTCGGCCGCATCGCCCCGGCGCTGCGCGCTCGCCGCCCGGCCACCGTCACCGTAGTCGTACCCGGCGACGCCGCGGCCCTCGCGTTTCGTCCGCTGGAGCTCGCGCACGCCGACGGCACGCCGCTCGCCGCCCAGGGCATCACGCTCGTCCTGGCACCGGGGGCCGCTCCTTGCGGACCAGCCGCCGGGTACCAGCGGGACCGACCTGGCCGGGCGGACGGACGACAGGCGATGCCCCCGCAATCGCGACAGAGCGCGCTTCCGCGGAGCGCGCGGGCCACGCATCGAGACGGTGGACGCCCTGTCGGCCGATGAGGCGCTGCTGCTCGCCCGCGAGCTGCCGCACCTGCGCGCGCTCATCTACGACGGCCTGCCCGGCCTGGACCGGGACACCTCCCGGCGGCTCGCCCTGGGCGTGCTGACCGTCGCCCAGGGCCACCCCAAGCTGCTGGAGCTCGCCGACGGCCAGGCCGCGCACCCGGACCAGCTCGTCCGGGACCCGTCGCGGGCGAATGCGGCGGCCGTGCTGCCCGCCATCGAGCAGGTCACCGCCCGCCAGCCCCGATGGGGCCACACGCTGGCCAGCGTGCTGGCGGTCACCGACCCGGCCGCCGCCAGCCACCTAGCGTCCGCGCTCATCCGCACCCTCACCAGGACCAAAAGCAACGAAGACCCGCTTGGCTCGGCCGCCGCCGACCTGCGCCAGCTCGGCACCGCCGCCAGCCCGCCCGCCGACGCCCCCGGCCTGTGCCGCCAGGTCGGCGGCATCCGCGGCACGAACCTGCCCGCCCTCCTCGCCGCGCTCTCCCCCGACCGCGACGCTACCGAGCAGGCCCTCCGCGACCTCATCGCCCAAGCCGAGGAACTCGCGGCCGCACTCGAGGAGGACGACGGCTCCGACACCCCGTCCGGCTAACGGGTCGGCCACGACCGCTGGCATCACGCCCGCGAAGAGGCCGGCCGTCTCCGCGACGTCCTCGGCCGCCTCGAAGAGGACCTGCTGGAGGGGGCGGGGCAGGTCCCTGTTCCATACCAGCGCCGCGACCGCGCTCAGGGCGTGGCCGTCCACGCGAACCCGGACCATGCCGAAGGTCGCCGGGCCGGCGGCTCCGTCAGGTCCGGCCACGGGCCGGCCACCGCGCTGGGGCCGGTCAGGACCGCGGCGGGCTTGTCCGCGCTCGCGGCGAAGGCCAGGGCCAGCCGCAGCGAGTGCCGCAATGGCGGGTCGGTGAACTCAAAGCACGGGTCGACGGCCCGCAGCACCCGGGCCCAGGCGTCGTAGGTTCCCGCCTCGGTGCGCCGCGGGCCGTGGATGACCTCGATGCCGACCAGCTCGCACAGGTCGATCGTGCCCCGGCCCGCGGCCGGGTGCGAGGCGGGGATCCACACATCCGGCTCGAACTCGCCGAGGACCATCACGTCCAGCGGGTCCGGCAGCGCCTCGGGGCTGGTCGTCAGCCACCCGAGGCCGGCGTCGGCGTGGCCCTGCCGGACGAGCGAGAAGTCGGCGTCCAGCGGGGATCTCCATCCAGACGACCTCCACGTCCGCGGCGGCCGAGGCCGATCGCAGCGCGGACGCCGTCTCGACCGCGAGGCAGTCAGGCGAGCGGGGCGGCACGACCATGCGCAGGCGCTGCCGTCCCAGGCCCGCCGCCTGCCGCGTCCGCATGAGCTCACGGTCGACTGTAGACAGGATGTTCCGCGATGCGTCGAGGAGCACGGTGCCCGCCGCCGTCAGCTGGAGGCCCTCACGACGGCGCTGCAGCAGGGGCGCGCCGATGATTTCCTCCAGCCGCCGGATCTGCTGGCTAAGGGTTGGCTGCGCGACGAACAGCCGCTCCGCGGCGTGCGTGAAGCTGCCCGCCTCGGCGACGGCCACGAAATACCGCAAATGCCGCAGCTCGACGGCCGCTGGCAGTCCCTCCGCGTGGCTGGCCGGCGTGGCCGGGCTCCTCCTCTGCTGGGTTCATGTCTCACCTGCCCCCTGCCTCAGCGTCACCTGGCGGCGAGGCGTGCAAACATCGGCGACTCTCGGTAACCGGATTACGCTCATAATCGACAATGCGCTAGTAGGCGGCTATCCTCGCCGCGTCGCAACAGATCTCGATCTCGTCCTGGCCCCTGCGCACGCCAGTCAGCGTGGCGACCGCCGACAGGCCGGGGCGCCTCATGGAAGGTGGCGCCGCGGGCGGTGGGCCTGCCTTAGGCACTTGCGCCAGGCATGCCGGCCCACGCGTTCTGGTGCGACGGATGCGGGTTCGTGCCGGTTGGTACTGTAGGCCGGTGGACGCTACGCGAGCCTTCCGGTTCTCCACCAACATGTTCGGGCTACGGTCGGCCGGGGACTTCGCCGCCTACTGCCGGCGAGTCGAGGAGCTCGGGTACGACACGCTCTTCGCCGCCGACCACCTCGGGAGCAGCGCGCCGTTCCAGATGCTGGTGGCCGCCGCGGCCGCCACCACCCGGCTGCGGCTGGGGACGCTGGTGCTCAACGTGCCGTTCTGGAACCCGGCGCTGCTCGCGCGGGAGATCGCGACCGCCGACATCCTCACCGACGGCCGCCTGGAGGTCGGCCTCGGGTCCGGGCACATGAAGTGGGAGTTCGACGAGGCCGGGATCGAGTTCGAGTCGTTCGGGGCGCGGGCCGACCGGCTGGAGGCGGCGATCGCGGAGATCGGCGCGGATCTTCGCCTCCGGCGGCTACGAGCAGCGCCGCGCGCTGGAGGAGCACTTCGGCCTGTCGCCGCTGCTCCCGGTGCAAAAGCGCGGGTTCGGCGGGTACGGGCCGCCGCTGCTCGTCGCGGGCACCGGCGAGCGCGTGCTGCGGGTCGCCGCGCGGGACGCGGACATCATCGGGATCGCCGGGACCAAGCAGGTCGCCGGCAAGCCGCCGGGCACGCTCCGGCTGTGCACGGCGCGAGGAGACCGACGCCGTGGTGGGGTTCGCCAGGTCGCAGGCCGGCGACCGCGCGGACGCGGTCGAGTGGAACGTCCTGGTCCAGTTCGTGAAGGTGACCGGCGACCGGCTCGCCGTGGCCGCCGAGGAGCTGGCGAACGATCCCGACGAGACGATGTCCGCCGAGGAGTACCTCCAGTCACCGTTCATCCTGATCGGAACGGTCGAGGAGATCGCCGCGCAGATCCTGCGGCAACCGGGACCGGTACGGGTTCACCTACTACACCGTGCACGGCCCCTTCGCCGAGGAATTTTCCCAGGTTATCGGATATATCAGAAATAATAACCTGTAATAATTCCCTCATGTAGCGGAATTACTTTCCGAGAGCCTCCCCCAGGATTGGTCACGTTACGTAATGACGTGGCTACTGGGGGTACTCTATGCGGCGCTGGCTGCGCACGGCCTGGCTGGCCGGCGGCGGCTGCGCGCTGGCGAGCGGCATGCTCCTCACGGCGGCCAGCCCGGGCCTGGCCGCGACGGCCGGCGGCACCCGGGCCGACGGCACCGCCGCCGGCCGGGCCACGGCAACGCCGGACGGGCGGCCGCTGTGCGCCGCGCCGTCCCGGCCCGTACTCGCGGCACGGATGTCGGCGCAGATCGCGGTCGCCCTGCGGGGGCGGTCATCGACGGTGGGGCTGGCGGTCAGCGCCCCCGCGGCGGGCCTGTCGTGCGCGTTCCAGGCCAGCCGCCACTTCGACTCGGCCAGCGTGGTGAAGGCGACGATCCTGGCCGCGCTCCTGTACGCCCGCGGCGGTGACCTGTCCGACGACGAGGAGAACGAGGCGGACTCGATGATCACCGAGGTCGGACAACGACGCCGCGTCCGACCTGTGGTCCGATGTCGGCCCCGCCGCGCTGGAGCGGTTCCTCGGGCTCGCCGGGCATGACGCGGACGGTGCCGGGGGACGACGGGTACTGGGGGCTCACGCAGGTCACCGCCCAGGACCAGCTGCGCCTGCTGGACCTGCTCACCACCTCCAACGGGGTGCTCAGCCCGGCCGAGCGATCGTAAGAGCTGGCCCTGATGGCGGGCGTGGATCCGGCCCAGCGCTGGGGGATCTCGGCCGGGGTGCCGTCCGGGATGACGGTGGAGATCAAGAACGGGTGGCTGCCGCGCGCGACGCTGGGCTGGCGGATCAACAGCATCGGCTGCGTGTCCGGCACGACGCCGTCCGGGACCGCCCAGCCCGGGTACTGCCTGGCCGTGCTGACCGACGGCAATCCCACCATGGCCTACGGAGTCCAGACCGTCAGCGGCGTCGCCCGGGCGGTCAACCAGGACCTGGACTCCCCGCCCGCCCGGCGCGTCCCCGTGGGGAACGCGGGCCGGGCACCCGCGACGACGCGGCCCTCAGCCCATCGCGGCGCGCCGCTGGCGGCCGGCGCGGGCGGCGTCACGGGCAAGGGCGGCGCACCGGGCAGGCCGCCGCCCAGGGCGCGCCCTGTCCCGCGCTCCCTGCCACGGCCGCCGGCGGCCTCCTGCGGCCGTCCGCGCGGGACTGGGTGGGCGGGGCCTTCATCATGGCCGCGATGGGCGTGCTCCTGGTCATCGCCCACGTGGGCCGGCACCGCGGCCGGGCGGGCTGACCGGCGGCTGCCCGGCCGCGCGGGCGCCTGACCTGGCCCGGCTACCACGCGCGCTGCCGGTCGGCCAGTCCGGCCGGCTGCCGCGTTATCCGGGAGCGTTGGTCAACGGGGATCACGTGGACCCGCAGCCGCCCGCCCGCCTGGCCGGCCACCGCGGTGAGCCGGTACCAGCGGCCGGGCGCGGCGACAGGGACGGCGAACCGGGCCGTGCCGCGGGCGGGGACGACGCCCACGGTCTCATGCCGGTCGGACCGCAGCCCGCGGCGGGCCGTGCGCCTCGGGACGGTGACACGGTGGCCAGCGAGCCAGCGCGGGGCACGGGCCGGGCGGGCCGACAGGCCGGCCAGCATGGCGGTGCCCGAGGGGTTGCGGATCTCGGCGACCACGACCGGGCGCGGCTCGTCCGGCTGCCCGGCGTCCCGCAGCTCGGCGCTGACTGTCACGTCAAGCGGCTGGTCACCACGGCGGAAGCCCTCGGCGGCGAGCCAGCCCGTGGCCGCCAGCAGCGGCGCGAGGACGGCCAGGACAAGAAGAACTATTCCCATGCCACAAGAACCTGGCATGATTGGACTCATTATGACAGAGCCAATTACCGGTCAACTGGCCCGGATCAGCGCGCCCGCGCTCGCGGACCTGCTGGGGTACTGGTCCGCGAGCGACGGCCCGCTGTACCGGCTGCTGGCGGCGCGACTCAGCCGCCTGGCCGATACCGCCGAGCTCCCGGCGGGCTTGCGGCTGCCGCCCGAGCGGGAGCTGGCGGCGGCCCTGTCGGTCAGCCGGAACACGGTCGCGATGGCCTACCAGCTGCTGCGCGATGAGGGAATGGCCGATAGCCGCCAGGGATCGGGCACCCGCCTCGTGCCGCACCAGACCACCCCGGCGGCCGTGCACCGGGCCAACGGGTTCTTCGCGCGGCTGCTCGGGTCGGCCACGGTGGAGGCGGACCTGACGATGGCCACCGTCGAGTGCGCCCCGCAGGTCGCCGCCGCCTTGGACGATCCAGGCTCGGTGCTGAGCGCTGCCGCGCGGCGCGCCGTGACCAGCGACTCAGGCTATTACCCGCACGGCCTGCCCGACCTGCGCGCGGCGATCGCGGACCTGCTCGCCGCGCGCTACGGCCTGCCCTCCCGCGCCGAGGAGGTCATCATCACCACCGGCGCGCAGCAGGCGCTGGACCTGCTGGTCCGCTGCGAGCTCGTGCCCGGCCAGCCCGCCATCGCCGAGGACCCGACGTTCCCCGGCATGCTGGACGTCCTGCACAGGTCAGGCGCACGACCGGTGGCCGTGCCGCCCGGCGACCCGGGCCGCCTGGCCCACGCGACTCGCCACCCACCGTCCCGCGCTGGCCTACCTGACGCCGACCTACCACAACCCGGTCGGCCTCAGCATGCCGCTGGCGGCCCGGTACGAGGTCGTCAGCCTGGCCAGGGCGCGGCCGGACGTGATCATCATCGACGACACGACGATGGCGGACGTGGCGCCGCTCGACGGAGGCCGTCCCGGCGTCCCGCCGCCACCGCTGTCCGCGCTCGCTCCCGGCCTGCCCAACCTGGTGACCGTTGGCTCCTTGTCCAAGACCTACTGGGGCGGCCTGCGCACCGGGTGGATCCGCGCGCCCGAGGGCACCATCGCCCGACTCGCCGCCGCCAAGGCCGCGATGGACCTCGGCAGCACCGCCTACCAGCAGGCCGTTGTCGCCGCCCTCGTCGCCGGGCGCAACGAGGAGATCCTCGCCTGGCGGGCCGCCTGGCTGCGGCCCCGCTACGAGGCGATGGCCGCCGCCCTCACGGCGCACCTGCCCTCGTGGCACTGGACGCGGCCCGAGGGCGGCCTGACGATCTGGGCGCGGCTGCCCGACGGCACCGATGGCGGCGCGTTCGCCCAGGCGGCGCTGCGGCGCGGGGTCGCGGTGGTCCCCGGCCGCCTGCTGAGCGCCGCCGCCGACGCGGGGGCCAGCCACGTGCGGCTGGCGTTCACCCAGCCCCCTGAGGTGCTCACCAAGGCGATCGAGGCATTGGCCTATTAGGGGAAGACTTCCCGGCGGGCGGGCACGGGCGTAAAACTGTAACGTGTTCTAGTAGCGAACCGGGAGGCGGCATGGCAGCGGAGCCGGCGACGGGCGGGGACGCGACCGACGAGTTCGACGTCGTCGTCGCGGGCAGCGGCGCGGCGGGCATGACCGCGGCGCTCACGGCGGCGCACCTCGGCGCGACGGTCGTGGTGCTGGAGAAGACGGCGTACTTCGGCGGGTCCACCGCGCGCTCGGGCGGCGGGATCTGGGCACCGGGCAACGCGGTGCTGCGCCGCGCCGGGGTCGCCGACTCCCACGAGCTCGCCCGCGAGTACCTGGCCTTCGTGACGGGCGACGATGTCCCGGCCGACCTGCGCGACGCGCTGCTTGAGCATTGCCCCGCCATGATCGATCTCGTCCTGGAGAAGACGCCGCTGCGCCTGCAGTGGGTGCCCGGCTACGCCGACTACTACCCGGAGGCCCCCGGCGGGCTGGCATCCGGGCGCAGCGTCGAGCCGGTGCCCTTCGACGGCGCCGTGCTCGGCGGCGAGCTCGCCCGCCTCAACCCGCCCTACTTGCCTGTCCCGGCCGGCGTCGCCATCACCCAGGCCGATTACCGGTGGCTCAGCCTCGGCCCGCGCCACCCGCGCGCCGCCCTGGCCGGCGCGCGGGTCGCGGCCCGGGTAGCGCGCACCCGCGCTGCTGCGGCAGCGGGTGCTCAGCCTCGGCCAGGCGCTGGCGGCGGGACTGCGGGCCGGGCTGCTGCGCAGCGGCGTGCCCGTCTGGCTCGGCACGCCACTGACCGGGCTGGTCGTGACCGACGGGCGCGTCGCCGGCGTGCGCGCGGTCCGCGACGGCTTCGCCGGTGCTCATCAGGGCGCGGCGCGGCGTCGTCATCACCACCGGCGGGTTCGAGCGCAACCTGGCGATGCGGGAGCAGTACCAGCGGCAGCCGATCGGCACCGGATGGACGACCGGCGCGGCGGGGAACACCGGGGACGGGATCGCGGCCGGCATCGAGGCGGGCGCCGCGACCGGCCTGATGGACGACGCCTGGTGGGGCCCGTCGATCCCGCTGCCCGGCGGGCCGTACTTCTGCCTGGCCGAGCGGAGCCTGCCGGGCTGCGTCCTGCTCAACGGGGCGGGCCAGCGGTTCGTGAACGAGTGCGCCCCGTATGTCGACGCCGTGCGCGCCATGTACGCGGGGAACACGCCGGGCAACCCGCACATCCCCGCCTGGCTGGTCTTCGACCAGCGGTACCGGGACCGGTACGTCTTCGCCGGGCTGCCGCCGGGCCGGCCGTTGCCCCGCCGCTGGCAGGCCTCGGGGGCCGTGGTCCGCGCGCCGGACCTGGCGGGCCTGGCCACCGCGATCGGCGTGGACCCGGCCGCGCTGGCCAAGACCGTGGAGCGGTTCAACGACTTCGCGCGCGCGGGCCGGGACGAGGAGTTCCGCCGGGGTGAGTCGGCGTACGACCGCTACTACGGTGACCCGCGCGTCCGGCCTAACCCGAACCTGGCGCCGCTGCAGGTAGCCCCCTTTTACGCCGCCAAGATCGTCCCCGGCGACCTGGGCACCAAGGGCGGCCTGCGCACCGACGCGCGGTCCCGGGTGCTGCGGCCCGACGGCACCCCGATCCCCGGCCTCTACGCGGCGGGCAACGCCAGCGCCTCGGTCATGGGCCATAGCTACGCGGGGGCGGGGGCGACGATCGGCCCGGCCATGACGTTCGGCTACATCGCCGGCCTGGATCTCGCCGGTAACCTGTTACGCGAATAATTAGAACGTGTTACATGTTTTTCGATCGGCGGGGCGTCATCTGCGCCCTTGATACGCTGGTCATGCGCACGAGATAACGAGGGATACGGTAATGCCAGCCGCGAGAACACGTCCTAGAACCCAGTCAGCCGTCATCACCGAGGCAGAGGCCGGCTCGGCCGCCCAGCGCGAGCGGCGCAAGCGGATCCTGGACGCGACGCTGGCCCTCGCCTCCCAGGGCGGCTACGACGCCGTCCAGATGCGGGCCGTCGCCGAGCGGGCCGACGTGGCGCTCGGCACGTTGTACCGGTACTTCCCCTCGAAGATCCACCTGCTGGTCGGCGCGCTGACCGAGGAACTCGAGCAGATGCAGGGCAAGCTCGACCGCAGGCCGATCCCGGGCGAGGCGCCCGCCGACCGGATGGTGTACGTGCTGTCCCGGGCCACCCGGAACATGCAGCGGGACCCGCTGCTGACCGAGGCGATGACGCGGGCGTTCATGTTCGCGGACCCGAGCGCGGCGGCCGAGGTGAACGCGGTCGCCCGGCAGATGGCGCGGATGTTCGCCAGGGCCATGCACGACGGCGAGCCGTCGCCCGAGGACATGGCCATCGCCCGGGTGATCGGCGACGTGTGGCTGTCGAACCTCGTCGCCTGGGTGACCAGGCGCGCGTCGGCGGACGACGTCAGCGCCCACCTGGAACTGGCCGCCCGCCTGCTGCTGCGCTGAGCCGCGCCGCGCCGCGTGGCGGCCGTGCTCCGCTAGCCGAAGAGCGTGTCGAGGAACGGGTTGCTGAACACCGAGCCGGGGTCGTATCCGGTCAGGGTCGAGACGGCGGTCGCCCAGCCGTCGCCGCTCGCCTGGCCCGCGCTGACCGCGGCGGGGATCGTGGTGCCAAGGATGGCCGCGCTGGTCCACGGGGCGGCGGAGGTGCACGCCCACGCCTTGGACCACTCGGGCCGCACCGTTGCGTAACTGCCGGTGTAGTGGCTCCAGATCCACGACTCCATGTCGGCGTAGAACCGCGAGAAGCCAGGCGTCACCGGCAGCGTGCCCATGTCCAGCCAGACGGCCACGTCCCAGCCCGGCTGGTCCGGCCGGGGCCGGACCGAGGAAAGGATCGGCGACTGCGCGCCGTGCCCTACGTCCGAGGGATGGTCAAGCCCGGTGACGCGGATCTCGACGGGCCCGTTCATCGGGTACTCGCCCAGGCCCGCGTAATACTGGAGACGGCTGGTGTACTGCGCGTAGAAGTCGCTCACCACCTGCTGGATGCTCGCTCGCGACGTGATGACCGCGAACCCGGCCTCCACGATCCGGACGGTGGCCGGCTTCACGTAGAGCAGGACGTTCTGCCACTGGCCCCAGATGTCCCAGGTGCCGGTGAAGACGAGGCCGGTGTCGACCAGGGCCATGGCGGTGCCCTCGTAGGCGGGCGTGCCCGAGGTGTCGCCCTCCACCACCTCATCGAAGAACTTGTTCTCGGCGGAGGTGACGCCGTTGGTGAAGGAGTAGTTGTACGGGCTGGTGACCTTGACCGACAGGAGCGGCTTGGACCGAGCGACCGACCAGACCTTCAGCCAGGGCGTGCCGGTGAACGGGAACCAGATGGCCTCGACGCGGCCGGCGCCGTTGGCGTAGCTGGCCAGGGAATTCGGCCCGGCGCTGGCCGGGGGCGCGAACAAGTCGGCCGCCGGTATGTCGACCCAGCTCTGGCAGCGCAGGTTCTGGCCGGCCGCGACCTGCAGCGTGACCTGCGTGACGAAGGCGCGGCCGAGATGGGCAAGGAAGGCGCGGATGTCCGGGTCGTCGCGCTGGAAGGTCCGCAGCACGTACTGGCCCGCGGCAGAGCTCCAGACCACGGCGGTGAGGGACAGGACCAGGTTCGACAGCGAGCCGTAGGTCTGCCCGGCCAGCGGGGTCTCGCCGGTCGCCGGGATCGCGCTGCCGTGCGCGTTGATCGCCAGCGCCCCGCCGAGCGTGATGTCCCCGGGCGCCGGAATGGCGCATAGCCCGTGGCCCGCGGCGGCCAGGGCGGTTGTCAGCGCGTCCATCGTGACGCCGGCCTGCGCGGTGACCGTGGCGGGGCTGCCGGCCGTGATGGCCACCGACGTCAGGTACTGCGTGGTGTCCACCAGCACGTACCCGGTCCCGGTGCTCCCGGCCGGGAGCACGAGGGGCGACCAGCCATGGCACATGCCCCTGGCGCGCAGCCGGTACCCGTTGGCGTGCGCCCAGTTGGCGAGCGTGACGACATCGGCGGCGGAGGCGGGGGCACAGGTCCAGACGTTGTCGATGACGATCATCCCGGCCCAGTTCTGGTACGCCTGCTGGTAGACCGAGATGGCGGCGGGGAAGTTCGGCGGCGGCGCCGTCGTGGCCTGGGCGTCGGCGGGCGTGACGCGGAAGACGGGGAGCCAGGCGGCCGCCGTGGCGGCGCCGGCGCCTGCCAGGAACGCGCGCCGGGACGGCCTGGGCGCGCTGCGATGGTTGCGGGATTCCATCGGCCCTCCATTTGATCAAGCGCTTGCTTGGTAACCTCACCGTAACAGAAAAGTAGAACACGTTCCAGATTGTCGGGACCTGCTGATACGCCGCGACGCGCCCCGGCAGCGAGTCGATCGCGCCGTTGGCCTGTTGCGCTACGGGTGGATCGCGCGACTCACCTGTTTCGGTAAGCGTTCCGAATCAGGCGAGTTCCCGGCGTGTCGCGGAAGCGGATCGTTATGCCCGATTTGCCGCATTTAGGTGATCTGTGCCGCTGCTGGTCATCGTTAGCCGACAGCGGTCAACGGGCCTAACTGATTCAAGACTTCGGGGGTGCCCGCCCCCAAACTGTCAATCATTTAGGCCCGATGACGATGGACGACCACACTCACCGATGCGAGTCGATCGCGCGATTCGCCTGCGCGAGGCCCGGGCAAGGGCAGCCAGTACGGGGCGCGGCTTGGCCCCTTGCCCGGGCGTTACGCCTGCGCGATGACCGTGTCGGCGAACCGGCGGAGGTTGTCGAGCTTGCTGGTCGAGCGGCTCGGTGTCCGGGCCGGTCGCGTAGGGCCAGCGGAAGCCGACGATCACGTCGGTCACGCCCTGCTCTTCCAGCCGTCGCACGCCGTCCACCGTGTAGGCGTCGGCGGAGATCACGTGGACCTCGAACGGGCGGCCCGCGCGGTCCGGCTCGTCGCGGCGCAGCTCATCGAGGCGGGCGAGCAGCCGGGGCAGGTCCGCGGGGTCTCCCCCGCCGTGCATCCAGCCGTCCCCCAGCCGGGCGGCCCGGCGCAGCGCGGCGTCGGAGTGGCCGCCGATGAGCACCGGGACCGGCTCGGTGGGCACCGGCGCGATCTTGACCGGCGGGCAGGTCGAGGGTCTTGCCGTGGAACTCGAAGTAGTCTCCGGTCGGCCAGCCCGCGCAAGATCTCGATCGACTCATCCATCCGCCGCCCGCGGCTGGCCCACTCCACGCCGAGCACGTCGTAGTCCTCGCGCCACGGGCTGGTGCCCACGCCGAGGACCAGCCGGCCGCCGGTGAGCACCGCCGTCGAGGTCACCTGCTTGGCCAGCAGCACCGGGTGGCGGATCGGCAGCTTCACCACGAACGTGGTGAACCTGATCCGGCTGGTGACCGCGCCCAGGGCGGGGATCAGCGAGAACGGCTCCAGGAACGGCTTGTCCTCGAGGAACTCCCGGCTGCCGTCCGGGTTGTACGGGTACGTGCTGACGGCGTGCCGCGGGTAGCAGATGCTGTCCGGTATCACCATCGAGTGGTAGCCGGCCTCCTCGGCGGCACGGGCGAGCGGCCCGTAGAACGACGGGTCGGTCATTGACTCCGCGTAGCTGAACCGCATCGCGCCTCCGCCTTCCGGGGTCCGACTCGCCGCTAAAACTAGAACAGGTTCTTGTTTCATTCAAGCGGATGCTCCAAGCTTGTGCACATGGACCTTGAGACGCTTGAGGAGATCCGTCAGGTCAAGTACCGCTACCTGCGCTGCGTCGACCAGAAGCGGTGGGACGAGATAGCGGACGTGTTCACCGCCGACGCGACCGTGGACTACGGCACGCAGGTCTTCGGGAAGCCGCTGAAGATCGCCGGCCGAGACGAGATCGTCGCCTTCTTCCGCGCCAACATGGGCCCGGACATCATCTCCGTGCACTCCGCGGGCCAGCCCGAGATCACCGTGGACGGCGACACCGCCACCGGCACCTGGCGGTTCGAGGACATGGTGATCGCGACGGAGCACCGCGTCGTCATCGCCGGGGCCGCGTACTACGAGGACCGCTACGCCCGCGGCGCGGACGGCACGTGGCGCATCTCCCACACCGGCTACGTGCGCACCTACGAGGCGATGATGTCGCTTGACGACCTGCCGAGCTTCCGGCTCATCGCCGGCCTTCCCGGCACCGCTGCCGCCGCCGCCGCGCGCGGCGGCCGCCACGGAGTGAGCGTTGCCGCCGCAGCCGCCGCTGGCCCTCACGCACCCCTCGCTGAGGCGCTCGCCGAGGCCGAGAAGATCATCGCCGGCGCGCCGCACGTCAGGTCCGAGCAGGACCTCGCCGAGGGCCAGGACTACCTGGCGGGCAGCGTCCAGGCCTGCCTGCACCTGGCCTGGGCCTACCAGCGCGACTTCCCGTTCTTCGTGCAGTCCACCGGCCCGTACACGAAGATGGGGCTGGACAACCCGGACACCCTGTACTTCCACGCCTACCTGCGCGACGACGCGGAGTACGTCGTCACCGGCACCCGCGGCACGACCGCCGACCTGAGCTTCCAGGTGCTCAAGGGCGACTACACCCCCGTCGAGGTGCCGGACAGCCTGACCGCGTTCGACGACCGCGCGATCGAGATAGGCCCCGGCGGGGAGTTCGAGTTCCGGTTCGGCCCTGCCTCCAGGGAACCGGCAAGGCGGGACCCGGGTACTTCACGCTCGGCCCTGGATCGGCCATGCTCGTCGTGCGCGAGGTCTACAGCGACTGGGCCACCGAGCGCCGCGGCACGATCCGCATCCACCGCGCCGGCCACGAGGGCCTGGCCCCGCCGGCGACGGCGGACACCGCGACCGCGGCGAAGCGCTACGCGGTGGCGGGCAAGCTCCTGCTGTCCCGGCTGCGGACGTTCCTCGCCTTCCCCGAGTGGTTCTACCTGAACGAGCCGGCCAACACGCTGACGCCGCCGCGCCGCACGCCCGGCGGGCTGCGCCACCCAGTTCTCGTCGGTGGGCCACTACGACCTCGCCGACGACGAGGTGATGATCGTGGACGTGCCGGCCGCCGCCAAGGAGGTCGCGCCGTACCAGGGCATCCAGCTCGGCAGCATGTGGTACATCTCGCTGGACTACGTCAACCACCAGACCAGCCTGACCGCCGACCAGGCCCGGATCGACCCCGACGGCCGGATGCGCTTCGTGATCAGCGAGCGGGACCCGGGCGTCGCGAACTGGCTGGAGCGCACCGGGCACGGCCGGGGCTACGTGCAGCTGCGCTGGCAGCGGCTGACCCGCGACCTCGGGCCGGAGGACGGCCCCGAGGCGCGACGTCGTCCCGTTCAACGACCTCGGCAAGCGCCTGCCGTTCTACGACAGCGCGCGGGTGACCCCGCAGGAATGGCGGGCGCGCATCGCCGCGCGCCAGGTCGCGGTCGCGAAAAGGATGATCGGATAATGATGCTCCAGGACAAGGTCGTCGTGGTGGCCGGCATCGGCCCGGCCTCGGCCGCTCCATCGCGCTGGCCAGCGCGCGGGAAGGGGCGGACGTGGTGCTCGCCGCGCGCACCGCCTCCCGGCTCGACGACGTGGCCAAGGAGGTCGCCGCGCTGGGACGGCGCGCGCTGTGCCGTCCCCGCCGACGTGACGGACGCCGAGGCGGCGGAGCGGCTGGCGGAGGCGGCGCACGGGGAGTTCGGGCGGGTGGACGCCCTGGTCTACAACGCGCTGGCGATGCCGCCCATCAAGCCGCTCGGCGCGGTGCCGCTGGAGGCGCTGCAGACGGCATTCGACGCGAACGTCGTCGCCGCGCTCCGGCTGACCAGGCTGCTCATCCCGGCCCTCGCGGAGAGCAAGGGCAGCGTGGTGATCATCAACTCGATGGTCGTGCGGTTCTCCGAGCCGACGATGGGGCCGTACAAGCTCGCCAAGGCGGCCATGCTCGCGATGGCGCAGAGCCTGGCCACCGAGCTCGGCCCGCAGGGGATCCGGGTCAACTCCGTGGCACCGGGCCACATCTGGGGCGACTCGCTGAAGTGGTACTTCGGCTACCTGGCGAAGAAGCGCGGCGTGAGCGCCGAGGAGATCTACGCCGAGACCGCGGCCAGCATCGACCTGCGCAGGCTGCCCGAGCCGGACGAGATCGCGGACGCGGCGGTGTTCCTCGCCTCGCCGCTGGCGCGGGCCATCACCGGCCAGTGCCTGGACGTCAACTGCGGCGAGTACCACCATTGACCGGCCGGGGCGGGCCGGGCGGGGAAGGCCAGCGTCGCGACCGTCGAGGACCTGCACGCCTCGGCGTCGCGGCGGACCGGGCTGGCCGACTTCGGCGCCGATGACGGCGATGCCTACGCCGACGGCCTGGCCGTGCTGCTGGACTCGCTCAATCACGAGGCCGCGCTCACCCCGGCCGGCGCGAAGTCGCTGCGGGCGTTCCTGCGCGGCGCGCTGATGGCCCGCCTGCTCAGCCAGGCGGCGTGGCGGGCGCACCCGCGGTACGCCCAGGTGCCGATCGAGCGGCCGCTGTTCATCACCGGGCTGCCCAGGACCGGCACCACGGCGCTGCACCGGCTGCTCACCGCCGACCCCGGCAGCCAGGGCCTGGAGATGTGGCTCACGCAGGTGCCGCAGCCCCGCCCGCCCCGCGACAGCTGGGCGGACGACCCGGCCTTCCAGTTCCTTCAGGCGGGCTTCGCCCAGCACCACGAGGAGCACCCCGAGTTCCTCGGGGTGCACTACATGGCCGCCGATCAGGTCGAGGAGTGCTGGCAGCTGCTGCAGCAGTCGTTCCGTTCGGTGTCGTTCGAGACCCTCGCCTACGTGCCCGGCTACTCGGCGTGGCTGAGCGCGCAGGACTGGACGGGCGCGTACCTGCGGCACCGGCGCAACCTGCAGATGATCGGCCTGCACGACGCCGGACAGGCGCTGGGTGCTGAAGAACCCGAGCCACCTGTTCGCGCTCGACGCGCTGCTGGCGGTGTACCCGGACGCGCTGGTGATCCAGACGCACCGCGCGCCGCGCACGGCGATCGCGTCGGCGTGCAGCCTGGCCGCGCACGCGTCGGCCGGCTGGTCGCCCGCGCTTCACCGGTCAGGTGATCGGCCGCACCCAGCTCGACCTGTGGGCCCGGGGCCTGGCCCTGTTCAACGCGGCGCGTGCCCGGCATGATCCGGCGCGGTTCCACGACGTGTCCTACGAGGACCTGGTCGCCGACCCGGTGGGCACCGTGGAGGGAATCTACGCGCGCTTCGGCCTGCCGCTGTCCGGCAGCGGCCGCCGACGCCATGCGCTCGCTGGCGACGGCGTCGCGGGCCGGCGGCGAGTCCCCCCACCGGTACGCCCTCGATGAGTACGGCCTCACCGGCCAGGACGTGGACGAGCGGTTCGCCGCCCTCGCCACCTGAGACTAAGGGAGCAATCATGGGCCGCCTCGATGGCAAGGTCGCGCTGATAACCGGGGGCGCGCGGGGCATGGGCAAGTCCCATGTGCGGCACTTCGTCGCCGAGGGCGCGCGGGTGGTCTTCGGCGACGTGCTCGACGACAAGGGCGCGTACGTGGCCGCCCAGCTCGGCGACCAGGCCTGCCGGTACGTCCATCACGACGTCACGAGCGAGGCGGACTGGGCGGCGGCGGTGGCGCTGGCCACGGACGCGTTCGGGAAGCTGGACGTGCTGGTCAACAACGCCGGCATTCTGACGTTCGCCACCATTGCCGACATGTCGCTTGAGGCCTTCCGCCGCGTCCTGGACGTCAACGCCGTCGGCTGCTGGCTCGGCATGAAGGCCGTGATCGGCCCGATGAAGGCGGCGGGCGGCGGCTCGATCGTCAACATCTCCTCGACCGAGGGGTTCACCGGGGCGGCCGGCCTGTCGGCCTACAGCGCCAGCAAGTTCGCGATCCGCGGCATGACCAAGGCCGCCGCGCAGGAACTTGGCGCGTTCGGCATCCGGGTCAACTCCGTGCATCCCGGCGGCGTGCTCACCCGGATGGTGCTTGACCAGGCCGACTCGGGCCACGACGGCGCGACCTACCTCGCGAACCTGCCGATCTCCCGGTTCGCCGAGCCCGCCGAGATCTCCCGCCTCGTGGCCTACCTGGCCTCGGACGAGTCGTCCTACTCGACCGGCAGCGAGTTCGTCGCCGACGGCGGCCTGCTGTCCGGCCCGGGGTACTGACGGCCCGCAAGTGCCGCTCGCGCCCACCCGTCAGCATCCGGCCCCGCTCAGGCGGCGCCCCCGCGCCGGCCATGGTCGGTCACTCCTCGAAGGCGCCATGACGGCCCGCGCCGGCGGCGAACCTGGCGGCGCCCGCGCCTGTCTCACTCGCCAGCGCGGCGCGCCCGTGGGCGAATTCCGCCGCCAGCGCGGCGCTCCCGTCAAGGCCCTCGGCGTCCAGCACTGACGCGCGGTCGCTGCGCAGGCACGCCTGCGGGAAGGCGGCCAGCCTGGCCGCCAGCTCCCGGGCGGCGGCCAGGGCCTGCCCGGCCGGGACGACGCGGTTGGCCAGCCCGATCGCGAGCGCCTCGGCCGCGTCGACGGCGCGGCCGGTGAGGATCATGTCCATTGCCCGGCTGGTGCCGATCAGCCGGGGCAGCCGCACCGTGCCGCCGTCGATGAGCGGGACGCCCCAGCGCCGGCAGAAGACGCCGAACACCGCCGTCTCGTCGGCGACCCGCAGGTCGCACCACAGGGCCAGCTCCAGGCCGCCGGCCACCGCGTACCCCGACACCGCGGCGATCACCGGCTTGGACAGCCGTCAGCCGGCTGACGCCCATCGGCCCGTCGCCGTCGGCGCCACGCGGTTGCCGCGCTCGGTGCCCACCGCCTTCAGGTCGGCACCGGAGCAGAAGACGCCGCCCTCACCGTGCAGCACCGCGACGGCGGCGTCCTGGTCGGCGTCGAACGCGCGGAACGCCGCCGCCAGCTGCGCCGCCGTGGGACCGTCCACCGCATTGCGGCGGGCGGGACGGTGCAGGAACACCGTGGTGACCGGCCCCGAACGCTCGACCCGAACCGCCTGCTCGGCCATCTTGTCCTCCCCGGTCCAGTCGCATCGATGACCGCAGTCTCGCAGGCGTCCCCGGCGCGCTCAATCCTCGGCCCGGCGGCCCCGAGCCTGCACCTCGGCAAGAAGGGGAGGGAGGTGTAGAATCCTAGAACACGTTCTAGTTCGGGCCGGAGGCCGGATGCACATCGCCTACACCCCGGAGCAGGAGCGGCTGCGCGGTGAGCTGCGCGGCTACTTCAGCGCGCTGATGACGCCGGAGGCACGGGCCGCGCTCACCGATCCCGCGGAGGGCGACTACGGCAACGGTGACGCCTACCGCGCGGTGGTCAGGCGACTGGGCGCGGACGGCTGGCTGGCGCTCAGCTGGCCGCGGGAATACGGCGGCCGCGGCGGGACGATGCTCGACCAGCTCATCTTCACCGACGAGGCGGCGATCGCCGGGGTTCCCGTGCCGTTCCTGACGATCAATACCGTGGGCCCGACGATCATGCGGTTCGGCACCCCTGAGCAGAAGGCGTTCTACCTGCCGCGCATCGCGGCCGGGGAGGTCCACTTCTCGATCGGCTACTCCGAGCCGGAAGGCCGGCACCGACCTGGCGTCGCTGCGGACGACGGCGAGGCGTGACGGCGATGAGTACGTGATCAACGGCCAGAAGATGTGGACGAGCCTGATCCAGTACGCCGACTACGTATGGCTCGCCTGCCGGACCGACCCGGACGCGCACCGGCACAAGGGGCTGTCGATCATCATCGTGCCGACCTCGGCCGAGGGCTTCTCCTCGACCCCGGTGCCGACGGTAGCGGGCGTGACGACCAGCGCCACCTACTATTCGTCCGTCCGGGTGCCCGCCGCCAACCTGGTCGGCGCGGAGAACCAGGGCTGGCCCCTGATCACCAACCAGCTCAACCATGAGCGGGTCGCGCTCACCTCGGCGGCGCCGGTGCTGGCCGCGCTCGCGGCGGTGCGGGAGTGGGCGGGCGCGACGAAGCTGGCGGACGGGCGGCGGGTGATCGACGCCGAGTGGGTGCGGCTCAACCTGGCCCGGGTGCACGCCAAGGCGGAGTTCCTCAAGCTCATGAACTGGCGGATCGCCTCCGCCGGCACGGTCGTCCCGGAAGCGGCCTCGGCCACGAAGGTGTTCGGGACCGAGTTCGCGGTCGAGGCGTACCGGCTGCTGATGGAGGTGCTGGGCGCTCGCGCGCTGGTGCGTTCCGGTTCCCCGGGCGACGCGCTGGCCGGGCGGATCGAGCGGCTGCACCGGTCCGCGCTCATCTTGACCTTCGGCGGCGGGACGAACGAAGTGCAGCGGGACATCATCGGGACGGTCGGGCTCGGGCTGCCGGCCGCCCGCCGCTGACCTATCGCCCTGTGCTGACCTAACCCCCTGAGGAGGGACTGGCGTGGACTTCTCGCACAGCGAGGCGCAGGCGGAGCTCGCGGGCCTGGCACGGAAGATCCTCGGCGAGCGGGACGCGCCCGGGCAGCAGTGGGCCGACCTGGGCACCGCGGGCGTGCTCGCGGCCGGGCTGCCCGAGCCGCTCGGCGGGGCGGGCCTCGGCTTCCTCGAGCAGTGCTCCGTGCTGGCCGAGGTCGGCCGCGCCGCCTCCCCGGTGCCGTACCTCGCGTCGGTCGTGCTGGGGGCGGGCGCGGTCGCCGTGTTCGGGACCGCCGGCCAGCAGCGGCAATGGGCCGTCCCCGCCGGGGACGGCGCGGTGGTGCTCACCGCCGCGCTTGAAGAAGAAGACGGCGATGACCTCGCGTCACCCTCGGTGCGGGCGACGCGGACGGCTGGGGGCTGGCTGCTATCGGGAGTCAAGACGGCGGTTCCCGCGCTGCCATCGGCCGGCCTGGCCCTGGTCCCGGCCTCCTCGCCGGACGGGGTCATGGTGTTCCTCGTCGATCCCGCTGATGCTGGCGTGACCGTCCAGGCGCAGTCCCTGACCGGCGGCGGCTACGGCGCCGCAGGCCGGCTCGTGCTGGAGGGCGTAGCGCTGGACGACGGCCGGGTGCTCGGCGGGCCAGGGCAGGGCGCGCGGGTCGCGGGCTGGCTCGCGGCGCGGGCCACCGTGGGGCTGTGCGCCGTCCAGGCCGGGGTCGTCGAGCGGGCGCTGGAGCTGACGGCGGGGTACGCCCGCACCCGGGAGCAGTTCGGGCGGCCGATCGGCTCGTTCCAGGCCGTGGCGCAGCGGCTCGCGGACGCCTACATCGACGCCGAGGCGGTCTGGCTCACGATGTGGCAGGCGGCCTGGCTGCTGGCCAGGGGCGCGGATGAAGGCGGCACCCCATACCCCGACGACACCGCGGCTGCCGCCGCGATCGCCACCGCCAAGTTCTGGGCGGCCGACGCGGGCCACCGGGTCGCGCACACCGCCGTCCACGTGCACGGCGGAACGGGAATCGACATGTCTCACCCGGTCCACCGGTATTTCCTCGCCGCCAAGCAGGCCGAGTTCACCCTCGGCGGCGCCACGCGCCAGCTCGTGCGCCTCGGCGACATCCTCGCCGGGCAAGCCCGCCACGAGCCGGGCGGGGATGCCTGGGCTCCGTCATAGCCCTGAGCGGGCGCCCGGCGCCAGCAGGCGCGGGCGCCTGGCGACAGTCACGCGGGCGGCTGCGATGCCCGATCCGGCGGCGGTCCCGCGAGCCCGGTCTGGTAGGCGAGGACGATGGCCTGGACCCGGTCCCGCAGCTGCAGCTTGGCGAGGATGCTGGCCACATGGGTCTTGACCGTCGCCGCGCTGACCGTCAGTTCTTCGGCCAGTTCGGCGTTGCTCAGCCCGCGGGCCAGCAGCCGCAGTACCTGCAGCTCCCGCGCAGTCAGGTCCGCCAGGCCGGCGTGCGAGATGAACTGGCCGGGCTGGTGCGGGGCGAAGCGCTCGATCAGGCGGCGGGTGATGGACGGCGCGAGCAGCGCGTCGCCCGAGCGGACCATGCGCACCGCGGCGACGAGTTGCTCGGGCGAGGCGTCCTTGAGCAGGAACCCGCTCGCCCCCGCGGTCAGTGCGGCGTAGACGTACTGGTCGAGGTCGAAGGTCGTCAAGATGATGATCCGGCAGCCGGATCCGGGTTTGGACCCGAGGATGCGGCGGGTGGCCTCCAGCCCGTCCATCCCCGGCATCCGGATGTCCATGAGGACGACGTCTGGACGGTGCGCGAGCACGGCGGCGACGGCTTCCCTGCCGTTGGCGGCCTCGGCCGCGACGGTGATCCCGGCCTCGTTCAAGATGAGCCGGAACCCGCTGCGGACCAGTGTCTGGTCGTCGGCGATGACCACGCGCAGGCCAGCGCCGGTCGCGGCCATGCTGCTCATGGCGGGGCCACTTTCGCTGGCGTCTGCGGTGGCTCTACCGGCATTGTCGCCGTCACCAGCCATCCCCCGCCGGGCCGTGGTCCGGCGGCGAGCTCGCCGCCGTACAGCGCCACCCGCTCGCGCAGGCCAAGCAGGCCCATCCCAGGTCCGCGGGGGACGCCCGCGCCGCCGGCGTCAGGTGCCGGGCTCGCGGCCGGAATCGGCCGCCCGCCGTCGGCGACCTCGACTACCAGCGCGGCTGGTTCATAGGTGAGCCGGACCTCGGTCGGCGGCTTACCCGCGTGCTTGATCACGTTGGTGAGCGCCTCCTGCACGACCCGGAACACGGCCAGCCCCAGTCCGGGCGGCAGGTCCCGTGGTGCCCCAATGACGCGCAGTTCCACGGGCAGCCCGGCGGCGGCGACGCGGCCGGTCATCTCGCGCAGTTCCTCGAGACCCGGCTGCGGCGCCAGGCCTGCCCCGCCGTGCGGGCCGCCGCCCGCGTCGAGCGGCGCGGTCGGCAGCCCGGCTGGCCAGCGGGCATCCGCCGTCTCTGGTGGCGGGCTGAGCAGGCCGAGCAGATGGCGAAGCTCGGTCATGGCCGTCCGGCCGCTTGATTCCACCGCGCGCAATGCCTTGATGGCCTCCTCGGGGTCCTTGCCCAGGACCAGGCGGGCGGCGCCCGCCTGCACCACCATCATGCTCACGTTGTGCGTCACGACGTCGTGCATCTCGCTCGCGATGCGCGCCCGCTCTCGTTCCAGCGCGCGCCTGGTCGCCTCCTCGTGCTCGGCCTGGGCCTGGCGAAGCCGCGCGCCGGAGTCGCCGGCCCGCCGGGCCCACCGGTGGACCGCGTCTCCCGCGACCATGATCGGGATGAAGATCAGCAAGGGGGTGGCCCGGGCCGGAATTGGCGGCGCCGTGTCCGCGAAAAGCGTCATCGCCAGTACGGTCACCAAGGGCATGCTGAGCAGCGCGGCACGGTGGTAGCGGCTGTGCACGACCGCCGAGTAGGCGGCGAACGCCACCGTGAGGAAGGTGACCAGCGTCGCGTTGTTCTGCGGGAAGTAGGCGGCCACGATGGCGGCCATGATGGTCCAGAAGGCGGCTAGCGGGAAGACCCGGCGCAGCGCCAGCGGTGCCGTGGTCAAGGTGACCAGCAACGGTCCGAGCGGGCGGGCGGTAGGCGACCAGGCGACGGTCAGCGCCGCGAAGGTCGCCGCCCCCGCCAGGACCACGTCGATGCTGACGGCACGCCGGGGGACCACCGGCCGCGACTCGGTGGCCCGGGCGAACGCCAGCGCCCTTGCCAGGCCCGCGCCGGCCCGCGCCTGCTCTCGCTCACCAGCTCATTGTGCCCGGCGACTCCCCCGCGCGGCATCATCCCCGCGGCCGAGGCCGCTCCTTCTCGCGGATGACCGCCGGCCGGCGGTCATCCGCCGCGGCTGGCACGTTGCGTCTCGCGACCGAGGCGGGCCGGGACCAGGCGCGCCTAGCTTGTCGCGCATGGATGCGCTGATACGACTCGAAGAAGTCACCAAACGTTACGACAGCGGCGCCGCGCCCGCGGTGGACGGCGTCAGCCTGCAGATCGCGGCCGGGGAGTCGGTCGCCGTGATGGGCCCGTCGGGCAGCGGGAAATCGACGCTGCTGAACATGATCGCCGGCCTGGACCGGCCTACCGGCGGGACGGTCACCGTCGCGGGGCAGCGGATCGATCGGCTAAGCGAGACCGCGTTGGCCCGGTTCCGGCGCCAGAAGGTCGGCATGATCTTCCAGTTCTTCAACCTGCTGGACGACCTGACCGTCTTGGACAACGTCCTGCTTCCCGCCCAGCTGGCCGGGGTGGCGCGGGGCAAGGCGCGGGCCCGGGCGGACGAACTGCTGCAGGCGCTACGCATCGGCGAGCACCGCCAGGCCTACCCGGCCCGGCTGTCCGGCGGCGAGCGGCAGCGGGTGGCGATCGCCCGGGCGCTGGTCAACCGTCCAGCGATGCTGCTGGCCGACGAGCCAACCGGTGCCCTGGACAGCGCGAACGGCGAGGAGATCGGCGAACTGCTCCTGGACCTCCACCGGTCCGGCCAGACGCTCGTGCTGGTCACCCACAACCCCGGACTGGCCGCGCGTTACGCCAGCCGCACGATCCAGATCGCCGACGGCCAGATCGTCGCGGGCGCCGGCGCGGGGGCACGGCCATGAGGGCGGCACCGGTGATCCGCGCTATCGCGGGCGCGGTGGCCCGGCGCAAGGTGCAGACGGTCGTGATCTTCACCACGCTGCTGGTGTCCACCGCCTCCGCGACGCTGGGGCGCGGCTCCTCCTCGTCTCGGACGCGCCATTCCAGCATGCCTTCGCCGCCCAGCGTGGCGCTGACGTGGCCGCCAGCGTCGATGCCGCCAGGGCCACGGCCGGCCAGCTGGCCGCTACCCAGCGGCTGCCGCAGGTCGCCGCCGCGGCCGGGCCGTTCGCCGAGGCCACCATCACGCCGCGCATCAGCCCGTTCGGCGGGATCACCCTGCCGCCGGTCACGGTGGTCGGCCGCGCGTCACCTGGCGGGTCGGTGGATGACCTGACGCTGGACGCGGGCCGCTGGACGCGGCAGCCCGGCGAGATCGTGCTCTCCCGCGACTTCCGCAGCGGCGTTGGTTCCGCCGCCCAGCTCATCGGCACGAAGATAATCGTGACCAGCGCGCCGGGACACCCGGCGCTGACTGTCGTCGGCGTCGCCAAGTCGATCACCAGCACCGCCGACGGCTGGGTGCGGCCCGCGGAGATATCCGCCCTGCGCGCGCCGGGCGCGCCGGCCGCCGCGCAGATGCTGTACCAGTTCCACAGCGCGGGCACCCAGGCACAGGTCAGCGCGGACGTCGCGGCGCTGACCGCGGCGCTGCCGGCCGGCGCGCTCACCGGCACGGCGTCGTGGCTCACCGTGGAGCTCCAGGAGAGCGGGTCGATCTCGATCATCGTGCCGTTCGTGGTCGCGTTCGCCGTCATCGGGCTGGTGATGTCGGTGGTGATCGTCGGCAACGTGGTCAACGGGGCCGTGGTGGCCGGCTATCGCCGGATCGGCGTGCTCAAGAGCATCGGGTTCACGCCCGCGCAGGTCGTCGCCGCCTACGTCGGGCAGGCGGGGATCCCGGCGGTGGCCGGGATGCTGGCCGGGGTGGTCCTGGGGAACCTGCTCTCGGTACCGCTGCTCGGCCAGGCCGCGACCGTCTACGGGGTCGGCCGGCTGCTCGTGCCCGCGTCTGCCGACATCGAGGTGCCCATGCTGATGTGCGCGCTGGTGGGACTGGCGGCGCTGCTGCCGTCGCTGCGCGCCGGTCGGCTGAGCGCCGTCCAGGCCATCGCGACCGGGCGCGCCCCGCGGGCCGGCCACGGCTACGCGGCGCACCGGGTGCTCGGCCGCCTGCCCCTTCCCCGCCCGGTGACCATCGGCCTCGCCGCCCCCTTCGCCCGCCCCGGCCGGACCCTGGTCACCGCCGCGGCGATCCTTTTCGGCGTCACGGCGGTGATCTTCGCCGCCGGGCTGAACTCAACACTGAGCAAGGGGGCGAACGGTCAATCGCACGTGACCTCCGAGCAGGTGCAGGTCGTCCCGGCCGTCCGCTACGGTCCAGCCGCGCCCGGCAAGGGAAGCAAGGCGGGGACGGCAGCCGGCTCCGCCGGGCAGCCGCCGCGGGCGGCCGGCCACGACCGATCCGTCGAGGACGCGATCATGGCACAGCGGGGAACGCGGCACGTCGTGGCCGAGGCCATCCCCGTGGTGAGCGTGCTGGGACTGGTCCAGCCGGTGCCGACCGAGGCGTTCGACGGCGACGCGACCTGGACCGGCTACGACATGATCAGCGGGCGCTGGTACCAGGCTCCTGGCGAGGTGGTTGTCAACACCGGCTTCCTCACCCAGACCGGCAAGTCCGTCGGCGACAGCGTCACCATCACCTTCCGCGCCCAGCAGATCGCGGCCCGGATCGTCGGAGAGGCCTTCGACCCGCAGGGCCGCGGGCAGCCTGTCATGATCACCAGCTGGCAAACCCTGGGCGGCCCCCGCGCGGGCCTGACCGCCGGGCAGTACGACGTCGGGCTGCAGCCGGGCACCGACCCCGTCGCCTACGCACACGCGCTTAACCGCGCCCTGTTCCCCAGGTTCTTCGCCTCCCCGACCACGAACGACGCCTTCTACCGGACCCTCACCGCCCTGATCGGCACGCTCACCCTGCTGCTGGCGCTGGCCGCCGGGCTCGGCGTGCTCAACACCGTGGTCCTCGGCACCAGGGATCGGATCCACGACCTCGGGGTGTTCAAGGCCGTCGGGATGTCCCCGCGGCAGACCATCGCCATGGTCGTGTGCTGGATCGCCGGCGCCGGGCTGGCCGCCGGCGTGCTCGCCGTCCCGGTGAGCGTGATCGTGCACTCAACCGTGGTGCGGGCCATGGCCAGCGCCGGGGGCACCTTGCTTCCGGCCAGTTACGTCAACGTCTACAGCCCCGCTGAGCTTCCTGGTCCTCGCCCTGGCCGGGCTGGTCATCGGGGTCGCCGGCGCGCTGCTGCCGGCGAGCTGGGCGGCCCGTGCGAGGACGGCGTCCGCCTTGCGGGCGGAATGACCGCCGTGACAAGACAGGCGGGGCCCGGCCGACCTGAAAATGACCCGCAAGGCCAGTGACGCCGGCGGACGAAATGGCCTGCGCTGCCGGTCCCGCGCGATTTCGGGTTCACCTGACCTGCCGGCAGGACCCCCGGGAGATCACTGCCTGACCAGGTCCAGCACCTTGGGCAGAAGGCCGGGTCGCAGTTGACCAGGAGCGTCGTCAGGACGGTCTGCCGCCAGCGCGCGAGCTCCTCGGTGATCTTGGCCCAGGGGCCGATCAGGGCGACGTCCTCCACCATCCGGGTCGTGACGGCCGCGATGGCGCCCTTCTTGTCCCCGGCCAGGTACGCGTCCTGGATGGCGATGGCCTGCGCCTCGTAGCCCATGCGGACGAAGACCTCGTGGTGGAAGTTGCGGGTGCGCGCGCCCATGCCGCCGATGTAGAGGGCGAGGGAGGGCCGGATGCGGTCGGCCGCCCGCTCGATGTCGTCGTCGGGGACGATGGCGAGCGGGCCGCCCACCACGTCGAAGGTCTCGCGGGCGCGGCGGGCGCCTGTGTCGGCACGGGCGGCGGGCGAAGCCGTCTTCGAGCGCGGCGGCGTAGAAGTCGTTCATCGCGGGCGAGAAGAACATGGGGAGCCAGCCGTCGGCGATCTCGGCCGCGAGCGCGACGTTCTTCGGCCCTTCCGCGCCCAGGTAGATGGGGATCTCGCTGCGGTACGGGTGCAGGATCGAGCGCAGCGGCTTGCCCAGGCCGGTCCCGCCCGCCAGCGGGAGCTGGTAGTGCTTGCCGTCGTAGGTGACCGGCTCGCCGCGGGCGATGACCAGCCGGAGGACGTCGATGTACTCCCGGGTGCGCTCCAGGGGGCGCGGGTAGGGCTGGCCGTACCACCCCTCGACGACCTGCGGGTTGCTGGTGCCGATGCCGAGCAGCACCCGCCCCTGGGTGAGGTGGTCCATCGTCATCGCCGTCATCGCCAGGGTCGCCGGCGGGCGCGCCGACAGCTGGGAGACCGCGGTGCCGAGGGCGACCCGGGACGTCCGCGACCCGTACCAGGCCAGCGGCGTCCACGCGTCGCTGCCCCAGGCCTCCGCCGTCCAGACCTGGTCGATGCCGAGGCGCTCGGCGGCGCCGAACAGGTCCGCCGCTCCCGCCGGGGGCCGGCGCCCCAGTAACCGGCCGTGACGGCAGTCTTCACTCTTCAATCCCTCCCGCCCAGCCGGTCCAGGACCGCGTCGGTCTCGCGCACGAGCGCCGCCATCACGTCGGCGACCTCGCGGACCTCGGTGATCCGGCCCACGATCTGCCCGGCCGGCATCGGCACCACGTCCGGGTTCCCTGACTGCATGAGCCGCTGGTGGGCCTGGGCGACGAGGATGTTCTGCAGCGGCATCTTCAGCGGCTCGGGGGCACCCGGCTGCTCCCACGCGGCCGTCCAGCGGTTGCGCAGCAGCCGGGCGGGCTTGCCGCTGTAGATCCGCGACCGGACGGTGTCCGACGACGTGGCCGCCAGCAGGGCCTGCTGGACGCCGGGCGAGGACGACATCTGCGCGTACTCGCTGGTGAGCAGCCAGGCCGAGCCCATCCAGACCCCGGCGGCGCCGAGCGCGAGCGCGGCGGCGACCTGGCGGCCGCAGCCGATCCCGCCCGCGGCGAGCACCGGCACCTGGTCGCCGACCGCGTCGACGACCTCCGGGACGAGCACCATGGTCCCGATCTCGCCGGTGTGGCCGCCGGCCTCGTGCCCCTGGGCGACGACGATGTCCACGCCGTTGGCGACCTGGGCGCGGGCGTGGTCCGCCTTCCCGGCCAGGGCGGCCACCAGCATGCCGCGCTCGTGCGCGCTGGCGATGACGTCCGGCGGCGGCGGGCCGAGCGCGTTCGCGATCAGCCGCGCCGGGTGGGCCAGCGCGACCTCGACGTGCTTGCGCGCGACCGAGTGCAGCCAGCCGATGACGCCGTCGCCGGATGGCGTGCCGTCCGGCAGGGGCGGCACGCCGAGCTCGCGGAGCGTCCGCTCGACGAAGTCGCGGTGCCCCTGCGGGACCATGCCGGCCAGGTCCCCGATCGCGCCCTCGGCGGGCACCGTCGCCGGCATGACCACGTCCACGCCGTACGGCTTGCCGTCGGTGTTCGCGTCCATCCAGTCAAGGACGGCGTCCAGCTCGGCGGGGTCGTTGAAGCGCACGCAGCCGAGCACGCCCAGGCCGCCGGCCCGGCTGATCGCGGCGGCGACGTGCTCCGACGGGCTGAATCCGACGATGGGATGCTCGATGCCCAGGAGGTCGCACACGGGCGTCCGCACGGTCATGGGCTAAGAGTCCTTCTCTGCGGGGGATGATCGGCGACGTACCGGCGCGCCCAGCCGTAGTCGGCCTTGCCGGACACCGTGCGGCCGATCGAGTCCACGAACCAGACGGTGCGCGGCACCTTGTAGCCGGCGAGCTGGCCGCGCACGTGCGCCTGGATCGCGGCCACGTCGGCGGGCGCACCGGGGCGCAGCTCGACCAGCGCGGCCACCCGCTGGCCGAGACGGTCGTCGGGCACGCCGAGGACGAGGGAGTCGAACACGTCAGGATGCGACTTCAGCGCGCCCTCGACCTCCTCGGGGTAGACCTTCTCACCGCCGGTGTTCACGCAGGTGTTGCCGCGGCCGAGCAGGGTGATCGTGCCGTTGTCCTCGACCCGTGCCCAGTCGCCGGCCACCGCGTAGCGCCTGCCGTTCACCTCGTGGAACATCTCCGCCGTCTTGACCGGGTCCTTGTAGTAGCCGATCGGCATGTTGCCGCCGCGCGCGAGCTTCCCGACCTCGCCGGGCCCGCACACGCCGCCCGACTCGGAAATCACGATGACGTCCAGGCCCGGGGTCACGGTAGGGCCGCCCCGGTGCTCGGAACCGGCACCGCCGAACGCCATGCCGGTGAACCCGGTCTCGGTCGCGCCGATCGCCTCGGTGAGGAACACGTTCGGCAGCGCCTTCGCGATCCCCTCCTTGACGGCGGGCGAGAACAGCGCCGCCGTGGAGTTGACCGAGATCAGGGAGGACGTGTCGTAGTCCGCCGGCAGCCAGCGCCTCAAGCAGTGGCCGGGCCATCGCGTCGCCGATGACCGAGAGCACGTTGACGTGGTGCCGCTGCACCGCCGCCCAGACGGCGTGCGGGTCGAACTTCGGCAGGATCACCGTCGCGTCCCCGGCGAACAGGCAGCCCAGCGTGGCCACCATGGCGGCCCCGTGGATGAGCGGCGCGGGTGACATGCGGACCATGCCGTTGCCCTGCGGCGCCCTTGCGGGACTGCGCCCACTCGTCCTGGAGGACCTCGCCGGAGACGAAGTCGACGCCGCCGGCCAGCGTGCGCCAGATGTCCTCGTGCCGCCACATGACGCCCTTCGGCTGCCCGGTGGTGCCGCCGGTGTAGATGATGTAGACATCGTCGGCGCTGCGCGGCCCGAAGTCGCGCTCCCCCGAGGCGGCCGCCAGCGCCTCGTCGTAGTCGCCGCCGATGACCACGCGCGGCAACTCGGCAGGCGCGGCGGCGGCCACGATGGGGGCCAGCTCCAGGTCGTGGACGAGGACGGCCACGTCGGCGTCCCGCAGGTGGTAGCCGAGCTCGCCCGCCAGGTACCGGTAGTTGACGTTGATGGCGACGGCGCGGAGCTTGATGATGGCCAGCAGGGTCGCCACGGCGGCGACGGAGTTGCGGGCGTACAGTCCGACGTGGTCACCGGGGCCGATTCCCTGGGCGGCCAGGTGGTGCGCCAGGCGGTTGGCCTCGTCCTCCAGCCCGGCGTAGGTGACCTGGCGGTCCCCGAAGATCAGCGCCACCCGCTCCGGGTAAGCATCGACGGCATGCTCGAACAGGTCGGCCATGTTCAGTGCCATGGGTAGAAACTAGAACGTGTTACTGTTTTCGGCAAGAGGGTCCCGCGGCGGAAACCGGGACATGAGCGGAAGGTCGGGCATGAGCGAGGAGTCCCATCTGCTGACTGAGCAGCGCGGGCACGTGCTGGTCGTGACGATGAACCGCCCGGAGGCGCGCAACGCGCTCAGCCCGCAGATGACCCAGCTGATGGCCCAGGCCTGGGACCGGGTCGACGCCGACCCGGCGATCACGGGTGTGCATCCTCACCGGGGCGGGCGGCGCGTTCTGCGCGGGCGCCGACCTGAAGGCGATGACGAGCGACCATCCCGGCGACCGGATGGGCGAGATGGACGTGTCGGTCATCGAGTCGCTGCTGAAGGGCCGCCGCCTGACCAAGCCGCTGATCGCCGCCGTGGAGGGCCCGGCGATCGCCGGCGGCACCGAGATCCTGCAGGCCTGCGACATCCGGGTGGCCGGCGAGAGCGCCCGGTTCGGCGTCTCCGAGGCCCGCTGGGGCCTGTTCCCCCTCGGCGGCTCGGCGGTACGACTGCCCCGGCAGATCCCCTACACGCTGGCCGCCGACCTGCTGCTGACCGGGCGGCACATCAGGGCGGCCGAGGCAGCCGCGATCGGCCTCATCGGCCACGTCGTGCCGGACGGGCGAGGCGCTGGCCAAGGCGCTGGAGATCGCCGAGGTCATCGCCGCCAACGGCCCGGTCGCCGTCCGGGCGATCCTGCGCACCATCCGGGAGACCGAGGGGATGGCGGAGAACGACGCGTTCAAGATCGAGGCCAAGATCGGCGCGTCGGTGTTCGCCAGCGAGGACGCCAAGGAGGGCCCGCGCGCCTTCATGGCCAAGCGCCGCCCCGAGTTCCGCGACGCCTAGGACGCTTCCTGGTAGTCCGAGGACAGTCAGATGGCCCGGTCGCGGCCGGCCCAGTAGGGGTCGCGGAGCCGCCGCTTGTAGAGCTTGCCGTTGGGATCGCGCGGCAGCTCCGCGACGTAGTCGACGGACCTGGGCAGCTTGAACTTCGCGATCCGGCCGCCGAGGAAGTCCAGCAGCTCGGCGGTCAGCTCGGGACCGGGCGTGACCCCCTCGGCCGGCTGCACCACGGCCTTGATCTCCTCGCCCCACTCGTCGTGCGGGATGCCGAAGACCGCGACGTCATCAACCGCCGGATGGCAAGACAGCTCCGCCTCGATCTCCGCCGGGTAGATGTTGACCCCGCCAGAGATGATCATGTCCCCCTTGCGGTCGCACAGGTAGAGGTACCCGTCCGCGTCGAGGTAGCCGATGTCCCCGACGGTGAACATGCCCCGGGCGCGCCCGGCCAGGGTCTTGTCCCGGTCCTTGTGGTAGTCGAAGGTCGAGGCGCCCATCCGCATGTAGACCAGCCCCGGCTCGCCCGCCGGCACGTCCTCGCCGTTCTCGTCGAGGACGCGCACCTGCGAGTACGACCACGGCCTGCCGACCGACCCGGGCCGCTGGAGCCATTCGGTGGCGGTAATCAGGGTCCCGCCGCCCTCGGTCGCCGCGTAGTACTCGGTCACCACCGGCCCCCACCAGTCCAGCATCCGCCGCTTGACCTCCTGCGGGCAGGGCGCCGCGCCGTGGATCGCGGCGCGCATCGAGGACGACGTCGTAGCGGGCGCGCACCTCCTCCGGCAGCGCGAGCAGCCGCCGGAACTGCGTCGGCACCATGTGGCTGTGGGTCGCCCGGTGCCGGTCGATCAGGGCGAGCATGACCTCCGGGTCGAACCGGTCCATCAGCACGACCGGGTGGCCCAGCTGGAGGGAGATGGTCGCGAAGTTCAGCACCGCGGTGTGGTACAGCGGCGAGCAGCACAGGTGCACGTGGCCGTCGAACGGCTTGAGGCCGAACAGGCCGAAGAACCCGGCGCTCGCCAGCGCGACGTTGTCCGGGTCCTCCCCGGTGAGCGGGCGGCGCACGCCCTTGGGGCGGCCGGTGGTGCCCGACGTGTAGACCATGGGCGCGCCAGTCGTTCGGATAGCCGGGTGGCCGGACCCTCCCGCTCCCAGGTCAGCCAGCGGCAGGAACCCGGGGACCTCGCCGACCGCGAACCGGGCCCGCGGACCGAGCGCCGCCTGCTCCGCCGCCGCGGCCGCGACCGCGGCGAACCGCTCGTGCGCCACGAACGCCCCCGCGCCGCTGTCGCCGAGGATGTAGGCGACCTCGCCCGCGGCCAGGTGCCAGTTGATCGGCACCACGTACAGGCCGGTCTGCGCCGCGGCGAAGAACAGCGCCAGCGCCGCCGAGCCGTTGGGCAGCATCCCGGCCACCACGTCGCCCGGGCGAAGCCCGAGCTCCTGCAGGCCCCGGCCGATCTGGTCGGCGCGGGCGGCCAGCTCGGCGTAGGTCACGACGATCCCGTCGGGCTCGATCACCGCCGTGCTGTCCGGTGCCTGCGCCGCGATGTTCCACAAGCCACTGTCGGTCACACGGCCTAATCTAGAACGTGTTCTAGTTATGCGGCAAGCCGCGATTGGCTTGCCGCGCATGTTCAATAAGTAGAACGCGTTCTACAATGGCCCGGTGGCTGACACCCCAGCGCCCGCGATCATGCGGGCATCGATGGAGATCACGTTCGACTACACACGGTCGCTCGGGCCAGTGCTCGGCCCGTTCATGACCGCGCTGCGGGATCAGCGCATCCTCGGGGCGCGCGCCGCCGACGGCCGGGTGCACGCGCCGCCCTTCGAGTTCGACCCGGTGACCGCCGTCCCCCGGCAGGCCCTGGTCGAGGTTGGCCCGGCCGGGACGGTGGTCACCTGGACCTGGATGCCTGAGCCGCTCGACGGCCAGCCGCTGGACGGGCCGTTCGCGTGGGCGCTGATCCGGCTGGATGGCGCCGACACCGCGATGCTGCATGCCGTGGACCTTGGCCCGGCGGGGCACGCCGGGATGATGCGGACGGGAATGCGGGTCCGGCCGCGGTGGGCGCACGAGCGGGTCGGCAGCATCCGCGACATCGCGTGCTTCGAGCCGGACCCCGCGGACACCGCCGAGGACCCTGGCCCTGGCCGGGCCGGCGAGACAGCCGTGCCCGCCCAGACCGCGCAAGCGGCGGACACGACCAAGACAGTCGTGGTGCCCGGCCCCGTCACGATGACGATCACCCCGGTGCGGCTGCGCTACCAGCACACCGCCTCGCTGGCCGAAAGCGCTTACCTGCGCGGTCTGGCCGAGGGCCGCCTGATCGGGCAGCGGTGCCCGGAGTGCGGGCTGGTGTACATCCCCTCGCGGGGGACCTGCCCGGCCGACGGGGTCACTACCGACACCGAGGTGGACCTGCCGGACACCGGGACCGTCACCACGTTCTCCATAGTGAACGTGGCGTACCCGGGGCAGCACATCAAGCCGCCGTACGCGGCGGCGGCGATCCTGCTCGACGGGGCCGATATCGCGTTCCACCACCTGGTCCTCGGCTGCGACCCGGGCGAGGTCCGGATGGGCATGCGGGTCAAGGCGGTCTGGAAGCCGCGCGGGGCGGCGCGGGAGCGGAGACGGCGCCCAGCACCCCAGGCAACGCCCACGCCTCCCCGCCCACCACCCCAGGCAACGCCCACGCCGACACGATCAGCCATTTCGCCCCGACCGGGGAGCCGGACGCCCCCTACGAGACCTACGGGAAGCACATATGACGACAGACGTGGCCGTCGTCGGGTTCGCGCAGTCCCCGATCGGCATCCGGGACGACTCGACGACCGGCGGCGTGGAGATGCTCGTCCCCGTCTTCCGCGAGGTGTACGCCCAGACGGGCCTGACCAGGCACGACATCGGCTTCTGGTGCTCCGGCTCCTCCGACTACCTGGCCGGGCGGGCGTTCTCCTTCGTGCAGGCGGTGGACGCGATCGGCGCGATCCCGCCGATCATGGAGTCCCACGTCGAGATGGACGGCGCGTGGGCGCTGTACGAGGCGTGGGTGAAGATCCTCACCGGCGAGGTCGACACCGCGCTGGTGTACGGGTTCGGGAAGTCCTCGGGCGCGCAGCTGAGCCGGGTGCTCGCGCTGCAACTGGACCCGTACCTCCTCGCCCCGCTGTGGCCCGACGCGGTGTCGGTCGCGGCGCTGCAGGCCCGGCTGGGCATCGAGGCGGGCCTGTGGACAGAGAAGGACATGGCGCAGGTCGCCGCGCGGTCCCTGGCCTGCGCCGCGAGCAACCCCCGGGCGCAAGCCGGCGACGCCCGCGCCAGCGTTGAGAGCCTGCTCGCCCGGCCCTACGTCGCCGACCCGCTGCGGGCGCACGACTGCGCCCCCGTCGGCGACGGTGCGGCCGTCATCATCTTGGCCAGCGGGGAAAAGGCACGCGAGCTGTGCGGGCGGCCGGCCTGGATCACCTGGTTCGGGCACCGGATCGAGTCCGCGTCCCTCGGGGCACGGGACCTCACCACGCTGCGGCCCCTGGGGCCGGTCAGCGACACCCCGCTCGACGTCGCCGAATTGCATGCCCCGTTCAGCCACCAGGAGCTGATCATCCGGCAGGCCGTCGCGCCCAGCGGCGTCACCGGCGCGACCGAGGTCAACCCCTCGGGCGGCGCGCTGGCCGGCAACCCGATGTTCGCGGCGGGCCTGGCCCGGATCGGCTACGCGGCCCAGGCGATCATGACGGGCCGGGCACGGACCGCCCTCGGGCACGCCACCGGCGGCCCGGCCCTGCAACAGAACATCGTCTGCACCATGGAGGCACGATGAAGGCGGCAGTTCTCGGCGTCGGGCAGACCCGGCACCGTTCCAAGCGCGCCGACGTGTCGATGGCCGGCCTGTGCCGGGAGGCGGCCGACCGCGCCCTGGCCGATGCCGGGCTCACCATGCACGACATTGACGCAGTCGTTGTCGGGAAGGCGCCGGACCTGTTCGAGGGCGTCATGATGCCCGAGCTGTACCTGGCGGACGCCCTGGGCGCGGTCGGCAAGCCGCTGCTGCGGGTGCACACCGCCGGCTCGGTCGGCGGGGCGACCGGCAACGTCACGGCCAGCCTCGTGCAGTCCGGCGTGCACCGCCGGGTGCTGGCGGTCGCGTGGGAGAAGCAGTCAGAGTCCAACGCCATGTGGGCGCTGTCGATCGCGCACCCGTTCAGCGTCGCCGTCGTGGCCGGGGCCGGCGGGTACTTCGCGCCGCACATCCGCGCCTACATCCGGCGCAGCGGCGCGCCCTCGCACATCGGCGCGATGGTCGCGGCCAAGGACCGGCGCAACGGCGCCCGCAATCCCTACGCCCACCTGCAGCAGGCCGACATGACGATGGAGAAGGTCCTGGCGGGCCCGCTGGTGTGGGACCCGGTCCACTATGACGAGTCCTGCCCGTCCAGCGACGGCGCGTGCGCGGTCGTCATCGGAGACGAGGACGCCGCGAAGGCGACGGAGCGCAGCGGCCGACCGGTGGCCTGGATCCGGGCCACCGCGATGCGGACCGAGCCGACCATGTTCGCGGGTAAGGACCCGGTCAACCCGGCGGCCGGGGTCGCCTGCGCCACCGACCTGTGGCGCAAGGCCGGCATCACGTCCCCGATCGACGAGATCGACGTGGCGGAGATCTACGTGCCGTTCTCGTGGTATGAGCCGATGTGGCTGGAGAACCTCGGCTTCGCCGCCCCCGGCGAGGGGTGGCGGCTGACCGAGGCGGGCGAGACCGAGATCGGCGGCCGGATGCCGATCAACCCGTCCGGCGGCGTGCTGTCGTCCAACCCGATCGGCGCGTCCGGGTTGCTGCGGTTCGCCGAGTCGGCCCTGCAGGTCATGGGCAAGGCCGGCCAGCACCAGGTCCCCGGCGCGCGCACCGCGCTCGGGCACGCCTACGGCGGCGGCTCGCAGTACTTCTCCATGTGGGTGGTCGCCAGCACCCCGTAAGAGGCTGGCCCCGGAGCCAGGTGCGAAGGTTCGAATCCTTCTGGGGCACTCCTACAGTGTCTGGCCTGCGACTTCTCTGCGCTTTTCTCCTCCGGTCGCCTGGCTGCGACCTAGCATCCCGGCGCTACGCACTTAGCCTTGTGGCTTGCAAGAGTGCGTAGCTCCCCCAGGACGGAGGAGCCGCCATGCCCGCTCGCAAGCAGCCGGCCGGTGCCCGCGAGAACCCCCTTCGCGTCGTCGGCGACCCGGTGCCCGTGGTCGGGCCTTCCGGTTCGTGGGTGGCCGTTGCCCCGCCGCCGCGGACCGCGTACACGCCGCGCGAGATGCGGCAGATGATGATCAGCGAGTTCGGCGACTGGCTCAGGACCCAGACTAACAAGCAGCACCGCCCGTTCCAGGAAGAGACGATCCTGGCGTACACCAACGCGGCCCTTGCCCTCAGCGCGTGGCTGGACGAGGTCGACATTGAGGTCGACTTCACCGGCTGCGACACGGTGGTCCTGAACCGGTTCTTCCGGGCTTTCTACGACTCCCGCAGCCAGGGCGGGACGAACACCAAGCAGCGGAACCTACGGCACCTGTTCACCTGGCTGGAGGGGACGCACGGGCACCCGCACCCTTATACCTCCGGGTTGGTGCGCTACGCGCCGGTGAAAGGCATCAGGGGTCGCAGAGGGCCTGGCCAGCAACTGCGGGTCAGCCGGCTTGTGCCGGCGGCCCGACCGCGCGGCCTCGCGCACGGTCCTCGGAGCGCTGGCACCCGGAAGCCGGGCCTGCAGGTCAGCCCTCACTGCGGTCCCGCGTCGGCTCGTGCTTGCCGCCGTCCTGGCCCTTTCTGTCAGACTGGTGTGACACACGGGACGAATGAGTCCTTTTGGGTCAAGCAGGGCGAGACAGGACTATCCAGACAGTGACGATGACACTCGCTGACCAGGCCGCGTTGACGGGGCATGATGGTCAGGTGGGCAGCAGGCCGAAGCGGCGGACGTTCACCGCGGCGTACAAGGCGCGGATCCTGGCCGAGTACGACGGCACCGAGGCTCGGGTTCACTCCCCCGTGGGCCTCCGGCGAGGCGGAGCCGCCGCAGGGCGCCCTATCCTCCCCGGTGGTCATCGCGACGGCGACGGCCGGTGTCCGCGCGGCATTCCCCAGGCGGCCCGTGGCCGACCCACTGCCGGGATCGGTGGCTGCTGACTACATCACCGTCACGGCCGCCTACCGGCACATGTACTGGACCGTGCCGCCGTCCCAGCTGCACGACTCGGTGGCGGCGCACGTGCGGCTCGGCGTCGGCCTGCTGCCCTCGGTTCCGGAGGCGGCCCGCCGGTCGCTGGCCGCCGCGATCTGTCGGAATCAAGCCTGCTGGCCGGCCGGATCGAGTTCTTCGACCTGCAAAGCCCCGCAGCAGCGCAAGACAGCCTCGTCGTCGCGCTGCAGGCGGCGCAAGACGCCCACGACTCGCTGCTCGGCGCGGCGGTGCTGGCGCACATGGCGTTCATCCCGGCGTTCTCCGGCGACCCGAAGAGGGCGGGCGAGGCACGGGACAAGATCCGGGCCGCCCGCGAGTTCGCCCGGCGCGGGACGGCATCCCCGGAGATGCTCGCGTGGCTGGACGCAGTGGAGGCCGAGACGGAGACCCGGTTCGGCGACACCCGCAAGGCACTGCAGCTCATCGCGCCATGCGGAGGACATCTACGCGAGCCGGGAGCCGCGCCCGTCCCCGCCGTGGCTGGACTGGTTCTCCCCCGTCCGGCTGGCCGGATTCAAGGGCAACACCCTGCTGACCGCCCGGCAGCCCGCCGCTGCCAGGGAGACGCTGCAGCACGTCCTGGACAACCTGCCCGACGGAGCGGTCAAGCAGCGGTCGGTCATCCTCGGCGACCTCGCGGCCGTCGCCGTCGGCGAGGACGACCCGGACGAGGCCTGCCGCCTGGCGCGGCCTGGCGCTGGAGCAACTGGCCCGCACCTGGTACGCCACCGGCATGGACCGCGTCCGTGCCGTCCGCGAGTCCCTATCCCGCTGGGAGTCGCTCCCGACCGTCCGACTGCCTCGATGAGCAGCTGTACGACTGGAGCACCACCCTGCACGCACTCGACGCGGCTAACCCCCGACCAGGCCGGGCAGCTCCGCCAGGCTCGTCATGCGCCAGTCCGCCGCATCTGCCATGTCCGGATGGCCCTCCAGGATGTAGCCCCACGGGCCGCGGCGGATGAACGCCGTCCGCATCCCGGCCGCCTTGGCAGGCTTCAGGTCGTTATCGATCCGGTCGCCCACGTAGACGATCTCGCCTGGCTCGCACGGCGCGGCGTCGGCGACCGCGTCGGAAGAACGCCGGGTCAGGCTTGCTCGCCCCCCAGTCATCGGAGGTCCCGATCATGTCCGCCGGCAGGTCCAGCGACCGCAGGATCTCGCCCGGCCCGCGTCGTCTGGTTCCCCGCGATCCCCACCCACAGGCCCATCTCGCGCAGCGCCGCCAGGCACGGGCGCGCGTCCGGGTACAGGTCGGCCTCCCCGAACGTCTCGGGCTGGCCCGCCTCGGCCCGCCGCTGCCGCTCGGCCGCCAGGTCGAAGCCTGGCCGGAAGTACTGGAACGCCTCCCGGTAGTCCGCGCCCTGCGCGATCACCGCCCCGAATACCGCCGAGAACGCGTGCCGCGGGCACCCCGAGCCAGTCCGCCCACGTGCCGTACTCGCGGGTCTCGTCCACCAGGGTCTCGCCGACGTCGAACACGACCGCCTTGATCACCCGCGCATCCTACCGGCCGTCCTCTCGATGGCCTCCCCCACGTCCTATTCACCACGCCACCATGCCATCACAATCAGTAGCACGACAACAGAACGCCACCGGAGGACAGCGACATGCGCGACCTGGTCATCACGCCCTTCGCAGACGACCACCTCGTCCTCTTCCCGGGACGGCCCGGCGCCGTCCGCCTGCCACCGGCCCACTACGCACAGCTCGCCCAGTCCCCAGGAGCAGCCCGTGCCCGGACTGGCTCGCCAGCATCGTCCAGGCCCATTGGCAGCATGACGTCCACGGCCTGTCGCTCGCCGACATCGCCACGATCCGGCAGCCGTCGCCCTACGGGTACGTGCGCGCCACCTATGAGCTGAACCTCGGCTGCAACTACGACTGCGAGCACTGCTATCTCGGCCTCAAGCAGTTCTCCGGCATGACCTGGACCCGGCGCGAGCAGATGCTGCAGATCCTGCACGACGCGGGCGTGGTCTTCCTCCAGCTCACAGGCGGTTGTTTTCGCACTCGCCGTGTCCCGTGGGGGGTGTGTCTCATTCGCTTGAGTTCGGCTGTTGCGAGAAATTTATTGTCCGGGCTGTGCCGGGGTGCAGTTCGCGGACGTTGGCGTGCTGGTGCAGGCGTAGTCGCTCCGTCTCGGCGTGCTGGGCTGCGAGCCGGGAGATTGCCTGTGTCTTGAAGGCGTTCAGTTCCGCGATGGTGGTTTCCTGGCTGGCCAGGCGTTCCCTGAGCCTGGTGTTCTCGGCCTTGAGGCGGACGATCTGGGCGTCGCGGGGGTCGGTGATTTCCCCGGCTTGGCGGAGAGAGCTCAGCCGGCGCTCGAATTCCTCGGCGAGGTGCTGGTAGGGGCCGGGGCGGTCGGCTTTGGGTAGAAGCCGGTGCGGGGGATCCCGGCTTGCTGGGCCAGTGTTTTCAGGTCGCAGCCGCCGCCGGGCGGGATGTCTCCGCGTAGGAGGCGGTCCATCGCGGTCCGGATCGCGGCCTCGTTGCGGGCCCGGGTCTCCCGGTCGAGTCGTCCCATGATCAGTCTCCCGCTGCTGGCGCGGTGCCGCTGGCTGCGTCGATTTCGCTGAGCACTCGCTGGGAGCGGGCCAGGTCGGCTTCCAGCCGTGCCCGTTCGGCCTTCTGGCCGCGGCCGAGGCTGCCGAGGAAGACCTTGGTGTTCTCCGCGCTGGCGCCCAGGCCGGCCGGTGGCAGGCGTGGTGGGTGGCCTGCGGGCATCGTGCGGAGTCGCACATTCCCAGCAGCGGCCGGTCGGCGTCCGGCGGTGCCTGCCAGCTTCAGGCAGAGTGCCCGCGACGGGTCGGTGAACCAGCAGTAGTTCGCGGCCCCGAGGTGCAGGGTGCCGGCGCGCTTGGCGAGCATCGTGCGGACCTGCTGGTCGGCGGGGATCACGTTCGGTGCGCCCCGGCCTGCCCGGCGATGGCGCCGTCCACGGACTCGAAGAGCGTGACCAGGTCTCGTGCCCCGGGCCCGGACGGCTGGATGCCCTGCAGGTGCCGCTGGTACTCGGCCATCGTGATCTCGAGGTTGCGCTTGGCCTCCTCGCGGGTGACCTCGGCCAGGAGCCTGGACTGGGCGCCGCCCGGGCGGGCCGCGTAGCCCTCGGTGGTCGCGACGGAGACGTGCTTGAGCTGGATCTTCGCGGCGAGCAGGCCGCCTGGCCGGTAGGCCAGCTCGATGGCAAGGGTGCGCCTGAGCATCCGCGGGGTGAGCGGGCCGTCGGGGATCTGCTGCAGCCCGAGCCGCTGCCCGGAGGGACCGTTCACCCAGGTGCGGAAGCACTGGAACATCAGGTTGAAGGAGAGACCGGCCGAATAGCAGGGTGCCGGCCTCGTCGTCTTCCGCGAGCTGCTCGGCGACCTCGACGGCGTCGAAGACGTCCCGGGTGACCACCCATTCGTCGCTGGTGCCGCCGTGCGGCTGGCCCTTGATGACCTTGCTGGCGATGCGGTAGCGGGCCAGGCCGGGAACGGGTCCTCGACCGGGCAGCGGCAGCCGACCGCGAGCTCGGAGATCTCGCTGGCCCGCATCCCGGAGACCACCGCGATCACGATGACGCAGGCTGTCTTCAGCGACCTGGTGAGCACGCTGATCTGGCCGACGGGGACCGGCATGGTCCAGGGGACTTCGCCGGTCCCGTCGGCGCGGGGCACTGCCGCAGCGTTGCGCCCGTAGGGTTGCTCGACCCCGACGGCCTCGATCGCGCCGAGGATCTCCGGCCGGAGCCGGTCCAGCCAGGACCACTGGAAGTCCCCGCGGCCAGCCTCGCGGGCAAGGGAGTCCAGCGAGACTTCCGTCAGCGGGTCGCCCTGGCTGAGGCGGCCGCTGGACACCCGTTCGCGGGCCTTGGCCGGGGAGATCCGGTCCAGGGGCCGCCCCTCGGCGACTCGCCGCCGCAGCACGGCCTGGATGTCGGCGTAGTCAGGGTCGCGGTATTTCTCCCGGGACCGTGGGCCGACTTTCGTGTAGTCCCGTGCTTCCTGCTGCAGGGGCGTGATGCCCGGGGCGAGGGTGCGGACGAGGTAGAGAGCCGCAGCAAGGGCGGGGCGCAGGAGGTCGTCGGGAACGGGTTGGGTGGAGTTCTCGCCGTTGCGGGTGCGGGTACGCCCGGCGACGGTCGTGCCGGCCTTGCCGCCGAAGGGACGCAGCCCGGCCGGGTAGCGGTCGGCGCTGAACAGCTCGCGGTAGCTGGCGAGGTCGATGACGGTCTCGGCGGCCCTGGCCATCGCGGGTGCCTGCCGGCCGATGACGCTGCCGTCGCTGCCGCGGCGCTCGGAGCGCTCGGCCGCGTAGGCCTCGCAGTGCCAGCCGGTGACCTGGCCCAGGGCGGTGACTCCGTGGCCGGTCAGCCAGTTCAGCCATCGCATGGCCTCGGCGAGCTTGAGGACGCAGGTCTGCAGCGTGAGCGGGTTGCGAAACGCGCGGGGAAGGTCCCGGACGGAATCATGCCGGGGGGCCAGCAGCGCTGCGCAGTACTCCTTGGCGACCGTCCGCCAGGCCGGGTTGCGGATGCCCGCGAACTCCAGCCGCCGGTGGCTCTTCTTCAGGTAGGCGGGCAGTCCGGTGACCTGGCTGAAGTCCCAGGTGTCCTGCTCGAATGCCGGCCCTTGCCGTCCTGGCGGCAGGCTGAACCCGGCGATGGCGCAGATGTCCTGGCCTGCGAACGGCGAGGGGCCGACGCCCGCCGCGTCCGTGAGCGTGGTCGTTGTGGTCATGTGGTGCGCTCCTCGGGGAGAAGGGGCAGTTCGTCATCGGTGCCGGCCACTCCGGCGGCGGCAGCGGCCAGGATGGCGGGGTCGAGCTGGCGGAAGGCTCCGATGACCTCGTCGATCCGCTGGGCGTAGGGGCCGAACACGGCCATGAAGTGCGGTGCCGGCATCTGGAGCCACTGGCGGCCGAAGAACGCCTTCATCCGCAGCAGGTTGCCCGCGTGCCGCGGCGTGAACAGCGCCAGCGGGCAGAGCAGGCAGACCCACGGCCGGGCGGGGCAGGGCTTGCCCTTCGGGCCGTGCAGCCCGGACACCGGGTCGGCGCAGGCCGCGACGAACACGTCCCGTTCTCCCGCGACCAGTTCCTTGATCGCCGTGTCGTCGAGTTTCAGCCTGCTCACCATCTCGGGGAACTGCCCGGCGAGGTCTGCGGCCTGGCTGTCGGGCAGGACCGCCGGGGGGTGGGCCTTGCGCAGGACGTCGGCCTGGGCGGCCTCGATGACGGACTCGGCGTTGTGCCGCTGGGCCGGGGTCACGGCACTCAGGTAGTGGTCGCCCTCGACCCTGGGCGTGTGGTTGGGGTCCACCGTCGCTCGCCCGCTGCCGGACCAGGACCGGCGGTCCCGGTGGGACTCGAACGTGGTCCGGATCCGGTGGCGGTGGATCCGCAACGGCATCCCGTCGTCGCCGAGGAGCTGCTGCCGCCTTACCCAGCCGTGCACTGTGGGCGTGTTGATCTTGCCGGAGTGCCAGGCGCCGTGCTGCCCGTCGCCGGGGTTGCTCGTGGGGACGTGGCGGATCCAGAGCCCGGTGCGGTGCCCGGCGGGCGCGAACTGGCGGGACAGCTGCGAGTGCTCCAGCCACTGCTCCAGCAGCCGGACCGTCCGCCGGTTCAGTGTCACGCTCTCCCGCGCCGTCCGGCCCTTGACGTACCTGAGCAGGACGGCCGCGTCGCCGGCCCAGTCGAGGTCGCCGGTCACCAGGTCGTCGATCCCGTCCGGGACGATCCCGCACCAGGCGCCGAACAGCAGCTGGTAGGCCAGCGCCGTGCCGGTGTCCGGGAACAGGGCGGCGACGGCCTCGCGGACCGCGAGCCGCTTGTGCACGGTGTGCTCGCTCCAGCCGAGCGGCTGTCCGAGCTGCCCGGCGGTGACCGGTCCCCCGGCGGCCAGGAACCGGCAGAGGTCCGGGAAGCCCCACTCCGGGACGGGCCTGTCCCGCCCTGACCCGGCCGCGGCTCCGGGCGGCCCGGTAGGCCCGGAAAGAGTCCCGGACGACTGCCCGGCATGCCTCCTGGAGCCGCTCCCACTCGCTCTCGCCGTAGGGGGCCAGGGGCTGGCTGGTTACCGAGGGGTTGAACTTCCGGCCGGCGATCAGGTCGCGGACTTCCGGCCGCAGCTCCGGCGCGTGCTCGTCCAGCGCGGACAGCATGCGCCGGGTCGCGGCCTCCGTCCTGGGTCCGTACTCCACCAGAATCCCGGCCAGCCGCGCCCGCGTCAGGCCTGACGCGGGCCCGGCGTGCCGGCGCCGGCCGCCGCGGCGGCCAGGTCCCTGGCTGCCCGGACGTAGACCTCCAGCGTGTTGCGGGTGTCGATCCGCCCGTGCGGGTGCACCAGGCCGACGAGGCCCGCGAGAAGGTCGCGGGCCAGCGCGGTGTCGGCCGCTGCCCCGAAGCTGAAGGCAGCGCTCGTCCCGTCGCTGAAGACAGCTGATATCCCTAGCGGGTCATCCTTCAGCCAGGCCGTCATCCTGCTCGTCCTCCTCGTCGAACTCCTCGTCTGCTTCCCGCGGGCCGCCTCGCGGTCCAGCAGGCCGTGCTCGGCCCCGGAACGCTCGTAGGCTTCGCGGTAGACGCGGGTCATGTCCAGCCGGCGCAGGTAGGCCTCTGTCGTGACCGCCGAAGAGTGCCCCGAAAGGTCACGAAGCACCATCAGCGGGTCAGACTTGGACAAATACAGAGCCAGCCCGGCGTCCGCGTCGGTGTCCTTCACGAGCTTCGCGGCCTGCTGGTAGTAGCCGCCCACCAGGCGCTCCAGGGTCGCGATCGCGAACGAGTGCCGTGCGCGGTGCGGGTGGACATGCGGGAACCTCGGGTCGAACCGGTCCCTGATCCGGTCGGCCGTCCTGGCGAACACCGATGCCCACGCGGTGAACGGGCCGCCGTCCGCCCGCACGGCCACCAGCATCGACCCGCCGTCCGGGGCGACCAGGCGCAGCCGCTCCGCCGGGCGCAGCGACGCCCATGACACCCGGCGCCCGTTGACCCGCCCCCCTCGCGCGTCGGCCCCGGAGACCTGCAGCGGCTCCCCCCGGCCGGGGGGCGGGCGCCACGCGGACCCGGCGGCCGCCAGCGGACGGTGCAGGCCAAGGTAGCGGTGCACCTCCGCGAGCGCCTCGTAGGAGACCCACGTCGTGCGGAACTTCCGGCCCTTGGCGATCCCCGCCGGGACCGGGAACGGGATCGGCAGCGAGGTCGGCGCGGCCGGAAGCGGCGGGACCTCCGCGGCGAGAAGGAAGGTGAACTCCTGGGCCCGAGCCCGGTCGCGAACGCCAGCCCTCCCACCGCCGCGTTGCGCGCCAGCTCCCGCCCCCGGTAGCCGGGGTCCTCGCTCCCGTCGGGCATGAGGCCGGCCAGCGCCCGCAGGAACATCGCGGCGTAGTCGGCCTCCAGGTACCTGATGGTGACGTGCGCCTTCGGCCTCCGCCTGACCGCCTGGTTCACCTCCTGCTCGCGGACCTGATCCCCGAACCGCGACACGGCCTGCTTGTAAGTGAACGGCTCGGCGAGGGCTTGGCCCTCCGCCACCGCCCACCGGTAGAAGCCGGACAAGATGCTGACGTGCTGGTTCCACGTCGATGCCTCGTACCTGGCACTCACCGGCCCGGCCGACCGGTGCACGGCATACGCCCCCAGCCCGGACCTCAGCCGGCCCCGGGAATCGAACACCGAGACCCCGCAGCCGGAAAGGAACTCCATCCAGTCCCGCAGCACCCTGGCATAAACCGCCCACGTGCCCGGCGCGGGAGCACCGCTGCACGGCAGCTCCCTCAGCCACTGGTTCACCGCCGCCGCAGGGCGGACGCCGTCCCCGTCCTCGAACAGCAAGTCGTCATCGACCAGGACCGGCATCCCGTCCGGCACCGTCGGCTTGTGCTCAACACCCCAGGACTCCCAGCCCCGGCCATCGAAAAAGATCAGCTGCACGAGCCAGGAACATACGAAGACCTATCCGACAAATGCAAATAGACAAACATCCCGATCAAGCAGCTAAAACAAGCCAAAGAGACACGGTAACAAAGCACGGAAAACGGTGGCGAGCCGACCATCGACCCGCTATTTCCCGACGTCTACCAGAGGGCCAGCGAGCTCGGCATGATCTCCGCCATTCTCACCAACGGCTCCCGCCTGGCCAGTCCCAAGATTCTCGGCCTGCTCGCCGCCCGGCCACCGCACGACATCACGATCAGCGTCTACGGCGCGACCGAGGCCAGCTACGACGCCCTCACCAGGCGGCGCGGATCCTACAGGGCATTCCGCCGCGGCCTGCACGCCGCCGTCGAGGCCAGACTGCCCGTGAAGCTCAGCCTCATCGTCACCCAGACAAACGCCGCCGAGGTCGACCAGATGGAGGCGATGGCTGCGGACCTGGGACTACACCACGATCTGTACGTCAACATGTCGCCCACCATTCACGGCGGCGCCGAGACGCTGCCGGCCCAGTCCGCCGCCCACCTGCGGACCCGTAAGCCGTTCACCGGCTGCAACGCCGGCCACTCCTTCTTCCACGTCGATCCCCACGGGAAGGCCAGCATCTGCAAGATCGGCCGCGACCCGAACATTGACCTCACCGCCGAGGGCATCGAGGGCCTACGACGGCTCGGCGCGATCGCCGACTCCCTGCTCCTGAGGCAGGGCGGCTGCACCGGCTGCCAGCTCCAGGGCACCTGCGGCACCTGCATGCCCCTCGTCCAGCTCTACCGCAAGGCACAAGCCCCGCTGGCCACCTACTGCCAGCACCAGCATCCGCGAGAGGAGGAAACCGCGTGACCATCGACATCGCGATCAGCTCCCGGCCTGCCGAGGCGCTGACCGAGCCGGAGTTCGTCCTCAGCCTGGACGACATCATCGGCCCGGCGAAATGCTCGTGCAGCGCGGGCGACGACACGCCGTACTAGCCCACCACGAGCCCGAAGCCGCCTAGCATGACCGCTGGGCGGCTTCCGCCATCACCGCGACAGCAAGGGAGAAGCGCTCGCATGCCCGTACCGCGCGTCCACTGGGAAGACCTGCCCGCCGGCACCCGGCAGGCCATCGAGAAGCACAGCGGCCCCGTCCTGCAAGCCATGACCGTGTCTGAGGGCCTGAACTCCGCCGTCGCCGCCATCCTCACCACCGAGACTGGCCAGGTCTTCGTGAAGGGCCTGCGGGCCGACTACCCCCGCCGCTGGACCCAGGACATGGAAGCCCTCATCAACCCCTACGTCGCCGCACTCTCACCGCGGCTGCTGTGGCGCGTCCAGGACGAGTGGGACATGCTCGGCTTCCAGCTCATAAAGGGCCACCACGCCAGCTACGCGCCAGGATCACCCGACCTCCCAGCCGTTACCGCCCTCATGATCGTGCTCGGCGAGATCCGCTGCCCCGACGAGCCAGTGAAGCATGCGCCCCACCGCTGGCGCAGCTATGTCGACGACCCGAAGGACCTCGACTGGCTGGAGGGCGACCGGCTCCTGCACACCGACTGGAACCCGCTCAACGTCCTCATCACCAGCGGGCGCGGCCTCCTCATCGACTGGGCCTGGCCCACCAGGGGCGCCGGATGGATCGACCCCGCCTGCCTCATCATCCGCCTCATCGCCGCCGGGCACCCCCCCCAAGACGGCCGAGGACACCGTCCGCGACGTCCCGGCCTGGCGGGCCGCACCCATCGACGGACTCGCCGCTTTCGCCCGCGCCTGCGCCCGTATGTGGCAGGAGATCAAGGACAACAACCCCGTCGACTGGACCCAGCGCATGGCAGACGCAGCAAGGCAGTGGGAGCTGCACCGAGCGAGCAGGACTTAGGCTTCCCCTTCCGAGAACCTTGCGACCAGCGCTGATGAGTCGTTCACGCTGGGCCCCACCGCGCGTAATGTCACCCCAAAGAAGGATGTCGTGGATCCGGAGTCGGGTAAGGGGCACGCCGCCTCGCTTGATCGCCTGACCCGCGAACCACTGCTCCAAATATTCGAATTGATCCATCTGACTGGTCAGCTCATGACAGAGTTTCTGCCAGGGGTCACCGCGCCCGCTCATAGTGACCATCGTGGTGTTGTCGAAGATCGGGAAGAACCATGGCCGCTTATGGTGAAGCGTCTTTTAAGTGATGGCTACCCCGACGCCTTTGAGCCCCATAAGAAGCGCCCAGGCACGCCACAGCCACCAAGCCGGGGTGCCCGTAGATGAAGGGGGCCTAGAACCGAGGTCAGCTGGAGCCAGTGTCCAGAAGGTCTGGCCGACATCGACCTGCGCGAGTACCTCGTTGAGGTCCTGAAGGATCGCCTCCATGGCAAGGAATTTCGCACTGCCAGCGCGAACATCAATCGCGGCTACGGCCAGCAGGTCACTTACCTCGAAGGCGTACGGCGAGTTCGGCACGCAGTCATAGGTGGGGTAGGACCAGTTCGACCGCCCTGCCGCCCGAGGCGGCGCGGCAAGTCCATCGCCGCCAGCGGGCGCGCGCCGAGGTTTCCATGCCAGCGCTACAGTTCCGAAGGCGAAACCAGCAAGTACTTCCTCTGCTTCAGCTTGGGCGTAATGCGTGTCACTGCAGCCGGTTGTGAGCCAATGCGCACCAAGAGATGTCATAGCGGACACCGTAGCCTGAATCACCCGGTCCGTATTGTCAGGTAAGCCAGGCCACGGTACGCACCCGGCTTCGGCACCGCTTCGCACTGGGCTTGGGAGCATCTCGGAAGTGTGAGCGATGTTCGCTACCAGGGTTTCTCTGGGTTAGCATCTAGGTGCAGCCCGGTGGCCTCCGGAGCCAGGTGCGAAGGTGCGGGGCGAAGAGCGGCGGCCTACGGCGTTCCCGGCTTGGTACGCTCGGGCTGTGCCGGATGACGTCCCAGTGGGCTTTGACGCGAGCCGCCCCAGCATCGCACGGATCTATGACTACTGGCTCGGCGGCAAGGACAACTTCGCGGCCGACCGGGAGGAGGCCGAGAGGGTGCTGGCGGTCTACCCGCCACTGGCGCGGATGGTGCGGGAGAACAGGCTGTTCTTGTCCCGTTCGGTGTCCTGGCTGGCCTCGGAGGGGATCCGGCAGTTCCTCGACATCGGGTCCGGGCTGCCGACCGCGCAGAACACTCACGAGGTGGCACAGGCTGTCGACCCGGGGTGCCGGGTGGTCTACGTGGACAGCGACCCCGTGGTCTTGTCGCATGCCAACGCGCTCCTGCGGGGGAACGGCGTGGCAATCGTGGCCGGGGACCTGCGCGGGCCGAAGGAAATCATCGAGTCAGCGGCTGTCCGGGAGCTGATCCGCCCGGATGAGCCGACGGCAGTGGTTCTCGCGCTGGTCATGCACTTCATCGACCCGGACACGGCCCGCCGCGTCACGCGGCAGCTTATTGACCGGCTGGCTTCGGGAAGCTACCTGGTGATCTGCACCGGGTCGGCTGACGAGGATGTCGGGGAAGAGATGCGGCGCGAGTACACGGCAAGTTCTACGTGGAATCATCCCATGGGCGCGATCAGGAGCTTCTTCGACGGGACCGAGCTCGTGCCGCCCGGGATCACCGATGCCGGGGACTGGGTTCCCGGTGCCCCGGCCAAGCCTCTTTCGTCCAAGAGCGTCCGCGCCCTCGCCGGGGTCGGACGGAAGCCCTGAAAGGCCGCTTCCGGATGGACAGGGACCTGAGGCTTAATTCCATTGACCGCTACGTCAAGTCGTCGCCGAGGTTCGTCCTTGAAGAGCACAACGGGTGCGAGGTGCCCGCGGGATGCGGGGGCGTGGTCCTGCGCTGGCGGGACGCGAAGACTGAAGTCCCGGTGCGGATGAGCGTGGCCACCATCGGCGCGACCGAGGCCAACGTGCGGATCGATGGCGAGCGGGTGACGTCCAGCCGGCCATTGCTTGCGCCCGGCCCCCACGAGCTAACGATCGACCTAGTCGCGGCTAACAACGCGACTGCCCAGTTCCTCTTCTACGCGCGGATCGCGCCAGACACCTCCTTCCACACACCCGAGGACGCGCTACCGCTGCTGATCACCTCCATCGGCCCACCGTGGGAGTGGACCGAGTTGCTTGACCCGGCGCCTGGCGCCCCGGTGCCGCGGCACGCGGCATGGCAGCCACTGGTCGCCGGAGAGCTACCAGCGGACGAGCAGCAACGCGAGTACCAGGTACGTCGACTGGCACGCGATGGCGCGGCACCGCTGACGACGGCAGCCTGGGTCCCTCACCTGAGGGTCCGCGCCCACTTCGAGCTTCCGGTGGAACGGTAGGGAGGGCACATGCGATACACCCACGCGGTCAAGCGGGCGCGGGCAGCGCGCAAGCCAGCCACTCTCATCCCGGAGTTCTTCGGCTCCTTGCTCTTCACCCACAACAGCTCCCGCTACCTGCCCTTCGACGACGAGTCCACGGGCATCCTGCGAGAGCTGGTTGGCACACCGTTCTCCGAGGTCCATGCCCGCTGGGCGCGTGACCGGGATGCCGACAGCGTCGCGGCGCTGGAAGGGTTCTTCGAGGGCCTCGATGAACTCGGCCTCTGCACGCTCGACGGCCGCCTAGCCGCCGATGTCCTCGACGTGCCGCCGAGGTTCGGCTATCCAGCCTCGCTGGAAGGCCCCGCACCCGCATCACCCGGCGACCTGGTTCCGCCGCCTGACCACCTGCTTGGCCCCCTAGCCGTTCACCTGGAGGTGGCTGCCTCGTGCAACCTCGCGTGCACCCATTGCTTTGCCGGTGACCTGCCCCGCCGCGAGGCCCCGCTGACCCTCGCCGAGTTGGACACGCTGTTCGCGGAGATGGCCGCGTTGGGCTCCTTCCGCCTCGGCCTCACCGGCGGCGAGCCGTTGCTGCGCCGCGACCTGTTCGACATCATCGACCTCGCGGCCGGCCACGGCCTGCACCCGTGCGTCACGACCAACGGCCTGCTGATCACCGACGAGGTCGCCGCCGAGTTCGGCGCCCGCGACCTGGTATGGCTGAACGTCTCGCTGGAGGGCGCGACGGCCGCCACGAACGACCGGGTGCGCGGCACTGGGACATTCGACCGGGTCCTGGACCGGATCGCCGTGCTGCGGGGGCACGCCCGGTTCACGCTGGCCTTCACGATCATGAAGACGAACCTGGGCGAGCTGACCCGCTGCGTGGAACTGGCCGCCGAGGTCGGCGCGTCAACGGCCGTCTTCCGTCCGCTCTATCCGGCCGGCGTCGCGACGCGTCACCTGGACGAGCTGATGCCGAGCTTCGCGGAGTACTCCGACGCCCTGGCCGAGATCGCCGCCGCCACTGGCGTGCAGGACGGCTTCGACCTGCGCCATATCGACCCGTTCAGTCCCGCGTTCCGCGACGAGGGCAGCGCGGTCACCCATGTGAACCTCGGCTGCGGCGCCGGGAACCTGGTCGCGTCGGTCTCCCTCGGCGGCGATGTCAATCCGTGCTCCTTCCTCGGCCCCGAGCACGTGGCGGGCAGCCTGCGCGACCGTACGCTCGGCGAGATCTGGCACCGAAGCAGCGGCTTCACCGGCATCCGTGCCCTCCCCGGCGGTAACCCGGCGGGCGGTGCCCAATTCGCGGGTGGCTGCCGGGCCAGGTCCCTGGTCCTCGCCGGATCGATCAACGCCCTGGACCCCTGGCTCAGTACCCCCGCTGACCGCGCGGGACACCGCCAGCCCCTGCCGCTGCTCACCGTGGAACTGGAAGGCCGCCGGTGACGCCCGGCTGGGTGTACGACATCGTCCCGGGCACCGGTGAGATGGCTGAACTGATGGGCGCCGCGCGGGATGCCGCCGAGCATGGTGACCAGGACCTGGCGGCCACGGCCTGGGACCGGGCCTGGGCACTCCAGCCCGGGGACCCCAGCATTACCCGCCATCGCGCGGCGGCCCTGGACCGGCTGGCGGTCACCGAGCACGGACTGAGGTTCCGCTACGTGCCGGGCGGCAGCTACCTCATGGGCTCCGACGACGGCGACCCAGACGAGCGCCCCGTGCACGTGGTCCGCCTGGACCCGTTCTGGCTGGCCGACGAGCCGGTCAGCTGGACGGCGTACTGCGAACTCATGGACTGGGACGCGCCGCCTGCGGGTCGCCCCAGGAAACGGGATTCCGCCGGTGCGGACGTTGACCGCGGCGAGCGGTTCTCCTTCAACGAGGGAAGCAAAATCCGCCTGCAGTACTGCGAGAACCTCACGACGCGCGCGGTGGACTGGCACGCCCACGCCGCGACCTACGGGAACGACGAGAACCTGCTGCGGCACTTCGGGCGACTGCCCCGCGAAGACCCCAGCGCCCCGCCGCGTTTCGACCGCAAGCCCATGGTCGCCGTCACCTGGAAGATGGCCGACGACCTCGCGACCCGCCTCACGGCGCAAGCCTGCGAGGCCGGGAAGAGCGACGTCACCTACCGGCTACCGCACGAGGCCGAGTGGGAGGCCGCTGCCCGAGGAGGCCTGGCTGGCCGGCGCTATCCCTGGGGAGACGACCCGCCAGCACCAGACCGGTCCGATTGCCATCGCTTTGACGAGCGCTCGCTGATCCTTCTGGACCGTCTTGAACCCAACGGCTATGGGCTACGGGCGATGTCGGGATCCGTCTGGGAGTGGACCTGCGACTGGTACGACGCCGGGTACTACGCGCAGTCACCCCGCGTGAACCCGCAAGGCCCGGCCGCGGACTCAGCAGCGGACATGAGACGCGTCGTCCGCGGCGGCTCCTGGACCGACCACCCGGCCACCGCGACGGTCTCCTTCCGCTCCGCCCACGGTCCCACCCGCAGGCCAGATGGCCGCCTGGTCGACCACCCAACCCCCACCATCGGCTTCCGCCCCTGCCGGACCAAGCTACCGCCAGTCCGTTGACTTGTCTTGCGTCGCACGAGATCATGTGCGGCATGGGTAGTGATCCGGGCATGACAGAACTGCGGCGCGGCGTCCTCGGCCCGTGCGTGCTCGCGCTGCTCGACGAGCGCCCCAGGTTCGGCCTGGAGCTTGTCCGCGAGCTTGCCGCCGCGGGCGGCCTGCTAACCAGCGACGGCACCGTGTACCCGCTGCTCAGTCGGCTTCATGGCGCGGGGCTGGTGACCAGTGAGTGGCACGACCCGGCGGGTGAGCGCGCCCGCCGCTACTACTTGATCACCGACGAGGGGCGCGACCAGCTCAAGTCCTTCCGCGCCGGCTGGACAGAGTTCGCCGCGACCGTCGCCGCGGTCCTGTTCCCGCCGCCCGCCGCGCCGGCGCGCCCCCGGCAGGAGGAGCCCCGCGATGAGTGACACGGTGCTTGAGCGCCCGCTGGTCAAGGAGTACCTGCGTGCCTTGGACGCGGCCTGCGCGTCACTACCGGTCGCGCAGGCAGAGGAGCTGCACGAGATGATCGCCGCCCACCTGGACGAGGCGCTGCCACCCGGCGCTGCAGACGCCGAGGTGCGCGCGGAGCTGAACCGGCTCGGCACGCCGCGTTCCCTCGGCGCCGCCGCGGCTGGCCCGTCCCGGTTCCCGGTCCTGCGGAGGCTGCGCAACTGGGTCCGCCGGGTCCGCTGGCGGACCTGGACCGCGATCGCCGTCCTCGTCCCGGCGCTCGGCACCGGGGCCGGCTTCCTCATCTCGATGAACAGCGCCGCCCCGCTGGCGTCGGATTCGGCCGGCTGGCTCTACCGTGTGGACCAGGTACGCGCGGTGGACATCAGAGCCGACCTGGTCACGCAGACCACGGTCCCCGTCCGGTCCGGGCAGCGCCAGGGCATCGAGATCCTCGTCTGGAACAACAGCGACTGGACACAGGTAATCCTCGGTCCCGGCCCGCACTGGCAGCCGTTCAGCGACAAGCCGATCCAGGTGACCGTGCAGACCGGGCCGCACCTGAACGAGGTCGGCACCGCACTGTCCGGCGGCAGCACCTTCGTATCGCCGGGCGCCATCCCACCGAATTCCGCCCGCTGGGTGCACCTGACCTGGACGTCCGATGCCTGCATGGGCAGCGGCGAAGCCATCCTCGACTGGATTCCGCTGCAGGTCCGCCTCGGGGTGATCACAAGGACGGAGGACATCACGCCGGTTGAGGCCTTCGCCCTTCAAGGCCCGGGGCAGGGCAAGTGCGGGGTGACCAGCAAAGTCGTCTTCCCCGGCCAGGGATTATCTGAAACTGCCGTCCGCTCTCAGTCGACCTGACGGATTCTCGTACGTGTGCAGATGTATGACCAGATGGCCCGCATCGCGATCGTGCCGAGTTGGTGCGCTTCTACGACTTCGGCGTGGGCCGCGTGCCGAAGTTCCTGAAGGAGCTCGCCAAACGCAACAAGTCGTGACCAGCTGCCGCTTCAATTCACGGGGGTCTGACACGAAACTGGACCCCCAGCCAGGCGCGCGGCAGCGAACCCTGGCCCGTGATGTCGGCGAGGGATCGTGCGGGTGCGTTATATGTGCCCGGCGGCGGAGGGCCGGGTGCGCAGGGGATCGGGTGGCGGCGGCTCCGTGCTCAGCGGGAACGGCCGGGTGCGGTGCCGGCCGTCAGGCGGCCTCCGCGGGGGTGATGGTGATGGTGCAGCCGGGGCTGAGCTTTTCCAGCTGCCGCAGCAGGTAGGCGCGTCGCTGCTCGGGAGACTCCCGCCTGGTCGTAGAAGTCGGCGCCCAGGTCCTCGTACGGCTTGCCGCTCTTGAGCACCTGGTAGGCGATCTTCAGCAGGGTATGGGCGATCGCGACGATCGCTTTCTTCGACCGCGGCCGGGTTCTTCGGGCCGCCGAAGCGGCGCACCAGCTTGTGGTACCTGGCCTGCAGCCGCCCCTGGGTCTTGATCGCTGACCAGGCGGCCTGCACGAGCATCGGCTTGATGTAGGTGCCGGCGTTCACCGGTACGGCCGTGCTTGCGTTTCCCGGCGCTCATGTGGTTGCCCGGGCACAAGGTGACCCAGGAGGCGAGCTTCTCGTGGCTGGCGAAGTACTCGTGCGGGGCCGGGCCGATCTCGGCCAGCCACGCGCTGGCCACCGCGTCGCCGAACCCGGGGATCGATGTCAGCAGGTCCAGCTCCCGCTGGTACGGGGTGACCTTGACGGCGATCTTTGCCTCCAGGCCGGCGACCGCCGTGTTGAACAGCGCGATCCGGTCCAGGTGCAGCCGGCACAGCACCGCGTGGTGATCGGTGAACCGGCCGACCAGCGCCTGGGACAGGTCCGCCAGCTTGCCCGCGGTGCGCATCCGGCCGATCGCCAGGTCCGCCAGCACCTGCCCGCGCCGCTCCCCGTCGATCAGCGCCTCGATCATCAGCCCCGCCGACTTGCCGGTCAGGTCCGAGACCACCGAATCGAGCTTGATCCCCGCCGATTCCAGCGCCTTGGCCAGCCGCTGGATCTCCGAGGTCCGGGCCTGCACGGTCTTGATCCGGTACCGGGTCAGGTCCCGCAGGTCCTTCAGCGCCTGAGACGGGATGTAACTGCCGCGCAGCAGCCCGCACTCGAACAACTCCGCCAGCCGCAGCGCGTCTTTCGCGTCCGTCTTATGCCCCTTCAGCGCCTTGGCGTGCGCCGGGTTGATCACCGCGACCTGCTCGAAATCGCGCTCCATCAGCGCGTAGTACACCGGCTCGGTGTACACCCCGCTGGCCTCCATCACCACATGGGTGACGCCCCGCTTGCGCAGGTCAGCGGCCATCGTCTGCAGCACCCCGTAAAACGTCCGGTACTCCAGCACCTCAGAGGTGCGCGTCCACGCCCGGTGACCCGGCGTCCGGATCCCGACCTTGATCATGTCCTTATGGACGTCGATCCCGGCGACCCGCTCATACATCACTCTCATCAGCTCGCCCGCCTCCTGCAACGGCTCACTCCAGAACAACAGGGAAAGGCGAGCCGCCTGCCGGAGCCCAAGATCAGTACAGGAGACTGACACACGCGCACGCAGCAGCAACGGGGGGTACCCGACACAGGGCTCCAGCACCAATCTAGAACACGGCCTCGAACGGACCACGGGCAATCGGTGACGGCAGGCGGCACGCCAGCCCAAGCCTGCCCCGCCCGCACATCCCCTGTCAGCCGGACCACCTGCTGCCCCACAGCCAGGCGCCGACCTGCAGGATGCCCAGTTTCGTTCCCCACGGGAGCGCCGCGAAGCGGCGCATGTATTTCTAGTACGTGACGGGCAGTCGCTTCATCCCGTTGACCCAGCCGGACCGGAGCCGCTCCGGCTCGCCTGCCTGGCGAATGTCCGGCATCGCGTCGGCGATCGCGTTGAAGATCAGCCCGATCTCCATCTTGGCCAGGCTGGCGCCCAGGCAGTAGTGCGTGCCGAAGCCGCCCAGGCCCAGGTGCGGGTTGGGGCTGCGGGTGACGTCGAACCGCTCGGGCTGGTCGAAGACCTCCTCGTCGAAGTTGGCCGACCGGTAGAACAGGCCCAGCCGGTCGCCCGCCTTGATCTCCTGTCCCCCCAGCTGGGTGTCGGCGAGCGCGGTGCGCTGGAACACCGTTACCGGGGTGCCCCACCGGATGACCTCGTCGGCCGCGGTCTCCGGCCGCTCCGCCTTGAACAGGTCCCACTGGTCGGGGTTGTTGAAGAAGGCCAGCATGCCGTGCGCGATCGCGTTGCGGGTGGTCTCGTTGCCGGCCACCGACAGCATGAGAACGAAGTACCCGAACTGGTCCGCCGTCAGGCGCTCGCCGTCGATCTCGGCGTTGACCAGCTTGGTGACGATGTCGTCGCGCGGGTTGACCCGGCGGTCCTCGGCCATCTGCATGGCGTAGGCCAAGATCTCCATCGACGCGATCATCCCGGCATCCGCGAACTCCGGGTCGTCGCTGCCGATCATCTGATTGGACCACTGGAAGATCTTCTTCCGGTCCTCCTGGGGGACCCCGATCAGGTCCGCGATCGCCTGCAGCGGCAGCTCGCACGCCACGTCGGTGACGAAGTCGCCGGTCCCCTCGCGCAGCGCGGTGGCCACGATGCGCTCGGCGCGCTCGCGCAGGCCGTCGCGCATGGCGTTGACCGCCCGGGGCGTGAAGCCCTTGGACACGATGGCGCGCACCTTGGTGTGCTCGGGCGGGTCCATGTTCAGCAGGATGACCCGCTGCATCTCGATCTGCTCCCGGGGGATGCCCTCCTGGTGGCGGATGAGCGCCGTGTTCTCGTAGCTGGAGTACACATCGCTGCGCTTGGAGATCTCGGTGATGTCGGCGTGCCTGGTCACCACCCAGAAGCCCTCGTCGTCGAACCCGGCCGAGCCCCGGCGCTGGGCGTTCCACCAGACGGGCGCCGTCCGGCGCAGCTCGGCCAGTTCCTCGGTGGGGACCCGGGTGGTGTACAAGTCCGGATCGGTGAAGTCGAATCCCGGCGGGATGTCCGGCACGGCCACGGCTGCCTCCCGGTGCTGAAGTCTGGCCCTGAAACTGGAACGTGTTCTAATTAGAGCACGGCGGCCCGGCCAGTCCAAGGGCGCGGGCCAGCCGCTGCGGTTAGCCAGCTGGCGCGGTCGACCCGGCCACGGGCATCGCGGGCAGGCCGAGCTTACGGTGATCCCAGGACCGGACGCGCACCGGGTCGATCCGGACGACCACCCGCTTGTGCATCATCTGCTCGACGAACGGCCGCAACTCGTCGGCGTAGGCCCCCTGGTACCGCTCGAACACGCTCACCGCCGCGGCCCAGTACTCGGCACTGGACGTGTCGTCAATGACCGCGGCCATCCCCTCGATCGCGACGCCGCGGAGCTGGTCGTAGGACTCTCCCGCCTCGACGGAGCAGCTGATCCGCGGGTCGCGGCGCAGGTTGACCACCTTTTGCGACTTTGCCTTGGTCTCGAGGTACACCGTCCCGCCGAGCAGGCCGTACCACATGGCCACCAGGTGCGGGAACCCGTCCCGCCCGATCGTGGCGATGGTCGCCGTCCGGCCCCGCTCCAGGAGCGACGACACTTCCTCCCCGCTCATGCGGACCTGCGCGCGCTGGTTGACTCCCATGGCCGGGATACTCGCAGCTTTCCCGCCAGCCGGCTAGGGGCGCCCGCTAGCTCTTGCGGGCGACCAGGCGCCAGCCGACGATGCCCTCCCCGCTGGCCGCGGCGCGTTCGTCCGGTGCCGACGCCTCCGCCATGATCGCCGGGTCGATGAGCTCGAAGCCATCGAGGAGCCGGGTGAACTCCACCTCGGCGCGCGGGAACGCCGGCTGGCCCGCCGCGGCGTAGACCCGCAGCGCCGCGTCGCCTTCCTCCGCTGTCGTCCGGCGGGTCACGTAGCCGCCGACGTGGGTGATGACCACGTAGCTGCCGGGGGCGAGCGCGTCGCGCAGGGCCGCGATGATGCCGGGAAGGTGGTCATCGGCGATGAAGTGCAAGATCCCCAGCAGGAGCACCGCGACCGGCCGCCCGAAGTCCAGGTGGTGCCTGATCTCGGGATCGGCCAGCAGGTCGGCGGGCTGGCGCAGGTCGGCGACGACGGCGATGGCGGCGTCGTCCCCCGCCAGCAGCGCGCTCGCGTGGGCGATCACCGCCGGGTCGTAGTCGGCGTAGGCAACCCGGGCGCCGGACCGGACCGACTCCGCTACCTCATGCGTCGCGCCATTCGTCGGCAGGCCGGGCCGATGTCGATGAACTGCGTGATGCCCGCGTGCCGCGCGAGGTACCGGACCGCGATCCGCAGGAACTGGCGGTTCTCGATCGCCGCGGCGCGGATGGAGGGGATGAGCCGCAGCACCTGCTCGGCGGCGACCCGGTCGGCCTCGAAGTTGTTCGTGCCACCGAGGTAGTAGTCCTGCATCCGCGCGATGTTGGGCACGGACGTGTCGATTCCCGCGAATCCCTCCGGGGGAGTGGCCATGTGAACTTGTCCGCCTCTTGTGAGTCGCAGTGAGGATCGTGTGGCAGCTCGGGTTTCCTGACGCTATCAGTGACCGTGCTACAACCGCTACGCGCCGTCGTTTGATGACGTTTGTTTACGTCCAGTTCGCTCGTCGTGGTCGGGCGACCTGACCTCGGCGTTCGTCGCCAGCGGCTGGTACGACTTCACCGTCACGGCGAGCACGGACTCCTCCTGGTCGCGCCGGTACACCGGCCACCTGGAGAACGGCCAGGCCAGCATCACCGGCTGACCCGGCTGCCTCCGGGAGCTGGCGGCCCGGGCATCCTGCGGCGATGCCCGGGCCGTCCCGCTTGGTGTCCCTCGTGCCCTAGGCGCTGTACCCGGGTATCCCGGTGCCCGCGACGGTGACGCGGACGTGCAGGTAGACCGGTCCCTTCTTGGAGCACGCGCTGAACGTGAAGGGGATGACCTGGGCGGCCGTGTCATTCGGCGGGTAGACCTTCAGCCCGGTCGCGTTCTTCCTGGCGCAGGCCAACGGGGCGTAGACGCCGGTGTCGGCGATCTGCAGGAGCGCGTGCGCGGTCGCGCCCCGGGCCAGGGTGACCAGGCGCTCGGGGTCGCCCGCCGAGCGGCCCGCGGCGCTGCCCAGCTGGACGCCGCCCGGTCCCACCGCCGACACGCCGGGGTACCCGTACAGCGTGCAGGCGTGGTTGGAGATGTTGGACAGCTCAAGCTGGTAGAAGGTGGACCCGGCGGTGCCGTCGCCGGGCACGCCCAGCCAGGCCCGCACGTCGGAGTTACCGCACCGGGGCACCGCGGCCGCCGACTGGCTGGCCGAGGCGGCGACGGCGGGCACGATGGCGGCGACGGCCCCCGCGGTGATGACGGCGGCCGCCAGCACCCGGAACTTGCGCTGCCTGAACGCGTGAAGGACGTTCTTCATAGTGGGACTCCCCTTCGAGGACCGGGAATGGGCAACGGCGCCCATGACTCCGGTCTGCCTGGATAGACGCCACGGATAGCCGAATGGTTGTACCGGTCCCGGGAGCGGGAAATCGCTGAGGACCAGTGCGGACTGGCCGGAATGCGCAATCCGCCATGTTCTTGGCGGTGCCATACCGCGGGCATGACGAATTCCGATCCCCGCAGGCCTCACCCTCGCGGCCGCCGAACGATCCCCGGGTGAACGACCACTGGATCGATGACGCTGGCGACGCGTGGACCTGGGACGGGACGGAGTGGATGCCCCTCAGGGGCATCTCCCCCGACCTCGACACCGCCGAGCTGGCGTTGCGCCGCCTCATCGCGCAGGCGGAGGGACCGGCCACGCCGAAACGGTGGTTGCGGTGTGGACGGAGGGGGCGAGGCGGCTCCTAGCTGGCTACCGCGTCGCGATTGTGCAGGCTGGCCATGTCGGCCGCCGCCCGGCCGGAAGCCCAGCCTTCGGCGTCGGTTACCCGGGCGGCGCGGCCGTGGGTCAGGCGGTCGCCGAACAGCTCGTCCACCGCGCCGTCGACCGCCTCGTGCCGGGCGGCCAGGAACGGGACCAGGGCCGTGCCGGTGCTCGCGCCAGCGACGGCCGGCGCCTCGTGCACGCTGGCCTCCTGCTCCGCCACGGCCGCCTGCTCGGCGTGCGTCGTGGCCTCCGCGAGCCGTTCCCCGATGCGGATGGCATACGACACCAGGAACGACTGGCGGAATGCCCGGGTCCGGGACCGGCCGTAGGAGTCCGTCTTGCCGCCCGCCCGGAGCATCGCCGTGTTCGCCTGCACCAGCAGGGAGGTGAACAGCAACTCGACCGCCTCCAGGTCTGCCGGGAACCCGACGACCGTGACCAGGGCAACGTCCTTCGACCAGATGGCGCGGCACCGGTTGGCCTCGGCGACGACGTTGAGCAGCGTCGTCTTCGGCGACTCGTAGGGGTTGTCGACGGCGATCCGCCGCCCCGCCGGTTCCTCCTTCTCCCCCGCCTTCGCGGCCAGCAGCGCGTGGTCGATGCTGTACTTCGCCATGCAGCTCCTGGGCGCGGGCGGACAGGGCCTCGGCCTCCTCGGCGAACTCGGTCGATTCCGCCTTGGCCAGCAGGGCGCGGATCCTGGACATCATCCGGTCGTCGGCCAGGCCCGCGGCGGGCGCGGCAGCGGGACGGGCCGTCCGCTCCCCCGGCCTGGGGAGCAGGGTCTCCAGGACCCGCAGGTGAAGGAGGATGTTCAGGGTTTCCACGGCGGTGGCGACGGGGGCGGTCGGGTCGGCCTCGCCCGCCCGGCCGCGCCAGGCCGCCAGGTACCCGGCGTCGGCCTCCCACCAGATGCCATCGGGCGCGACCGCGCTGACCTGAGCCGCCCAGCGCGGGTCAATGGTCGCGGCGGCGTAGGGCCTCATCTCGGCGGCGATCATGTCGGCGGCCATCGACGCGTGCGCCGCGCCGCCGGCCCGGCCGGCCTGCCGGGCCAGCTCGGCCGGCTGCCAGCCCGAGTGCCACGCGTTCGTCACCGCGGCACTGAGGAACTCGACGGCGTAGCGGCTGACCGCCCGCGTCCAGCCGGGGGCGCGCTCAATGGTGAGCTGGTCCACGGCCGCGGTGAACGCGGGCCGGTCACCGTCGCGGAGGGCGCGCAGCGCCGCGCCGATGAGTGCGGACACCTGCTCCCGCCGCTCCCCGGCCCGCTGCTGCCCGGCCTGCTGAGCGGAGCTAGCCGACGAGCCGAAGCCGTGGCCGCCGTGCTCGTCGCGACCGCCCTGGTGCTCGTGGCCATGGGCGGCGCGCTGCTTCTGGCGCTCCTGCTCCTTCTTCTGCCGTCGCAGGCGGCTTGCCTTGCCCATGTCCCCGCCCCCTCGCTATCCGCCGATTCCGGCCCGTGACCATTGTGCCGCCGGCCGCCGACATTCGGAGCCACTTCGCGAAGGAGCCGGCTTGCCCTATTGTGGCGGTGCGCGGTCAACGACGACTTCGCGATCGCGCTGGCCGGGAAGCTGTACGAGCTGCTGGCCGTGAAAGGCCGCCGGGCTCTTGACGCCGCCTGGGGGCATCCGAAGCTGCTTGAGCTCGCCGATGCCCAGGCCGCGCGACCGGAACGGCTGGCCGCGCTGGCCGAGGCGGGCGACCAGGCCTGGCGGACGAACGGCGGCCTGCCCGAGGGCTTCTTCACCGACGGCTCATCCGGCGCGACCGGGACTGACTACCTGCAGATCCTCGCCGGCTGGAGCAAGTCCGTCGCGCAGACGTGATTGCCTGCTCGCCCGGTGGACAGCCTCTTGATATGGGGTGGCATGTCCGGGCAAGGTTAGGGTCCATGGTCATCCCGGTTCACGATGAGAATCCCCTTCGCCGGACGCCCTGGGTTACCTGGCTGCTGGTCGCGATCAACGTCGTGGTCTTGCTGCTGACGCCCATCTCCCAGGCGTCGGCCATGGGCGCGTCGGGGACCGCGCAGGTCTGCGGCCAGGAGGCGTTCCTCGATCACTACGGGGCAATCCCCCGCGAGCTGATCACCGACCGGCAGCTGCCGCTGGTGGCCACCGGGCAGCCCGGCCCCGCTCCTGCCACCTGCGTGGTGAGCCTGGCCCGCCTATCACAAGAGCCCGGTGCTGTCGGTGCTGTGGTCGATGTTCTTGCACGCCGGGTGGCTGCACCTGCTCGGCAACATGCTGTTCCTGGTGATCTTCGGCAACAACATCGAGGACCGGTTCAGGAAGATCCCGTTCATCGTCTTCTACCTGGTGGCCGGGTTCGTGGCCGCCTACGGGTTCGCCTACGCCAACCAGTCCTCGGTCGAGCCGCTCGTCGGGGCATCCGGCGCGATCGCCGGGGTGCTCGGCGCCTACCTGGCGATCTTCCCGCGCGCGCGGGTCTGGTCGCTGGTGCCGTTCCTGTTCTTCATTCCGCTGCGCATCCCCGCCTGGCTGGTCCTCGGCTCGTGGTTCGTGCTGCAGTGGGCCTACTCCGCGGGTTACGGGGCGTCGGGTGCGGGCGACGTGGCCTACGTGGCGCACGTGTTCGGCTTCGTCTTCGGCTTCCTCGTCGGCCTGCTGGTACGCGCCTTTTCCGGTCCCACCCAGTACCCCGTGCATCCCCGCTACCGCTGACGTGGCCGCTCAGGCGCGGGTAAGCCCACCAGAAGGGGCCAGGTGAGGCGGAGCGTGCCGTCGGCCGGGAGGGTGCGCCACGAGCGGTAGAGACGCCGCACCCCGATGCGAGCGGCGCGGATCGTGTCGTCGTCTAGCCGCGTGGCCAGGTCCTCGACCCGGGCCGCGACCCAGGTCTCCCGCTGGGCGGCGGCGCGCAGCCGGTCCCTGACCCCGCCGGGCGAGTCGGGGCCGTGCCGCCAGAGGTTCACGACGGCGCCGGTGGCCGCCCGCGCCACTGCATGGCCCGCGCTGCCTCGCCCGGTCACGCGCGCCTGCGACGAGGCATCCGCCAGTGTCGCCCACAGCCCGTCGTCAAGGCCGAACGCGGACTCCACCACGAGGTGCGGGAGGTCGCGAGCGGCCCGCGCGGCCGCCTGGCCGCGGGTTCCGTCCGGGTAGGCCAGCCGGATCCGGTCCTGCGCCGGCGTCTCGCCTTTCACCATGGCGACGTCGGCCACGGGGGTGTCCCACACGGGGGCGTCCGGCACGGCGGCCATGGCGGACGAGTAACTCACCGGGGTCGGGGTGTCCAGCTCGATGCCGCCGGCCAGGCCGAGCGCGACGGTCCCCGTTACCGCGCGCAACGCTAGCGCTTCCGTCACGGGCCAGAACGATACTCGCGCCGATCCCGCATCCGGCGCATTTCGGCGGCGTGTCCCCGAATGGACAAGCATCATGCCGCATCGGCATGACAGGGCGTTTAGTCGCCTTTGCCCCGGGACGCGGTGCCTTCACCGTCCCAGCCCAGGCGCCCGGTCACGGTGCGCGTCGTGCTGCCGGCCGACGCGGCGGGCCTCGCGTTCCGCCCCCTGTTGCTGGCCCACGCGGGCGGCAGGCCGCTCGCGGCGCAGGGCGTCACGCTCGTCAGGCAGCTCTCCCCCGACGATGAAACCGCCAGCCGCGTCCTGAGCGAGCTCATCGCGCGGGTGCGGGCGCTCGCGGCGCAGTGATAGAGCGGACGGTCCCGTTGGGTATTTCATTTGCCCCGGGGTCAGCCTGCCGGTATCAGTGACGGGTGGAAACCGCTACGCAGACGCTGCACCGGCTGACCTCCTACGAGCCAGGCCGGGAGTGGACCGACCCCATCGATGACCCGCGCGTGCGCAAGGACTTCGTCCCCAATGACGCGGGCCGGCTCCCCTACTTCTACAAGCGGTACGCGCCGGGGCTGCCCACGCTGGCGCTGCCGCGGGACCTGCCGGCGACGTCCGCGCCGGCGCTGGACGTCCTTTCCGGGGCCGCTGAGGTACCGCCGGGCGCGCTGGACCTCGCTGCCCTGGCCCGGGTGCTGTTCCTGTCCGCGGGCGTCGTCCGGACGTTGGAGCGCCCCGCGTACACGCACCTGTTCCGGGCCGCCGGGTCGGCGGGCGGCCGGTTCCCGCTGGAACTGTACGTCGCCGTGCCGGAGGGAGCCTCGGGCCTGCCCGCCGGCGTGCACTGGTACGACCCGGTCGCGCACGCGCTCGTCCAGGTGGGCCCGGCACCGCGAGGTGGCGAGGACAGGGCGGTGACGGTGGCCGTCACCGGCGTCCCGTGGCGCACGGGATGGCGGTACCGGGAGCGCGGATACCGGCACGTCTACTGGGATGCCGGGACCATGCTGTCGCAGCTCCTGGCGCTCGCCGACTCGGCGGGGCTGGCCCCGCGCCTGTACACGCGCTTCCCTGACGCGGCGGTGGCCGGCGCTCGTCGGAGCTGACCTAGTCCACGAGTGGCCGGTCGCTCTGGTGGCGCTGGGGGCAGGACCGCCCGCAAGCCCGGTTGCCGAGGCATCAGGGCCGGCGGCGGCGGGCCAGACCGACGCCGCGCCGCTTGAGTTCCAGCTGGTCACATCGGCGCAGCGGGCCGGCGACCTGGACGCGCTCGGGGAACCGTGGCAGCCGGGCGGCGTGACCGGGCTCCCGGCGGGCGCACCGTTGGCCCCGGTCGAGGCCGTCATCTCGGCGCGCGGATCGCAACGGCGGATGAACCCCGATCGCGCCTTGTCCCTGGAGACCTTCCGTACCTGCATGAGCGTGGGGACGCGTGGCATGAGCGTCCCGCACTGGGCGGCGGTCCACGACGTGACGGGGCTCGCGCCGGGCCTGTACCGCTGGCCGGACCTGTCATCGCCCCTCCGGTCCGGCGACCTGCGCGGCGAGCTGTACCGGGTGGCACTGGAGCAGTCGCTCGCGCGGGACGCGGCGTTCGTGGTCATCGCCGCCACGTCCGTGGCCGGGCTCTCCGATCGCGAGTACCGCGAGGCGCAACTGGCCTCCGGCCTCGTGGAGGGCCGCCTGCACCTGGCGGCCTATGCCCTCGGCGCGGGCGCCACCGGCATGACGTTCATGGACACTGAGATCCCGGCCCTGCTCGGTGAGCCCCTGGACGGCCTGATCTTCACCTGCGTCGGCGTCCCCGACAACACGTCCAAGCCCGTGGGCTCGCCCGGATCGCCAACCCCGATCCGCGGCCTCAGCCCGCGCGACTGACGAGTGGTTTCGTTCGCGAGAACCGACCGCGGTTGCTCGTCAGGGCGGCCCTTTTGCCGCGGAGTGCTCCCGTTCAGATGCAGCCGGCCAGCCGTGGCTGCCGGGTTCGCAGGGGCGCGGTCAGGCTGTGCTTTCGGTGATCGGCGTGTTCTGCCCGGCCGCGAGCCACCATTGCCCGTCACGTTCGACGAGTACGTACATGGCCATTTCCGAGAACCGCCTGCCCGCGCCGCGGGTGAGGTCGTCGCGGCGGACGTGGGCGATGGCCACGCCTGGCAGCGGGCTCATGACGTGCACGGCCTGGTACCGGGACCGGGGTGCTGCGCCTGCCGCCATGAGTGAGCGGTGAGCGGCGTTGAGTGCTGCGTAGCCGCGCACGGTGGCCCCGTACGGGCTGCCCCACAGCACGTCAGAAGCGAACTGGCGGTCGTAGGCGTCAGCATCGCCCCGGTCGAGGCCGTCCTGAAGTTGCGCGACGAGGCGTTCGACCGCGCCGGATGCCGCTTCCCGCGCGGCTGTGTCATCAAGGAGAGGGCGGTCCTGCCTGGCTTCCTGGCCTTCACGGCCCTGATCAGTGGTCATGTCTCGGACCGTAGAGGCTCAACTTAAGTTGAAGTCAAGGCCGCCGCTGGCTATGGTCGCCTCGTGGGCGGAGACGACTGGCACGCGAGCGGCCTGACCGTCGGCCAGGTGGCGCGGCGGATGGGCATCGCGCCGTCGGCGGTGCGCTGGTACGACGACCACGGCCTCCTGCCCAGCGAGAGAACCGCCGGGAACCAGCGGCGGTTCTTCTCCGACGTCCTGTGCCGGGTAGCGATGATCAGGGCGTCCCAGCGCGTGGGGCTGTCGATCGAGGAGATACGCCAGGCGCTGGCGTTCCTGCCTCCGCGGCAGGCGCCCACACCCGAAGACTGGGAACGCCTCGCCAGCCGCCTGCGAGACGCCGCCAGCCAGCGGATCACGGAACTCGACGCCATCCTCAGCGAGCTGGCTCCCGTCGGCCGGGGCGACTCCGATGAGATCAAAGTGCCTGATGGGCAAGATTCGTCGAGATCGGGCACGGCTGCCTGAGACAGGACAGTCGGGCGGTAGTCCGGGGCCGGGTTCCGGGCAGCGCGGGGTTCAGCTTTCCGGTTCCGGCGCGGGCGCGTCCCGGTCGGCCAGCCCGCGAGGGCGATGCCGGCCAGCTGGGCGAGCGCCTCGCGGGACGCGCCGGTGGCGGCCTGCACGGAGATGCCGTAGGCGAGGGTCGTGATGTAGCGGGCGAGGACCGCCGGGTCGGCGTGCGGCGGCAGGTCGCCTTCGTCTCGGGCCCGGGTGAAGCGCTCGCGGATGGCGTCCTCGCCGCTGGCGCGCCACTGGGCCAGTGCCGCCCGGGCAGGCTCGCCGGGTGAGCCGGTGGCCAGGGCGCCTTGCACGCCCAGGCATCCGGCCGGGCCGCCCGGGGACGTGGTGGCCGTCACGGCGCCGTCCATGACGGCCTCGGCGACGGCCCGCGCGGTGGGCTGGTGCAGGGCCTTTTCCACGTAGCTGGCGGGGCCGCTGGTGTAGCGGGCCAGGGCCAGCCGGAAGAGGTCCTCCTTGGTACCGAACGCGGTGTACATGCTCGTGCGGTTGATGCCCATGGCCGCGGTCAGGTCGGCCAGCGAGGCGCCCTCGTAGCCCTGCCGCCAGAACACCTCCAGGGCGCGGTCCAGGGCCTGGCCCGGGTCGAAGGCGCGCGGGCGGCCGATCACGGGGCGTTCGGTGGCGCTCATGCTCCGATGCTACCCGTTTCTAACCGATCGGTACACAACTCGGCCGGCCCGTGGTACGGTTACTTTAGAACCGATCGGTACGGAACTTCGTCCAGGTAGGCGAGCTGAATCGGTCATTATCGGAAGGAACTGATCATGGGACAGCTCGAAGGCAAGACCGCGGTCGTCACCGGCGGCACCACCGGGATCGGCCTGGCTGGTGCCAGGCGCCTGGCCGCCGAGGGCGCGACGGTGTTCGTCACCGGGCGGCGCAAGCCGGAACTGGACGCGGCGGTGGCCGGGATCGGCGGGAATGCCGTCGGGGTGCAGGGCGACGTGGCCGACCTGGCCGACCTGGACAGCCTCTTCCAGGCCGTGCGCGGCGCGGGCCGCCGCATCGACGTGCTGTTCGCCAACGCCGGCGGCGGCGAGTTCGCGACGCTTGAGCAGGTCACCGAGGAGCACTTCGATCGCACCTTCGCGATCAACGTGCGCGGCCTGGTATTCACCGTGCAGAAGGCGCTGCCGCTGCTGAACGACGGCGCGTCGGTCATCTTGACCTCCTCCACCACCGCGACCGCCGGCGCCGAGGCGTTCGGCGTCTACGCCGCGTCCAAGGCCGCCGTGCGCTCCTTCGCCCGCACCTGGGCCAACGAGCTCAAGGCCCGCGGCATCCGGGTCAACGCCATCACCCCCGGCCCGGTCGACACCCCCGGGATCACCGGCCTGGCCCCGGACCAGCAGCAAGCCGACCAGCTCAAGGGCTTCCTGGCCGCCCAGGTCCCGCTGGGACGGATGGGCCGCCCCGAGGAGATCGCCGACGCCGTGCTGTTCCTGGCCACCAGCCAGTCCAGCTTCATCACCGGCGCGGACCTGCACGTCGACGGCGGCCTGAACCAGATCTGAACCAGATCTGGACCGGCAAGGAGCAGCAACGATGAACCTCGGACACGCGGGGATCCGGAGCCCGAGCTGCATCTCGCCGATCCCGTGGCCTGGGGTGATGCCGAGACGATCGCCAGGCGCATCCAGGCCCACCACGACGCCGGGGCCGACCGCCGCTATTCAGCGCTGAAGGCAAGCCGAGCGGCCTGTTCACCGCCGGGCAACGTTCGCTGAGACTGGGCGCAATCTACTGAGACGGGACACCGACGATGAAGTCCGCCAGCGGGGCGGTCTGGGCCGGGTCGCCGTCGTCCTGGCCGGTGAGGACGAGGTAGTTCCCGTCCGCCGACGGCAGGTCAGCCGTGTTCAGGTGCAGCGTGTAGACATGCTGCCCGGGCGCTAGCTTCCCCGAGGTGACCAGCGCGGTGCCGTCGTCCGGGACGCCGGCCCACGCGCCGCCCGTGATGCCAATCCGGAACCTGCCCAGGTCGCTGCCCGGCGGGATGGTCAGCGTGACCGTCACGACCAGCGTCCGAATCGGGTGGCACCCGCATGATGGGTTCCACGGGGGACGGGTACTCGGTGCGGCCCTGCTGCCCGTCGGCGGTCACCGCGACCCCGATCTCCGGGCCCAGTGGCGGCGCGGGCGGCTGCGGGACGGAAACGGCCGGAGCCGGAAGCGCGATGGCCGGGGAAGGAGGAGCCGGCGCAGGGGCGGCGGGCGCGGGTGCATTGCCAGCCAGGACGAAAACAGCAGCCGCGATGAGTCCCGCTTGCATCGCGAACGATGCCGCGATGGCAGCACGCTGCCCGGCACTCGTAGTCGCCATAAGCCAAGCCTGCCCGAAAAGGCCGGATGCGGCAACGATTCGCTTTCGTCAATCCGACGTCGCTTTGAGGAACACAGGCTTAGCGCAAGGTGGCCAGGAAGTGACGCCAGGCCGTCGCGCCGAAGGCTAGGACTAGGCCGTCACGGTCAGTGGTGTCGCGGACCAGGATGTCGCCAGGCGCTGACCTCGACGCAACTGCCGCCGTGCGGTCGAGTAGCTGGACTTACGCCAGCAGCCAACCTCGACGCAGTTCCCGCCAGTGCTGTCGGAGTAGCTGGACTTACGCCACTCGCTGCCTGTGCTCATCGCGAATCCGCCTTACTACGTTCAGGGACTCGGGTGCCGACCACGCCTGCGCGCGAATCGTATCAAAGCGCCGCACCAGTCCCCGTAGAGTCGCTGTGTCTTCGAAGACCATACCGCCGAACGCTGTCTCCACATATGCCCCACCGGTCGCCACGGTAAAAGCACCGGACAGGCCGCAGTGCGCCACCCCGGCAGGAACGACCTGGATCGTGACGGATGGCAGGGCCGTAGCAGTGAGCAGGTACTCCGCTTGATCGGCCATCACGGCAGACGAATCCACCACGGTACGGAGCGCGACTTCGGAGATCAGGTACCAGGCGGCTAGGTCGTCGCGCATGAGCAAGGACTGACGCGCCAGTCGGGCCGTGACGCGCTCAGGACCACCTCCTGCGTGACGCCGGGTTCCAGGGACAAGGTGGCATGCGCGTAGTTCTCGGTCTGGAGCAGTCCTGGCACGACGTCGTACGCCAGCACGCAGCTCCGTCGCACGGCCTCGATCGGCAGCCACGGGCGGAACCACGGTGGCGTCGCGAGCCACTCTCGCGATTCGGTGTAGTAGTCGAGGAACCAGCCGTTGCGCTCGGGCCACACCCGGTCGCAGGCCTTGGCGAAGCCCTCGGTGGGCGGGCGGCTGCCAGTTTCCACGCGGGAGACCTGCGCGTCGTCGTAGCCGAGTTGGCTGCCCGCCTCGCGGATGGTCCAGCCACGCGCCAGCCGGGCCTTCCTTACCTGCCGCCCGAAGTGCCGCATCGGGTCGGCCGCGTCGTTGGCTGCACTGCCGGCTGTCATTGCTGCCACCTCGCTCCGGGCTGCTGCCATAAGTCGCGTGATGGTTACCTTACGCCCCGATACGGGGCGATGCTGGCTGTCCACGCCGGTGATCGAACAGAAGCGGAAGGCAGACGGTGATGACGACGCCTCGACAGCACGCGGGAGACGATACCTCGGGAGACGACGTCTCCGGAGACGCGCCTTTGAAGAGACTGCCTCCGCAGGCGCTGCCTTCGGCGAGTGGCGACTGGTGAGCCGGGTGCTGGTGCCGTGCCAAGTCCGTTCGGTGAAGGCGGCGCGCGACCACGTGGCCCGGCTCGTGGTGGCCAGCGGCCTGGAGTCGCTGCTGGACGACACCGAATTGGTCACCGGGCGAGATCGTCACCAACGCGATCATGCACGGGTCGCCCGCCGGCCTGGCCGTTTTGCTGGAGGTGGCGGTCGCGGCGAGTGCGGTGCGGGTTTCTGTGCTCGACTACAGCGACCAGGCACCCGTGCCGCGCGCACTGCCGTCCGACAGCGCGGAAAGCGGGCGCGGCCTGCACCTCATCGACGCCCTCGCCAAGTCGTGGGGCTACCACGCCTGCCTGTCGAACGGCTTCAGCAAAGCGGTCTGGGCCGAGCTCGCGTGACCGCCAATACCGAAAACCAACCGCCAGGAAACAACGAAGGGAACCGCCATGTCCGATAACCCCCTGAACGCCCACGGCCGGCTCCACCTGGAGCGCCTCAAGCTCGCCGCCGACGTGCTGCTCTCAGAGCGCGACGACATCCCGGACGCGCTCGAAGTCGAGCTCACGCTATTCCGCGACCGTGTCGAGCACGCCCTCCTTTCAACCAAGGCGTGAATGCCGAATTCCACGCATTCACCCGAACTGGCAACGCCTTGCGCAACTTGTAATTGAATGGCTACTATCTGTTAGGATGCCCGGCATGCCACCATCCCCCGAGCATGAGGCACTGCACCGCGTCTTCCAGTACGACCGCAAGCTGTTCGCGCGGAGCATCTCACGTGTCCTCGGTGTCCCCTTGCCGGAGCCGTCCGATGTGCAGGTGCTGACCGTCGACCTGACCGAGACGCGGCCCCTGGAGCGGCGGGCCGACTCCGTGCTGCTCGTGCAGTTCACGGACGGGAATCCCGCCCGGCAGTGCATCCTGCTGGTGGAATCCCAGACCGAATCCGACGAGGTCCGTCGCCGACGCTGGCCCTACTACATCGCCTTCCTCCAGGACAAGTACGAGTGCCCGGTCCTGCTGCTGGTGGTTTGCAGCAAGCAGGACACCGCCGAGTGGGCCCGCGAGCCGATAACGATCGGACTGGCGGGCCTGACTTGCATGACGGTCACCCCGGTCGTGCTGGGACCGGACAACGTCCCGGCCGTGACATCACTCGTGGAGGCGGCCGAGGACATCCCGTTCGCGGTGTTCTCCGCGCTCACCCACAGCCGTGGTCCCGAGGCACATGCCATACTGAAAGCACTGGCCGCCGCGTTGGACACGATCGACACCGAGACCGCCGATTTCCTGGTGGAGTTCACCGAGGCCGGTCTGGGCAACACGCCTGGCCAGCGGATATGGAAGGTACTGATGGCAACCGTGACCTACCCGTACGTCTCCGAACTGCGGTCCAAGGGCCGGGAAGAAGGCCGCCAGGAAGGCCGCCAGGCAAGGCCGCGCCCAAGGGCCAGGCCCAGTCGATCCTCCAGGTTCTCGACCGGCGCGGCATCGCGGTCGATGATGCCTCGCGTGAGCGGATCGAGTCATGCACCGATGCCGACACGCTCAGCACCTGGCTAGACCGGGCGCTGACCGCCACGAAGGCCACCGACCTCTTCGGCTAACCGTGCCCGGCCTCCCTGGCGCAGCCGCGATATGAAAAGGACGGTCTCGGCACGTGGAAGCGCTTCCTGGCACGGTGCTGACGTCCCTGGCCCGCATCGTGGGCGCAGGAGCATGTCCTGACGGGCGACGCGGCCGCCGGGTTCGCCGTTGACTGGACGGGACGCTTCCAGGGACAGGCGGCTGCCGTGGTGCGGCCGCGCGACACCGCTGAGGTCGCGGCGGTGCTGGCCTTGTGCGCCGACGCCGGGGTGGCCGTCGTGCCGCAAGGAGGGAACACCGGCCTCGTCGGCGGCGGCGTGCCGCTCCATGGCGAAGTCGTCCTGAGCGCGGCTCGCCTGACCCGGATGGACCCGGTCGATCACGAGGCTTCCCAGGTCACCGCCGGGGCCGGGGTCACCCTGCAGCAGGTCGCGGACGCGGACCCTGACCTGGACCTCGGCATCGCAGATCGCCAGCCGGGCAAGTGCCACCGTCGGCGGGGCGGTGGCGACCAACGCCGGCGGGGTGCGCGTGCTGCGCTATGGCCCGATGCGCGCGCAGTTGCGCGGCATCGAGGCCGTCCTGTCCGATGGCACCGTCGTGTCCCACCTGGCCGGGCTGGTCAAGGACAACACCGGCTACGACTACCCGTCCCTGCTCGCCGGGTCCGAGGGCACGCTGGCCTTCATCACCGCGGCGCGACTGCGGCTGCATCCGCGCCCGCAGGAGATCGTCACCGCCCTGATCGGGCTGGACCGGCCTTGAGCGAGCTGCACGCGCTGGCCCGCCAGGCGGTGCGGGACGTGCCGGGCCTCCTGTCGGCCGAGTTCTTCACCCGGACCGGGCTCGACATCCTGACCGAGAACGCCGGGCTGGTGCCGCCACTGCCCGGCGGGCCTGCCGGCCTTCCTCCTGCTTGAGGCGTCCGGTCCAGGCGCGCTCGACGACCTCGCGAGCGTCATCGCCGACCGGGAGGCCGCCGTCGGCGAGTCCGTGGCCGAAAGGAGACGGCTCTGGTCCTACCGGGAGCGTCACCCCGAGGCCGCCGGGTTCCTCGGCGTCCCGATCAAGCTGGACGTCTCGGTGCCGGCGGCGCAGTGGGTAACGGCTGGCGTCGCAGGCGGCCGGCGTGGTCGCCGAGGCGGACTCCGGGCGCCAGGGTGATCACCTTCGGTCACGTCGCCGACGGCAACGTGCACGTCAACATCGTCCCCGCGGCCGCCGCGGACGGCCGTCACGAGGACGCGGTCTTCAACTTCGTCGCTTCGCTCGGCGGCTCCATCTCCGCCGAGCACGGCATCGGCGCGCTGAAGGCGAAATGGCTCCACCTGGCCCGCACCGATGCCGAGCGCTCGCTCTTCGCCCGGATTCGCGCCGCGCTGGACCCGTCCGGCACGCTGAACCCGCACGTTCTCCCCCGGCTGGATTCCGGAGCGGGCACAACGCCCTAGTGGCGACCGTCACGTCCCGTCGGTCAGACCGGTCAGGAATCAGAGAAGCGCGGGCCCCCGGGTCGGCGGCTACCGTGGGTTAGCACAGCCCGCCGCAGAAGATGGAGACACGATGAGCATGGCCACGCGGAAGGACACGCAGTCGACCGCGGCGCACGTTGCCGACAGCCACGATCTGATCCGCGTGCACGGCGCGCGCGAGAACAACCTCAAGGACGTCAGCGTCGAGATCCCGAAGCGCCGGCTGACGGTGTTCACCGGCGTCTCCGGCTCGGGCAAGAGCTCCCTGGTGTTCTCCACGATCGCCGCTGAGTCACAGCGGCTGATCAACGAGACTTACAGCGCGTTCGTGCAGGGCTTCATGCCGACGCTGGCGCGGCCCGAGGTCGACGTGCTCGACGGGCTGACGACCGCGATCATCGTCGACCAGCAGCGGATGGGCGGCGACCCCCGCTCCACGGTCGGCACCGCCACCGACGCCAACGCGATGCTGCGCATCTTGTTCAGCCGGCTCGCCAAGCCCCATATCGGGTCGCCCAAGGCGTACTCCTTCAACGTCGCGTCGATCAGCGGAGCGGGCGCGGTCACGCTTGAGCGCGCCGGGCAGAAAGTGAAGGAACGCCGCAGCTTCCGCATCACCGGCGGCATGTGCCCGCGGTGCGAGGGCCGGGGCAGCGTCTCCGACATCGACCTTTCGCAGTTGTACGACGACAGCAAGTCACTCAGCGAAGGGGCGCTCACCATTCCCGGCTACACGCCGGGCGGCTGGGGCTACCGGCTCTACAGCGAGTCGGGGTTCTACGATCCCGACAAGCCGATCCGCAAGTACACCAAGAGGGAACTGCAACGACTTCCTGTATCACGAGCCGGTCCGCATGAAGATCGGCGGCATCAACCAGACCTACGAGGGGCTGATCCTCCGGCTGCAGAAGTCGATATTCTCCAAGGACACCGACGCGCTCCAGCCGCACATCCGGGCCTTCGTCGACCGCGCGGCCACGTTCACGACGTGTCCCGAGTGCGAAGGCACCCGGCTCACCGAGGCGGCCCGGTCATCGAAGATCAGCGGGATCAGCATCGCCGACGCCTGCGCGATGCAGATCAGCGACCTGGCCGAATGGGTCCGCGGCCTCAACGAGCCATCGGTGGCGCCGCTGCTCGCCGCGCTGCAGCACGCCCTCGACTCGTTCGCGGAGATCGGGCTGGGCTACCTCTCGCTCGACCGGCCGTCGGGCACGCTGTCGGGCGGCGAGGCACAGCGCGTCAAGATGATCCGCCACCTCGGCTCCTCCCTCACGGACGTCACCTACGTCTTCGACGAGCCGACGGTCGGCCTGCACCCCCACGACATCCAGCGGATGAACGACCTGCTGCTGCGACTGCGGGACAAGGGCAACACGGTGCTGGTCGTCGAGCACAAGCCGCAGACGATCGCGATCGCCGACCACGTGGTCGACCTTGGCCCCGGTGCCGGGACCGCGGGCGGGACCGTCTGCTTCGAGGGCACCGTCAAGGGGCTGCGGGCCAGCGACACCATCACTGGCCGTCATCTCGACGACCGGGCCAGCGTGAAGGAGGCGGTCCGAGTCGCCTCCGGTGCGCTGGAGATCCGCGGCGCGAAGACGCACAACCTGCGCGACGTTGACGTCGACATCCCGCTCGGGGTGCTTGTCGTGGTCACCGGGGTGGCCGGGTCCGGCAAGAGCTCCCTCATCCACGGGTCGATCCGCGAAGAGCGCGGGCGTCGTCTCGGTCGATCAGGCGGCCATCCGCGGCTCGCGGCGCAGCAACCCCGCCACCTACACCGGACTGCTCGACCCGATCCGCACCGCGTTCGCGAAGGCCAACGGCGTCAAGCCGGCGCTGTTCAGCCCCAACTCCGAGGGCGCCTGCCCCAACTGCAACGGCGCCGGCGTCATCTACACCGACCTGGCGATGATGGCCGGCGTCGCCACCACCTGCGAGGAGTGCGAGGGGAAGCGGTTCGAGGCCACGGTGCTGAACTACAAGCTTGGCGGCCGGGACATCAGCGAGGTGCTCGCCATGCCGGTCAGCGAGGCCAAGGAGTTCTTCGGCGCCGGGGAGGCAAAGAACCCGGCGGCGCACGCGATCCTCGGCCGGCTCGCCGACGTCGGGCTCGGCTACCTCACCATCGGCCAGCCGCTCACCACCTTGTCCGGTGGCGAGCGGCAACGGCTCAAGCTGGCCACCCACATGGCGGACAAGGGCGGCATCTACGTGCTCGACGAGCCGACCACCGGCCTGCACCTCGCTGACGTGGAGCAACTGCTCGGCCTGCTCGACCGGCTCGTCGAGTCAGGCAAGTCGGTCATCGTCGTCGAGCACCACCCGGCGGTCATGGCGCACGCCGACTGGATCATCGACCTCGGCCCCGGCGCCGGCCACGACGGCGGCCTGGTCGTCTTCGAAGGCACCCCCGCCGACCTCGTCGCCGCCCGCTCCACCCTCACCGGCAAGCACCTCGCCGAGTACGTGGGCAGCTGACCGGGCTCATTGCCGCGTCACTACCGGATCCGGCAGCCGGAAGCAAATTCATTTTTCGGCTTGTGGATAAACCGCAGCCTTATCCACACGCCAATATTATTAATGGCGACCGGGGCTTTGCCGGCTGATGGTTGCCTCATGGCCGAACCACGCGAAGCTAACACTCACGACTGTCCTCCAGACCTCGACCGCGCTCGCAAGGATGGCGTCCTCACCATCACTTCGGCGCTAGCAGGCATGACACCAGACGCCCTGCGCTGGCGGGTTGAGTCGGGCCGGTGGCAGCGACCGTGCCGCGGGATCGTGATAGCGCACTCCGGCCCGCTGACCAGCGGGCAGAAGCTCTGGGTCGCCTCCCTGTGGGCGGGACCAGGGGCCGCGCTCGGCGGTCTCACGGCGGCCCGGCTCTGGGGACTGCGCGGATTCGACGAGGCCGACGACACGATTCATGTCGTGCTCCCACCGGGCCGGGAGCGCAGGACGGGGCGCCCGCCACTGCCACTGATCGTGCACTACTCACGGAACCTCGCCCAGTGCGACGTGCACCCGAGCCGGCAGCCGCCGCGCACCCGGGCCGCGCGATCGCTCGTGGACGCCGCGTCCTGGCGGCTGACCGACCGGGGCGCCCAGGCTGTCCTGGCCGCGGGCGTCCAGCAGGGCCTCGTGCTGCCTGAGCACCTTGCCGCCGAGCTCGGCCGAAACCCGCGAGTGCGCCGGCACATGCTCATGACCCAGACCGTCGACGATATCTCCGGGGGATCCCGTGCCCTGTCCGAGCTGGACTTCCTTAGGTACGTGGTGCGCCCGTTCGGCCTGCCGCTGCCCGATCGCCAGGTGCCTCGAACCGATCAGAACGGCCGCCGGCGGTGGCTCGACGCGCTGTGGGAGAAGGCCAGGCTGATCGTTGAGGTCGATGGTGCCGGCCACGCGGACATTCTTCAGTACTGGGCGGACATGGACCGGGACAACCAGCTCAGCCTGCAAGGGTATACCACACTCAGGTACGCCTCATTCACTATACGTTATCGTCCGGATTACGTGGCGGCGCAAATCCGGGCGAGCCTGCGCGACCGGGGCGTCGAATGCTGACGAGCCCCCGCTCGAATGGTGAAAGTTTGGGTTTCACGGGGTGATCACCCCGTGAAACCCAAACTTTCACCGGACGGGCACGACCGCGGCGACGGTGGGCAGCTCAGCGGCGGCGCTTCGGGACGGGGACGCGGTCCAGGTCGTTGGCGACCACGATGTCGCCGTCGAACGCCGCCCCCGCCTCGGCCGCGAGCCGGGGCATGTCCGCGGGCGCGTACCGCTGGGAGAAGTGCGTCAGCACGAGCAGGCGCGCGCCCGCCTCGGCGGCGATCCGGCCGGCCTGGCCCGCCGTCAGGTGACCGTACTCGTCGGCCAGCGGCGAGTCCGCGTCGCAGAACGTCGACTCGCAGACCAGCATGTCCGCGCCGTCGGCGAGCTCGAACGCCGCGTCGCACAGGCGGGTGTCCATGACGAACGCGAACTTCTGCCCGGCACGCGGTTCGCTGACGTTGGCCAGCGCGACCACGCGCCCGTCATGGAGGATCTTCCCCGCCCGCTGCAGCCGCCCGATGTCCGGCCCGCTGATCCCGTTGGCCACGAGCAGGTCCGGGCGCATCCGCCGGCCATCGGGCTCGGTCAGCCGGTAGCCGAACGACGGGACGCGGTGCGACAGCGCGCGGGCCTCCAGGGTGAACGCCTCTCCGGCGGCCACCGTGCCGCCGGCGCCGTCGATCGGATGCTCAACCAGGCAGAGCGAGTCGCGAAACAGCGTCGCGTGCCGCAGCCGGGGGAAGAACTCCGCGTTCGCCGCCGGGTAGCTCACCTGGACCGCGTGCGTGACCTGGTCCAGCGCCATCCGCTGCAGCACGCCGGGCAGCCCCAGGCAGTGGTCGCCGTGGAAGTGCGTGATGCACACCCACCCGATCTGCGAGGCGGTGACCCCGGCGAGCAGCATCTGCCGCTGCGTGCCCTCGCCGGGGTCGAAGAGCAGGCCGGAGGCGTCCCAGCGGAGGAAGTACCCGTTGTGGTTGCGGGTGCGGGTGGGCGCCTGGCTCGCCGTTCCGAGGACGACGAGCTCGCGGGCCGCCACCCTCAGGCTTCCGGGGCCGGGCGTTGTCCCATGATCAGCTGCTCCAGCCGCGCCAGCGATTCATGGAAGTCCTCCCTGGTCACCATGCCGTCGAGGGACAGGCGCACGGACGCGATCTCGCGTGCCAGGTACTCGGTATCGGCCTGGGTGCGGGCCGCCACCTGCCGGTCCCGCTCGATGGTGCCCCGGTCCCGCTCGTCCTGCCGGTTCTGCGCGAGCAGGATCAGCGGGGCGGCGTAGGCGGCCTGCGTGGAGAACGCGAGGTTGAGCAGGATGAACGGGTAGGGATCCCAGTGGTGGATGAAGCTCAGGGCGTTGACCACGATCCACACGATGACGAAGCCCGTCTGGGCGGCCAGGTACCGCCCGGTGCCCAGGAAGCGGGCGAGCGCCTCGGAGAACCGGCCGAACGCGTCCGCGTCGTACAGCGAAGTCATCGACACCGCGCCGCGCGGGACGGACAGGTCGGCCTTGTCGTTGAGGCCGAGCCGGGACATGATGCCAGCCATGGAGCGCCTATACCCCCGTCCGGGTCCGCCGCCAGCCGGGCGGCAGCAGGTGGTCGAGCACGTCATCGACGGTGACCGCGCCGAGCAGGTGGCCCGTCTCGTCGCACACCGCCACGCCGATCAGGTTGTAGGCCGCCAGCCGGGCGGCGAGCTCGCGCTCGGGCAGGTCAGGACGGACGAACATGCGGCTCTCGATCACCTCGCCGATCTGCGTCCCTGGCGGGCGGCGCAGCAGCCGCTGGAAGCCGACGCTGCCCAGGTAGGTGCCCGTCGGGGTCTCCAGCGGCGGCTCGCACACGTAGACCTGCGCCGCCTCGGTCACGGCCACCTGCGCGTTCCTGATCTTGGCGAGCACCTCGGCCACCGGGGCCTGCGCCCCGAAGATCAGCGGCTGCGACGTCATCAGCCCGCCGGCCGTGGCGGCGTCGTAGCGCAGCAGCCGCTGGACCTCCTCGGCTTGCACTCCCCGCATCGCCTTCAGCAGCCGCTCGCGCCGCTCGGCGGGCATGTGGGCGAGCAGGTCCGCGGCATCGTCGGGCTGCATCTCCTCAACGACGTCGGCGCCGCGCTCCAGGGCCAGGCTGTCGATCACCAGGGCCGAGTCCTCCTCGGGCATCTCTTCCAGCATGTCGGCCAGCTCGGCGTCGTCGAGCGCTTCGGCGAGCTGGCTGCGCCGGTCGGGCGCGAGCCACCGAACGCGCTGGCCAGGTCGGCCGGCCGCATCTCGCGCAGCCGGGTGAGCTGCCCGCCAAGCGGGGCGCTGTCGAACAGCTCGCGGCAGTGGTCCCACGGCACGATCGACGTGCCGCTGCCGAGGAGACCGCGCCCGCGCGAGACCGCGACGGCGGTCACCTCCCAGCCGCTGCGCCGGGTCTCGCGCGGCGCGATGGCGATGTCCGCCACGGTACCCGCCGGCACTTGCTTCCCGTACAGGCTGGAGGCGAGGATCTCCCCGGCGCGCAGGGTGAAGCCGGCCAGGTCGACGGTGCCGCCGACTAGCCGCGCGCCCTCGCTGCCGATCTCCCCGATCCGGCCGAAGCTGACGAAGATCAGCCGTCGCCGCCGCAATTGCACCACCAGCCCGAGCGCGTGCGGTGACTCGCTGCCGACGACTGGCAGCAGCACCACGTCGTGGACTCGGCCGATGGTGCCGCCGCCGCCGTCCATGAACGGGCGGCCCTGCAACCGAGACGTGAATACCTGACGGTCAGCGACGCTGCCGTCGACTGTCCCTCCAGAAACCGAGCTCACACGCCCATTATCCGGATGCCGCCGGCCATAGCGCATGAGTGGGCATCCTCCAGCCTTCCCGTGCGTGGAAACGTTACAATTTGGTCATGGGAGACACCACAGGGTGGGACGCCGTCATCGACGTCTCCAACGTGTGCTGGTCTCCGTACCTGCCGCCGGTCGGCCGCCGCCGCCCCCAGTGGGAGCGGCTCCAGCTCATCATGGCGACCTGGCGCGCCATGCACGGCGATGACGTCCGCTTCCACCTCGTGGCCGACGACTCACTAGCCCGCGCGATTGACGACGCCGAAGGGCTGAGCGCCCTGAAGGCGAGCGGTGAGCTGCTGACCGCCCCCGTGGCCGACACGATCCTCCTCCCGCTCGCCCGCGACCGCGGCCTGCACGTGATCACCCGCGACCACTACATCGACCACCGGAACCACCACCCGTGGATCGAGCAGCACCCCGAGCGCTTCCACCGCTGGGACACCGTCGATGACGAGGTGCGCATCACCTTGCTCGGCATCACGGCACGTCGCCGCGCAAGAGGTCTCGATGGCCCGCGAGCTCAAGGACCTCAAGCGCACCCGGCTGGACCCGAAGAACCCGGTGCACCGCCGGATCCTGCACGCCCGGTGGAGGTGCGAGAACACCTCCTGCCCGCAGTCGTCGCACTGGCAGGGCCAGCTGCTGGTCTGGCCGCTGGTCTCGCCGGAGGGCGAGGCCGTCTGCCCGTCGTGCGACATGCCGCTGGCCGAGATCGGCCCTCGCCAGCACGTCCACGAGATCGTCGTCGCCGACCGCGCCACGCAGGAGGAGTTCATGCGCTTCCCGCTGGAGGCGGACGTCCCGGTGATCGTGGGCCGCGGCTCAACGACCAAGGGCGTGGACCTGTCCATGGACGCGCTCCCTTTCCAGCTGGGCACGTCCCACCGGTTGTCCTCCGCCGGCCACGCCGACGCCGTCCGCCGGGTGAGCAGGATGCACCTGCTGCTGCGGTACGAGGAGGTCACCCCGCCCAACTGGCGGCTGGCGGTGATCGACCTGGAGAGCACGAACGGCACCGAGGTAGAGCGGTGGGCCGGGCACGGCTTCCTGCCGTCCCGGCCCGTGCCCACCGACAGGGAGCTGTACCTGTCCGGCAAGGACCGCCTCGTGCTGGGCGGCACGGTGCAACTGCGGCTGTCCGGCAGGCGCTTCGGCACGGACGCGCCCGGCCAGCCCGCCCTGCCCGGCCCCGACGAGCCGCCCCCCGACCAGGCGCCCGACCCGAACGACATCACCGTCGTCGACCATCCCACCATCAACCAGCGGCGGTCCTGAGCGCCCGGGTCAGCGCCCGTCGCGGTCCCGCCGGTCACTCGGGCACGGCATTCCCGCGGTCTTCCCAGCGATCGAACAGGCTTGGGTACTGGCTGGTGACGAAGTCAAAGAAGGCCGCGTAGCCGGCCATCCGCTCGCCCGCCGGGGTCCCCGGGCCGACGACGTCGACGCCCTCCGCGAGCATCTTGGCCCAGCGGACGAGCACCAGGGACTGCATGCGGACGACCTCCTGCCACACGTTGGGCGGCATCCGGTAGTAGTCCCGCCGGGAGCCGGCTACCCGCTCCTTGTGCACCAGGCCAATCCCGCTCAGGTAACGCACGGCGCCCGACACGGCGGCCGGGCTGATCTGCAGCATCCCGGCGAGCTCGGCGGCGCTCAGCCGCCCGGAGTCCGCGACGTGCAAGGCGGCGAGCACGCGCGCCGACATGCCCGGGAAGCCCGCGGCGACCAGCACGGACGCGAGCCGCTCCACGTACGCGAGCACCTCTTCCGAGGCCCGGGGCAGGCCCGTGACGTCACCTGCCGCATCCCTCTCGGCCATGGCCATAGGTCCCATATTAACCGGTCGTTAGGAATATTCACAACATCCTGAAAGTACTGTACGCTCCGAAGCGTGAACGCGAACGCGAACGCGATCCAGACCGCCGGGCTGCGCAAGTCCTTCGGCAAGACGACCGCGCTGGACGGGCTTGACCTGGCCGTCCGGGCCGGCGAAGTGCACGCCTTCCTCGGGCCGAACGGCGCGGGCAAGACGACGACCATCCGCATCCTCCTCGGCCTGCTGCGCAAGGACCCCGGCCCGGCAAGCGGCACGGTCACCCTGCTCGGCGGCGACCCCTGGCGGGACGCGACGAGCCTGCACCGCCGGCTCGCCTACGTGCCCGGCGACGTCACCCTCTGGCCGGGCCTCACCGGCGGCGAGATCATCGACCTGCTTGGCAGGCTCCGCGGCTACGGAAAGCACCGGGACGGGCACGACCTGAAGCGCAAGCAGGAGCTCATCGAGCGGTTCCAGCTCGACCCGGCCAAGAAAGCCCGGACGTACTCCAAGGGGAACAGGCAGAAGGTCGCGCTCATCGCCGCCCTCGCCAGCGACGCCGAGTTGCTCCTGCTCGACGAGCCGACCGCCGGCCTTGACCCGCTCATGGAGGAGGCATTCCGCGAGGCCATCGCCGCGGAGCGGCGCGGCGGCCGCACCGTCTTGCTGTCCAGCCACATCCTCAGCGAGGCCGAGGCCCTCGCCGACCGCGTGACGATCATCCGCAAGGGCAAGACGGTCGAGACCGGGACCCTAGCCGAGCTGCGCCACCTCACCCGCACCTCGATCGACGCCGAGACCGAGCGCCCCGTTGACTCCGGGAGCCTGGCCAGCGTCCACGGTGCCGTGACCGAGGCCATCGCCGGCGGCGGCAGCCGGCTCCGCTGCGAGGTCGACAACGCGGCCCTCCCCGCCCTGCTGCGCGCCCTCACCGACGCCGGCCGCGCACCTTGACCAGCCGTCCGCCGACCCTGGAGGAGCTGTTCCTGCGGCATTACGAGGACCCCGGTACGCAACGGGCCCGGGAAGCCGCCAGCCATGGCTGACTCGCTCGCCGGGACCAGGGCTCTCGCGCGGTTCGCGCTGCGCAGGGACCGGATCATGCTTCCCGTCTGGGTGTACGTCATCCTGATCGGGACCGCCAGCAACGCCTACACGTTCGCGAGGCTGTACAAGACCGCCGCCCAGCGGGCCTCGCTGGTGGCGTCGGGCAACTCCAGCCCCGCGCTGCTGTTCCTCTACGGCCGGCTGAACGGGAACTCGGTCGGCGCGCTGACCGCCTGGCGGTACGGCGTCTGGGCGAGCCTCTTCGCGGCGCTCATGACGATCTTCCTCGTCATCAGGCACACCAGGGCCGATGAGGAAGCCGGCCGCCTGGAGCTGGTCGGCGCGGGCGCCGTCGGGCGGCACGCCCCGCTGCTGTCGGCGCTCGCGGTGGGGGTCATCGCCAACGTTATCGTCGCGGCCGCGCTGGCGGTCGTGCTGCCGCTGCTGAGCCTGCCCGTGGCCGGGTCGGTCGCCCTCGGGCTCGCGGTCGGCACCTGCGGGCTGGCGTTCGCCGGGATCAGCGCCGTCGCGGCGCAGCTCACCTCGAGCGCCCGGGCCGCGCGCGGGATAGCCATGAGCGTGCTTGGCGCCTCCTTCCTGCTGCGGGCCGTCGGCGACTCGGCCGGGGCCAGGGGGCCGGCCTGGCTGACCTGGGTGCTGCCGCTGGGCTGGACGGAGCTGGTGCGGCCGTTCGCGGGCGAGCGCTGGTGGGTGCTCGCGCTGCCGGTAGCGGCGTTCGTCACCGGGACGGCGCTCGCCTTCGCGCTCGCGGCGCGCCGGGACCTCGGCGCGGGGCTGCTGCCAGATCGCCCCGGCCCCCCGGAGGCGCCGGCCGCGATGCGGGGGCCGATGACGCTGGCGTGGCGGCTGCAATGGCCGTCACTGGCCGCCTGGGCGGCCGGGTATGCCGTCCTCTTCGCGGTCTGCGGCGCGGCGGGTAAGGGCATTGGGCAACTCGTCGGCACGAGCGGGGCGCTGCGGACGGAATTCACCCGGCTCGGCGGGCAGTCCGCGATCGTGAACGCCTACCTCGCCGGGCTGATGCTGCTCGCGGGCCTCATCGCCGCCGGTTACGGGGTCATGGCGGTGCTCCGGCTGCGGGCCGAGGAGTCCGGGAACCTCGCGGACCCCGTCCTGGCCGGCTCGGCCGGGCGGGTGCGCTGGGGACTGTCGCACATCCTGGTCGCCGTCACCGGGATGGCACTGCTGCTGGCCATCGCGGGCGTGGCGACCGGCCGGCTACGGCGTCCTGGCCGGCGGCGCAGGGCACGAGGTCGCGGCCCTGCTCGGCGCGGGAATCGCGGAGCTTCCGGCCGCGCTCGTGATCGCGGCGGTGACGGCGTGCGCGTTCGGCCTGACCGCGCGGGCGTCGGTCGCCGTGGGCTGGACGGCCCTTGGCCTGGCCGTGGCGCTGAACCTGTTCGGGACGCTGCTGCAATTGCCGCACTGGGTGCTGGACGTCTCCCCGTTCACTCACATCCCGCACCTGCCCGGTGGCACCGTCTCGGCGACGCCGCTGATCTGGCTGTCGATAGTCGCGCTGTCGCTGTTCGCGGTGGGCCTGGCCGGCCTGCGCCGCCGGGACATCACCGCGTGAGCGCCGGCTGGGCGGTTGACTACAAGACGACCACCCAGTCGGCGCTTCGCGGCAGGTAGCCGTGGCGCGCCCGAAGGCCGGCCGCGACGGCGGGCATGTGGCCCGCGCCGTAGACGACCGCGACGCGCATGCGGTCCTCGCAGTGCTCGGCATAGATTTTCTCCAGTGACTCCAGGATGACCACGTCGCGCTGGCGGACGAGCGCCTCGTAGATCTCCCCCTCCCTCAGTTCCTCGCCCTGGCCGTCACCGGCAGGTCATCGAGCGCCAGGTCCTTGTCGTAGAACACGCGCGGCCCGAGAACGGCGAAGACGAGGCCCAGGACGGGGGCGGCGACGAGGAGCAGCACGTGCGTGGGCCACGGAAGCCTGCGCAGGTCGGCCTCCACCTGCTGAACATGCACGTCCGCGTTCAGGACCGGCGTCTGGGGCGGCAGCAGCGTCTCGTAATCCTGCTCTGCCATCTCTTCGCGCCGCAATCGCGGCGCGAAGCGGTAGGCGAGCGTGATCGCGCTGACCTGGCGCGACTTACCGCGGACTCCCTCGGCCACGACGAGGTCGCAGTCAGCGAGCCGCCGCCGGACCTCGCCGTAGAACCCCGGCGACGCTACATGCAACATCGGAAACGAGCACGAACTCCAGCGGCGTGTTCGGCCGTTGCAGCGTGATGATGGCCGACCGCACCCACAGCCCGCTCGCCTCGATGATCTGCATGCCGCCGCCCCCGCCTCGCCTGCCCGCACAACGAACAGGCGAGGCCGGGGGGTTCCAGGCGAGGCGCATCTTGCTGTTATCCTTTAGGGAAGGAGAGCGACCAGGCTTAACCAGCGGACTAAGGATCACCTAACATGTGAGCGTGCGTTCACCAGTGCCTCAGCCTCCCGGCAGGCTGCCCCCGCTGGGGAACACGACCCCGGTCTGGAACAAGGCCTGGATCGCGGTGGCGCGCGCCGAGGAGATCCCGGACGACACCCCGACGCAGGTCCTGGTCGCGGGCGAGGCCTGGGTGGTCACCAGGATGAACGGGGTGCTGACGGCGTTCGAGGACCGCTGCCCGCACCGCTATTCCCCGCTGAGCGCCGGGTCGGTCACCGAGGCCGAGGACGGGTCGCCCCGGCTGACGTGCGCGGTCCATGGCTGGCGGTTCGACGCCACGGGCCAGTGCGACCTGATGCCGAGCGACGGCCGGCCGGGCAGGATAGGCGACCCGGGGCCGGGCCATCTCGGGCACGGCCATCCTGGCCGCCATGGCCACCACGGACGGCATGCCCGGCACGACAAGCTGGGCCGTGGGGATCAAGACGACAGGCGCCCGGAGAACGTCACGCTCCGGCCCGCCTACGGGATCACCGAGCGGTACGGCCTGGCCTGGCTCGCCGTCGACGAGCCGCTGGCGCCGCTGCCGGAATTCCCCGAGTGGGCCGACGACGCGGCCGGCCGCGCGCACTGCCAGCCCGTCCGCGTCCAGGCGAGCGCCGGCCAGGTCATCGACAGCTTCCTCAACGCGGCCGGCGCGGTCACGGCCGACGGCTGGCGGGTCACCGGCGTCATCGAGACCCCGTACGCGCAAGACAGCGGGCAGCCACCAGGACGCCACCGTTCCATCAAGACGGCCGGGCCGAGCGCCACCGCGCACCTGCGCCGCGAGCTGCCGCACGCGACGCTCGGCATCCTGATCACGGCGCAGCCAGAGGAGCGGGGCAGCACCCGCGTCTTCAAGCTGCTCACCCGTGACGACCTGGGCGGGGACCCCGCGCTGATGGAGAAGTACACGGCCGACGAGCAGCTGATCCTGGCGGAGAGCCTGGCCCGCCTGGACCGCCACGCCGCGGCGCTGCTCCCGCTGGACGAGGATCCCGCCGGTCCCGGCCGGCCGGCCGGGACCCGGGCGGCCAGCTGAACCTCGCGTGGCGCGACCTCATGGCCCGGGCGGTCCGCGGCTAGCCACGGCGCCGCGCCCGGCCGCTGACGGCAGCCCCTCTATACGATCAGGTCATGGCGTATGACGAAGAACTCGCTGGGCGCATCCGGGACCTCATCGGCCCCGATCCCGAGCTCACCGAGAAGAAGATGTTCGGCGGGCTGGCGTTCCTCATCCACGGCAACATGGCCATCTCCGCCAGCGGCCAGGGCGGCGTGCTCGTCCGGGTCGATCCTGCCCACACCGACGAGCTCGTCGTCACGACGAAGGCCACGATCGCGGTGATGCAGGGCCGGGAGATGACCGGCTGGCTGCGCGTGCGCCCGGCGGACGTCGCCACCGACGAAGAGCTCGAGTACTGGGTGGACCTCAGCGTCGATTACGCCCGCTCGCTGCCCGCGAAGAAGAAGGCAGCGACCCCGGCGGCGAGGGACGCTACTCGAAGGACGGCCGGCGGTCGCGGCTGCGCTTGAGCTCGAAGAAGCCGTCGGCCTTGCTCACCAGGACAAGGCCGTCCCACAGCTCCCCTGCCGCCTCGCCCTTGGGCGCGGGGGTGATGACCGGGCCGAACAGCGCCTTGCCGCGAATCCGGATCACCGGCGTCCCGACGTCCAGGCCAACCTCGTCGAATGCCTCATGGTGGGACGCCTTGATCGCGTCGTCGAACTCGCCCGACTCGGCCGCCTTGGCCAGCGACGCCGGCAGGCCCACCTCGGCGAGGGCCTCCGGGAGCACGGCGAGGTCCTCGCGGCGGCCCTCGTTGTGGATGCGGGTGCCGATCGCGGTGTACAGCGGCCCGAGCACGCCCGGCCCGGCTTTCGCGCCGCGGCGGCCGCGCAGACCCGGACCGGGCCCCACGCCTTGCTCATCCGCTCCAGGTACTCCTCGCTCAGCCCCTTGCCCTCGTGCTGCACGAGGTTGAGGTAGGCCAGCGACATGATCCGGAAGTCAGCCCGCACCGGGCGGACCTTCTCCACTTCCAGGATCCAGCGGGAGGTGATCCACGCCCACGGGCATAGCGGATCAAACCAGAACTGCACATCCTCGCGGGGATACGGGGAGTCGTCCCCCGGGGGGATACTGTCGAGCGCCTGCGACTGTCCCATGCCCCGGCAACGCCGCCGCGCGAGGCCGTATTCCTGGCCGTCGCCAGGGAATCGGGCCTATCGTGCGCGGGCCGGCCGCCTCTACCCTTACCCCATGGAGGCACACGGGCTGCGGTTCGACGTGAACTGCTCGATCCTGTTCACGGAGCTTCCGCTGCTGAAGCGGCCCGCCGCCGCGAGGGCCGCCGGGTTCGGCGGGGTGGAGTTCTGGTGGCCGTGGGATGACCCGGAGCCGGGCGACAAGGACGCCGACGCCTTCGTGACCGCGATCGCCGACGCCGGCGTCGACCTGGTCAGCCTCAACTTCATCGCCGGGGACATCGCCGCCGGCGAGCGCGGGCTGCTGTCGGTCCCGGAGGCCGCCGGCGCGTTCCGGGCGAACATCCCCGCCTGTGCCGCGCTCGCCGCGCGGGCTGGCTGCACGCGGCTCAACGCCCCGTACGGCAACCGCGTCGACCCGGCCGACGCCCGGCTGGCGGCCGAGCAGGACGCGCTAGCGATCGAGAACCTGCTGCTCGCGGCGCGGGCCGCGGCGGCGGTGGGCGCGGACGTCCTCATCGAGCCGATCAACTCCGTCGACGCGCCGGCGTACCCGATTGACACGAGCGCGAAGGCGATCGCCCTGATCGATACGGTGAGCGCAGAGGACACGACGGTAAGCAACCTCAAACTGCTCGCCGACCTGTACCATCTTGCCACGATGAGTGAGGACCTGAGCGCCGTCCTGGCGCGCGACGCCGGCAAGATAGGGCACGTCCAGCTCGCTGACGTCCCCGGACGCGGTGCCCCCGGCACCGGGACGCTGGCCTTCGAGCCGCTGTTCCTGCAGCTCGCCCGGCAAGGTTACGCCGGATGGGCAGGACTTGAGTACGTGCCCGCTGACCCGGCGGACACGGCGAAGAGCTTCTCATGGCTGTGAGCGGGCGCGGGGGGCGGGCGGGCCCGGAGCGGGCCGACCTGGTCATCCGGTCCAGGAACGTCGCGCTCCCTGGCGGAGTCGCGGCCGCGAGCGTGTCCGTCCGGGACGGGAAGATCGGGTCCGTCGCTGAGTACGGGGCGCGCGCGGACGCGGCGGCGGAGGTGGACCTCGGGGAGGTGGCCCTGCTCCCCGGGCTGGTCGACTCCCACGTGCACGTCAACGAGCCGGGGCGGACGGAATGGGAGGGGTTCGCGTCGGCGACGGCGGCGGCGCTGGCCGGCGGGATCACCACGATCTGCGACATGCCGCTGAACTCGGTGCCGGCGACGACGACGGTGGACGCGCTGCACGCCAAGCTCGCGGCCGCCCGCGGGAAGTGCGCGGTTGACGTCGCCTTCTGGGGCGGCGCGGTGCCGGGCAACGCCGACCAGATCGGGCCGCTGCTGGACGCGGGCGTGGTCGGCGTCAAGTGCTTCCTCGCCGACTCGGGCGTCCCCGAGTTCCCGCCGCTGGACCCGGCGGGACTGCGGGAGGCCATGCGCGCGCTCGCGGCGCACGACCGGGCAGGATCGGCGGCGATGATCGTGCACGCCGAGGATCCCGGCGAGGTCGGCGAGCCGTCCGGGCCTGGGGTCGACGCGTTCGTCGCGTCCCGGCCGCCGGTGGCCGAGCGGCGGGCGATCGAGACCGTCATCCGCGCGGCGGCGGCCACCGGGGCGCGGGCGCATATCGTGCACCTGGCGGCCGGGGAGTGCGCGGCGCTGATCGGGGCCGCGCAGGCGTCCGGGATCCGGCTCTCGGCCGAGACGTGCCCGCACTACCTGTACTTCGCGGCCGAGGAAGTGCCCGCCGGGCGCACCGAGTTCAAGTGCTGCCCGCCGGTCAGGTACGCGCCCAACCGGGAGGCGCTGTGGCGGGCGCTGGAGGGCGGGGTCATCGGCGGCGTCGTCTCCGATCACTCACCGTGCCTGGTGGAGCTGAAGCGACTGGCCGAGGGTGACTTCAGGACCGCGTGGGGCGGGATCGCGTCGCTGCAGGTCGCGCTGCCCGTCATGTGGACGGTCGCGCGCAAGCGCGGGCGCTCCCTGTCAGACATCGCGCGCTGGATGTCGGCGTTCCCCGCCTCGCTGGCCGGGCTGGACGGGCGCAAGGGCCGCATCGCTGCCGGCGTGGACGCTGACCTCGTCGCGTTCGACCCGGACGCGACGTTCACGGTGCGCGCCACCGAGCTTCTGCACAAGAACCCGGTCACCCCGTACGACGGGCGGACCCTGACCGGAGTCGTGCGGCGCACCTGGCTGCGCGGCACCGAGGTCGACCCGGGCGGCCCGCGTCACGGGCAGCTGCTAGGCGGCGACGGGCGCGCGCTTGACGCCTGATTCCCCGCGGGATCCGCTCGCCTTCCCTGACGTCGCCTCGCGGGCGCTGCGCGGGTCGGTGATCGCGGCCTCCGATGAGTTCTTCGCGGACAAGGAGAACCTCATCAAGCCGGGTCCCGTGACGTTCTCGCCGGAGACGTTCGGCCAGAAGGGACAGGTCTACGACGGGTGGGAGACCCGGCGGCGGCGCGGTCCCGGCGGCACCGTGCCCGGCGAGGACGAGCATGACTGGGTGATCGTCCGGCTGGGCGGGCCGGCCGTGGTGCACGCGGTCGTGGTGGACACGGCGTTCTTCCGCGGGAACTTCCCGCGGGCCTGCTCGGTCGAGGCGTGCTACGCCAGCGGCTACCCGGATGCCGCCGCGCTGCCGGGCCAGCGCGGCTGGACGCAGATCGTGCCGCGCAGCCCGCTGACGGGCGACGCCAAGCACGTGTTCGAGGTCACCGCGAGGCAGCGGTTCTCGCACGTGCGGCTGCGGATCTACCCCGACGGCGGGGTGGCGCGGCTTCGGGTGCACGGCCGCGTCGTTCCCGACCCCCGCCTGCTGGCCGGCCTGACGTTCGACCTGGCGGCGCTGGAGAACGGCGGCGACATCATGGCGTGCAGCGACCAGTTCTACTCGGTGCCGAGGAACGCGATCTCGCCGGGCCTGTCGCGGGTGATGGGCGAGGGGTGGGAGACCCGGCGGCGGCGGGTGCCGGGCAACGAGTGGCTGATGGTGGCGCTCGCCGCGCGGTCGGTCATCGAGGTGGCCGAGATCGACACCTCCGGGTACGTCGGCAACTCCCCCGGCGCGTTCCGGCTGCGCGGCCTGGACGCGCCCGAGGCCGGGACCGCGGGGACGCGGCCGAGGCTGACTGGTTCGACCTGCTCCCGGTGACCGCGCTGCTGCCGGACACCCCGCACCGGTTCCGGCTGGCCGCCGGCCGCCCGGCCACCGCCGTGCGCCTCGACGTGTACCCCGACGGCGGCATCGCGAGGCTCCGGCTCCACGGCTCGCTGACCGAAGATGGCCTCGCGGCGGTGCGACGCCGCTGGGAGCAGGCGGGACCCGGCTGACTTCGCGCGGGCCGGCCGATGACCGTGACGGGCCCGTTGGAGGCCCAGCGCCCTACTGTGGCTGATCGTTGATCTTGAGCTTGGCTCCCGTGGTGGCGGTCGCACGCTCCGCCGCGCGGGAGGTTGCGGCGGCCGTAGCCACCAAGCTGACAGCCGGAATGCCGCGGGCAAGGCGCATTCCGGTCATGATTACTCTCCTTGCCCGCCGACCCCGCCTGTCCCCACATCACGCTAATACCGGGGGAGGCGTCGCGGCCGTCGGGGGTCTCGATGACGGCGACGAGGCCGGGGTGAGTCATCCGTGCTATGGCTGCGCCGCGGAGCGGTCAGTATCGTGGCCACCATGCCTTCCAGCGTTCCTCTTGCCAGCTCAGCACGGGTTACCGGCCGTAAGGTGCTGATCGCTCCGGACAAGTTCAAGGGGACGCTGACCGCCGGCGAGGTCGCCGCGCACGTTGCTGCCGGGCTGGCCGGCGCCGGAGTCGGGAACGATTCCGTGGTGGCCGTTCCCGTCGCCGACGGCGGCGACGGGACCGTGGACGCGGCCGTCGCGGCCGGGTACCGGCGGGTCGAGTTCGGCGTGCGCGGGCCGTCCGGGCCGGTGGTCAACGCGGCGTTCGCCCTGCGGGACGGTACCGCGATCATCGAGTCAGCGCAGGCCGCCGGGCTCGCCTTGCTGGCCGGCGGGAAGCTCGCGCCGCTTACCGCCAGCACGCGGGGCGTCGGCGAGCTCGTCGCGACGGCGGTCCGGATGGGCGCGAAGCAGGTGGTGCTCGGCCTTGGCGGCACGGCCACGACGGACGGCGGGGCGGGGCTCGTGCGGGCGCTGGGCGCTGCGCTGACCGATTCCGACGCACGCGACCTCCCGCCGGGCGGCGCGGCGCTCGCCCGCCTGGCGAACCTGGACCTGACGAAGGTGCGCGACCTGTCGGGCGTGGAGTTCCTGCTGGCAGCCGACGTGGACAACCCCCTGCTCGGGCCGACGGGCGCGGCGGCGGTGTACGCGCCGCAAAAGGGCGCCTCACCCCGGGATGTGGCACTACTCGAGGAGGGACTGGCCCGGTGGGCGGATGTCGCGGAAGCGACCGTGGGGCGCACGGCGCGTGACTTGCCCGGGGCCGGGGCCGCGGGCGGGCTCGGCTTCGCGGCGCAGCTGTTCCTCGGCGCGCGGAGCACGCCCGGGATCGGGCTGCTGCTGGAGATGACCGGGTTCGAGGAGCACCTGGACGGGGCGCGGCTGGTGATCACCGGCGAGGGGGCGCTGGATGAGCAGACGCTGCACGGCAAGGCGCCAGCCGGGGTCGCGCGGGCAGCCGCCGCGCACCACCCGTCGGTGCCGACCGTGGCCGTCTGCGGGGTGTGCCTGCTGTCACCGGCCCAGCTGCGCGCGGCGGGGATCGCCCGGGCCTACGCCCTGACCGACGTCGAGCCGGACGTGGCCACGTGCCTGGCATTCCCCGGTCCCATCCTCGAGCGGCTGGCGGCGCGCATCGCCGCGGACTGGCTGGGTTAACGCCCCGCGAGCGGCGCGATGTCGGCGGCCCGGACGGTCTCGCAGTCGTCGGCGTAGGTGAAGACGGCGCGCAGCCGCTCGCCGGCCAGCACGCGGGGCAGCCAGTACCGGCCGTCGTCCCACATCTGCTCCAGCGGCAGCGCGCTGACAGGGAACCACTGGGGGATGATCTCCGCCGTCTCAATGGCGTGGCCCGCCCAGTCGGCGGACGTGAAGACGTTCACGGTCATGTTCCAGCCGGGGCGGGCCGGGAACAGGAAGGTAATGTCCGCGACCTCGATCAGGGCGGCCGGGTCAACGCTGATCCCGGACTCCTCCTTCACCTCGCGGGCCGCTGCCTCGTCGGGGGCCTCGTCCTCCTCGACATGCCCGCCAAGCCCGACCGTCTTGCCGGTGCCGAGGCCGGTCTTCTTCCGCCCGAGGAGCACCTCCGGCTCACCGTCGGCGCTGGTCCTGGTGAGCAGGCACAAGCACGTAGAGATCAATGACACGGTTCAGTATCACCCATCACGGCGTGCGAGCACTCCGGTACCCCGCAAGTACCGCCGCGATCGCGTCGGCCTCGGTCGGCAGCTCACCGGCACGGCGCAGCGCGGCGGCCCGCAGCCGCGCGGCCAGCGACGGGTCGAGCAGGACGGCGCGCACCCCGGCCGCCAGCTGGGCCACGTCACCGGGTGCCACCAGGTACGCGGCCTCGGGGCCGGCCAGTTCCGGTATGCCCCCCGCCCGCGAGGCGACGATCGCGGCCCCGGCGCGCAGCGCCTCCTGCAGCACCAGCGGCTGCCCTTCCCAGTGGCTGGGCAGCACGAACACGTCGCACGCCGCGAGCAGCGCGGGCACGTCATCGCGCCGCCCGAGGAACCAGGCGTCCACGCCGGCCGCCGCGGCCTGCTGCCGTAGCTCGGCGTCGAGCGGCCCCTCCCCCGCGATGACCACCCTCGGCGCTGGGTCCATGTCCTGCCACGACGCCGCGGCCGCCAGCAGGGTCGCGAACCCCTTCTGCGGGGCGAGCCGCCCGGCGCCCAGCACCACGGGCCGCGCTCCGGCCCGCGGGAACGCCGTGACCCGCGGGCACGCTCGCGTCGCGCGGCGCCTTGCCCGGCGCGGGCACCACGGCCCGCTCCACCTGCCGCGCGCCTGCCGCGCGCATCCGCTCGTCCAGGTCGGCGGACACGCAGAGCACCAGGTCGGCGCCGCGCGCCACGACCCGCTCCAGGACCCGGTAGGCGACCGCCGCCCGGCCCCGGCCGGGCGGTGGCCCGTTGTGCACGGTGACCACCAGCGCCGGCCGCGCGCGCCGGCCCGGCCGGGCACGCCCGCCAGGGCCAGCGCGGACAGCGCGCCGGCCCGCATCCCGTGGGCGTGGACCACGTCCGCGCGGCCCAGGACTGCCCGGCGCAGCCGCAGCGCCGCGCGCACGGTGGCGGGCCGCGGGCCGTCCCCGATCTCCAGTGCCCTGAACGTCACCGGCATATCGCCTGGCACGACCTGGCCGGCGGCGCCGGCAGGCGCGAGAACCTCGACGGGTGACCCGTGCGCCACGAGGCCAGCCGCCAGCATCCGGACGTGCGCGCCGATGCCGCCCGCCGTCGGCCCGACGACAAGCGCGACCCGTGGCCGGGAGTGCTGGCCCTCGGGCAGGACGCCGCCTCCCGGCACTCTCGTCGTCCGCACCGCCCTCCCCTAGAGCCTCGACCCCCGCAGGCGGCGGATCGCCGCGCGGGCGTCGCCGCCGTCGAGGTTCACCACGACCGCGCCGAACACGCCGGTCACCACGGCGCTCACCAGCACGGACACGCCGACGTTGGGGAAGAAGCCGGATACCCGGATCGCCTCGGCGACGCCCGAGCCGGCCGCCGCGGCGAGCACGCACCCGGCGGTCCCCACGCCGAACGCCCGCCACATTCCGGCCAGCGGCGCGTTCCCGCGTTCCCGCCGGACGAGGAACAGCAAGGTGATCCCGGCGGCGGTGAGGCCGATCGTGGTGCCGAGGCCGAGCGCGGGGACAACCCGCGCCCGGGGGATGAACGGCACGATGGCCACGTCCGCGACGATCACCAGCAGCCAGCCGGCGCTGACGGCCAGGGCGGGCGCCCGGTTGCGGCCAAGGGCGTACAGCACCCGGGACAGGTTGGCCGACAGCCCGTACCCGATCAGGCCCGGGGCGAAGGCGGCGAGCGAGGTCGCGAGCACCCACGCGTCCGGCGCCGAGTGCGACTCGAAGACCCGGGCCAGCGGCGTCCGCGCCCCGGCCAGCGCCGCCGCGCCGAGCATCGAGGCGAGCAGCACCGCCCGCGTCGACGCGGCCGCCGTCACGTCGAACTCGCTCGGGGGGTCCGGGAGGAGCGGCCCCCTGGGTCAGCGCGGACAGCTCGGGGAACGCGCTTGTCGCGATGGGGACGGCGAGCACCGCGAAGGGCACGACGAATACCGCCCAGGCGAAGCCGTACAGGACCAGGGCGCCCGAGTGGCCGAACCGGTTGGCCAGCACGATCACCACGGCCACCGACGCGTCCTGCGCGACGAGCGTGAGCACGCCGGCCAGCGCCAGCTTCCGGACCCGGCTGCCGACGCCCGGCGGGAACCGCAGCGTTGGCCTGATGCCTGGCCTGGGCCGGGGCGACAGGCGCAGCCGCCAGGCGGGCACCAGCGCGGTGCCGACCAGCGCGAGCACGCCGAGCGTGGTGCCGCCCGACAGCAGGTACTCCGGCAGTGGCGGCAGCGCGCCGAGCTGGTTCACGTACTGGCCGCCGATGGCACCGAACCCGAGATAGGCACCCACGACGACGAGGCTGGACAGCAGCGGCGCCAGCGCGGGCGCGCCGAACCGCCGGTGCGCCTGCAAGATCCCGTACAGGACCACCGCCAGGCCGTACAGCAGGACCTGAGGCGCGAACACGATCAGCATCCGGGTCCCGACGCTCGTCAGGCTGCCGTGCGGGCACCCGCTCGCGCCCGACAGCATCGTGGTGACGATGGGCCGGGCCGCCACCGCCAGCAGCGCGCTGACCGGCACGAGCAGCACGACCGTCCAGGTGAGCAGGGCGGCGGCGATCTGCCGGACCTGGTCCCGGGCCAGCTCGGCCCCGCCGTTGAGCGCTGGCCCGGCGAGGACGGGGACCACGACCGAGCTGAGCGCGCCGCCGAGGACGATGTCGTAGATGATGTTCGGCACCATGTTGGCGGTCGTGTACGCGGTGCCCAGGCAGCTCGTCCCGACGGTGTGCGCGAACACGACCTGGCGTCCGAACCCGACGGCCCGGGCCACGACGGTGATGACGCCGATCGTCAGGGCGGCCCGCCCGATCTCCGCGGTCGCGCTGCCGAGTCTCGCTGCCGCGCTCGGCCAGTGGCACGGTCACTGGGGCGCGGAGGACGGGGAGGGCGGCGAGGGCGGCGAGGGCGGGGAAGAGACAGCCACCTGCCGCCGCCCCAGCATGTCGAGCCAGTTCAGCGCGGGGGTGCGGGCGATGACCCGGGTGAAGCTGACCTTCTCGCTCAGGCCCGTCAGCGCGACGATGCCGGCGAGCAGCCCGATCCTGGCGGGCCGCGGCAACGCGGTCGCCGCGGCGACGCCGACCATCGCGCCGAGGGCGTTGGCCCCCGCGTCGCCGAGCATGGCCCGCTCTCGCAGGTCGGCGGGAAGCACCGCGAGGGCGGCGCCGACGGGAGCGGCGACCGCGGCGGCAGCGCGCCCGGTCCCAGCACGCCGGCCCCGATCAGCCCGGCGGACAGCAGCATGACCTTGATCGCCCGGCCGGGGCGCAGGTCGAAGAGGTTGAGCAGGTTGGCGCCGCCGGCGATGAGCCCCGCGTTGACGGCGCTGTCCGCGAGGCCGCGGCCGTCGCGCCGCAGGAGGAGCGCGGCAACCGCACCGGTCACGCCGATGCCGGCGAGCTTGACCGCGCCGGTGGTGACCTCGCCGTGCCGGAGCGCGCCGAGGTGCCCGCGCAGGCCGCGCCGCTTCCCCGAGCCCTTCAGGTCATCGAGCGCGCCGAACGCGGCGGCCCCGCCGCCGGCGACCGACAGGGCGAGCGCTACCCGCGGCGGAAGTGCCTGGGACGCGGCGACAGTGCCCGCCAGCGGCCGCCGCGGTGCCCGCCAGGCTGCCGGCGACGACAGCGGGGCCTTCCAGCAGGGTGACCGGCTCGCCCCGGTGATTGACGCGGGTCCAGGGCTTCTCGCCGCCCGGCGGGAACTGGCGCAGCGCGCGGAACGCCAGGCTCGCGGCGATGGCCGCGGTCGCTCCGGTCAGCACGGCAAGCACAGCCAGGAGCAGGCGAGCGTCCGGTTCGTCACTTCTTGTTCACCTGCTTCCCGCTGTTCCCCGTGCTGGTTGGCTGCCCCGTTGGCTGCGAGTTAGTCGTGGGGGCCTGAGAGGCCGTCGGCGCTGGGGTCGGGCTCACCGAGGTGGCACCCGAAACACCGTAGCTGCTCGGCTGCCCGCCCGCTAGCTGCATGGCTATTGCCTGCATGACGGTGATTTGCCCCTGTGTCCTGTCGGCATTGTCCACGGTGGAGACCCGTCCGGAGACGTCGCTGGAGCGCACGACCGAGATCGCGCTGCCCGCCTGGCCCGAGGGCGCGGTGGCCCCGGCGATCACCGTGACCGCGCTGGCGCGGGCGAATTCCTGCGCGACCGCGACGAGCACGTGGTTCGCCGGATCGCTCGCGCCGTCCGACGGGACGCTGCCCGACGGGATGATGACCGCCAGGTCCGCCCGGTCGACCGGCGAGCCGGTGACGGTGATGAAGCCCCTGCTGGGCGTAGGCGTCGAGCAGCGTCTGGGCGCTGGACGCCGACAATCCCGGCCTGGCCCTGCTGATTCTGCTGGCTCCGCTGGTTCTGGTTCTGCTGGCCCTGCTGGTTCTGGTTCTGCTGGCCCTGCTGGTTCTGGTTCTGCTGTCCCTGCTGCGCCCCTTGGCCGCTTTGCTTCTGGAGGATCGCCGTCGCGATCAGCTGCGCCGCATCCTGCTGGTACGTCGTCTGCGGGTCGGTGCCCTTCGCGAGCGTGGTGCCGTCGCTGGCGGCGACGGAGCCGTTGATGCTGGACAAGGTGGCCTCGGTGGCCCCGCTGAGGTCGTTGAACGCCGGCTGCAGCCGTGACCACCCCGGTCACGGTGGCGCCCGCGTCGGACGCGGCCTTCTTGACCCCGTTGGTCACCCCGTCCGGGGCACCCGGCTCGGTGACGAGGACGAGCCTGTGCCCCGCGAGCAGGCGGCCGTTGCCGAGCAGCAGCGACTCCGACGCCTGCAGGAAGGAGTCGGCCGCGCTCGCCTGCGCCTGGGCGGCGTCCCGCTCGGTCCTGGTCGCGGCGAGCTGGCTGCTCAGCGAGTTGGACGTCGACCTGAGCACGCTCAGGGCACCGCCCTGCAACTCGGTGGACCCCAAGACGATGCCGATCGCGAGCGCGAGGAACACGGCCACGATGGAGACGAGGTGATACCGGAAGTCAATCAATGGAATAGTCCAGTGAACCAGTAGGAGAAGGTATGCCAGGTGGCGCTGAAGTAGTTGCCGAGAATCGGCCCGACGGGCGAGGTGAACACGGCGACGACGCTGGTGACGGCCGCGGCGAGGACGAGGACGAGCAGCGCCCAGCCGGAGATGCGGCTCTGGTACAGCTGGTGCACGCCGTGCGCGTTCACGACCTTGTCGCCGACCCGCAGGTGGGTGAGGAACGTGCTCGACATGCCGGGACGGCCCTTGCTCAGGAACTCGTCCTTGGTGAAGTGGGTGCCGACGACGGCGATGAGGCTCGCGCCCAGCGCGTCCGCGAGCAGCAGGGCGACGTCCTCGCTGGTACCGGGGGCCGGCAAGACGGCGGCCTCAAGGCCGAGGTCGCTGACCCTGCGCATGCCGGGCGCGCGGCCGTCGGGATAGGCCTGGACGACGAGCTCCGCACCGCACCCGAGCGCCTCGTCGGAGACCGAGTCCATGTCGCCGATGATCACGTGCGGCCGGTACCCGGCGTCAAGCAGCGCCTCCGCGCCGCCGTCAACCGCCACGAGGACCGGGCGGAACTCCCGGATGTAGGGCCGCAGGGCGCGCAGGTCCTCCTGGTACCTGTAGCCGCGCGCGACCACGAGCACGTGCTTGCCGCGCATGCTCGCGCGCAGGTCGGGGACGGCGATCCCGTTGGTGAGCAGGCCGTGCTCGCGGCGCAGGAACTCCAGGGTGTTGGCGGCGAACGCGTCGATCTGGGCGGCGACCCCGGCCTCGGCCTCGCCCAGCGCGGCCTGGACGGTGTGCGGGGTCTGCAGCGCGCCCTTGGCGATGACCCGGTCGTCGGCGTAGAGGGTGTCGCCGTCGAGCCGGACGAGGGTGCCCTCGGCCACCTTCGCCAGGACTTCCGCGCCGACGTCATCCACCAGCGGGATGCCCGCGTCCAGCAGCATGCCCGGCCCCAGGTTCGGGTACCGCCCGGTGATCGACTTGGCCGCGTTGACCACGCCGGCCACCTTGCAGGCGATCAGCTCATCGGCGCTGACCCGGTCGAGGTCCGGGTGGTCGATGACCGCGATCTCGCCCGGCAGCAGGCGCTTGACGAGGGTCTTGGTCTTGACGTCGAGGCGCACGGTGGCGACGATGCCGGGCGGATCTTCCGCCCTGCCTCGCCTGACCTGCGGAAACCTCAGCGTCGGAACCTTCATCGGCCTTTATCCTGCCAACGTGCCGCGGCCTCACCCGCGTTGGCCTGGCATCAGGGCGTCTTAACTCGAACGGACTATTCACCGCTAACGGGCATATCGTGAAAGCGTGACCCGCCTCACCTCGCTGTCGCACGGCGCGGGCTGTGCATGCAAGCTACCACTGTCATCTCTGGACAAGCTGATGACAACGCTGGCCGGCGACCTGCACGGTGGTGACATCGCCGGCCCGGCTCATCGCTGACCTCCTCATCGGCGCGGCCGAGGGGGACGATGCCGCGGTGCTGCGGCTGGATGACTCCCGGGCGCTCGTCGTGACCACCGACTTCTTCACGCCGATTGTCGACGACCCGCGCGACTGGGGGCGGATCGCCGCCGCCAACGCCCTGTCCGACGTCTACGCGATGGGCGGCAGGCCGCTGGTCGCGCTGAACCTGACGGCCTGGCCGAGCCAGGCGCTTTCGCTGGACATCCTCGCCGAGGTGCTGCGCGGCGGCGCCGCCGTCGCCGCCTCGGCCGGGTGCCTGATCGTCGGCGGGCACACGATCGACGACCCGGAGCCGAAGTACGGGCTGGCCGTGACCGGCCTGGCTGACCCGGGGCGCCTGCTGACCATCGACGCCGCCCGGCCCGGTGACGCGCTGGTGCTCACCAAGCCGCTCGGCACCGGGGTCATCGCCACCGCGCACAAGCGCGAGGCCGCGCCCGCTGACGTGCTGGCCGCCGCCGTGGCGTCCATGACAACGCTGAACGACAAGGCGAGCGAGGCTGCCCTGGCCGCCGGGGTAACCGCCGCGACGGACGTGACGGGATTCTCGTTGCTTGGCCACCTGCACCGGATGCTGCGCGCCAGCGGCGCGAGCGCCGCGATATCGGCCGGCGCCGTGCCGTTGCTGCCGGGCGCGCTCGAGCTCACGCGGGCAGGGCACGTCTCGGGCGGCACCAGGAACAACATCGCCTTCCTCGCGAACTGGGCGACCATCTCCGGGTGCGTGGCTGACGAGGTCGCGATCCTGCTGCAGGACGCTCAGACCTCGGGCGGGCTGCTGCTGGCCACGGCATCGCCCGACGCCCTGCTCGCCGAGCTCGCCGCGCGCGATGTCCCGGGCGCCGTCATCGGCAAGGTCACGGGCGGCCCGGCCGGTCATGTCACGATAGGCCCGTGAGCTGGGCACTTGTGCACCGGGTAGCCGAAATGCAGGTGTAACGGCCCGCCCGCCGGTTAAGACTACAGGTCATGTGGGAGACTTGCCGTTGTAACGAACGCATATCGGCACCGGGCAGGCCGGCCGTCCTCGAATGTCGGTGGCAGGCGTTATGGTGCTCCCTGTGAGGTTTGCACTGTGAGCACCCGGATTGATCTCGAGGAGAAGGCAGCGGCGCACGTCCACGGGATCTGCCTGAAGACCGGGCCGCCGAGGAAGGTCGGCGTCGAGCTGGAGTGGCTGGTCCGCGACGTGCGAGACCCCGCCCTGCCAGTATCGGCGGACCGGATCGCCGCCGCCGTCTCTGGATTCCGTACCGCCTCTGGATTCCATACCGTTTCCGGGCTTCATGTCGTCTCGGGCGCCGATGCCGTCTCCGGCGTCGACCCCGACCCGGGTCCCGACGAGACCCGGATGTCGTTGATACGGCCCCGGACGCTGGCGCCAAGGTGCCCACGTCCCCGGTCCCCCTCTCCCGTCGTCCGCGACGCCCGGCGTGCTTCCGTCGGGTGCCGCCCTGACGACTGAGCCGGGCGGGCAGTTGGAGCTGAGCTCGCTTCCCGCCGATTCCCTGGCCGACTGCGTCGCCACCACCGCCGGTGACATGGCCGCCCTGCGCGCCGCCGTCGCCGACGCGGGGCTGGAGCTGGCCGGGTATGGCCTCGACCCGCTGCGCCCGCCGCGCCGCGTGCTCGACTTGCCACGGTATGCCGCGATGGAGGCGTTCTTCGACCGGGGCGGCCCGTGGGGCAGGCAGATGATGTGCGGCACCGCCTCGGTCCAGGTGTGCCTGGACGCCGGCGACGAGAGCGCGGGCTTCACCGGGTACCGGTACCGGTGGCGGCTCGTCCACGCGATCGGGCCGGTCCTGGTGGCCGCGTTCGCGAACTCGCCGCTGCGCGAGGGCCAGCCGACGGGCTGGCGATCGACCCGGCAGCAGGTGTGGGCGCACATGGACCCGGGACGGACCAGGCCGCCGCGGCTGGACGCTGATCGCGACCCGCGCGACGCGTGGGCGGCCTACGCGCTGGACGCGGAGCTGATGGTGGTGCGCGAGTCGGGCTCGCCAGACTGGTTCGCGCCGCCGGGCGTGACGTTCCGTACCTGGCTGCGCGGCACGGACCGGGTGCACGGCACCGACGGCGCGAACGGGAATGGCCGTCTTCGCCCGCCCACCGACGAGGACCTGTCCTACCACCTGTCCACCCTGTTCCCCCCGGTCCGCCCGCGCGGGTACCTGGAGCTGCGGATGATCGACGCCCAGCCGGGCGACGGCTGGATCGTGCCGCTCGCGGTCGCCACCGCCCTGCTGCACGACCCGGTCGCGGCCGACCTCGCGCTCGCCGCGACCGAGCCGCTCGGCGAGGCGGACGGCGACCCGTGGCTGCGCGCCGCCTGGCTCGGCCCGGCCGACCCGGCCGTCGCCCGGGCGAGCCGGGCCTGCTTCGCCGCCGCGCGCGCCGCGCTGGACCGGATGGGCGCGCACAAGGCCATCACCGCGGCGGTCGATGACTTCATCGAGAACGTACGTGACGCGAAACCGATGCCCGGCCGATGACATGGACCGATGACAGGGCCCCGACCGGGCCCAGAGAGGAGCCTTCCGTGACGCGTGACCTTCGCGACCGGATCGCCGCCGAGCTACTCGCCGCGCGGGACCGGACGACGCTGCTCACCACCGCGGTCGACGAGGCCGACCTGATGCGGCAGCACTCGCCGCTGATGTCCCCGCTCGTCTGGGACCTGGCGCACATCGCCAACCAGGAGGAGCTCTGGCTGCTGCGCGCGCGTCGGCGGCCGGGACGCGATGTACCCGGAGATGGACCCGCTGTACAACGCCTTCGAGCACCCGCGCGCCCGGCGCACCACGCTGCCGCTGTTCCCGCCGAAGGAGGCCCGCGCCTACGGCCACGAGGTCCGCGGCCGCGTCATGGACCTCCTCGAGGGGACCACGTTCGAGGGAACGGGGGACCCGGATGCCAGCTCCCGGCGGCTGGTCCGGCACGGCTTCGCGTTCGGGATGATCGCCCAGCACGAGGCGCAGCACGACGAGACGATGCTCGCCACCCACCAGCTGCGGGCCGGCGCCCCGGCGCTGACCGCGCCGCTGCCCGGGCCCGCGCCCGCTGACGCCGCGACGCTGCCCGCCGAGGTGCTCGTGCCCGGCGGGCCGTTCACCATGGGCACCTCGGCCGAGCCGTGGGCGCTGGACAACGAGCGGCCCGCGCACGAGGTGCAGCGTCCCGGCGTTCTACCTGGACACGACCCCGGTGACGAACGCGGCCTACACCGAGTTCATCGCGGACGGCGGCTACGACGACCAGCGCTGGTGGACCGCCGAGGGATGGGATCACCGGCAGCGGGCGGGGCTGGTCGCGCCGCTGTTCTGGGAGCGGGACGGTGGCAGCTGGCTGCGTACCGCGTTCGGGGTAACCGCGCCCGTCGTGCCGGACGAGCCGGTCGTGCACGTGTGCTGGTACGAGGCGGACGCCTACGCCCGGTGGGCGGGCAGGCGGCTGCCGACGGAAGCCGAATGGGAGAAGGCCGCCCGCTTCGACCCTGGCTCGGCCCGGTCCCGCCGCTACCCGTGGGGGGATGACGACCCCACGCCGGCTCTGGCTAACCTCGGGCAGCGGTACCTGCGCCCCGCCCCGGCCGGCTCCTATCCCGATGGCGCGGCGCCGTGCGGCGCGCGGCAGCTCATCGGGGACGTGTGGGAGTGGACCAGCTCGGACTTCCTGCCGTACCCGGGTTTCGAGGCCTGGCCGTACCGTGAGTACTCGGAGGTGTTCTTCGGCCCGGAGTACAAGGTGCTGCGCGGCGGGGCGTTCGGGGTGTCCCCGGTAGCGTGCCGAAGCACGTTCCGTAACTGGGACTACCCGATCCGGCGGCAGATCTTCGCCGGGTTCCGCACCGCCCGCTCGGCCGCCGGCGTCACCGCCACGGACGGCACCGCCGGGCCGCAGTCCCGCTGATGTGCCGGCACCTGGCCTACCTGGGGCCGCCCGCCTCGCTGCGGTCGCTGCTGATCGACCCGCCGCACGGGCTGTACCGGCAGTCGTGGGCACCCCGGTTCCAGCGGTACGGAACGGTGAACGCCGACGGGTTCGGCGTCGGCTGGTACGCCGACGGCGACCCGGTGCCCGCCCGGTACCGGCGCGCCGTCCCGATCTGGGGCGACCCGTCCCTGCCGGACATCGCGCGGGTGACCCGGTCGGGCGCGGTCCTGGCCGCCGTCAGGTCGGCGACCGCGGGGATGGCGACGGGCGAGTCGGCGGCGGCGCCATTCGGGTCCGGGACCTGGCTGTTCAGCCATAACGGGGTACTCGACGGGTGGCCGGGCGGTGAGTGGGCCGCGTCCATCCGGGATCATGGCCGTGATCTTTTCCCCGCCATGGAGGCGGTGACCGACTCCGCCTACCTGTGGGCCCTCGTGCTGCGGCGGCTGCGGGACGGGCTCGGGCTGGGCGTGGCGCTAGCCGCGACCATCATGGCCGTGCAGGCGGCCGGAGGACGCGGGCGGCTCAACTTCCTCGCGACCGACGGGCGGTCGATCGCGGCGACCAGCTGCGGCGACACGCTGTTCTACCGGGCCGACGACCGATCCGTCACGGTCGCGTCCGAGCCGTCCGATGACTCCTTGAGCTGGACCGAAGTCGCCGACGGCCAGTTGCTCACGGCCGTCCGGGGGAAGGTAGAAATCCGGCCCCTGTCCGATGTCAATGAAGGGGATGTCCCGGAAGGGGCCCTTCCAGAAGGGATCGTGCTTCAATGACGACGATTGAGCGGCTGCTGCCGGACGGGTTCCTGGACAGCGCGCTGCGCGAGGACGCCCGCGCGGGCCTGACCGCCAGCCCGAAGTCACTGCCGCCCAAGTGGTTCTACGACGCGCAGGGCAGCGCCCTGTTCGAGAAGATCACCGAGCTGCCCGAGTACTACCCGACCCGCGCCGAGCGGTCCATCCTGCGCTCGGCGGCGCCCGAGATCGCCGCGCAGTCGCAGGCCGCCACCCTGGTCGAGCTGGGGTCCGGGTCGTCAGAGAAGACCCGGCTCCTGCTCGACGCCCTGCAGGCCGCCGGGACGCTGCGCTCTTACGTGATGGTGGACGTGAGCGAGTCCGCGCTGCTGGCGGCCGCGGACTCGCTGGCCGTGGAGTACCCGGGGCTTGAGGTGCACGCGGTGGTGTCGGACTTCGAGGCGAACTTGGGACTGTCCCCGGCCGACGGGCGCGCGGCCGGGCCGTCGGCCCGCCCGACGGGCCGCGGCTGGTGGCGTTCCTCGGCTCGACGATCGGGAACATGACGCCGGCGCAGCGGGCCGGGTTCCTGTGGCGGGTGGCCTCGCAGGTGCGGCCCGGTGACGCGCTCCTCCTCGGCACGGACCTGGTCAAGGACCCCTCCGTCCTGGTCGCCGCCTACGACGACACCTCCGGGGTGACGGCCGCCTTCAACAAGAACGTCCTCTCGGTGCTGAATGCCTCCCTCGGCGCGAACTTCGACCTCGACGCGTTCGAGCACGTCGCGGTGTGGAACCCCGAAGCCGAGTGGATCGAGATGCGGCTGCGCTCGGTCGCCGACCAGGAGGTGCACCTTCCGCGCATCGGGCTGACCGTGCAGTTCGCCGCGGGCGAGGAAATGCGCACCGAGATCTCCGCGAAGTTCCGCCGGGCCGGGGTAGCGGCGGAGCTCGCCGAGGCGGGCCTGGCGATGCGCTCGTGGTGGACCGACCCGGAGGGCCAGTTCGGCCTGTCCCTGTCGTCGCCGGCCTGAGCTAGGGGCGGCCGGCCCAGCGAGCCGGGCACCGCGCGCGGCTACCCGTGGGCGGCCTGGCCGGCCGAGCCGCCGGCGGGCACGTAGGACCACAGCTCGCTGTGGATGCCGACGGGCTGCTGGGCCGGGCCGCCGGCTCGCTCGGCCGCGGAGCGGTGGCCGTGGCCGAATGCCGGGGAGCTCAGCCACGCCTGGAACGACTCCTCGTCCCGCCAGCGGGTCACGACGAGCCACGTCGTGCGGTCGTCGGTCGGCTTGAGCAGCTCGAAGCCCTCGAAGCCGTCCTGGCTGTCGACCGCGCCCGCCCGGGCCGCGAACCTGCGGGCCAGCTCGTCGCCGCTGTCGGCGGGAACGGTGATCGCGTTGATCTTCACCACAGTCATGGTCCGATCATGCCAGTCCCCGCGTCCGCTCGTGCACGGCGCTCCTGGCCGGCGAGCGGCAGCCCATCGTGGCCGACGGTGACCGCCGGGCGAGTAAGGAGGCCCGCGGTTGCGGAGCGTGATGAACAGCCACGGCTAGTTCCGCTGCCGTGCAATTTCACTCTTGATCGGTTTAGCTTCGCGTGATGCCATGGCAGCGTAGGGTTTCCCCAAATTACCAGGTTTCCCCGGGATGCTCTCTTGCCCGCGAAGGGCGAGGAAGAGGAAGGCTGCCAGGAAAGGGAGGCTGCGGTGGAACCGCCGTCGTTCGACCCGGAAGTGCCCAGCATCGCCCGTACGTACGACTACCTGCTCGGCGGCAAGGACAACTTCCCCGCCGACCGGGAGGTCGGCGAGATCTTCATCCAGCGCTTCCGCGGCGCCGTCGACATCGCGCTGGACAACCGGGCCTGCCTGACCCGGGCCGTCCGGTACATGGCCGACGAGCTCGGCGTCGACCAGTTCCTCGACCTCGGGTCCGGCCTGCCCACGGCGGACAACGTGCATGAAGTCGCGCAGCGCGCCAACCCGGCCGCCCGCGTCGGCTACGTCGACATCGACCCGGTGGTCCTCGCGCACGGCCGGGCGCTGCTGCAGGAAGACGACCAGACAGTCGTGATCAGCGCGGACATCAGGGATCCGCGCTCCGTGCTCGACCAGCGGGAATTGCGGGCCCTGCTGGACTTCAGCCGCCCGGTCGCCATCATCGCCAGCGCCATCTTGCACCACCTGACCGACGACGAGGACCCCCTCGGCGTGATCGCCGCGTTCAAGGACGCGATCCCTGAGGGGAGCTGCCTGTTCGTGTCCCACTTCCGCACGCTGGGCGACCCGGAATCGTCGGAGCTGGAGGCGGTGCTGCACGAGGCATTCGGCCGGGGCGACTGGCGGACCGACGAGCAGATCGCCGGCTACTTCGAGGGCACGGAGCTCGTGGAGCCTGGCATCGTGCCGTGCGCCCAGTGGCACGCGGAGTCCGACCCGGGGAGCTCAGCGGCTACCAGCGCCTCATCGTCGCGGGACTGGGCCGCAAGTTACCGGGGCCGGATGGCGCCGGCTTCGCGCGGGCACCCACCGTGTAGCGGCGAGGTCCGGCGCGCCGGGTGGGTGCAGGCCCCCCCGTGGCTGGACGCCTTCGCGGTGACGGAAGGACGAGGCGCGCTGAACTGGCGGGGCGGAACGGCGCGGGGCCTGCCGCGACCGGCCCGGCCTCCGGAGGCCGCAGCGGCGAGGCTCCCGGGATCGCCCAGTACAGCAGGGGATACCCCGCCGTCGTGCGACGGGTCAGCGAGGCCCGGCGGACCGGGGACATGACCGCCGAGTACGCGTTCCTCGCCCGGTGCGCCCGGGCCAGGACCAAGTGGCTGCGCCCGCAGGTCGCCCGGCTGATCGAGCTGGGATGCGATTACATCCAGCTCGACGCGCGGTGGCGAGGCTGGCCCGGCGGACGTGGGGGTAACTCGGCTAGCCGCGGTACCTGCGTACCATCATCGAGCGGCGGGCCATCATGAGGTGCGCCGGGTTGCGCATGTTGATGGCGCCCGGCTCCAGCATGCCGCCGGACGGGAGGTCTTCCGGGTTGACGCCCACTCCGAGCAGCGTGCGGGTCACCTCCTGGGCCGTGTCGAGGAGGTCATCCAGCGCCCGGGTCAGGTGCGCCGCCGTGACCGCGGTCAGTGCCCGGTCATCATGCGCTGCCTCCTTGGGCGCGGCCTCCCCGGCCCGCGCCCTCTCGTGCAGCGCCTCCAGCACGGCGCGGCGGATGACCTCCTTGAGGAACGAGGCCGTGGTCCCGTCGGTGCGCTCCACCGCGGTGGCGATGTCCTCGGCGGTGACGACGAGCGGGACGTTCCGCGCGTAGAGCGCCAGCAGCCGCTCGCGGGCACGGGCGTCGGGCAGCGCGATCTCCACGGCGACATCAACCCGGCCCGGGCGCGCGGCCAGGGCCGTCTCGAGCAGGTCCGCGCGGTTGGTCGTCAGCAGGAAGAGCAGGTCGGCGTCGGGGGCCGCGCCGTCCATCGCGTCGAGCAGTTCGAACAGCACCGGGCTGGTCCCCGGCCCCATTGACCGGTCCTGGGCCACCAGGTCGACGTCTTCCAGCACCACAACGGCGGGCAGCAGGTGACGTGCCAGGTCCGTGACCGCGCCCACGGCGACGAGCGCGCGGCCGGTGAGCACGAGCCGGGTGTAGCCGTCCATCTGGCCGAGCAGGTAGCGAGTGGTGTGCGTCTTGCCCGTGCCGGGCGGCCCGTAGAGCAGCAGCCCGCGCTTGAGGTGCTGGCCAGCCTGAAGCAGGGCGTCGCGGTGACTGGCGACGCCGAGGGCGTGCCGCTCGATCCGGGACAAGACGGTGTCCGGCAGGACGACGTCGTCGCGGGTGAGGCCGGCGGGAGCGGCGAACGTGAGGCTGACGCTGCCCATCGCGGTCAGCGATACCTCAAGGAGGTGACCGCGGTAGACGTTCAGCCGCGAGCGGAGCCGGTCAAGGTCGGCGAGGAGGTGCTGTGCCTGCTCCACGGGCAGCCCGGCGACCTCCACCTGCAGCTCGGACTGGTGCTCGCCGGGCCCCTGGACCATCAGGACGTACCGGCCGTTGTCGTCGCTGACCAGGAGCAGGGCAAGGCGCAGGCAGCCGAGGGTCGTCCCGGGGCCGCTCGGCAGGTCGATGAGGGCAGGCGCGGCCAGCCGTACCGGCGGCAGCCCGTCCTCGGCGACCAGGTTCTGCAACGTCATGCCCCCGTAGTGCGGCGGCAGCGACATCCCCCGCACCTCGACCGTGCGGCCCGGCTGAGCCGACCACGCGTTGATGGCGGCCTGGAAGTTGACGTGCTCGAACGGCGGCAGGTCGCGGGCCACCACGGAGTACTCGCGGCCCTCGGGGCCGAGGTGGTCCCCCACGATGGCGGCCACCGGGTTACGGTCCTCCCGGGCGGGCGCGGTGGCGGTAACCCATTCGAGGAGCTTGCTGAAGGAAACCGCGAACTCGCGTGCCGCCCGGTCGGGCTGTGCGCCGGCTGTGCGTCCTCGGGCTGTGCGTCCTCGGGCTGTGCGTCCTCGGGCATGCGCCGGGCCCTCTCGCTCGGCCGGTCACTCCCCGTGCAACCGGGCAACCGCAGCATATCCCCCAGGTCAACTGAATTCCCGGGGTGCCGCCCTGTGGGGCGGCCTACGGCCCCTCCCGCGGGGCAGGCTCCCGCAGCATGCTCAGCAGCACCGGCTTGCCGGTCAGCTCCTCCAGCTCAGCGCGGAGCCGGCCTGCCTCCGCACCGCCATGGCCGTGCACCACGCCCGGCCGGGCAGCCTCGATATCAACCCGGACCTGGTCCAGGTCCCCGCCGACTGCCACCGCGGACACCCCGGCCGCCCGCCCTATCCGCCGGCGCACCACCTCACCGATCTCCTCGGCACGCAGCGCCTGGACCGTCATGATCTCCGAACCGGCGGCGACCCCCGCCTCGGACCCGGCCACCTCGATGTGGTCCGCCAGCAGCCGGCTCGCCATGTCCCGCCGGCCCGGCTCATCCGCCGCCGCATATGCCCGCGCCGCCTCGCCGGTCAGCTCCAGGTCCACATGCGGGTGCAGGTACACGCGCAACGTCACCGGCGGCTGGCCCGGATCACGCCCGGCGATCACCATCCGCCGGGCGACGGTGTACTTCTCCCCGGTCTCGGCCATCCGGGCCCGGACCTGCTTCTTGAACACGCTATCGTCAGTCACGCCATGTCCCTCGCGGCGACCCTGCCCCGCGCACTGCTCGCCTGGCTCAGCGGTGACTGATCTATCCCAGCTAGCGCGAACCGGCGGCCCTTGTCCTCACCGCCACCGCGGGCACGGGCCACGGCAGCTCGGAGTGCGGCAGGCGCTCCTGCCAGACTCCACCAGGCTACCCAGCATCCCCGCCACCGCAAACGCAGGACATCCCTGCCGCACGCGCATGACGTGCCTTGGCCCACCCCGCAGTGGGGGAATCGTTCCGCTAGGCTGATCGTACGGCGGAGGGAATCGCAGGCATGGATAATCCGAGCGGCCCGGGTGATGAGATAGCCATTGATCCCTTCCCGACGCCGAATATCCCCATTCCTAGGGCTGCGCGCGCGATCGCAAGCCGAATTTCACGCGAGTGGCCGGCGGGGAACTGGCGGCGCCTGACGTGGCAGGGTTGGCTCCTGGCCGCTATCGCGGCGGTCGTCGTCATCGGAGCGTTGAAGCTCGCCGGCGTGATCTGGACGAGTGCGCCGCCCAGATGGGTACCCGCGCTCGGCACGGGCGTGACGGTGACCGAACCTGGGCAGGTGGCACCCGGCCACGGCTCTCCGGGCGCGGCGGTCGTCGGCGTGCTGGCCGCGCTGTCCTCAAAGGACCCCGCGGCGTTTTGTAAGTACTCATATGCATACGCGAGCTCAGTCGCCCAGTGCGAGGCGGGGATCAGTCGAACCCCGACGGAATCAAGCCCCCTACGTCGCGTCCGTCAAGATTGGCTACGTGGCGATCGACGGAACGCGCGCGCTGGTCGGAATCACTGGCAGGGTCTGCCGGCCAGGCAATACGCCCGAGTGCGTGACGAACGTCGACCCGTCGGCCATCTTCTCCACCGGGAACGACCTTCGCAACGCTGTGGGCGCGCACGGTCAACCCGACCTCCGGCAACGCATACGCGCTGCTGCCGTGCGTCGAGGTAGGCGGTAAATGGTACTTTGGCCCGGAGCCACCGACGAGAGTCCTTCCTAGTGGCCCGCCCGGCGGCAGGGCGGCTGCCGCCTCAGCGCAGGCTGTCCGGCGCTGGCCTGGGGGTCGCCTGGCCCTAGAAGTCGGACCAGTGCGGCGGGCGGTCCCGGGTCAGCCGGTCGTCGCTCGTGTCGGGGTACTCGCCCCAGTCGGCGTCGGTGTCCTCGCGGCTCTGCTCGGGGAGCACCGGCTCGGGAAGCACCGGTGGAGGGGGCACGGGCTGGGTGGCAGGGGGCCGCCGTGCGCTGCCGGTGTCGTCATGGTCCGGCCAATGTACCTGATCACGGATGCTCGCGGTCGGCCGCGAGCAGGCCGCGCTCGATGGCCTCGATGATCTTCGGCCGCAGTTGCGCCGACGCTGATGATCGCGTCGACCGAGCCGACCTCGACCGCGCGCTGGATGCTGTGGACCCGGTCGAACTCCGCGGCGACCTCGCCCAGCTTCTCCGCCCGCACCGAGGCCTGGACCTCGGCCAGCCGCGCGTCCAGCGCGGCCCGCTCGGCGCCGCTTGCCTCCGCCACCTGGGCCTGCAGCTCGGTCACCCGGGGGTCGGCCGCCGTGCGGTTGCTCACCTCGCCGGCGAACACCACGGCCGCCGCCGGGGCACCGCCGAGCACCGACGCGAACGAGCCCTCCAGGGCCAGCACCGTCATGTTCGGGTTGAGCGCCTTGGAGAACACCACGAACGCGCCGCCGTGGTAGCGGGAGATCACGCAGAACACGATCGGGCCGTCGAAGTTGACGATCGCCCGGCCGATCTCCGCGCCGTACTCCAGCTGCAGCTTGCGCATCGACTCCGGCGAGCCGTCGAACCCGGACAGGTTCGCCAGCACCACCAGCGGCCGGTTGCCGGACGCGGCGTTGATCGCGCGCGCGGTCTTCTTCGACGACCGCGGGAACAGCGTGCCCGCGGTGTAGGTGTCCGGGCCGTCGGTGGGCGGGAAGCCGCGCCGCGGCACCGCCCGCGACTCGATGCCGATCAGGCAGACCGGCCAGCCGCCGAGGTGCACGTCCTGCACCACCGAGGTGTCGGCGTCGGCCATGCCGGCCCAGCGCTCGAGCACCGGGTGGTCCTGGTCGGACAGCGCCCGCATCACGGTGCGGATGTCGAACGGCTTCTTGCGGTCCGGGTTGTGCTCGGCCGAGAAGATCTCCCCGACCGTGGTGAAGTCGCTGCCCGGCGTGGCGTGCGGGTAGCGGGAGACGTCGCGGTCGGCCGGGTCGGTCGTGACCGCCTTGCGCGGCGCCGTCTCGCCCGGCGCGACGTAGGTGTGGTCGTAGTGCGCCATCAGCACGTCGCAGGCGGCGGCCAGGTTGGGCGCCCAGTACTGCGCCTGGCCGTTCGGGCCCATCACCCGGTCGTAGCCGCCGATGCCGAAGTTGTCCTCGGCCGACACCCCGCCGGAGAAGTCCAGCGACTGCTTGCCGGTGAGCACCATCGCCGAGTCCGGCGTCATCACCAGGATGCCCTTGGTGTGCATGAGCATCGTGGCCTCGGCGTTCCAGTACGGCTGGGCGCCGACGTTGATCCCGGCGACCACGATGTTGATCTCGCCGCCGCCCTGGGTGAACTCGACGATCCGCTTGAGCGCGGCGGCCACCCAGTCCATGTTCTCGGTGCCGGAGGTCATCGAGATCCGCGCGCCCGACGACAGCGCGAACCACTCGACCGGCACGCGCCATCCGCTCGGCCAGGTCGAGCGCGGCGATGACGCGGGCGCACTCCGGCTCGCGACAGCGCGCCGAGCGACTTGGTCGGGTCGCCGAGCAGCACCACCCGGGTGACGCCCTCGGGGTGCAGCCGCGTCGGCGTGGTGACCACCCCGGCGACGATGGCCGCGGTGTTCTTGCCCTTCGGCCGGTCGACCGGGACCAGCGCTCCCGGCCTCGTCGAGGTCGTGCTCGCTGGAAGCGCCCGTCCGGCCCGGCCAGCAGGCTGGTCAGCTCGTACGGGTAGACGTTGCCGCGCCGGGCGGCGCGCAGCACCTTCTGCCGGTAGTCGTCGAGCGGCTGCGAGCGGCTCGGTCGACGGCGGCCCGACGTGCAGCCGACGGCGCGCCTCGGCGTCCCGGTGACGCGGAAGGCCATCTCGGCGCAGCTCGCCGGCTCGCCGCCTCGTCGGCGGCACGCCGCTGGCGGGCCACGAACTGGACCTCCTCCAGCCCGGCGCCGGTCGCGGTCGGCCGGATCCGGTGCACGAGGGCGCTCAGCTCCTCGACGGCGAACTCGCTCGCCGGCCAGACGTACATCATGATCCGGTTGGTGTCGAACCGCTTGTGCTGCGGCCGCTGCGCCTGGATGGTGCGGATCGCGTCGAGGCAGGCCGGCCAGGACGTTCTCCAGCTCGGGCAGCGCGACCAGCCTGCCGTCCGCCTCGCGCAGCGGCGTCAGGTCGCGGACCTGGCCCATCGCGATCAGCCGCTCGTCGGCCTTGTTGCTCTTGGCGACGGCCTTGAACAGGTAGATCTCCTCGTCCGCCGACGGCAGCCGGGTGAGGTCGAACTCGCGCAGCCGGTCCAGCTGCAGCCGCTCGGCGACCTGCGGGTGCAGGCCGCGGATCAGCCGGTCCTCGGCCAGGGCACGGCCGCGGGCCGGGAGCCGTCCGGGCTGGCCGCGCCGTCCGGCCGGAAGGTGAAGTGGTGGTGCATGGCCGCGCCCCTGGTCGCCGGCGACCGTCACGGTGAGCCGGCGTGACCGCCTCGGGCAGCGGGCTGGCCGCCAGCAGCTCGCCCAGGCGGGCGGCGATGCCGTCGGCGTCCGGCTGGTCCTCCCAGGTGACGTACAGGTCGGCGACCAGGCCGGCGTCCGGCCGCCTGCGCGGCGCAGCTCGCGCGAGGGCGGCGATCGCGCCGGGCAGGCCGGCGATGTCGGCGGCCGTGGCGGCGACCCGGGTCGACGCCGCCGGGCCTCGCCGTCACGGTCGGCGGTGACGAAGCGGCGGCCCGCGACGTCGCGCGCGGTGACGTCGGCCAGCCGGCGGTTGCCGTAGTAGCGGCGGGTCAGCACCTCGAGCAGCGGCGCGTGGTCTCCGCGGGCCCGCTCGATCCGCTGGCCGATCAGCCGCACCAGCGGCTCGGAGCTGGCCACCATCGCCTGGATCCGCTCGGCGCGGTCCGGCGCGTCCGGGTGGCGGTCGAGGTAGCGCAGGTCGTCGCGGACCGCGGCGTAGACCCTGGCCCGGTTGCGGCGCAGCAGCGGCTGGGCGAACCAGCGGAACACCACGCTGCGGGCGAGGTCGGACACGGCGGGGAAGCGCACGCTGCGTGGCCTCGATGAGGTGCTCGAGCGCCAGCCCGGCCCGCTCGCGCAGCGGCTCCGCCGGCGGCGCGCTCGCCAGCCACTGCCGCAGCAGCTCGGCAGACGATGGCGGCGTCGGCGGCCATCCGCTGCTGGGCCAGGAAGATCCGGAAGACCGCGGCCTCCAGCTCCGGCGTGCGGTCGAGGCCCGTGACGCCGTAGTGGCCGAGCACCCGGCGTCAGCCTGGCCTGGAAGCCGTCGGGCACGCCGGCCCGCTCGACGTCGAGGCTCTGCAGGTAGCTGTGGAAGTACTCGCGCGGGCTGTGCACCGGCGCTGCCGGGCTCGGCCTCCAGGTCGCTGCCCGGCCGGTTGCGGCTCAGCTCCGACAGGTCGGCGAAGACGGTGAGCAGCTCCAGCTCGCCGGCCGCTGCCCGGGCCGACGCTTCCAGGCTCGGCGCGGGCGGCGAGGTACCCGGTCAGCAGGCGCGCGCGGCTCGCGGTGAGTCGCCGTCGAAGCCGAGCAGCAGGCCGCGCAGGTCGCTCGAGGTACCGCTGCGGCCCGCTCGGCCCGCCGGGCACGTCTGCCGGCGCGCGCGGGCAGGTCGATCTCGGCGGCCTGGCCGCGGCCGCCGGCGGCGTCCGTGCCGCTGTCCCGTCGTCCGCGGCGAGCGGCTCCAGCCGCAGCAGCGGCGCGCCGGCCTCGACCTGGCTGCCGACGGAGACCTGGCACTCGCGGACCCGGGCGCGGAACGGCGCGCGCAGCACCGTCTCCATCTTCATGCTCTCCAGCACGAGGATGGGCGCGCCCGCGTCGACCTCGTCGCCGACGGCGAGCGGGGTGGCGACCACCAGGGCGGGCGCGGGCGAGCGCACGACGCCGCCCTCGTCGCGGCTGACCCGGTGGGTGACGCCGTCGACCTCGACCAGGTGGATCGGCCCGTGCGTGGCGGTGGTGAGCCGGAACCGCTGGCCGTTGACCACGATCCGGCCGCTGTGCTCGTCGAACCGCTCGACCTCGACGTCGGCCGGGTGCACGTCGCCGCCGGCCGCGCGGACGCCGACCCGGAACCGCTGCGGCCCGACCCGGGCGACGTGCACGCGGTAGCCGGCGCCGCGCAGCTTCAGGTCGAGCGGGCGGCCCGGGTCGTGCTGCACCTGGGGGCGCCCGCCGTGCGCGGTGGTCAGCAGCCGCTGCCTGCTGACCTCCTCCGCGTCCTCGTAGGCCTCGATCGCGGCGGCGGCCAGCGCGACGGCGGAGTGCCGGTGCGCGGCGAGGCGGCCCTCGCCGCGGACCCGGTCGATCCAGCCGGTGTCGGCGCTCGCGTCGATCACCTCGGGCTGGTCGAGCAGGTCGAGCACGAAGCTCTTGTTGGTGGCGCCGCCCTCGATGACCACGGTGGTCTCGGCCATCGCGCGGCGCAGCCGGGCCAGCGCCTCGTCGCGGTCGCGGCCGTAGGCGATGATCTTCGCGATCATCGAGTCGAAGTCGGCCGGGATGCGTGTCGCCCTCGCCGACGCCGGTGTCGACCCGGATGCCGGGCCGGCGGGCAGCACCAGCCGCGCGATGCGGCCGGGCGCGGGCGCGAAGTCGCGGTCGGGGTCCTCGGCGTTCAGCCGCGCCTCGATGGCGTGCCCGGACTCGGCGGGCTTGTCGCCCTCCAGCCTGCCGCCGCCGGCCACGTGCAACTGCAGCCGGACCAGGTCGATGCCGGTGGTCAGCTCGGTGATCGGGTGCTCGACCTGCAGCCGGGTGTTGACCTCGAGGAAGGCGAACAGCTTCTCGCCCGGGTGGTACAGGAACTCGACGGTCGCCGCGCCCCGGTAGCCGACGGCCAGCGCGAGCCGCTCGGCCGACGCCTTGAGCTCCGCGACCTGCTCCGGCGCCAGGACCGGCGAGGCGGACTCCTCGATGATCTTCTGGTTGCGCCGCTGCACCGAGCAGTCGCGGACGCCGAGCGCCCAGGCGGTGCCCTGGCCGTCGGCGATCACCTGGACCTCGACGTGCCGGGCGCCGGTGACCAGGCGCTCCAGGAACACGATGCCGCTGCCGAACGCGCGCAGCGCCTCCGCGCTGGTGCGCTCGAACGCCTCGGTCAGGTCGCCGGGCGAGGTGACGACGCGGATGCCGCGCCCGCCGCCGCCGGCGGTGGCCTTGAGCATCAGCGGGTAGCCGATGCGCTCGGCCGCCGCCAGGGCGTCGTCGAGGGTCGCGACCGCGCCGCGGCTCCACGGCGCGACCGGGACGCCGACCTCCTCGGCGATCAGCTTCGCGCCGATCTTGTCGCCGAGCTTGCGCATCGCCTCCGCGTCCGGCCCGATGAAGGTGACGCCGATCTTCTCGCACAGCTCGGCGAAGGCCGGGTCCTCGGCGACGAAGCCCCAGCCGACCCAGGCGGCGTCGGCCCCGGTCTCGACCAGCGCCCGCTCGAGCACGGCGTGGTCGAGGTACGGGCGGGCGGAGGCGGGGCCGAGCGGGTAGGCCAGGTCGGCCTCGCGGACGAACATGGCGGTGCGGTCGGCGTCGGTGTACAGGGCGACCGTCTCGATCCGGCTGCCGGTCTCGCGCGGACAGGTCCCGGACGGCGTGGATCAGCCGCATGGCGGCCTCTCCGCGGTTGACGATAGCGACACGACTGAACACCGGCGGGCCTCCCGAGTACGAACGCGCAGAAGGCGATGCACCAGCCGGTGCGCCGCCTTCACCTGCGTCTATCCTGCTCGCTCCCGATCAGGAAGCCAACGCTGACGTGACTCATACCAGGGCCATCATCTTGTAGGAACACTACAAAAAGGGTGACCGGCTGCGGCTGACGGACAGCAGTTCGGCACCAGCGCCGCCGCCGGCACCAGCGCCGCTCCCCGTCCTCGGCCGCCTCGTCAGCCGACCGCGCCCTTGACCTTGAGGTCGATGACCGCGTCCCAGTCGTAGCCGAGGAGGTCGGTCAGGATGCCGTCACCGTGCTCGTTGTATTCCGGCGCTCGCTCGCGTCGCCGCGGACTCCCCGTCGAACTGCACGGGCGTCGCGACCAGCGAGAACGGGGTCCCGCTCGCCGTCCGCGCGCCGATGATGTAGTGGTTGGCCTGGACCTGCGGGTCGGCGGCGAGGTCGCCGGTGTCCTGGACGAGCGCCCACTGCCCGCGGAAATCCCTCAGGCGCGTCGACCACTGCGCCGCCGTCGCCGTCGCGAAGACCTCGGCCACGATGGCCGCCGCCTCACGCGCGTTGGCGGTGAGGCGCTCGTCACGACGTTCCTCCTGCCGCGCGCCCCGCGCGGGGCGCCGTCGCATGTGGCGTCATGGACCTGGGATGCCGCCACGAGCCCATAGCAGTACCTATGGCCATAGGAACTGCTATGGGAAGTCATAGCACGCGGGCCTCCCTCCTGCCCAGGCAGCGGCCGGTGACGGCGAGCGGCGGCACCCCGGGAGAGCGTGAGCCGCCATAGCGGATCGTCATTGGAAAATTACTATCCGCTACGCTGCGAGAGGCGCGCCATCAGGACGCACCGGGCCTTCACCGGAGGAGATGAGGCGACGATGCCCGCAGCTGGCGATCAGCACCGCGACGCGCGCGAGCGGATGCTCGGCGGGGCGCCGGGAACCGGGGCGCTCGGCCGGGGCCCTGCCCCGGACGAATGTTCAGGTGCGGGTCGGCGGGGACATGACCCTGCTGCGGGGGGTGGCCAAGGCCACCTTCGAGGCGGTGCTCGACGAGGAGTTCCTCCAGGCAAGCACCCCCGGCCTGGAGGAGTACCGCGCGCTGTGCGCGGCGACCCCGTGGAGCGACCTGGTGGCGGGCGCGGCGTGGACGAGCGGGCCATCCGCGCTCTGGCGGTCGCTACATGAAGTCCGGGCGGGTGATCATGGCCTGGTGCCTGGGCGTCACGCAGCATGAGCATGGCGTTCACCCTGGTCGACGTCACCAGCTTCTCCCGGGACGGGAGCACGCGAGCCGTCTACGGGTACCGCGCCGTCCGCTACGACATGCCGCCCGGCTGCGCGGCCGGGTACATGCCCGAGCTGAACGCCCTGTGCGGGATCGAGGACTACAGCACTCAAAGCGGTCAGCCCGTCACCAGGCACCTTGTCGTCGAGGTGACGCCCAGCGCCAGCCGGAACCCCGGCTAGGCAGGCCGGCTAGGCGGGCAGCCGCGGGCAGGTCACCCGGGACTGCCCGTCAGGTGCCGTGCCGGGCCTGCGGCACGCCGGCGGTGCCCGGGCGGGTGAGGGCGAGGGGGTTGACGACCTTGTCATACAGTTCCTCGGAGACGCCCTTGGCCAGCGCCGCCTGCTTGAGGGTCAGGTCGTTGTCAATGGCGTAGTACGAGATCGCCGCCGCCTTGTCGTAGCCGATCACCGGGGACAGCGCGGTGACCATCATCACCGAACGGTCGATATTGCTGGTCAGCCTGGCCTGGTTCAGCCGGGTGCCCTCGACCATGAACCGGCGGAAGTGGTCGCACATGTCGGCCATGATGAGCGCCGAGTGCAGGTAGTTGCTGATCAGGATCGGCCGGAAGGCGTTCAGCTCGAAGTTGCCCTCGCTGCCGCCCATCGTCACCGCGACATCGGAGGCGATGACCTGGATCGCGACCATCAGCATCGCCTCGGCCTGCGTCGGGTTGACCTTGCCCGGCATGATCGAGCTGCCCGGCTCGTTGGCGGGGAAGATCAGCTCGTGGATTCCCGTGCGGGGGCCGGAGCCGAGCCAGCGCAGGTCGTTGGCGATCTTGAACAAGGTCACCGCGGCCGCCTTCAGGCCGGCGTGCGCGCGGACCATCCGGTCCAGCGTGCCCTGGGCGGTGAACTTGTTCGGCGCGGTCACGTACGGGGCGCCGGTCATCCGCGCGATCTGCGCCGCGACCTGGTCACCGAACCCGGGCGGGGCGTTCAGCCCGGTGCCGACCGCGGTGCCGCCTATCGCCAGTACCAGCAGCCCGGCGGTGGCGTGCTCGACCTCGGCGATGGCGTCATCCAGCGCCCCGGCGTAGCCGGACCATTCCTGGCCGACGGTCAGCGGCGTCGCGTCCTCCAGGTGCGTCCGGCCGATCTTGACGACGTCGGCCCACTGCCTTGACTTGTCGTCCATGGCGTCCCGTAGCCGTCGCAGCGCCGGGATCGTCTGGCCGGCGGCCATCGCGTGCGCGGCGATGTGCATCGCGGTGGGGAACGTGTCGTTGGACGACTGGCCCATGTTCACGTGGTCGTTGGGATGGACCGGCTCCTGGGCGCCCAGGACGCCCCCGGCCAGCTGGATGCACCGGTTGGAGATCACCTCGTTGACGTTCATGTTCGACTGGGTTCCCGACCCGGTCTGCCAGACATACAGCGGGAACTGCGCGTCCAGCTGGCCGCTGATCACCTCATCGCAGGCCCGCCCGATCAGCTGGCCCTTCCAGGCCGGCAGCCGCCCGGCCGCGGTGTTGACGATGGCCGCGGCCTTCTTCACGTAGCCGTAGGCCCGGTACACCTCCGTCGGCATGCGGTCGTGGCCGATGGTGAAGTGCTCAAGGCTGCGCTGCGTCTGCGCGCCCCAGTACTTGTTCGCCGGCACCTCCACCTCCCCCAGGCTGTCGAACTCGCGCCGCGTCCCGGTGGCGTCCAGCCCGACCGGAACGTCGAGGATCGCCGGTTCCTCGTTGCTTGCCGTGTTCATGGCGCATGCCTCCGCGCTCTCACGCCGCCGAATCGGGGTAGGCCGCCTGCCACATCGCGTCCTGCACTGCTTGCACGCAGGTCCTCGGGTTTCCTGGTGGCCACGCCGTCGTCGGCCGCGGCCCGGGCCACGCTGATCGCGGCGGTGGCCGAGGACGCGCGCAGGTTCTCCACCGAGGGCAGCACGGCGGCGCCGGGCTGGCTGACGTCGGCCTGTCCGGCCACCGCCTCGGCGGCCGCCAGGAGCATGCCGTCGGTCACCTGGGACGCTCCGGCCACGATGGTGCCCAGGCCCAGGCCCGGGTAGACCAGCGCGTTGTTGGCCTGCCCGAAGCGGTACCGCACCCCGCCGTAGTCGGCCGGCGCCCACGGCAGGCCGCTGGCGACCACCGCGCGTCCCTGGGACCAGGTGATGATGTCGGCGGGCACGGCCTCGATCCGGGAGGCCGGATTGGAGATCGGGAAGATGACCGGCCGCTCGACGCCGGCCGTCATCGCCTCCACCACCTGCCGGGTGAACGCCCCGTGCGCGGTCGAGGTCCCGATCAGGGTCGTGGGCTGCACCTGCTCGACGACGGTCTGCAGGGTGACGATGCCCGTGGCGGCGCGGGCTTGCCGCAGCGCGGCCATCCGCGGCCAGCGGGTGGCCGCCGACGGGTCAGCATCGACGGGCGTCCTGGCCCAGCCCGCGACCTCGGCGGCCGGGCGGGCGTAGGGACGCTGGTACTCCAGCATGCCCTCGCTCATGTCGCTGGTGAGCAGCCCTGGCAGGTCCACGATCCAGATCCGGCTGGCGGCCATGCCCGGCTCAAGCCCGTCGCGGGTCATCTGGTCACAGGCCTGGTCGGCGATGCCGATCCCCGCGGTGCCGCCGCCGAAGATGATCACCCGCTGGTCCCGCCACCGGGTGCCGGTGACCTTCACCGCGTTGAACAGGCCCGCCACGACGATCGCGCCGGTGCCTTGCATGTCGTCGTTGAAGATCCGGTACTTGTCCCGGTAGGAGACCAGGATCCGCCGGGCGTTACCCGCGCCGAAGTCCTCGAAGTGCAACAGCGCGTCCGGGTACATCGACGACGCGGTCTTCAGGTACCCGGCGATGAAGGCGTCGTAGGCGGCGCCGCGCACCCGCGCGTGCCGGTTGCCCAGGTACAGGGGGTCGTTCAGCAGTCCCTCGTTGTCGGTGCCCACGTCCAGGGACACCGGGATCACCCGGCACGGGTCGATCCCGGCCGCGGCCGTGTACACCGCCAGCTTGCCGACCGCGATCTGGATGCCGCCCACGCCCCAGTCCCCGACGCCGAGGATCGCCTCGGCGTCACTGCACACGACCAGGTCCACGTCGCCTGGCCCCAGGCCCAGCGTGCCGAACGCCGCCTCGACGTCGCCTGGCTGGTCGATGGACAGGTAGACCCCTCGTGGCCGGCGGTACTCGTGGGAGTACCGCTCGATCGCGTCGCCGATCGTGGGATCGTAGATGACGGGCAGCAGCTCGGGCAGATGGTCCAGCAGGACCCGGTAGTACAGCACCTCGTTGCGGTCGTGCAGCTGCTCCATGTACACGTTCTTGGCCAGGTCATCGCCCTGGGCCCGCAGTTGCTGCCAGGCCCGGCTGGCCTGCTCCTCCAGGGTCAGCACGCCGGCCGGAAGCCGCCCGGTGAGGCCGAGTTCCGCCCGTTCTGCGGCCGTGAAGGCCACCCCGCGGTTGCGCAGCGGGTCGTTCAGCACGGTCGGCGTGCGCGCGCATTTCCTGCTCCTGATGTTCTCCTTCATTGTTCCCCCTCGATCAGCCGGTCCAGCGCGTCGCGCTCGCCGCGCCGGCCCGTCAGCACCGTCGCATGGACCAGGTCAGGCCCGGTGCGGCAACAGACGGCCGATTACCCACGAGCACCCCCAAGCTGCCCGGGACCGCCGGTCACGACAAGGCCCGGGCACGCGTCAATGGCGTGGTCACCAGCCCCGGCCCGCCGGGGTCGGGCCACAGCGTAGGCCTGGAACCATACCCGCGGGCACGAGGCGGGCAAACCCCGCCGTCAGTGAGCCGGGATTGGGGAAACCGCCCGAGGGTAGCTGGCCGCGGCCTGTACTAACGCGCCAGGAACGCACGAGAAACCCGGTAGGCCGCAAGCCCAGGACCCCGAGGAGAGGTAGACGTGAGCAGCCAAAAAGCGATGGCGGCACCGCGTGAGCATATTGACCGAGAGGCCGGCGCCGTGCACGCGTGGCGGGTGAGCCAGCTGGTCCGTCTCGGCCTCGCGTGGCCCGCCGCGGACACCGTCGCGGACAGGGTCGACTGGCACGATGTCGCGAAGCTCGTCCAGCGAGGATGCCCGGCCGCGCTCGCGGTCGCCATCATTGAGTGACGCGGCACCGGCGTACAATGCCCACCCGGTAGACATGGCGGCGGAAGTTCGTGAGGACGTAAGCGTGGCGGACACTCTTCCCGGGACTCGCGTGATCGTGCACGGGGCTCGCAAGTGCGACGTTGACGGCGAGGTAGACGGGTTCTGGGTGGTCTTCGACGGTGACCGGATCACCGCGACCGGCAACGGGGCGGGCTGGTCGGCGCACGCCGCGGCGGGCGCCGACGTGGTGGATGCCGCGGCTGCCGTGCTGACGCCGGGCTTCATCGACCTGCACGGCCACGGCGGCGGCGGCTTCAGCTTCGACGACGGCACCGACGCGATCGGCCGCGCCCTCGCGGTGCATCGCGCGCACGGGACGACTCGCTCGGTGCTGAGCCTCGTCGCGAACCCGGTCGCGGCGCTCGAGCGGTCACTGACGGTGATCGCGGACATCGCGGAGCGGGATCCGCTCGTGCTCGGCTCCCACCTGGAGGGGCCGTTCCTGGCACCGGGCCGCAGGGGCGCGCACAACCCGGACTTCCTCACCAGCCCGGCAGCCGCCACGATCGAGCGGCTGGCGGCGGCGGCGCGAGGGACGCTGCGGCAGGTCACGATCGCCCCGGAACTGCCGGGCGCGCTCGATGCCATCGCGGCTCTGGCGGAGGCGGGCGTGATCGTCGCGGTGGGGCACACCGAGGCCGACGAGGGGCAGGCCCAGGCCGCCTTCGACCGCGGTGCCCGGCTGCTCACGCACGCCTTCAACGCCATGCCGGGGATCGGGCACCGGGAGCCGGGACCCGTCGTGGCGGCCATCAGGGACGAGCGGGTGACCGCGGAGCTGATCCTGGACGCGGTGCACGTGCATCCGGACGTCGCCCGGCTGCTGCTTGACGCGGCCGACGGCCGCGTCGCGCTCATCACCGACGCGATGGCCGCCGCCGGCTCGGCCGACGGCACGTACAAGCTCGGCTCGCTTGACGTGGCCGTGGCGGACGGGGTGGCGCGGCTGGCGAGGCCGGACGGCGCTCCGGGGCCGATCGCGGGCTCGACGCTGACCCTGGATCACGCGCTGCGGGTGGCGACGCGGCAGTGCGGGATGAGCCTGCGCGCGGCGGTCACGGCGCTCACGTGGGTTCCGGCGAGGGTGCTCGGGCTCGACCGGCGGCTCGGCCGGCTCGCGCCCGGCTACGCGGCCGACGCGGTGCTGCTGAGCGACGAGCACGAGGTCCGCGCGGTGTGGGGCGCGGGACGGCGGCTCGCCTAGCGGGCCAGCCGCCCAGGGAGATATGTACATTATTTACATCCTTTGACACAAAGGATGTAAATTTAGAACATGACGTACGTAGCCCCTCTTCGCCTCGTCGTCGCCGACCGGGCCGCAGCCTCACGGCAGGCCGCGCGGCTGCTGGCCGACGAGCTGGCGGCACCCGGCCGGTTCTCGGGCTGGCCACCGGCTCAAGCGTCGAGCTTGTCTACCGAGGAACTGGCCGCGCTGACCGCCGCCGACCCCGCGCTGCGGGCCGGCATGAGGCGGGCGCGGGGGTTCGCGCTCGACGAGTACGTGGGCCTTCCCGCCGGCGACCCCAACAGCTACCTGGCAACCCTGCGGCGCGAGGTGGCCATCCCGGCCGGCCTGCCCCTCGACCGCCTGCACGTCCCCGCGGCCTCGGTCGCGGGCGACCCGGGACTCTACGACGCGCAGATCAGCGACGCCGGCGGGGTGGACGTCCAGCTCCTCGGCATCGGCGGCAACGGCCACATCGGCTTCAACGAGCCCGGTTCACCGCTGGACGGCGGCACCCGGCTCATCACCTTGGACGAGCGCACCCGCCGGGACAACGCGCGCTTCTTCGCCAGCCTGGCGCAGGTGCCCACCCAGGCGGTCACCCAGGGCATCGGCACGATCTTGCGGGCGCGCCGGCTCGTGCTGCTCGCCTTCGGCCGGCAGAAGGCGCAGGCCCTGGCCGCCGCGCTGGCCGGCCCGGTGACCCCGCGGCTGCCCGCCTCGGCCCTGCAGCGCCACCCTGATGTCCTGGTGCTCGCCGACGCCGACGCGGCCAGCCTGCTGCCCGGGCAGGTTTCCCGGCTGGGTGACCTCCGGACAGTGACCCGACACTGATGGACAGGCCAGGGCCGCTGACGTTCCACCGTCGCTACGGCCGCCGCGTAGCCAGCTGGGGAGGCTGCGCCTGGACAAGTTGCGGCCAGGTCACCTGATCTGGCCACTCGCAGACGGTCTCTGTTCCGGTCTGGTGGCAGGTTCCCCTTGAGGGGTGCGTCGTAGCCGCTACTGAAGCGGCGGGGCGCGAAGCGGGTGACGTTGCCGCCCGCGACGCCGCGCCCGGGCCGGGGGCTTGCCGCGCGCCGCAAGCGGCCACCATGATCGCGGCGGCGAACAATGCCGCGTGCCCTCCGATGGTTGCCGTAGCCGTGGGTACCCGGTTCACGGGAGCCTCGCTGGTCGCCGGGATGATTGCGGAGACGCGAGGCCCCCCGGACTCGCAGTCCGGGGGGCCTCGTCGCGTCGGCCTCACTGTCAGATACGGGTCAGGCCGTCTCGGGTAGTGCCGTCGCCTTCGGCCATGCGCATCCAGTGAGCATCCCGGGTGTCAAGGGTGCCCTTGATCTTTGGCTGGGGTCCTTGCATCTGCGCGTTCTGAACGCCTCGGGTCATGTTTACCTCCTGTTGTTGCCGGACTTTCTTCTTGAGGGCAGTCAGGACCGCCTGCCGTTCATCTCCTGGACCAGCTCGTCATCAACTAGGGCCTCGTACTGCCCACTGAGCGATTGTCTAGGCAGCCCAAACCCGGACATTGGCGTTGTCGCAGGCCTTTGAGCCTGTAGATAAGGGTCCAGACAGGCAAACCTGGCGTAAGCATCGCGGTTGGGTCACTGTGCGGCGTGGTGCTGTAGGTCGTGAAGGGGTCCCTGGTAGCTCGAGGTTGTCGAAGCCTTCCGTACCGCCTGGGACCTGATGCCTGTCTACCGTGTCGCGGCCGGGTTCGCCGCCTCTTTCGCCTCGCCGGGCTGCTGGTAGCAGTGCCTTTTTCAAGCTGCCCCGGCAGGACCGTCATCGGCAGCTTCGTGTGGAATGCGGTTCCGGGTGCTCGCGGCTCCGCCGGGTCGCACGCTACCGTGTGCTGTCAGTGCCACGCCGGGATCACGGCCGGGTGGCCTCCTCGAGCAGTTCGAGGACGTGCCGGTAGGGCCTGCCGGTGGCGCGGGTCATGCCGATCTCGCACGTGCGGTTCACCGAGGCGTAGGCGGTGAAGGAGCTGGCCAGGAGGGCCTCGGCCTCGGCCTGGGTGGCGGACGCCGTCAGCTCCGGGTGCAGCATGCCGCGGTCGCCCGCGAACGCGCAGCAGCCCCAGTCGTCGGGGATCACCGCCTGCCCGCTGATGGCCTCGGCGATGCGCCGCATCGAGCCGGTGACGCCAAGGTGCTCAGAAGAGCATGTGGGGTGCAGCGCGACCGACTCCAGTTTCCTGGTGACCGTCAGGCGCGGCAGGAGAACGCGCTCGGCGAAGTCGACGGCGTCGATCACCTCAAGCGCGCTGCCGCGGGCCATCGCGCCGAAGCCCTCCGTGCAGGAGGCGCCATCGGAAACCACCGGGAGCCGGCCGCCGTCGCTGGCCCGCAGCAGCGCCGGCACGACGCGTCCCGTCATGGCCTGGTGGCCGCGCGGGCGGCCCTTGGAGGTCCACGGGGTACCGCAGCACATCGCGCCGATCCCGTCGGGGACGGTCACCCGCACCCCCGCGCGCTCGCACAGGGCGAGGAACGCCTCGCGCACCCCCCGGGAGCCGTCGGCGGGGCCGAACAGGGTACCGGTGCAGGACGGCACGTACACGGCGTCCGGATCCCGGGCCGGGCGGGGGCGGCGCGCGGTGCCGCCCCCGGGCAGGCCCGCGTCGTAGCGGGGCACGCGGTCGGCGCCGAGGGCGGCGCGGGCCAGGCGGGTCGCGGTGCCCGCCACCGGGGCCGGCATCACCCTCGCGGCGCTCATCGCGACCGCGCCGGCCCGGGTGGCCGTCCCCCAGTGCCTGGCCGCCCCCGTCCAGCCGGCGCTGGCCAGCGGGCCGCCGCGGCCGGCCCGCAGCCGCTTCACCAGCGTGCCGGTGTTGATGCCCACGGGGCACGCGGCCTGGCACATCCCGTCGGCCGCGCAGCTGTCGAGGCCGTCATAGCCGTACGCGCGGTCCAGCTCGCGCACCAGGTCCAGTTCCCCGGCCTGGCGGGCGTGCTCACGCTCGCGGCGCAGCACGATGCGCTGGCGGGGCGTGATGGTCAGGTCCTTGCTCGGGCAGGCCGGCTCGCAGTAGCCGCACTCCACGCACCGGTCGACCTCTTCTTCCACGGTCGCGGTGACCTTGAGGTGCTCAAGGGGCGCGCCGGGATCCTCGTTCAGCAGCACGCCCGGGTTCAGCAGCATTCCCGGGTCAAGCAGCCGCTTGACCTCGACCATGACCTCGTACAGCGCGTCGCCGAACTGGCGCCTGACGTAGGGCGCCATGATCCGCCCGGTGCCGTGCTCGGCCTTCAGCGTGCCGCCGTGCCCGAGCACCAGGCCGACCATGTCCTCGGTGAAGGCGGCGTACCGCTCGCGCGAGCGCGGATCGCCGAAGCGCTCGGCGAGCATGAAGTGGATGTTGCCGTCCCTGGCGTGGCCGAAGATCACGCTGTCGGCGCAGTAGCCGTGCGTGGCGAACAAGGCGATCAGCCCCTCGCAGGCGGCCCGCAGCCGGCCGACGGGGACGGCGATGTCCTCGAGCAGGGCGGTCGTGCCGGAGGGCCAGGCTTTCCGCGACGGCGGCGTACAGCCCCTTGCGGATGTGCCACAGGGCGTCACGCTGGCGCTGGTCGTCGCTGAGCACGGCCGGGCGGGCGAGCGGCAGCCGGGCGGTGAGCCCCTCCCAGGCGATGCGCCGCGCCGCCAGCGCCTCCCCCGCTTCCTCCCGGTACTCGACGAGGAGGGCGGCGTGGTCGCGGACCGCCAGCGACAGCAGCGCCTCGTCCGCGCCCGGGTCCCGCTGAGCGACGCGCAGGGAGGCGGCGTCGAGCAGCTCGACCGTCGCCGGCCCGGAGGCGACCAGGTCCGGCAGCGCGCCGGCGGCGTCCCGCAGCGTCGCGAAGTAGAGCATGCCGGTGGCCACGTGCGGCCTGACGGGCAGCGTCCGCAGCACCGCCTCGGCGACGAACGCCAGAGTGCCCTCGCTGCCGACGACCAGGTGCAGCAGGATGTCCACGGGACGGTCATAGTCGGTGAAGGCGTTCAGGCCATAGCCCATGGTGTTCTTGATCGCGTACTGGCGGCGGATCGTCTCGACCGCCTCCGGGTTGCCCCGCACCCGGTCCCGCAGGGCGGCCAGGCCCGCCCACAGTCCGGCCTCGCGCTCGCGCAACTGCGCGTCGGCATCGGGCGCGCCCGTGTCGAGGACGGTGCCGCCCGGCAGGACGAGCACGGCCGATTCGATCGTGTTGTAGACGTTGAATTCCGTGCCGCAGGACATGCCGCTGGAGTTGTCGGCGATCACCCCGCCCATCGTCGCGGCGGCCTCGCTGGCCGGGTCGGGTCCCAGCCGGCGCCCGTACCTGGCCAGCCGCGCGTTCACCTGCCGGACCGTCGCGCCCGGCTGGACCCGCACCCGCCGGCCCTCATCGAGGACCTCGATGGCGCGGAAGTGCCGCCGGGTGTCGAGCAGCAGCGCTTGCGTCGACGCCTGCCCGGACAGGCTCGTGCCGCCGGAGCGGAAGCTGACCGGCACGCCGTCGGCGCGGGAGAGCCTTAGGAGGGCGGCCAGGTGATCGGTGCCGGTGACGGTGACCACGCCCGCCGGGATCATCCGGTAGTGCGAGGCGTCGTGAGCGAAGGCGAGCCGGTCGGCGGCGCGCGCCCGCAGGGTCCCCGGGGCAAGGCGCTCAAGGCGGGTGGCGAAGTCAGCGGAGATGGCCGTCGCGCGCATGATGCCGGCGTCCTAGGCGACCGCGAGGTGCTGGCCGGGGATGGCGGCGATGAGCTGCCTGGTGTACTCCTCGCGCGGCGCGCGGAAGATCGTGTCCGGGTCTCCGCTCTCGACGATCTTCCCCGCGCGCATCACGTACACCAGGTGCGACACCTGGCGGACCACCGCCAGGTCATGGCTGATGAAGAGGTAAGACAGGCCGAGCTCGCGCTGCAGTGAGAGCATCAGCTCCAGGATCTGGTGCTGCACGAGCACGTCCAGGGCGCTGACGGCCTCGTCCATCACCACCAGCTCGGGGTTGAGCGCCAGGGCGCGGGCGATGGCGACGCGCTGGCGCTGGCCGCCCGATAGCTCGTGCGGGTACCGGTCCGCGAAGGACGCGGGAAGGGCGACCTTGTCCAGCAGGGCGGCGACGTCCTTGCGGCGGCTGGCGGCGTCGCCGACCTTGTGCACCCGTAGCGGCTCGGCGATGACCTGGGCGATGGTGTAGCGGGGATCGAGCGAGGCGTAGGGGTTCTGGAAGACCGGCTGCACCGACCGGCGGAAGGCCAGCAGGTCCTTGCCCCGCATCCGGGACACGTCGGCGCCGCGGTAGCGGACGCTGCCGCCGTCGGCCTGCTCCAGGCGCAGCGCCAGGCGAGCGGTGGTGGACTTCCCCGAGCCTGACTCGCCCACGATCGCGACGGTCTGCCCGCGCGTGACGGCCAGGTCGACGCCGTCGACGGCCATCAGCGGCGCGGTGCGGCCGCGGATGCGGTACTTCTTGACCGCGCCGGTCACCTCCAGCAGCACCTCGGGCTGCTCCCCGGCGGCCCGGGCGGGGATGGCCGGGGCGACCCTGGCGCTCGCCATGCCGGGGGCGGCGGCCAGCAGGCGGCGGGTGTACTCGTGCCTGGGGCTGGCGACCACCTGGGCCGCCGGGCCTGCCTCGACGATCTCGCCGCGGTACATCACGGCGACGCGGTCGGCGCGCTCGGCGGCAAGGCCGAGATCGTGGGTGATCAGCAGCACGGCCGCGCCCAGGCCGGAGGCTAGCTGCCCCATCTGGTCGAGGACGAGCCGTTGCACGGTCACGTCAAGCGCCGAGGTGGGCTCGTCGGCCAGCAGCACCTCAGGGCGGCAGGCCAGGGCCATGGCGATCAGGACCCGCTGGCGCATGCCGCCGGAGAACTCGTGCGGGTACTGGCCGAACCGCGCCTCCGCGTCGGCGATGCCCGCCTGGTCAAGCAGCCTGATCGCCTCGTTCCTCGCGGCGTGCCCGTGCGCGCGCCCGTGGACCTCCAGCGCCTCGACGATCTGCGCGCCGATCTTCATCACCGGGTTCAGGTTGGTCATCGGGTCCTGGGGGACCAGGCCGATCCGGTTGCCGCGGATGGCCGTCATGGCCTTCTCGCTCGCCGCGGTGATGTCAAGATCGCCCACGGTGATGATGCCCCCGGTGATGCGGCCGTTCTCGGCGAGCAGCCGGTTCACGGCCGCGGCCAGGGTGGACTTCCCCGAACCCGACTCGCCGACGATCGCGACGGTCTCGCCGGCCGCCACGTCGAGGCTGACATGGCGGACCGCTTCGACCGCGCCACGGGAGGTCGTGAAGGCGACGGTCAGGTCGCGGATGGTCAGGACCGGCTCGCGGGCGGGAGCTGGGGAGATCTCGGTCATCGTTCCTCGGGGGTCGCGTGGGTACTTGCGTGCTCGAAGGCCCGCAGGGCGGCGTCGAGCAGGACGGACTGAATGCCGGCGCTGGCCACCAGATGGCTGACATCCGGGTGCCGCCCGGCGGCGGGAATGGGCGCCAGGGTGCCGTACAGGCGCATCGCGCCGCCGGCGATCACGAGCTCGTCCTCCAGTCCGACCGCGAGGTATGTCCCGGTGAAGCCGCCGTGGTGCAGCAGGGTGAGGGCGGCGCCGCCGGCCAGGACGCTGGCGCGGCGGAAGCCGACGGCCTGCTCGGGGTGGACCGGGGCGGGGGCGGCGAAGCGGGTGAGGACATGCGAGGGGATGAACTCGCCGCCGCGCAGGGCGGCGCCGAGGGTGAGGAGGTCGCTCACGGTGGCGAACAGGCCGGCGTGGCCCGCGACGCCGCCGAGCGCGTGCGCGGCGTTGCCGTCGTGGACCTCCCCGCGCAGCGGCCGGTTCCGCCAGCCCGGAAACTGCCCCGTGGTGAACGGCACCGGGTACGGGCGGCCGGTGGCGACCATCTCGTGCTCGTAGGCGTCACTGTCCGCGCTGGCCGCCGCCCGCGCCGCGGGCACCGGCCCGTAGCCGGCGGCAAGGCCAAGCGGCCGCGCGACCAGCTGGCCGAACGCGTCGGCGAGGCCGAGGCCGGTGACGCGCTCGACGATGTGCCCGGCCAGGATGAGGCCAAGGTCGGAGTAGCACCATGCCGCGCCGGGACGGGTGGCCAGCGGCAGCGCCTGGGCGCGCTCGACCGCGGCGCCGCGGTCGCGGGCCTCGCGGTACCGTGCCTCAAAATACAGGGGCCACCACGGCGGCAGGCCGGCGGTGTGCGTGAGCAGGTGCTCGACGGTGATGTCTTCCTTGCCGTCGCCTGTGAAGGATGGCAGGAAGCGGTGCGCTCGCGTCTCCAGGCCCAGCTGGCCATCGGCGACCAGGCGCATGATCAGCGTCGTGGTGGCGGCGACCTTGGTGACCGACGCCAGGTCAAGGAGCGTCTGCCCGGTCATCGGCTCGCCTGGCCGGCCGGCGGCGGGCAGCGACGCCCAGCCGCCTTCCGCGATGGCGGTGCCCGCGGCGGTGCGCACGCCCGCGATGGCGCTCGCCGGGTGGCTTCCCGCGTGGCCGAGGGCCAGCAGCCGCCCCACGGCGGCGCTCATGACATTCACTGTGTTCCCCGGGCCCACCCGCCATCCCCGCTCGCCCGGCGTGCATCCGCCGGGCCGGTGATGCTCAGCGCGGCGGGCCAGGCGGCCAGGCGGCCGGCTTGCGGCAGGCGGCCGTCGGGGGCGGGGGTGACGCGGCCCAGGACGCGAGGGCCGGCGGCGCCGGTGCAGCTGGGCACGTTGCCGGGCAGGCCGTGCGCCGTCGCCCAGCCGATGAGGGCGAAGGCGACGGCCTCCTTGACGTCGGAGGGCACGCCGAGCCGGTCGGTGGTGAGCACCTCGACGCCGGGCAGCAGCTGCGCGATGCGGCGCATCAGGACCGGGTTGCGCACGCCGCCCCCGGCGGCGGCGAGCACCTGGACGCCGGCGTCGCCGACCGCGCGGGCCACGGTCACGGCCGTCAGCTCGGTCAGCGTGGCCACCAGGTCGGGCAGGCCGGGGCTGGCCGCGGCCCGGCTGACCGCCTCGCGCACGTAGCCGAGGTGGAACAGCTCCTTGCCCGAGCTCTTCGGCGGCGGCAGCATGTAGTACGGCTCGGCGAGCAACTCGGCGAGCAGCGCCGGGATCACGGTGCCCGACGCCGCCAGCGCCCCGTCCTTGTCGAAGGTGTCCGGCGTGGAAGGCTCGGCGGTGACCACGGCGTCGATGAGCGCGTTGGCGGGGCCGATGTCCCAGGCGACCGGCTCGGCACCCGGCGCGCAGACCGTGATGTTCGCGATCCCGCCCAGGTTCAGCGCCCCGGCGCGGGTGCCGGCCGCGCGGTACGGCTCGAGCAGCATCCGGTCGAGCACCGGCACCAGCGGCGCGCCCTCACCGCCGGCGGCCACGTCAGCGGCGCGCACGTCGGAGATCACCGGCAGCCCGGTCGCCTCGGCGATCCAGGCCGGCTGCCCGAATTGCAAGGTGCCGCGGGCGTGCCCGCCGGTGACCCAGTGGAACACGGTCTGCCCGTGCGAGCAGATCAGGTCGGGCCGGGCCGGCGCCCAGTGCGGTGACCGCGCCGGCTGCGGCGGCCGCGAAGGCCTGCCCGATGCTGGTGTCCAGCTCGCAGGCGGCCTCGAAGCCGGGCAGCGCCGGCGGCAGCGCCGCGATGAGCCGGCCGCGCAACCGCGGGTCGTAGGGCGCCGAGGCCGCGTACTCGATGCGGCCGGCCAGCGTGCCGTCGGCGGCCGAGAAGTCCACGACGGCGATGTCGATGCCATCGTGTGAGGTGCCCGAGATCAGGCCGAGAACGCGCATCAACGCCTCCTGGTGCCGACGGCCGGCTCGATGACTTTCCGCAGCACGCCCCCGGCCGCGTCCAGGGCGTCCTGGGCATCAGCGACGCTCATGCCCGTGGCGATCACGGCGATGGCGAGCTTGGCGTGCCAGCCGGACTCGTCGAGCGCCGCGCGGGCGGTGTCCTCATCCGTCCCCGTGGCCAGCATCACCATGCGCACGGCCCGCCGCGTGAGCTTGGCGTTGGTCGCCTTCACGTCCACCATGAGCGTCCGGTAGGTCTTGCCCAGCTGGATCATGCTGATCGTGGAGAACATGTTCAGCACCATCTTGGTCGCCGTCCCGGCGCCCAGCCGGGTGGAGCCGGTGACGATCTCGGGACCGACCGGGATCTCGATGCCGTGCTCGGCCGCCGCGGACAGCGGGGTGCCGAGATTGCACGACAGGCCCACGGTCAGCGCTCCTCGCTCGGCGGCCAGCCGCAGCGCGCCGAGCACGTACGGGGTGGTGCCGCTTGAGGCGATCCCGACGATGGTGTCGAGCGGGCCAGGAGCCAGGCCCGCCAGGTCGGCGGCCCCGGCCTCGGCGCTGTCCTCGGCGTTTTCGACGGAGCTGACGATCGCCCGCGGGCCGCCGGCGATCAGGCCGAGCACGACGTCACCGCCGGTGCCGAAGGTCGGGGGGATCTCCGCGGCGTCGAGGATGCCCAGCCGTCCGGACGTGCCGGCCCCGACGTAGATGAGGCGGCCGCCCTGGCGTACCCGCGCGGCGGTGGCCTCGATGGCGGCGGTGATGGCGGGAAGGGCCGCGCGCACCGCGCCGGGGATCGTCGCGTCGCGGTCGTTCATCAAGGTGACCAGCTCGGGGACGGTGAGCTCATCCAGCGCGAGCCCGTGGTCGGCCACGGCCTCGGTGACCAGCTCGCCGAGATCGGCCTGGGGTGAATCAGCTGTCATCAGCGGCCTCCTGTCTTGGGATCGAGTGCGGCGCGCAGGCTGTCGCCGAGCAGGTTCAGCCCGACCACCGCGACGACAAGGGCGGCGCCGGGGAAGATCAGCATCCACGGGGCCACGCTGACAAGCGACTGCGCGTCGTACACCATGCCGCCGAGGGAGGGCGCGGGCGGCGGCGCGCCGAAGCCGAGGAAGCTCAGCGCCGCCTCCGTCAAGATCGCCCACGACAGCGACAGCGTGACCTGGACGACCAGGATGCCGCCCATGTTGGGAACGATGTGCTCGATCAGGGTTGACAGCCTGCCGCGGCCGGTCGCGGTGGAGGCGAGCACGTAGTCGGCGGTCCGGAGGGTGAGCACGGGGCCGCGCGCGACCCGGGCGAAGATCGGCATGTACACGACGGCGATCGCGATGCTCACCGTCACCCAGCTGCTTTGCAGGGTCGCGGCCAGCGAGAGGGCCAGCAGCAGCGACGGGAAGGCGAACAGGACATTGCTGATGACGCCGACGACCCGGTCGACGATCCCCTGGTAGTAGCCGGCCAGGATGCCGAGGGTGATCCCCGCGACGGCCGACACCGCCACGGAGACGACGGCGATGCGCAGCGAGTCGAACAGCCCGCCGGCCACCCGGGAGAAGATGTCGCGGCCGAACTGGTCGGTGCCGAACCAGTGGGCGGCACCGGGGTGCTGCAGCGACAGGGCGACGTTCTGCTGCGCCTCGTTGTAGGGAGTGAGCCGAATAGCGACAGCCAGCGCCAGCGCCGCGACCACGACCATCAGGACCAGCCCGATGATCCCCGACGGGGTGCGGAACGCGGCCAGCCAGGGGCGGCGGCGGTGGCTGGCGTCAAGCGCCACCTCCGGGACATTGCTCATCTCGGTGGCGGAGGTCATCGCACCCGCACCTTCGGGTCGACAACGCGGTAGATCAGGTCGGTGGCCAGGTTCACCAGGACGAACATGGCCGCGATGATCAGCACGGTGCTCTGCACGACCGCGTACTCCTTCTGGCCGAGCCCGAGGAGGACCTGGCGGCCAATCCCGGGGATGGAGAAGATCTGCTCGGCGACGATGGCACCGCCGAGGAGGAAGCCGAACTGCAGGCCGCTCATGGTCACCACGGGGATCAGCGCGTTGCGCAGGATGTGCCTGACCTGCAGCCGCCGCTCGGGCACGCCCTTGGCGCGGGCGGTGCGCACGTAGTCCTCGGCCCGGATGGCCAGCACGGAGGCCCGCGTGGTCGCCAGCACGGGCGGCGCGATGCTGATCCCCAGCACGAGGGCGGGCAGCACCATCTGCTGCAGGTTGAGCCCCGGGTCCGCGGCGAGAGCCGCGTATCCCCGCCCGTTGGGGTCCCAGTTCAGCGCGTCCGCCAGCCAGCTGGACGCGGCGGTGGCCAGCAGGAACGACGGCACGGAAAGGGCCAGCAGGCTGCCGAGCTGCGTCGCGCTGTCACGGAGCTTGCCTGGCCTGCTCGCGGCGAACAGCCCGCCGGGCACCCCGAGGACCAGGCCGATGATGATCGACAAGACGGCCAGCTCGATCGTGTTGGGCAGCGCCTGCCCCGTCATCGACGCGACGCTCTGCCCGGTGGTGGAGTCGACGCCGAGGTTGCCGCTGAGCAGGCCGCCGAGCCAGTCGAAGTACTGGACGACCGGAGGCTTGTTCAGCCCGTAGTAGGCCTCCAGCGAGTGCACCTGCGCCGGCGTCAGGTTTCCCGCGGCCGTTCCGTACTGGGCGGTGATCTGGTTCCCCGGCACCACCCGCAGCAGCAAGAACGTCAGGATGGAGACGCCGAGCAACGTCGCGATCGCCTCCGCGACCCGCCGCGTGACGGAGTGGCGCGCGAAGGCGGAGAAGTAAGTCATCAACCCTTATCGATTCTTCTCGCGCTGGGGCAGGAACCCGGGTTCCTGCCCCAGCCAGAACGGTCAGGAAATCGATGCCTGCCACAGCATGGACAGGTCGCCGTCGGTGCGGGCCTGCGAAGCCCTGGACCGAGGTGTTGACCGCGAAGAATTCCTCCGGCGTGTACAGCCAGATCCAGGCCGCGTTGTCCGTGAGCTGGTCGGAGATCTGCTTGTAGATCGCCTGGCGCGCCGTGGTGTCGGTGGTGGCGATGCCCTGGGCGAACAGCGAGTTCAGCGTCGGGGAGCTGTAGCCTGCGACCTTGTTGAAGCTGCCCGTGGAGGTGAAGTAGCGGGCGTACATCGTGTTCGGGTCGATGTTCCCTGAGTTCTCCGCGATCGCGGCCTCGAAGTTGCCGGCGAGCCAGTCCGACACGTAGGCGCTCGCCGACAGCGTCTGCACGTTGACCTTGATGCCGACCTGGCCGAGCTGCGCCTGGACGCTCTGGGCCTCGTCGACGGCGCTGGCGTACAGGCCCTGGGACGTGATGAGGTTCAGCGTGAACCCGTTCGGGTGTCCCGCCTTGGCCAGGTACTGCCTGGCCTTGGCGAGGTTCTGCGTCGGGCACGGCTGGTCATCGGGGCTCGACTTGTACTGGGGCGACGTGATGGGGCCGGTGACCTGCCCCGCGCCCAGCGCCGCCGAGTCGATGACCGAGGTACGGGAGATGGCGCACTGAATGGCCAGCCGCGAGTTCACGTTCGAGAGCACGGGCGAGGCGGCCCTCAGCTGGAGCACGTGGTACTGCAGCGAGCCGGCCGTGTCGATCTTCACCGAGTTGGAGGTCGCGGTCTTGGCGGTCACCGGGTCGCTGAAGAGCGCGACGTCGACGGCGCCGGTCCGCAGCGCGGAGACCAGCGACTGGTCGTCCGGGATGACCTGGAACTTCAGCGTCGCCGCGCCCGGCTTGCCCGCGTAGTAGCCGGCGTTGCGCTTGAGCGTGACCGACTCGTTCGGCACGTGGCTCACGAACTCGTACGGCCCCGATCCGTCCGGCTTGGCCTGCAGGGCCGTGGCCGTGGCGCCGGAGGGCACGATGCCCGTCTGGATGGTGGTCAGGCCGGAAGGGAACGAGGCGTCGGGGTGCTTCATGTGCACCACCACCGTCGTGGAGTCCGGCGCGGCCACGCTGGCGACCGAGGCGAAGTACGAGGCTGAGCTCGCCGCCGAGGACGGCTTCATGATGGTGTCGAAGGTGTACTGCACGTCGGTGGCGGTCAGCGGCTGCCCGTCGGCGAACTTCACGCCGCTCTTGAGCGTGAACGTGTAGGTGTCGCCGCCGTCGCTCACCGCGGGAAGCCCGGCGAGGCCGGGGACCAGGTCGCCATTGGAGTCCTTGTCGAGCAGCGTGCTGTAAAGCTGCTGAAGGACATCAACGGACTCCTCGGCGGTCGACGTCCACGGGACCAGCTGAGTGGCGTCGGCGGTGATGCCGAACACCAGGGTCCCGGTGCCGCTGGACGCGGCGGTGCTGCTGCTGGACTGGGATGCGCTGGAACACCCCGCGATGAGCAGGGCGGCGACCGCGGACCCGGCGGCGAGCGCGCTCGCCCCGCGGCGGTTCGGCTTCTTCAAGAGTCCTCCAAGTGCTCGGGTGACGTGCCCGCAGCCGCTGGCAACGCCAAGTCCCTGGTAGAGGTCATGCTATGAGAACTAATTTCATAGTATGTTTGCGAGATGTATATTTTTTACACGGATGGGCGACAGTTGTCCAGACCCGTCCGTAACGTCTTGGTAGCGGGCGCTAGCGGCGCCGCCGGGCCGCCAGGGGATCGGCGTCAGGGAGCCGGGGTCAGCCGGCCAGCTCCTTGGTCATGCCGAGTTGCGGCTGCCCCCACTCGGGCAGCGTCTCCCGGCGGCCGTCGGGCCGCCAGCCCTGCCTGGCGTAGAACGCGCGCGATGGCGCGTTCTGCTCGAAGACCCACAGGCGCGCGGTTCGGGCGCCGGAGTCCCGCAGCTCCTTCTCGGCCGCGCCCAGCAGGAGCCGCCCGACGCCACCACCTTGGATGGTCGGAGAGACATACAGCGAGCTGACGTATCCGGTCCCGTCCGCCTGAAGCTGGAAGCCGACGAAGCCCAGAACGGCGTGCGGCGGCTCATCGCGGGTGGCGGCGAGGATTGACTGGCCCGGCCGCCGCAGCGCGTCGGCCCACATCGAGCGCGCCTTCTGCCAGGTCATGCTGGCCACCAGCGGGGCCGGCAGCACGTGGGCGTAGCTGATCCGCCAGCAGTCAAGGAAGACCGCGGTGAGCTGGTCGACGTCGCCGGGGCCGGCGACCCGGAGCAGGGGCATGGCGGTCAGCCTACGTTAAAAGTTGTCAAATATGTACGTTTGTAGGGTAATTATTTACAATGACTGGCACCGGACGGGTTGTCCGGAGTGCGCTGGCTGGAGGCGTTAGCGTAGTTTGCCGTCAAGGAAGGAGGGACCGAGCCGATGACCGAGGACATCCTGGTGCGGCTGCGGCAGTCGCTGCCCGGCCTGCGGCCAAGCGAGCAGCGGATCGCCAGGGCCGCGCTCGCCGATCCGGCGGGCATCTCCGTCCTGAGCATCACCGAGCTCGCCTCCCGCAACGCGATCTCGACGGCGACCGTGGCCAGGTTCTGCCGCAACATCGGCTTCGACGGCTACAAGAGCTTCTGCCTCGCGCTGGCCGGCGCGGCCGCCAGCGAGACCGGCCGCAGGGTCGAGTTCGGCGTCTCCGACGGCGACATCGACCCCGCGGACTCGACCGCGGAAGTCGTCCGCAAGCTCGCCTTCCAGGAGGCCCGCGCGGTCGAGGAAACCGCGGCCGCGCTCGACCTGAGCCAGGTCGAGCGCGTCGTGGACGCGATCATCGCCGCCCCCGTGGTGGACCTCTACGGATCGGCGGGAAGCGGCCTGGCCGCGCAGGACCTGCAGCAGAAGCTGCGGCGCATCGGCTACCAGGCCAACGCCTGGACGGACGCCCACCTGGCCCTCACCAGCGCCGCGGTCCTCCCCTCCGACGCCGTGGCCATCGCGTTCTCCCACTCGGGCGAGACCGACGAGGCGATCTCGGCGCTGGAGACCGCATCGCGCAGCGGCGCGCTGACGGTGGCGGTGACCAACTTCCCTGAGTCGCCGCTCACCCAGGTCGCCGACGCGGTGCTCACCACCGCGTCCAGGGAGACCCGGTTCCGCTACGGCGCGATGTCCAGCCGCATGGCGCAGCTGGTGGTCGTCGACGTGATCTTCATCGGCGTCGCCCAGCGGCACCCGGAAAAGGTCTCCAAGTCGCTCACGGCCACCCTCGCCGCGGTGGCGAGCCGCCGCAGGCCCCGCCGGAAGGCGGACAGCTGACAGCGCTTGACGGTTGCGTCCGGGAAGGCGCATCGCCTTTCCCGGACGCAACCGTCGTTCCCGCTAGCCGCCGTCACCCGCTATTCGCGGACGGCGGGGGCGCGGCTCAGGTGCAGGTGGCGCCGTTGAGGGTGAAGGAGGTGGGCGCGGCGTCGCTGTTGGTCCAGGTGCCCTGGAAGCCGACCGTGACGCTGCCGCCGGGGGCGATGGCGCCGTTGTAGCTGGCGTTAGTGAGGGTGGCGCTCTCGCCGCTCTGGGAGAACCCGCCGTTGAAGTTGCTGGTGATCTTCTGGTCACCGGGGAAGGTGAACCCCAGCGACCACGAGCTGACCGCCGAGGAGCCGGTGTTCCCGATCACCACCTGCGCCACGAACCCGCCCGCCCACTGGCTCTGGGTCGTGTAGGCCACGTGGCACGCGCCGCCGACCGCCGCCGGAGGAGGCGACGGTCCAGGTGAACGTGACGGACCCGGACGCGCCGGTGCTGTCCCGCACGGTCACCGTGATCGTGTACGTGCCCGCGGTCGTCGGCGTGCCGCTGATCAGGCCGGTGGAGGAGTTGATCGACAGGCCCGTCGGCAGCCCGCTGGCGGAGTAGGTCAGCGTCTGGCCGGACGCGGAGTCGGTCGCGTGGATCTGCAGCGACGCGGCGGCGCCGGCGGTGGTGCTCTGGCTGCCGGGGTTGGTCACCGTCACGGTGTTGCCGGTCGTGGTGGTCTGGTTAAGGCCGAAGAACGCGATCGCGTCGGCTTCCATGCCCTGGCCCGCGATGGGCAGGACGTGCCCCGCGCCAGCGATGCTGATCCCCTCGACCGGGGGCATGGTGCCGCTGCCGCCGTACGTGGTCTCGGTCCATCCCGACCGCGGCGTGCTGGTCGTGGTCGGCGTTGAGCTGACCCCGAGCACGTTCGTCCACTGCAGGATCTCCTGGCCGAAGTTGTTGTAGTTCAGCGTGGTGTCCGCGGTGCCGTGCCACAGCATCATGCGCGGCCGCGAGCCGCTGTAACCGGGGTCGGCGGTGTTGCGCACCAGGTCGCCCCATTGCTGGGCGGTCATGCTGACCTGGCCGTTGGCGCAGTTGGAATTCCACCCGTCGACCGTGCCGGTGAAGAAGCAGTGGTACGGCACGCCCATGAACGCCGCGCCGGCCTTGAACACATCCGGGTAGTCGGCGAGCAGGACGTTGGTCATCATGGCGCCCGACGACGCGCCGGTGACGTAGACCTGGCCCGGGTTGCCGCCGTAGTGCTGCTCGGCGTACGTGACCATCGACATGATCCCGACAGGGTCGCTGCCGCCGTTCCTGGTCAGCGCCTGGGTGGAGGAGACGTCCCAGCACTGGCCGCTCCTGTTCGCGTCCGGGTAGACGACGATGAACCCGTACTGGTCGGCCAGCGAGGAGAACGCGGTGCTGCCGAAGAAGCCGGGGCCGGTGCCCGTGCACTGGTGCAGCGCCACCAGGATGGGCGGGTTGGGCCGGACGTTGTTCGGCACGTAGATGTACATCTTGTTGTTGGACGGGTTGGTGCCGAAGTTCGTCACCTGCACAAGCGAGGCAGCCCTCGCCGGCGTCACCGCGATGAACATGGCCGCCGTGAGCAAGCCGGCCGCCGTGAGCACCGCGACCCCGGTCGCTACCAGCGTGCGCAACCATCGTTTCATGTCCGGCCCTTTCGCCTTCGAAATGTTCGGCGTTCGAAACCTTTCGGAATGGTCGAAAGTTTCCGAACCTTTTCTATTTCATTGCACTACCGAAACGAGTCGCGCACAAGACAGCGTCGTATATCGTCGCCTGACAAGCCTGAGAACTGGCGCTTTTCACGGTGAAAGTTTCTGATGATGGGTCCGAAATTTTTCGGCATGTAAGTTTCAGGCCCAGACGATCTCGCCCGGGGGCCTGACCTGGCCAAAGGGCACCGCGCTTTCAGGCTTCATGGCTTCTGGCCCCGCCACCGCCATATCGTCCCCCAATGTCCGACATCAGAGCAGATGTCGTGAAGGGAGACGCGAGCGATGTCGTGGATAACCAAGGCGGGAGGCCTCGCCGCGGCCGGGCTGGTCGCGGCCGGGCTGATCGCGGCCGCGCCGGGCAGCGCACGGGCGGCAACCCAGCTATGCCAGTCGCAGACGGCGTCGGCCGCCGGCGGCACCTACACCGTGCAGAACAACGAGTGGGGCTCCAGCGCGCCGGAGTGCATCACGACCGACGGGAACGCCGACTTCACGGTGGCTAACTCGTCCATCAGCAACGCCACCAACGGCGCGCCGGGCGGCTACCCGTCCATCTACCAGGGTTGCCACTGGGGTAACTGCACCTCGGGCGGCCTGTCGGGGAACCCCGTCCAGGCATCGGCGATCACCACGGGCAAGGTCACCACGAGCTGGAGCACCACGCAGCCGGGCGGCAGCAACGCCTACGACGTCGCCTACGACATCTGGTTCAACCAGGCGCCGACGACGTCCGGCCAGCCCAACGGCGCGGAGCTGATGATCTGGCTGAACCACAACGGCCCGGTCCAGCCGTTCGGCTCGCAGGTCGCCACCGGCACCAGCATCGGCGGCCGCGGCTATAACGTGTGGTTCGGGACGCAGGGATGGAACACCATCTCCTACACGATGACCACCCCCGCCACGTCGGTGAGCGGCCTTGACCTCGCCCCGATCGTCGCGGACGCGATCCGCCGCGGCTACATCCAGCCGTCCTGGTGGCTCATCGACATCGAGGCCGGCTTCGAGCTGTGGCAGGGCGGCGCCGGCCTGGCGACCAACTCCTTCTCGGTCAACGTCGGCGGCTCGAGCCCGACTCCGGCGTCCTGCTCGGCGGCCTACTCGGTGACGAGCTCCTGGGCGGGCGGCTACCAGGCCCAGGTCGTGGTGAAGGACACCGGCACCAGCCCCAAGAACGGCTGGAAGCTCGCCTGGACCTTCCCGGGCAGCCAGCAGATCACCAGCTTGTGGAACGGCGTCTACACGCAGTCCGGTCAGCAGGTCACGGTGGCCAACGCGCCGTACAACGGGACGATCCCCGCGGGCGGCTCAGTCACGGTGGGATTCACGGCCAACGTGAGCGGGACCAACACGGCCCCGGCGAGCATCACCTGCTCCTGACGGGGCCGCAGGCCGCAGGGCGTCCGCGCTACCCGCGCGCGAACGCCCTGCGCAGCCGTTCGGCCGCGTCGAGCACGGCGGTTCCCGCCGTGTCCCGCGCTGACCGGCATAGCCCCGATGCCCATGAAACTTCCAGCCGACGGGTTACCGGTCGCGACCGCGACGGGGCTGGTCACGGGGGTACCGGCGCCGGTTCCTGGGTCCCGGGCAAGCCAGCGGTTGGCGGCGCGCTGGCAGCGGGTTAGCGTCACAAGCGGTCCGCTGCCGGCACCACGGGATGAGGTACGCATGCAGCTGTCATCGAGGCACCTGTCCTGGAAGCCGGGCGCCAGCCGCCGCCGGATCGTCGCGGCCGCGGCGACGGCGCTCATTGCCGGCCTTGGCCTGCTCGGTGCCGTCACCCTCCCGCCAGCCGCCCATGCGGCGCCATCGACGACCGGTGCCTTCGACTACGGCGAGGCGCTGCAGGATTCCATGTTCTTCTACCAGGCCCAGCGATCGGGACAGCTTCCGCCCGGCAACGAGGTGGACTGGCGCGGCGACTCGGACCTGTCCGACGGCTCGGACAACGGGGTGAACCTGACCGGTGGCTACCACGACGCCGGGGACCTGGTGAAGTTCGGCCTGCCTGAGGCCTGGGCGATGAACATGCTCGCCTGGGGGCTGCTCGACTACCAGCAGGGCTATCAGAGCGCCGGGCAGTACCAGACCGCGCTGGGGAACTTGCGCTGGGGCGATGACTACATCCTGGCGGCGGCGACCGGGCCCGGCACGTTCTACGGGCAGGTCGCCAACCCGAGCACCGACCATCAGTACTGGGGCCCCGCGGAGACCAACCCGACGGTCCGGCCGTCCTCCGCGGTGACGGCGTCGTGCGCGGGCTCGGACCTGGTCGGCCAGGCCTCCGCCGCGCTCGCCGCGTCGTCGATCGTCTTCAAGACCGCGGACCCCAAGTACTCAGCGCAACTGCTGTCGCAGGCGGAGTCGCTGTTCACCTTCGCCGACACCCACCTCGGCGACTACGCCAGCTGCATCACCACGGCGCAGAACTTCTACAACTCCTTCAGCGGGTACTGGACCCAGCTCGTAGCGGCGGAGATCTGGATCTACCGGGCGACCGGCACGGCGAGCTGGCTGACCAAGGCGCAGACGGACTTCGCCAGCATGCCGCTGGCACAGCAGTCCACGCTGCACGAGTACAACTGGACCGTCAACTGGGACGATGACAGCTTCGCCGACTACATCTGGATGGCCCAGCTCACCGGCCAGCAGCAGTACATCACCGACGCCGAGGACAACCTGGACTGGTGGACGACCGGCTTCAACGGAACGCAAGTCAGCTACTCCCCCGGCGGTGAGGCATTCCTGAACACCTGGGGGTCGCTGCGGTACTCCTCGAACGCCGCATACCTCGCCCTTGAGTTCAGCAACTACCTGACCGCGAACAACCTCGACCCGACCCGGGCCGCCGCCTACCACAACTTCGCCGTCCAGCAGATCAACTACATCCTCGGCCAGAACCCGAACAACACGAGCTACGAGGTCGGGTTCACCAACAACGGCAAGAGCACCGCCTGGACGCAGTTCCCGCACAGCGCGCCCGCGCATGACTCCTGGTCCGACAACCTGACCACCCCGGCGCAGACCCGTCATCTCGACTACGGGCTGCTGGTGGGCGGCCCGGACGCGGCCAACGATCAGTACACCGACCAGCGGGCCAACTACCAGGAGACCGAGGGCGCGCTCGACTACAACGCGCTGTTCTCCGGCGACCTGGCCGCGCTGACGCAGCAATACGGCGGCACGCCGGTCGCGGGCTTCCCCGCGCCGGAGACACCGGACGGGGCGCAGATCTACCTGCAGGCCTCGGTCAACAACGTGGCCAGCAACTTCATCGAGATCAAGGCGCTGGTCAACAACCAGTCGGCCTGGCCCGCCCGGCAGATGCCGAACGCCAGCTTCCGTTACTACTTCACCCTTGATCCCGGCGAGGCGCCCAGCCAGATCACGCTGAGCTCGTCCTACAACCAGTGCCAGCCCGCGACCGGCCCGACCCAGTACGCCGGCTCGACGTACTACATCCAGGTGTCGTGCGCCAACCTCGACATCGAGCCGGTCGGCGAGGCCGACTACACCAACGACGACTACCAGGCACAGGTGCAGTTCCGCATCACCTTCCCCACGGCGCACAACCCGGCCGAGGACTGGTCTTTCCAGGGCATACCGGCCACGCCCAACGCGACGCCGGTCACCGTCAGCGACATGACGCTGTACTCCGGCAACACGCTGGTCTGGGGCAGCCCGCCCCCGCCTGCGTCGTCAGCGTCGGCCCCGTCGGCCCCCGGCTCGCTGACGGCGAGCTCGGTCACCCCGGCCGGCGCCACGTTGTCGTGGGCCGCGTCGAAGCCAGGCAGCAACCCGATCGCCGGCTATGACGTGTACACCTCGGCGGGCACGCTCGTCGGGACCACGACCTCGACCTCCTTCGCGCTCACCGGGCTCAGCGGATCCCGCACCTCGCCGTACGGCTATGACGTGCAGGCCGTGGACAGCCAGGGCATCGCCTCGCCCGCGTCGAACATCGCCCAGTTCATCACGTCGCCCAACACGTCACTGGCGGCGGCGGACACGCTGCCGCCGTCCGAGCCGGGCACGCCGTCGGCTAGCTCGGTCACCTCGGCCGGCGCCACCCTCACGTGGGGTGCCTCGGTGCCCGGCGCCGGCGCGCTCGCCGGGTACCGCCTCTACGAGCTGTCCCCCGCGGCCCGCCTGGTGGCGACGACCACCACGCCGTCGTACACGCTGACCGGGCTGACCGCGGGCACGGCGTACGCGTACGCGGTCGAGGCGGTCGACAGCCAGGGCAGGACGTCGCAGTTCGCGGAGCCGGCCACGTTCTACACCGGAGCGCCCGGCGCGTCCCCGTCCCCGACGCCCACGACAACGCCGACACCCACCACGTCCCCGACGCCCACCCCGTCCCCGACGCCTACGACAACGCCGACACCCACCACCTCCCCGACGCCCACGACATCGCCGACGTCCGCCACCCCGGGCCCGCTGGCCTGCTCGGCGGTCTATTCCCTGGTCAACTCGTGGAGCGGCGGGTTCCAGGCGCAGGTAACGCTGACCAACACGGGAACCGCCCCGATCAGCGCGTGGCAGCTCAGATGGACCTTCCCCGGCGACCAGCAGATCACCAGCCTGTGGAACGCGAGCTACGCCCAGTCCGGCGAGCAGGTCACCGCCACCGCGCAGTCCTACAACTCGACGATCGCGCCGTCCGGGTCGGTCACGGTCGGCTTCACCGGGACGTACAGCAAGAGCAACGCCTCGCCGGCCAGTTTCACGGTGAATGGGACCGCATGCGCCGCCTAGGCCAGTGCTCGCGTATCGAAGACCGGTACGGGTGCCCTCAGGACAGGACCTCGGGGGATGACGTCACGAGAAGCTCACGCGTTGCCGCCAGGCCCCATGCGTCGAGCTGGTCGAGGCCGTCGCCGCTGGAGTGCAGGCCCCCGTAGGCTCGCATCACGGCGGCCCAGTCCTCGCGGCGTTCCACGCCGGGGCGGAGCATCAGGCAGTCGGGGTCGTTGTTCCAGAACCGGCCGTGCTGCCAGGCTCGCGCCGTGACGTTCCGTGCGGCGTTCCGCTGTGACGGCAGCGACGGATGCGGCTGTGATGGCTCGTAGGTCGCGGCGATGTCCGGGCCGACCCGCATCGCGTCCACGAGGCCCGCCGACGCCAGCGACGGTGCCCCGCACCCGACGAGCAGTGCGTCCGGCCGATCGCGTCGCGGATCAGGCCGAGCCCGTGGCGGTACGCGCTGACCCCCGCCATCGCCTCCCGCCGAAGGCCTTCGTAGGCACCCGCGTAGCAGAAGTCGATCTTGAAGTAGTCGATGCCCCAGCCCCGCATCGCCTGCAGCACGCCTGCCAGGTGGGCGGCGGCGGCCGGATGCGTCTTAATCGGTTAAGTGCCGAGATGCCGGCCCGCTTCGCTTGCCTAACCTCAGAGATGCCCTGGTAGCCGGGCGGCGAGGACCGCCTCGGCCACGGCGGTCCGTAGCGCCCCGGTATGGGGCCGGACGTCCCGTCATCGATGGTGGGCCCGACCGTAACCGGCCCGGCCGCCCGGCTGAACAGGACGGCGAACCCCAAGATTCAGGGGCAAATATCATTGCATCAACCAACTAAACCGTATAAGTAACGAAGTATTACGTCCCCGAACAGCAGGGAAGGGGTATTTATAACGGTTTGGCTGAGGCAAGGGCGGGCGCTGCGCGCGAGCGCCTGCACAGCAGTCGCGATCCTGGCTGCCGCCACGGCGGCGGCGGCGGTTCCGGCCGCCTCGTCACGGTGAACTATGGCTCCGGTACCCCTGCCGAGGCCGCCGCGTGGGTCGCCGAGGCCAGGGACACGCCCGGCCAGCGCGTCGCGCTCTGGGAAGTCGGCAACGAAAACTACGGATGCTGGGAAGTCAACAACGAGCTCGCCACGGCATCACTCTGCCGGCCGAGTCAATGACCATCCTGGAAACACGATAGCCCTGTGGCCTGCCCTTCTGGAACGCGTAGTGCCAGGCCAGCTGGCCGGGCAGTACGCGTCACAGGATGTTGGGCGCCCCGACTCGGACCAGCAGGCAGGCCCGCGACCGGGCCAGTGCTGCCGCGTGCGCGCAGCCCTTCCGCTGGTTCTTTGGCGTGCCGCGGCTGCTGCCCGTCGACCATCTCCCGCAGCATCCGGGCGGCCATCGCGCCGACTCCCGCGATATCCCGGCCCACCGAGGTGAGCGCCGGGTGGGTGAGCTCGCAAAGGGCGGAGTCGTCCCAAGAGACAATCGACAGGTCCGCGGGAACGCTGACGCCCAGCCGCTGCGCCGCGCTCAGCCCCGCGACCGCCATCACGTCGTTGTCGTAGAGGATCGCCGTCGGCGGGCGAGGCCCTGCGAGCAATTCCCGGGTGGCCTCCGCGCCGTGCTCGGCCGTGTAGTCCGCCTCGCGCCTGGACAGCCTCCAGCCCTGCCATGGCGGCCACCTCGGCGAACGCCGCGGCTCGCAGCGTCGTGTGCCAGTACCTGGTAAGGCCGCCGACCCGCGCGATCCGCTGATGGCCCAGCTCAGCCAGGTGACTGACGACCACCTCGACGACCGTGCGGACGTCCTGCCAGATGGCGGGCAGCGTCCGCGAGCCGCCGGGCGGGCCGATAACGACCGCCGGCATGCGCAGCCTCTCGAGCACGGGGATCCGCTGGTCGTCGTGCTGCAGGTCAACGACGAACACGCCATCCACGCGCCGCTGCGCCCACCACTGCTCGTAGAGGGCGATCTCGTCTGTCGTGTCCTCGGCCATGCTGAACGCCAGCGTCACGTGGTGCTGCGTCAGGTCCGCCTGGATACCGGACAGGAGCTGCATGAAGAACGGCTCGATGCCCAGGAGCCGGGCAGGCCGGTCGATGACCAGGCCGAGCGCACCAACCCTGCCCGCCGTCAGCGCCCTGGCCGAGCTGTTCGGCTGGAAGCCGACCTCGTGGGCGATCGCCAGGACCCGCTCCCTGGTCTCGGCGGACACACCAGGCTGCCCGTTCAGGGCGAAGGACACGGCCGCCTTGGTCACGCCAGCCCGTGTCGCGATGTCGGCCATGGTCGGGCGTCTCATCCAGTCTCCCCTTCACGCCAGGTGCGGCGGCCACCAAGCGGCCACCGCTCAAGGATAGCCTCGGAGTGGCTAGAACCGTTTAGTAACTTAATGTCACTTAATGGTACTACAGATTAGTATATATTTGACACCGACAGGGTCTCCGACCGTCAGGAAGTCGGCCGCGCGGCCCCAGTTGACACTTAACCGGTCTAGTGATTCTATCTGCACCATGCGACGGAGTACCGCGAGGGTCATTGTCAACGGCCAGCCCGCCGACTGGCTTGGCGCCAACTTCTGGTCGCGGGCCGGCGGACCCCTCATGTGGCGCGGCTATGACCCGGCCGTCATCGACGCGGAACTCGCCGTCCTCGCCGGGCACGGCCTGACCATGACCCGCTCGTTCTTCTACTGGCCGGACTTCATGCCCGGACCGGACCGGATCGATGAGGCGCTGACCGCTCGCTTCGAGGACTTCCTCGCCCGGCACGCCAGCCACGGGCTGACCACCATCCCTACCTTCATCGTCGGCCACATGTCCGGCGAGAACTGGGACCCGGCCTGGCGCGACGGCCGCGACCTGTACGCCGACGTCTACATGGTGGGCCGCCAGGCGTGGTTCGCCGCCGAGATGGTCCGGCGCTTCGCCGGCCACCCGGCCATCGCCGGCTGGCTCGTCTCCAACGAGATGCCCCTGTACGGCGGGCCACCGCCGATCACCAGACGGTCGAGGCCTGGGCACGGATCATCCGCGACGCGGTCCGCGCGGCAGGCGGCCACCAGCCCTTCTCCCTCGGCGACGGCGCCTGGGGCATCGAGGTCCGCGGCCAGCGACAACGGGTTCCGGCTCGCCGACATCGCTCCGCTGGTTGACTTCCTCGGCCCGCACGTCTACCCGGTGGGCGACGACCCGGTCCGGCAGAAGTTCGCCGCCGCCCTTGACTGCGAGCTCGCCGGCACGTTCGGCAAGCCCGTGATCCTGGAGGAATTCGGAGTCAGCTCCGACTTCGCCTCGGCGGACAACGCCGCCCGCTACTACCGGCACGTGCTGTGGAACACGCTGCTGGCCGGGGCCACCGGCTGGATCGCGTGGAACAACACCGACTTCGCGCTCACCCGCCAGGACCCGTACCGGCACCACGCCTTCGAGCTGAACTTCGGCCTCACCGACACCGCCGGCCTGCCGAAGAAGACGCTCCAGGAGATGCGGGCCTTCAGGCAGGCCCTCGACGCGATCGGCTTCGCCCGGATCCAGCGCGCCGACACCGACACGGCCCTCATCGTGCCCAGCTACCTGGACACCCAGTACCCGTTCAGCGACCCGCGATCGCACGAGGCCGTCGTCCGGTCCCTGGCCCAGGGCTACATCTCCGCCCGGCTCGCCGACCTGGCCCCCGCGCTGACCCGGGAGACGGCCGGCATCGAGCCTGGCGCCCGGCTCTACCTCGCGCCGTCGGTCAAGCAGGTCCTTGCCACCACCGCCGACGACCTGGAGCAACTGGCCCGCGATGGCGCGACGGTCTACGTCTCCTACTCCCCCGGCGACGTCGACTGGCACCGCGGGCCGTCCTACGGGCGGATGAACAGCCTGTTCGGCATCGAGCACCAGCTCGACGTCGGGGTCGTCGACCCCATCGAGGACGACGTGGTCGAGCTCGACGCTCAGCCGCGACTTCGGCGGGCTGCCACCGGGCACCACGCTCACCTTCCAGGCCGGCGGCAGCGCGAACAGCCGGGCCTTCCTGCCGGTCATCCCCGCGGGCGCCGAGGTCATCGCCACCGACGCCCACGGCCGGCCCGCGCTGCTGCTGCGCCGGGTCGGCGATGGGGACATCATCTTGTGCACCTATCCCGTCGAGCACATGGCGGCGGTCACTCCCCGCGTCAACCCGGACGCGACCGTCACGCTGTATGACGCCCTCGCCGCCCACGCCGGGGTGCGCCGCCCCGTCACGGTCGACGACCCGAGGGTTACCTGCGACATGCTCGTCCGCGACGACGGGGCGCGATTCGCCGTGCTCGCCAGCCACGCTCCCGAGCCACTTGACGTCAAGCCGGTGCAGGGCGGGCAGGGGTCATTCGCCGTCCTGAGCGGACTCGACGCCGGCGGCATGGTCACCATTGAGCCGTTCGGGGTGGCGATCCTGGCGGTCACCGCGTAGCCCGCGGGCCGCCGCGGCCATGCGGGTTGCTTATGGCCCTCCCGGCGATCCGTGGCCGCGGGCGCACCGGGGCGCAGCGGCTTTAGGATCCGGATATGGCCACCGCGATCGATTACGCCTTGCCTGGTCCGCTCACCAATCTGTCCGGCGTCAGCCCGTCGGTGCTTGAGCGCGTTCACGGAGAGCCGGCGGGCATCTGCCGGCCGGTCCATTCGCTGGTCATCCACCCTGACGACGCCAAGGCACTCGACCTGCCTGGCGAGCGGTTCGCCAGCAATCAGGTCCGTCCCGCCGCCTCGCTGGTCGAAGCGCTGCTCGCGCTGGACCCGGCCCCGCTCGATGTCGCGCGCGCGCCGGACCGCAAAGTCGTCGGCACCTGCCGGCATTTCGCGGTGCTGAGCTGCGCCTTCCTGCGCTACCGCGGGGTGGCGGCGCGCGCCCGGTGCGGGTTCGCCACGTATTTCCAGCCGGGGCAGGGCCTGGACCACTGGATCACCGAGTACTGGCACGAAAAGGACAAGCGCTGGGTGCGGATCGATTCCGAGATACTCGGCCAGGCCGTCGTGGCCGAGCCGGAGGACCTGCGACCTGGCCAGTTCCTCACCGGCGGCGAGGCGTGGACCGCCTTCCGGGAGGGCCGGATCGACGCGGCCCGGTTCGGCGTGCACGGAACCGGCAACTGGGGACCGGCGGAGATCCGCGGCAACGCGGTCAAGGATCTTGCCGCGCTCAACAAGGTGGAAATGCTCCCCTGGGATGAGTGGGGCCGCATGGACGCCTCCTACAAGGGCCAGACCGGTGCTGACTACGACGAGCTGATCGACGCCATCGCCGCCGTGTGCGCCGACGACGATCCCGCCGCGGTCGCGGCCCTGTATGACCTCGACGAGCTCAGGGTTCCCCGCGCGCTCATCGCGTGACGCCCCGGCGGTGACCCGCGCGCCCCGGCCAGGCTCTGCACCGCGCTGACCTTGTTCACCCGAAGACGACGACCTGGCGGCCCACCACGTCACCCCGGCCCAGCGCGTCGAGCCTGTCGTTGATTCAGCCGAATGATCTATATGGTCTTCGGCCGGCTCGCCTGGCATCGCGAGGCGCGCGCGTCACGGTAGGCTGCTTTGGTCGCGTCGTGAGCAAGCCGTAGTGAGGCCAGCGTGAGCGTGGAAGGTTCCGCACCGGAGGCGGCGGTGCCGGAGATCGACACATCCAAGCCGCATCCGGCCCGGATGTACGACTACTACCTGGGCGGCAAGAACCACTTCGCGGCCGACCGCGAGACCGCGGAGAAGGGCCTGGCCAGCTGGCGGTCGGGCCGCATCGCGGCGCGCGAGAACCGCGCGTTCCTCGGCCGGGCCGTCCGGTTCCTGGCGGCGGAGGCGGGCATCAGGCAGTTCCTCGACATCGGCACCGGGCTGCCCACCACGAACAACGTGCACGAGGTCGCGCAGGCAGTCGCGCCGTCCGCGCGCGTCGTCTACGCCGACAACGACCCGCTGGTCCTCGCGCACGCCCGGGCGCTGCTCACCAGCTCACCCGAGGGCCGCACCGCCTACATCCACGCCGACCTGCGGGATCCGCGAGTCGATCCTGTCCGACCCGGCGGTCGCGTGAGGTCCTGGACTTCAGCCAGCCGATCGCGCTGATGCTCGTCGCGGTCCTGCACTTCGTCCCGGACGAGTTCGGGCCCGCTGCAGGTCCTGCGCGACCCTGGTCGACGCGCTGCCGTCGGGCAGCTACCTCGTCGCGTCGCACATCACCGGGGAGCACGACCCGGGAGGGCCCGCCACCGGGGCGCGCGCCTACCGGGCGGCCGGGCTGCCCGCGCAACTGCGCGATTCTGACGATTTCGCCCGGCTCGCGTTCTCCGGCCTACGACCTGGTGGCGCCGGGCGTGGTGCTGGTGTCCGAGTGGCGGCCAGAAGGCGACGGGCCGCGCCCGACGCCGGCCGAGGTCAGCTGGTACGGAGGCGTGGCCAGGGTCCCGTAACGGCCCGGGGCGCTCCCGGAGACCAGCCAGGCTCCCCGTTCAGCTGCTTAATCCCAGGAACCACAGGTCCCGGTCACCTTCGCGATGCGCCACGGCGGCCGGGTAGCGGAATCAGGCGCGGAAACGCGCGGCATAATCTGATACGACCGCCAGCCTGCGGGAATGCGTGCCGCCGGGGATGCGCTACCGCCGCTGCGGACGGCGATGGAGGTCGAAGATGCTGGTCGCGCGCCTGTACGGGACGAGCGATATCCGGATCGCCGAGGAGGAACCGCCCGCGGCGCAAGGGGATGGGCAGGCGGGCGGGAGTGAGGTGCTGGTCCGGGTGACAGCGGTCGGGATCTGCGGGTCCGACCTGCACTGGTGGACCGAGGGCGCGATCGGCGACGCCAGGCTGGCGCACCCGCTCGTGCTGGGGCACGAGGGGGCCGGCGTGATCGAGTCCGGCCCGAGGGCCGGCCAGCGGGTGGCCATCGACCCCGCGATCACGTGCGGCACCTGCCGTGCGTGCCGGGACGGGTACCGCAACCTCTGCTACCAGATTCGTTTCGCCGGGCACGGCGACACCGACGGGATGATGCGTGAGGTCATGGCGTGGCCGTCGTCGCTGCTGCATCCGCTGCCCGATTCGGTCTCCGACGCGGGCGGGGCGATGCTGGAGCCGCTCGGGGTGGCGCTGTGGTCGCTGGACCTGGGGCACCTTCCCTTCGGCGGCACCGCGTCCGTGGCCGGCTGCGGGCCGATCGGATTGCTGCTGATCCAGCTGCTGCGGGCCGCCGGGGCGGCCCGCGTGATCGCGGTAGAGCCGCTCGCGCACCGGCGGGAAGCAGCGGCGCGGTGCGGGGCGGACCTCGTGCTGGACCCAGGGGAACCGGTGCCCGGTCCCGGAGTGGACGTCGCGTTCGAGGTCGCGGGCAACGACGATGGCGTCCGGATCGCCCTGGAGTCCGTCCGGCCGGGCGGCCGGGTCGTCCTGGCCGGCATACCGGACGGCGACACCACCACCTTCACCGCGTCGCTCGCCCGGCGCAAGGGGCTGACGATCGCCATGACCAGGCGGATGAACGACGTGTACCAGCGAGCGATCACGATGGCCGCCCGCGGCATCGTGGACCTCGACTCGCTGGTGTCGCGGCGGGCCGCGCTCGACGAGGCCGGGGACGCGTTCACGACCGCGGCTAGCCGCCGCGGCCTCAAGGTGATCATCGAGCCACAGCGCCGCCGGACGGACGCCGGCATCCGCCTAACCGGATGAGGGAAGGCCCTCGGCCGCGGCCGCCTGCTCCACCTCGATGACGGACTCGGTGCGCAGCCGTGCCTCGTACGCCGCCTTGCCGCCGCGCACGCCGAGCAGTCGCTTGGTCCAGATCAGGTAGACGACGAGCAGCAGGTTGATCGTCAGCGCGGCGATCCGCAGCCAGGTCACCTTGACGGTCAGGTCGTAGATCTCGTACGGCAGGAAGACCGATGTCGCCACCATCGCGAAGTACTCGCCCCACCGCTTGCCCAGCCACAGGCCGATGCCCTCCACCAGCTCGATCAAGGCGTAAGCGGCCAGCCCGATGGCCAGGTAGGTGAGCGTGCGCGAGTCCAGCGTGAATGAGCTCTGGATCAGCCCGAGCAGCTTGGAGTGGCTGACGTCGAACCCGAGGTCCCCGTACAGGGCGCGGATGGCGGGCAGGTCCGCGTTGAACGCCCGCTGGATGCCGGCCCTGTCCTGGGTGAACCGCCATACCCCGAAGGCGGCGGCGCCCAGGATGAGGAACCGGAGGAGCCGTTCCACCGCGAACACGCGCAGGATCAGCTCGTCGCGCAGTTCCCTGCCCCGGCCGACCAGCGGTGCCAACGCCGCCGGTCCGCTACCGTGCTTCCCGTCGGTCACGAACGCGCCGCAGCGCAGGCACCGCCAGGCCGTCCCGCGCGCCGTCGGGGCCATCAGCCGCTCCCGCAGCTCGGCTTCGTCCGGCGCGTACGTCACGTGCCCCTTGCGGGCGCACCCGAATAGGCTCCAGTCCACACTTCACAATAGTTAGCCCGGGCCGGTCAGGCCGCACGCTCGGAGCACCTGGGGTCTTCCGTCTCCGGGCCCGACGGCGAGCCCGGAGGCGGGAGCGCCCGCGTGTTACTTGCCGGTCATGAACTGGTCGATGGCCAGCGGACGGTTCACGATGCGGACGTCACCGATCCAGCCGTGGAAGACCTGGTCGATGCTGCCGCCGTACTCGTGACCGCCGAGCAGCCACGGCAGGCCGAGCGAGGTGATGCCGTTGGAGTACGTGGACGGGTTATCGACGACGATGGAGCCCTCCACGTACATAAGGGTGCGCTTGCCGTCGTTGACCAGGGCCACGTGGAACCACTGGTTCTCGGGCAGGCCCTGGCCCCAGTTGGTGGTGGGGTAGGTCTGGCTCAGCGGGTAGAAGTTGAACTGCGGCTCGCGACCGTTGTTGGAGATGCTGAGCGCGGCCACCGGCTCGTTCGGGTCGGTGTTCTTGCCGCTCTTGCCGGCCTTGCCCGCCGCGCCCCGGCGGCTGAGCACCGACATCCAGGCGTTGCTGGCGCTGTCCCAGTCCAGCGGGATCTTCAGGAACGCCTCGATCGTGTACCCGTGGGTGAAGGTCTCCGGGTTCAGCGGAGCGTTCGGGCCGGTGGCCAGGAGCGCGCCATGCAGCGGGCTCTTGCCGCCCTGGAAGCGCAGGCTAGCGTGGCCCGGCTGGTTCGGGTGGAAGTCACTGGACCAGGTCAGCGCCTCGTTCGAGCCGTCGCTGAGGTCCCACGAGCCGAGTTGGAGGAGCGAGTCACCCGAGTTGGCGGTGACGTTCAGCCGGTAGTACCCGTAGGCGGTCGTGTTGGTAAAGGTGTAGCTGCTGGTGGCGAACCGGCTGCCGAAGCTCTGCCCCGTCCGTGTGTCCAGGTCGGTCCAGTTGCTGCCGTCGTTCGACCCTTGCAGGGTCCAGGCGCTGGGATCCCGCGTCGGGGTGTCGTTCGCGGAGGTGAGCGAGTACGCGACCACCGCGACGGGGCTGGCCATCTGGTACGCGACCCAGCCGGCCGGGGCGAACGTCAGCCACTTGGTCGACGGATCGCCGTCCTTGAGGTTAACGGCGACCTCGTTCGGCGGGTTCTCGCCGCTGTCGGTCACCGCGGCGACCTGGGCATCCAGGTTGCCGCCCAGGATGGGAGCGCCCACCGGCTGGTAGGTCAGGTCGTTGCCCCGCCCGGACAGGTCCTTGATCACCGTGCCCGCGGGGACCGCGATGCCGTTCGCGCCGCCAGCGTCGAAGCGCCAGTAGGCCAGGGTGCCGGCCACCACCTCGTTCTTCGGCCGGGCGGGCCGGACGGGTCTTGATCGGGATGAACTTGGAGAAGCGCTGCTGGAAGTCGATCGGCATGGAGAAGTAGTCGACGGCCGTGGTGAGCCGCGCCTCGCAAGGCGGCCATCGCGTTGCGCTGCTCCGGGTCCTGGGCCAGGATCCACGGCGCGACCGTCTCGACGTCGATGGTGTTGCGGGCCAGGTCGAAGTGGTAGAGCCGGAGCATGGCGGCACCGCCGAAGTACCGGTTCTGGTAGTTCGTGATGTGCAGGTGGACGTCGTTGCCCGCGCTGTTCTGCTGGGTCATGCGCCCCGGCGGCCAGTAGTGGCCGTTGAGGGTCAGGAAGACCTGGTCGTTGTCCTTGACCAGCGTGTCCCAGACCTCCTGGCCGTAGGCGGAGAACCCGGCGTTGTTCTCCGGGTCGCCGGACTGGTACGGGATACACGTTGTCGCCGTACAGCGGGCCGACGATCTCGTGCGAGGTGAGGATGACCGGCATGGCCGGGTGGTCCTTGATGAACTCGTTCGCCCACGCGAAGCCCTGATCCGAGGTCCGCCAGTCCATCGCCAGCAGCAGCCACTCCCGGTCCGGCCGCCTGGAAGATGTGCGCGGTGTTGTACCCGGTCGAGTCCGACCCGGCGAACGTCGGCGAGTGCTTGAACCGCTGCGGGCCGATGGTCTGCAGGTACGGCGTGGTGCCGCGGCTGTCATCGCCGTCCGACGTCGTGGTTGCCGGCCAGCACGCTGTAAGCGACGCCGTGCGAGTCCAGCAGGCCGAAGGTCTTGCCGACCTCCTGGAACGACGACGCGTCGGAGTCCTCGGTCAGGTCACCGAGGTGCGCCATGAACACGATGTTGTTGCCGGACTCATCCCCGCTGTTGTTGATGATGTAGCGGAAGGACTCCTCCTGCGGCTGCCGAGTTGACGCTGTTCTGCGTGCCCCAGTACAGGAACTGGGTGTCGGGCATGACGGCGAGGGTGAACTGCCGGCTGTTGGGGTTCGGGTTCCACTTGCCAGTGCCACCGGTCGGCACGGAAAGCCGGGGGGCGTCGCTGGCGAGCGCGGGGGTCGCCCCGGCGGTGCCGAGGGCCGCGGCCCCTGCGCCGGCCAGCGCGGCGGTGCGCAGGAAGCCTCGCCGGTTCTGTCCCGTTACTGTCTGCGACGGCGAGTCACTGCTGCCGTGGTGAACGCACATTTATCGCGCCCCTTCTGACGTAATGAATTAGCGGCTGGGACGCTATCCAGGACAGCCCAATGCGGGACAGACACCAGGTAACGGGAGCTAATCAACTAACTGTCCAGACACGGAAGGATTGCGTGCACTTCCACGGCGCGCGCATCATCGGCCTTGACACCTACGACAAGGCCGGCAACGGCGGCGATGGCGGGCCAGTTGCACATGGTCGTCCATCGTCATCAGGCCTAAATGATTGACACTTTGGGGGCGGGCACCCCCGAAGCCTGAATCAGTCAGGCCCGTTGACCGCTGGCGGCTAACGATGACCAGCAGCGACACAGGCCACGTAAATGCGGCAAATCGGGCATAACGATCCGCTTCCGCCGCGACCGCAGATCCTCCAGGACCCGCTCCTCAACGGCGATCGGCGCCGGCGACAGCGCATTCACGCTTGTGCTCACGTCCCGCTCCTCATCCAGGCCCGCCCGTCATGCTGAATCGATCTTCGATCTAACTCTAGGCTTCGCCAGGCCCGCGCCGGGGTGGGCGGGCGCGGCGCGTTCTGATATGCAAAATGGGTGCTGCATTCTGGTGCGGCTTGCGGATCGCTGGTTCAAGTCTTGGCCGCGACTGGGCGGAGGCCGGATGTTCGACGTCGTGATACGCGGCGGGATGGTGCTCGACGGGACGGGCGCGCCGGCCTTCCGGGCTGATGTCGGGCTGGCGGGCGGCCGGATCACCGCCGTCGGCCCGCTGCCCGGTGCCGAGGCCGCGACCGTGGTGGACGCGACGCGCCGGTTGGTGCTGCCCGGCTTCATCGACGCTCACGTGCACGGTGATGCCGCCGTGTTCGACTCCGCGACGCAGCTCGCCGCGTTGCGTCAGGGGGTGACGACGCTGGTGCTGGGCCAGGACGGATTGTCCTTCGCCCCGGCCGGGCCGGCCACCGTCGATTACGTCACCCGCTACTTCGCAGCGGTCAACGGCCCGCACCCGGCGCTGGGCGGCGGGCCGGTCTCGGTCGCTGAGCTGCTCGCGGGCTATGACCGCCGGGTGCCGCTCAACACCGCTTACCTGGTACCGCACGGGACGATCCGCTACGAGGTCCTGGGGCCCGCGCGTCGGGCGCCGTCCCGCGATGAGCTGGCGGCCATGACGGGGATGGTGGAGTCGGGGCTCGCCGACGGGGCCGCCGGGCTGTCCAGCGGCCTGGAGTACGTTCCGGGCCGCTACGCCGACGCGGCCGAGCTCGCGGCGCTGTGCGCCCCGCTGGCCGCTGCGGGCCTCCCGTACGTGACGCATATGCGCGGCTACGAGGCTTCGGCCGGGCCGGCCGTCGCCGAAGTCGTCGCGATAGCCAGGCGCGGCGGCGTGGCGGCGCACGTGTCGCATTACCATGGCCCGGCCGGGCAGCTGACCCGCCTGGTGGACCAGGCCCGCGCGGACGGCGTCGACCTCACCTTCGACAGCTACCCCTACACGCGAGGATCCAGCATCCTCGCCATGCTCACCCTGCCGGACTGGCTGCCGCTAGCCGATTTCGCCGCGACCGCCGACGCGCTCGCCGATCCCGCCACGGCGCGGCGGCTTGACCGGGAGTGGTCCGCCGCGCACCCGGACCTGTGGCCGCGCATCACGCTGTCGCACGTGCCCGCCGACAGCCTGCGCTGGGCCGAGGGAATGGCGCTGCCCGACGCGGCCCGGCGAGCCGGCCGCGAGCCCGCGGCGTTCTGCCGCGACCTTCTCGTGGCGACACGGCTGGAAGCGGGCTGCGTCTTCGGCTTCCCGGCCGGCGCGCCCGGTGCCGAAGACCGCGACCCGGAGCAGTCGATGCGCGCGCTCCTGCGTCATCCGGCCCAGATGGGCGGGTCAGACGGCATCTACCGCGGCGGTCAGCCGCACCCGCGCGGCTGGGGGGCGTTCGCCCGGCTGCTCGGCAGGCACGTGCGCGACCTCGGCGACTGGACGTGGGAGCAGGCGGCCCTGCACCTCGCGGGGCACCCGGCGCGCCGGTTCCGGCTGCCCGGCCGCGGCCTTATCCGTCAGGGCCAGGCGGCCGACATCGTCGTCGTCGACCCGGTGACGGTCACCGACCGGGCGACGTATGAGAACCCGCGAGAACCCGCGGCCGGCGTGGAGCACGTGCTCGTCAACGGGATCACGGTGCTAGCCGGCAGCGCGCTGACGCCGGACGGCCGAGCCGCCGGACGGGTGCTGCGGCCATGAGGCTCACGATTCCCGAGGGGCGCGTCGACTGGCGGACCAGGGGCATCTGGCATCCTGGTCCGCCGGTTTCCGACCAGGAATTCGCCGCCGCGCGGCACGGCCTGTTCAGCGGCGCGTTCACCTGGCCGCTGATGGTCGCGCGAAGGTCCGCGCTCGACCACAACATCGCCCAGCTGGCCGCCTTCTGCGCGACCCGGAACCTGGAGTTCGCGCCGCACGGCAAGACCACCATGGCACCCGCGCTGTTCGAGGCGCAGCTCAACGCCGGGGCGTGGGGAATCACCGTGGCCACCGCCGGACAGGCACTGGCCTGCCGTGCCTTCGGCGTGCCGCGGGTCCTGCTGGCCAACGAGCTGCTCGACCCCGGCGCCCTGGGGTGGATCGCCGGGCAGCTGGACCAGGGGTGGGAACTGCTGCTGTTCGTGGACTCGGCCGCCGGGGTGAGCGCCGCGTCGGGAGCCGCGAGGTCCCGGCCCGTGCGGGTACTGGCCGAACTGGGGTACCCGGGCGGCCGCACCGGCTGCCGTGACGCCGGGGAACTGGCCGCCGTCGCCCGGGCCGCGGCCGCCGCTCCCGGAGTCGAGCTGGCCGGCGTCGCCGCCTACGAGGGCGGGATCGCGACGGTACCCGGGGCGTCACGCTACCTGAGCGCCGTGCGCTCCGCCGTGACGGAGCTGGCCGACGCGGGGCTGCTGCCCGGGGAGGTGATCGTCACGGCCGGCGGAAGCGCCTACTTCGATCTCGTCGCGGCCGAGCTCGGCGGCGCCTGGCTCCCCGGTCACCAGCTTCGGATCATCGTCCGCAGCGGGGCCTACGTGTCGCACGACAACGGCATCTACCAGGGCAGGACGCCGTTCACCCGGATACCTGGCGCCCTGGAAGCGGCGCTGGAGATCTGGGCACAGGTCACCTCCGTTCCCGAGCGCGGCCTGGCGCTCGCGGGCATGGGCAAACGGGAGGCGCCTTACGACGCCGGGCTGCCCGTGCCGCTGCGGGTACGCCACGGCGACGGCCAGGTGACAACCGCCGCCGGCCTGTCGGTCACCCAGTTCAACGACCACCACGCGTTCCTGTCCGTGCCCGATGGCACCCGGCTCGCGCCCGGCGACCTGATCTGCTTCGGCATCTCCCATCCGTGCACGGCCTTCGACAAGTGGCCGGTCATCCCGGTCATCGACGACGGATATACCGTCACCGAGCTGATCAGGACCTACATCTGATGGAATCCTCGCTGTACGCGCACCCAGAAGACCTGCGCGGTGAGGGAATCGAGCGGGTGGCCGACCGCGCGCTCGGGTACGCCTGCGGCGGCCTGACGGTAGCCGCGGCCTATCACCGGGCGCGTGACGTGACCCCGCATGGCCGGTCCCGGGTCACCCTGCGCCGGGACGGCGTGCACTTCCCGCTCCCGGCCGGCCTCTGGGACGGGCTGCGCCTCGTCCCGCCGTCGCAGGACGGGTCTGACGACGGGATGTTCGCCGAACTGCGCCGGGTAACCGCGCGGCGCGGCGCCCGGTTGCACGGCTGGACCGTGTTCCTGCACAACACGACGCTGGGGCTGGCGCATCCGGACGTGACGCAGGAAAACTGCTTCGGCGACCGCGCCGCTCCGGCGGACCTGTGCCCGTCCCATCCCGACGTGCGCGCGTACGCGACCGCGCTGGCGCGGTCCGTCGCCCGCCTTGGCGTCGACACGGTGCTCGCCGAGTCGCTGCACTTCGGCTTCTTCGGGCACGGCTATCATCACGAGCGGTGCTTCGTCGAGCTCGGCCCGGTCGAGGAGTTCCTGCTCGGGCTGTGCTTCTGCGCGTACTGCCGCGCGCGGGCGGCCGAAGCCGGGGTGGACGCGCAAGCCGCGCGGGTCGCGGCGGCACGGATCGCGGGCCGCGTCCTCGACGGCGGCGCGCCGCTGCCGGGCGAGCTGAGCCCCGCCGGGCTCGCCGAGTACGCGGGAGAGGCCCTCGCGCGCTACGCCGGGACCAGGACCGGCACCGTCACGACCCTGGTCGCGTCGGTCGCGCGGGCCGTGGCCGGCGAGGGTTCCCGGCTGGTCTTCCTCGACCTGGCCGGAGCCATGAAGGGGTACGCGGACGGGCTGCCCACGGGCGGCCTCGCGCGCGAGGCCGCGTGGCAGACCGGCGTCGACCCGGCGGCGATCGGCCCCGTGGCCGACGGCTACGCCATCCTCGGCTACGCCCGCGATCCCGCCCGGCTGAGCGCCGACGTCGCCGCGTACCGCGCGGCGCTCGGCGAATCCGGCCGGCTGCGGGTCACGCTCCGGCCGGGCCTGCCGGACACGCCGTCCGCGGCCAACCTGGCGGAAAAGCTCCGCCTGGTCGCGACCGCGGCCGATGCCGCGGACTTCTACAGCTACGGGCTGTTCCCGCTCCCCGTGCTGGACCGGATACCCGCGGCGCTCTCACCACTGCGGTCCCGCTCGGCCGGAAGCTGATCGCGGTCTGGCGGTTCCTGCCGGCCCGCTGAAGGCTGGCGCACTTGAACCCGACTTGGTAGCTTCTGGGACGTGTGTTGCCTGGCCGCCCGCATGGCGTCATCGTGATCATCCCGCGTCCGGTCAAGGCGCACGCGCACCCCGACGGCGGCCGGGTCGCGCTCACCGCGGACGGCTTCGTCATAGCCGCCGACGAGGCCTCGCGCCCGGCGGCGAGGCTGCTTCGCGCCGCGCTTGAGGCGTCTACCGGCTGGGACATCCCCGTCGTCCCGGCAAGCAGCGAAGTCAGGCCGAACGCCGTCACGCTCACCGTCGGCCTTCCTGATCGCGGCGGCCTGCCCGACGACGGCTACCTGCTGCGCGCCGCCCCGGGCGAAGGCGTGGTCATCAACGCCGGGGGCCCGGCGGGAGCCTTCTACGCGACGCAGACCCTGCGGCTGCTGCTGCCGCCGGACACCTTGCGGAAGGCCCCGGCCCACGGCGTGCCCGCCGTGCTTGAACTGCCCGCCACGGAGATCGAGGACGCGCCCCGCTACGCCTGGCGGGGCGTGCACCTGGACGTGGCCCGGCACTTCTTCCCGAAGGCATGGATGCTCCGGCTGATCGACCTGGCGGCCCTGCACAAGCTCAACGTGCTGCACCTGCACCTCACCGACGACCAGGGCTGGCGCTTCCCTGTCCAGCGCTACCCGCTGCTCACCGAGGTCGGATCCTGGCGGAAGCAAAGCCCGGTCGGGCTGGCCAGGGACAAGCGGTTCGACGGGACCCCGCACGGCGGCTGCTACACGGTCGCCGACCTGGCGGAGATCGTCGCCTACGCCGCGCAGCGGCACATGACGGTGGTGCCGGAGATTGACCTGCCCGGCCATATGCAGGCCGCGATCGCCGCCTACCCCGAGCTCGGCAACCGTGACGCTTACGACGGCCGCGGGAAGCCGATCAAGGTGCGCACCCGCTGGGGCATTTCCCGGCACGTGCTGAACGTCGATGACGCCACCGTCGAGTTCTGCGCGAACGTGCTCGACGAGGTGATGGATGTCTTCCCCAGCCCCTACATCCACCTTGGCGGCGACGAGTGCCCGGCCACCGAGTGGCACGACAGCGACCGTGCCCGGCAGCGCATGCGCTCGCTCGGCCTGCGGGCCGAGGCCCAGTTGCAGGGCTGGTTCATGGCGCAGGTAGCGAGGCGGCTCGCCGCCCGCGGCCGCCGCATGGTCGGCTGGGACGAGGTCATCGACGCCGGCGCCCCGCAGGACGCCGTCATCATGGCGTGGCGCAAGGACGGCTACATGGGCCGGTGGGCCGCGGAACTCGGCCACCACGTCGTGATGGCACCGGAGTACTACGTCTACCTGGACTGGGCGCACTCCGACGACAAGGGCGAGCCGCTCGCGATCCGCGGCGCGACCAGCGTGGCGGATGTCTACACGTTCGACCCGGTACCGCGCGGCCTGTCGGAAGGCGCTCGCGAGAACATCATCGGCGTGCAGGCGCAGCTGTGGACCGAGTACATCCCCGACACCGGCAAGGCCGAGTACATGTACTTCCCGCGGCTGTGCGCGTTCGCCGAGGTCGCCTGGTCACCGCCGGGCGGTGAACTCGCGGAGTTCGAGGAGCGGCTGGCCAGGCACCTGCCGAGGCTGGACGCCTGCCACGTCAACTACCGCCCGCTCGGGTCCGTAGTCACCCAGCGTCCCGCCGCAACAGACAGGAGGCCGATGCCTGGGGTGGTGGGCGGGAAGAAAGCAGGAGTGTGCGATGAATGAGCCCGGCAAGCCGCTCGTGCCCGCCGGGGCCGAATCGCCGCGCCTGGGCGGTGAGCTCTTCGCGCGGCTGCTGAGCTACGGCACGCCACAGGAGACCCGCGAGGGTGACGTGCTGTTCCAGCCCGGTGATGAGGACGTTGACCTGATCGTGGTCGTCCGGGGCTCGGTCGAGGTCATCCGCACGGCGACCGCCGACGTGCCCGCCGAGACCGTGGCGCAGGTGGCCGCGGGCGGGTTCGTCGGCGAGCTGAACCTGTTGACCGGGCAGAACGTCTACCTCTTGTGCCGGGTGCGGGAGACGGGGACGGTCTGCCGGGTCCCGCCCGGGCGGCTGCGGCAGCTGATGTCGAACGACGGCGAGCTGTCCGACATCATCTTCAAGGCGCTGAACCTCAGCTACCACCGCTCCCCCGGCAAGCCGGTCGACGTCACGATCGTCGGCGCGGGCCCAGCCGGGCTGGCGGCCGCTGTTTACGGCGCGTCCGAGGGCCTGGCCACGCTGCTGCTTGACGCGGTCGGCACCGGCGGGCAGGCCGCCGCCAGCTCCCGCATCGAGAACTTCTTCGGCTTCCCGTTCGGCCTGTCAGGAGACGACCTGACCGGCCGGGCCGTGCTCCAGGCGCTGAAGTTCGGCGCCCAGCTGGCCAGCCCCTGCCCGGTCGTCAGGCTCGACACCGACCGCGGCGCGCACGGGGCCGGCTGCGCCTGCACCTGCCCGGGGATGACGTCATCGAAAGCAGGGCCGTCGTCATCGCGACCGGCGCCCTCTATCGCGCGCTGCCGCTGGAACGCTGGCCCGACTTCGAGGGTGCCGGCATCGCCTTGGTGCACAAGGCCATCAGCGCGCCCGTCTAGGGCCGCAGGACCCGGAAACGCGATTCGCGGTGTCCTGCCGGGTGATGGCCCATTGCCCGCTGTCCCCGGGTTACGATTGGCCCGGTTTGCCGCAGTGCCCATTTCACGCCGATAGGTGCGCCCATGACGACGCAGGCAACGCGCGAGGAAACGACCATCGCGATCGTGGGCGGGGGTGTTGCCGGGCTGACCGCCGCGATGCTGCTGCGGCGCAGCGGCATTGACTGCGTCGTTCTGGAGCGGCAGTCGCGCGCCTACGTCGAGCAGCGGCAGCGAGCCGGCCTTGTGGAGTACCGCGGGGTGCGGATGTTCACCGAGTGGGGCCTTGGCGACCTGCTCGGCACGTTCCCGGCGGACAACACGATCGAGGTCCGGGTTGACGGGGAGCCGGTCTTCATCGGCCGCGACGCCCACGCCCAGGAGTACGTCGGGGTGCTGACCCCGCAGCAGGCCCTCGTCCGCAACCTGGTCGCCGCGTTCCTCGATGACGGGGGAGACCTGCGGTTCGAGGTCGCCGACGTGGCCATGAGCGGCCTGGACTCGCAGCGGCCCGTCGTCTCCTACACCGACGGCGAGGGCACCGCCCGCGAGATCGCGTGCGACCTCATCGCGGGCTGCGACGGGGACCACGGCGTGAGCCGCGCGAGCATTCCCGGCGGCGTGCTGACGGCCTACACCCGCGACTACGGCGTGACCTGGCTGGCCGTCCTCGCCGACACCCCGGCCCCGCGCTACCCCTGCTTCGGCATCGGCGTCAGGGGCTATGCGGCTGGCTTCTCCCGGGGCCCGAAGACTGCCCGGTTCTACCTGGAAATCCCGGCGGGCGACACGCGAGCCGACTGGCCACCGGAGCGGATCTGGTCCCAGCTGCGCGAGCGCTTCTGGCTGCCGGACCTCGCCGCCGGCCCGATCACAGAGACCGAGATCGTCCGGCTGCGCAGCCAGGTCTTCGAGCCTATGAGCTACGGCCGGCTGTACCTGCTCGGCGACGCGGCGCACGTGATCTCCCCGATGGGCGCCAAGGGCATGAACCTTGCCCTCTACGACGCCGAGACATTCGTCAACGCGGCCCGCGACTACGTCCAGGCGGGTGACGACAGCGGCCTGCGCGCCTACTCCGGCACCTGCCTTGCCCGCACCTGGCGGTACCAGGAGTACGCGGACTGGTGGTCGCACATGTTCTTCAGCCGCTGCGGTGAGCACGCCGCCGCGGACCCCTACGCCGCCCAGGTGGCCAAGGCCCGGCTCGCCCGGTTCACCGAGCCGTCGTCGGCGGCCGCCCTCGCCTGGGGCGAGCTGATGACTGGCCTCGCGTAGCCCGGCTCCCTTGGACGTACCGGGCACCTGGTCGGCGCCGCGGGAGGCAGCGGGACTGCTGCCGCGGGAGCCAGGGGTGTACCGGTTCCGGGATGCCCGCGGGCGGGTGCTGTACCTGGGGCGGGCCGTTGACCTGCGACGGCGGGTTGCCTCCTACTGGGCGGGCCTCCGGGACCGGCGGCACCTGGCTCCCATGGTGGCCCGGATCGCGCGGCTGGAGGCGGTCGCCTGCGACAGCCCGCACGAGGCGGCCTGGCTGGAGCGGAACCTGCTGCGCGAGCGCCTGCCGCCATGGAACCGTGCCCCGGACGGCGGGCAGGAGACCGAGGTGTGGATCGCGCTCAGCGACTCGGCCCGGTCGCCGGGCCTGTCTGTCACGCACCAGCCCGCACCGGGAACGCGGCACTTTGGTCCCTACCTCGGCGGGAGGCAGGCGCGGCTCGCGGTTTCCGGGCTGAACCGGGTGCTTCCCGTTGGATACGCCGGCGACCTGGACGGCACGCGAGGGGACATGGCCCGCGTCCGGGGCGTGACCGCCGCCGACCGGCCGGGGCTCGCTGAGAAGGTAGCGGCGGTGCTCGACCGTGTCCCGGCGTCCGTCGCGGAGGCGCGGGCCGCCCTTTGCGCCCGGCGTGACGCGGCATCCGGCGACCTGGCCTTCGAGCTCGCGGGCAGGCTGCAGGCCGAGATCGAGGCGCTCGACTGGGCGACCGGCCCGCAGCGAGTGGCGCGGCCCGGCGCCGGTGACTGCGCCGCGTACGGCTGGGCGGACGGGCTGCTCGTCTGCTTCACGATCCGCGATGGCTGGCTCACCGGCTGGTCGCAGCGTGCTTGCACCGCGACGGCCGCGCGTCGCCACCTGGACGCCACGCCCGCCGAGTGGAAGGACTTCGCCATCCGCAACGCTGGCCTCGCTGCCCGGCTCAGGCGCTGAGCACCAGACCCGAATGACCCCCTGACCAGCGCGTACCTGGTCAGGGGGTCCGGGCGGTCGGCGGTTAGCCGACCGTGTAGGTGTAGGGGATGTTGATGATCTCGTCACCGCTGGACGTGGCCTGGTTGAAGGTGTCCACGGCGATGAAGCCGCGGACCACGGTTCCCTTGGCCGCGTTCGGGGTGACGGTGATCGTGATGGTGCCGGACTGGCCGGGGGCCAGGGTCAGCGGGGTGTACGCGGCCTGGGCGTTGAACGATAGCGCCCACGCGTCGCCGGTGCTGGAGCTGATGGCACTGTCGAACGCGTTGGTCGTGGCCACCATGGTCACGTTCGCCGTGCCGGATACCGGAGCGGAGAACGGGCCCTGGGGATCGATGCCGATCCATTCCTGGCCGGGAGCGGCCTCGGGTGACGTGAACGCGGAGACCGCGTTGTTACCGGACGAGACAGCCAGGTACTCCGGGTCGTTGTCGTCGGAGTTCACGTCCATCACCAGCGGCAGCGTGCCGAGCGCGGTCGTGACGAGCTTGGTGGTATCGGTCGGGACCAGGAAGTGCGGGTTGGCGTTCCCGGGGACCGGCAGTGGCACGGCGAGATTGGCTTGCGTGAAGCTCGTCCCGCCGACCGTGTCGGTGCCAAGCAGGCTGACCGCTGCCTGCTTGTTCAGGCGCGGGTCGGCGAAGTAGTCCTTGGCGATGTTGCCGGTGTTGGCGATGGAGATGGTCGCGGTGGCCGGCTGGCCGGCTCGCAGCACCGTACCCGGCGAGTCCGGCAGTCCGCTGGCCTTCACCGACGGCGCGGTGAACGAGACCGTCCCGGTGAACGGCTCGCTCAGGTGCGCCCCGTCGACCGCCCCCATCATCACCAGCGACACGGTCCACAGGCCGGGCACCGGTGTGCGGCGGAAGAACTGCATCGTCCCGCCCGGGCTGTTCGCGTTGTTGGTAGCCGACTGCAGGTCGAGGCCCTGGTCGGAGGGCGAAACGAGCGTCCCGTCGATCGCGTAGTCGGAATCGCGCAGCTTGATGCCGACGTTCAGGGACGGCTCGCCTGGTGGCACGTAGAACTGGTAGGTGAGCTCCTGGCCGCCTCCGGCGGTGCCGGTGCTGGGGCCGCCACCGTCGGGATCACCGGAGTCGGCGCCACCGGTCAGCGCGCCGGCGAAGGAACCACCGCCGCTGCTGACCGGCACCAGCGCCCGCAACACGATCGGGATGGACCCGTCGGTGCTGCTGCCCGTGCCGAGGTGCAGGCTGAATGACTCGTCACCCGGCTGGCCGGCGGTGACCGTCACCCGGAAGGTGCCGGACTGTCCGGGCGCGAGCGTCCGCGATCCCGGCCAGACCGATCCGGCGGTGCGGAAGTCCTCGGTGGCATAGGAGAACTGGACCGGGCCGAAGTACTTGGCGCTGGCGGGCGTCCAGATCACCGCGGTCCAGGTGCCCGCCGCGGGCTTGCTCACCTCCACTCGCACGAACCCGCTCTGGTTGCCAGAGGTTGAGGAGACGGCGGCGAGCCGCCCCTGGGGGTCGAACAGCTCCTCGTTGGCCACGCCTCCGGTGACCTGGTCGTTCCAGGTGATGTCGCCGTTGAGGTAATCGGCCCCGGATGGCACCTTGAACGTGCGTGTCTCGAACGAGTCGGCTTCCCCGGCGGGACCGACCGATGTCGGGCTGGACGAGCTGAGCGTGACGGTTCCCGCGCTGGTGGACACCGTGGTGGGGTTGCCGGACACCGTCGGGGTGACGGTCTGGCGTGAGCTGCCCTCGTTGGTGACCCCGATGCTGAACGTGTGGCTCTGACCGGCGTTAACCGTCGCGTTCAGGCCGGTCTGGTCCGCCAGCAGCGCGGCGCCCCGCGGGCTGGCGCCGTTGACGGATTCGGCGAGCTTGACAGCCTTGAGCGCGTTGACCAGCCCGGCGCCCTGCTCATCGGCGGGCGCGCCCAGGTCGGTGGCCGTGCTGTCGATGATCCGCTCGACCAGGCTGGGCGCGGGCATCGCGCCGCCGTGCGTCTTGGCGTACGCCTGCAAGACCAGCGCGGCAACCCCGGCGACCTCGCTCGCCGCGGAGGAAGTGGAGGCCCCGGTCGAGATCCCCGGCGAAGATCCGTTGTTGGGATCGCCGCAGAAGAAGAACTGTGCGGTGTTGGTGCTGCACAGCCCCCAGACCGCGTCGCCGGGAGCGACCACGTCCAGGGTACGCGGGTTGAATTCCTCGACGCCGCTGCCGCTCTGCGCGCTCATGTTGTTGTTCAGCCAGCCGGCCGCCCCGCGTTCGGGCCGTTCGCGTCGGTCTGGCGGTAGGACCGCAACGCGGTGCTCGCTCCGACGCCGATCACTCCAGGAACGCCGCCGGGCGAGAAGATGTTGCCCGAGGAGGTCGTGCCGGTGTCGCCCGTAGGTCCGACCACGACCACGCCCGCCGCTATCGCTGCCTGGTCGGCCAGCGCCGACGGGTCATTCATGAAGTTCGGGAAGGCGGTCCCGCCGAACGGCTCAACGAGCACGTTGACGTGGTCCGTCATGACCTCGTACTGGATCGCCTGGATGATTTGAGCGTTGTAGATCTGGTTGGCGAAGTCGTCGCCAAAGTTCGCTTCCGCTACGCTCGCGCCGGGGGCGACACCGACGATCTTGATGTTGCAGCCGGCCGGCAGCGGGTGCGCCGGGTTGACGTAATTCGACAGGTCGTAGACCTGATTGCCCTGTGCCGCGATGAGGCCCACGTACCCCATGGACAGCCCGCTGGATGCGGTGTTGGGGCCCTGCCCGCTGAAGTCCTGGTTGTCGAAGATGACGCTCTGGCCGTCCTTGCGGACGAGGTCAGGGTTGTTCACGTCGACACCACCGAAGATCACGCCGACCTTGATTCCGGTGCCGTCCACGATCTTGTTGGCGGCGTTCACGTTCATCAGGCCGCGGGATTCGGGCTCGATCAGTGGCTTGGCCGGGTTCCTCGGGCAGGTCCGCTGGTCCGACGTGTCGCCAGATGCCACGGCGCTGGTGGCCGCGGCGTCCGGTGCCTCCGTGCCGCTGGTGCTCGCGCCGCTGCGCGAGGTCAGATGCTGGAGCACGTCCGGTTCGACGGCCGCGATCGCCGGGTTAGCTTGCAGTCGCGCGACCTCGGCGGGGGAGATGGTAGCCGCGATCGCGTTGATGATCTGGAAGCCCTGCACGTTGGTCGCGTGCACCTCGGTGAGCTCTGCGATGATCGGCGCCTGGGCGGCCTTGGCCGCGCTGACCCGCGCCGCTAGGGTGGCCCCGCGCGCGGGCAGGTTCGTGAGCTGGTTCTTGAAGATGATGATCGAGCGATCGGTCGCGTGGGCAGCCAGCAAACGGACCTGCGCCGCGGTCAGCGCCGCCGGCTCTCCGTTGGATTGCCTGGCCGCGGGATGAGCGGCCGCGACGGCGCCGCTCAAGCCGAGGGGGATGAGTACCGCCGCGGCTATGAATGTGGGCAGTCGAAAGCGAAAGCGCATGAAGAGAATCCTTTCCCGACCCTTAGCCATGGTCGGCTTTGACCAAACGGCACATCTTCAGGCGAAGTTAGCATCATGGTGCGGCAGGCGCATCTCCTGTGGTGCCTGTTACGAGATCGCGATTCCGCGGCCCTGGCCATGACTCAATGTCAATGGGGCTAAGTTCTGGATTCTGGCTTACTTTGACGAAAACCATGCCTGGTTTGCTAGAGACACCCGGTCGACCTTACCGGTGACAGTCCGCGGCAGGGCCGAGACGATCGAGATACGCGCGGGCCGCATCCTTGCCGGAAGCCGGGTGGATAGGCAGCCCTTGATCTCCCGGGACGTCACCTCGGCCTGCGCCGCAAGCCAGGCCACGATGTGAGCGGTGTCGGGATCCTCGGTGCCGACGACGACGGCCACCGCCTCCCGGATATCGGGGTGCTCCTCGGCTAAAAGGCACTTCTCCCGCCGTACGGCGAACGCTCGGCCAGCCTGCCCCGCCAGGATGGCCAAGCGCCGATGGTCCGGTCAGATGTACAGCGTGTTCGGCTCCATGCCGCACAGGATCCGGCCGTGCAACTCGGTGTTGGTGGCGGGGTGCATGAGCGCGTGCAGGTTGATCGCGTGCAGGTCGCGCGCGATCCGCTGGATCGGCACGTCGGTGTAGACGGAGGAGCCGCCGCTGGCGAGGCTGAGGATGGTCACCGCTTCCAAGGCCAGTTCGGTTGCCCGGCCCATGTCGGCGCGCGCCAGCGCGCGGTCGCTGTTCGTCCACGGGCTGCCGTCTTCGCCCTTGGCGTCGACCATGCTGCCGAGGCGGTGCGCGTGGAACGCGGCCTCGTCGGCCAGCATGGTGGCCTGGCTGACCCGCAGGTGCGTGATTGGCGCCTCGTTTGTGTTCTCGTAAGAGGTGTAGGTGATCTTCCTGCCGGACAGCCGCTCGAAGAAGTCCTCCTTGGCGGCGTTGGCCAGGCCGACCGCGGTGCCCACCGACAGTGCCGAGGCCGTCGGCAGCAACGGGGTGCGGTAGATCGGCGAGGCGGCGTTGGCCTTGGAGGCATACTGCTCGGTCAGGACCAGCGGCAGCGGCAGGATCCGCTGCTGCGGGATGAACACCTCTTCCGCGACGGTGGTGATACTGCCACTGCCCTTCAGCCCGGAGGTGTGCCAGTCGTCGATGATCTGCAGGTCACTCATCGGGACGGCCGCCATGATCGGCCAGAAGCTGACTTCGGGTCCCGGTCCCGGTGCGGGCGCGATCGCGATGACCATCTGCCACTGGCTGTGCAGCGCGCCGCTGATGAAGCCCCACTTGCCGGTCAGCACCATGCCGCCGTCCGCCGGCACGCACATGCCGGTCGGGCTCAGCGTCCCGCACAGCCGGGTATCGGGGTCAGCGAAGATCTCGTCCTGTACCTCGTCGGGCAGCAGGCACGCCATCCACGACGTGATCGCGTTGACCTGGGCGACCCAGGCCGCGGAGCCGTCGCCCTTGCTCACCTCGCCGAGCACGTCGATGACCGTGCGGGTGCTGCTCTCGAGGCCGCCGTACCGCGCGGGCACACGCATGCGGAACACGCCAGCGTCCGCCAGTGCCGCCACGGTCTCCTCATGCAGCCGGCGGTTCTGCTCACTCCACAGCGCGTGGGATTTGAGCAGTGGCACCAGCTTGGCCGCGTTCTGAACGACGCCAGAATGCTGTGACGTTTCGATGGCCGTCACCGTGACCTCCTTGCGCAATGCAACGAGCGCCGAGCAGGAAGTGAAGTCACTTCTCTTGTCAGCGGCTATCCGGATAGGATGTGGTTGATCCCCGGTAATGCTCGCATTCCGCCTGGCCCGGCACATCCTCTGGATTGCTCTCATGAGCGGCGTGCCCCCGGCCCGGAAACTTCGCAATCGGGGAGAATGTGAATTGCGCGTTCTGCGGGACCGTCGTAGCAAGCAGGACCGCGACACAGAAGGAACGATCAATGCCTACACAGTCTGCAGCTCCGAGCAACGCCGCGGCCGAGCAGGCCGCCATCGCGGCCGTCAGCCAGCGGGTGGTCGCCGCCTGGGCGGCCCACGACGCCGACGCCTTCGCCCGGGTCTTCGTCGAGGACGGCACGATGGTGCTGCCCGGTGTCTACCTTCAGGGGCGCGACAAGATCCGCGACTACATGGCGGACGCTTTCGCCGCTCAGTACAAGGGGACCCAGGTGACCGGGAAGCCTCTGAACTTCAAGTTCCTGAGCAGCTCCTCCGGCGTGCTGCTCACCGAGGGCGGCGTGCTGCACCCCGGCGAGAACAAGCCGACCCAGGAGCGCGCCATCCGGGCGTCCTGGATTGTCATGAAGGAGGACGGGCACTGGATGCTCGCCGCCTACCACAACTGCGAGCGCGACGCCGACTGACCCACGGTCACCAGGCCAACTCCGCCGAACCAGCGCCGCCTGCTGCCACGCCGTCACCGGAGGCAGCAATCGCGAAGATGCGGCAGTATAAACGGTTGGGAATCCTCTGGATGAGGCCGCCGCTGCGATATTCGGCCCGGCGGCCGGCAATATCCGTCGGAGGCAACCCGCCTTCCCGCACTCATGATGTCAATACAAAGCGATGGGCGTAGTAAAGGGACGCCGCTAAAGGAGAAATACGGTGGAGATTACCCAAGCGCCTCCCAGGGAAGAGCTCGTTCGTCGCGCGTCCGGACTCGTCCCGCTGCTGCGGGAGAAGGCTGCCTGGATGGAAGAGAACCGGCGGGTCCACGAGGATGTCCTCGACGCGCTCACCGATGCCGGAATTCTGAAGATGCGGGTCCCGGTCCGCTACGGCGGCTACGAATCCGACACGGGAACAGTCGTGGACGTGATAGCGGAGGCCTCGGGCGAGGCGACGGATCGGTCGCATGGACGGTTGGGGTATGGATGATCGCCTCGTGGGAGATGGGGCTATTCCCCGATGAGGCACAGGACGAGATATTCGCGAACCCGGACGCGCGCATCTGCGGAATTCTCAGCCCCACCGACGCCGTAGCCGTCCCTACCGATGGCGGCTATATCATCAACGGCACGTGGAAGTTCAACAGCGGAGTGAAGCACAGCACGTGGAACAACAATGCGGCTCTCGTGCAGACCGATGATGGCGGTTTCGAGCCAGTCACGGCCGTCATACCGGTTGCGGACCTGGAAGTCATCGACGACTGGCACACGTCGGGCCTGCGCGCCTCTGGCAGTATCACCACGATCGCGAAGGATCTCTTCCTCCCGAAGGAGCGAGTCCTGTTCATGCGCCCGATGATGGAGGGTCGTCCGCATCAGTCGAAGCTGAACGCGGACGCGCCCATCTTCAAGGCACCCTTGCTCCCCACCGCGTGCGCGGTGATCACCGGGCCTGCCCTTGGCCTCGCGATGGCCGCCAAGGACGCTTTCCTTGAGCGACTGCCCGGCCGGAAGATTACCTACACCAACTACGGGAACCAGGCCGAGGCGCCGGTTACCCACCTGGAGGTCGCTGAGGCGATCACGAAGATTGACGAGGCCGGGTTCCACGCCCGCCGTTCGGCCGACATGGTTGACACTAAAGGCCCTGCCGGGGAGCCATGGAGCTTTGAGGAACGAGCTCGCGTCCGGCTCGACCTCGGTGCCGCGTCCCAGCGGGCCAAGGAGGCGGTCGACATCCTGGTGGGCGCGAGCGGCGGCTCCTCGATCTACAGCGACGTGCCGATTCAGCGCATCCAGCGGGACGTGCACGCTCTCAACCTGCACGCCATCCTGCACCCGAGTACCAACATGGAGCTCTACGGCCGGATCGTCTGCGGGCTGGAACCCAACACGGGTTACATCTGATCGGGGAACAAGACCCTGACCCCGCTGGCCGGGGCCGGCCCGTTAACGGGCCGGCCCCGGCCAGCGGCTTGTCCCGGTACGATTCCGCGGGGCTTGCCGGAGCGGCCTCCTATGATGTTCCGGTGACGCGATTCGTGCAGCAGCCAGGCTACGAGGGTGCGGAGTTCACCGGCCTGTCAATGGCCAGCGCGACCTTCCGCGAGGTGGATCTCAGCCGCGCCCGGATGCGTGGCGTGCTGCTGCTCAACGCGGACATCGACGGGGCGATCGACGGGCTGCGCGTTAACGGCGTTGAGGTCATGCCGTTGATTGAGGCCGAGCTGGATCGCCTGCACCCCGAACGGCTGCGACTGCGGCCGGCCACGCCCGAGTCGATGCGTGGGGCGGTGGACGTCATCGAGGAGCTCTGGCAGGCGACGGTCCGGCGCGCGAGCGCTCTGCCGGAGGAAGCCGTCTACAGCTCAGTGAACGGCGAATGGTCGCTCGCCCAGACCCTGCGCCACACGATCTTCGTCGTGGACGCGTGGTACGGCCACGCGACGGTCCTTCGCCCGGGCCCGTTCCATCCGATCGGCGTGCCCGCCTCGCTCACCGCCAACGGCGCCGAGCTCGGCATCGACGAGTCGGCCTCGCCCGCCCTCGGGGAGATCCTCGCCGTGCGCGCCGGGCGGATCGCCGATCTGCGCGCGTACCTGGCGGATGTCACGCAGGAGGAGCTGGACCGGGTGCGGGGGCCGAACACCGCGATCGGCTGCCCGCCGCCAGCCAGGCGCACGGCGGCTGAGTGCCTGCGGGTCATCTTCAGCGACGAGTGGGCGCACGTGCAGTTCGCCAACCGTGACCTGGCCATCCTGGAAGAGCAGCATGCGTGATGCTCCGTGAGGTCATCCTGGCCATGACAAGGAAGCGGCCGGGCATCGGGTGCCCGGCCGCACTGCCATCACGCTAGCTGGCCTTTGAGGCTCGCCGGGATCCCGGGCGTCCGAAGTCGCGGAATGCGCGCTGAGAGTTGCCGCCCAGGATGGAGAGCACCAGGAAGATTCCCGCTATCGGGAAGAAGGGCGTGGCCCCGACATGGTGGACGAGCACGCCGGCGACCACCACCGACAGCGGGAAGATGCCGTAAGAGCACAGCATGATCATGCTGAGGACGCGGCCGAGCATGGCCGGGGGAAGCGACCGCTGGGCCATGGTGTAGAAGAGCACGCCGCCGAGGCTGGTGCATGCGCCATCGACCAGCATGGCGGCCGCAGCGCCTGCCTCGCCGCCCAGGAAGGGCACCGCGATGATCGCGCATCCCGCGGTGGCGAAGGCCCAGGAGGCGAGCCTCCCCGGGTTCCGCATGGCGCCCGTGCGGGCTGCGATCAGCGTCCCGAGCACCGCGCCGGCCGCCATGCAGGCGAGCACTGCGCCGTAGCCACCGGCGCCCCAGTGCGCGTGCGCGAGCGCCGGAAGGGCCACCTCGCCCAGCCCGCCGCTACCCAGGTTCATCGCGATGGCGACCAGCATGACGAGCTGTATCCCCCGCGAGTGCCAGATGTAGGACAGCACGCTCTGTGGCTTGCCAGGGGACTGGGCGGCCAGGCCGTCTGGCCCGGTGGCGGGGCTGTCCGGGCCAGTGTCCGCCTGTCCGGCGGTGCTGTCGGCCGCCTCGGCCGCGTCCGCGGCCACTGGTCTGGCCGCCGGGCGGCGCGGTATCACTGCCAGCGACACTGCCGACACCGCGAAGGACACCGCGTCGATCCCGAAGGCCGCGGTCGACGCTCCGGTAATGGCGACCAGCGCCCCGCCGATCGCGGGGCCGATCAGCGATCCGGCCTGGATGGCTGTCTGGTTCAGCGCGTTGCCCGCCGTGAGCTGGGTGTCATCCAGCAGTGACGGCATGATCGTGAACGAGGCGGGCAGGAACAGCCCCTCGCATCCGCCGATGACCGCGGCGGTGGGGCCGAGCGTGATCAGTGAGGCAGTGTGCCGGGCCGCGAGGAACGTCAGCACACCCAGCAGCGCGCATCGCAGGATGTCGGCGAGCAGCATGAGCGTGCGCGGCCCGACCTTGTCCGCGAGCATGCCGCCGACCGGGATGAGGACGGTGCGCGGCACGCCGTAGCAGGCGAGCAAGGTGCCGAGCAGAATGGTGCTGCCGTGGTTGGACAGCACGAGCCAGGGCAGTGCCACCGCGTAGCAGTAGTCGCCGATGGTCGAGGCGAACTGCCCGCCGGCCAGCAGCCGGAAGCTCCGCACCGCCAATGGCCCTGACTGGAAAGCCGCAGTGACGCGCCGTGTCGTCGCCGTGCTCACTTTGCCTCCTCGCGTTCGGAGAACGGGTACATGTCTGCGTGAGTCATCTGCAACCTGATTAATCCGAACGTACATGGCCACGAGCCCGGATGCTTGCCCTGGATTGCGGGAACGCCCGCTTAATTCAGGACGGACGGTGGGTCCTGACTGGTTCCCCGCAATGACGACCACGACGATCGGCACTCTCGGAGAGGACTGTCCGCGGCCGCCTGCATATGTTCGTCTTCGGCGGCAGGCGAGAGCGGAGGTGAGACCGATATGGCACCCATGGCGCCAGCGGCGCTAGACCTCGTGACCCACGACGACGCGCAGCCGGCATTCCCGGCGGTACACCTGGAGGATCGTACCGTATTGTCCTACGGTGAGCTGGCCGGATTGGTCGGCGAATTCGAGCGGGTGCTGCGCCATGACAGCAAGGCGCTGGTGCTGTGCGCGGGAGACCGCGACCTGCCCACGCTGCTGGCCTATCTCGCCGCGCTGCGCCTGGGGCACGCTGTCGCGTTCCTGCCCGCCTCGATTGAGGTCCTCTCGGCATATCAGCCCGAGTTCGTCGTTCCGGCGCCCGGCTCAGGGACCGGCCTATCCGATCTCGGCTACCGCCCGGCCGCGGAACTGGCCGCCGGCGGGACGGTCTTCCAGCGGAAAAGCGGCCAGCCTGCTGGTGAGATTTACACCGACACGGCATTGTTGATGACCACGTCGGGCTCGACCGGCAGCCCCAAGACCGTACGGCTATCGTGTTCCGGGCTGGCCGCCAATACCGCTGCGGTCATCCGCGCCCTGGACATCACCGCGGCTGAACGTGCCCCGACCACGCTGCCGATCACGCATGTCTACGGATTGTCCGTGCTGAACACCCACCTGCTGGCTGGCGCGGGCGTCGTGCTCGGTGACCGGCCGCCGCTGTCATTGGCGGCGTGGGACCATCTGATCCGGGCCGGCGCCACGTCGTTCGCCGCCGTGCCGACGACCTACACGGCGTTCGGCCCGGCGCACGTCAACCTGCTGGGCCGCAGCAAGATCCGCACCATGACCCAGTCGGGCGCGCGGCTGGGCGAGGACCTGACCATGCGGCTGGCACGGATGATGGACGAGCGGGACGGCCGGTTTTTCGTGATGTACGGCCAGACCGAGGCGACCTCCCGGATGGCCCGCCTGGACCCGGCCGACCTGCCGCGCCGCCTCGGATCGGTCGGCACTGCGATACCGGGCGGCACCATCACGATCGGGCCAGCGCCGGTGCACGCGCGGGCCGTGCCCGGTGAAGGCGCGGTCCACTACCGCGGCCCTGGCGTCATGCTCGGCTACGCGACCAGCCGCGGGGACCTGAGCCGCGGCCCCGAGGTGGACGTCTTGGACACCGGTGACCTGGGGTACCTGCGCGAGGGCTATCTCTACCTGACCGGCCGCACCAAGCGGATCGCCAAGGTGCTCGGCGTCCGCACGAGCCTGGACGACCTGGAGCGCATGGTGGAACGGCCGGGCCACCCCGCCGCGGTGATCTGCGGCACCGACGACGTGGTGCACCTGGTCGGCGCGGGCGACACGGCCGTGCATGAACAGCAGCGCCGGGAACTGGTCGAGTCGCTCGGGGTACCGAGTCGGCACGTGGTCTTCCGGCACGTCGGCCATCTCCCCCGGACACCCGGCGGAAAGGTCGACTACCAGGCATTGGCGACGGTCGTGGACTCGAATGGGAGGCCCGGTTGATGGAACTGACGAACTGGCTGCAACTGTCCGACCGGGGACATGATCTCGTCCCCTGCCTGGACTTTCCCGGAGGGCGCGCGGCGGCGGGCTTCGCGGACCTGGCCGCCGGGGTGCCGGCCGACGCCTGCTTCCTCCACTTCAGGCAGGCCGACGCCGGCCCGTTGGCGGAGTGCGTCGACCGCTGGGCGGATGAGCTCCTGGCAACCGGCCGTCCGGTGCGCGCTGTGCTCGGGTTCTGCGCCGGTACCGCGATGGCCACCCGTCTGGCTGACGCGATCGCCGCGACCGAGCCGCCCCGCCCATGGTCGTGCTCTTCGACGCCATGCCTACCACCGGTGGCTCGCTGGTCAGCCAGTTCGCGTTGGCGCTGGAGTCCAACGCCAGGCATCTGACCGAGGACGAGCAGGCGGACGCGCACGGCCTGTCGGAGCAACTGGTGCAGACGTACCCGGACGACCTGCCGCGGATCGCGGCGGCCCTGGCCGAACGGTACGACCTGTTGATGCGCGCGGTCGCCGACCGACTGTCCCTGCACGAGTTCCTCCGCAAGGAACTCACCGGCATGTTCACCGCCTACCTGGACTACCTGCTGCTGGCGAGCGAGGGCGGGTTCGACATGCGCTCGTCGACCCCGCTGTTCCTGACCTCGCCGGACCACGAGCCGCCGGTGGAGGGCGCGCGAACCATCGCGCTCGACATCGGCCACGATGACCTGTTGCGCGACCTCAGGGTGCATGAGCTCGTCGCGCGCCTGCTGAAAGGAGAGCATCCGTGGTGACCCTGTCTGAGATAACCGAAGTATTGTCCGCACATCCCGCTGTCCGGCGAGCCGAGACCGCGATCGTGTGCCACGAGGGGCGGGACGTGGCCATCGCGGCCGCCGAGCTGAGCGAGTACGTGAGCGGGCCGATCCTGCGCGACCACGTGCGGCGGGAGTTGGGCGAGGACAGCGGGCTGGCCGGCGTGCTCATCGTGGAGCACATGCCGATGGCGGACGGCGCGGTGGACGCCGGGTTCCTCGCGTCGGCTGTGGCGCAGGGCCGTTGCGCCCTGCTCGAGGATCCGCGCGATGACGTGGAACGCCGGGTGGCGGCGATCTGGTCGGCGCAGATGGACATGCGGTCCGTCGGCGTGAACGACGACTTCCTGGAACTGGGCGGCGACTCGCTGTCGGCCCTGAGCATCATCGCCGCCATCGAGACGGAGTTCGGCCGGCCGCTGGACGTGTACGAGTTCATGAGCGCGGCCAGTGTCCGCCGACTGGCAGAGATCCTGCGGTAACGATGGCCCTTTCCGTGCGCCGGCGGATCGCCGATATCGCCCGCGCCGAACCGGACGGGACGGCCCTCGTCGGTTTCGACACCGACCTGGCCGAGCGTGTTGTGTCCTGGCGGGACCTCGCCGACCGGGTCGCGGACGCGGCGGACACGCTGCGCGCGGCGCTGGACCGGGGCACGCGGTCGTGTGCCGTCGTGCTGGCCAGCAATACACTGCCCGCGGCCATCGGCATCGCGGCGGCGCTCGCGGCCGAGGTGCCGGTCTTCCCGCTGAACCCGGCCACCCCGCCAGCCGAGCGGGACGCGCTGCTGCGCCTGCTCGGGCGACGGTTCGGGCACGGTTACCTGATGGACGACCGAGCTCCAGCCGCAACGGATCGACTTGCCCGCCGGGCCGCAGGCACGGCGGCAGCGCCGGGAGAAAGACACGGCGTACCTGCTGGCAACCGGCGCGAGCTCGGGTATTCCGAAGATCTCCGCCCGGCCAGGACCACTGCGCTACGACCCGGTCCGGACGCCGTCCGTGGTGATCCGGCAGGCCGGCTGGCGCTCCGGGCAGCGGCAGCTCATCGTCGGGCCGCTGTATCACGCCGGCCCGTTCACCGCGTTCCTTGACGCCCTGCTGGACAGCAACACCGTCGTGCTGCAGCCGTTCTTCGCGCCGCAGTTGACGGTCGAGTTGGTGCGCCGGTACGCCATCGAATGGCTGCAGCTGACCCCAGCGCACATGCGGGAGATCCTGCGACTGCCGGACCTGGACCCGGCGGGCCTGGCCAGCGTGCGGGCGATGCTGCACACCGCGGCCCGCTGCGACGCGGACACCAAGCGCGGCTGGATCGGCCTGCTCGGCCCGGAACGGGTCTACGAGCTGTACGGCGCGACCGAGGGGGTCGGCGTGACGCTGGTCCGCGGCGATGAGTGGCTGGCCCGGCCCGGCACGGTCGGTCGCGGCTTCCTCACCCAGGTCCGCGTCCTGGACGAGGCCGGCAACGCGGTCCCGCCCGGCGCGGTCGGTACCGTGTTCATGCGGACCTCCGCAGCGGGCCAGCCGCTCCGGCTACGTCGGCGGCCAGGCCATCCGCACCACCCCGGACGGGTTCGCCACGGTCGGCGACCACGGCCGGCTGGACTCCGGCGGCTATCTCTACCTCGAACCGCGCGACCACGACATCATCAACGTGGGTGGCGAGAAGGTCGACCCGGACGAGGTCGAGGAGGCGCTGCGGGACCACCCCGCGGTCGCCGACGCGGTCGCCGTGGCCGTGCCGCACGGGACGCTCGGCTCGGTGGTCGGCGCGTACGTCGTGCTCCACCCCGGCGCGAGCGTGCGCAGGGCCGAGCTCGCCACGCACTGCGGGCGACGGCTGGTCGGCTACAAGATCCCGAAGCACTTCACGTTCGTCAACCAGGTCCCCCGGTCGGCGGCCGGCAAGATCCAGCGCTGGCGGCTGGCCCCCCATCACGAGAACGGTGCGACCCCGAAATGAACCCTGTCCCCGGCGAGACGATCGACAGCGACTACCAGCGTCCCAGGGACCCGGCGGAGATCTGGCTGGCCCGGCAGTGGCAGCACATCCTAGGCTTCGCCGTCGGGATCAGGGAGAACTTCTTCGGCGTCGGCGGCAACTCGCTGGACGCGGCCAGGGTGATCGACGCCGTCATGACGGATTTCGGCGTCCAGCTCCCGCTGAAGGCGCTGACCGAGCACCCGACCGTAGAAGACCTGGCCACCCTGCTGCGCGACCATGCCGAGCGGCTATCCGGCCCGCTGGTGGCGATCCAGGACGGCGACGGCACCTATCCCCCGCTGTTCCTGGTCCACCCGGACAACGGGCAGGTCGGCCCGTACTGCCGGCTCGCCTATGCGCTGGGCGAGGAGTTCGCCGTGTCCGGCATCCAGGCGGCCGGCCTCTACTCCGGCGCGGAACCCCGTCGCACGGTGCCGGCGATGGCCGACGCCTACGTCGAGGCGGTTCGTGCGGTACGCCCCGCTGGTCCCTATCTGCTCGGCGGCTGCGGCATCGGAGCGGCGATCGCCTACGAGATGGCCGTCCGGCTCGACGACGTGCGGCTCCTGGCCGCGATCGACGCCGAACTGCTGGAACCACCGGACCCCGTCACCGAGTCCTGGTCGCGTGAGGCGCCCGGACAGTGGGACCTGCCGGGGATCCTGGCGAGCTGGCAGGAGCACGACCTGGTGTCACAGGACGCGGCACCGGAGTTCGTCGAGCGCTCGCTGCGCGTGTGGCGGGCCAACCAGGACGCCCTGCGCGACTGGCAGGCATCACCGTACACCGGGCCGCTCGACGTCTTCGGCCTGCCGCCGGCTATGGTCCTGCCGGCGACCGCTGTCCAGCGGGCACACGAGTGCGGCGCGGAAGGGAAGCTGGCCGACGTGCTGCGCGAGCTGCTGGCCGACCAGCGATGAGCACTGGCACCTTTGCGACAGCGACGATGCGCCTGGTACCCGTGAAGTTCTCCGGTACACGTTCCGGTTCCGGTCCTGTCACCCTAGGCCAGGGGAACGTCCTGCTATGGGCCGTGGATCAAACCGTTTTCGGCGCCGTGCAATGCCAGACGCTCACTGTCGCACCGGGCCGGTCGCTCAACGACGTGACGAAGGCGATCGGCCGGCTCATCAGCCGACATGAGTCACTGCGAACCTTGTTCCCGGCCGGCGCATCGGGGGAATGGACCCAGCAGGTCACGGCGTCCGGTGAGCTGCTGGTCGAGGTCCACGAAGCCGACGGTCGGCTAGGCGCCACGGAGGCGCTGGTAAAGCAGCGGCTGAACGCGCCCTTCGCGCTGGACCGGGAATGGCCGGTCCGGGCGGCGGTCATCACCTCCGGTGGTGCCCCGGCCAGGGTCCTGCTGGCCCTCACGCACGTGGCAGCCGATTTCGCCTCGCTGGGCATCATCGCGCGCGACTTCCGGCGGCTGATGAGCAACAGCACGAGCCAGGCGCCGGAGCCGCCGGCCCTTCATCCGCTGGATCAGGCCAAGCTGGAGATGTCGCCCATGGCCCGGTCCCGCGCCGAAGCCGCGGTGCGGTACTGGGAAGCCACCTTGCGCGGCACGCCGCAGTGCATGCTCGCCGTGCCCGGGCACCCGCCGGCGAACAGCGGCTCGAGGATGGCGACCCTGCGCTCGCGGGCTGCCGCACTTGCCCTGGCCAGGATCGCGAACCGGACCCACGCGAGTCAGTCGGTGGTGATCCTCGCCGCGGTCGCGACCCTCCTCGGCCTGCGCACCGTCAATGACCGGTGCCAGATCACCGCTCTGTGCGCGAATCGTTTCGGCCGGGCCAGCCGTGACTACGTGGGCACGATCGCGCAGGACGCGCTTATCGCCGCCGACCTGACCGCCGAAACGTTCGACGGAATCATCCAGGCGACCCGCACCGCCGCGCTGACTGCCTACTATCACAGCCAGTACGACGCCGGAAGCCTCTGGCAGATGATCGGTCGCGTGAGCGAAGACCGCGGTACCGAGTTCCACCGCGACTGCGTGCTGAACGACTTGAACGGTGCCGCGATCCAGGTCCAGACGGGGCACGTCGGCAGCTTGCCGGAAATGGGTGACGCGGCGAGCGCGATGCGGGACACGCGGCTGGTCTGGGCAGACACCGATCCTCGCCCGTTGCTGTTCTATTTCGAGGTGTTCGGGCTGACCCAGCATGACGTGAGCCTGTCGGTGTGGGCCGACCAGCGCAGGTTTCCCGCCGCGGAGGTTGAGGACTTCCTGTTCGCCGTCGAGCGGTTGCTCGTCGCCGCCGAGAGGCGGAACGTCCCGGCACGCGATATCGGCGAACTGGCCGGCATAAGCCCGGTGCTCCGCGACGCGTCCTGGCGGCGGATCGATTCATGCTGGGTCGAGATGCCGGCCGTCCAGCAACTCCTCGATGACGTGGTCGCCTCGGTGCCGGGCATCGATGCCGCTCAGGTCTTCTGCACCCGTGACGCCGCCAGCTCACGGATTGCTGAGTCGCTTGTGGCCTACGTTTCGGCGTCCGGTAACCAGATCACCCCCCAGATCCTCCACGCGCAATGCCGTCAGCGGCTAGCCGGCCGCCCTACCGCGATGGCGCCCGCCTGGTACGTCATCTGCGACCAGGCCCCCGACGACCTGGCTCGCCTGGGGTCATGGCGTCACCTGCCCGTCCGGGTCGAAGGCTCCGGCCGGGCGTGAACTGTCTCATGTTGAAGCAGGTGCCGTAATGCCTCCCGCAGCCGTAGCAGCCTCCCGCCGCATCCCGGACTGGCTCTTTTCTAGATAGGCAGGCCGACCAGTGATGAGCACCGAAACCGATACCCGTCAGCGCCGGCGCCGCGTGCGGCTGACCCCGGTGCGGCCGGTCCCGGTCGAGTTCACCGGGGAGCGGGCCGGCGAGGGACCGCTCACCCTGGGCCAGCTCGACTGTTACACGTGGCTGAGCCGGGTCCCTGACCACTTCTACGCGATCTTGTGCGCCGAGTTCCCGGTGCCGGCGCTGGTGTCCGTGGGCGACGTGGCCAGGGCGGTCGCGGTGCTGATCGCGCGGCACGAGTCCCTGCGCACCAGCTACCTGCCCGGCGAGCAGCCGCGCCAGCGGGTCGCGGCGTCCGGCGTCCAGCCGCTGGAGGTCTGCTCGCTCGGCGAGGGACAGTGGGGACCGCAAGACCGTCCCGCGGTGGCCGAGGCGCTCATCCGGTGGCTGCGCGAGTCCCCCGATCCCGGGCGCCCGGTGCGCATGGCGGTGGCCACCGCTCCCGGCGCGGGCGACCGGGTCATCGCGTGCGCCGCCTGGTTCAGGCACCTGGCGGTGGACCACAACTCGATCGAGGTCCTCAAGCGCGACTTCGCCGGCCTGCTCGACGATCTGCCGGTTCGGCCTGCCGGCCGAACCGGCCACCAGCCACTGGACCAGGCCGGGCTGGAGGCGACGCCAGCCGAGCGAGCCAGGGCCGAGGCGACACTGGACTACCTGCGGGAGCAGTCGTGGCGGATCCCCCGCTACCTGTACGCGCTGCCCGGCGGCCGGACCAGCGGCGAGTCGCTCGCGGTGGAACTGTCGTCGGAGGCCGCCGCGATGGCCGTGCGGCGGGTGGCGGCGCGCACCCGGGCCAGCCGGTCCGGCGTCGTGCTCGCGGCCATCTGCGCCGTGGTCGCCCGCCGCGCCAACTACCCGGAGCTGGTGCTCCCCCTGTTGTCCGGCAACCGTTTCGAGCGCCACCTGGTGAACTACGTCGGCTGCCTGGTTCAGTGCACCATCGCCACCATCGGGATCGCCGGCAGAAGCTTCGACGAGCTGGTCCGCCACACCTGGACGAGGGTGGCAGAGGCGAGCCGGCAGGCCAGGTACGACGCGGCCAAGCGGGACGCCATGGACGAGGTGATCGAGCACGAACGGGGCCTGCGCTTCAACTACACCCCGTTGTTCAACAACCTCGTCCCTGAATCGTGGTCCGGACTGGCCGCGGGCGTCGGGTTCCAGCCCGAGGAGATCGACCTCGCGCTCGCCCGGACCGAACTGCGGTGGCGCCCGATGCCGGACAACAGCATGGACGAGGAAACGCCGATCCAGTTCCGCCTCAACCAGATCGATGGCTGCCTGCGGACTGGACGTGTGGAGCGGCGATATCGGCCTGGTGCCGCGGGCCGAGCTGGAGTCGGTGCTGCTGGCCGTCGAACGACTGCTCGTGGCCGCCGCACGCGGCGACGTGCCCGCCAGCCGGATGCCCGAGATCATCGGGCTGGAGCCCCTCCCCGGCACCCCGGACCGGATACTGGTCGACCACTGCTGGGTAGACGTCGCCGCCGTGCAGCGCCTGGTCGACGACGCCGTCGCACCCGCCATAGCCCGCGTCTTCGCCTCCGCCGCCGGCCGCCCCCTGGTCGCCTGCCTGACCGCCACCGACACCATCCGCACCCCGCAACAGGCACACGCCCGCTGCATGACCGCCCTCGCCCGCCACCCCACCGCCATCACCCCCCGCCACTACGTCATCTGCCCCACCGCACCCCCCGACCCGGCCGACCCCACCGCCTGGCCCGCACCCCTGGCCACCGGCACCGGCCGCGCCTCAAGCCGCTAACCCGTCTGGGGCCGTGACGTCATCTGCCCGTCCGAGCGCCGGGCAGTGCCGTCCTCCCGCAGCCGTAGCAGGCTCCCCGCCGCATCCCGGACTGGCTCTTTTCTAGATAGGCAGGCCGACCAGTGATGAGCACCGAAACCGAGACCGGTCAGCGCCTCCGGCGCCGCGTGCGGCTGACCCCGATGCGGCCGGTCCCGGTCCCGTTCACCGGGGAGCGAGCCGGCGAGGGACCGCTCACCCTGGGCCAGCTCAACATCTATTCATGGGTGACCAGGACCCCGGACCACTCCCTCGCGATCCTGCGCGTCGAGCTTCCCGGTGCCGGCGCTGGTGTCCGTCGGCGACGTGGCCAGGGCGGTCGCGGTGCTGATCGCGCGGCACGAGAGCCTGCGCACCAGCTACCTGCCCGGCGAGCAGCCGCGCCAGCGGGTCGCGGCGTCCGGCGTCCAGCCGCTGGAGGTCTGCTCGCTCGGCGAGGGACAGTGGGGACCGCAGGACCGCCCCGCGGTGGCCGAGGCGCTCATCCGGTGGCTGCGCGAGTCCCCCGATCCCGGGCGGCGCCCCGTGCGCATGGCGGTGGCCACCGCTCCCCACGAGGGTGATCAGGTCATCGCGTGCGCCGCCGAGTTCTCCCACCTGGCGGTGGACCACGACGCGATCGAGGTCCTCAAGCGCGACTTCGCCGGCCTGCTCGACGATCCCCCGCGACGGCCGGCCGGCCCGCCCGGCCACCAGCCGCTGGACCAGGCCGAACTGGAGGCGACGCCAGCCGAGCGAGCCAGGGCCGAGGCGGCGCTGGACTACATGCGGGAGCAGTCGCGACGGTTCCCCCGCCACCTGTACGCCTTGCCCGGCGCCCGGGCCAGCGGCGAGTCGCTCGCGGTGGAGCTGTCGTCGGTGGCCGCCGCGATGGCCGTGCGGCGGGTGGCGGCGCGCACCCGGGCCAGCCGGTCCAGCGTCGTTCTCGCGGCCATCTGCGCCGTGGTCGCCCGCCGCGCCAACTACCCGCGAGCTGGTGCTCCCCCTGTTGTCCGGCAACCGTTTCGAGCGCCACCTGGTGAACTACGTCGGCTCCCTGGCCCAGGCCACCATCGCCACCGTCGAGGTCGCCGGGAGAAGCTTCGACGAGCTGGTCCGCCACACCTGGACGAGGGTGATGGAGGCGAGCCGTCACGGCAGGTACGACGCGGCCAAGCGGGCCGCCATGGACGAACTGGCTGAGCACGAACGGGGCCTGTGCTTCAGCTACGAACCGTTGTTCAACAGCCTCGTCCCTGAATCGTGGTCCGGGCTGACCGCGGGCGTCGGGTTCCAGCCCGAGGAGATCGACATCGCGCTCGCCCGGACCGAACTGCGGTGGTGCCCGATGCCGGCCAGCGCAATGACAATCCGGTTCACCCTCAACCAGATCGATGGCTGCCTGCGGCTGGACATGTGGACCGGCGACGCCGGCCTGGCGCCGCGGGCCGAACTGGAGTCGGTGCTGCTGGCCGTCGAGCGACTGCTGGTGGCCGCCGCACGCGGCGACGTGCCCGCCAGCCGGATGCCCGAGATCATCGGGCTGGAGCCCCTCCCCGGCACCCCGGACCGGATACTGGTCGACCACTGCTGGGTAGACGTCGCCGACGTCCAGCGCCTGGTCGACGACGCCGTCGCACCCGCCATAGCCCGCGTCTTCGCCTCCGCCGCCGGCCGCCCGCTGGTCGCCTGCCTGACCGCCACCGACACCATCCGCACCCCGCAACAGGCACACGCCCGCTGCATGACCGCCCTCGCCCGCCACCCCACCGCCATCACCCCCCGCCACTACGTCATCTGCCCCACCGCACCCCCCGACCCGGCCGACCCCACCGCCTGGCCCGCACCCCTGGCCACCGGCACCGGCCGCGCCTCAAGCGATGGCCTTGCCTGATCAGCGACGATGACGTAGCCCTGGTCGTGCCAGGCCATGGCGAGGCCGCTCGTCACCCCGGCACGCCCGGCGCATGACCATCGAGCAGCGCCCAAGGCCCTGCCTCACCCGGACAGCGTTGCCTGGTGGGTCCCGACCGGCGCTGCGGCGGCCTGCTCTGCCTTGGAGCCTCGCAAGACGCGCATAATCACCCGCGGGTGCATCAGCGCGTTCGGCGAATCAACCAGGCCCGCCACGCGGAAGAATGCCTCGGTCAACCGCGCGTCATGCGCGGCAGCAGTGTGCAGGCGGGCCATGTACGCGTTACCGAGGCGGACCTTGAGGGTCCGATTCCCCGTCACCCCCGGGAAGCCGAGGTCCGCGCCCGCGGAGATCTCCCACGGCACGTTGATGTAGCGGGCGATCTCACGGAAGAAGCGGCGCGCCGATACCCCGGAGCCGCGCTTGAGGTGCTCGCGCAGCACGACCGCCTCGATCGCGGCGACGGTGCATTCCCTGCCCGTAGACAGGGTTGAAGCTGCACACCGCATCTCCCATGACGAGGAAACCTTGCGGGAACCGGCGCAGCTTCTCGTAACGACGGCGCACGCTGGCTGGGAAGCGGAAGGTCACCGCGTCATCGACTGGGTCCCCCGCGGTGATGGCGGCGTATATTTCGGGTGCCGACACCGATTCGGCGAAGGCCAGGAAGCCATCGGGGTCGTTGGGCGGATGGTCACCGAGGATCCCGGTCAGGGACAGCATCGAGGTGCCGTCGTTGAGCTTGGGAAAGAACGCGCCGCGCGGATTGGCGGGCGAGGCCACCGCGTTTATCGACAGGTCCGTTCCGTACGGATCGTCGCTCAGCCGGAAGTGCCTGGTCGTGTAGGCCAGATCGACCTTCACCCGGTCTTCGGCGGGCACCGGGTAACCGAGCTCGGTCAGCCACACCGGCGTCCGGGAACCCCGGCCCGTGGCGTCGATCACCAGGTCGGCCGGCACGACTTGCTCGTCGTTGCTGCCGTTTTCCCCGACGACCCGTACTCCGGTGACCCGGTGCCGGTCGGGAGTCGTGACGAGGCCGCGGATCGCGTGTTCCTCCAGCCACCGTACGTTGCTGAGGGCGCGCACCCGTTCCCGGACCCGCGCCTCGAGCACCGGGCGGGTCGAGGAGACGCTGAGCAGGCCGCTGTGCGCTGGCTGGAGCCGGCGACTGAGGAAGTACCAGCGCAGGCTCCCCGCAAGGTCGCCGACTGGCACGCCATCGGCGGCCAGCTCGTCAACGATTCCCGGGAATAGCTCGACCAGGATCTGGTGCCCTTTGGCCAGCAGTGCGTGCGCGTGCCGGCCGTGCGGCACGCCGCGCCGTGGGCCGGTGACCCCGGCCAGTTGGTCGCGGTCAATGATGAGCACGTCTCGGTAGACGTCGGCCAGTACGCGAGCCGCGAGCAGTCCCGCCATCCCCCCGCCGAGCACGACCGCACGGTCTGTGACGTCATTATCCATGGCTGCCACCTATCGATTATTGATCGGCCGGACCCAGATGCCATTTTCTTGCCGAGCTTTACACGCGGCTAATGGACCCCGCATCTTCAAGGTTGCGTTGTACTCACCGGACATAAATGAGGGCGGCCGGATATCGGTGATCTGGACGTCATGGAAGGCGGCCCGGACCAGCAACTCCTCGATGCCGAGGAGAAAGCCCTCAATCGACGCGCGTGGCAGGTAGCACGTATCAGCGATGAGCACCAGCGCAGAAGCAGGCCCATGATCGACGACCTGCATGCAGAACCGGCACCGTGACCATGGCACGTTGCCAGATTCCCAGGTGAGCGATGTCCGCGCCAGCGACTCGCGTACAGCCTGCTCGCTACGGGCTTTCGCAGGGCCGCGGGCCGCGTGGCTGTTATGTCCGGGCAGTCCGAGGCCACGCAGGTCGTTGAAGCAGCAGAATGGATTGACGTCTACCCCGCGCTCTTGGCTGGCCTCCTCGATCACCTGGTTGATGACGGTCTGGTCGTAATACGCATACCGGTAAGCGTCCAGCGCGGACATCCACGCTTGCCGGGCGATCTCCCGAAAGCCCAGTTCCTGCCGCAAGTCGAGGACGACCAGGCCTAGCTGAATGAGGTTGGCGACGAGACCCCCATGCCCAGGCTGGACACGATTGAGAGCAAGCGCATTCATCGCGCTCACCTGATGCCCTGTCCAGACTCCCGCCATCGTGCAGGTGGCGGCCAGCAAGACAGCGGAGGTCGTCACCCGTGCATCGCTCGCTATTATCTCCGCAGCCGCCTCAAGGGCGGGTGATATTAGTACGGCCTGCTGGCGCCGGGGGTTCTCGGCCGGTCCGACAAGGGGGAACATCGTGGGCGGGATGCGCCGGTACTGCTGCCGACCAGTACCGAGCGGAACGCTCCGTCTGCAACCGGCATTCCGGTGATCTGCTCCTGCATCCACGCCAGATCGGACGGCTGCATAACGGTCGCGCCCGGCATTTCTCGGCCGGAGAGAGCCCGTTGAAGCTCACTCATTAGAATCTGCGCGGCGGCACCATCAGCTGCGATATGCGAAAAAGTGAGGATAATGAAGCGGACGCTACCCCCGGTCGTCACGAAACCGGTCCGCATGTGGAACTCTTCACAAAGATCGAATTTGGCTTCACGCTGACGGCGGGCGGCAGTTACGACGTTAGCCATCAAGGTAGCCTCATGTGCTTCAGTAATTGTGACTCTGAGCACGCCCGACTTGTCCACGACCTGCCATACTCTGCCTTCTGAGCATTGCAGTCGGGTACGCAGTGCCTCGTGCCGCGCGACAATGCGGCTAATGACGTCCGCAGCTGCGGCTACGCTGATGCCCTCGTCTTGGACCGTCAGCACGTATGAACCATTGAGGTCACAGTCGGGATCCCGCTGGAACTTAAGCCAGATGCCGTTCTGGCCCCACGTAAGTGGTGCCCGGCACGCCCTGGCCCCGGTGAAGTTGACGGTAATGCTGGCGGGGCCTTCCGCCGCAGCCAGGACACCGATGCCATCAGGGTCCATCTGCGCCTCACTGGTCCATCTGCGCGTGCCGCACGAGGTACCGGACGCGATAGCTGCCCGGTAATGCCTCACGGTCGCCGGGCGGTAAAGGTTATCGCACCTTCCTGATTGCCCCTGACCTTCCCATCGCGGCGTCGCCGGCAATGTAGAAGGTGCCCGCGCACCGGGCCGCGGCGATGATTCAGGAGTACAGATTCCGGTCATCGCTCAGCGGAGGAAGCGCCATGGGGCAGGTCACCGACGTATTCACCGACATAGTCGCCGAGGGCGAGGCCCTCGACAAGATCGTGGCTGGCCTTGACGCCTCGCATTGGGCGCTGCGACGGCGGCGCCGGGCTGGACCGTCAAGCACCAGGTCGCCCACCTGGCGTCGGTCTTCCGCATAGCCGGGCTGGCGGGATCCGACCCTGACCTGTTCGTGAAAATGACCGCCGGCGCCGAGAACGACTTCGACGCGGCAGTGGTCGGAATGCTCAAGCCGTACCTGGCCGACTCGACCGATGACCTGTTCGCGCGGTGGCGCGCGGAGCGGGACGCCGCCGTGACGGCACTCGCCGCCCTGCCCCCCGACCAGCTGGTGCCGTGGGTGGCCAGGCAGCTTCCCGCCGGCGTCCTCGCCTGCGCCGGGATGATGGAGCTGTTCGCGCACGGGCAGGACATCGCCGACACGGTAGGCGTCCAGCGCGAGCACACCGACAGGATCGGCCACCTAGCCTGGTTCGCCACCCGGAACCGCGACTTCGGCTACCAGGTGCGCGGCCTCACCCCGCCCGAGGCCCAGTTCAGGTACGAGCTCACCGCCCCCTCAGGGGCGACATGGGAATTCGGGCCCGCCGACGCCGACCAGCGGGTAACCGGCCCGGCACTGGACTTCTGCTTCCTGGTCACCAGGCGCAGGCACCGCGACGACCTCGCAGTCCGCGCGACCGGGGCAGACGCCGACCAGTGGCTGGACATCGCGCAGGCCTACCGCGGCTCCCCCGGCCCGGGACGGCAGCCCGGACAGTTCAGCGGCACGACATCCGCCTAAGCAGCGCGTGCGAAGAATAACGCGGCGCGCCCAGGTGACACCGCGGCGGTGCCCGGCGCGGTGTCACCTGGGCATGGCTAACTAGCGGCCTGTGCACTCGCGCTTCCCTGCGGCGGCGCTGACCTTCGAGGCCCTTTGCGGGCGGCGCACGGCACGGCGGCGAGCAGGCCGAAGGAGCCGTTGTGCGACTCGATGGTCAACGTGCCGCCGACGGCCTCCAGGCGCGCCTCCAGGTTCTCCAGCCCGCCGCCATCGCGGTGAGGGGTCCCTGACCGTGGCGCGCCGTCATTGACGACGACCAGCGTGACGCACTCCCCGGTCTGGCTCGCCGCCAGCCGGCAAGTCCGCGCGGAGCTGTGCCGCAGCAAGTTCGTCACTGCCTCGCGCAAGACCGTCGCGAGCACGGTGTCGACCTTCTCGTCAAGGGCACCGCAGTCGATCTCGATGTCCGCCATGATCCCGGCCGCGGCCAGCAGGGACGCCGCTGAGCCCGCCTCCGCGATCAGCGACATGGCGCGGTAGCCGTTGGCCACTTGGCGCACGTCGGCCACCGCCTGCCGGGCGAAGACCACGACATCCGCCAGTTCCTCACGGGCTAGTTCCGGCTTAGCCGCCATGGTCCGCCGACTGAGCTCGGCCTTCAGCGCGATCGCCGACAGGCTGTAGCCCAGCAGGTCATGCAGGTCCTGGGAGAAGCGCGTGCGCTCCCTGATGACGGCTAGCTGGGCGATCTCCTGATGCATGGCGTCCGCGTGCCTGACAAGCGCCGCCAGACGGGACAGCCCGAACACGACGATGCCCACGACCAGGTCCCCAGCCACCGCGAGGGCGGTGTCGTAGGCTCCCGGCCGCGCCACTATGGCGGCGGCGAGCATACTCAGCGCGACGGCCGTGAACGGCACCCATGCCTTCCAGCCGGGCACGAGCAGCAGTACCGACCCGGCGAGGAAGCCGGTCATCCCCGTCCACATCATGCCGAAGGCCAGCAGGGGCAGGTAGCTGGCAGCCGCCTGGCCCACGATCATGGCACCCCGCTGCCGGGCTCGCCAGCGCTCCGCGCTCGCATAGGAACTGCCCAGCTGCAGTGCGAAGACCGCGGCAGCCGACGCCAGGGCACCAGCGAGCCGGAATGGATGCGACATTCCCGCCGCCTGTATGATCAGCGCAATCTGCAGCGCGAAAAGGGCGCTCAGCGACGTCAGCAAGATCGCGTATGGCAGCCTCCGGCTATACTGCGCTTCCGGGACTGGTGACGTTGGTTTATCAAGTCCGCCGCCGGCTATAAAATCATGTCCCGAGTCTCCGCTCAACACTGGCGCGGGGATATTTCGTAGCGCGCGAGTCCGGCAGCGCCCCACCCTGATTCCCGCAGTTAGTGCTCGGCGCCACGCCTGGGCGCAGGCAACTCGGATTTTGCTTTTCGTTACGTACTGCATGGGGTCGGGGCAAGGAGCTTGCGTCCTTCACGTGAACTTACCATTCCGTTGCCCGGGCTGATGCCGCCCGCGCGGGACATCGTCCGCGCGAGTCGCCCCGCCTGCCGCACACGTGGGAACCGTATGCCCGAAGCGTGGCGGCGAAGCCGCGCGGGGAGGCGGCCCGCCCGCGGCTCCGCGTCGAGCCGCACGGAGAATTGCCCGGGTAGCCGGGCGTGTATCTCTTCGGAATTTGTTGGCATATGTACCCTTGTGTTGTATTATGGGACCCGAGTCTCCCCTGAGCGCGCGTGGAGCTGAAACATTAATTCCAGTTGCATCGCAACGGCTCATAAGCGAAAGACTAACGCCCAAACGGGCTAGGCGTTCGCTTATTCTTCATGCTGCTCACCCCGGCTTTTCACCAGGGTTAGCGCGCCGAGCGGCGCGGCTCCCCAGAAAGTGCCCCTGAACTGGCACGATAGCAGTTGCCGAAGCCTTTATCGGCCCGAGTCGAGGAGCACTCTCCACGTGAACACTACAAGGCGGCCGCCGGGCCTGGACGTGCTCCTCCCGGCCTGGCTCCGCCTGCTCGCGCTCAGCGGCGACCTCGGGAAGGCCGTGCCGAGTGCCCTGCGCTACCGGATCCCGCGCCGGCGCTCGCCTGCCTCACGGCGGCAGGCCGAGAGTGGGCCCGCGAATCCCTGATGGCTCGCGCTGCCAGACATTGACGCGTCCTGAGGTGCTTCCGATAGGCTTCGCAAAGAGCCGAGGAGGTACCGGGTGCTGCTCGACAAGAAGAACGCCATTGTGTACGGGGCGGCCGGGGCGATGGGCGCGACCGTCGCTCGCGCGTTCGCTCACGAGGGAGCCAAGGTGTTCCTGGCCGGGCGAACACTCGCCAAGCTCGACAAGGTGGCGGATGAGATTCGCGCCGATGGCGGCATCGCGCAAACAGCCGAACTCGACGTGATGGATAAGGCGGCCGTCGAGGCACTCGCCGCGCACGTCGCCAAGGCGGCTGGCAGCATCGACATCTCCTTTAACGCGATCACCATCCGGGCCGTGCAGGGCATTCCGCTGATCGACATGACCGAGGCCGACTTCATGACGCCGATTATTGACGCCGGCCGCAGTCACTTCATCACCGCGACCACGGCCGCGCGGCACATGATCGAGCAGGGCTCGGGCGTGATCATCATGCTCTCCGCCTCATCCGCAATGGAGACCCGCCACCAGATGGGGGGCTTCAGCATGGCGAACGCCGGCATCGAGGCGCTGACCCGCGCCCTGGCCGGCGAAGTTGGCCGCAAGGGCGTGCGAGTCGTGGGGGTGAGGTCTAACTTCACCCCCGAGGCAAACGGTGTCACTGACGCCGATGTCCCGTTCCTGGTGAAGGACACGCTGATCGGCCGCCTGCCGCGACTGTCGGAGATCGGCAGCACGGCCGTGTACCTGGCCTCGGATGGCGCAGGCGCCATGAGCGGCACCGTCATCAACCTGACGTGCGGCGCGATCGTCTGACGCGCCCGGTGCGGTCCATCCGCAGCGGAAGCATGATGAAGAATGACCCACCGTGTTGTTGAACACGCTACTGCGCCGGCCAGGCGACCAGCTCGGCCGCGGGTCATCGCCTTGCCGGCGATGACCCGCGGCGACAAGCCGCCGACGGCCAGGTGGTCGTCAGGAGCGCGTCCGCCACGTGCGGGCGGCCGGATGGGGGACGCCCGAGATGTCCCGCACACATCATTGACTGCTCCGCGAGTGCTCGGCTCGATGATTGGGGCGCGGTGCGCCCATCGCGCCGTCAGGCGCGCTGCAGCCGGAACACCTCGCGCCGCGCGCTGGTGGCGCCGTCCGGGGCGGGCGCGCCGTAGCTGACGCTGATACCCCGCTCCCGCGCGGCGCTGACGATCCCCGGGACGGCCCGCTCGGCCAGGGCGGCGATGGTCAGGGCCGGGTTGACGGTCAGCCCGCACGGCACCGCGGAGCTGTCGGTGACGAAGATGCCGGGGTGGCCGCGCAGCTCATGGCGGTCATCGAGCGCGGACGTGGCGGGGTCGTCACCGATGCGGCACGACGACAACGGGTGCACGGTGTAGGCGCCCGACGACGTCGTTGGTCCAGGGCCTGACTCGCGCCAGGCCGTCCCGCTCCAGGATGTCCTTCAGCTCGGCGTCGGCCTCGGCCCAGCCGCGCAGCGTCTCCGCGGTCGGCTGGTAGGACAGGTTGCCGCGGCCGAGCATCTGCTGCGAGATCCGCACCGCGTTGCCGGTGGGCGGCGGCGGCCCGAAGACGCCCTCGTTGTTGTCCTCGGACATGATGAAGATCGTCAGCCAGGACTTCCAGTGCCGGAGCATCTCCTTCTTCTCCACCCCGAACCAGCTCGGCCCCTGTGCGCCCGGTGCCTGCGCGAGGATGGTGCCCAGGCCCGGCGGGAAGTACAGCTGTTCGAGCGAGAACCGCGAGTGCTCGGGAAGCGAGGCGTCCAGCCGGTCCCAGCTGGCCACGCTCGGTCCCCGGCCGATCTGGTTGGCCGCGTACGCCAGCCCGCCGGGCCGGGACAGGCCAAGCACGTCGCGGACCTTCTCCTCGTCGATGACGGCCGTGTTCAGCCGCTCGCCATTGCCGGAGAAGTACCGGCCGACCGCGTGCGGCATCGCACCGAGGGACTCCTCGCGACCGCTGCAGGATCACCGGCGTGGCCCCCGCGCCGGCCGCCAGGATGACGATCTTGGCGTCGATCGTCCCGCTGCCGACCGTCACCCGGTAGTCCTCGTCGTCGATGACGTTGTAGTGCACCCGGTAACAGGCCGTCGGCCTTCGACAGCCGCTGCACCTCGTGCAGCGGCCGGATCTCGCGCGCCGTGCGAGACGGCCGCGGGCAGGTAGTTCAGCAGCAGCGAGCGCTTGGCGTCGAACCGGCAGCCGGCCATCATCCAGTTGCAGTTGGTGCACTTCGCGGTGTCGATGGCGACGTTCGCCGGGTTGGCCGTCCGCCCGGCGTGATCGCAGATCGCGGCCCACAGCCCGCCGGGGTAGGTGACCTCGCTCCAGTCCTGCCGGCTGATCGGCAGGGCCTCGGTCACCCGGTCGTACCACGGGTTCGAGCGTGTCGCGGGTGATGGCCGACGGCCACATCCGCCGGCCGATGCTGCCCTGGCGCTCGAACACGAAGCGGGGCGCGCGCGGCATCGTGCCGAAGTACACCACGCTGCCGCCGCCGACGCAGTTCCCGCCGAGCACGCTCATCCCGTCGCCCGCGACGAAGTCGAAGATGCGCGTGGAGGACGTGCCCAGCTTGAAGTCGTGCTCGAACTCGTCGCTCGGCACCCACGGGCCGCGTTCCAGGATGACGACCTTGGCGCCGCCGGCCGCCAGGTGGTAGGCGGTGATGGCGCCGCCGAACCCACTGCCGACGATAAGGATGTCGGTCCGTTCCTGGCTCTTCATGCCGTTTGTCGTGGCGTTCATCACGCCGGGTCTCCTGCCGGTGTCGTGTGCGGGTGGATGCGCGCCAGCTGGCGTCCGTAGGAAAAATCGGGGAACCGCCACAGGCCGTCGGGGTCGGGCTTCGCGAAACCCATCGCCGTCAGTCCCGGGTGCCCGTTCGCGATGGCGCTGGCCGTGTCGGTCTGCGCCGCGGTGTCAAAAGCCATGAAGCAGAACAGCGCGGTGAGTATCCAGAACTCTTTCTCCGGGTGATCGGGCGCGACGAGGGTCTCGATGAGCTCCGTGCGGTGCTTGAAGCCGAGCGCCGCGAAGGGCGGGAGGTCCCGGTCAATGGAAATTCCGCGCTCTGCCGCGTATTGGGCGGCATGCTCATTGAGTGAATCGGCGAGGTCATCCAGGCCATCGGAAACACCGGTGGCGGGGGTCTCGAGAAGCTCCAGCGCGCCGGCCTCGACGGCGCCGGGACCCGCTGCGGCGCCGGCCACTGCTATGTCGTCGGGCGCGCGCTTCTCGCCCGGCACAAAGGTATCCGCGAACGCCTCAAGCGTCATTATCCGGCGTTGCTCCGCGGTCAGGTTATGCAATTCTCCTCCACTCGGCTGGCAGGTTATCGTCATCTGCATTGTGCGATGCGATATCCGCGCCCGGCTTCTTCTGTTCTGCCGAATCCGGGCGAGCTGGGCGGATAAGTCAGCCGCGAAGTGAGTGCGTATCCGCTGCCGCCAGGTCTCGTAGGGCGGCTCGGATCCGGGTTCGGGCGCCGAGGCGACCGCCGTGTCGTCGGCGACTTTCACCGCCTTGTCGACGGACGCGTCGGTCAGTGCCAGGCAGGCGACCTGAGTGTGGTCGGGCACGAAGCCGGCGTAGGCGCGCGCCTTGACGGCGAACACGGCACCGAGGGCCAGGTCCGCTCCGCAACCGCCCGCGGCGCGGCGCAGACCTGCCAGCCCTTCCGCGTCGCATCCGCCCGCGAAGGTGGCAGCGAGCCCGATCCCGCTCCATAGGTCGGCTTGCCGGTGGCTCGCGAACCGGCCCGCGGCGGCCGCGACATCCGGTGCGCTGCCGCCGCAGATGAACCACAGCGCGCGCCCGATGCCCTGGTCAACCGCCCGGGGAAAATAGTCAGGCGCTCCTGCCCAGGGGTACGGCTTCGGCACCCGCTGCGCGTCCACCCAGCGCCCGGTGTCGAAGTAGGCCCGGTCGAAGCCGTAGCCGTCGACTGCCAGCCAGCTCATGACGGGGTAGTAGGGGTCGCCGCTCAGGTCCGGGAGGACCTTCCTCCACACCGGCCGGGGCAGCCGGGCCATCGCGAACCCCATGCCTATGTACGCGAGGAAGATGTGCGGCCGGCCAGGACCGCGCAGCAAGTCCCGGGTGCGGTGCCCTCCTCCGGTCGCGTCCAGGATGGTGAACGCCATCGTCGCGCCCTCGTACGCGAAACCAAGCACTTCGCGGTCCACCAGGTCAAGGCGCCGTTCCACCTCCCATTGATCGCGCGCGTCGATCCCCCACTCGAACCCGCAGATGACGGCCTGGGGAATGGCCTCAAGCCGCCGCGTCGCGGCGGACGGGACGGCCGGGAAGCGGCGCTTGGCGAAGGTGACGTCAATGAGCTTGGGCGTCATCACGAACCTGCGCACCGAGCCGAGAGCGGTCGGCATTTTCTCCTCCTGTTGGCAGGACGGCTAACCGGCCGGGCCGGCCGGCGCTCCCGAGTCTGGTCGTCCGGCTACGCCTGTTCCGGCAGGCCGAACTCGGCTTGGGTGATCTCCTCCAGCGGGCGCCGCCTGGTCTCCAGCCGGGCGAAGCCGAGCACGGTAACTCCGGCGAGCACCGGCACCGCGCCGATCAGGGCCGTGGCGGCGCGGCGACTCCGAGCCAGAACGCCACCGGATGCCGGAACTGGCCGACTCGCCGTGCGGCAGGCGCGGCGCTCACGCGAAGCGGTTCCTGATCCGCTCACGCCACAGTTCGAAGGCGGGGACCGGGCCGTCGGTGTCCGGCAGGTCCAGCCGCGCTTCGTCGGTGACCGCGGCAGCCTCCGCGGCGGACATGCCGCAGTGCACCTTGACGCCGAGTTCCGTGCCGGGGGTCACCAGGCCGGCCATGACCCGGGCCCCGGCCGCGAACGCGGCCCCCTGGGCGGCGTGCAACCGGTACGGGCCGGCCAGCCGCACCATCTCCTCAAGCTCCCCGGCGTCGGCCCCGCCGGCGTAGACGCTCGCCAGGGCCGCGCCGCTCCACAGGTCCGCTTGCCTGGACGGCGCGAACTTGCTGATCCCGTCCGCGACATGCGCGACATCCGAGCCGTTGACGAACCATAGGGCACGGCCGATGCCCTGGTCGGCGGCCCGGTTGGCGTAGCCGGACGGCCAGCCCGGGATCGGCGCCTGGTACTGGCCGTCCACGTACTTCCTGGTGTGGAAGTAGGCCTGGTGGAAGCCGTATCCGTCAAGCGCCAGCCAGCGCAGCAGGGGGTCGCGCGGGGTTATCGCGCGCCACCTGACCCTGGGCAGCCGGGCCATCGCCCAGCCGACGCCGATGTAGGCCATGTATATATGGGCGGCTCCCCTGCTGGCGAGCAGGTCGCGCACCCAGTGCCGGTTGACCGGCGTGATCCCGTCGCGCACCGCGAGTGCCATCGAACAGCCCTCGTAAGCGAACCCGCGAAATGTGGGCTCGATCATCTCGAGCGACGATTCGATGTCCGGAAGCGACCGGCCGCCCATTCCGTAAGCGAAGCCCTCGAGGAACTTCGTTCCCACTCTCTCCAGGTTCGCCTGCCGCAGCGCGTCAGGCGCATAGAATCCACGCCGTTCGAACTTGACTTCCGATTGATCTGGCAGGAAAATGCGGCAGCGCAGCCTGCCGGCCCAGGTTGTCTCCACTGCTGGCTCCAGAACTTATCAGGTGTCCGACTTGACTGACTCCGCTATAGCGAACTCGCGCACTGACTCCAGTGTGGCAGCAGCATCCGGCATTCGCCTAGAGAAGGTGACGTAGTCAGCAATATCAAGTAATCGCTACCCGCGCGCTGCCCCGGGCGAGGCTAATGCTCGTGCCTGCGTGATGCGGTTAGGGCGCGGGCGGCGGCGGGCCTCCGGTCCTGGTGCCGAGTGACCAGTTTGACGGGAGTGACTAATGCGCCATGTTGTCGATGCAGCTGTGCGGGAGAGCCGGCCCGGGCTCGCCGGGCTTTTCCGTGGTGAAGTCGCGGTCGCGGCCGGCGGCGGCCTGGACGGCCAGCGAGCGCCAGCGGCGCACCTGGCCGGTGACCAGGTTCAACTCGCGTGCCAGGACGCGGACGAGCTCGTCGCCGCACTCCGCGTGGACACCGGTAGCGGGCAAACCACCACAGAGTGGCGTATGTGGCAGCAAGTTTCCACAAAGAGGGATAAATAGTATTAGTCTCTTGTATGTAGCTTTGCCCGATATAATACAATATAGGACAGAAGCGACCATCTGAGTTGCCGACGGCTCCAGGCGCGCGACAACGAACACTACGAGGTGAACCATGGCTGGCCGACAGACGCGCCCTCCTAACCTGCAAAACATCGCAAAGGAAGCACCGGACGAAGACAGGGCGCGCAATTTTACGGTCAGCACTGGGCTCGATAAAGCGCGCGCCCGCATGGTTCAATGTGACAGGGGTATCTCGTACAAAATACTCCTGGCGTCGTATAGCAGCTTCTTCGGAGTACAGATAAGCTTCATTATAAGGAAAGTGCCACTGTCGCATCCGCTTGAGGTCGCTTTCACCCTGGCTTCGGCGACCACAGTCTTCGCCCTTCAGCTGTACAACTGCTCTCCGAGCGCCCAGCGCTGGCCAACATGGAAACGAGGTGCCATAGTCCTGGGCCAGGGGCTGGCCACCTACCTGCCCCTGCTGGTATTCCACCTCGCGTGGGTGGGGATGACGGGGTTTCTCGCCGGATCGCTGCTGCTCCTCATAACGGGCTGGAAGGCGTGGGCACCGTTCGCCGCCATGGCCACGATGATCTTCGTCGTGGCCATCATGGCGTGGCAGGGACCCAGTGACATCGCGAGCATGGCGATCTTTTGCCTGGCGTCCGGCATTGTTGTCTTCGGACTCGGCCAACTGGCGCTGCTCGTCTGGCACGAACAGGCCAGGCGCGGGGAGATAGCCGAGCTGGCCGCGATCAGGGAGCGTACGCGTTTCGCCAGGGACCTGCACGACCTGCTCGGATACAGTCTGTCGGCGATCGCCCTGAAGGCGGAACTCAGCAGGCGGATCATGGACACCAAGCCAGACCTGGCCCGTGAAGAACTGGCGGACGTCGTCGTCTTCGCCCGGCAGGCGGCGGCGGACGTGCGCCTCGTGGCGACCAACTATCGCGCCATGTCCCTGGCCGCGGAGGTGGTATCGACGGCGTCGCTGCTGGCCGCCGCCGGGATCATGGCGGACATCGAGATCGACTGCGGCGGCCTCGATGACAAGGTCGATACTGTGCTGGCGACGGTTCTCCGCGAAGGGGTGACCAACCTGCTGCGGCACAGCGCGGCGCGGACTTGCCGGGTCACGGCCAGTCAGGCCGGAGAGTCTGTCACGCTGCTCATTGCCAATGACGGCAGCCCGAAATCCGGAATCGATTACCGCGACGGCGTCGGGCTGGAGAACCTGGAGGCCCGCCTGGAAGCAATCGGCGGCACGCTGACCGTAGAGTTCCAAGATGGCACATTCTGCCTGCTTGCCGCTGTACCGCATACCGCTCGCCGAGTGCCGGGCACGTCCGGCGGCGCAGCCGGGAAGTGAGGGCGAAATGGGCACGGGGGTAACGGTGTTATGCCATCCTGTCGAGAGTGCGCCCCGCCGACAGGACCCGAGCAACCGCGTCACGCTGCTGAACGCCGCGGCGCGGCTGATCGCGACGGGAGGGCCGGAGTCCTTGTCCGCCCGACGCCTGGCAGCGGCCACTGGGATGTCCACGATGGCCGTGTACACGTACTTCGGCAGCATGAACGGGATCGTCCGCGAGATCGCCCGCGACGGGTTCAAGCGCCTGGAGCGCCTGTTCATGCTCGCGGAGAAGACCGACGACCCGGTAGCCGACATGGCCATGCTCGGGCGGATATACCGCTATAACGCCATGACCAACGGGCACGCCTTCGAAGTGATGTTCGGCTCATCCAATCTGGCCGGCTTCGCCCTGACGGAAGAGGACCGCCAGCATGGCCGGTACACGCTGGCCACAGTGGTGGAGTGCGCACGGCGCTGTGTCGCGGCCAGCCGCTTCACCCCCGACGACCCGGTGCTCATCGCGCACCACATGTGGATCGGGGTCCACGGAACTACCATGCTCGAGCTCGGCCGGTACCTCGTCCCGCCATATAACGGGAACGGCTTCCTGGAGAAGCAGCTCGCCAGCCTGATGGTGGGGGCAGGCGACGAACCGGCCCGCGCGAAGGCATCGGTGGCCGCCTCCCATAGCCGCTTCAGCAGCAACTTCGGTCCGGCAATGTAGATGGCGCACGCGCGGGCCAGCGCGTTACCATAACCTGCCTCCGCCTGACTTCGCGGCCGATAGGTTGCCATCCGATAAGACCGGCGGTCCGCGCCAGACTCATCGCGGCCCGGGCTTTTCGCCTCGGCCCGGGCGGTTCAAGTCGCGGCAACCGGGCACCAGCCGCCTGGCTTGCCGCCGGCATGGGCCGGGCGCGTGATAGCCTTAGCCTGTGGCATGGCTGAGAATTGTTCCGCAAGCGGAATCGGCAGGGGCGCTAGCCGAGGCCTATGCCGTGGTAGACAACAGGCCCATGCCGCCCGTCTACCGTCCCCCGCACGGCGACGCGGCCGGGATTATCCGCGCGCACAGCCTTGACCCTGAATTGCTGCGGCGGACCTTTGCCGTGTCCGGTGCGCTAGCTAGCACCGGGTTGCCCTGGGTCGATCGGGAACTGCTCGCAAGTACTACGTCACGCACTAACCAGTGCTTTTATTGAACGTCCGCTCACGCAGAGTTTCTGCGTGTCGCAGGCGGCGAAGCCGCCACGCCACTGGCCGTCCTGCAGGGAGACAACGAGTCCCTGCCGCCGCGTGCCCGCGCGCTCTCCGAGATCGCGGTGACGCTCACCGCCCGGCCGTGGGCGCTCACCCCCCAGACCATGGCGGCCGCAGGTCTCCAGGGCCTGGACGAGCAGCAGATCGAGGCGTCAATCGGCGTCATCTCGATGTTCAACTATTTCACCCGGGTAGCCGACGCGACCGGCATCGAGTTCGACTACAAGACACCGCTTCCCGCCTTCGAGCCGGATCTGCGCCAAGCCGAGGCAGCCAGGCCCCGTCGGACCAGCTCATCCGCCAGGGCCGCGGGGCGGGGCCGTCAACGGCCCCGGCACCGGCCGTTGCTGGCGGCGTGGGAATCGTGGCGGTCCTACGTGATGGAGGCCGACAAGCCGATAAGCCGAGGTGAGCGCCGGCTGCTGGCCATCGTCGCCGCCGAGGAGAGTGGCGACTGGGACGGCGCCGGGGCGCTCGGCGAACTCAACAGCCCCACCGATCGTGACAGCGGGCTGATCAGGTTCGCCCGGAAACTCAGCCGCCAACCCTGGCGAATGAAGGCCGGCGACCTCGCGGAGTTGCGGGCGGCCGGCTACTCGGAAGACGCCCTCCTGCACATCGTCTCCGTGGTGGCCCACCAGAATGCCGACTCCAGGCTTGACATCGGCCTGAGCGCTGCCAGCAGTTGAGGAGATGCCCCCGGGGCGCCTTGTTCCTGATGCTGGGAGTAAGGAGTAAGGCGAGCGGGAAGGCAGCGAGAGCCATGATCGCGAGGGAATCGGCTCAAGGACGGCTCGGCGCCAGGTTGCGGAGCGCGCGCGGGAGCACCGACGCGATGGTGGACCGGCTGGGCATGCTAGTCGCGTGCGAGTCGCCTGCCGGCTCGGTGGCGCACCTGGAGTCCTGCGCGGAACTGCTCGCGGGATGGGGGAGCTGCATCCTCAGCCGTCCGGTGCAGCGAACGGCCAGGGGCGGCCTGCCGCACTTGCTCTGGCCGGCGCCGGACGGAGGGATCTTGCTGCTGGGCCACTTTGACACGGTCTGGCCCGCGGGGACACTCAGCCAGTGGCCGTTTGCCGTGGCTGACGGGCGGGCGACCGGTCCCGGCGTGTGCGACATGAAGGCCGGGATCGTGCAGATGCTCGCCGCCCTCGACATGCTCCAGGACGCCTCCCGGGTCGGGCTGTTGCTTACCTGCGATGAGGAGAGCGGCTCGGGAACCTCCCGAGCGCTGATCGAGGAGCAGGCGCGGCGCTGCGCTGCCGTTCTCGTCTGCGAACCGAGCGCTCCCGACGGGGCGCTGAAGATAGCCCGCAAGGGCGGTTCCGCTTATCAGCTCATGGTCCGCGGCAAGGCGGCCCACGCGGGCGTGGAGCCGCACCTGGGCGTCAACGCGACAGTCGAACTTGCCCACCAGGTGCTCGCGGTGCTGGAACTCGCCGACGCGGCGAGGGGCACCAGCGTCACCCCGACGGTGGTCAAGGGCGGGACTACGTCGAATACCGTTCCTGAGGAGGCCAGCGTATGCGTCGATGTCAGGGCGTGGACCTCCGCCGAGCTCGACCGGGTGGACCAGGCACTCCGGAGCCTGCCCGCATGCCTGCCGGGGGCGAGCCTGGCGATGGGCGGCGGCCTCAACCGGTACCCGATGCCGTCGGAAGTGGCCTTGCCACTGCTTGAGGCGGCGCGGGCGGCGGCGGCCGACCTCGGCGTCCCGCCGCCGGAAGGCGGACGGGCGCCCGGGGCTTCCGATGGCAACTTCACCGGGGCGCTTGGCATCCCGACCCTGGACGGACTCGGCGCCGTCGGCGGAGGGTCGCACGCTCGAGGGGAATATGTGGACGTCTCCATGATGCCGGACCGGGCGGCGCTGCTAGCGGGCCTGATCGAGCGGCTGCTCGACGGCTCCCCCCGTTCCTAGGAGCCCCCAGGCCGGACAATGCCCGCTAAGTTATAGGGGGCCGCTAACCCCGCGGTCGTGTTGAAGCACCGTGAGGCTACGTCAGCGTGAACCCCCAGGATCACCGGCCTCGAATCGCCGCCCGGCCGCGGTTCGGAGTGGAAGAGGAATTCCTCGTCGTCGACCCGGCGACCAGGTCCGTGGCGCCCCGGGCGGAGGCCGTGCTCGAACGTGCCCGGCACGCGCTGGGCGGGCAGGTATCCGGGGAGATCACCAAGTTCCAGCTGGAGACCAAGACCATGCCCTGCCTGGAGGCCGGGCAGGTGCTCGGCGAGCTGGCCGGGGCGCGAGCGGAGCTGAGCGCCGCGGCCGGGGCGGAGGGCCTGCGGATCATCGCCAGCGGCACGCCCGTGCTCGGCGATGTCGTCCCGCAGCCCATCACCGAGGGTCCCCGGCAGGCCCGGGGCACGGCGACGTTCCGTGGCCTGCACGACGAGCTGAGCCTGTGCGCCATGCACGTGCACGTGGAGATGCCGGACCGGGAGCGCGCGGTGCTGGTCAGCAACCACCTGCGCCAGTACCTGCCGACCATCATCGCGCTTGCCGCGAACTCGCCGTACTGGCCCGAGCAGGACACCGGCTATGCGAGCTGGCGCACCATCGCGTGGACCCGGTGGCCGGTGGCGGGGCCTCCCCCGTACTTCACCTCGGCCGCGCATTACGACAACCTCGTCGCGACGCTGACCGAGGCCGGCAGCCTTGTCGACGCCGGCACCATATTCTGGGACATCCGCCCGTCCGAGCGCTTCCCGACGCTCGAGGTGCGAGCGGCCGACGTGCCCATGACCGCCACGGAGTCGGCACTGCTCGCCGCCTTGATCCGCGCCCTGGCGGCGGATGCCGCCGCACGGGTGGATGATGGGGACCCCGGACCGGTCCTGCCCGCTGAGCTACTGCGGGTCGCCTACTGGCGAGCCGCCCGAGACGGGCTGAGCGGGCACGGGGTGGATGTGCGCACCGGGCGGCTGGTCTCCGCGGTCGAGCTCGCCGAGCGGCTCTTGGCGGCAGCGCGCCCCGCTCTGGCCGATTATGGCGAGCTGGAGCAGGTAACGGGCTGGATGCGGGACCTTCTCGGGCGCGGGGACGGCGCCGCGCGGCAGCGTCAGGCGGCCGCGCGGCGGGGCAGGCTGGCCGATGTCGTCGATTACCTGATCGGGCAGGCCGCGGCCGGGGAGCAGTTGGCCGGCAATAGCACTGCGGAGTAAGGCCAGCCGCCCGCGGCCGTTGAATACTCAACCTGTGACCAGGTCATGGAGGCTGAGTGATGACTGAGATCGCGACGGCGTCGACGGTGCCGCTTGCCCACGTCCGGTTGCCGCCGACGGACATGGCACAGGCCGCGAGCGGGTTCGCCGACCGCATGTCGGCCCGCCGGTCGGTCCGCGAGTTCTCGCCCGATCCAGTGCCCGACGGCGTGATCGAGTCGGCTATCCGGGCGGCCGCCAGCGCGCCAAGCGGTGCCAACATACAGCCCTGGCGGTTCGTCGTGGTGACCAGCCCCGAGCGCAAGCGGCGGCTGCGGCTGGCCGCTGAGGCGGAAGAACGCGAGTTCTACGCCCGGCGGGCGCCGGAGGAATGGCTCACCGCCCTCGCGGCGCTGGGCACCGACTGGCGCAAGCCGTTTCTCGAGATCGCCCCGGCGGTGATCGTCGTGTTCGAGGTGCACCAGGGACCGACCACGCCGAAGCCCTACTACGTCAAGGAATCGGTCGGCATCGCCGTCGGCCTGCTGATCGCCGCGCTGCACCACGCGGGGCTGGTGACGCTGACGCACACGCCGAGTCCCATGCGGTTCCTCAGCGAGGTCTGCGAACGCCCCGCCGAGGAGCGCCCCTACCTGGTGATGCCGGTCGGGTACCCGGCGGACGACGCCCGGGTCCCCGACCTGTCCCGTAAGTCCGCTCGGCGAGGTCATGGTGCGCTGCTAGCCAAGTGCGCTGCTAGCCAACTGCGGTGCTAGCCAGGTTGCGGGAGAAGAACGCGCGCAGCGGCTCGACGTGGCGGTCGGGGCGTCGCCACTCGGCCAGCAGGTCCTCAAGCAGGTGCTGCTCGGCGACCAGTTCGCCACCGTGGTAGCGCCGGATCACCGGGTGGATGAAGGCGCTTTCCGCGGCCTTGCCCGGCTGCGGGTGCCGGTCGATCGCGAAGACGTCCGGGTACTCCTCGCGCCCCCAGCGCAGCGAGACGGTGTAGTAATGCGGGACGCCGCGGAAACGGGACACGACGTAGTCCTCGGGCAGGTCCCGGTAGTGCGCGATCTGGCCGGCTCGCTCGTCCACGACGAACGCGTCACAGAAGTACTCGAACTGCGTCCACAGCGCTGAGCTCCAGTTCACCCGGTCCAGGACGAGCTTGGTCAGCTGGTCAGGGTCGGCCGAGGCTCCATCGTAGGGCAGCGGGACCCCCTCATACCGTTCGCGCAGGATCGAGGCGAGTGCCCGCAAGTTGTACCGGAATCCGTCAATGAACGGAGACGACGCGTGCCTGGAATCGCGGGCCTGGGCGATGGTCCCCGCGAAGTACAGGCCGTCCACGCCGGTCGCCTGCCAGTCCGGGTCAAGCGCGGGAAACCGCCCGTCGCGAATCATCTCGGGGCGGCATCCCGGATCGAGCAGCGCGGTATCCATGCGGAAGCCCGTGCACCTGAGCACCGACTCGTATTCGAGGACCGCCTGCTCCCCGTCGGCGTGGGTGTAGGTGATGAGCGCCTCGAAGTGATCACCAGCGGGACGGATCTCGTCGATGGTGGCGTCGAGGACGGAATGCAGCGTCTTGAACTGATAGCTGTCGAGGATCGCGCCGAACTGCCCGCGGACGTCGCCGGGGTGCTTGGTGTTCCAGGCCAGCCGCAGCGGCTGGCGGCTGGCCAGGTGCACCATCGACGCGTGGCCGATGAGCGGCGTCGCGGTCTCGAAGGCCGAGTTGCCCTTTCCGATGATCAGCACCCGATGGTCGTCGAAGGACTCGGGGGCCAGATCCATCTCCTCGTAGCCGACGGCGTGCTCGATCCCGGGGATCGGCGGCACGTACGGCTTCCCCCAGCCTGTTGCCACGATGACGCACTCGGCGCGGAAAATGCCATCGGGCGTGTGGACGAGGAACCCTTCCGGCGTCCGCTCAATGCCTTCGGCCGGCATCCCATAGCGGACATTGAGGTTCCATCGCCGCTGGAACTCCTCCAGGTACCGCGTCATGTCGTCGGCGTGCGGGAAGTAGTCGGTGCTGAACTTGGGGAACAGCAGCTCAGGTGAGTCGCTGAGCAGCGAGTTCCAGTCCCAGCGGAGCCGTGATCTCCGGATCCGTCGCTCCGGGTGTGAACCTTGTTGAGGGAAATCAGCCGCCGGTGACGAGGGAAATGGCGGAAGAAATGAGCCGGAGCCGACTCCCGTTCCACGGTTACGTAGTCCGCCCCGGCTCGTTGCAGGTAATAGCTCAGCTGGAGTCCGGCCGGGCCGGCGCCGATGATTACGTACCGGTGTGCCTGCGGCGCGTCGGCCATGGGTTCCTTTCATTACCGTTATGCGGCCAGCGGGCAGCCGTCAGGCGATGCGCTCCGGCTGCGCCGTGTACCCGTATTCGACGATCGACTGCGCGCCCATGGCATAGAAGGCAGGGTCGTCGGGCGCGACCGTAGCCAGCCCGTCAACGTACCGGTTGTACATGCAGAACGCCGCGGCGATCAGGACGCAGTCGTGGATCTCGGCATCGGTGGCGCCCGCCGCCCTGGCCGCTTCCACCTGCTCGGGCGTGACCTTCAGGCCGCCTTCCTGCACCGCGGCCGCGATCGCGAGCAGCGCCCTCATCTTGTCCGATACCGGCGCGGCCGCAAGGTCAGCGCGTACCTGCTGGACCAGTGGCATGCCTTCAGGCAGTTGTGCCGCCGCGAATGCCGCGTGGGACGACGTGCAGTAATGGCAGTTGTTCAGCGATGAGACGTAGGAGGCGATCAGCTCCCGCTCACCCCTGGTCAAGGTGCTGGGCCCCCGAAGAAGGACCTCGGCTAGCTCGCACAGCGGCCGGGCGGTCTCCGGCCTGAAGGCAAAAAGGCTGCGGATGCCCGCTTCGTCTGGGTCAAGTGCTATGTGCGGCACGATGGCGCCTTTCTGCCTGCCGGGTACTTGCCAAGATCACAATCCGAGGGCCTGGGACGCGAGGGCCGTCCCCTCAACCCGCGCGCTGATCTTCGCGAACGCGGTCTCGCGCGGGGTAGAGGTGTCGTCAGCGAACGGCGAGAAGCCGCAATCGTCGCAGGTGCCGAGCCGGTCCGCCGGCAACTGGCGGGCCGCGGCCAGGACCCGGTCGCGGACCTGGCCGGGGGTCTCCACCCGCGGGTCGATGGGATCCGTGACCCCGACGAAGATCCGGGCGCCCGCCGGAAGATGCTCGGCGATGATCGCCAGAACCCGGTCGGGGTCGGCCTCGCTGGCGAGCTGGACGTAGAAGTTGCCCGCCTTCAGCCGGAACAGCTTCGGCAGAAGCCCGGCGTAATCGACATCCAGGCTGTGGGTTGAGTCGTGATCGCCACCTGGGCAGGTGTGCACGCCTATACGACTGCGCTCAGCGTCGGTAAAGCGTTCAAGAAGCTGGTTATCGAGGGCAATGAAGTCGTCAAGGACGGCGCCGCTGGGGTCGAGCTTGAGGGAAAGCCGTCCCTCGGTGAAGTCGAGCTGGACGACGTGGGCACCCGCGTCAAGCACGCCGCGGACATCGGCCTCGGCCTCGTCGAGCAGGTCGGCCAGAAACGCCTCGCGCCCGTAGCCGGGCAGGCCCTCGGCCGGGTAGAGCAGGCTCAGCGCCGATGGCGCGATGACCGCCTGCTTGACCGGAGCCGTCGCGTGCTGGAGCGCGGCCCGCAGCTGGGTCGCGGCGTGTACCCGATAGCGGAATGGGCCGCCGGTCAGCACGGGCAGTTGCCGCTGGTGCCCGTCGGCGAACGGGATGATGACCCCCTCGGGCGCCAGTTCCTTCATCCCGTCGAGCGGGTACGTCGCGAAGCTCGGCCTGGACTGCTCGCCGTCGGTGACGACAGGCGAACCGGTCTGCTCAAGGCGCTGGACGGTGTCGCGCACGGCCTGGTCCGCGATGGCGGCAAGCTCCGCATCGCTCATCTCACCGCGATCGCGGGCCGCCATCGCGCTGAGCAGTTGCGGGGGACGGGGAATGCTGCCGATTGGCTCAGTGGGGATCGCCACATTCCAAGCTTAGATTACGGCCGGAGCCAGATCAATGAGCACTGCAGCACCATTAACGCGCCTCCTCAATTCCCGTACCAGGCACCCCCCACTATGACCTGGGGCTTTAGCCTCTCGCGCCTTTTACGACGCCCGCTTCATCCCTATGTTCGCTTTCCGTTTGCCTGCTGGCCGTTCATGCTGGCGGGCCGGGCGGCCAGGGAGCGCTGGCGCATCCAGCTGCCGATGTGCTCGGCGATAGCCTTCCGGAGCTGGCTCGCGGGGATGACGGCATCGACGGAGCCGACCTGGACGGCGCGCTGGATGGAGTGAATGGCGTCGAACTCGGCGGCCATCGCCGACAGCTTCTGCGCCCGGACCGAGGCGCGGACCTCGGCCAGCTCGCCGGCCAGCTCGGCTTTCTTATCTGGCCGGGTGGCGGCGGCCAGCCGGGCCTCAAGCCCGGTGACGCGGGGGTCGGCGGCGGTGCGGGCGTCGACCTGGCGGGCGAACACCACCGCGGCCGCGGGCGCGCCGCCGATGACGGAGGCGAACGAGCCATCGATCGCCAGCACGGTCATGTTCTCGTTGAGCGCCTTGGAGAAGACCACGAACGCGCCGCCGTGGTAGCGGGAGACCAGGCAGAACACGATCTTGCCTTCGAAGTTGACGATGGCGCGGCCGATCTCGGCACCGTACTCGAGTTGCAGGCGGCGCATCGACTCGGGCGAGCCGTCGAAGCCGGACAAGTTCGCCAGGACCACCACCGGCGCGGTTGCCGGAGGCGGCGTTGATCGCGCGCGCGACCTTCTTGCTCGAGGCCGGGAACAGCGTGCCCGCGGTGAACCGGTCAGGGCCGTCGGCCGGCGGGAAGCCGCGGCGCGCCAGCGGGCGGGACTCGATGCCGATCAGGCAGGCTGGCCAGCCGCCGATCCGGGCGTCGGTGACGACCGCTGTTTCCGCCTCGGCCATGTCGGCCCAGCGTTCCAGGACCGGGTGGTCCTGGTCGGCCACCGCCCGCATGACCGCGCGGATGTCGAAGGGCTTCTTGCGGTCCGGGTTGGCGGTGGCCGAGAAGATCTCACCGACGCTGGTGAAGGGCGTGTCGGGATGGCTGTGGGGATAGCCGGTGACGTCGCGCGATTCCGGGTCGGCGGTCGGCGCCCGGCGCGGGACCGACTCGCCGCGGGCGACGTAGGTGTGCGCGTAGTGGCTCATCAGCACGTCCCGGGCGGCGGCAAGGTTGGCGGCCCAGTACTGAGCCTGCCCGTTCGGGCCCATCACCCGCGCGTACCCGCCGATGCCGAAGTTGTCCTCCGCCGATACGCCGCCGGAGAAGTCCAGCGACTGCTTGCCGGTGAGGACCATCGCCGAGGCGGGGGTCATCACGAGGATGCCCTTGGTGTGCATGAGCATGGTGGCCTCGGCGTTCCAGTACGGCTGGGCACCGACGTTGATGCCGGCCACCACGACGTTGATCTCGCCGCCCGCCTGGGTGAACTCGACGATCCGCCGCAGCGTCCGGGCGATCCAGTCCATGTTCTCTGTGCCGGAGTCCATGGAGATGCGCGCGCCGGCCGACACGGCGAACCATTCCAGCGGGATGCCCTCCCGCTCGGCCAGGTCGAGCGCCGCGATCACGCGGGCGCATTCTGGCTCCGACAGCGCCCCCAGCGCCTTGGTGGGGTCGCCGAGCAGCACCACCCGCCGGACGCCCTCAGGGTGCAGTGGCGTCGGCGTGGAGACAAGGCCGACGACGATTCCCGCGGTATTGTGACCGGGCGGCCGAGTGGTCGGCACGAGGCTAGTGACCGTGCAGGTCGAGCTCGGTGAACTGGCCGTGCGGGCCGGTCAGCAGCCCCACCAGCTCATACGGGTACACCGTGCCGCGTCGGCGTGCCCGCACCACCTTCTGCTGGTAGCCGGTAAGCGGCGCGAGCGGCCGTGTGGGCGGCTCCTCCACCGAGACGGCAACGCTGCCGCCGGGCTCGTAGCACAACCGGGTCACCACGGAGCGAACCGTGCCGTCGGCGTCGGCCAGCCGGCCCTGCACGAGAACCTCCTCGATGCCCGCCTGGGGAGGCCATGGCGCGATGGCCCGCTGCCATGCGGCCAGATCCTCCGGTCCTATCCCGGCCACCGGGCGGATGTCGAGCCACACGTGGTTCATGTCCAGCCACTGGCCCGCCGGGTCGAGGTCCTGGCGGGCCCGCCCGATCGCGTCAGCGCAGGCCGCCAGCGCCGTCTGCGCGCTCTCGATCTCGGTGATCCGGTCGTCGCGGTCCCGCGCGACCTCGAACCTGTGCACCTGCGCCAGCGCCACCAGCCGCTGGTCGTCGGAGTTGTCCTTGGCCACGCAGTGGTACAGCAGGACGCCCTCGGACACCGGGCCGGCCCCGGCCGGGACCCGGTCAGCGACCCGGGTGACGTGGAAGTTCTGCAGGCGCCACAGGTGCAGCCGCCGGCCCTCCAGCGGGTGCACGCCGCGGACGAGGGCGTCTTCCGTGAACTCCCCAGCGCCGGTGGCCACGCGACGGCGGAAGGTGAAGTACTCGAGCTGCTGGCTGCCCGCGTCGCGGCCGGCTACCCCGACCACGATGCGCCGGACCTCATCGGCGATCCCACTGGCGGTCAGCGCCTCCCGCAGCGCCGCCGACCGCTCCCCGGCGACGGCGGGCGCATCGGCCCAAGCCAGGTACAGGTCCGCGACGCGAACCCGGCCATCGCGCGCGGCCGCTAGCTGGGCGCGCACGTCAGTGCACAGTCGACTGCCGGCGACCAGCTCATCGAACCGGCCCACGGTGACGACCGCGGTGGTCGCCGACACCCGGTTCGGCTGGATCTCCAGGTTGTAGTCGCACACGACGAAAGGCCGGCCCCCGACATCGAACGCGCGAAGCGACTGCATGTCTTGCAGGCCGTAGTGGCATCTCGCCATGGCCTCGAGCATCGGCTCGCGCGCCGACCACTGGCCCGTGACCGCGCCGGCGAGAAACCCGTCCAGGGGCTGGGGGATGTCGGCCAGGGCCGCGATACGCCGCTTGCGCTGCGGCCCGTCGGGCATGCCGGTCAGTGCCTCGCAGCTCGCCCGGCACCCCGGCGAGCAGGGCAGCACGAGCGGCCCGCGCCTCCGGCCAGCGGAACCAGCGGAACGCCACACTGCGGGCGATGTCAGCGGCGAGCGGCGAGCGCGGCCGCAAGATCCGCGCTAGCCGGTCAAGCAGCCCGCGCGCCTGCGCGGCGGGCGCAGGCTCGGTTACCCATGCTGTCAGCAGCGCGCGAACCGCGTGCACGCCAGCGTCATACCGGTCGCGGGCGAGGAAGAGCCGGAACACCGCCTGCTCCAGCCCCGGGGTGGGGTCCAGCCCGGCGACGCCGTAATGCCTCACCGCGCGCTCCAGGACACAACGGAACTCCTCAGAAGCTCCGGCCCGGTCCAGGTCCAGGCTCTGCAGGTAGGCGTGGAACTGCTCGCGCATGCTGCGGTGCGAGCCAGCGTCCGGCTGCGCCGACCAGAAGCTCAGCGATGTCGGCGAACGCCGTCACCAGGTCCAGTTCACCGTGCCGCACCGACGTGCCCGCCGCGTCACGGCCGGCCAGGTAGCCGGCGATCAGGTCGGCCCCTTCTCCGGCCACATCGAACCCGAGCACCAGGCCCCGCAGTTGTCCCAGCCCGGCGAGGGCGCGCTCCGCCGCCGTGCCCTCAGCCTCTGGCGGGATCATCAGGTCGGCCGGCGTGGCCGAGGACTGCGCGGTGACGGTGCCACCATCGGTGGCGACCGCCTCCAGGCGGGCCAGCGGAGTGCCAGAGGAGACCTGACTGCCCGGCGAGGCCAGCAGCTCTCGCACCCGTGCGTCAAACGGCGCCCGCAGAACGGACTCCATCTTCATGCTCTCAAGCACGAGCACCGGGCTGCCCGCGCTCACCTCCGCACCGACGGGAGCCAGGGTGGCGACCACCAGCGCCGGGGCCGGGGCGCGCAGCAGGCCGACTTCCTCGCGGCTGACCCGGTAGGTGACCCCGTCTACCTCGACGACGTGCACCGAGCCATGGATGGCGGTAGTGAGCTGGTATCCGCGCCCGTTTACCGTCAGCCGGCTCTCGTGCTCATCCAGCCGCTCAAGCGAGGCGTCGAACGCGACGTCCTGGCCCGCGGCGTCGCTGATGCCGACGCGATAGCGGTCTACGTCGGCGCGGGCGACCCTGACCTTGTACGGCCGGCCGCCGGCCTCCAGCCCCATCACCGGGCTTGGCTCGTGCTGAACGTGCGGGCGGCCGCCGCGGCCAGACTCTCGCAGCCGGGCGCGCTCGACGCTCTCGGCCTGCTCGTAGCCGTCTATCGCCGCGGCTGTCAGCGCGATGCCGACATGCTGGCGGGCAACCAGGCGGCCGGCGGCGCGCGCCCGGTCGACCCAGCCGGTGTCGGCGGTCGCCTCTATTACCTCCGGCGCTTCCAGCAGCGCGGCCAGGAAGCTCTTGTTGGTCGTGCCGCCGTCCACGATGATGGTGGTCTCCGCCACGGCGCGGCGCAGCCGCGCCAGGGCCTCGGCCCGGCTCGTCCCGGTCGCGATGATCTTGGCGATCATGGAGTCGAAGTGCGGCTGTATGACGTCGCCTTCTGCCACGCCGGTATCGATGCGGATACCGGGGCCGGTTGGCCATCGCAGCAGCTGGATGCGACCCGGCGCGGGCGCGAAGTCCCGATCCGGGTCCTCCGCGTTCAGCCGCGCCTCCACCGCGTGCCCTCGCTCCGTCGGCCTCGCCCCTTCCAGGCGGCCACCCGCGGCCACGTGCAGCTGCGCCTTGACCAGGTCGAACCCGGTGGTGGCCTCGGTGACGGGGTGCTCGACCTGCAGCCGCGTATTGACCTCAAGGAACGCGAAGAACCGCTCGGCCGGGTGGTAAAGGAACTCGACCGTGCAGGCGCCGCAGTAGCCGGCCGCCACGGCTAGCCGTTCCGCGGACTCGCTCAGCTCCCGCACCTGCTGCGGCGATAGCAGTGGCGACGCCGACTCTTCGATGACCTTCTGGTTGTGCCGCTGGATGGAGCAGTCGCGCACCCCCAGGGCCCAGGCCGTGCCATGACTGTCGGCGATCACCTGCACCTCGACGTGCCGCGCCCCGCTGACCATGCGCTCGACGAAGACTCCTCCGCTGCCGAACGCCCGGGCGGCCTCCTCGCTTGTGCGCTGGAAGACCTCGCGCAGCTCGTCATCGGAGCCGACGGCGCGGATGCCGCGCCCGCCACCGCCCGCCGTCGCCTTGAGCATGAGCGGATAGCCGATGCGCCGCGCCTGCTCCAGTGCCTCCTCGACCGTGCCCACCAGGCCGTGGCTCCATGCCGCTACCGGTACGCCGATCTCCTCGGCGAGCCGTTTCGCGCCGACCTTGTCCCCGAGCCTGCGCATCGCCTGCGGGCTCGGACCGATGAACGTCACTTCGAGCCGTTCGCACAGTTCGGCGAACGCCGCGTCCTCGGCAACGAAGCCCCACCCTACCCAGGCCGCGTCCGCGCCGGTCCGCACCAGTGCCCGCTCCAGCACAGCGAGGTCCAGGTAGGGCCGTGCCGATGCCGGTCCCAGGCAGTAGCCCAGGTCTGCTTCGCGCACGAAGGTCGCGTGGCGCTCAGGCTCGGTGTAGAGCGCGATCACCTGAAGCGGCGCGCATCCGCCGGCCAGTGCCCGCTCGGCGCTGAGCTCACGCACCGCATGAGTCAGCCGGCGCGCCGCTTCACCTCGATTAACCACGGCAATCCGCGTAAACGTCCGCACCGCTGGATCCAATCTGCCCTAGGTCAGGCTGCAGCTGAGGAGGGCCGGCTCAGCGGACGGAGACTCCAGTTCCGGCAGGGCGAGCAAGATGGGCAGGTCGGTCGGCTGCTTGGTGCGCAGTTCGAGGGGGGCGCAGCAGGTGCCTTCGGTCACGTTCAGGCTGCGGCCGCCGACGAGCAGCGCGCGCCGGGTCCACGGTTCGGGATCGGAGGTGTCGGCCACGGCCACGGCGCGCAGGTGCCATCGTCCCTGCGGCACTCCCGTGAGCTGGTAGAACACGGCCTCAGAGGTGTCGGCCGGCTCGACGATGACCGCGGCGGCGGGCTGCCGCTGCACGATGGGCGTGTCGAAGACGCCCAGGAACACGCGCGCGCCCGCGTAGCCCTTCGGGAAGGTGATCAGGCCGGTCACCGTCGAGTCAGCGCAGGGCGATCCCATGAGCGTCCGGCGCAGCCCGGGCCCTCCCGTCCTGGCTATGCGGCGGAACCGGCCTGGCGAGATGCCGACGCTGTCGGTGAAGTGGTTGCTGAACGAGCCAAGGCTGTTGAACCCTACGGCGAACGTGATGTCAGTCACGTTCATGGCCGTGTTCAGCAGCATGCGCTTCGCCTCGTAGATCCGGATCGCCGACAGGAACCGGCCCGGGGTGACACCCGTGGCACCCGCGAAGATACGGCAGAAGTGGAAACGGCTCATTATTGCGCTGCCTGCGATATCATCGAGGGACAACGGCTCGCTGTAATTCTCCCGGATGAACCTTATTGCGCGCTCCACGGCGCTGTTCATTGCACACCTACTCTTTGCCTGGCACCGGCACGTTGATAAATGGTCTGCGGAGAGCTCCAACCGCCCGCACCATCACTATGCGGTATAGGATTGGTGTCCAACTTGGGCCTGCCTTGCGCGCCGCTTGAGTCAGCCTTGGGCACCGCTAGGGCGATAGGCGCTTCGCGGATGGAAAATCAAATAAGGCAGCCTCGGGCATGCGTGAAGACTTCAGGCGATAATTGACTGCCGTGAAAGAAGGCAGCGCATTGCGCAGCAGGCAGCCTTCGCCAGGCTGGACATAAATTCAGGGCCGCGGCCATGACGGCAGCGCAGTATTCGCGCGGCTCCCGCGCCGTCGGCGCACGACAGCCGATGGCGTGCGCCAGGCCCAGTTGGCTATCGCGCCCGCAGCGAGGACGCGATCGTGCGGGCGGCCGCCATGCTCGCCCATGAGGTGAGCACGATCAGGTCCTCGCTCCAGGCGCTCTTGACCTCCCTGATGTCATCCTGGGTGACCTGGTACGGGGCGAACGCCGCCAGGAGCGCAAGGCGGCCGACCGGGCGATTGGCGGCCGCCAGGCCAGCCGCCGACTTCTCGGCCCAGCCCCGGCCCATACCCGGCGGCCGGCCGTCCCAGCCGCGCAGGCGGTCGAGGACGATTTCACGGACCGGCTCAGGAACGGTGTCCTGACCACCTTTCTCGATAGCCGCGGCCGCCCGCGCGAGTGCTCCCGCGATACGGGGCTGGCCGGCCGCCCAGGAGAATTCCGCGGGCAGTGGCGCCTCGGGCAGCAGGTCAAGCGAGGCGCCGGGGACGGGCGCGGGCGCGAGCATGGCCGAGGCGAGCATGCCCATCACCCAGCCGCCCATGGGCTTCGGCGTCAGGGGCGGCAACGGCGACTCGGGGAGGAAGATGCTCACCATGCGGTTCAGGTAATGGAAGGTAACAGCCACCCCCGCGAGCTCGGGAAAGCTGTCGACGGGCGCGCCGGCACGGCCACGTCGGGCCTGCCGGCCGACGCCGCCCACGTGGCTATGTCCCTGAGCGCGGGGTCGGCGATCTCCTCAAGGCGCCCGGCCGCCAGCTGCGCCGGAACGGTCCCGCCGATCAGGCCGCGAACGGCCGACGAGTGCACCGCGACGCAGTAAGGGCACTCGTTCGCCACCGACACCGCGGCCGCCACCACCTCCTTCTGCTCCCGCGCGGCCGATCCGGTGGCCAGCAGGGTCTCCCTCAGCATCAGCCAGACGGCGGCGAGGGCCTGCGGTGCCGGCGAGTGCAGCACCAGCGGCGGGGCGATCAAGCCGAAGTCGCGCTCCGCCTGCTCATATACGCGGGCGACAAGGCCGCTGGCAGCACCCGGCAGGACCGGGGAGACGTACCGGATCTGGGCCAGCGACCTGCGGACCCCGCTGGCCAGCAGGGCGCTGCTCACCGTAGTCCCACGGGCGGCAAGCCGCTGCCGGCGATAATCGCATCGGCGCGTTCCTGGCTTTTCGTTCCGTTCGTCACGCTGCGTGCCATAAGGGGTGTCCTGACGTGTCTTGTCGGGTGTATGCGCGCCAGAGGCCGGCATTCCTGTCATGTGCAGTCTGCGGCGCGCCACGCCGGGATGGCTTCTTCTGTGCTGCCGTTCGGACTCGGGCGGGGCAGCCAAGGAGGTCCCGGACGGCGTCGGTCCTCCGGCATGTCGGTAATGTCGGTAATGTCGTGCCGGCCGTGACCGCCGCCGCGGATGCCGCCGGATAAGTGCCCACCATGATGTGACCCACGCACGGTTCGAGCCGCCAGTCGATGCCGAGCGCGCGGGCCACGGCGTCCAGGCCGACCGCGCCGACCGCGCAGGGAGCCAGGCACATCGCGGTGCTCACCAGGTACAAGCTCTGCATCAGCGCTCCCGCGCTCATCAGCATCAGCCGGTAAGCCGGCCCTTCCAGCCTCCACGACAACTGGCGAAAGCGGGCCGTGATGGTGATCAGCACCTGGGGAGGATCGTCCCCGCCGGCCGCCATGCGGGCGCTCCTCAGCAGTTCTTGCCACGCGATGCGATCGGTGTCTACTGGCGCCAGGCTGTGCGCGAACGGATCGTAGTGGTAGACGCCGCGCTCAAGGCCGACGCAGTCCCGGACCGTCAGGTAAAGCTCGAACTCGAAAGAGGCGCCGCCAGGGGCAGTCGCCCCCAGGGACATCGTCCGGGCGGCCCGGTACAGCAGCTCGCCAACCTGCACCGCCGTAACCGGGCCGCGACCATGGCGGGGCTGCGGGTGACGGCCCTCCATGACCGCCGTCAGTGGCGGGTCAATCACGTACAGATCCGCCCATCGCGGCTTGTGCAGTGGCACGCCCTGGCCGACCCGTGCACGGATGGCCGGCTTCGCGGAAGCCGAGCCGTCGGCCGGGAAAATGGCGCCGAAATCATGGTCGTGTCGTCCCAGGGTGCTGCGGGCATGGAACATCATGTCGGCCGGCGACCAGCCGATGAGCCTGGGATCTGAGTCCTCGGCGAAGACCGGGGTGCTGCCCGCGGCCGACTCAGCCACCACCACCATCCCCGCGGCCACGAGATATTCCAGCACGGCGGCGACGACCGGATGCTCGTGCGCCACCGCCCGGTACACCGCAGGCGTGACCGGGCTGATCAGCGGCGCGATCAGGCGCACTGACTCCGCCCGGTGCAGCACCACCCGGTGCAAGGCCAGCGGCGATTCGATGCTGCACTTCCTGCCGTCCGTCCGCAGCTGGGCGTAGGTCGACAACCGCACCGGGATATCGGCCGCGAGCGGTGCTGGCCGAAACCGCGAGCGAATGGTGAGCGGCACTACCGAGACGAGCGGCTCCCCCCTGTCTTGCCGGAGCGACCGGATGATCAGCGGGTCGAGGCGCTCGAGTACCCGCTGCAGGTCCTCCCATACGGCCTGGTCACTGTCACACTCGCCAATGACGTTCCGCAGCGAAACGGGTCCTAGCCCCATGCGATTCAGCGCCTGGCGGACAGCGGGAGAGGGCTGCCGGACGATGGCTTCGCCCCAGCGGCCCCGCAACACCAACGACTCCTCGCCAGGCCCGGATTCCACGCTCACGCACTCGTGCAGGGACAGTAGCTCATGCCATTCGGTGCCGGGGGCCTCGTTATCGCAACCTCCCGTCGTCACGGGCCTTCCCACCCGGGACACTGCCCATTACCGCAGCACTGTACCGGACCAGGCCGCCGTGGGCGCGAGTGCATGGCTAGATGAGATGGCCGCGGCTGGCACTCCATTATCCACTCCTCAGGTATACGCGCTGCTGCCAGATTATGCACGCGACGCGCGGCCATGGCAAGTGAATGCCCCAAGCAATAGGCGTGAATCGGTCATGAGCCGGCCATGAATCGATAACGAGGCCATAGGCACGCGTGCACCGCGAGCGGATCATGAATCTTCACTACGCAAGTCATGACAATCTAACTTGAACTGATGCTTCAACTCCAAGCATGCTCAAGTAGTGACGAACAGCGACGAAGGCTACAGCACGCACGACAAGGACCGCACCGATTCTGACAAAATCAGCGTTCAGGTGCTCGGCTCGTTTTCCGTGAGCCTGAGGCAGCAGATAGTCACCCCGACCGCCGGCAAGCAGCGCCAGGTCTTGGCGCTGCTCGCGCTTCGGTCGGGGCAGGTCGTCACCACGTCCACGCTCGCCGAGGAATTGTGGGGAAGCAGCCCGCCGCCGAGCTTCGCGGTCACCCTGCAGACCTACATCTTCCAGCTGCGCAGGAGGCTGGCGGGCGCATTGCCGGAGGGACAGGACCCCAAGCGTTTCCTCAGCACGCGGCACTCCGGATACCTGCTGGAGTGCCAGACCGACGTCGAGGAATTCAAGCGCCTCGCCCGAGCCGGACGCGAGGCCGCCGAGGCGGGGCAGCCGCGGACCGCGTCGGAGGTCCTCCGCCACGCGCTGACGCTCTGGCGGGGGCCGGCGCTGGCGGACGTCCGCCTGGGAGCCGTCCTCGAGGTCGAGGCGGCCGCGCTCGCGCAGGTAAGACTAGGAACAATCGAAACAAGAATCGAATGCGATCTGGTCATGGGCCGTCATAATGCCATTATCGGCGAATTGATATCCCTGGTAGCCGAGCATCCCCTCAATGAGAATTTCTCCGGGCTGCTGATGCGCGCCTACTACCATTCCGGCAACACGTCCGCGGCACTCGATGCGTTCCGGCGACTACGTAACGCACTTAATCGACGAACTGGGCCTCGAGCCGGCCCCCGGCTGCAGCGGGTGCACCAGTCCATCCTGTCAGGCGAGCTGACGGCCGATGCGAGCGATCCTGCTCAGGACTCGCCCTGAGCGCCAACCGCCGCCACGCGGCGTTTACCGCGCTCGGCGGATTTTTCCTTCCTCTGGATATCGCGGGCCTCGGCGATAAGATCGACACCGTCCTGGCGACGGCCCTGCGCGAGTGGGGGCCAGAATACTCCGGCATGGCACCGCGAAAGACTACGGCATCATGCGCCGCTGGCGCGCGCACAACCTTCCTGACTGCTCAACTTCGACCTGATCAGCCCCCTGGAGATCGAGTTGCCAACGCTTAGAATCCTGCTCGCCGAAGACGTCGCCATGGTCCGCGGCGCGCTGGTGGCCCTGATCGAGCTTGAGCCGACTTCAAGGTGGTCGCGTCGATCTGCAACGGATCCGACATCGTGCCCACGGCGCTGGAGTGCCAGCCGGATGTCTCCATCATCGACATCGACCTGCCGGGACTGGACGGCCTGTCAGCGGCCGAGCAGCTCCACCAGGCGCTGCCCGCCTGCCGGACCCTCATCCTCACCAACTTGTCGCGGGCGGGAACGATACGCCGGGCATTCACCGCCCGGGTATCCGGATACCTGCTCAAGGACGCGCCCCCCGAGGAACTGGCCACCGCCATCCGCAACATCGCGGCCGGCGGGAAGGTCATCGACCCGCAACTCGCCGTGACCGCCTGGGACGACCGGCAGAACCCGCTGTCCGCACGCGAGCACGAGGTACTCAGGCTTACCGCGGCAGGCGCCGACCCGGCCGAGATCGCCACCATCATGCACCTGTCCATCGGAACCGTCCGCAACTACCTCACCACCATCGTGGGCAAGCTGAACGCACGCACCCGTGTAGACGCGGTCAAATGCGCCTACGACGCGGGCTGGCTTCCGTGATCCCGGTCGCCGGCGGGCCCCCGGCGGTTACGCGCGCAGGACCCTGACCGGGAGGCCGCCGCGCATCCGCAGCGACAGGTTGGGCTCGGTCTCGCGGCTGGCGCCCCCTTGCAACTCGAAGCGGAACCCGCGGGCCATCATCGCGGTGACCAGGACGGCCTCCATCATGCCGAGATGACTGCCAACGCAGACTCGCGGGCCTGCCCCGAACGGTATGTAGGCGTACCGGTGGGCGGGCGGCGGTGCGCCGGGCGCGAACCGCTCCGGGCGGAACTGGTCAGGATCCGGCCAGAACCCCGGGTGTCGGTGCAGTGTGTAGGTACAGATCATGACGTCCGCGCCAGCCGGAATCGCGAACCCGTCGATCACGTCGGCGCTCACCGCCTTGCGGGTCAGCCCCCACACCGGCGGGTACAGGCGCATGGCCTCCTGGATCACCATGGTGGTGTACGGCAGCCGGGCCAGGTCTTCGATGACAGGCATCCGGTCGCCGAGCACGTCGGTGGCCTCCCGGCGCAGCGCCGCCGCCACCTCGGGCTGGCCGCTGACCAGGTACCAGGTCCACGACAGCGTGCTCGCCGTAGTCTCGTGCCCGGCCAGCAGCATGGTGATGAGCTGGTCACGCAGGCCACGCCAGCGCATCCGGGCATCCGGCTCGCCCTCGGATGCGGCGGCCAGCAGCGAGATCAGGTCGCTCCCCTGGCCATTCCCGGCCGGCCGCCGGGCCGCAAGGAGGGTCCGCACCGCGTCCTCCAGGTCCCGGCGGGCTGCCCGGAACCGGAAGTTGCGCGGCAGCGGCAGCCATAGCGGCACCGCGCCCAGGGTGAGCATCTCCCACATCGCGTGGCTCTGCGCCACCTCGAAGGCGGGGCCCAGCATATGCAGTTGCGACAAGTCGGCATCGAGCAGCATCCGGCCGAGGACGTCCATCGTGAGCGCGGTCATCTCGCGAGCCAGGTCGACGGTACCCGCGCCCACGTGGGCGTCGAGTCGCAGGGCGAGGGCGGCGCCAGCGTCCGCGACCACCCCGGCGAAGCTGGCCACGCGGTCCCTGCGGAACGCCGGGGAGATTACCTGGCGCTGCCGCCGCCAGGTCTCTCCCTCGCTGGTCAGCAGCCCGTCGCCCAGTGTCCGGCGAGCCTCGGAAAGCCCCATTCCCTTGCGGTAGTTCGCGGGGTTGTCGGTCAGGACGTGCTTGGCGTGATCGGGATGGTTGAAGAAGTAGATGGTCTTGGGTCCCATGTCGAACCGGACCACGTCCCCGTACTCGGCCGCCGCGTCGGACAGCAGGCCCAGCCGGTCGCGCCAGAGCTTACGCAGCAACCCGGGGACTTCACGCAGCGGCGGTCCCGGGTAGACGCGCGGCGCGGAGCCAGCTGGCCCGGCCGGGCGCGAGGGTAGCGAGCCGACGCTATCGCTGACGGTCATCTGATCTTCCAAAGTGAGCGGCTCATCGCGTCCTTGCCTCCTGTGAACGGGCCGTTATGCCTAGCGGTGAGCGGCAGAAGCCGCCGCGGAAGAACAGCAGCGCGTCCCGTTCCGGATCGGCCCCGCTGGCCAGCACTGAGCCGAGAAAGATCTCGTGGTCACCGCCGTCGTGCGACGACGTGACGGCGCAGTCGAGCCAGGCGAGCGCATCGTCGAGCACCGGTGCTCCGGTGCCGGGTCCCGGCGACCAGCGCACCTCCGCGAACTCGGCCGCCCCCCGCGGCCGCGCGTGGTTCGCGAAGTACCGGGCCAGGCCTTCCTGGTGCGCGGCCAGGACCGACACGGCGAAGGAGCCTTCCCTGTGCACGGCCTTGTGCAGCTCCGAGCTGCGGGTCACGCAGACCAAGATCAGCGGCGGGTCGATCGAGACGGAGGTAAAGGAGTTGGCGGTCATGCCGCAGGGAGCCTTGCCGCCTGCCGTCACCACGGTGACGCCCGTCGCGAACTGTCCGAGAACCGACCGCAGCCGGACCGTGTCGGGAGGCGGTTGCGGGAATATCGCCACGGTCACGCCCTGCCCCCGTTGCCGGCCACCCTGGCCTGCTGTGGCACGCGGACCACCTCGTAGTTCTCCAGCGCGCGCCGCAGTTGCTCAGGAACGCGGGCCGGCGCGGTGGCGCCATTTGCCCCTCGCATGCACGCCACCCGCTGGCGGCCGCGGGCGACAAGTTCCTCCAGCCCGTTGTCCACGCGCACGTAGTCGAAGGCGAAGCCGATCTGGGTCTGCGTCAGGTCCTCAAGCCGCATCCTGACGGACACCTCGTTGAAGGCCGTGATCTCGGCGAGGTACTCGCACTCCGACTTGATGGTGAACAGCTTGAGGTCCCCGCGCAGCTCATCCAGGATGGCGGGCGCGTGCTCGAGCAGGAACATCTCGCGGCACCTGCCCTGCCACCGCAGGTAATTGACGTAATAGACGTTGCCAACCAGGTTCGTCTCCTCAAAGCCGACGATGTGCCGGTACTCGTAATACCGATTCATGGACGTCCCCTTCCGTCAGGATCGCGAATATCACCGGGTTCGGTTCATCGCGCAGGCGAGTGCAAAACGTGGCGATCTTCGAGTCGCCGGACTCGAGCAGGACCCATCCGTCCCCGCCGGCGCCCGCGAGGACGACCGGCCCGGGCAGGACACGGCCGGCCTTGCGCAGGGATTCGACGGCGCTCCAGACCCGGGTGGCGGCGACCGGAAGTTCCTCGCCCCGCTCGCGCTGTACCAGCTCGGCGAGCTCGAACATGCCGGCGCCGAGTAGTGCCTGCCAGTCATCTACTGTCCGCTCCTTGACGACTTCCACGTCGCAGCCGACGCGGCCCGTGCCGCCAACGGCCAGCGTCACTCCCGCGCCGTGCGATGCGGAGACCGACATGTCCTCCCCCGGCAGCTCCGGCTTGCCATCGCCGCGATGCAGCACGGTCACGGGCCGCGCCAGCATCCCGCTCACCGCCGCGCTCGTCTGCTTCCGCCTGGAAGCAACGCCGCGCGAGGTGACCGCCGGGTCCGGCTCGATCGCGCACCTGACCGGACGGTGCAGGAACGGCGCGGCCTGCCGTTCCAGGTAGGGACCGAGCAGTACGGGAACCCACGGGCCACTGCCGCCGGTCTTGCGCACCGCCTGCAGGCGCAATCCCTCCCAGCGCTCGACCAGCCTGCCGTTGCTGTCGCACACGTCCAGGTCGTAGATGTAGGTGTCGCCGTCGCGGGCCCGCTCGGTCGCGTGCAGGGTGACCTGCTCACCGGCGGCTTCCAGCCGGGCGGCGTACAGCCGCTCGACGCCCGCTGGCAGCAGCGTGGCGTCCGGCACGCAGCACTGGATGCCGTGCATGAACGCGTCCCGCGCCCCCGGGTCGCCCAGTTGCAGCTCCGCGGGCAGGTAGGCGGCGAACCAGCCGTCGCCGGGCAGTGTCGAGATGTCCGCCACGCACGACGTGGCGGACAGCCGCCGGTAGCCGGCTACCCGCTGGAATCGCTTCCCCTGGAAGAAGATGCCGCCGTACAGGTCAGCGGCCGGGTCGAGGGCAAGCAGCGGGCTGGATGCGGTCGCGCCGCGGGCCCGGCGGAAGGTGGCTGATCTCCCCCGTACCGGAGCGTCGCGCGGAAGTGATCGGCGCGGAAGCTGGTGTCGCTGCTGCGGATGGCGACGTCGACGGCGTCCTCGCGGCGCAGCGCGGCCACCCTGATCGTCGTCGTGCCGTCGGGTGGCACCACGATCGGGCGCAGGAACTCCATGTTCCCGAAGACCGGCCTGCACGGCGCCCCGGACAGCACCGCCCCCGCCTGGGCCATCGCCTCCATGCCGAGCACCGCGGGGAACAGCAGGTCGCCGTCGAGCAGGTGATCGGCCAGGTACGGATCGCTGTCCGCGGACAGCTCCGTGTCGGCGACCAGCTCGATCCCTGGGTAGTGCACGCTCGCCCGGTCGATGAAGCGGGCCAGCGGCAGGTCGGCCGTCTCCAGGGAGATCGTCGGCAGTCCCCCCGACCGGCCCATGACCACCAGCGCGGGCGGCAGCTGCGGGCTGGCCAGGATCTGGAGCAGCATCTCGATGCCGTCGTCGACCGGGATGGGGCTGATGCCGTCCCTGGTCAGCGACTCAAGCACGCCGAGCCGCTCGCCCATGCCGGCGCCAGCCCAGACCGACCACTCGAGGGCAACGCAGCGGCAGCGCGGGTATGCCCGCGAGAACCGTATGGTCAGGTCGGTCAGCCAGTCGTTGGCGGTGGCGTAGTCCGCCTGCCCGCGCAGCCCGGCCCGGCCGATGATGCTGCCGAACGTGACCAGCAGCTTCAGCGCTGCCGGGTCGACGGCCGCCAAGATCGCCTCGAGCCCGCCGATCTTCGGCGCCAGGGTCCGCTGGAAGGCGTCATCGTCGAGGCTGGTCAGTGCGGCCGGCTCGTTCCGCCCGGCACCGTGCAGGACCGCGGTGACCGCGCCCAGGCCGGCTCTGACCTCGCCGATCGCCGCCGTCACCTCAGCCGCTGAGGTGACGTCCGCCCTGGCGTAGCGGTACCGGACGCCGGCCGCCTCCAGCCGGCCGAGGTTCGCGGCGAGCTCCGCGTCCACGGCCGGGTCGGATCGGCCGAGGATCGCCACCGCCGCTCCGGTGTGCCTGCCCAGTGCCAGTGCGCACTCGGCGGTGATGCCCTTGCCGCCTCCGCTGACCAGCAGGACGTCGTCCGGGCCGATCGGCAGCTCGCCGCCGGCGGCCAGGTCCGTGACCGCGCGCAGCAGCGGCACCCGCCGGACACCCGACTCGTCGTAGCTGACCTCGCTGAAGCCGGCCGTCGCGGCGGCGTCGGCCGCGATCGCCGCCGTCAGCTCCGTGGCCCGCTGCTCACCCAGCCCGGCTGACAGCGAAACGGTGACCACGGTGACCGGCACGGCCGGCATTTCCAGGTGCAGGGTCTTGGCCAGCCCGGCCGCGCCGCGCTGGTCCTGAACGACCACGAAGCGGCAGCTGCCCCGGTGGGCCAGCACCGCCCGGGCGGCGCTCAGCATGAGGCCGACGTGCCCGGCGCCGCAGTCGGCTGGCAGGCACAGCAGCACGCCGTCGCCGAGGCCGCCGGAGCGCAGCGCCTGCGCGAGGCGCTCGCTCAGCGGGTGCCCCTCAGAAGCGAAGACCTGCCACTGCCCGGCCGCACCCGCCGTCGCCGGCGGCCGCTCGGCTTCGGACCAGCTCGACCGAGAAGGCCCGTACCCAGGGCGCGATGCCATCCGGCGCCGCCTGCGCGTCGGCGTCGCCCGGCAGCCCGGTGGCCGCGAGGTCATCGAGTGCCTGCGGCCAGGTCGGCCAGCGTCGAGGTGGCGAAGTTGGATGTCACCATGGGCGCGGAAACGCCCATCTCGCGCGCTGCCTGGTTCATGATCTGGCCGACGGTTATCGACGACAGGTGCAGCTCGTCCAGGGGATGACTGTCTGGCAGCACCGTATCCAGCGGAAGCTCGGCCCGCTCCGCGGCGAGGCGGCGCAGGATTTCCAGTGTGTCCTCGGGGGACCCCTCGCTCGGCTGCCCGGCTTCCCCAGCGCCGGCGCCGGAACGAAGGGCCTGCTCGGTGGCCTGTCCGGCCTCGGCATCCGCCGCCGGCACGTCGGCGGGAGCCATCTCGCAGGGGCTGGCGAAGAACTGGAACTCCTTGTCCAGCGGAAGCGGCCGGGTGAACCGGTCCGCGAAGAGCCCGCTGGACCGGACCGGGGCACCGAGGACATACGCCCCGGCCACCGCCGACAGCAGGCCGGCCAGCGACTCGCTGTCGGTCTCCAGGGCGATCACCGGAACCTCCGGCGCGATGTCCGCGGCCAGGGTGGACAGCACATGGCCGGGGCCGACCTCGATCAGCAGGTCCGCGTCCGCCGCCATCCGGGTCACCGCAGCGGCGAACAGGACTGGCTCGCGCACCTGGCGCACCAGCAGTTGCCGCAGGTCGGCGTCGGCCGGCAAGGCGTCCCCGGTGACGGTCGACACGACGCGGCGGCGCGGCGGCCGCAGCTGGCAGCTCGACAGGTACGCTTCCAGCCGGGCCGCGGCTGGTGCCACGAGCGGCGAGTGGAAGGCATGCGAGACCCGGATCGGCATCGCCGCCAGGTTTTTCTCTGCCGCCGCACGGCTCACCCGGGCCACCGCCGAGGTCAGGCCCGAGATGACGGTCTGCCGCGGGCCGTTATAGCCCGCTATCACGACCGCCTCGCCGGCCGTGCCCGGCACCTCGCGCAGCAGTGCCTCGACGACATCATGGCCGGCCGCGATGCCGGCCATGGTGCCACCGCCCTCGCTGGCGTCCGCCATGACCCGGCCGCGCTCAGCGGCCAGGTCAACCAGCTGCTTGCTCGCCCATCGCGCCGGCCCAGTGCAAGGCGGTCAGCTCGCCCAGGCTGTGCCCGGCCGCCGCCATGGCCTCGATGCCAAGCAGGCCAAGGACGCGCAGGCCCTCGATCGAGAGAGCTGCACGATGCGCGGCTGCGCCACGTCGGTGGCGACCTGGTCGCCGTCGGCCGACGCGCTGGCCAGCCGCGGGGCCTCCCGCGCCACCTTGAACCGGCGGCTCAAGGCGCCCTCGGCGCTGCGGCCCGAGCCCTGACCGGGGAACAGGTAACCGATCCTGACGGTCTCCGCCGCGTTGCCGAGGAAGACGCCTCCCGACGAGTCGACCAGCCGTGTGATCCCGCCGTCGAGCACCTCAAGCAGCCGCCTCAGCCGTTCGGCCGCCTGGTCGGGGGACCTGGCGACCACGGCGGCCCGGACCGGGCCGCCGCCAGCTTCGCTGGCCAGCGTCGCGGCCAGGTCGCCGAGCTCGGCGAACGCCAGGCGGTCGGCCAGCTCGGCCAGGCTGGCCACCCGGTCGCGCAGTTCCGCCGGACTGCTGGCGTCAAGCAGCAGCAGCTCGGCGTCCTGGCGGGACCCGACCAGCCGGGTGGTGAAGGCGTCAAGGCTGGTTCGGCGCATGCTGCTGTCGCCGTCCAGCACGACGTGCGCGTTGATCCCGCCGAAGCCCATGGACGAGACGCCGGCCCGGACGGGCAGGCTGTCCGGCCACAGCTCGCGCGGTCAGCGGGACCCGCAGCGCCGGGTGGACCTCGGTGAGCACCGGGTGCGGTGTGGCGTGGCCGGTGGCCGGCGGGATCACCTGGTGGTGCACCGCCATGGTCGCCTTGATCAGGCCGGCGACGCCCGCCGCCGCCTTCGTGTGCCCGATGTTTCCCTTCACGGTGCTGATCAGGGCCAGCGGGGCATCCGGGCTGGCGGCCCTGCGGGCGTCGGTGAAGGCTCGCAGCTCGGTCCCGTCGCCGACCGCGGTCCCGGTGCCGTGGCCTTCCAGGTATCCGACGGTGCCGATATCGAAGCCGGCCATCCGGTATGCCCGCTCTATCGCCCGCCGGTGGCCGCTGGCCTCGGGGCGCGTGATGCCGCCCCGGCCGTCGGAGGAGTAGCCCCAGCCGGCGATCGTCGCGTACACCCGCAGGCCGCGCGCTTCGGCGTCCCCCTCGCGCATCAGCACGAGCATGCCGCAGCCTTCCCCCGGCCAGAAGCCGTTGGAGTGCTGGTCGTAGACGCGCATCTCGCCGGTGGCCAGGGCGCCGGTCTTGGCGAAGCCGATGATCTCGAAGGGGTCGATGCTCAGGTCGACGCCGCCGGCGATCGCGGCGTCGGCGGTGCCGTCGGCGAGGGCGTTGCACGCGGTCGCCACCGACAGCAGCGATGACGAGCACGCGCCGTCGACGGTGTAGCCGCCGCCGCCGAAATCGAACTGGTTGCAGATCCGGCCCGCGATGGTGTTGGACAGGCCGCCCGCGAGCGTGTCCTCGTCGATCGGCGGGAAGACGCTCTTGTAGCGACTCTCCACCGTGGCGAGCAGGCCAGCCAGCCCGGCGTCGTCCCAGCCCATGTCCTTGAGCGCGGATCCGAGCGTGCGGCGGACGAACGGCCAGCGCAGCCGCATCAGGTTGGCCCGGGCGAACTCACCGGTCAGGCTGTTGCCGACGATGACCGCCGTGGACGACCTGGGCAGGCCCTCGCCGTCGGCGAAGCCCGCATCCTCCAGGGCGCGCGCCGCGGTGTCAAGCGCGAGCCAGTGCGTCATGTCGGTGCCGCGGAAGGTACTGCCGGCGATCTTGTATTTCACCCGGTCGAAGTTGAAGCCGTCGATGACGGCGGCCTTGCGCGCGTAGAACTTGTCCGGTGCGGCCGGATCGGGTGACCAGTAGTCGTCAAGCCGCATCCGCTCGTCGGGTATCCGGCGGAAGGCCCGTCGCCCGGCCAGGACGTTCTCCCACAGTTCGGCGGGTGAGCTGGCATCGGGGTAGCGGCAGGCGATGCCGACGATTGCTACGGGGTCCTTCATGGCGTCACCGTCTGCTCCGCGGCCATGCTCCCGCTGGCGGCGGCAGCGGGGACCCTGGGCCCGGTGGCGGCCTCCCGCCTGGTCCGCCGCAGGTAAGCGATCCACCAGCCGGCGCCACGCCCCGCGCAGACGATCGCGGTGGCGAAGAAGAGCGTGTAGACGATGTTGAACTCCATGAGGACCGCGTAGACGATCGCCACGCTGCTGCCGAACATGAACTGGCCGCGCGGCTTGGTCGGGGTCGTGCCCGGGTCGGTGATCATGTAGTTCGTGAAGAGCACGAACGCTACGCCGGTCATGACGCTGAGCGCGGTATTGAGCTGGACTCCCCACAGCCAGTGCCGGACGAAGCCCTGGATCATGAACGCCCCCAGCCAGCCGACGATCAGCGGGACCCGGCGAGTGAGCATCGCGTTGATCACGGTTCCGGAGGTCAAGATGACGATCGGGATCATGAGGCGGAAGTAGCTGCTGGCCCACTCGGTGAACATGTAGGGCGGCGAGATGCTGACCCACGAGCTGAAGACCAGCAGGACTGCGACGATGCCGAAATTGGACGGGTTCATGAAGTGGCGGATCCGCCCGGCGATCGGCGCCTGCAGGAAGTGCTTCTGGCTGACCGCGATCACCACCCCGAACAGCACCGGCCAGAACTGGTTGTTGGCGTACAGCAGCATGTTCACGGCGAGGGCGGTGATGTGCGACGGCAGCAGGAACTCGTACATCCCGCGCACCCCGTTGCCGAGGAACCTCGCCTTGTGCTGGAAGGCCCAGGCGTGGATGAGCTCGAAGACGATCTCAGTGGTGTACGCGGCCAGGACGGCGAACAGCGGCCACAGGTAGGGCTGCTCGAAGCCGAGCAGCGCGTAGCCGAAGGCGTTGAACGCGCTGATCGAGATCGCGAAGTTCCGCAGCGCGAGGTAGCGGGGGTCGGCGGGCCGCTTGGTCTTCGCCTTGGCCTGGCCGGCGGTCAGCTTGCCGTCCGGCGACTGGGTGCCGTCTGGCGACTGGGTGATGGCGGTCATTAGCTCGCAACCTCCGTCGCGGTGCTGGTGAGCATGATGTTGTGTGTTCCAGGGTTGAGCGTGATGGTCTGCTGGTGCGGCAGGCCGCTGTTATCGACCCACCGCAGGCTCGCGTTCACCGGGCCGTGGTAGGTCCCGAGGCCGAAGGAGACCTCGAAGCTGCGCTTCCCGGCGCTGCCGCTGCCGCCGTCAAGCTGGGAGATCTGGGTGTGTCCCGGGTAGGAGACCTGGACGGTCGTCCCGTACGCCGGGGCACCGAGGTTGGCTAGGCCCTGGCCTGGCGTGCTGCCGTCGGCGGGCCGGTAGAGGTTCAGGCCAAGGGAGTTCCCCATGTCGGGCGACTGGTTGGCGTAGAAGGCCGGCGCGTCCCACTGGCGGGCGACCGCGAAGTCCAGGCGGCCGTCGCCGCGGGTGTCGGCGGTCGCGACGCCGCGGGTCGGGATCGGTTCGCACAGTCCTAGCTGCTTGCTGACGTTGACGTAGTTGCCTCCACCGCCGTTCGCGTAGAAGGCGACGCACTGGGATCCGGCGAGGTCATCGCCCGGCTCCACCAGTGGCCAGTTCGCCGGGTTGCTGAGCAGGTCGTCGTTGCTCATGGCCATTTCCTGCAGCCAGTTCCAGCGGTCGATTGTCCCCTTGACGAACCCGTCGGTCTGGACGATGTCATCGTTGCCGTTGTTGAGGAAGTCGCCGAACTTCACGTCCCAGGACCATCCGGTCCAGGCCAGCCCCATCTGCTGGGCATCCTGGTCGAACGGGGCCACGCCCCGGGCCAGATCCTGCTGCATCTCCTTGCCGCTGGACGCCTGGTTCATGAAGACGAAGTTGCTTTCCTGGAGTCCCCAGGGTGTGGTGATATTGCTGATCATCATGTCGAACTTGCCATTGTCGCTGAGGTCACCGAAATCGATTCCCATGCCCTTGAAAGATCCTCGGCCGAGGACGAACGACTTGGGGGTGGTTACGCCGCGCCGCCCGACGACGAGGGAGAACTTGATATGCCCGGGCGTGGACTGGTTATAGAGCAGGTGACCGGGGCCGAAGTCATTGGCGATATACAGGTCCGGAAGCCCGCTCCCGGTGAGGTCGGCCGTGCCGGCCCCCAGCGTCCAGCCGGTCGAGGCCTCGTAAGGGATGGCGTCCTTTATCTGCCTGTAGCGGACGGTCGGATTAGGACCGGAAGTACCACCGAGCCACTGGAAAATGTAGTCGCCGCCGCCGTTCTGCGCGTCCGACAGCGAGTAGGGCATCTGCACGTTGTTGATGCCATTCGGGTTGAGCACGTCCGAGTCCGGGAAATAGTTCCCGACGAAGAGGTCCGGGTGCCCCGTGCCATCGAAGCCCGCGACTGTCACCGCGTTCGTATTCCACTCAGGCCCGCCGTACTGGCCGCCGGCTGAATCCTCAGGGAGCAGCTCGACCGGCCGGTAGGCGCTTGCCGACGGCGTATTCGCGGTCGAGCGCGCAAGGTAGATGATCGGCGTGCGACCCCAGTAATACACGATGAAGTCGGTTCGGCCGTCACCGTTGTAGTCCCCGGGAACACAGCCCATCGGCGCCATCGTGGAATTCATCACCAGCGGCGCCGGGCTGAGCGTGAACGGCGTGAACCGGTCCGCCTGCGCCGCTGTGGGCGTGTAGGTAACGACTACGTCGTCCGTCCGCGGGTCGACGATGCACATGCCGTCACTGAGCCCGTGACCAGTGACGTCGGTCATCGCGATGCTGGCCCCGACCGATGAGATCCACGACACCAGGTGCTGGTATGCCGGGTTTACCTTGCGGATCGTCTGGGTCTGGTGATAGCCGGGCGGCATCGCGATGGGCATTTCCTGGAACTTATACGATGCGGCGACCTTGCTGGCACTTAGCGGCGACGCTACGGCCATTTGCGCCGCAGCGTATATCGAGGAAAGCAACACGATAGCCGTTGCCAGGGGTACCAGCAGGCGCAATCTTTTCCGCGAGATAGGCATGTATCATACGGTCGCGCAGGTGGGGTCTCACGACATCTCGGAGCTTGCTTACTGGCGTTTCCCGCACGCTGCCGGTGACCGGCGGGCATGCTTATATCGCTGGCGGTCCCGCGCCAGCGCTTGCGGGGCTGAAAACCTGGATGCCATGACTTCAAACCCCTTGGCGTAGCCGTTCTACCGCGACTCTATTGCGGCTCTACCGCGGCGGGCAGGAGGCTAGCCCGCGCAGGACGGTTTCCACGAGGGCGTTGTACGTCGCCGCGGTGTCCTTAGTCTGGGCCAGGCCGCTCAGCTCAAGGGCGACAGCGCCGTGCAGCGCGCACCAGATCTGCTGAGCCGCTTCGTCCGCGTCCCGCACGGCGATCACCCCTGCCGCGGCCGCCAGCTCCACGTTGCGGGCAAGCAGGCCAAGGCAGCCGCCAGCGTGCTTTCTGACCCCGGCTGACCCGCGCTCACCGAGGGCGGCCCCTTCGAACAAGATGGCATAAAGCTGCGGGTTGGCCAGCGCGAACTCGCGGTACTGCAGACAGCAGTGGCGCAGCCGTGCTCGCGCGTCCGCCTCCTCGCCGGCTTCGATCGCCGCTTCCAGCCGACGCAGCCCCCGCAGCGGCAAGGCCGCCAGCAAGCCGGCCTTGCCGCCGAAGTGGTTGTAGACACTCATTGGGGCGACGCCCGCCTCGGCCGCGACGGCACGGACGGTCAGGCCTCGCACGCCGTCCTTGACCAGCACACTCTCGGCGGCATTGAGCAGTTCCGATGCCACCTGCGCGCTCGGCGTCCGGGGCCGCCGCCCGGTGGCGCGGTCCGCTCCGTTCATGGCCAGCGTCCCTCCGCAGGCCTCGCCTGTGCGGAGTGCTTTCTGCCTGGCTCGCGGGAACGCGGCCAGTCTTCCTCCGGCTAGCTATCGGGCCGCTGGACCGATGCCGCTTGTCCTGCGCTTCAACAATCGCATCGGCTGGTCCGCCCGCCTTCTCCTCGCGTGCCGTGCCACCCGACAATAGAGACACGCAAAACGGGCCGCCCCACTGGCAGCAGGACGACGCGCGACCCCTTTCCGGCTTCAGGGGTGGTGCTCCTTCGTAGTCTCGAGGGCCGCGCCATCGAGGTCCCCTGTGATGGAGAGGTGCCCGTCCGGATGCTGGCGGACTGGGAGGGGATCGGTGATCTCACCGATGAAGGCATCGCCCATGCCAGCCCGGAAGGCGAGAAACCGCCAGTCTCCGGGTCGTGCCTCCACTAGCTTGCCGGCGTACAGGGTGCCGAGCGGCCCGTCCTCGGGCGCGATGGGCGCCGCGGACGGCCGGAAGGGATCCCCGGGGTTGCTCGCGATGAAGGTGAAGGTGCCCTCCTGCCCCGGGCCGAGGCGACTTACCCGGTGCCGGGAATGATCCTCGGCGTGCGCAGAGAACAAGATGTGCCGGCGGCCGCCGAGCTGAACAAGTTGCGGCACCTCCACCTGGGCGAAGTCCCCGGGGGCGGTCACCGGCGGCAGCACTTGCCAGCGCACGAGGTCGGCGGATCGGGCGTGTGCCACCACTCCCCGGCCGTCAGCGGCACCGGTCGCCGCCCGCGCGGTGATCAGGGCGTGGAACGCGCCGTCGTGGCGGCCGCGGAACAGCCAGGGGTCACGCCACGACTGGTCGCGCCAGCTCGTGAGGTCCAGGAGCTCATACCACCGTCCGTCGGCTTCGATAACGGGATTGCCGGGATGCTTTCGCCAGGTCATGAGGTCATCGGAGACCGCCAGCCCGATACGCTGGACTAGCCCGGCGTCCGCCCGGCTGATCCCGGTGTAGAGCATGTACCAGCGCCGGTCGTGCTCGATGACGCTGCCGGTCCACGTCGCGAGGTCATCCCAGGCCCCGTGCGGACCGGGGGCCAGCGAGCCGGGCAGCACTGTCCACGACCGCAGGTCCGTCGAGACGGCATGGCCGATGGAGGCGTTGTGATGGCGGAGGTCAGGGTCGCCATCGGTGCGCGGCGCCTGGAGGTAGAAGATGTGGTGATCGTCGCCGTGGCGGGCAAGCCAGAAGTCCCATACCCACGTGTCGGCTAGCCGGAGTGACAGCGAAGTTATCCCTTCAACGATCCCTGAAGCAAAGCGACGACGAAGTGCCGCTGGAAGATGAGGAACACCATCAGGGTGGGGACGAGAATGATCAGCGACCCGGCGCACAGCAGCGGGATGTTGGTTCCCCACTGGCCCTGGAAGGCGCCCAGCGCCCCGGCCATCGTCCGCTTAGTGGGGTCATCGACCAAGACGATGGCCAGCAGGAACTGATTCCAGGTCCACAGGAATAGCAAGATGGTGAGCGAGGAGATGGCGGGCCTGGCCAGCGGCACGTGGATTCGCCAGAACAGCTGCCAGGTGTTCACGCCGTCGGTCCGCGCCGCGTCGGTTAGCTCGGCCGGCGCGGTCACGAAATGAGCACGCATCCAGTACACCGAGAATGGCATGAACAGCCCGATGAGCGGCAAGATGATCGCCCACCGCGTGTTCAGCAGGCCCATGCCCTGGACCTCGTAGTACAGCGGCGTGATCACCCCCTCGAACGGCAGGGTCAGGCCAACCAGGAACAGCAGGAAGACCAGGCGGCCGCCGGGCATCCGCAGGTGGCCGATCGCGAAGCCAGCCATCGTCGCTATCAGGACCGACACCGGGACGACGCCTGCCACGATGAGCACGCTGGACTCCAGCAGGCTGCCCATCTGGGCGGCCTTGAATGCCTCGGTGAAGTTTCCCCACTGGGGGTGCGCGGGCCATTGCAGGCCGAGCGGGTAAGTCCCCGACGGCTGCAGGGCAGTGGCGAGCAGGCTCACGAAGGGGAGGATCGTGAATGCCATGAGCAGGATGAGCAGGACTCGCCCGATGACGGCTTCCCGGCGGCTACCGATCACTGGGCGCCGCCCTTCCTCGCCAGGCGCTGGATGGGCAGGACGCAGGCCAGCACCAGAACGGTAAGGACAACGGCGAGCGCCGAGGCCAGCCCGACCTGCTGATGGGAGAACGCCAGCTCATAGATCTCCAGGCCGGGGACCATGGTGGCGTCGCCTGGGCCGCCCTGCGTCGAGATGTAGACGATGTCGAAGCTGGACAAGGCGGCGATCACCGTGACCGTGACGCAGACGGCGATCTCCTGGCGGATGCTGGGCAGCGTGACGGCGGTGAACTCCCGCCACAGCCCCGCCCCGTCTATTCGGGCCGCCTCGTACAGGCTGGGTTCGATCTTGGTCATGCCGGACATCAGCAGCACGGTGCAGAGGCCGACCAGCACCCAGGCGCCGATCAGCCCGACAGCCGGCAGCGCGGTGGAGAAGTCGCCGAGCCAGGCCCGGGTGATCCGGGCGAGGCCGATGGCGGACAGGAACTGGTTGGCGACGCCAGTTGACGACAGCAGCCAGCTCCACGCGATTCCGGCCGCGACCAGCGGGATGACCTGCGGCAGGAATAGCACCGTGCGGGCCGTGAGGGCGAGGCGGCTGGCGGATATCCGCCGGATGACCACGGCCACGGCCAGGCCGAGCAGCACGGGGATCACGCTGAAGGAGACGATCAGCTTGAACGCGTTGCCGATGATGGCCAGCAGCGCCGGGTCGCTGAAGACCGTTTTGTAGTTGCTCAGGCCTGCCCATGTCGACGAGCCGATGCCATCCCACTGGTAGAGCGAGTACTGGACGGTGAGGGCAAGCGGCCGCAGGACGAACAGCCCGTACATCCCCAGCGCCGGAGCCACGAACAGCCAGCCAGCCCATCGGGCGCGGCCCGCCCGGCGGGCTCCGGGCTTGCGCCACGGAGCCCGCCGCGAGTCCCCAGGACCGCGTGCCGCGGGATGCCGGCTGGTGGACAGGTCAAGCACGTGAACCACTCATCCGGCCAGTTCCTGCTTATAGTCCGCCTGAACGGTGGAGAGCAGCCCGCCCGGGGTCTCCTTCCCGGCGAACAGCTTCTGCAGCTCCGGTGTCCAGGCGGAGGCGTAGATGGCACCGGTAGCGTTCGCGATGAAGTCCATCGAGCCGTTCTCCTTGCTGATCACCGAGCCGGCCATGAGCGTCTGCGCGGTGACCGTCCCGGGCTTGATCGCGGGCATCGGCGCATCGGTGGCACCCAGCGGGTGGGATCCGCCGACCTGCACGTCGATCGTCCTCGCCACTGGGTTTGTCGCCACCCAGTTGAGGAAGAAGGCGGCGCAGTCAGCATGCTTGGCCTTGGCGGCGATGCCGTAGGTCAGCGGGGCGGACATCGCCGCGTGCGGGCCGCCGGCCTGCGCGGGAGGCATCAGGAAGAACCCGGCCTGGCCCGGCATCAGCTTGTCGAAGTTCCCGGACTCCCAGTCTCCGTCGAACATGAACAGGCCGCTGTCATGAGTGAAGTGGCTGATCATGGTGGCGTAGTCCATGGCGTTGGCGTCGGCCTCGAAGTAGCCCGCCTTGATCCACTTGGCTAGGTGCTGGGCTGCCTCAAGGTTCGGCGGGCGTATCAATGTTCGCGCCGGGCTTGTTGAAGATCCAGTCATTGATCGGGCCTGGCGGGCCGTAGGAGGCCATGAGGTCCTGCAGCGGGAAGGCCAAGCCGCCAGTGGCCCCGCCGTTGAACTGGACGATCGGCGTGATGCCAGCCTGCTTGGCCTTGGCGAGATCCTGGTCGAGCTCGGCGAGCGTCGTTGGCGCGGAGGTCATGCCGATCTTTGCCGCGAGCTTCTTGTTGTAGAACACGCCGGTCATGCTGTAGTTCAGCCCCATGGCGTACAGGGAGCCCTCGCCGCGCGGCCGCCCGCCGGGGCCAAGCCGGAGCTGGACGAGCTGCGAGCTGGGCCACTTGTCCCAGCCGTAGGCCGCGGCGTACCCGTCAAGGTTCTTGAGCAGGCCGTCCTTCACAAGGTCAGAGATGGACGGCAGCCGCATGATGTCCGGCGGGTCGCTCGCCAGGACGCGCGGGGCGTTCTGGGTGATGACCGCGAACTGATCCTCGCGGATGTTCCACTTCACATTCGGATATTGCTTGGTGAACTCGGCCATGAGCGAGTTCGGAACCTGGAACCCGGTCTCGATGTAGGCGTCCATCGTGACCGGCGCCGTGCCGCAGCCAGCCGCGGCCGAAGCCGCCGGCGTGCCCGTTGTCCCGACGGAGCCCTGTGCCTGCGGGGTTCCCGGCGCGCTGCACGCCGTGGCCGCGGCGACCATGCCCAGCACGGCAACCGCCAGCGCGCCGCGACGGCGCTTAGCCCATACCTGAACTGACATATATCGTCCCCCTCCTTTGGGCGACGGGTTCCCGGAGCGCGGGAGTGCCCGGCGGAGGCCGCCGGCCCGGTGTCCGGTGCTAAATCGTATTAGCTAGCTCGGTATCATCACCCTTGTGTCAGCCGATGTCAACCCTGGGACGTCCGCACCGCGAACCACCCTCGCCGACGTCGCGCGCGCGGCGGGCGTCTCGCCCACGAGCGCGTCGTTCGTCTTGTCCGGCCGAGGACGGCAGATGCGCATCTCGCCCGAGGCTGAAGACCGCGTCCGGCAGGCCGCCAGCGACCTGCACTACCGGCCGAACAGCATCTCGGTGAGCCTGCGCAAGGGCATCACCCATACCATCGGCTTCGTCTCCGACACCGTCGCCACGACCCCGCACGCGGGCACCCTGATCAAGGGTGCCCTGGAAGCCGCCCGGGAGCGGGGGAACCTGCTGCTCATCGGGGAGACCGAGGGAGACCCGGAGCTTGAGCGGCGGCTGATCCAGACCATGCACGACCGCCGGGCCGACGCGGTCATCCTGGCGTCGATGTACACCCGGAAGGTATCCGTTCCGAAGGCGCTCCTGGGCATTCCCGCCGTGCTCCTGAACGCGCTTCCCCGCAGGCAGGCGGGAATCCCCTCGGTCATCCCGGACGAGATGGCCGCCGGGCGGGACGCCGCCGGCGTGCTGATCCGCGCGGGCTTCCGGGACGGGATCTACCTGATTGGCGCCGGTCCCGGGCGCAACCAGTTGCCGCCGCGGAGCGTGGCGGCGGTTGAGCGACTCGCCGGGATCAGCGAGGCGATGACCGCAGCGGGGGTTAGCTGGGCAGGCGCCTACGGGTGCCTGGAGTGGGAGCCAGCTGATGGGTACCGTGCCGTCGACGCGCTGCTGGCGACGGCGCGGCCACAGGCGCTGATCTGCTTCAACGACCGGCTCGCGCTCGGCGCCTACCAGGCCCTCAGCCACCGGGGGCTTCAGATCCCCGCCGACGTGTCCGTCGTCTCCTTTGACGACGACCCGATCGCCTCATGGCTCAAGCCCCAGCTCACCACTGTCGCGCTCCCTCACTACGAGCTTGGCAGGCGCGCCATCGACGTCCTGTTCGGCGATGACGACCGCCCGCGAGTCCCTGGCGGGCCAGCCCTCTACCGCGTGCCCATGCCGCTTCGCCAGCGAGCCTCGGTGGCCGGCTAGCGGGCTATTCATGGATCAGGCGCAGTCCGCGTGATCATCGAGGTTCTTTAGTGGCAGGGAGCGGAACACGTCGCTGACCCAGTCCGCGATGTACGTGCTGACGTACGGCAGGTGGTCGAGCCCGATGTGCTCGGCGCCGCCCTCCTCAGGCGTGAAGATCCGCAGCTCGCGGCGGGGGCTGGCCGTCGCCTGGTCGTAGGAGCGGTGCGCGTACTCAAGCGGGATCTGCCGGTCGTTCTCCCCGTGGCAGATCAGGAACGGCACGCTGATCTGCGACACCACCCCGTCCAGGTGGACCTGGTCGGCGAACTCGATGAAGGTGTCCGAGATCCGGCTGGCCCCACACCCACAGCACGTGCTCCCAGTAGTGCGGCACCGGCCGTTCGCCCTCGCGCTCCAGTCGCCGCCGCTGCACCGCGCCCCAGTTGTGGTTGGCGCCCCAGGCGACGACGAGCGCGAGCCGCTTCTCGAAGGCGGCGGCGCGCGGCGCGTAGTAGCCGCCGAGCGACCAGCCGGCCAGCCCGATCCGCGCCGGGTCCACGTCGGAACGGGTCAGCAGGTAGTCGACGCAGGCCGCGGCCCAGGCCTCGGTGTCCACCCGGGCGGTGAGCCCCTGCAGCCGCAGCGCCTCGCCGGAGCCCGGGCAGTCGACCATGAGGCAGGAAATGCCCCGGGCGGCGAGCTCGGCCCAGTGCGAGGAGGTGTACATGTGCTCCTTGGTGGAATCGAGCCCGTTCCACAGGATCATCACCGGGGCCGGGCCCGCGGCGGCGGCGGGCGCCTGGCTGAAGTAGCCGGGCAGCGTGGTGCCCTCGTAGGGCACCTCCACCCGCGTCACCAGCGGGTCGCGGTGCTCCATGGCCCGCTGCGCGAGCGTCGAGTACCCGCCGGTACACCCGCACGCGGCCGGGCGAGGAGGCGCTCTGCATCCGCTCGGCGTTGCACAGGTAGTTAGTGGCCCGGAAGTACAGCTCGCCCGCGGTCCTGCCGTGCCCGGCCGCCAGCGCGGACTCGGCCCGCTGCTTCCAGCTGGTCGGTGAGGTCCGTCCAGGCGGCCAGGAAGTCCTCGGTGCCCGCGTCCGCACCGCGCGCCGCCGCCTCGCGGATCGGCCGGCAGGCCCGGTCCACCTCGTCGATCAGCCCGCCGCTGTTCAGCGCGGCGACCACCGCGAGGTTCCACACGTAATTGCCAGGAAAGTACTCGAACACCGTTGCTGTTCCCTTCTCGTCAAGCTGGTCACCGCCGCGCGGGCGGTAGCCGCCGGTTATCCGCGCGTTCTCGACCCGGGGTATCGGACGGGGGCGTGCTTCGCGCACCGGCGGCAGCGTGAGCCCTGGCACCACCCGGTTGCGTACGGTGCCGATCCCTTCGACGGTCAGCTCGACCACGTCGCCGGGGCGGAGCGGCGGCGGGTCGGCCTGCGCCCCGCGGCCCCACAGCTCGGCCAGGCAGCCGCCGTTGCCGCAGGTGCCGGAGCCGAGCACGTCGCCGGCGCGGACCTCGCGTGCCGCGGGAGGCGTACGCGATCAGCTCCTCGAACGGCCAGCCCATGTTGGACAGCAGGTCCTGCCCGATCAGCTCGCCGTTGACGGACGCGCGCAGGTCGAGGGCCAGGAAGCCGTCGGCGTCCCGGTACGGCTCAAGCTCGTCCGCGGTGACCAGCCAGGGTCCCGAGCGTGGTGGCGGAGTCCTTGCCCTTGGCCGGCCCGAGCTGCACCTTCATCTCGCGGCGCTGCAGGTCCCGTGCGGACCAGTCGTTCAGCACCGTGTAGCCGAAGATGTGCTCGCGGGCCTGTTCCGGCGACAGAGACGCTCCGTCCCGGCCGACGACGACGGCGACCTCGAGCTCGAAGTCGAGCACCTCGCATCCTGGCGGGACCGGCACGTCGTCGTGCGCCCCGATCAGCGCGTACGGGTTGGTGAAGTAGAACGTCGGCGCCTGGTACCACTCGGGCACCACGGCCGCGGCGCGGCCGACGCTGGCGGCCATCCCTTCGACGTGCTCCTCGAACGCGACGAAATCCCTGACGGTCGGTGCCGCGAGCGGCGGCAGCAGCCGGACCGTGTTCAGCGGCAAGGCCGGGTCGCCGAGTGCGCGGCTCGCCGGCCGCCACGGCGGCGGGCAGCCCGGCGCGGACCAGGTCGAGCACGGTGGTGTCCGGCGGCAGCGGGTGGACGCCTGTCGTCGCTGACTACGCCGGCCCGCGCGGGCCTGGAGGTTTCCGTGTAGGTGGCGAATCGCATGCTGCTCGCCTCACACCGGCGGCGCGGTGAACAGGCCGCGGTCGGGGTCGTTGAACGACTTGGCGGCCACGAACTCGTTCATCTGGTTCGCGGTGCCCCACTGGTCGGCGACCTCCGGGCTGGGTGAAGTCGTACAGGTGCGGGTGCCAGCTGTCCTCGTCAACCTGCTCGAGCTCGGTGGTGTACTCGACGGTGTTGCCGTGCGGGTCGAGGAAGTAGCTGAAGGTGTTGTTGCCGGCCAGGTGCCGTCCCGGGCCCCAGATCTTCTCCACGCCTGCTCGCAGCAGCCGGCCGGTGCCGCGCATGTACTCGTCGATGCCGCGCATCTCGAACGACGCGTGGTGCAGGGACGGGTGCGGGCAGCGGGCGATGGCCAGGCTGTGATGCCAGCTGTTGATGCGCAGGAACCACATCATCTCGCCCATGTGCGGGTGCATCAGGGTGTCGGATAGCGCGAAGCCCAGGTGCCGCTGTACCACGCCACGGTGGCCTCTGGGGTGGCCGAGTTGACGACGACGTGCGACAGCCGGACCGGGATCGACTCGCCCTCCTCGATCTTGCGGTGCTCGCGGACCGCGACGTCCGAGCTGATCTCCACGGTGCGGCCCTCATTGTCGAAGAACCGGAACCCGTAGCCGCCGCCGGGCGTCGCGAGCGTCCCCGGCTCGGTGACCAGCTGAACTCCGCCCCGGCCGAGCTGGGCCGCGAGGGCGTCAACGTCGGCAGCGCTGGCCGCGCCGAATGCGACCAGGTCGATGCGCTTATCGCTGGCTTGCCGCAGCCGCACGACGTACTGCTCTGGCGAGCCCTCGGCGGCGAGGAAGGACAGCCCGGTGTCGCTGTGCTCGGCGGCCAGTCCCCAGGTGCCGGCGTAGAAGTCAAGCTGCTTGGCGTGGTCGGGTACCGCGAGGTCGACGTGCCGCAGATGGGTGATGAGCCGGTCGGTCATGCCCGCCCTCCTTGGTGCTCGGTGGTTGTCCTGGTCAGGCCGGCTGGCTTACCAGCGTGGCGATGGCCGCCATCAGGCCGGGCACGTCGCCTTGCTCGTGGTCGAGCTGCCACTGGCCGAGCTGGCAGGACGCCTCGACCACGGTCTTGGCACGGGTGAACCGGCGGGCGGTGAACGCCTCCCACATCGCGTCGTCCGGCGCGGCCGCGCTCAGCAGCAGTTCCGTGAGCACGGCCGCGTCCTCCAGCGCCTGCGAGCCGCCCTGGGCCAGGGTCGGCGGGCAGGCGTGCGCGGCGTCGCCGATCAGGACCACCCGTCCCCGGTTCCAGGGCGCGGGCACGACCAGCGCCTCGAACAGCGTGTAGTTGACGGTGGCCGGGTCGGTCAGCGTCGCCCGGATCTCGTCCCAGGGGCCGTGGTAGGCCTGCGCCAGCGCCCGCATCGCGGCCAGTCGCTGTGCCGGGGTCATCGCGGAACGGTCGGCGGCGTCCTCCACCAGGTACGCGTACAGCGTGTCCTCGCCGGTGGGACAGTACCCGGCGATGTACGCCGGGCCGCCGTAGTACAGGTCGGTCCTGGTCACGCTGGCCGGCCGGGGGCCGAACGCGCGGAAGATGCCCATGCCGGTGGGAGTCGGACTCGGTCGTGATGCCGATCATCCGCCGGGTTGCGGACCTGATCCCGTCTGCCCCGACGACCAGGTCGTACCGTCCGGCCGAGCCGTCGGAGAGCAGCACATCAACGCCGCTGCCGTCCTGTGACAGCAAGCTGACCGTGGTGCCGGGCCGCAGCCTGGCGCCGGCCGCTACCGCTCGGTCGGCCATGATCCGGGCCAGCGCGGGCCGGGGCAGGCCGACCGTGGCCGGCAGGTCGGGGCCGCCGGTCCGTGCGTCGGGTATCTCGGCGAGTAGCGTGCCTGCCGGGTCGGGGGCGCGCAGTCCCAGGCCGTCGAAGGGGTAACCCGCGTCGAGGACGGCCTCGAGGACGCCGAGGCGGCGCAGCTCGCGCAGGCCGTTGCCCTGCATGGTAATGCCCGAGCCGAGGGCGGTGATCTCCGGCTTGACGTCGACTAGGTCGACGGCGACCCCGGCAGAGGCGAGGCCGGCGGCGGTGGCGGTGCCGGCCAGGCCGGCCCCGACCACCAGCACCTGCGTGACCGCTGACATCGGTACCTCCAGCGGTTACTTGACGGCGATCGGGTTGACGGGTGAGCCGACCGCGCCGGTGATCGGCAGTGGCGCGGCGGTCAGCAGGAACTCGTAGACGCCGTCGGCGGCACAGTCCACGGCCAGCTCCTCCAGGGCCCACATCTCCCCGATGAGCAGCCCCAGGTGCGGAATGGCCACCTGATGCAGCGGCTGGAAGGCATCATCGAACTCGTTCGGCCGCACTTCGAAGCCCCAGGTGTCGGTGGCGACGGCCGCGATCTCGGTCCGGTGCAGCCAGCCGGCGGTGGTGAACGACAGGCCGGGAGCGGCACCGCCCGCGTAGTTCCCCCAGCCCTCGCGCGTCACGCGCGCGTACTGGCCGGTGCGCACCAGCAGCAGGTCGCCGCGGCCGACGGCGACGCCGTGCGCGACCGCGGTGGCGGTCAGGTGCTCGGCCGTGATCGCGAAGCCGTCGGGCAGCTCACCGCGCCCGCCTTCTGCGGTACCGAGCGCGGGCGCGATCACCCGCCCCACGTCGAGGAGCACGCCGCGTCCGCACACCGGCCGGGCCAGCTGCTCGATGCCGGTCACCAGGTCGCCGTCGGAGGTGACGGTCCGCGCCGCGTCCCGGCCGTTCCACGCCTTGCCGTGATCGAAGATGTGCCCGAGCCCGTCCCACTGCGTCGAGCACTGCAGCGGCATGGCGATCACGTCATCGGCGCCGCCGATCCCGTGCGGGAACCCCTGGTTGCCCAGGGCCGCGTCGGCCCCGGTGCCCAGCATGGTGTGCACCGGGTTGGTCCGCCGCCGCCAGCCGCGCTGCGGCCCGTCCATGTCGAACCGCTGCGACAGCGAGAAGCTGGCTCCGCGCCGCACCAGGCCGGCGGCGGCCAGGCGCAGCTCGTCGGTGATGAAGTTAACCGTACCGAGCACGTCGTCGGCGCCCCACCGGCCCCAGTTGGAGTACGCCCGCACCGCCCGGGCGATCTCCGCCTCCGGGTCCGACCGGTCAAGGAACTCTGGCGACGCGGCAGGGGGACTCTCCTGGTCTGACTGCGTTGGCCGGGGCGACACCGCCACAGGACCACCTCCACCTTCGGTGTGACCACTATGGACCGGCCAGCGAGATTTATGAAATCGATTCTTCGGATAGAGATAATCCACGAGGCGGATACCATCAGGATCCGTGAACCTTGCCGGACTCGACATGAACCTCGTGGTAGCGCTCCGTGCTCTGCTGACCGAGCGCAACGTGACCAGGGCCGGAGGGCGGATCGGGCTCAGCCAGCCCGCGATGAGCGCCGCACTCGCCCGGCTGCGCCGCCACTTCGGTGACGACCTGCTGGCCAGGAAGGGCAGTGGTTATGAGCTGACCGCCCTGGGCAAGGTGCTGCTAGACCGGGCCCAGGCCGCCTGCGAGATGCTCGAGCTAGTCTTCGGCAGCCAGCCCCGCTTCGACCCCGCGCACGAGCACCGTGAGTTCACCCTCCTCGCCTCCGACTACGCTGTCGCGGTAGTCGGGGACCGGCTGGCCCGTGAGATCAGCGCCCAGGCTCCTGCGGTGCGGATCACCTTCCGCCAGGTGCCGGTCACGATCACCGATGACCCGGCCGCGCACCTGTCCACCGTCGACGGCCTGTTCATGCCGCATGGGATCATCAGCGGCCTGCCCGCCGTCGAACTGTTCCGCGACCGCTGGGTGTGCGTGGTCGCCGAGGACAACCCCGACGTGCGCGAGTCGATCACCCTCGAGCAGCTTGCCACCCTGCCCTGGGCGACCTATCAGAGGGTCTACGACGCTCCGGTCACCCGGCAGCTCTCGCTGCTCGGCATCGAACCCCGTGTCCAGGTCTCAGCCGACAGTTTCCAGTTGCTCCCCCCGTTGGTCGCCGGGACCCGCCGGGTCGCCATGATCCAGGCCCTGCTCGCCGCACGTCTCGGCCTCGGTCCCGGCAGCGGCATCCGGCTGCTCGAATGCCCCTTCGATGCGGTCCCAGTACAAGAGGCACTGTGGTGGCACCCAGTCCACACCCACGACGCCGGCCACCTCTGGCTCCGGGAGACCATCGCCACGATCGGCGCCCGGATCGCCGCCTAGTCCCCGGAGATCGCCTTCGAAGCCGGGCCTCATGCGGCTAGCCAGCACGCGCGGCGGGGGCGGGCAGCCGGTGGTCGCGCAGCCGTCATGGCGGCGGCAGGACGCCCTTTCAGCCTTTGACGCTGCCCGCGAGCAGCCCGCGAGTGAAGTAGCGCTGGAAGGCCAGGAACACGATCAGCGGGATGATGATCGCGAGGAACCCGGCGGGCGCCAGCAGTTCCTGGTGCGCACCGAAGTTGCCGCCCAGGTTGACGATCCGGGCGGTCACGGGCTGGCCGGAGGCATCAGAGCCGCCGAAGATCGTGGCGACGAGCAGGTCGTTCCACACCCAGAGGAACTGGAAGATCGCGAAGGACGCGATCGCCGGCCTGGCCAGCGGGAGCACGATCGACCGGTAGATCTTCAGGTAACTCGCCCCGTCCACCCGCGCCGCCTCAATCAGGGAACTCGGCAGCTGGGCGATGAAGTTGTGCAGCAGGAACACGGCCAGCGGCAGCGAGAACATCGTGTGCGAGATCCAGATCTCGGCCAGCGAGCCCTGCAGGTGCAACCCCGGGAAGACCGTGAGCGTGCCGATGTGCGCCCCCGTGCTGTAGAAGCGCTGGAGCGGCACCAGGGCCATCTGCAACGGGACGACCTGCAGCGCGAACAGCCCGAAGAAGATGAAGTCGCTGCCGCGGAAGCGCACCCAGGCCAGCGCGTAGGCTGCCATCGAGGCGATGAAAATCGGGATGATGGTTGCCGGGATCGTGATCGCCAGCGAGTTGACCAGCGGGAGCACCTCGCCGCCGTTGGCGAACAGCACGGTGTGGTAGTTGCTCAGGTCGAAGCTTGGGTGCGCGAACCAGGTCCACCAGCCCGAGCCGTAGACCGCGCTCTTGGTGCGCAAGGAGTTGAGGAAGAACCCCAGCGTCGGGATCGTCCACAAGACCGTCAGGATGACGACGACGAACGACGCGACCGGGCTGCTGAAGGCCGACCGGATGGCCCTGCGGGCCTCGCTGCCGCGCAGCACCGTGTTCACGGGCAGTTCTCGCCCGCCGGGCAGTTCGGCGTCGAGGATGGGTGGGGTCGACGAGGTCATCCGATGGCCCTTTGCCTGCGAAGCTGCCTGACGTTGTAAGCGACCAGCGGTACAACGCAGAGGAAGAGGATGACGGCCAGCGCCGCCCCCCGGCCGGACTGGAACGTCACGAACAGGTCGTCGTACATCTGCCGGGCGAGAACGTCGGTGTTGAAGTCGCCGTTGGTCACGGTGCGCACGATGTCGAAGATCTTCAGCGACATGATCGTCACCGTCGTCAGGACGACGACGAGCGTGTTGCGGATCATGGGGATCTGGACCCTGGTGAACAGCCTGTAGCCCGTCGCGCCGTCCACCTGCGCCGCCTCGATGACCTCGTCCGGGATGGCCTTGAGGGCCGCCGCGATGACCACCATGGCGAACCCGACTTCAATCCAGACCAAGATCACCATGAGCAGGAACGTGTTGCCCGGCGGGGTCTGAATCCAGTCCGGCGGATTCTTCCAGCCCAGCCACAGCACGATCTGGGAGAGCAGCCCGGTCTGGCTGCCGACCTGGCCGTTAGGCAGGTAGACCGGCGGGTTGTAGATCAGCTCCCAGATCAGGGAGGCGCCGACGAACGAGATGGCGTTCGGCATGAAGATCATCGTCTTGAAGAACGACGTGTACTGCATCCGGTCCATCAGCAGCGCGAGCAGCAGCCCGACGCCCACGGTCATCAGCGGCACGATCACGATCCACAGCACCGTCCGGATGAGCGTGCCGCGGGTGTACGGGTCGGTAAAGGCGAACGCGTAATTGGACCCGCCGACGAACTTCACCGTGACCGGAACCAGCTTGCCGTTGACGATCTGGAACTTCTGCCCGGTCGCAGCGGTGTTGGTCAAGCTCAGCCAGAACGTGTTGATCGCCGGGATGACGAGCCCGGCCAGCGCGAGCACGACGGCCGGGCCCACGCAGACGACGATCGCTATCGGCCGCTGGAGGCGGCCCCTGGCCCGCTCGGCAACGAGGAAGATGATCAGCAGGATGGCGAGAAAGCCGCCGACGACACCGACGACGTCGCCCAGCTTCGCGGCAGCCTGGCCCGCGGTGCTCGCGAGAACGATCCCGGATGCTTCACCTGATGCTGTCATATGAGAGTCCCGATTCTCGGCCGGCCGGTCCGGAAAGGCCCGGCAACCGGGCTGTTGAGGGCGGTCCGCGAGCACTTCTGCCGCGGACCGCCCTCGTTACTGGCGCTGGTCACCCGCCGGTTCAGGTCAGCTGCTGGGCCAGGCCGCGTCGATCTGCGTGGCAATAGTGGCGGCCGACGTGCTCGGGTTACTGAACCAGTTGACCATCGACTTCCACTCCTGGCCCGCGCCGACGGCGGCCGGCATCGCGTCGGAGGCGTCGAACGCGAAGGTCGCGCTCGGGTCGGCGAGGTACTTGGCCGACAGCTGGTCGATCGGGTCGGTGTAGAGGGCCTGGTCCACCTTCTGGTTCGCCGAGACCCAGCCCGGGGCGACCTTGATCCGGCTGTCCGCCCACTCCGGGCTCGACAGGTAGTTCTGCACCGCCTGAGTCGCCGGGTCAGAGGAGAACGCGGTCACGAACTCGCCGCCGCCTTCAACCGGGGTGGGGATCTGCGGGTTGACCGCGGGCAGCTTGAAGGCGAAGATGTCGCCGGTCGGGCTGACTTTTGTGCCAGCCGGCCACTGCGCCTCGTAGAACGACGCCTGCTGCAGCATCGCGCACTGGTTCTTCTGGATCGGGATGCCAGCGTTCTGGAAGGTCGTGGCGGCGATCGTCTGGACGTTGCCGAAGCCGCCGTTGACCCACGCCGGGTTCTGCATCCAGTTGTGCACGATCGTCATCGCGTCCAGGATCTGCGGGCTGTTGAACTTGACCTTGTGGGAGATCCAGTCCGCGTAGACCTGGGCGCCGTACTTGCCGAGGACGACCTCCTCGAGCCAGTCCGTGGCCGGCCAGCCGCTCGCCGTGCCCGAGTTGATCCCGCCGCACCACGGCTTGGTGGTGCCGCTCTTGGCGATCTGCGCGGACAGGGACATCAGGCCCGCCCATGTGGTCGGCACCTTGTAGCCGTGCGCCGAGAAGAACTTCGGCGAGTACCACACCAGCGACTTCATGTTCGCGCTCATGGGGGCGGCGTAGAAGGTGCCGCCGACCGTACCGTAGTTCTTCCAGTACTGGCTCCAGTTCGCCTCGTTGGCGACCGTCTGGGCCGGCGGATTCTTGACGGCGCCGGCCAGCACCATCTGCGTGAGCAGGCCGGGCTGCGGGATGAGCGCCAGGTCCGGCGGGTTGCCGCCGTTGACCTTCACCGGGAGGTCGGACTCGAACGTGTTCGAGCCGGTGTAGTTGATCGTGATGCCGGTGCACTGCTCGAACTGCGACCAGGACTTCTGCAGCGAGTTCGACTCCGGGCTAATGATGGAACCGAAGATCGTGACGGTGCCCTTGGGGCCTGCGTAGGAGCTGAACGGCGCGCAGGCGCCGGTCAGCGCGGTCCCGGTCGACGAGCTCGCGGATGGACTCCCGCTCCCGCTGCTACTGCTGCCCCCGCATGCCGCGAGAGCGAGCACCGACGCGCCGATGACGGCAGCGGCGGCCACCGATCGTTTATCCATTTCCCGTTTCCCTTCTTCCGCACCTCGCGCACGCGCTGCCGCGATTCGTTACTAATTCGTTACCGGCAAGAAAGGTTAACCATCGGAGTCATTGCTCACTATCGCCCTGCATGTCTGCAGTAGCTATAACGCGCCGACCATGTCTCCCGCCGTCCCAATTTCCTACCTCCTGATCACTTGCTCCCGTCAAGCCCTAGCGCAGTCACGGCCTGGCTGCGAAGGAACTGCCGCCAGGTCGTGCGATCACGCTGCGACGCGGCCGGTATCCGCAGCGGCTTTAGCCCCCGCCGCGCCGTGTGCCGTTCGAATATTGAGTTACGCGGTCCGGCAACTCGGCGTCCTTGGACAGGTCAGGCCGGACCAGCACCGACCGAGCCTCACCCCCGGCAGAGCGTCCAGATCCGGCCCCGCTCACGACCCGCATGGACTCGCCGCCGAGTACTCTCCTGTTCGATCCCAGCTTGTGCCGTCCCCAGGCAACCGTCATCGCCACCTGACCGCCCGGCCAGCGATCAAGAAGATCATTTGGTTATACGGGCCGGGGAAGGTCACAGCGACGCGGGAAGGCCGGCACCTGGCCGCAGCGTCACGGCGTCGTCCCGCGGCTCTTCTCAGTGACCGCTACGACGCGACGGGCGAAACGCGCGCGCTCGCTTCCAGAACAGAATCGTCATTCCACCGGTGCCACCGCCGAGTGGCAGCGTAATCGAGGCCATCGGTATCGCCACCGCCGGCCTGGTGAGACGGCTCCGCTCGCCCACTTGAACCTGCATAAACGCCCACTGGCAGGCAATCCTGGCAACTTCCGGATCAGGATTGACCCTGCCCGCCTTCGAACTTGATTCCGAGCCACAGATATCCCGCCTTCGCCCCAGAAGAGTGCACTCCCGGTCCCGTTCCCGCCGATTATCGGGTTGCGAAGAAGGACCTGTCTACTCTTTGTCAGGGTCAATTGCTCCGCCCATTTCACCGCTCCCGCAAACGAGGCCTGCCGAAAATGGTGTCACCTCACGCGAGCTGCGAAGCCAAACCTCGGGGATGGATGTGCGTCGGCATGGAGAACTGGCCGGCCGCATTGGATAGGTCTAGAGCGCGGTCACATGCGGAAGACGCGGTCGAGGAACGCGAGCGTCGGCTCCCACTGCGTGCGCATGAACGCCGGGTCCTCGTGGCCCGCGCCCGGCAGTACCGTCAGCGTCGCCGCCGCCCCCGCCTTCGTCAGGGCCGCCAGCAGGTCGCGGGAGTGCTGCACCGGCACCACGCAGTCGGCGTCGCCGTGCGCGATGCGGAACGGCGGGATCGAGCCCGGCTTCGCGCTCGCGATGTACGGGAACGGGTCTTCGGCCGCGGTGTGCGGGCCGGGCAGGTCGGTCAGCTCGCTCGCCCCGAAGTCATCGACCACGGCCTGCACCGCGGCGGATACGCCCGCGTGGCCCAGGCGCGGGTCGTCGAAGACGGTGCGCCGGCCCGCCGTGACGGCCAGGATCAGCGCCGAGTAGCCGCCCGGCCGAGTCGCCCCAGGCCGCGAACCGGTCCGGATCCAGGCGGAAGCGCTGCGCGTTCGCGCGCAGGAACCGCACCGCGGCCTTGGCGTCCTGGGCGGCCGCCATCGGGTCCCGGGTCAGCCGGTAGTTCACCGCCGCCACCGCGTAGCCCTTGGCCAGCAACTCGGCGAGGTCGGGCACCTGCACCTCGACGATGTCGCGGCACGGCCCTGGCGGCGGCGCCTTGACCGAGGCGCCCGGCGAATCCGGTGACCTGGCTCTTGTCGCCGGTGCGCCAGCCGCCGCCGTGGATCCAGATCAGCAGCGGCGCCGGGTGCGCCCCGGCCGCGGGCAGGTACAGGTCCAGCCGCTCGGCGGGGTCGAGCGCGGCGTAGGGCAGGTCCGGCAGCGTCGAGGCCGACAAGGCCGTCGGCAACGCGCTCGCGCTGGTACTGGCGGCATCCGTCCCGTGCGCGGCGGGGGACGCCATGGGAGAGGAGCACGCCCCGGCCAGCAGCACGGCGGCGGCCGCGAGGGCGGCGCGCGCCCGCCGACGCGCCGGAGCAGGGAAGGCGAACACGCTCATGACGGCATCCTCAGGCTCGTCCACGCCCGCTGGGACGGCTGCAGTCTGTAGACGGCAACGGACCAAGCCCGGATGGTCAGGGCCGCTGCCGCCGGGCCCGGGCGCGCAGGTGGGCGCGCTCGCCCTGGCGACCGAACAGGCTGAGGAACTCGACGGTCTTGCCGTCGCCGGGGCCGAACCAGTGCGGCACCCGGGTGTCGAGTTCCGCTGCCTCGCCCGGGGCGAGCACGAGGTCGTGCTCGCCGAGGATCACCCGGAGCCTGCCGTCCAGGACGTAGAGCCATTCGTAGCCCTCGTGGGACTGCGGTTCCGGATCGCGGCGATGCCCTGCGGGGATGATCAGCTTGTATGCCTGGATGCCGCCCGCCCGGGGGGTGAGCGGCAGCATGGTCATCCCGTCCCTGATCACCCCGGGCGCGGGTCGACCCGGGGATCTCCCGTGGGCGGGGCACGCCGGCAAGCTCGTCGAGCGTGACACCGTGCGCCCTGGCCAGGGGCAGCAGCAGCTCCAGGGTGGGCTTGCGGTCCCCGGACTCCAGCCGGGACAGGGTGCTCACCGAGATCCCGGTCGCCGCCGACAGGCTGGCCAGGGTGGTTTCCCGCCGTCGCCGCAGAGCGCGCAGCCGCGGGCCGACCGCGCCGAGTGTCGTGTCCAGGTCGCTATCCATGCGAACCATTTTGCCAAACCGGCAAAGTGCTTTGCCGTCAGGGTTCTCAGGCGCGCATAGTGACGGTCGCGAGGCCCGGCAAGGGCCTACGTCGAAAGGAAGGCAGACATGGTCGATCAGACGCTCGCAGCGCGGGGCGCGCCCGCCCGGTCAGGCGCCCGGTGGTGGATCCTGGCCTTCGTCGCCGGGGCGCAGCTGATGGTGGTGCTGGACACCACGATCATGCTGATCGCCCTGCCGTCGGCCAGCACGCCCTACGATCTCCGTCACGGGCAGGCAGTCGGTGATCACCGCCTACACCATCACCTTCGGCGGGCTGCTGCTGCTCGGAGGGCGGCTGAGTGACCTGCTCGGTTCCAAGCGGGCCATGACGGTCGGGGTCGCGGGGTTCGCCGCGGCCTCCGCGCTCGGCGGAGCCGCCCCTGACCCCGGCGTCCTGGTCGGCGCCCGGGCGCTGCGCGGGATACCGCGGCGCTGCTCGCTCCCGCGGTCCTCGCGGTGCTCACCACGACCTTCACCGACGACGCCGAGCGGGGACGGGCGTTCGGGATCTGGGCGGCCATCGCCACCGCGGGCGCGGCCCTCGGGCTGATTCTCGGCGGGGTGCTGACCGAGTACCTAGGCTGGCGGTGGTGCCTGTTCGTGAACG
>CAVTLB010000032.1:0-61771 GCA_963735415.1 uncultured Actinomycetota bacterium | reverse complement strand
GGGATAATAGTCATGGCGCGTACCATATATTTGATGGATCGTCATAGAGCCACCCGAGGTTTTGCAGGAGATTGCGCTCCGCATTCAGGAACTGTCCGCCGTAATTCCTTGGAGACGCATCACGTACCTGAGTGATACCATTACTTATTTGTTGACGAAGAACACCAGAATTTCTAGACCAGTTCGCTCTCGGGCCTGCCGAGATCGGGCGTTACGAATTTGTCGAGAATCGTGTACTCGTTCGGCCCTAGTGCGCCAGGTGCCTGCAGGTCAGCCATGCGTCCTATGACCACTCGGTATGGGCCAGGCGCTGCAGAGATGGCAGAGCGGGTGGGCGCTGCCTCCAGCGCTAGGCGCGCGGGCGCACGAGGTACGGCGGCTTCTGCTGCGGTGGCCGCGTCTGCACCGGCACCGAGCTCGCCGGCGGGGATGATGCTGGCGAGGAAGGCGCCGAAGGCCTGGCCGCCCTGGTATTCCTGGCTGCCGGGGCTGATGGCGAGGGGGTTGTTGACGTAGCGCTGGTACAGCTGGCTGGGAAGCCGCAGGCCGCCTCGTCTTCTATGCAGGCCAGCCCGGTTGTCAGGCAGGCCAGGTCGCCCAGGCCCGCGATGCTGAACCCGGTGCCGGCCCAGAAGTCACCCTCGGTTCCGGTCGGGGCGGGTCCCCCACCGGCGTCCCCGGTGGCGCAGGAGTCATGGAAGCAGGGTCCGGTGTGAACCGGGAGGGGGCTGCTGGCGCTGCCGCCGTCCCCGGTGTTGGCGGTACCAGCGCCTTGCCCCCCGGTGCCGCCAAGGCCGCCCATGTGGGTGTCGACCGGGGCAGGGGCCGGGGTTCCGCCGCCGCAGGGGTCGCCGGGGATGCAGGTCGACCGCCCGGTGGGGTCGCTGTTGCCGACGGGGTTGCCGTAGGCGTAGAGGTAGGGGTTGAGGTCGAGGGGGTCGGCGGGGGTGAGGATGGGGTCGGGGGAGGTGAAGCTGGCGGTGGCGGGGTCGTAGGCGCGGGCGCCGTCGTAGGTCAGGCCGGTGGATGGGTCGTTGGGCTTGTTGAGGAAGCCGCGGTTGTCGATCCAGGTGGCCGCCGTGCCGCGGGGGGCGCCGTAGGGGGTGAACTGCCGCCAGGCGGGCGTCTGGGCGGTGTGGTCGAGGGAGAGGTCGTTGGTGCCGTGGGGGTCGGGGACCTCGAAGTAGTAGCTGGTCGTTGCCCCGGTGCGGACGACGTCGCCGCCGGAGGGCAGCGGGATGATCCGGGCCCCGGTGACGGTGGTGGTCGTCCCGCTGGTGGTGGCGGTGAGCTGCTCGCCGTCCAGGTACAGGGTGGTGGCGCCGGGGTTTTCCTGGAGCAGCAGGCTGCCGTCGGGGGCGTAGACGTAGCTGGTGGTCTTGCAGGCGCCGGCGGAGACGGTGGTGAGCTGCCCGGCGGCGTTCCAGGTGAGGGCCTGGGTGCCGGCGGACGGGACCGCCCGGGTCGTCATGTCGCCGGCGGCGTCGTACTTGAACGTCGAGGTCGAGGTGGACCCGCCGGCGGTGGCCGCGGTGGTGAGGGCGTGCGGGCCGCCGTTGGCGCCGCCGAAGGTGTTGGTCGTGGTGGTGTCGGTGCCGCCGGTCAGGGAGTGCTGCACCTGGGAGGTCATCTCGCCGAGGATGTCGGAGGCCGCGTTCCCCCCGGTGGTGTCGTAGTTCCAGGTGGTCCAGTACGCGCCGCCGGTGATGCCGTCGGTGACCTGGGAGTGGCTGGAGGTGGTGGGCGTGGTCTTGCAGGCGTCGCTGGCGGTCCAGGCCTGGGTGAGCTGGTCGAGGCCGTCGTAGCGGAAGCACTGGGTCTCGACCTGGCTGGCGGACCCGAGGCGGGTGGAGACCTGGGAGGTGAGGTTGCCGTACGGGTCGTAGTTGTAGGCCTCCTCGTCGACGTTGGCGGAGGTGGGGGGGGTGACGGCGTGGCGCTGGACGAGCTGATCCTTGAGGCGGAGGGTGTGGGCGTCGTAGGTGCTGTTGATGTCAGTGAGGTTGGTGGTGCCGGAGCCGATCTCCTCGTCGGTGACGTCGCCGAAGGCGTCGTAGCTGGTGGAGGCGGCGTAGCCGGCGACGGTGCCGCCCAGGCCACTGACGAGGTCGATCGGGTTCGCGAGGTAGGTGAGCTGGGTGGTCTCCAGCGGCAGCCCGGCGGCGGTGACGGCGGGGTACTTCTGGCCGAGCGGGATGCCGGTGGTGGTCGTCCAGAAGTGGACGAAGCTGTAGGTGCCCGACAGGCCGGTGGTGGCCGTGGTGGCGGGGATGGTGTAGGTCTCGCTGGAGGGATCGCCGAAGATGTTGAACCCGTTCTCCTGGATGGAGTACGGCTCGACCGACGATGACCCGTTGCTGGCGGAGTAGAACCAGCTACCTGCTGACGCCGCCCGGGTCATCCACCTGGCAGTCCCCCGGCACCACCGTCGCCGAGCTTCGCGCCGCCAGCATCAACGGCAGCGGCCCCGCCCTGTGGGCGGTCGGCAGCGGCGGGAGCGTGACCCCCTGGTTCGTCACCATCGCCGGCGGCACCGCCACCATCGCCGCGGGCACTACCCAGTCACTGCTGTCCCCCGGCCACGCCTGGCGGCTCAGCGACGGCACCGACACCACCACCGCCGTCGGAACCACCAACACCAGCAACTCCAGCGACGTCAGCCCGCCCGCCGCCGACACCGGGGCCAGCACCGCGATGCAGCTCACCGCCCCATCAGCGACCGCCAACGCCACCTGGACCGACCAGGGCGGCCTCTTCAACCCCGCCCTCAACCTCAACGACCCCGCAGTCACGGACACCACCAAGAACCCCGGCACCATCATCACCGGCAGCACCGGATACGTGACCGAGACCACCAACGGCCCGATCAACGACGACAACAACTACACCATCTCCGCCTGGGTCAAGCCCAGCACCCTCGGCGGCGCCGTCCTGTCCGGCCGGCAGCAGCACCAGCTGCTACATGCTCTACATCGACACCACCACCGTCAGCGGCACCACCTACGGCCGCTGGAACTTCCGCGTCTCCAACGCCAATGTCTCCAGCCGCACCTGGTACACCGCCACCTCCGGCGACACCCACTACGTCAAGCTCGGCGCCTGGACCCACCTCACCGTCACCTACTTCAACGGAACCGACCCCGCCACCGGAAGCGCGGTCAAGTTCCTGCGCCTCTACGTCAACGGCATCCCCGCGGCCACCCTCACCTCACCCACGACCTGGGCCGGCGGCTGCAGCACCTTCAGCCTGGGCCGCTACATCGACGGCGGCGGGGTCACCCACGGCATCTTCCAGGGCAAGATCGCCGACGTCCAGACCTGGGCCGGCACCACCCTCACCCCCACCGAGGTCGCCGACATCTCCGGCACCCCCGGCTACACCCTCTTCCCGTCCGACGGCACCAGCTACACCTCCGCCACCAGCTCAACCACCTGGCAATGGACCACCCAATGCGGTGAGATGAACTTCTACCAGGGCAAGATCACCATCAAGCAGCCCGGCGGCAGCTGCACCGGAACCAGCACCACCACCTTCGGCCCCGGCGGCATCACCAGCGGCTCACGGCTCGAACTCCAAGGCGACGGCAACCTCGTCATCTACGGCTCTACCGCCGTCTGGGACACCGGAACCCAGCACAACCCCGACGACACCATGTTCTTCCAGCCCGACGGCAACCTCGTCATCTACGGCCCCTACGGCGAGTCCCTCTGGGGGTCTGGCACCTCGAACGCGCCCATCTACAACTAGCGGCAGCCACCAGCCCAGCCGCTACAAGCCAGCGAGCCGCCGCCCCTACCCGGGGACGGCGGCTCGCCACGCTCAAGCCGACCACGGATCACTCCGCCGACGGGTCGGGACCAGGGTGGCGGCGTCGTGCGCTCCACGCGTCCGGGGCGAGGCAGATGTTCCAGATCGCATCGGCGTTCGTGACTGACCCGCGATCCCGGCCGACGGTGCCGTCCACGTGGGCGCGCTCACTCTGCAGCAGGGCGACGGAGGTAGTCCCGTGGCGCGGCCAGAATCCCGACCGCGGCACCTCGAATGCGCTGATGCTCTACCGAGATGCGCAGTCGTGCTAGGTAGCCACAGCGGGTGGGTTGGACGGGCGGGCGCGTAGCCAGTCCACGTAGTCGTCGGGCGCGCCTGCCTTGATCGCCGCGTCCACAAGCCCGTCCTTGCGGCGCGCGGACGGCAGCCCGCCCTCGTACGAGTCGAGCACGTACAGCCACGCGAGCACGTCCCCTTCGAGGGTCTGGACGCGGACCTTCAGCTTGCGGTAAAAGCCGAGAGTCTCCCCGTCCCAGCTATCGAGTTCCTGCTCATCCGACTCAGAAACGTCATAGAGCATAACAAAGACACGCTGGGCGCTGTCTTCCACGACCGTGGTGAGCGCACCGTCCCAGCCGAGTTCCTCGCCACCGAAACTGAGGCGCCAGCCCTCCAGCCACCCGGTGCCCCGCTGCGGAGAGTGCGGACACCGTTCGATCATCTGCGCCGGGTCCATGTTGCTGCCGTAGGCGGCGTATAGTGCCACGGGTATCAAGCGTACGGCGCTTCTACCGCTCCTGGGCACGTTTTCATGCGGCGAATCTTCTTGACCTGCCAGAAGTCCCGCCGCTCCCGCCGCTGCCCCCCGGCGCTCATCCGCCATGTCCGCCTTCGCCGGGGAGCACGAACCGGTTCTCCGCGAACTCGGTGATGAGCGAGTCGACCACGCCCGTCAGGTCGCCCTGCGCGGCCGCGCAGATCGCCCGCTGCCGGTCTGACGATGAGCCGACCTCCAGCACCTCGGTCGCCACGGCGAGCTCCTCGACGCAGCCGAGCCGCCACGCCACCGGCTCCAGCTCGCGGATCAGCTCGTATATCTCGTCCCTGAGAGGGGCCGTCGATCCGGCGTCGTCGGTGATGACGATCGCGTCGAGCCCGTACCGGGTGGCGCGCCACTTGTTGTCCGCGACCACCCAGGGCGAGCGGGCCGGCAGCCGGTAGCCGCGGTCGAGCTGGGTGTCGAAGAGCTGGACAAGGCACTGCACCAGCGCGGCCACCATGGCTACCTCGCGGAGCGTCGGGAGGGCGTCGGCGACCCTGACCTCGATCGTGCCGAAGTCGGGGTGCGGGCGGATGTCCCACCAGACTTCCTTGATCGTGTGGATCGTTCCGGCCCGCAACTGGGTGGCCATGTAGTCCTCGAATGACCGCCAGTCCGGCAGCAGCACCGGCGGCCCGGCGTTCGGCAGCGAGCCGAAGAGCACGCTGCGGGTGGATGCCAGCCCGGTGTCCTGGCCCGACCAGAACGGGCTGGACGCCGAGAGGGCGAGGATGTGCGGCATGTACAGGGCAAGCGCGTTGATGATGGGCATCGCCCGGTGCTCATCGCGCAGGCCCACGTGGACGTGGGTAGCGCAGGTCTGCAGCCGCCGGGCGGGCCACTGGATCTGGTCGACAAGCTCGGCGTAGCGCTGGCTGGGCGCCATCTTCGCGTCCCGCCAGTCGCTAATCGGGTGGGTTCCTGAGCTTGCCAGCACGATCCCGTGTGGCGCCGCCGTATGCTGCAGGTCCTTGACCGAGCGGGCCAGGTCGGCCTTCGCCTCGGCGACCGAGCCGCAGACGCCGGTGACCACCTCGATCGTCGACTGCATGAGCTCGTGCCGCATGTGCGGGTGCTCCCCGGTCTCCAGCAGCCCTGGCAAGCCGGCCAGCACCGTCCCCGCGTCTTGCCGGAGCAGCCGTGTCTGCGCGTCGATGAGCAGCACCTCCCACTCGACGCCCAGCGTCGCTCCCTTCGACGCGTGCCATTCAATCGTTGTCACGGCAGACCTCCAGCAACAGCTCTAGGCGCGGGCGTCCCGGCGGACGCTCCAGCACGGGGAATAGGCACGATTGGGTGCCAAACTAACGATTTCCAGCTGTCCGGGATTGAATCGCATCGATTGGGTAGGAGATTCCGTCTCGCCCGGGTGGCGGGGATGCCCCAACCGAACGGACCCGGCACATCGCCGCTAGCAGTCACATGCTGTAGCGGCCTGGAAGCGTCATGCGTCCCCCGCTGCCCCGGCCAAGAGCCGGGTGCCTGCGGTAATCGCTGGTCAGGCGACGGGCGGAAAGCCGCAGCGGTCCCGGACCTCGGTCATCGTCCGCCGGGCGATCTCGCGGGCGCGGCGAGCGCCGGCCAGCAGCGTCGCGTCCAGTGCCTCCTCGTCGGCGAGGAACTTATGGGTCCGCTCCCGGATCGGCGCGAAGTGGTCCACCACGACGTCGCCGAGGTCCTTCTTGAACTTGCCGTAGCCGTCGCCCGCATAGGACGCCTCGATCTCCGCGATCGGCTTGCCCGTCAGCGCCGAGTAGATGCGCAGCAGGTTGCTCACGCCGGGCTTGGCCTCGTCGTCGACGCGGATCGACCCCTCGGCGTCGGTCACCGAGCGGTTGATCTTGCGCCGGATGACGCCGGGCTCGTCGAGCAGGTCGATGATGCCCTGCGGCGAGGAGGCGGACTTGCTCATCTTGCTGGTCGGGTCCTGCAGGTCGGTGATCTTCGCGACCGCCGGGAGGATGTATGCCTCCGGGACGACGAACGTCGGCCCGAAGCGGTGGTTGAACCGCTGCGCCAGGTTCCGCGACAGTTCCAGGTGCTGCCGCTGGTCCTCGCCGACGGGAACCTCGTCGGCCTTGTAGAGGAGGATGTCGGCCGCCTGCAAGATCGGGTAGGTGAACAGGCCGACCGACGCCTGGTCTGCCCCGCCCTTGGCCGACTTGTCCTTGAACTGGGTCATCCGGTTCGCCTCGCCGAACCCGGTGATGCAGCCGAGGACCCAGTTGCAGCTCGGCATGCTCGGGTACCTGGCTCTGCACGAACAAGATGCAGTGCTCCGGGTCAAGCCCGGCGCCAAGCAACTGGGCGGCGGCGATCCGCGTGCGGCGGCGCAGCATCTCGGGGTCGTAGGGCACGGTGATCGCGTGCATGTCGACCACGCAGTAAATGGTCTCGCGCGTCTCCTGAAGGTCAACCCACTGCTTGACGGCACCCAGGTAGTTGCCCAGGTGGAAGGAGTCAGCGGTCGGCTGGATACCGGAGAAAACGCGACGAGTTGCCATGCCCCGAAGTTTAGCCGCGGGCTGCCCCGGGGGACGTACCCCCGGGGCAGCGGGCGCGGCGCTAGCGGGAACGGTTGCCGGGCGGCGTGACGACGACCTCGACCCGCTGGAACTCCTTCAGCTCGGTGTACCCCGCGGTGGCCATGGTGCGGCGCAGCGCGCCCATCAGGTTCATCGACCCGTCAGGGACGGTGGACGGGCCGTGCAGGATCTGCTCAAGCGTCCCGATCGTGGCGACCTCCACCCGGCGCCCGCGCGGCAGGTCAGGGTGGTTGGCCTCGCTGCCCCAGTGATAGCCGCGCCCCGGTGCCTGCTCCGCGCGGGCCAGCGGGGAGCCGACCATGACCGCGTCGGAGCCCAGCGACAGCGCCTTGGCGATGTCGCCGCTGCGGGTCATCGACCCGTCGGCGATCACGTGCACGTACCGGCCGCCGGACTCGTCCATGTAGTCGCGGCGGGCCGCCGCGACGTCGGCGATCGCGGTCGCCATCGGCACCGCGACGCCCAGCACGGCCTCGGTGGTGTGCCCGGACCCGCCGCCGAACCCGACGAGGACGCCGGCCGCCCCGGTCCGCATCAGGTGGAGCGCGGCGGTGTAGGTCGCGCAGCCTCCGACGATGACCGGGATGTCGAGCTCGTAGATGAACTGCTTGAGGTTGAGCGGCTCTGCCCGGCCCGAGACGTGCTCGGCGGAGACGGTCGTGCCCCGGATCACGAAGATATCGGCGCCCGCGTCGACAACGGCCTTGTAATAGCGGGCGGTCTTCTGCGGCGACAGCCGCGCGGCGGTGATCACGCCGGCCCGCGAGATCTCCTCGATGCGCCGCCCGATCAGCTCCTCCTTGATCGGCTCCGAGTAGATCTCCTGCAGCCGCCGGGTCGCGCCTTCGTCCGACAGCGACGCGACCTCGGCCAGAAGCGACTCCGGGTCCTCGAACCGCGTCCACAGGCCCTCCAGGTCCAGCACGCCGAGGCCGCCGAGGCCGCCGATGGCGATCGCGGTCGCGGGCGAGACCACGCTGTCCATGGGGCAGGCGATCAGCGGCAGCTCGAAGCGGTAGGCGTCGATCTGCCAGGCGATGGAGACCTCTTCCGGGTCGCGGGTCCGCCGCGCCGGGACGATGCCGATCTCGTCGAGCGAGTACGCGCGGCGGCCAGTCTTGCCGCGGCCGATCTCAATATCAGTCACGAAGAACCTTGCTGTTGTTAGTTCCGGCCCGAGTAGTTCGGTGCCGCGACCGTCATCTGCACGTCGTGCGGGTGGCTCTCCTTGAGGCCGGCCGCGGTGACCTGAATGAACCGCGCGTCCTGCAGCTCGGGGATGCTCCGCGTGCCGCAGTACCCCATGGCGGCGCGCAGCCCGCCGACGAGCTGGTCGGCCACCGCGGCGACCGCCCCGCGATAGGGAACCTGGCCCTCGATGCCCTCCGGAACCAGCTTGTCCTCGCGGAGGACGTCGTCTTGGAAGTACCGGTCCTTGGAGTAGGACTTGCCGCGCTCGCGGTTGCGCATCGCGCCGAGCGACCCCATGCCCCGGTACATCTTGTACTGCTTGCCGTTGATGAAGACCATTTCGCCCGGGCTTTCCTCGCAGCCCGCGAGCAGGCTACCGAGCATGACCGAGTCAGCGCCGGCGGCGATCGCCTTGGCGATGTCGCCGGAGTATTGCAGGCCGCCGTCCCCGATGACGGGGACGCCGGCGGGGCGGGCGGCCAGGGAAGCCTCGTATATCGCGGTGACCTGCGGGACGCCGACGCCCGCGACCACGCGGGTGGTGCAGATCGAGCCCGGTCCCACCCCAACCTTCACCCCGTCGGCTCCGGCCTCGATGAGCGCCTGGGCGCCGTCCCTGGTGGCCACGTTCCCGCCGATGACCTCGACATCGGCATTGGCCTTGATCTGCCCCACCATGTCGAGCACTGACTGCGCATGGCCGTGCGCCGTGTCCACCACCAGGAAGTCCACCCCCGCCTCGACGAGCGCGTGCGCCCGCCGCTTGGCGTCCTCGCCAACGCCGATCGCGGCGCCGACGACCAGCCGCCCCCCGGCGTCTTTCGTCGCGCTCGGGAATTTCTCGCTCTTGGTGAAGTCCTTGACGGTGATGAGGCCGCGCAGCCGGCCCGCCTCATCGACGAGGGGCAGCTTCTCCACCTTGTGCTGCTTCAGTAGCCGCAGCGCCTCCTCGGGCGCGACCCCCACCGGGGCGGTGACCAGCGGCATCGGCGTCATGACCGCGGCGACGCGCACGTTGTGGTCCGACTCGAAGCAAATGTCACGGTTAGTGACGATGCCGATGAGGATTCCGTCGTCGCTGGTGACCGGGACGCCGGAGATCCGGTAGTGCGCGCACAGCCGGTCCACGTCGGCGATCGTCGCCTCGGGGCCGCACGTCACCGGGTCGGTGATCATCCCGGCCTCGGACCGCTTCACCAGGTCGACCTGCTGGGCCTGCTCCTCGACGGAGAGGTTGCGGTGCAGGACCCCGACGCCGCCTTGCCGGGCCATCGCGATGGCCATCCGGGCCTCGGTGACGGTGTCCATCGCCGAGGAGACGAGCGGGACACGCAGCCGCAGGTTCCGGGTGATCCGGGTGCTGGTGTCGGCCTCGCTGGGCAGGACCTCCGAACGCGCCGGAAGCAGCAGCACATCGTCAAATGTCAGGCCGACCGGGGAGAACTTCGGTGGTTGCGTCATGATGCCCTCACGGCTCGTAGCTACGCGTGTCGTCGCTGATAACGGTGGGATATCGCTCCATCCTACTTAACCGACGCCGCGGCACCGCGCTTCCGGGCCGGCTAGGTGGGAAGACTCACGGGCCAGCGCGATCCACCTGCCGGAGAACAGATCGAATGCGCAATCGACCACACTTTGTAAGCGTTCCGGATCAAGGCGTGTTCTCGGCGTTGTTGCGGAAGCGGATCGTTATGCCCGATTTACCGCATTTACGTGGCCTGTGTCGCTGCTGGTCATCGTTACCCGGCAGCGGTCAACGGGCCTAACTGATTCAGACTTCGGGGATGCCCGCCCCCAAAGTGTAAAACATTTAGGCCCGATGACGATAGGCGACCATGCGCGACGCGCCTGCCATCCCCGCCGTCCGACGGGCACCGGAGCACAAGCGAGGCACGACAGCGAATTGAGGCGCGCGACTCGCTGCGGTCGCGCGATCCACGCCCGTGGCGGCAGGTCAAACGCCCGATCGACGCGCGGGGGCGGGTGGCGGGAACGCGAAGCGGCGGGAGGCGCTGATGGCCTCCCGCCGCTTCGGCGAGCCGGCGAGGCCTGATGGCGACGCTGAGGGCGACGCTATCAGGGCTGTGCCGATTGTTAAGCTCTGTTACTTAGTGGGAGTGGCCGTGGCCGTGGCCGTCGGCCGGGGCCGACTTCTCCTCTTCCGGCTTCTCGACGACCAGGGTCTCGGTCGTCAGGAGCATGCCGGCGATGGAGGCCGCGTTCTGGACGGCGGACCGGGTGACCTTGACCGGGTCGATGACGCCCTGAGCGAGCAGGTCGCCGTACTCGCCGGTCGCGGCGTTGTAGCCGTGGCCGGCGCGCAGGCCGCGGATCTTGGCGACGACGACGGAACCCTCCTGGCCCGCGTTCAGCGCGATCCAGCGGGCCGGCTCGGACAGGGACTTGCGGACGACGCCCACGCCGGTGGCGACGTCGCCGGTCTTGCCAAGGTCGTCAAGCTCGTCGGCCACGTGCACGAGCGCGCTGCCGCCGCCGGCGATAATGCCCTCCTCGATCGCGGCGCGCGTCGCGGAGATCGCGTCCTCGAGGCGGTGCTTCTTCTCCTTGAGCTCGACCTCGGTGGCCGCGCCCGCGCGGAGCACGCATACCCCGCCGGACAGCTTGGCCAGCCGCTCCTGCAGCTTCTCGCGGTCCCAGTCCGAGTCGGTGGACTCGATCTCGGTGCGGATCTGGCGGATGCGGTCCTCGATCGCGGCGGAATCGCCTGCCCCGTCGATGATCGTGGTGTCGTCCTTCGTGACCACGATGCGGCGGGCGGAGCCCAGCGAGTCGAGGCCGATGGACTCCAGCTTGATGCCGAGCTCCTCGCTGACGACGGTGGCGCCGGTCAGGGTCGCGATGTCGGCCAGCATCGCCTTGCGGCGGTCGCCGAAGCCAGGTGCCTTGACGGCGGCGATGTTGAGCAGGCCGCGGATCTTGTTGACGACGATGGTGGCGAGGGCCTCGGCCTCCACGTCCTCCGCGATGACCAGCAGCGGCTTCTTGGTCTGGGCGACCTTCTCCAGGATCGGCAGGAAGTCCGCCATCGAGGAGATCTTGGCCTGGTTCACCAGGACGTACGCGTCCTCGAGTACGGCCTCGAGGCGCTCCTGGTCGGTGATGAAGTACGGCGAGATGTAGCCCTTGTCGAACTGCAGGCCCTCGGTGAACTCCAGGGACAGGCCCAGCGTCGGGGACTCCTCGACGGTGATGACGCCGTCCTTGCCGACCTTGCTGAACGCCTCGGCGATCAACTCGCCGATCTTGGTGTCCTGCGCCGAGATGGTGGCGACGTTGGCGATCTCGGCCTGGTCGGTCACCTCGCGGGCGGACTTGAGTAGCCGCTCGGAGACTTCCGCGGCGGCCGCGTCGATGCCGCGCTTGAGGTCCATCGGGTTGGCCCCGGCGGCCACCGAGCGCAGGCCCGCGTGGACCATCGCCTGGGCGAGCACGGTCGCGGTGGTGGTACCGTCGCCGGCCACGTCGTTGGTCTTGGTGGCGACTTCCTTGGCGAGCTGGGCGCCCAGGTTCTCGTACGGGTTCTCCAGCTCCACCTCCTTGGCGACGGTCACGCCGTCGTTGGTGATGGTGGGAGCGCCCCACTTCTTGTCGATGACGACGTTGCGGCCACGCGGGCCAAGCGTCACCTTGACTGCGTCGGCGAGCTTGTCCACGCCACGCTCAAGGTGGCGGCGGGCGTCCTCGTCGAACTCCAGGATCTTGGGCATTGACTACCTCAACCTACGGGTTGGATACAGGCTTGGTACGGTGCTGAACGCCGCCGCGCCCCCAGCGGCCAGGGACTCATGTGCCGTCCACTAGCCGCCAGAGGCACGAGGCGCCAACTACTTCTGGATGATCGCGAGAACGTCGCGGGCGGAGAGCACCAGGTACTCCTCGCCCGAGTACTTCACTTCGGTGCCGCCGTACTTGCTGTACAGCACCACGTCGCCGACGCTCACGTCGAGTGGGATTCGCTTGCCCGAGTCGTCCACACGACCTGGGCCAACCGCGAGGACCTGCCCCTCCTGGGGCTTCTCCTTCGCGGTGTCCGGGATCACTAGCCCGGATGCGGTGACCTGCTCAGCCTCAAGCGGCTTGACCACAATGCGGTCCTCGAGCGGCTTGAGAACAACCTTGGTGGCGGTCGTCACGATCTGACCTCCCCCTTCGGAAAAGGGTTAATGGTGGGTTGCTTGCGAGGGCGACCGGGGCCGCGGCCTGCCGTCGCGGGTGTCAGACCTTGCCTCGTCGCATTAGCACTCTACATCAGTGAGTGCTAACGGCGAAAATAGCGGCCCCCGATTGCGCAGTCAACACGATCGGGCACTCGCAACACGGTCGGGCAGTCGCAGTGCGCGCCGGCGCGGTCACGTATAGCTAGGCAAAACCGCAGATAAGCAGAGAAATTTCACTCCGCGCTCGGCCGATTACAGGAAGCTACTAGAGTGTGGTCATGACCCCGGCAGGGCTGCGGCCGCCGGGCGGCAGAACCCCCACGATCACTCCCTTCCTGGAGGAGCATCATGGACCAGCCGGGCAAAAGCCACTACGTGCTACGCATGAGCCAGGAGACCCTCAATGGCCATGGTGGCTACCACGGGCGGGGCTACGAGTCCAATGGCCGCGAAGGCAACGTATACGAGGCCAACGGCTACAACGGCAGTACGTACGGCGACAATGCGCACAACGGCTACGCCGAGGGTCGCTCCGGCGACAACGCCCAGGCCGGCACGGACGAGCCGGCCCACGACGCCGCCATGCCCTATGAAGGCGTGCTGGACTTCGTCCGGGACGGCACCGAGCCCGCCGACGCTGTGCTCAGCTGACGACGCTGTGCTAGCTCGACGACGCTGTGCTAGCCGACGACACTGTGCTAGCCGACGACACTGTGCTAGCCTGACGACACTGTGCAGCCTGACGAAACTGTGCAGCCTGACGACATGCCGCAGGCTGACGAGGACCGGGGTGCCGACGACGAGGAGGACCGCGTGCTGGCGGCCGACGACGGCATCGTCGCCAGCACGAGCGCCGCCGACCGGATGCGGGAACTGCTCGCGCGCAGGACCGTGGACCACGCGGCCGCCGAGCGGGCCACGCTCGCCGCGCTGGACGACATCCAGCAGCGACTGGCCAGCCTGGAGCAGGTGGTCGCGGAGACCCGCGAGCGCGCGGCCGCCGCGGAACGGGACGCCGCCGGCCGCATCGCCGACAGTCTCGCCCCGCAGGCGCACCGACTGGCGGGCATGTCGGCCACGCTGGACGGGCTGACCGCCTGCCTGTCCACGTTCAGCACGCAGATTTCCGCGATCGACGGGCGGGTCACCGCCCTGGACACGCGCTTCGAGCGGCTCGATGAGCGGCTCGACGACCAGTACGACCGGGTCACGTCGATCGACGGGCGGATCGCCTCGATCGACGGGCGGATCGCCGATGCCGACGGCCGGATCATCGCGCTCGGCGGTCAGTTCACCGACGCCATCGAGCCGCTGGCGGAGGAGTTGCGGTCCCGTCCGGACCGCGCCGAGGTGGAGGAGGTCGTCACGAAAATCGTCGAGGCGGCGCACGCCGACCTGTCCACCCGCCTCACGTCGCTGGAGGACACCGTGCTGACGCTGGCCGAGGCGCTGCTGCGCCCCGCGCCCGGCCACGCGCCCGGCGCGGGCTAAGCGGTCAGGCCCCCGTTACTCCCACTCGATCGTGCCCGGGGGCTTACTAGTGACGTCGAGGACGACGCGGTTGACATCGGGAACCTCATTGGTGATCCGGGTGGAGATCCGGGCCAGCACGTCGTCGGGGAGCCGGGCCCAGTCGGCGGTCATCGCATCCTCGCTGGTGACCGGGCGCAGCACGACTGGATGGCCGTAGGTGCGCCCGTCACCCTGCACGCCGACGGAGCGCACGTCGGCCAGCAGCACGACCGGGCACTGCCAGATCGACCCGTCAAGGCCCGCCGCGGTCAGCTCCGCGCGCGCGATGGCGTCCGCCTCACGCAGGATGGCCAGCCGGCGCGCGGTGACCTCGCCGATGATGCGGATGGCCAGGCCGGGGCCGGGGAACGGCTGCCGCCAGACGATCTCGGGCGGCAGGCCGAGTTCCTCCCCGACTCGCCGTACCTCGTCCTTGAAGAGCGAGCGCAGCGGCTCTACCAGCGTGAACTTGAGGTCGTCGGGCAGGCCGCCCACGTTGTGGTGTGACTTGATGTTGGCGGTCCCCGTCCCGCCGCCGGACTCGACCACGTCCGGGTACAGCGTTCCCTGGACGAGGAAGAGGAACTCGGTCGCCCCGGCCCCTTCGCGGACATCCCTGGCGGCCCGCTCGAACGCCCGGATGAACTCCCGGCCGATGATCTTGCGCTTGGCCTCCGGGTCGGTGACGCCGCCCAGCGCGCCGAGGAAGGCCTCGGCCTCGCTCGCCACGACGAGATTCACCCCGGTCGCGGCGACGAAGTCCTTCTCGACCTGCTCCGCCTCCCCCTTGCGCAGCAGCCCGTGATCGACGAACACGCAGGTCAGCCTGTCACCGATCGCCCGCTGGACGAGGGCGGCGGCGACGGCGGAGTCCACGCCGCCGGACAGCCCGCAGATGGCGCGGCCGTCGCCGACCTGCTCCCTGATCCGCTCGGTCTGCTCCTCGACGATGTTCACCATCGTCCAGTTCGGGCGGCACCCGGCGGCCTCCAGGAACCGGCGCAGGATCTTCGTCCCGTGCTCGGTGTGCATGACCTCGGGGTGGAACTGGACGCCGTACAGGCCCCTGGCCGGCGCCTCGATCGCGGCCACCGGGGTGGTCGGCGTCCGCGCGGTCACCTCGAACCCGGGCGGAGCGGTGGTGGAGGTGTCGCCGTGCGACATCCACACGCTGAACCGGTCGGGAAGCCCGGCGAGCAGCAGGCCGCCCGAGCCCTCCACCGACACCGGGGTGCCGCCGTACTCGGCGGCCCCGGTCCGCTCGACGGCGCCGCCCAGCGTCGTGACCATCACCTGGTGCCCGTAGCAGATGCCGAGCACGGGAACGCCGGCGTCGAACAGGCCCTCCTGCGCGGCCGGGGCACCGGGGGCGTACACCGACGACGGGCCCCCGGACAAGATGATCGCCTTCGGCTGCTTGGCCAGCATCTCGCTGACCGGCATCGTGGACGGGACGATCTCGGAGTAGACATGGCACTCGCGCACCCGGCGCGCTATCAGTTGCGCGTACTGCGCGCCGTAATCAACGACCAATACCGTGTCAAACACACCAGATCCGGGCACCTTCACCACCTTTTAACCAGGGAGTTCCCCAGTGTAACCGGCTGCCCGGTACCCCCCGGCCTGGTCCGGGCCGACCCGCGATCGGGCCGTGGCGGACGTGACGGCGCCCCGTGACCGGGTAACGGAGAGTCGGCCGGAGCCGGTGAATCGGGGGCGGACCGCGGGGCCGGCGCCGTGGCCGCGCCCGCGGGCGGCGGGCTCGCGGGATGCTGTGATCCGGAAGGCTGGGGCCCGGAAGGCTGAGGCCCGGAAGGCTGAGCCGCGGGAGGCTGGCTCGCGGGAGGCTGGCTCGCGGGAGGCTGGGCCGGGGTGACCCGGAGCCGGGCGATCCGGCGGCCGTCCATTTCGGTGACGGTGATGTCGAATCCCGGCACGCTCGTAGAATCGCCCGGCGACGGGACCTCGCCGAGCGCCGCGAGCACGTAGCCAGCCACCGTCTCGTAGGGTCCCTCCGGCAACTCGATGCCGGTCTGCTCGGCGAACTCGTCCAGGTTGAGCAGCCCGTCCACGTCGACCTCGCCGCGCGGCAGCCGCGTCGTCGCCGACTCCCCGATGTCGTACTCGTCCCTGATGTCGCCGATCAGCTCCTCCACGAGGTCCTCGAGCGTGACGATCCCGGCCGTCCCGCCGTACTCGTCCGCGACGATGGCCAGGTGCGCCCGCTCGCGGCGCATCTCTGACAATGCCGCGAGCACGGTCTTGCTGATAGGGAGGAACTTCACCGGCCGCACCACCTGGTCCACGAGGCCAACGCGCGCGGCCCCCGGCCCCAGCAGGTCCCTGATGTGCACGAAGCCGATCACGTTGTCGTAGGAGCCGTGGAAGACCGGCAGCCGGGAGTACGGCACGCTGGCGGCGATCTTCGCCGCCTCGGCGATCGTGGTGCCCGCGGCGAGGAACTCGACCTCGGTGCGCGGCAAGAGCACCTCGCGGAGCTGCCGCTTGCCCGCGTCGAAGACCTCGCCGACGATGTGCCGCTCGTCGTCGCTCAGCGCCTGCGTGCCGGTCACCAGCTCACGCAGTTCCTGCTCGGTCATCGCCTGCCGGCCCTTCCTCGGGTCAGCGCCGAGCAGGGCGACCACCATGTTCACCGACACCGACAGCAGCCAGACAACCGGCCGCGCCAGCATCGCGATGCGGTCGAGCAGCGGCGCCGCCAGCAGCGACAGCGACACCGCGCGCTGCAGCGCGATCCGCTTGGGGGCCAGCTCGCCGAGCACCAGGCTGACGAAGGTGATGCAGATGGTCACGATCGCGAACGCCAGCGGGGTGGCCACGGCACCATCCATGCCCTGCCGGACGAGCCCGGATCGCAGCACGCCCGACAGGGTGTCGGCGCCGAAGGCACCGGACACCAGCGTGGCCAGCGTCATCCCGATCTGCACGGCGGACAGGAAGCGGTTCGGGTCCGACGCAAGCTTGGCCGCCTTGGCGCCGCGCTTGCCCCGCCGCGCCAGCATCCGGACCTGGCCCTCACGCAGCGACACCAGCGCCATCTCAGCGGAGGCGAAGAACCCGCCGATGGACACGATGACGAGAACGATGATGACGTCCCAGACGACCTTGCTCACGCCTCGATCGCCGACTTCCTCCCCAGGGGGCTCTAGTCCGGCCAGTCTAGGCCACCGACAAAGCGCGCCTTCCCGCGCGCATGCGACTAGCATGCCCGATACAGTCGCGGGGTCCCAGGAATGTCCCTGAGAAAAGCGCCCATACAGGGCAGCCAGAGGGGTTTCGCAACGACTGCCGGGGAAGTCCCCGAGCAGCCGCCGGGTAACCTCGAGGCACCTAACCAGTCACGGAGGCATAGTGAGACTGCTGGTCACCGGTGGTGCCGGCTACATCGGCAGCGTGGTCGCGGCCAAGCTCGTCGCGGCCGGGCACGAGGTGACGGTCCTCGACGACCTGTCCACCGGCTTCGCCGACGCCGTGCCGCCTGGCGCAGCCTTCATTCAGGGCACCCTGCGCGGTGAGGCCAAGGCCGCGCTGGGGGCCGGCACCGACGCGGTGCTGCACTTCGCGGCCCACTCGCAGGTGGGTGAGTCGGTCGCGAACCCGGCGAAGTACTGGTCGAACAACCTCGGCGGCACCCTGGCGCTGCTGGAGGCGATGCGCGAGGCCGGGACGTCCCGCATCGTTTTCTCCTCCACTGCCGCCGCCTACGGCAACGCCGAGCAGGTCCCGATTCCCGAGACGGCGCCCGCCCTGCCGACCAGCCCGTACGGCGCGACGAAGGTCGCCGTCGACACCACGCTCGCCGAGTACGCGCGGATGCACGGCTTGGGAGCGGTCAGCCTCAGGTACTTCAACGTGGCGGGGGCGTTCCGCGCCGAGGGCGGCGGGGGCGGGCTCGGCGGGGAGAAGAAAACCGCTACCTGGATCGGCGAGCGGCACGATCCGGAGAGCCACCTGATCCCGAACGTCCTCAAGGTCGCTGGTGCCATGGCCCGCGGCGAGGCGCACGGGGCCCTCAAGCTGTTCGGGACCGATTACCCCACGCCCGACGGCACCTGCATCCGCGACTACATCCACGTGAGCGACCTGGCGGACGCTCACCTGCTGGCCCTGGGCGCCGCCAGCGCGGGGCAGCACAAGGTCTACAACCTGGGCAACGGTACCGGCGCCTCGGTGCGCGAGGTCATCGACATGTGCCGCTCGGTTACCGGTCGCGACATCCCGGTGGAGACCGCGCCGCGCCGGGCCGGCGATCCGGCTGTCCTCATCGCCTCACGGGAACGGGCGCGGGCAGACCTCGGCTGGCAGGTAGCCAACGACCTGCGCGCCATCGTCGCCGACGCCTGGCAGTTCATGCAGTCCCGCAGTGCCAGCAGTTAACACCGCCAGCATTAACAGTGCCGAGTAGCAGCGCCACGTGGTTCGCCCCGGGCCGGGCCAACCTGATGGGTGAGCACACCGACTACAACGACGGCCTGGTCCTGCCGTTCGCGGTGGCCCAGGGGATGACCGCCACCGCCACCGCCCGGGGTGACGGCCTGCTCGTCATGCGCTCCAAGCAGATGCCGGGCGACCCGGTGACGGCGGCGGTCGCGACGCTGGAGCCCGGCAGCGTCCAGGGCTGGGCCGCCTACCCGGCGGGCGTCGCGTGGGCGCTCGCCCAGGCCGGCTACCCGGTGCCGGGCGCGAGCATCGACATCGACTCTGACCTGCCCGTCGGCGCCGGGATCTCCTCGTCGGCGGCACTGGAGTGCTCGGTCGCGCTGGCGCTGTGCGATCTCGGCGGCTACGACGTGGGCCGCAGGGAGCTCGCCGCGATCGCCCGGCGGGCCGAGAACGAGTTCGTCGGCGCGCCTACCGGCATGATCGACCAGTACGCCTCGCTGTTGTGCCAGGCGGGCCACGCGATGCTGCTGGACTGCGGTACGCGCGAGATCCGGCAGGTGCCGTTCCGGCCCGGACCGGAGGCGATGATCACCCTGGTCATCGACACCGGCGTCGCGCACGCCCTGTCCGACGGCCAGTACGCCGTCCGGCGGGCCGAGTGCGAGGAGGCCGCCCGCCAGCTCGGCGTCGCTCACTCGGCCCGATAGCGCCCCCGTACGGGGTGGACGCCGACTCGCGGCTGCGCGGGCTGGCGGACCCCGTGCTCCGCCAGCGAGCCGGCACGTGCTCACCGACTGCGCCCGCGCCCGCGCCATCGCCGATCTCCTGTCGGGGACCGGCCGTGACGTGTACCGGGCGATCGGCGACCTGCTCACCGAGGGGCACGCGTCGCTGCGCGACGACTTCGCGGTCTCCTGGGACGAGGCCGACGTCGCGGTGGAAACGGCCCTCGCCGCGGGGGCACTTCGGCGCGAAGATGATCGGCGGGGGCTTCGGCGGCTCGGTGCTCGCCCTGGTCGCGGCCGACGTGGCGGCCACGGTGCGGTCGGCGATCCGGGCGGAGTTCAAGCTCCGCCGCGTGGGGAAGTCCGGAGTTCCTTGACGCCGTTCCCTCCCCCGCCGCCCATAAGCTTTCCTAACATGACATCGATACTCGATGAGGCCAACGACATCGCCGCGGACATCGCCCAGATCAGGCACGACATCCACCGTGAACCTGAGATCGGGCTTGACCTGCCGCGAACGCAGGGAAAGGTGCTCGACGCGCTCGCCGGGCTGCCGCTCGAGGTCACCAAGGGCCGGGAGCTGTCGTCGGTGACGGCCGTGCTGCACGGCGGCAGGCCGGCCCCGACGGTCTTGCTGCGCGGCGACATGGACGCGCTGCCGGTAACCGAGGCCACCGGGGTGCCGTATGCCTCGGAAATCGACGGATCGATGCACGCCTGCGGTCATGACCTGCACACGGCGATGCTCGCCGGGCGCGGCGCGGCTGCTGTCGGGCCGGCGGGCGGAGATCGCGGGCAACGTCATCTTCATGTTCCAGCCCGGCGAAGAGGGCCAGGGCGGGGCGGAGATCATGATCCGCGAGGGCGTCCTCGACGCGGCCGGTGAGCGCCCGGTGGCCGCGTACGGGCTGCACGTCACGTCCGACAGGGACCGTGGCGGGCGTGTTCAGCACCCGGCCTGGCCCCATGATGGCGGCGACGGACACCCTGTACGTGACGGTTCGTGGCCGCGGCGGCCATGCCTCGCGGCCCAATGCCAGCGCGGACCCGATCCCGGCGGCCTGCGAGATGGTGACGGCCCTGCAGACGATGGTCACCCGCCGGTTCGACATCTTCGACCCGGTCGTGATCACGGTCGGCACCTTCCACGCCGGGACCGTCAGCAACGTCATCCCCGACGAGGCCACGTTCGAGGCGACCGTGCGGTCGTTCAGCGCCGGGGCACGGCGTGACCTGGAGGAAGAGACGGTACGGATCGTCTCGCACATCGCGCGCAGTCACGGCCTGACGGCGGACGTTACCTGGGAGCCGAGCTATCCCGTGACCGTCAATGACGTGACGGAGGCCGGATTCGCCCGGGCGTGCGCGGCGGACCTGTTCGGCGGGGAGCGGGCCGCCACCATGGCCAACCCGGTGCCCGGCGCCGAGGACTTCTCCTACGTGCTGCAGGAGGTGCCCGGTGCGTTCGTCTTCCTGGGGGCCTGCCCGCCGGGAACGGACCCGGCAACGGCTCCGTCCAACCACTCCGCCCGGGCCGTGTTCGACGACTCCGTGCTCGCCAGCGGTTCTGCTCTGCTAGCTGAGCTAGCCCTCCGCCGCGCGAACGGCGGGCCTGCCGAGCTAGCCCCCGCCGGTAGCGGTGGTCTGCGACGCACCCCCGCGCCGGTGGCGGCGCAGGGCCAGTAGCCGCTACAGCGAGGCGACGTCCGCCTGCTTGGCGCGGACGGCCTCGGCCGCCGCGCGCAGCCCGGCGAGCTCGGACTCGGTGAGGTCGCGCTCGACGACCTTCTTGACGCCGCCGGCGCCGATCTTGGCCTCGACGCCGAGGTAGACGCCGTCGATGCCGTACTGGCCATCGACCCAGGCGCAGACCGGCATCACCGCGCCGGAGTCCTCGGCGACCGCCTTAGCCATGCGGGCGGCCGCGGCGGACGGGGCGTAGTAGGCCGAGCCGGTCTTCAGCAGCGCGACGACCTCGCCGCCGCCGTTGCGGGTCCGGTTGACCAGGGCCTCGATCTCGTCGGCCGGGAGCAGGGTGTCAAGCGGCTTGCCGTCGACGGTGCACGCGGACGGGACCGGGACCATCGTGTCGCCGTGCGAGCCGAGCGTCAGGGTGGTCACCGAACTGGTGGGAACGCCGAGCTTCTCCGCCACGAAGTAGGAGAACCGGGCGGTGTCCAGCATGCCCGCCTGGCCAAGCACGCGCGACGACGGGAACCCCGACACCTTGGCCGCCAGCGAGGTCATCTCGTCCAGGGGGTTGGAGACGACGATCAGCACGGCCTCCGGCGCGTACTTGGCGACGTTCTCCACCACCTGGCGGACGATCTTGGCGTTGACCTCGATCAGGTCCATCCGGCTCATGCCGGGCTTGCGCGGCAGGCCGGCGGTGACCACGACGACGCCGGCACCTTCGATGGCCTCGTAGCCCTCGCCGCTCGGACCGGTGGTCTTGCCCGTGACCTTGGTCTCGAAGCCCTCGATCGGCCGCGACTCGTTCAGGTCGAGGGCGAGGCCCTCGGCCCAGCCGTCCCTGATGTCGGTCAGCACGACCTCGTCGAAGATGTCGTACTCAGCGAGCCGCTGCCCGGTGGTCGACCCGTAGAAGCCGGCCCCAATGACGGCAACCTTCCCCTTGCGTGACATGTATCTCCCTGATGTGATCTGCGGGCGCTTCGTATGACGGCCCGCGCCTTACCCGGCCACCGCGGCGCGCAGGTTCTCGTCCAGCGCGGCGAGGAAGTCCTGCGTGTTGAGGTACGGCGTGTCCGGGCCGACGAGCAGCGCCAGGTCCTTGGTCATCTTGCCGCTCTCGATCGTGGAGACGCAGACCTGCTCCAGCGTGTTCGCGAACGCGGTGACCTCCGGCGTGCCGTCGAGCTTGCCACGGTGCGCCAGCCCCCGGGTCCAGGCGAAGATCGACGCCACGGGATTGGTCGACGTCGGCTTGCCCTGCTGGTGCTGGCGATAGTGCCTGGTCACAGTACCGTGTGCCGCCTCGGCCTCGACAGTCCGCCCGTCCGGAGTCATCAGCACGCTGGTCATCAGGCCGAGCGAGCCGAAGCCCTGGGCGACCACGTCGGACTGCACGTCGCCGTCGTAGTTCTTGCACGCCCACACGATGCCGCCGTCCCACTTGAGGACCTGGGCGACCATGTCGTCGATGAGGCGGTGCTCGTAAGTGATGCCCGCGGCCTCGAAGTCCGCCTTGAACTCGGTCTCGAAGACCTCGGCGAACAGGTCCTTGAACCGGCCGTCGTAGGCCTTCAGGATCGTGTTCTTCGTCGAGAGGTAGAGCGGGAGCTTGCGGTTGATCGCGTAGCTCATCGTGGCCCGGGCGAAGTCGCGGATCGACGCGTCGTAGTTGTACATCGCCATCGCGACGCCGCCGCCGGTGAACTTGGCCACTTCCAGCTCGATCGGCTGGCCCTCGTCGCCCTCGGGAACGTAGCTGATCGTCACGGTGCCGGGACCTGGGACCACGAAGTCCGTCGCCTTGTACTGGTCGGCGTGGGCGTGACGGCCTATGATGATCGGCTTGGTCCAGGTCGGGACGAGCCGGGGAATGTTGGAAATGACGATCGGCTCGCGGAAGATGGTGCCGCCGAGGATGTTCCTGATCGTGCCGTTCGGCGACTTCCACATCTTCTTCAGGCCGAACTCCGTCACCCGTGCCTCGTCCGGCGTGATGGTCGCGCACTTCACGCCGACGCCGTGCCGCTGGATGGCGTGCGCGGCGTCGATGGTCACCTGGTCGTCGGTAGCGTCCCGGTGCTGCACCGAGAGGTCGTAGTACTCCAGGTTGACGTCCAGGTACGGCAGGATGAGCTGGTCCTTGATGAACTGCCAGATGATGCGGGTCATCTCGTCCCCGTCCAGCTCAACGACGGGATTCGCTACCTTGATCTTAGACATTCCGTTCTTTCCCTTTCATCGGCGGGCCGCGCCTGTCCCTTGTGCGGAAAGCGGCCCATAAGCCCGGCAGTACCAAGCCCGCGGTGAGCAGGCTGGCGCCGAGGACGACGAGCGTCACCACGTCGGTCATCCGGTGCCGGACGGCGAGCATTCCGGCCAGCCGGGCGGGCAGCACCAGCCGGGCGGCCGCCGCCACGAGCAGCGCTCCTCCCGCGATCGCGCCGCCCGCGCCGCCGCCCTGCGTCCCTTGGTGCCAAGCTATGTAGACTCCGCCGGTCACGCAGACCAAGACGACCAGGTGCGTGACGACGGCGGCCTGCCCGGTGCCGGCCCGCGCTGGCTTAGCGTGTCTCATCCGAGGGGGCGTCGCCCCTGAAGTTCGGGATGCTTCGCGGGCGAGGTCCCGATCGCGGCTCGGCATGGGTAACCTCCCCCGTCCGCCGGGACATCCGATCGCAGGTTTCACGAGAAGTTTACTGGCGGCACGCTCGGGTTGTGGCTCAGGCATCCCCTAAGCGGGGCATACCCGGCGGCCTGCCACCCGCTGGCCCGCCCGCGACGGCAAGACATGCCGGAATCATCGGCTATATAACGAAAAACCTTTTCATGGTGGGATAACTGCGGACGAGGTAGCCTTACGGTGAGACGTATGTCACGAATCGGACAGCCTGGAGGGTCGGCCGTGGACACGCCCTACATTCGCATTGAGGACACCGGGGAAGTCGTCCCGCTGCACGCCGACGTCATGACGGTCGGCCGCGGCATGCACGCGGACGTGCGGCTCGACGACCCGAGCGTCTCCCGGCTGCACGCCGAGATCGTTCGCCGCGGCCCGTACTACTACGTCAGCGATCTGGGTTTATCACGCAACGGCACGCGGGTGAACGGCCGCCCGGTCGCCCGCAGGCTGCTCGACGACGGGGACGTTGTCACTTTCGGCGCCGCCCGCTGCCGGATCGAGGGCCTTCCCCGTGAGGAGCTGTCCGCCGAGGCCGAGTTGCGGCGGTCCTCCGCTCCCGAGCTCACCCGGCGTGAACTCGACGTGCTCGTCTCACTGTGCCGTCCCGCGCTGTCGGAGGACGCCTTCGTCACGCCTGCCAGCCCGCGGGAGATCGCCCAGGACATGGTCGTCTCCGAGGCCGCGGTCAAGCAGCACCTCGTCCGGCTCTACCAGAAGTTCCGCATCCCCGCAGGGTCGAACCGCCGCACCAGGCTGGCCAACGCCGTGATCGCGCTCGGGCTGGTCCGCCCGCTGGCCGAGCACGGGTCAGGGCAGGTGCAGCACGCTCACGGCGCGCCGGAGCAGCCACTGCTGGACTCCATGTAGCTCGTTGCCGAGCGACGGCAGGTGCGGCAGCATCCACGACGCCGCGGGCCACAGCAGCGGAGGCTGGGCCAGCGCCGAGGAGACGGCGGCCAGGGCGAGCGCCCAGCAGGAGATGAGGCCGACGACCATCGCGACGTGGCTGCGCAGGACCCCGGCGCTGATCCGCTTCAGCTGATCGCGCGGGGCGCGCGAGCCGGGCCCGACCGCGGACCACGCGACCGCGGCCCCGGCCGCCCAGCTGCCCGCGTCGGGCAGGCTGGTCGTGTGCCCGACAAGTACCGACGCCGCCGCGGCGAGCGCGGCCACCACGACGGTGAGCGGCGCCAGCACGACCGTGGTGAGCACGGCGCGGGCCACCGTCCATGGCGCGGTGACGCAGACGACAAGGATGTCGGTCGGCCGGGCGCCGCGCACCCAGCGCCGGGCGGCGAGGTCGGCTCCCGCCTTGTCGGCGGCGCGCAGCAGCGTGACGACGGCCAGCGCCAGCAGCGTCCCGGCGACCGGCAGGACAATGCCCAGCGCGACGGCGGCGACCCCTACCGCGAGGACGACCAGCCCGTGTCCCTTGACCGGGCGCTCGGCCTGCGGTGGGGCCGGGCTATCGGCCCGGCGCCGCGCGTAGGCGACGGGCGGGAGAAGATCGGCGACGTCACCCGCCGCGTCGGCTGGCCGCCGCCCGTCGGCCGCGCGCCGCCAGTCCTGCGGGCCGTGGCCCCCGTTCCCCGCGGGCCACGGCGGCTGCCCGGCCCCGGCGTTCCCGCCACCCGTCCCGTTCGGCTCGACCAGCGTCCCGCCGGGCGCCCAGGCCGGCGGGACGCCCACCGCCGGCGGGCTGCCCATCATTGTCATCGTTGGCGGGGCGGGCGCGTTCATGTCGGCCCGCGCGCACTGGACGGCGAGCAGTTGCGCGGTGGGGCGGTTGCGCGGGCCGGGCGACAGGGCCGCCGCCACCAGGGGCATCAGGGCGCCCGGCACCCCGGTGAGCTGCGCCTGCCCGTTGAGCACGCGGAAGAAGATCGTCTGGAAAGTGCCGGTGCCGAACGGCGCCTGCCCGGTGGCGGCGAACGCCACGGTCGCGCCCCAGGCGTGCACGTCCGACGCCGGGCTGCTGACCTCGCCCTGGATCACCTCGGGGGCCAGGTACCCGGGCGTGCCCATGACGATGCCGGTCTGGGTGAGCTTCGTGGCGTCCGCGATGTGCGCGATGCCGAAGTCGATGATCACCGGGTCGCCGGCGGACAGCATGACGTTGCCCGGCTTCAGGTCCCGGTGGACCACTCCCGCCGCGTGGATCTCGGCGAGCGCGTGGGCAAGCCCGGCGGCGAACCGCTGCAGTGCCGCGCCGCGCAGCGGGCCGTCCTGCTTGACCACTTCGTCCAGGGTCCGGCCGAGCACGAACCGCGTCACGATGTAGGGCGCCCGGCCGTCGGTGTCGGCGTCGAGGACCTCGGCGACGAACGGGCTGCGGACCCGTCGCATCGTCTCGACTTCACGGGAAAGGCGGGCACGCGCGCTGGGGTCGCCGACGACGGCCGGGCCGAGGACCTTCACCGCGACCTCGCGGCCTCTGACGTCACGGGCGAGATAGACCACGCCCATGCCGCCTTCGCCGACCTTCTCCACCACGCGGTAAGGGCCGACCTTGCCCGGGAGTGATTCCAGTGCAGGCATCGCCTATAGGGTACGCAGTATTTCCCCGGGGTAAACACCGTCGGCCGCGGCCGCAATCAGAACGTTCGCTCTCGCGGGCGCGCCGCGGGGGCCGACCTGGCCGCCGTTACCAGGATTTGTCCGCCTAAGAGCCCAGGACGAGGCGGCGCAGCGCGGCCGCGGCTTGCGCGTTGCCCTCCGCGTGGTCGACGAGCGCGCCGGCCAGCATGCTGGCCCACTGGTGCACCGGGACGGGCTGCCGCGACAGCACCACGCCGCGCACTTCCTTGCAGATCTCGGCGGTCGGCTTGCCGCCCTGCACCGTGAGGGTCAGGAGCTGATCCCCTAGCTTGACGACCACCTTCGAGATCTCACCTGGACGCCCGCGCATGCGGTCGGACATCGACTGCTTGCGCTCCACGGTGACGTACTCCGGCGGCAGCGCCTCACTCAGCGACTTGGTGAGGACCCGCGCGTACACGGCGGCGTCAGCACTGTCCGCGCGCAGCGCGGCGGTCACCATCTCCAGCGACAGCGCGTCGTCAGGCTCGGTCATGTCCCCATTATCCCTGAGCGCGGCGGGAACCTATCCACCTGCGTGGGCGAAAGCTCAGCGGCCGGAGAACGTTGCCTTGCCGGGCCCGTTTTCCATGAAGCTGCGCATCCCGGCCTTCTGGTCCTCGGTGGCGAACAGGGCCGCGAACTGCAGTCGCTCGATCTCCAGCCCGGTCGCCAGGTCAACCTCAAGACCGCTGTCGACGGCCTGCTTCGCGGCGCGCAGGGCCAGGGACGGCCCGCCCGCGTACTGCGCGACGAGCGAGCGGGCCGCCGCGTACACCTCGGCGTCCGGGACAACCTTGTCGGCCAGCCCGATAGCCAGCGCCTCCGCCGCCGCCACGTGCCGCCCGCTGAAGATCAGGTCCTTCGCCTTCGCCGGCCCGATGAGCCGGGGCAGTCGCTGGGTGCCGCCCGCGCCGGGGATGACGCCGAGAAGGATCTCCGGCTGCCCGACCTTCGCCGACTCGCCCAGCACCCGGAAGTCCGCGCACAGCGCCAGCTCAAGGCCGCCGCCCAGGGCGTAACCGGTGATCGCGGCGACGACGGGCTTGGGGATCCGGGCGACGGCGGTAAACGATGACTGCAGGGCAGCCGACCGTGCCGCCATCTGCCCGTAGGACATGTCCGACATCTCCTTGATGTCGGCCCCCGCCGCGAAGACCCGCTCCCCGCCGTACAGCACGACCGCCGCCACGCCCGCGTCGGACGACACGGCGGTGGCCGCCTCGGCGATCTCGCCTTGGACCTGCGCGTTCAGCGCGTTCATCTTCGGCCGGTCCAGCCTGATGGTCGCGATCTGGTCCGCCACCTCTACCCGCACGAACTCGCCCACGCCGCGTCTCCTCCCGCGTAGCCGCCGCCCGCCGTCGGGCCGCCGTTCGCCACCTTAGATCACCGGTAGGTCACCGGCCGCGTCAGGGCTTGTCGAACGCCAGGAGCATGAAGCGGGGGAACCGGGCGCCGGGGGGAAGGATCGGGTCGGGCCCGTGGACATCGGCGAGGGCGGTGGCGTCGGTGAGCTTGGCCAGCTGAAGGCCGGCGGTGAGGAACGCGTCGAGGTAGTTCTCCAGCGTCCGGTGGTGGTAGAGGGTCTTGATCCCGGCTTCCCACAGGCCACGGTAGGGGCTGGTCGCGCCGGAGTCGAAGTAGTCGGTGACGTGCCGGTCGATGACGGCGCCGTAGGGATTGTTGAGCGCGAGCGCCAGCCGGCCGCCGGGCTTGAGCGAGGCGGCCAGGGTGGCGGCGAACCCGCGGTAGCCGGTCACGTCGTTGAGCACCAGGTAGCTGGCCGCGGCGTCGAAGCGCCCGGCGATGGCCGGCAGCGGCGCGCTGAGGTCGCCAACCTGGTAGTCGATGCCGCTGGGGTTCCTGGCGCGGGCCAGCTCGATCATGCGCGGGGACAGGTCGATGCCGGTGACCTGGGCGCCGCGGGCCGCCAGCACCCGGGCGAGGTAGCCCTCACCGCACCCGGCGTCAAGGACCTGGCGTCCGGCGATGTCTCCGAGCAGGTCCAGCAGGGGCTGCAGCAGCCCGAACGGGTCACCGTCCGGCTCGGCTCGCTCCCGCCAGTCCACGTACGCGGCGTACTCGGCGGCGCAGGCGTCGTAGTCGCCGCCCGGCATGTCAGCGGTCATGGCCCGCTACCGCACCAGCGTGCTGAGCTGGTTCCAGGGAACCTTGATCCGGACGGGAACCTCGATCACGCTGACTTCGTCTTCCGGAGACAGCGTGCGGTAGTGGCGGTACGCACCGACCGTGTGGTCCAGCACGTGAATGTCGATAGAGGCGACGTGATTGCCGGCGGTCCAGGCCAGCCAGTAGAACGGGATGCCCGCCGAGGCGTACTCTCCCATCTTCTCCACTCGGTCGACCTTGTCGCTTCCCGGCGACACCACCTCGATAACGACTCGCACATACGAGGCGGGCAGCGGCCGCAGGTCCCCCGGCGCGCAATCGTGCAACGCTACGTCCGGACGGCGGATCGTGGCGGCCGGGATCTCCCACAGGGTCACGTCGAAGTCGTTGCTGACGTCTAGGCACGCGCTGGGGTGCAGCGCGACATGCTCCGTGGCGGCGGCTTCCATCAGGTTCGCGAGGCGGCGCGTCGCGGCCTGGTGCTGGCGCGTCGGTGCGTCGCAGCGGATCGCCTGCCCGTTGACGACCTCAACCAGGCGGCAGAAGTCTTCGGGCAACTGGCGCCAGATCTCCACAGTGATCGGCTCTGGCTGCAGGTTTCCCGCCGTCGCCCAGTCGTAGATCGCGGACATAGCCACATGGTAGGGCAGGCATCACGGCCACCGGCCAAGCCGGAAAGACATGTCCGCGGCGCTGGGTCACAGCGCCGCGGACATTACCGGCACGGCCTGGGAGGCGGCCGGCGGCCGCTAGCCCCGGACTGTCAGCGGCCAGGAGGAGGACGCGGAGCCGGAGTACGGCCAGGTGCCCGCGTAGCTCGCGATCAGGTGGTAGGTGCCCGGCCTGAACTGCCTCGCCGACAGCGCGCACGTCCCCGTGCCGGACTTCAGCGTGATCGTGCAGACGATCCTCGAGCCGGCCTTCACGGTGACCCGGCCGCCCGGCGTGCCGGACCTCGACGTCACCGCCACCGAGAGCCTCTCCAGCTGCTCATGGCCGTAAGACACGACCGAGTGCGACCGCTTCAGCGTCGTGGCCGTCGCGCGCACCGGCACCTCGGCCAGGACGAAGGCGCCTTGGCCGTCCTTGGTGGCGTACGAGCCGCCCGCCGCGCAGTTCGCCGCCGACGCGCACGCCAGGCCGGGGAACGTGACCTCCCCGCCGCTGTTCAGGCTGGCGAGGCCCGCCGGGACCCTGGCCGCGGACCACCGGCCGTTGACCTCGTTCGAGACGAAGCCGCCGGCGGCGGCCGGGCTCGCCTGGCTGCCGACGGTGTACTCGCCGACGACGCTGCAGTTCGTTACCGAGGTGCAGGCGATTTCATCGACACCCGACGAGCTGGCCTTCTTGCCCTTGTAGGACAGGCTCGTCGCGCCGCCCAGGTCCGTGGTCTTGCCCCATACGCCGTTGTTCAGCCGGGCCTGGGCGGCGATGCCGCGGACGTCCAGCCCGCCGCCGTGCAGTGACCGGCAGCCGGGCAGGCCAGCCCGGTAATGGCCAGGGTGGAATTCGTGGTCGCCGCCGACCAGGTCGCGCCGGCCTGGGTGACCAGGAAGGAGCCTGCCAGCGCCGAGGCCGCGTCGCTGGCGGCGTAGAAGCCCGCGGCGACGCACCCGCCGCCCGGGGGGCACGCGGCGGACGTGACCAGCCCGATGCCCGCCGGCGTTAGCCCCAGGCTGGGCTGCACGGCGGCCTGCCAGGCGCCGCCGACCTCGCTCGCGACGAACGGCACCGCGGTGACCGACAGGCTGCCGGATCCGGCGGCGGGACGCGCCGGGCCGCGGGCCGCCATGGCGCGCGCTGATCGCAGGGCGCGCAGCGCCCGGTCCCGCACCGAACCGCCGCCAACGGACTGCGCCTGCACGGAGAGAACCCCTCCGCCGATGACGCAGTCGCCGGGCGACGCGCAGGAAAGCGCGATGACTTCTGGTATCGAGTTCGCCGTGCTTGGCACGCCGGCCACGGCGGCCGCGGGCACCCAGTGACCGCCGGCCTGGCTCGCGACGAAAACGCTGCCCGTGGCATCCGTTCCCGCGGCATCGAGGTACTCGCCCGCGACCGCGCAGTCGCCCGGCGACGAGCATGACGCGAGGAGGGAAAACACGATGTCGGAGGTGCTCAGGTTCTGCAGGCCCGGAAGCGTCGCCGCCTTCCCCCAGTGGCCCTTGACCTCCTGCGCGTACCATCCGCCGTCCAGCGTCGTCCCGACGGCCAGGCAGTCACCGGATGCCGGGCAGGACACCGAGGTGACCTCGCCGCCGAACTGGCCGACGCTCGCGGCACCCGGAATCGGCGCCGCCTTCCCCCAGGCGCCGTTCTTCTCGGTGACCGCGAAGGCGCTCCCGCTCCCGCCACTGGTGAGCCCGTTGCCGACCGCCGTGCACTCGGCGCCGGGGGCACACGAGATGGCGGCAACCTCCGCCCCGTCCACGGGCGACGTGCCGGGCACGTTGCTGGCCGTTCCCCACGTCCCCGTCGGGCTGCTCGCCGAGGCCGCCGGGGCCGCCGTACCCGCGAGGGCCAGGCTGCCGCCGACCCCTACCAGGAGGGCGCCCGATACCAGGCCAGCCCAAAAGACCGCGCGACGCACGCGTCTCATTAGATTCCCCGCTCTCACGATTTACCGGAATTTCCCGGACGAATCGTCGCATGAATGATCATGCCAGGCAATGCGGCGGGCGGTGACTGCCCGTGCCCACGGGATGAGCAGCGCGAGCAGGTCCTCGCCACGCCCCCTGCCGTTTATTCCTGCCCGCATGCCTGCGCGGTACCCCGGGGTCAGCTGGTGACGATGCTGATGAGCCTGGCGGTGTCGGTGAGGTCTTCCATGACATGGTCGGCACCGGCGTCGCGCAGCTCTGACGTGCTCGCGGGCCCGCTCGCCACGCCGACGGAAACCGCGCCCCCGACGCGGGCGGCCGCCACGTCGCGGGGCGAATCCGCGACGTAGATCGCCGCGCCGTCGGCCAGGCTGCCGCCGTACTTCTCCTCGGCCCGCTGGCGCGCGACGCGCAGCAAGGTCCCCTTCGGGTAGGCTCGGAGCCGCCGAACCCGCCCACGCTCGGGTCCGCGTACTCGTCCAGCCCGAAGGCATGGAGCTTGAGCACCGCGACGGGCTTGCTCGTCCCGGTGAGCACCGAGGGGACGACGCCCTTCAGCGTGGCGACCCCGGCCATCGACTCGCGCGCCCCGGGCAGCAGCCGGCCGTCGACGGCCAGCTGGTCACGCTGGGCCGTGAGCGCCTCGGCGAACCGCGCGCTGAACGGGGCGAGCAGTTCCGCCGAGCTGGCCTCCCGAAGGTCGACCCCGTTCAGGGCCATGGCCTCGAAGAAGATCTCCGGCTCAGTACGGCCCGCCATCTGCGGCAGCTTCACCAGCGGCCGGCCGGTCACGGTGCGGAACGCCGCCGCGAACGCGACACGGGAGACCTTCGCCACGTCAACGAGCGTCAGGTCGATGTTCCACAGGACCAATCGGTGAATCACGCGCCTCCGCTGCCTCGGCCTTCAGCAAGAGTAGCTGTCCGATCCGTCCCGTATCGGGTCGATCGCGCATTCCACCTGTTCCAGGGGGCGTCCGGGTAAGGTCCCGTGCGGCTGGTCCGCGCGGGCGCAGCGGGCTGAGCGGTCAGCCCATGTGCGGGTAGCGGTAGTCGACGGGCGGGGACAGGGTTTCCTTGATGATGCGCGGTGAGACCCAGCGGATCAGGTTGAAGACCGAGCCCGCCTTGTCGTTGGTGCCGCTTGCCCGGGCGCCGCCGAATGGCTGCTGGCCGACGACCGCGCCGGTCGGCTTGTCGTTCACGTAGAAGTTCCCCGCCGAGTACCGCAGCCGCGACGACGCGAACGCGATCGCCGTCCGGTCGGTCGCCAGGATGGACCCGGTCAGCGCGTACGGCGCGACATCGGCGGCCTGGGAGACCACGGCCTCGAAGTCGGCGTCCTCGTACACGTGCACCGCGAGGATCGGGCCGAAGTACTCCGTCGTGAACACCTCGTCCGCCGGGTCTGAGCACTCCAGCACCGTCGGCGCGACGAAGTACCCGTCGGAGTCGCTGATCGTCCCCCCGCACAGGAACGACACCGAGGGCCGGGACCTGGCCCGGTCAAAGGCGGCGGCGTGCTTGGCGACGGCCCGCGCGTCGATCACCGCCCCGCCGAAGAGCGACAGGTCCTCCCCCACGTCGCCGAACCTCAGCGACCGCGCCGCCGACGCGAGCTCATCCCGCACGCCAGCGGTCCATAGCGACCGGGGAATGTAGGCCCGCGAGGCGGCGGAGCACTTCTGCCCCTGGTACTCGAAGGCCCCCCGGACGAGCGCCGTCACCACCGAGGACCGGTCCGCGGACGGATGCACGATCATGAAGTCCTTGCCGCCGGTCTCCCCCACCACCCTCGGGTAGTCCCGGTATGACCCGATCTGCGCCCCCACGGTCCGCCACAGGTGCTGGAACGTCGCGGTCGACCCGGTGAAGTGAATGCCCGCCAGCGACGGGTGCGCCAGCGCCACCCGGGACACCGCCGAGCCGTCGCCGGTCACCATGTTGATCACGCCGGGCGGCAGTCCGGCCGCCTCCAGCAGCCGCATCGTGTAGTGGGCGGCGAGCTGCTGGGTCGGCGACGGCTTCCAGACGACGACGTTGCCGAGGAGGGCGGGGGCTGTCGGCAGGTTCCCGGCGATCGCGGTGAAGTTGAAAGGGGTGATCGCGAGCACGAACCCTTCCAGGGGCCGGTACTCCATGGAGTTCCAGACGCCCGGCGAGGACGCGGGCTGCTCGGCGAGCAACTGCCGGGCGTAGGCCACGTTGTAACGCCAGAAGTCGATCAGCTCGCACGCGGAGTCGATCTCCGCCTGGTACACGGACTTGGACTGGCCCAAGATGGTCGCGGCGTTCAGCGTGGCACGCCATGGGCCGGCCAGCAGCTCGGCCGCGCGCAGGAACACGGCCGCGCGGTCATCGAACGACAGGGCGCGCCACTGCGCGGCCGCGGCCAGCGACGCGTCGATGGCGGCGCTGACATCCTCGTCCGTCGCGTTGCCAAGCTCGCCGAGCACCCGGCGGAACGCGTGCGGCGCCACGACCTCGACCCGCTCGCCGCCGCCCATGAGCGCCCGGCCGCCGATGGTCATCGTCAGCTCGGCCCGGTCCCCGGCCAGTTCCTTCAGCTTCTTCTCGATGGCGGCCCGGTCGCCGCTGCCCGGCGGGTACTGGCGGACCGGCTCGTTGTACGGCGCGGGAACACGGGTGAAAGCGTCCATGATTGGACAATAATGCCCTGCTAGTCCAAGGCGGTAACCGAGGGCGGCACCCGAGATGGACGTCGGCAGTTGAGCAAGCGGACCCGTTTAGATCAAAGTTTTGAGCTCCTGGGTCGCGTACCAGGCGAGCTCGTGCCCCTCTGCGCCGTCGACGGTGAACTCGGCGTCCAGGTCGCCCGCGTCGGCGGCGGCGATGGCGTCCGCGGCCACCGCGACGTCGGCGTCGGCCTCCTTGTCATCGACGTGCCCGGAGACGATCGCGCCGAGCGGCACGACGTCGGTGATCACCACGGCGGCGGGGTCGTCGTCGTAGGCGATCCAGGTAGCCTCCGCGTCGGCGGCGAGCACCACCCGGCGGCGCGGGGCCGCGGGATCGGCGCGCAGCAGCCGCAGCGACTCGCGGGCGGCGGCCAGCATCGCGATGTACTCGAGCTCTTCCTCGTCCCCGCTGGCGTACGCCTCGCGGAGCGCCGGAGTGACCGCGAACCCGTGCACGGGGGCGGGACCGACCGCGCCCGAGCGCAGGAGGTCAGCCAGGGCCGGGAGCGTCGATGGCAGGTAGACCCGCATGGGAGTTCATCGTAGCGACCTCCACAGCCGGCCGGGACGCGCCCGCGGAAGCCCTGGCCGACGGGTCACCCACGGCCTCGACCACGGCGGCGACCGCGTCGGTGACGGGGACGTGCTCCCACAGCCGGACCACCGTCCAGCCCGCCTCGGCGAGCGCGTCGTCGGCTGCCCTGTCCCGCTCGACGTTCTTGCGAAGCTTGGGCGACCAGTACCACTCGTTGTTCTTCGGCTGGGAGCCGTGCTCGGGGCAGGCGTGCCAGAAGCAGCCGTCGATGAACACCGCGACCTTGCGCCGGGTGAAGGCGATGTCCGGGCGGACCCGGCGCCGCGGCAGGTCGATGCGGAAGTCCTTCCTGTACCGGTAGCCCAGGGCGTGCAGGGCGCTGCGCAGCGCCAGTTCTGGCTTGGTGTCGGTGCGCCGGTTCCCCTGCATGTTCCGGGAGCGACCCGGGGTAAGCGGGTGCGGGTACGGCTTCCCTGGCTTCGGCAGCGCCGCGGGCACCAGCGGCTTCTGTGGCTTATCCGCCATGTCCGCAAAGCGTAGTGACTGGCAGCGCGTTGCGCGCTCGGATCAGGGGCGACTTCTGGCTGGCTTGCGCCGGGAGCGCGGCGGCGGCGGACTTTCCTCGAATGTCGGTGGTGGCCGATATAAAAAACTGGCGAAGAGTTGCCAATTCCTTCGGGGGAAGCCATGACCGTAGTGATCTCCAGGGTTCCTGACTGGACGCCCGGTGCCGACGACATGAGGGGCAGCCGCCGGGCAAGCGAGGTGCCGGCGCCCGGTGCGTCGCCCGCCGGGCCGGCCGTCGACTGGGCGGCGTGGTTTGCCCGGATGCTCACCGAGGCACTGGCCGGGGCGCGGCCGGCCCGTCAGGTCGCGCCCTGGACGAGCAGGCGCGCGCGCAGCCAGTTGGCCCGGCTGCTGCGCGGCTTCGACGGCGGCACCGGCATCGCCGCCTGCCAGCCGCGAGTCCTGCGCGTCCTCACTACGCGGCCCGCGCAGGACGTCATCGAGATGAGCGTGATCGCCGGGTTCGGGTCACGGACCCGGGCGCTCGCGCTGCGGCTTGAGCGGGCCGCAGGCGAGCATCCCGATGGTCACGGCGATGGGGGCGGGTGGGTCTGCACGGACATCGAAGCCGCCTAGCCTCGCCCGGGTCGCGCTACCGGACGTTAGGCATGAGCGATCGACGGGTCACCGTGGCAGCGCTTGTACTTCTTGCCCGATCCGCACGGGCAGGGGTCGTTGCGGCCCACGCGGGCGTACGGGTCGGCGGCCGACTCGCCCCTGATCTCGACGCCACCGCTATCGGATGGTGCCGAGTACTGAAGGTTGCGCGGCCGGCGCGGCTCGAAGCCAGGCGGCAGGGTGGGGCCGCTGTGCTGTTCTTCGGTAGCGGCTTCCTCGGTAGCGGTTTCCTCGGGGGCCGTTTCCTCGGGCGGGGCCGCCCGGCCGGACGACCGCGTGGCGGCCTGTCCGCGTCCGGCCGCGGTGGCGTGGCCGCGCCCGTCGGCGGCGTGCTTCCCTCGGCTGGATCCCGGCCTGGTCTTCCCGGCCTGGCCCGATTGCGCGGCCTGCCCGGCGGCTGGCCGTGTGCTTCCCGGCCCGGGCTTGGTGCCCGTCCCGCCGAAGGCCGCGGGGATCGCGGGCGCCGGCTCGGGCCAGGCGGCGGCGGGGCCGGGCGCTGCCTCCTGGGCGCCGCGGGGGCGGGGCGCCGGCGGTGCCTGCCCGGCCGGCGTGGCCGCCTTGGGGCCGAAGAGCATCCCGGGGACGATGCTGTCTTGTACCTCTTCGACGATCGGGTTCTGCTGGACCTCGATCTGAAGGTTGAACAAGGCGGTGACCGACTCCTCCTTGATGCCCTCCATCATCTCGTTGAACATCTCGTAGCCCTCACGCTGGTACTCAACCAGCGGGTCGCGCTGCGCCATGGCCCGCAGGCCGATGCCCTCGCGGAGGTAGTCCATCTCGTACAGGTGCTCGCGCCACCGCCGGTCCAGCACCGACAGGACGACCCGGCGCTCGAAGTCCCGCATGATCTCCGAGGTCAGCTCGGCCTCGCGCCGGTCATAGGCGGCCTGGGCGTCCTCCTGGACCATCTCCAGGATGATGTCCTTGGTCAGGTTGCCCTTCTCGCCGCCGACCTCATCGATCACCGAGTCGCTGGTGATCCCGATCGGGTACAGCTGCCGGAACGCCTTCCACAGCTTGTCGAGGTCCCACTCCTCGGGGTAGCCCTCGTCGGTCGCCGCCTTCGTGTAGGCGGTGATCACCTCTTCGAGCATCGAGCGGATCTGGACGTGCAGGTCCGCGCCCTCCAGCACCTTACGGCGCTCGTCGTAGATCACTTGGCGCTGCCGGTTCAGGACGTCGTCGTACTTGAGCACGTCCTTGCGGATCTCGAAGTTCTGCTGCTCGACCTGCGTCTGCGCCGACCTGATGGCCCGGGAGACGATCTTGTTCTCGACCGGCACGTCGTCCGGGAAGGTTCATCCCGTCCATGAGGGCCGCCACCCGGTCGGACCGGAACATCCGCATCAGGTCGTCTTCGAGCGACAGGTAGAACCGGCTCTTGCCGGGGTCACCCTGACGGCCGGACCGGCCACGGAGCTGGTTGTCGATGCGCCGGGACTCGTGGCGCTCCGTGCCCAGCACGTACAGCCCTCCGGCGGCCACGACCTCCTCGTGCTCGGCCACCACCGCCGCCTTCGACTTGGCGACCGCCTCCGGCCACGCGGCCTCGTAGTCCTCTGGCGTGTCCACCGGCGACAGCCCGCGCTGGTGCAGCTCCTGGTCGGCGATGAACTCCGGGTTGCCGCCCAGCATGATGTCCGTGCCACGGCCGGCCATGTTGGTCGCCACGGTCACCGCGCCCAGGCGGCCCGACTGGGCGACGATCATGGCTTCCTGCTCGTGGTACTTGGCGTTCAGCACGTGGTGCGGCATGCCCTTGCGCTTGAGCAACTTCGACAGCAGCTCGGACTTCTCCACGCTCGTGGTGCCGACCAGGACCGGCTGGCCCTCGGCGTGCCGGTCGGTGATGTCGTCGACGCACGCCTCGAACTTGGCCTCGGCCGGTCTTGTAGATGACGTCCGTCTCGTCCGCCCGGATCATCGGCCGGTTGGTCGGGATCGGCACCACGCCCAGCTTGTAGATCTGCATGAACTCGTTGGCCTCCGTCACCGCCGTGCCGGTCATGCCGCCGAGCTTGTCGTAGAGCCGGAAGTAGTTCTGCAGGGTGATCGTGGCGAGCGTCTGGTTCTCGTCCTTGATCTGCACGCCTTCCTTGGCCTCGATGGCCTGGTGCATGCCCTCGTTGTACCGGCGGCCGTGCAGGATGCGGCCGGTGAACTCGTCAACGATGAGGACCTCGCCGCTCATGACGACGTAGTCCTTGTCCTTCTTGAACAGCTCCTTGGCCTTGATGGCGTTGTTCAGGAAGCTGACGAGCGGCGTGTTCACCGGGTCGTAGAGGTTGTCGATGCCGAGGTAGTCCTCGACCTTCTGGACGCCCGACTCCAGGATGCCGACGGTCTTCTTCTTCTCGTCGACCTCGTAGTCGCCCTCGCCGTCCTCGCCGCGCCGCAGCCGGGGGGCGACCTTGGCGAACTCGACGTACCAGCGGGAGTTCTGCTCGGCGGGGCCGCTGATGATCAGCGGCGTCCTGGCCTCGTCGATGAGGATCGAGTCGACCTCGTCCACGATCGCGAAGTTATGGCCGCGCTGCACGCACTCATCCAGCGACCAGGCCATGTTGTCGCGGAGGTAGTCGAAGCCGAACTCGTTGTTCGTCCCGTAGGTGACGTCCGCCTCGTAGGCGACCTTGCGCTCCTGTGGCGTCATCTCCGCCAGGATGACCCCGACCTCCAGGCCGAGGAAGCGGTGCACCCGGCCCATCCACTCCGAGTCACGCTTGGCCAGGTAGTCGTTGGTCGTGACGACGTGCACGCCCTTGCCGGAGATCGCGTTGAGGTAGGCCGGGAAGACGCCGGTCAGGGTCTTGCCCTCACCGGTGCGCATCTCCGCGATGTTGCCCTTGTGGAGTGCGCCTGCACCCATGAGCTGCACATCGAAGGCACGCTGGCCCAGGGTGCGCCGCGCCGCCTCGCGGACCGCGGCGAACGCCTCGGGGAGGAGGTCGTCGAGCGTCTCCCCGTCCGCGTGCCGTTGCCGGAACTCATCCGTCATCGCCCTGAGCTCGCTGTCGCTCATGGCCTTGAAGTCGTCCTCGACCGAGTTGATCTGCTCGGCGATCCGCTTGAGCTGGCGTAGGATCTTGCCCTCGCCTGCGCGGAGGATGCTGTCTAGGATGGCTGGCACTTCTGGTCGTGCTCCTTGCGGATCGGATGGGCTTACACGCCTCGCAAGTCATGGTAGGCGAGTTGGGCCGCGAAACCGAGTCCGCGCACGAAACGCGGGGGCCCACTGCCGGCCCGGATGCCACCTCCCCGACAATAGTGGAGTATTTTTCGTGGCAGTCTCAGGACGGCTACCAGGCGCGGGGCGCGCCTGGGCGACATGACGTTGGAGGATTTCGTGGCCGAGCATGCGGCAACGAGCACCGTGGAGGGGCCCGGCGGCGCGGCGCGGCCCGGCGTCCCCGCGGCACACGCGGACGAACATTTCAGCGGCAAGCGGATCTCGTGGGTCGGCGTGGTCATCACCTGCGTCGGCTTCGTCATCGGTGGCGTCGCGTTCGTCCCGCACCTGACGTGGTGGCTCTTCTGGGTAGGCGTCGGCGTCGGCGTGCTGGGCGTCATCGTCTTGCTGTTCGCGAGGACTTTCAGCGAAGACTGGTATTAGAACCGGGCAGGGCGGGCGAAATCGCGCATATCGCGGTCGCCGGCCCAGCGGGACGTGGAATGTCGTACCGCGCCGTTAGTCTTGCGACGTGGCCGAAGTGGTGGAGTTGTCCCCCGATGATGCACGCCGCATCACGCTGCGGGCGCAGGGATTCATCGGCGCGGACGCGCGGCGTGGCGGGGTCCCGGCGATGCTGCGGCGGCTCGGCGCCGTGCAGCTGGACACCATCAGCGTGCTCGCGCGCTCGCATGAGCTGGTGGCCTACGCCCGGCTAGGCGCCATCGGACGGCACAAGGTCGAGGACGCTTACTGGCACGCCTCGAGGCCCGTCACGTTCGAGTACTGGTCGCACGCGGCGTGCGTCCTGCCGTTGGAGGCGTGGCCGTTACTACGCCGCGCGCAGGCGGGCGATCCAGGCACGAGGACAGCGCTGGCATCAGGTCTCCCAGGACGCCGTCACGACCGTGCTCGCCCGGCTGCGCGCCGAAGGCCCGCGGACGGCGACCGAGCTCGGCGGCGCCAAGGCGGGCGGCCCGTGGTGGGACTGGTCGGAGGTGAAGATCGCCGCCGAGTGGCTCCTCGACACCGGCCAGGCGGTCTGCGTGCGCCGTACGGGCTGGCGGCGCGTCTATGACCTGCCCGAGCGCGTCATCCCAGCGGAGCTGCTGAGCGCCGACCCGACCGACGCGGAGTGCCTGGCCCAGATGGTCGCGGTGACCGCGCGCGCGCTCGGCGTGGCGACCCACGCGGACTTCCGCGACTACCACCGGCTCGACTGGTTCGGCCCTAAGCAGGGCAACCCCGGCGGGCATCGACAAGGCGGCCGAGGAGGCCGGCCTCCGGTCACGATCGCGGTCACGCACTCGCGGGGCGCCCCGGGGAAGGCGCTGCCGGCCTGGGCCGATCCCGGGGCGCTGGCGTGGCTGGACGCTGGCGGCCGTGGAACGCATCGCACCACGTTGCTGTCCCCGTTCGACTCGCTGGCCTGGGATCGCAAGCGGACGCTGCGGATGTTCGGCTTCCAGCACGGCCTGGAGGCCTACGTGCCCAAGGAGAAGCGGGTGCACGGCTACTTCGCGATGCCCCTGCTCGCCGGCGGTCACCTCATCGGCCGGGCGGATCCCGGCCGTAGCGGGAAGACGCTCATCGCCAAGCACGTGTCGCTGGACAAGCCGTCGGCCGCCGAGCCCATGGCCCGCGCGCTGGCCGAGGCCGCCTCCTGGGTGGGCTGCGACAACGTCGTCACCGAGCGCGTCACCCCGCCGCATCTCACCGACCGCCTCGCGGCGGCGCTCAAGCAGGAGGCGGGCTAACCGGGCCCGGTCAGCCGGGCCAGGGTGGCCGCGTCCGCGACGGCGGCGGCGTTCTGGTCATTGTTGAAGTAGGCGTACACCGTCGCATCGGGCGGCCAGGTCCGCGCGATCCGGTCGGCCCACCCGGCGAGCGCCTTCTCGCCGTAGCGCGGCCAGGGGCTGGCCGTGCCCTCGTGGAAGCGCAGGTATCCCCAGTCCGCGGTGCGCCATAGCGGCGTCACCGGATCGACCACGGTCGGCCCAGCACAGCGGCGCGTTGCGGGCGGCGAGGACCGCGCGGACGCGGTCGCTCCACCACGACGGGTGCCTGGGCTCGACCACGACGCGGATCCCCGCCGGGAACTGGGCGAGGCAGTCGTCGAGCAGTGTCGCGTCCGCCTCCAGCCCCGGCGGGAGCTGGATCAGCACCGGGCCGAGCCGGTCCCCGAGGCCGCCGAAGACGTCCAGCATCCGGCGCACCGGCTCGGCGGGGTCGCGCAGCCGCCTGATGTGGGTCAGGTAGCGGCTGGCCTTCACTGTCATCACGAACCCGTCCGGGGTGCGGTCGCGCCATTCCCGCGCGGTGCCGAGCGCTGGGCAGCCGGTAGAAGGTCCCGTTGTTCTCGACGGTGGCGAACCTGCTGGCGTAGTACTCAAGCCACTGCCGCTGCGGGACGTCGCGGGGGTAGAACGCGCCGCGCCAGTGCCGGTACTGCCAGCCCGAGGTGCCGACGAGAACAGTCATCGCGTAGGCCACGCTACCCGGGTTGGCGCCGGAACGTTTCACGGGGCGGCATCCCAGCCTTAATAATGGGACAATGGACGCGGGGTGTTCTCTCACAGTCTGGTCCGCGGTGGACTCCGCCTTGGCGAACTCCACCTTGGCGGCCGTTCTCGCCGGATTCATGATCAACGGCATTATCCTGCTACTCGGCTTCAAGAGGCCCGGGCCCAATGCCGCTTAGCTTATAAGCCACTGGGTTATCACCGGCCACGTTGAGCACTCGGGCCGCGAGGTGTCGGAGCGGTGGGATGCCGTTGTGATGGCGGCCTGCCACCCGTTGGCGGCGTTGCTGGTGCGGGATCCCGCACCCGTTGGCGGAATCGGACGTCTCACAGCTGTTCGATGGCGGCATCGGGTGCGCGTTTTTGCCGCAGCGATACCGCCTACGGGTGGCCATCTGGGTGGCAGGGCGCCCAGGACTGGCGGCGGCCGAATTCCGGCCATCCTGGGACCGCACCCCCTTCCAATGGCCAGACAAGCCACTGACCAGCACAAACCTAAGCTAAGGGGCATTCGGCCCGGGCCGGAGTACGTGCAAGCCGTGGCGTTGCTGTTCGCCGCATTTATCATGCTTGGCATTGACGCGTTCTTGTTCGGCATGGTCACGGGCGAGAACACGGGCGTCGACCACGGGGTAAGCGCGTGCAGGAGGGCGTGGACCGAGGCGATGTTCGGGGCAGGGCTGCTCGGCATCGGAGCGGTCTCGATCGTGGTCGCCTTCACCGTGCTCTTCTCCGTGTACTTCTGCGGCGTGAAGCACGACGGAACCGAGCGCGAGTGGAACGCCTCCATGGAATTGCTCGAGAAGTCCTGCCTGCTGATGCGGGGCGGCGTCGGGGTGGCGGTGGTCGGGCTGCTCTACGTGACGGCGCGCAGCTACCTGCTCGCGGTCTTCAATGGCAGCGTGCCGGCTCTCGGGACGGTGTTCCTCTACGGATACACGATCATTGGCGTATGCGTTGTCATCGCGATTACCGGAGCATCGCTGAAGCCAGGGACGGACAACTGGTTCCTGCGAGACCCTGAGGGCTGGCACCAGATGGCAGTTCCTGCGGGCGATGAAATGGGCCATTTATTCGGCAATGATCTACTCCGTGATGGCCACCCTCATGACGGGCGCCGCCGCCACTGTGTCGGCACGGTTCTGGAATCCGGACTATCCCGGCATGCGAGTCATATTCGGCGTGACCGTGGCGTGGGAATCGATGTTCTCACTGGTGCCGCTGGTGCTGCTGCTGTTCCGTACGGTGCCCGGGCTCGTCAGGCAGCTCCCGGAGGGCGAGCCACCGGATGGGTACGCCGGCCGCGAGACCACTGTGTCCCGCGAGACCACTGTGTCCCGCGAGACCACCGCTGCCGGGGGCGTCAGCTGATCTCGATCAGCTTTTCCCTGACCGCGATCATGACGGCTTCCATGCGGGAGTGAATCTGCAGCTTCTCCAGGATGTTCCGGACGTGGTTCTTCACCGTGTTCTCGGAGATGAACAGCTCCTTGGCGATGTCCCGGTTATTCATTCCGCGCGCGACGAGCCGGAGCACCTCCATCTCACGCTCGGTCAGCTTCGGCGCCGGAGCGTGCTTGGACGGCTCCTCCTCGGCGTCGCGCCGGGCGAGGGTGGCGAACTCGGTGAGCAGCTTGCCGGCCATCGACGGGTTGATCAGGGACTGCCCGCCGTGCACCGAGCGGACGGCCGCCGCGACCTCGTCGAGCGGGATGTCCTTGAGCAGGTAGCCGCTCGCGCCCGCGCGGATCGCCTCGAAGAGGTCCTCCTCCTCGTCGCTGATCGTCAGCATCACGATCTTGGCGCTGGGCGCGACTTCCTTCATTGCCCGCGCGGCCTCGATACCGGTCGTCTTCGGCATCCGGATGTCCATGAGGACCACGTCGGGCAGCGGCCTCACCGGCGATCTGCACGGCCTCCGTGCCATCGCTCGCCTGTCCGACTAGCTCGATGCCGTCCTCCTCCTTGAGGACCATCTCCAGCCCGCGGCGAAAGAGCGCGTGGTCATCCGCGATCAGTACCCGGATGGCGTCGCCTGCGTCCGCCTCCCGGCCGCCCGGCCGGAGCGCGCCCGGCTGCCGGGTACCTGGCAGCGGCCCCCCCTCGGTCCCTCGTGCGGGACTCCCCAGGGGAGACGGCCCTGCTTCGACCCCGCGCGATCCGGTACTCACGGCGACACTCGATGGGGTCTTGGGCCGATTGGTCACGGCCGCTCCTTCCGCTGCGATCGCAGTTCACGCACAGGATAGGACATGTCACAGAACCTGCGCGTACTGCCCCGGTCCTGCGCCCGCGCGTGCGGGCGCCGGACCGGGCTGAATACTGCCTGCTACCTCACCGGCCGGCCGCGTGCTCGGACGCGCCTAGTCCTCCTCGACGAGCCGGATAACTCCATAGTCGTACCCCCGACGCCGATAGACAACGCTGAACTTGTTGCAGTCGCTGTCATGGAACAGGTAGAAGTCATGCCCCACGAGCTCCATTTCCAGGAGCGCCTGGTCGATCGTCATGGGGTGGGACATGTGCATCTTCTCGCGGACCACGAGCGGCCCGTCGCCCTCCATCTGGATGGGCACCATCCCTGAACTGGCGAATTCCTCCGCGTCCTGCCTCGTGCTGCCCGGGCCGCCGGCATCCGCCAGGCCGTTGCCGGAACCGGCGGACCCGATGAAGGTGGTGCCGTCCACGGCCTCTGGCGCCGCTCCCACGGCCGCCAGGATCCCTGGCGACCTGACCGTGGACGCCTCCCGCCTGCCCTTGCGCCGTTCAGCCGCCCGGCGCAGTCGGCCTTCGAGCTTGGCAAACGCGAGATCTAGCGCCGCGTAGCGGTCGTCGGCCGCGGCCTCGGCCCGGATCGCGGGCCCGCGTGACCGGACAGTCAGCTCGACTCGCTCGCTGTGATCAGCCTGGCGGGGGTTGCGCTCTTGCGATACCTCGACATCGACCCGCAGTGCCCTGGCGTCCAGCTTCTCCAGCTTGGCCAGCTTCGCGGCGGCGTGCCTCCGGAATCGCTCAGGGACTGTAGTGTGACGGCCGGTGAACGTGACGTCCATCTCGATTCCCCTTCGGCTGTAGTTGAACGGCTGATGGTGACCAGATAGCACTCGCCCGGCCGACCTGGTCTTCGTCCCCACATCCGCCTGCTGAGGGGTTCGCGGCCTCCATGGCCACTACTACCCTTCTCCTTTCCCGAGAAGCCCTGTGCTCCCCGTCAGGGCAGGACTTACTTCTAAGCCGCACCGTGATCGGTCGACGAGAAGTCGCCTTACGTGGGCCGTTTCGCCTGCGACTGGCATCGGCTAGCCGACTGGAGCCCTCCGCTTCCGGAGGGACCAGCCCAGCGCAACCACGGACCCGGGCGAGTGCCATGCATGAACGCTAGCTCGCCTGAGCCAAATTGTCAGGAGGGACATAAGTGGCCATGCGTCACATTGGACGGCAACCGCCTGGTGAATCTGGCGCCGGGCCACCAGGAACCCCTCATCCGGCGGGGTCTCGGGGACCGCTAGCCCGCATACACCGGGTACTGGCCCGTGTACTTCAGCGGGCTCCACGCGGCGGCGATGCTCGTGTCCATGCTCATCGAGCCGTCGTTCAGCCCCGCGACCAGGCCGCCGACCGAGCCGTCGTAGTAGGCGGAGACCGACCTCATGCCCTGCCGGGTCGGGAGCGGCGTCGGGCTGCGTGCCGTTCACCGGGTACTCGGTGAGGGTGTCCCCGGACTCGGACAGCGCGATGACGTCGTCGGCGCCGTACCAGGACAGTGCCCTGAAGGTATCGCCCAGCGACCCGCAGACGCCGAACGGTGACAGCTGGACGCCGACGAGCGGCCGGTTCTGCGCGGCCGCGTTCTGGCCCGGTATGACGATGGCGCCGAAGGCCAGCGCCTGCTGCTGCCCGCCGAAGACGAGCGCGATGCGGACTCCGTCCGGCGCCACCCGTACCTCGGTGACATCGCCGAGGTCGCTTCCGCACGGCGGGCCTCCCTGCTGAGGCTGGATGCCCACGGGGGCCGACGCGCCCAGCGTCTTGACCACGGCGCTGACGACGACGAGACCGGTGCTACCCGCCGCCCAGAGGTAGTCGGTCCTGTCCCAGCTCAGCGACGAGAAGCCGGTACCCACCTGGCGGAAGGTCAGCTTGCTCGCACCGACTTTGCCGGTGTAGACGTTCCCGCCGCGCAGGGCGGCGACGTACCGCCCGTCTGGCGATACGGCCAGCCCGGTGTACCCGGTGCCGATCCTGGCGACCGTGACGGGCCTGTCCGCCGGGCTGGTGACCCGCATCAGCAGCCCTCCGGCCCCCAGGTAGTAGAAGACGCCGCCATGCGGGCTGTTGGCGGGCGCGTACTTAACCTCGGCATTGCCCTGAGCGCTCGGCGGCACGAATGCCTTGCTGCCGAAATACAAGGCGATGGACTGGACCTGCTGCTCGCCCTGGCCTGCCCCGTCGAGCGTCCACTTGAGCTGCGAGAAGATCTGCCCCTTCACCGCGTCCGACGCACGGATGGCGGTGCCGCCCAGGGTGACCGAGGCCGTGCCGCCATCCACCGTGACGCTACCCACCAGGGAGGTTTTCTTAGGGAACGCCGTGCGGGTGGCCCCGCTGGCGAGCCAGTCCGGTGGCTGGGTGATCAGGTCCCGCACCAGCCCGTTCACCAGGTCGGCCTGCGCGGCCTGCAGCGGCACGTAGACGGGGTCCGGGACGAGGTTGGTACTCATCGGGGCGAAGAAGTACAGGTTGCGCAGCTGATAGTCCGCGGAGAACTCCGTGGGGGTCAGCAGCAGGTGGTTGTGGTGCAGGTCCGAGATCCGCCACTGGCCGCCGCGGACCTTGACGAGGTCGTAGCGGAACGTGAGGCCCTTAGTCAGCGGCCGGGCGACGGCGTAGGCGCCCGTCGAGAACAGGGTCGCCTGGATGGAGCCGCCAATGGTGACGGACGCCGTGTCCTGCTTGGCGGGCCTCGTGTCCGCTTGAGTCTGCGTGAGGACTGTCGGCCCGTTGGTGAACACGGTGGCCGACCAGTCAGGCTTCCAGCCACGGCTCGCCCCGGACGTCAGGTATTCCCTGGCCACCTGCTGCTGCCCGATGAAGCTGGCGCTGGCGGTGAGGAAGCCCTCGACGATCTGGGCGGGACTCCAGCGCGCGCCCGGCGACGGCGGGACGATCTGCATGTTGCGCTGGGCCTGCCCGTTGGCGCCTTGCGTGACGGCGAAGGGCAGCACGGGACCGCCGCTGGGCATGGACACGCACCCGGCGGTGGCCAGGCTGAGGACGATGATCATCAGCAGGAGCCGGCCGATCGAGTTGCTACGCATGGCCGCTGCCCGTCAGGCCCGGGGCGCCCGCCAGCCCGGCTTCCATGGCGGCCGTGATCACGTCCGCCTCATCGGGGCCAAGCGGTAGCGGGGATCCCGCGAGAAGATGCCCGGCCGCCCGGGGAACGGTCAGCCGGAAGACGGAGCCGCGGCCCTTCTCGCCCCACGCCTGGAGCCAGCCGCCGTGCAGGTGCGCGTCCTCCAGCGCGATGGCCAGGCCCAGCCCGGTGCCGCCGGTGGTCCGGGCGCGCGCCGGGTCGGCCCGCCAGAAGCGCTCGAAGACCAGGTGCTCCTCCCCCGGACCGAGACCAACGCCATGATCGCGCACGACCACGGCGATCGCGTCCCTGTCGGCGGCCACTGTCACCACGACGTCCCTGCCCTCGCCATGCTCCACCGCGTTGACCAGCAGGTTACGCAGGATCCTGTCGACTCGCCGCTTGTCCACCTCGGCGATGCACGGCTCGGCCGGCAGCCGGAACTCGATCCGGCAGCCGCGCCGCTCGGCGAGCTGCTGCGCGTCGTCGGCACTGCGGCGGGCGATGTCGCAGATGTCGGTCGGCTCCGCGTCCAGCGTGGCGACGTTGGCGTCGTGCCGGCTGATCTCCAGCAGGTCGGTGAGCAGGGTCTCGAACCGCTCGATCTGGCTTTGCAGCAGTTCCACGCTGCGGGCCTCGGCCGCGTCGAGCTGCTCCCTGGCCTCGAAGAGGATCTCCGCGGCCATCCGGATGGTGGTCATCGGAGTCCTCAGCTCGTGCGACACGTCGGAGACGAACTGCCGTTGCGCCTTGGACAGTTCCTCAAGCTCGCGCAGCTGGCCCTGGAGGGTCGCGGCCATCTCGTTGAAGGAAGTCGCCAGCTTGCCGAGGTCGTCCGCGCCCCCCACCGTCATCCGCTCGCCCAGGTGACCCGCTGACAGGCGCTGCGCGGCCTGCGCCGCGTGCCGGACGGGGACCACCACCCACCGGGTGACCAGCGAGGCAATCGCCACCAGCAAGGCGATGAGCGCGAGCCCTGCCCCGATCAGGGTGGTCTGCACGAGCTGCAGGGACTGCTGCTCGGCGGTCAGCGGGAAGATGAAGTACAGCTCGTAGTAATGGCCAAGCGGGGCGCCGACCGCGATGGCGGGCATGCCCGTGCCATCGTAGAAGGTCAGCGTCGTGGGGGCCAAGTAGAGCTGATCGTCGCCCAGGGCCGCCTCCGCCTTGGATTTAGACGCCTGCTCGTCCTGCACTTGCGCGATGAGCGTCGGCGGCAAGGTGGCACGGGGATCGACGCCCGGGGTGACCTGGGGGCTGAACACCGGCTCGTACGTCGAGTCGTAGTCCGTCGGCTCGTAGTTCGCCCTCAGGCCAACCACGACGTAGTAGCTCGGGTTCCCGATCCCGGTCTGCTGCTCAAGGGTGCTGGCGGCGGTCATCATGAAGCTCTCGCCCGCCGAGTTGCTCGCGGGCGGCGTGTTATAGCCATTCAGCCGCCACGCCTGGTACAGCCCGGTCAGCGCCTGATTCTGCGCGGTGCCCTCCGCGTTGGACAGCAGTCCGTCGGCGATCTGCTCGGTCAGGAAGAAGCCAAGCACGGCGATCATCGTGGCGGAGATGACCAGCGTGGTGCCGATCACCCGCAGCTGGAGAGAGCGGTGCCAGCGCTGCCGGACCTTGACGATGATCAAGTGCTCCGCGCGCAGGAACGTGCGCAGGGCGACCGTCACCCGGTGCGGAAGCCAGGAGACGAACCAGCGCACCACCTTATTGCGCCGCATCGCCATTTCCCAGGCCTCGCGCCGGTACTCACGCGGAGCAGGAATGCTCGGCTGGCCGGCCGCGTCGGGAGTAACCGCTGACCGCTCCATGCCAGGATCAGCCAGGACCGGCCTTGTATCCCACACCCCGGACCGTAACGACGATCTCCGGGTGCTCGGGGTCCTTCTCGATCTTGGCCCGGAGCCGCTGAACGTGGACGTTCACCAGCCGGGTGTCGGCGGCGTGCCGGTAACCCCACACCTGCTCCAGGAGCACCTCGCGGGTGAAGACCTGCCTCGGCTTGCGCGCGAGGGCCACGAGCAGGTCGAACTCCAGGGGCGTCAGGCTCAGGGCCTCGCCGTCCCGCTTCACCGAGTGCCCCGCGACGTCGATCGTCACATCGCCGATCTGCAGCATCTCGGGCGCCGGCTCGTCGGTCCTGCGCAGCCGGGCGCGGATCCGCGCGACCAGCTCCTTGGACTTGAACGGCTTGTGGATGTAATCGTCGGCGCCGGACTCCAGCCCGAGGACGACATCGACCGTGTCGGTCTTGGCCGTCAGCATGACGATGGGAACCCCCGACTCGCCCCGGATCTGACGGCATACGTCGATGCCGTCCAGCCCGGGCAACATCAAGTCAAGCAGCACCAGGTCCGGCCGCGTCTCACGGAAAGCGTCCAGCGCCTTGTCGCCATTGTCCACGAAGGTTGGCTCGAACCCCTCGCCCCGAAGGACGATACCGAGCATCTCCGCGAGCGCCGCGTCGTCGTCGACGACTAGCACACGTCCTTTCATGGGCCCCATCGTTCCATGTATCTACTCCAAAAGGAGCACTCACGGCGACAGGCTGTCACGCCCGCCGCCCTCACGCCCAGCATGCGCAGGTTACCGTTTTTGCCAGCTTTGGGCCAGCGAACAGCCCAAACACGCCACGCATCCGTCCCGTCCGGCTGCCGTCAGCCTACCCGCAATCGCGCGACCAGCGGGTTTCTCGTGACTCAGCGGACAAGAGTGGCCAGGGTAGGCGAGCAGATCTCGAATGTCAGCCGTCCCCGCTACAGTTCGGGACATGGCGGAAGAGAGCCGGAGCGCGGCGGCGACTGGACTGAGCGGGAGCTCCGAGGAACGAGGAGCGGGAGCGAGGGAAGGAGCCGCGCATAGCGCGGAGGCGAACGGGAGCACGGAAGAGAGCCGGAGCGCGGCGGCGACTGGACTGAGCGGGAGCCTCCGAGGAACGAGGAGCGGGAGCGAGGGAAGGAGCCGCGCATAGCGCGGAGGCGAACGGGAGCACGGAAGAGAGCGCGCATGGCCCGGAGGTGACCGGGGGCGCGGAAGGATCGCTGACCGCGATCGTCGAGGCCGGCTGGGCCGAGGCGCTCGCGCCGGTCGCCGCCCAGATAACGGCGATGGGGAATTTCCTCCGCGCGGAGATCGCGGCGGGGCGTACCTACCTGCCCGCAGGAGATAACGTGCTCCGCGCCTTCAAGCAGCCGTTCGGCGACGTGCGGGTGCTGATCGTCGGCCAGGATCCGTATCCGACGGCGGGGCACCCCGTGGGGCTGAGCTTCTCCGTGGCCCCCACCGTCAGGCGGCTTCCCGGCAGCCTGGCCAACATCTTCCGCGAGTACTCGCAGGATCTTGGCTATCCGCGCCCGTCGACCGGTGACCTGACTCCCTGGACGGAACGCGGCGTCCTCCTGCTCAACCGCGTCCTCACCGTCGCGCCGGGAAAGCCCGGGTCGCACCGGGGCAAGGGCTGGGAGGCCATCACCGAGCAGGCCATCAGGGCACTCGCCGCGCGCCACGAACAGGGCAGCCCGCTGGTCGCGATCCTGTGGGGCCGCGACGCTCGCAACCTGGGACCGCTGCTGGGCAATGTCCCGCGGATCGAGTCCGCGCACCCGAGCCCGATGGTGGCCAACGGGGACTTCTTCGGCTCGCGCCCGTTCAGCCGCGCGAACCAGCTGCTGGAGTCCCTGGGCGCCGGGCCGGTGGACTGGAAACTGCCCTAAAGCCCGCGGGGACGCTCGGGCCTGCCCGAGCGTGGATACTGTGTGGGTGATCGGGGGTAATGGAGCGCGCGAGAGCAGTGCCAGCGAGGGCAATGGGCACTCGGCATGGCCCGGCCGGCGCCTCGTATCCACCTGGTTCGCGTGCTTCGCTGTCTACGCGGGCCTGCTGGCAGCCTTCACCGGGCATGAGGACTGCGCGTGGGGCGTCTGGGGCTTCGGCTCCTACGCCATCGCCGCGCTGCTGCTGCGCTTTGGCAGGAACTGGTGGCCGGGCCTGGCCGTCGCCCTTCTCGGCGGCCTGGCGGGCCCGTTTGCGTTCCTGGCCGGCGTGGAGGCGGACCCGGCCGAGGTGACGGTGATGAGCCGGGGCGCGGCGCACCTCCTCGCGCACGGGACCCCGTACCTGCCGACCAGCCAACTCACCGCGTGGACCTCCTACAACCCGTACCTGCCGCTGATGGACCTGTTCGGGCTGCCGCGGGCGGCTGGCCTGCCTGGCGTGCTCGGCGACCCCCGGATTTACACCTCGCTCGCCACGATCGGGCTGCTGGCGGCGTCGTTCGCGATCATGTCCCCGCACAAGGCCAGCACCTGCCGCCCCTGCCGTGACCGGGTGGCGCGGATCACCGTCATCGCGGCCGCCTCGCCGGTCGTCGCGTTCCCGCTGGCGCTCGGCATCACCGACCCGCCGGTGATCGCGATGACCATTCTGGCGCTCGCCTTCCTGTCCCGTGGCTGGCTGCTGCGCAGCGGCGCTGGCGGTCGCGGCCGCCTGCGCCCTCAAGTACACGGCGTGGCCGCTCGTCCCGGTCTTCGCCGTCATGGCCTGGGCGCGCTACTCCCTCAAGGACGCCGTCCGCTTCACGGCCACGGCCCTGGCCGGCGCCGTCGCGCTCGCGCTGGCCGCGGCGCCGAACGCGCTGTCCGACCCGGGTGCCATCCTGGCGAACACGATCGACTACCCGCTCGGCCTCACCAAGATCAAGACGGTGGCCGCCAGCCCGCTGCCTGGCCACCTGATCGCCGGCCTCGGCCGGGCGGGCCACACCGCCGCCGTCCTCCTCCTCGCCGCGGCCGCCGTTGCCTTCGCGTTCTGGCTGCTGCGGCGTCCTCCTCGGGACTACAAGACCGTCGCCGTCCGCCTCGCGGTCGCCTACACCGCCATGTTCACGCTGGCCCCGGCCACCCGCTTCGGCTACTACATTTACCCCCTCGCCCTCCTGTGCTGGCTCCCCCTCTCCAGTGGCACCGCGGGCAGCCGGCGATGGCGCTTGCGTCTGCTGCCCCGCAGTCCCCTGCCCCCGGCCGGGAGCGCCGCGCCCCAGCTGAGGCCGGCCGATGATCGCGAGCCAGAGCGCCGCTAGCCGCGGGCCGCTGCGGGTGGGCGCATGCCTGTCGCTGACCGGGCGGTTCGCGAGGTTCGGAACCCAGGCGGCGGCCGGCCTGGCGGCCTGGCGGGACCTGACTGATGGCGTTGACCTCGTGATCGAGGACGACGAGAGCCGTCCGCGCCGGCTGGAGGCCCTGCTCCCCGCGATCGCCCGGCGCTGCGATGTCCTGCTCGGGCCGTATTCCACGCAGCTCATGAGGGCGGCCGGGCGGATCGCGGCGGACTCCGGCTGGCTGCTGTGGAACCATGGCGGGTCGGGCGATGACGTGGCGGCGGGTCATCCTGGCCACCTCGTGTCGGTGCTGACGCCGGCCAGCCGGTACGCGGCGCCGTTCCTGCGCTATCTCACGAGCGGCCGGCTTGGCGCCTTGGCCCGACGCCGGGCCTTGGGCCGCCGGCGGCCCTGGGGCGGGCGCCACGCTTTGGGTGACGCACGGGAAGGGGAGCTTCGGCAGGCAGGTCGCGGCGGGCGCGCGGGCGACGGCCGGGCGGTTGCGAATCGAGGTGACCGCGGCCGCGCCCGGGGAGCTGCCGACGGCGGGAGGCCTCCGGGGGCGCTGGGGCCTGCTGTGCGCCGGGACCTTCGAGGAGGACGTGGACGCGGTCCGGCGAGCGCGCCTCCTGCCCAATCCCCCCGATGTCATATGCGCGGTCGCGGCCGGCGTCCGCGAGTTCGGCGAAGCCGTCGCCAACGCGAGCGGGATCTTCGGCGTTGGCCAGTGGCTTCCCGGCGGGACGGGCAGCCCCGGCATCGGGCCGGCCGAGCCCGCCTTCCTCGCCGCGTGCGCGGCCCGTTACCCGTCCGCGCCCGACTACCCGGCGGTCCAGGCCGCCGCGGCGGCGGTGATCGCGACGCACTGCGCGCGGCTCGCCGGCGGCACCGGCCCCTCGGACCTGTGGCGGGCGGCGCTCGGGCTTGACGCACGGACGCTATTCGGGGCGTTCAGGATTGACGCGGCGGGGGTCCAGGTCGGCCACGAGGCCACCCTGGCCCGCTGGAGCGATGGCCAGATGATCGCCTGGTAGGGCGATGGCGGCGGTGCCGCCCGCCGGGCTATATCTCCAGGCCGCTGCCGGGCAGGGTCATCGGCATCGGTATCTCGGCGGAGTCGGTGATCCGCAGCTTCCTGCGGGCACGCTCGTAAAAGGTCGTCCGCCCGAGCCTGACCACGCGGGCGCCCCCGGGCCGCGACCGCAGGTCGATGCTCTGCCCGGCATCGACGTAGCACGAGACCTGCCCGTCCACCTCGATGGCCAGCCGTCCGGAGGTCGGCAGCAGCTCCAGCGAGACGGGGTCGTCGACCGACAGCACGACGCCCCGGTTGTACGCCGAGTGCGGCGCGGCTGGCGTGACCAGCAGCGCCTCGACCGAAGGGCTGATGATCGGGCCGCCCGCCGAGAAGCTGTAGGCCGTCGAGCCGGTGGGCGTGGCCACGATCACCGCGTCGGCGGCGTAGCTGACGAACGGCTGCCCGCCGACGTGGACCGCCACGACGGCGCTTCCCTCGCCGGGGACGCGGACCACGGCCACGTCGTTGAAGGCGGTGACGGCCACCGAGCCGATCTTCGCGTCGATGGCCAGGCGCGGCTCGATGGAGAAGTCCTGGCGGTCGATGGCCGACAGCGCCCCGGGCAGGTCGGGCACGTCGACCTCGGCGAGGAAGCCGAGCTTGCCCAGGTTGACCCCGAGGACCGGGGCCTGCTGCCCGTCGGCCAGCCGCATCGCCCGCAGCATCGTCCCGTCCCCGCCGAGGCTAACCAGCAGGTCGGACTGGCGGCCGAGGTCCCTGGCCGAGACCGAGGTCGCCGCGCAGTTCAGCCGCCTGATCTCATCGCCGATGCCCAGGACGTCGGCGCCGCTTGCGAGCGGCCCACCCCAGCACGGCCTCGACCGCCTCGGCTGAATCACGCTCCGGATGCAGGACAAGCCCGATCGTATGCACCGCGAAAGCTTATCGACCACTCCCCCAGCCTGGCCACCCCTGCGCGCGGGTTGCCGGCGAGGGCCGCAGTCTAGGACTGGATGAAGGCCAGGAGGTCGGCGTTGATGGTCGGGGCCTGGGTGGTCGGCATGCCGTGCGGGAAGCCGCTGTACGTCTTAAGAGTTCCGTTGCGCACCAGTTGCGCGGACAGTGGCCCGGCGTCGGCGTAGGGGACGATCTGGTCGTCGTCACCGTGCATCACCAGGACCGGGACCGTGATCTTCTTGAGGTCCTCGGTGAAGTCGGTCTGAGAGAAAGCGACGATGCCGTCGTAGTGGGCCTTGGCCCCGCCCATCATCCCCTGGCGCCACCAGTTCTCGATGACCGCCTCAGAGGGCTGCGCTCCGGGCCGGTTGAAGCCGTAGAAGGGACCCGACGGCAGCGCCCGGTAGAACTCGGACCGGTTGGCGGCCAGCTGTGCCTGGAGGTCGTCGAAGACGCTCTTCGGCAGGCCGCCGGGATTGGCGTCGGTCGCCACCATGAGCGGCGGCACCGAGCTGATCAGCACCGCCTTCGCCACGCGGTCCTCGCCGTGCCGGGCGATGTAGCGCACGACCTCGCCGCCACCGGTCGAGTGCCCGACGTGGACGGCGTCGCGCAGGTCGAGGTGGGCCGTCACGGCGGCCAGGTCGTCGGCGTAGTGATCCATGTCGTGGCCGTCGGCAACCTGCGCGGAGCGGCCGTGCCCGCGCCGGTCATGGGCGATGACCCGGTAGCCGTGGTGAAGGAAGAACAGCATCTGGGTATCCCAGTCGTCGGCCGAGAGCGGCCAGCCGTGGCTGAAGACGATCGGCTGGCCCGAGCCCCAGTCCTTGTAGAAGATCTCCGTGCCATCGGCCGTCGTGACGGTGCCCATGTGGCGCCTCCATTGGTCTGAGTTAGCCCTCTGGTTACAGCAGCGGTGCGTAGAAACTCGCGTTCGCAGCGTAGCCAGATTGCCGGCCGCGCGCCAGGCCAGCGACGTGCCCGGTCACGTCCCGGACAGCCGGGCGGCCTTCCGCTCCAGGTAGCGCCGTTCGGGGATGTTCGTGGCGTACCGCGCGGCGGCGCGGAACTCGTCCGGTGGCCGCGGCGGCATCCCCGGCCATCTCCAGCAGGTGCCCGCGCACCGCGTGCAGCCGGTGGTTTCGCCCCAGGTCGCCGGCCACTGACTCGACGGCGGCACAGCCCGGCCGCCGGCCCGTGCACCATCGCGACGGCGACGGCCCGGCCCAGGGTCGTCATCGGCCCCGGCGAGACGGTCGCTGAGCAGGTCCCATAGTCCAGGACTTCCGTCCAGTCGGTGTCCGCGACCGAGGGCGCCTCGTCGTGGACCGCGGCGATCGCCGCCTGGAGCTGGTACGGGCCGAGCGCCCGGCTCGACTGCAAGGTCGACGCGATCAGTGCCGCGCCCTCGGCGATGTGCGCGCCGTCCCACCGGCCGCGATCCTGCTCCAGCAACGGCACGAGCGATCCGTCGGCGCAGATCCGCGCGGCCCGCCGCGCCTCGGTCAGCAGCATCAGCGCCAGCAGGCCAGCCGTTTCCGGATCGTCGGGCAGGAGCCGGCGCAGCATGCGGGCCAGCCGGATCGCCTCGGCCGTCAGGTCCGCACGTTGCAGTGACGGGCCGGCGGAAGCCGTGTACCCCTCGTTGAAAACCAGGTAAAGCACCTGCTGGACGACCGCGAGCCGCGTCGGGCGCTGCGACGCCGAGGGCATCGTGAATCGTGTGCCCGCTGCCCGGACCTGCTGCTTGGCGCGGCTGATCCGCTGGGCCATCGTCGGCTCTCCCACGCCGAACGCGCGCGCGATCTCCGCCGTGGTCAGGCCGCCTACCGCCCGCAGCGTCAGCGCGACCTGCGACGACGGCGACAGCGCGGGGTGACAGCACAGGAACAGCAAGGTCAGCGTGTCGTCCTGGCCCGCGGCGGGCGGGTCCACCAGGACGGCGGGCAGGGTCGCCTGGTAGAACGAGTCCTCCCGGCGCCGCCTGGCCGCATCGGCGCGCAAGATGTCGGTGAGCCGCCTGCCCGCGACCGTCAGCAGCCACCCGCGCGGGTTCTCCGGCAGGCCAGCGTCCGACGCCCACTGCGTCGCGGCGTCGAGCAGCGCCTCCTGCACCGCGTCCTCGCACGCGTCAAGCCCGTCATAGCGGCGCATGAGCACGCCGAGGACCTGCGGCGCGAGCTCGCGCAGCAGGTCCTCGACGCTTTGGTGATCCTCCACGCGGCTCGGCCAGACGGCGCCCAGGCGTCAGACGACGCCCATGTCGACGCCGGTCGCGGGCGATGCCTCGTGCAGGATCGGCCACACCTCCACCGGCTGGTGCCTGGCGGCCGGCATCTCCGCGGCGATCTCCAGTGCCCGCTGCTCGCTGTCGACGTCGAGCAGGTACCAGCTGGCCAGGTACTCCTTAGTCTCCAGGTACGGCCCGTCGGTGACGGCGGGCTGGCCGTCGGTCAGCCGCACCAGGCGGGTGGCCGACGCGTCCGCGACCCCGTACGCGCCGAGCATCTCACCGGTGTCGTAGAACTTCTTGTTGAAGGCGTCGAACGCCGCGATCTCCTTCTGGAACTCCGCCGGGTCGATCGAGTTCCACAGTTCCTGGTTCCCGTAGATGATGAGCATGTACTTCATGGCCTGGTCCTCCATGCCGTGTCGTCACGCCTGCCCGCCGGGCGATCATCGCACGCGGCGGCTTTCACTCACAGGTACGGTGCCGCCGCGCGATTCTCGACATGGGACGCGAACGGAATCTGATCGAAGCCTTAGCCCGGAAGCCTACGACGCGCGGAGCGTGGCCAGCAGGGCGTGCCAGGCGCTGACCGGGAAGGTCAGCGTCGCGCCCGCCCGGTCGGTGGTGTCCCGGACGACGACGCCGGCCGCCTGGCCGACCTCAACGCAGTTACCCGCATCCGTACCCGAATAGCTCGACTTGCGCCATGCAGTACCGCCTAGGGAGTGCTCCATTTTTCCTCGGCCACCCGTTCGATGAAGTCCGTTGATGCCCGCGGCGACAGCGCCTCCGCCTGCATCCACCGGAAGTGTTGCGACACCGTGGCCGCCGTAGCACTGTCATCGCTGACTCGACCGTACTCGATGTCCTGCACAAATACCGTAGTACGCGCACCCGCCCGCTCAGCAATAGAGAACGCGCCCTGGAGACCCACGTAGGCACCGCCGTCCGCCAAGACCTGCAGGGTGACGCGCGGGCGCCGGGACATCGCCGCGAGATGGGTGAGGGCGTCGTGCATGACCTTGGCCGAGCCGATGCGGCGGATCAGCACAAACTCATCGATCACCCACCATCCCCTGGGCGAGTCGTCACGAAGCACCACTGCCTGGCGTGCCATCCGGGCCGCCAGGCGCTCGGTGACCTCCCCTTCCGTGACCGCTGGATGTCGAGACAGCACTTCGCGGGCGTAGTCCTCGGTCTGCAGGAGGCCGGGGATGAACCAGTTCTCGTATCCGTACAGCGCGGTCGCCTCGGCCTCGTACTGCGGGAACGACTTGAAGGGTTCCGAGAAGGGCTGGTTCCAGTCGCGGCTGTCGGCGTAGAAGCGGCTGAACCAGCCGTTCATTTCCGGGAAGGCCTCGTCGCAGACCTGTGCGAAGCGGGAGTCCGGGGCGATCGCGCCGGCCTCGATGCGGGACACCGTGGAGGGGTCGCAGGGGACCAGTGCGCCTAGGTCGGCCAGCGTCATCCCGGCGGTTTCTCGCGCGCGCCTGACCTCGCTGCCGAAGTGATGCCGCGGGCTGAGTGCGGGCGTGAGATTGCGCCGGTTGCTCATGGTTCCTCCGTTTCCCGCGCCAACTTGCGCCGCCTTTCGCGGTGGCCGCGTGAGCGTTCCGCATCCCGCAGCGATAACCCACGCTACGCCGATATCAGCGACGATGGCGTGAATACGCGCTAGCAGAGGGACGACCATGACCGATCGAGAACGAGACCGCCCGGTGGTCGCAAGTAGCGGAAAGTTGCCGGAACCGGATGGGCTGTTCGGCTGGTGCATGCTGCCCGCCGTGCCCGCGTCGGTTCCGTTCGCCCGCGCCTACGTCCGGATGGCGATCGAGCGGCACGGCCTGGCGGGCTTTTTCGACGTTGACGCGGCCGAACTGGTGATGAGCGAGCTCGTCGCCAACGCGCTGCAGCACGCCTACCACGACAAGCCCAGCCTCGACCAGGGCGTCCGCCTTGGCATCTTCCATGGCCGGCCGGGGCTGCTCGTCACGGCGAGCGACCTGTCCGACGAGCCGCCGACGCTGCGGGCACCCGACTGCGACGCGGAAGGCGGTCGCGGCCTGCAGGTGATCGCCGCATTGGCTGCCGCCTGGGGGTGGGCACCGCAGCCTGGCGGCGGAAAGGTCGTCTACGCCCTCATGGAAGAACAGCCCTGACAGAAAGGTCATGCCATGCCCGTTTCCGGGTGCTCATGCGGTTTCACCGAGACCGCGGACGAGACGATCACCGATCACCTGCTCGCTGCCTTCACCCCGCCGGACAACCGGGGCGCCGACGGCCGGGTCCACGAGGAGCGCCAGCGCGGCCGGTGCCTGTGCGGGCTCGTCGCGGACGCGACCGGCCTGCTGGACGATCACTTTCTCACCGTCTTCACCCCCGGTGCGCCCAACGCGCGAGGCCGGGACGGCGGCACACACGAGCGCGCGGGCAGCGTGTTATTCGGTTACTGGCCAGTAGCAGTGTCGTTCTCGGCGATTATCGCCGAGAACAACACTGCTACTCGCGAGTAGCAAGGGGTGGGGTGAGAGCGAGCGAGAGCGGGGTGGCAAGGGTGAGGCGGGACGGCAGATGTCGTGGCTGCAGAGGCAGGTGGGGCAGGCAGCAAAGGTGCGGCGATGCGGGCCGCGCGGGGCGGGGCGGGGCGGGCAAACGTGGTGCGCGGCGGGGCCGGCGGGCGGGGCGGCAAAGGTGGTCGCGGCGGGGCCGGGCGCCGGGCGGGGCGGGCGGCAAGGTGGTGCGCGGCGGGGCGGGGCGGGGCTAGGAGCCGGTGCGCCAGGAGGCTAGGTAGGCGCGCTGGGCGTCGGTGAGGGAGTCGATGCGCGCGCCCGAGGCGGCCAGGACGAGGCGGGCCGCTTCGGCGTCGAGCTCGGGCGGGACTGGGTGGACGTCGGCGGACAGTTTCTCGGCGTTGTCCGCCAGCCAGGCCAGGGCCAGCGCCTGTATGCCGAATGCTAGGTCCATGACCTGCGGCGGGTGGCCCTCGGCGGCGACGAGGTTGACGACCCGGCCCTCGGCGAGCAGGAGCAGGCGGCGGCCATCGGGCAGTTCGTAGGCGTCGCAGTGCGGCCGGACCTCGGGCTCGACGGCCACCGCGAGTTGCGCGAGGCCCCGTACGTCGATCTCGACGTCGAAGTGCCCGGCGTTGGCCAGGATGGCCCCGTCCCGCATCAGCGCCATGTGCTCGGCGGTGATCACCTCGGTCGAGCCGGTCGCCGTGATGAACACCTCACCGATCGGGGCCGCCTCGGCCAGCGGCAGCACGCGGTAGCCGCGCAGCACCGCGTCCAGCGCCCGGACCGGGTCCACCTCGGTGACCACCACCAGCGCGCCCAGGCCGCTGGCCGCCTCGGCGATTCCCGTGCCGCAGGTGCCGAAGCCGGCCACCACCACGGTACGGCCCGCCAGCATGGTCCCGGTGGCCCGCAGCAGCCCGTCGATGACCGACTGCCCGGTGCCGCGCAGGTCATCGACCAGCCGCTTGGCCGGGGTGTCGCTGGCGGCGATCATCGGGAAGGCGAGCGCGCCCTCGGCCGCCATCCGGCGCAGGCGGAGCACCCCGGTGCTGGTGGACTCGCATCCGCCTCGGACGTGCGAGAGCTGGCGAGTACGTTGCGTATGAAGTGTCTGGATCAGGTCGCCGCCGTCGTCCATGACGAGATCGGGGCCCGTCGTGCCCAGGGCCAGGTTGATGTGCTGGTAGTAGGTGGCGCGGTCGACCCCGGCGCGGGCGTACACGGCCATGCCGTCGATGCCGGACAGGGCGGCGGCGATGTCGTCTTGGGTAGACAGCGGGTTGGACGCCGCGAGGGCGACCCGGGCGCCGCCTGCCTGCAGCGCCCGGGCGAGGACCGCGGTCTCCGCCGTCACGTGCAGGCAGGCGGCGATGGTCATGCCGTCAAAGGGCCGGTCGGCCGTGAACCGCCGGGCCAGGCCGGACAGCAGCGGCATGGCCCGGGCGGCGTACTGAATGCGACGGTCCCCGAGCTCCGCGAGCCGGGGTCGGCGATGTCGGCCGGGGAGATGCCGGGCCTGGAGGTGCGGGAGGCCGTCCCCGCGGGTGATGCTCCCCGCGGGGACGGCCTCTGCGGTCGTGACGGCACTGGCGGCTGCGCTTGCGCTTAGTAGCGGTAGTGGTCCGGCTTGTACGGCCCGTCGACCGGGACGCCGATGTAGTCGGCCTGCTCCGGTGACAGCTCGGTCAGGCGCACGCCGAGTGCGTCCAGGTGCAGCCGGGCGACCTTCTCGTCGAGGAGCTTGGGCAGCGTGTAGACGCCGAGGGGGTAGTCGGCGGTCTTCGTGAACAACTCGATCTGGGCGATCGTCTGGTTCGTGAAGCTGTTGGACATCACGAAGCTCGGGATGGCCGGTGGCGCAGCCGAGGTTCAGCAGGCGACCCTCGGCCAGCAGGATGATCGAGTGGCCGTCGGGGAAGACGTACTCGTCGACCTGCGGCTTGATGTTGACCCGCTGGACGTCGCTCATCTTCGAGATGCCGGCCATGTCGATCTCGTTGTCGAAGTGGCCGATGTTGCCGACGATGGCCTGGTGCTTCATCTTCGCCATGTGCTCGGCGGAGATGATGCCCTTGTTGCCGGTGGTCGTGACGAAGATGTCGGCGGTGTCGATGACGTCCTCGAGCGGGACGACCTGGTAGCCCTCCATGGCGGCCTGCAGTGCGCAGATCGGGTCGATCTCGGTGATGACCACACGAGCGCCCTGGCCGCGCAGCGACGCCGCCGCAGCCCTTGCCCACGTCGCCGTAGCCGCAGACGACGGCGACCTTGCCGGCGATCATGACGTCGGTGGCCCGGTTGATGCCGTCGATGAGGCTGTGGCGACAGCCGTAGAGGTTGTCGAACTTCGACTTGGTGACCGAGTCGTTGACGTTGATGGCCGGGAACAGCAGCTCGCCCGCCTCCAGCATCTGATACAGACGGTGGACACCGGTCGTGGTCTCCTCGGTGACGCCGAGGATGTCCTTACCGACCTTGGTCCATCGGTCGGGCTCGTTGGCCACCGACTTGCGGAGCAGCTCCAGGACGACCTTCCACTCGTCGGAGTCGTCGTCGGTCGGCTCGGGCACGACACCCGATGCCTCGTACTCGGTGCCCTTGTGCACGAGCATCGTGGCGTCGCCGCCGTCGTCGAGGATCATGTTGGGACCGGCGCCGTCGGGCCAACGCAGGGCCTGATCGGTGCACCACCAGTACTCCTCCAGGGACTCGCCCTTCCAGGCGAAGACGGGAATGCCCCGGGGGTCGTCGATGGTCCCCTCGGGACCCACCGCGATGGCCGCGGCGGCCTCGTCCTGGGTCGAGAAGATGTTGCAGCTGACCCAACGGACGTCGGCGCCGAGGGCCACGAGGGTCTCGATGAGCACGGCCGTCTGGATCGTCATGTGCAGCGAGCCCATGATCCGGGCGCCGGCGAGGGGCTGGGCGTCGGTGTATTCCGCCCGGGTCGACATCAGGCCGGGCATCTCGTGCTCGGCGAGCTCGATCTCCTTGCGACCGAAAGCCGGCGAGGCTGGATGTCGGCGACCTTGTAATCAGTGCTCATGCACTAGCTCCTTGATCGGTGGATGTGGGGCCGCCCCGGGTGCCCCCTCATGGTCCCGCACTCCCGCCGCAGGCCCCCGTGCCCTTGGCAACGACTCCGACGGTACGGGATTTGGCCGCTTCGCGCACGATAAGCGGGGCGTTCTTGACAAGAGATTGTTAGAATCTCGCATATGCGCATCTCGGAGGCTGCGGCACGGCTCTGCATGTCCCCTCGCATGCTCCGCTACCGCGAGGACCTGGGGCTTCTGCCGCCCGTCAGGGAGCGGCCGGGCGGCCGGGGTGGTGCCGCCGCTTCGCGGGGCGCCTCCGGTCCGCGGGGTGCCGCTGCCGGGGCCGCTGCGCACGGGGCCGGGCATCGCCAGTACACCGAGGATGACCTGGGCGACTATCGCCGCCGCCCTTCGGCTGGAGCAGCGGTATGACATTACTCCCGCGGCGCTGGCATTCGGCCTGCGGGTGCTGACCGAGCCGTCGGTCCGGCAGCCGTCGCTGACCTGGCTGCGTACGGCACGTTCCCGCGACCCCGGGCTGGCGCGCTCGACTTCGAGAAGGAGCGCGCCTTGCGCTGGCTCGGCACTCCCGCTGAAGCGGTAACGCTTCATTTGC
>CAVTLB010000031.1:0-148691 GCA_963735415.1 uncultured Actinomycetota bacterium | reverse complement strand
GGCTGAGGGTTGCCAGGAAACTCAAGGCCGCCGTAAATCCCGCCCTTGTGGCGCTTGAAATAGACGCCCGCGTAGTGCAGCGCAAACATCACCTGCAGGAACGCCCAGGCGCTCAGCACGGTCGCGCCGACCAGCGTCAGATGCCCGGCCCTCGGCCAGCCGGTCATGTTCTTGACCGGACCGAGTTCCCACACGATCGCGGCGATGGCCGCGAGAGACGCAACAATCCCGAGGACCACCAGCACCCATTGATTCTCATCCTCCGGCCTGGAGAAAACGCTCGCCTCGCGCCTCGGATCCGTGATCATGTGCAGAATCATCGCGGTCAAGGAACGCCCAGGCTCCGACATTCCAGGCGATCAAGAGGCGCGTCGCTTCACGGATGTCGACCCCGAGGCGCAAGGCGACATAGGCCGCGACCATCAGGATCGCTCCAGCCAACAGCCGCGGTCGGTGCGCAAAGGTCGCCAGAAAGCCGACAGGCGCCTTGCCGGCTCCCGGCCGGGGCGGCGATTTCGGCATGCCGGTTGGCCTGCCGGCTCTTGGCGGGGGCGGCGATTTGGGCATGCGAAGGCCGCTAGGGTCCTGACGAGCCTTGCCTTGCCCGAGGCCGGCGCGAGGGTCAAGCGGCGCTAACGGCGCTCGCCCTTTCGATGCTAGACAGGGTCATGCGAGAGGCGAGCGACGCACGACCCACCGTTTCGACCCGTGTCGACGGGCCCGTGACGGTGGTGACGATCGAGCGTCCCGACCGGCGCAACGCCGTCGACCTCCCGACCGCCCGCGCCTTGTTTGACGCCTTCAAAAGCTTCGACGCCGACCCGGCCGCCGACGTAGCGGTGCTGACCGGCGCGGGCGGCGCATTCTGCGCCGGGGCCGATCTCGGCGATCGCCGACGGCGAGACGCGGCCGATCGAGCCGAACGGCGAGTTCGGTCCCATGGGCCCGACGCGCCTTGCGCTCGGAAAACGGTGATCGCCGCCATCGAAGGCCCCGCGGTCGCGGGCGGGATGGAGCTTGCGCTCTGGTGCGATCTCAGGATCGCCCCGCGTTCCGCTGTCTTTGGCGTCTTCAATCGGCGCTTTGGCGTGCCGCTCATCGATCTCGGCACGATCCGTCTGCCCCGCACTGTCGGCCATGGCCGCGCACTGGAATTGATACTGACCGGCCGGGCCGTCGGCGCCGAGGAGGCGCTCAGCATCGGCCTCGTCAACGAAGTCACCGAGGATGGTCAGGCGCTCGTCCGCGCCGTGGCGCTGGCCCAGACGCCCAGCAGCTTTCCGCAGACGGCGATGCGCAATGATCGCATGTCTGCGATCGAACAGTGGGGCTTGGACGGGCCAGGGGCGATCGCGAACGAGGTCGCGTGGGGGCTGAAGACGCTCACCAGCGGCGAAGCGTCCGGCGGCTCGGCGCGCTTCAAGGGCGGCGCCGGCCGGCACGGCTATCCGATTGGCGGAGTGGACAAGGGTTCGGCGCGCTGAAGCGCAACGGTCGGCCCGCGCCTGCGCCGCTTTGGAGCGCGGCAGAGCGGGGCCATTTGACAGAGCGAGCGAAACCTCGACCTGTTTCGAACCTACGAGGGCTTGAGATCATGAGTTCGGACCCCGAAGATCGCGACGATGAGGCCGCGAGCTTACGCGCGCGGCTCGATCGGTTGTCTGGCGAACTGAAAGGCCGGGCTGCTCCACCCCTTGCACCCGACCCGAAGCCCGCGCCCAAAACCAGCGCGAGCGCCGCCGGGTCGGCGATGTCGCTTGGCTTGCGCGCCGGCAGCGAGTTCGTCTCCGCGGTGATCGTCGGCGTGGGCATTGGCTGGGTGCTTGATCGCGCGCTAGGCACCAATCCTGCATTTCTGATTGTGTTTTTCCTGATCGGCGTGGCGGCGGGGGTGTGGAACGTGATCCGGCTGACTTCGCCGAAGGGGGCGTCATTGAACCGCAATTCGCCCTTGTCTCGCACGAACTCGCCGGATAAAGACGTGCCGCGCTCGGCTTCCCGAGCCGAACGCGACGCCTCGTTGGGGGGGCGCGGAGCCGCTGGCGGGGCGCTTCAGCCTCGCAACGAGGCGGACGACGACGACGAGGACTAGAGGACGTGGCCACGAGTTGGGACCGGCGATCGATCCGATCCATCAGTTTGCCCTTCATCCGGTCGTTCGATTCAGGTCGCGGGCCACGACGTCTCCCTGACCAATTCCGGCCTCTACATGTTGCTTGCGGTCGCGCTCAGCTGCCTTCTGGTCGCAATTGGCGCGCGAGGCGGCCCAGGCGTGCCGGGCCGTATGCAGGCAATGGCCGAAATGGCCTACGAATTCGTCGCCGGTATGGTGCGCTCCGCCGCCGGCGAGGCGGGCATGCGGTTTTTCCCGTTCGTCTTCTCGATCTTCTTTTTCGTTCTCCTGGCTAATCTGATCGGCTTCATTCCGTACTCGATGGCGGTGACCAGCCATATTGTCATCACCGCCGCTTTGGCGCTCATCGTGTTTTTTACTGTGGTCATCATTGGCGTCAGGGAACACGGCTTTCATTTCTTCAAGCTGTTCGTTCCGCCTGGTGTACCGATCTACATTCTGCCGCTGGTCGTTGCGATCGAGATCGTCTCCTTCTTGTCGCGCCCAGTCAGCCACTCGGTGCGCCTGTTCGCCAACATGCTCGCCGGCCACATCACGCTCAATGTCTTCGGCAGCTTCGTCGTCATGCTGCTCGGCGCGGGCGCAGCGGTAAAGGTCCTGGCGGCGCTGCCTTCCTCGCCACGATCGGGCTTGACGCCCTCGAACTCTTGGTCGTGTTCCTGCAGGCCTATGTGTTCGCCATGCTCGACCTGCATGTACCTCAACGACGCGCTTCACCCGGGTCACTGACCCACCAACCAGAAAAACGAAATTCGCCAGAGAAATAGGAGCACCGAATGGAACCGCATGAGCTCGCCATCGCCGCCAAGTATGTCGGCGCCGGCCTCGCCGCCATCGGAACGGGGGCCGCGGGCATTGGCGTCGGCACGCTATTCGGTCAGTTCCTGAACGGCGCGTTGCGCAATCCCTCGGCGGTCGAAGGCCAGTTCGGGCGTCTTATTTTCGGTTTCGCGGTGACCGAGGCGCTTGGCATTTTCGCCCTGCTGATTTCTTTCTTATTGCTGTTTGCGGTCTGACGTTTCAGACTTCTTGCTGTTGCTCGCGGGGAAGGCGCTTGGGGCGCCTTCCCCGCTCGTTATGTTCTCTAAGGGTCCGTGATGGCACAGTCGGCGCAATCGACGCCCTCCGACGCGACACAAACGCAGGTCGGTCAGGACGGCGGCGCGCATTCGAACTTTCCGCCGTTCGATCCAAGCACATTCGCGTCTCAGCTGGTCTGGTTCGCGATCGCCTTCGGGTTCCTCTACTGGTACATGTCCAAGCGGGGCTTGCCGCAGCTGGGAGCGGTGATCGATGGCCGCAAAGCGCAAATCGCGCGCGACCTCGACGACGCGACGGCGATGCAGCAGAGGGCCGACGCGGCCGCGGCCGCGCATGAAAGGACGTTGGCCGACGCGCGCGCGAAGGCGCAGAGCCTCGCCCAAGCCGCTCGCGACGCCGCCGCTGCGGACGCACGGGCGAAGCGAAAGAAGCTCGAGGACGATCTTGCCGCCAAGCTCGCCGCCGCCGAGCGCGAGATCGCCGCAACGCGCGCTCAGGCCATGGCCAATGTCGCCGATGTCGCGCGCGACGCTGCTGGAGCGATCGTCGAGCGTCTCGGAGGACGCCCGGCCGATCCGGCGGCGGTCGCCGCGGCGATTCGCTCGGTCGAACAGCGAAGCGGAGCCGCATGATGGACTTCGATGCGGAGTTTTTCGTCCTTCTTGGCTTCCTCGTCTTTATTGGGATTCTCATTTATGTCGGCGCCATCGCGTCGTGCTCAAAGCGCTTGACGCGCGTGGCGAAGCGATCGCGGCCGAACTCGCTCAGGCGGCGAAGCTCCGCGAGGAGGCGACCGCGCTGCTGGCGAGCTTCGAAAAAAGGACCGCAGAAGCGGACGCGAACGCGGCCGCTATCGTGGCCGAGGCGCGCGCCCAAGCCGATCAATTGGCGGTCGAGGCCGCCAACCGGCTGAAGGAATTCATCGCCCGGCGCACCAAGCAAGCCGAAGCCAAGATCGCGCTCGCCGAAGCCCAGGCGGCGGCGGACGTCCGCGCCGCCGCAGCCGAGCACGCGGCCAGGGCGGCGGAAATCGTGCTTGCGGACGAGATGAAGGGGTCGGCCGGCGCGGATCTGGTGACGCGCGAGATTGGCCAAATCAAAAGCCGTCTCTCTTGAGACGCTAGGACCGCCAACGTCGTCGCCCTAACCTTTGGAGGCGGCGGCGACCGGGTTGGGGTCCAAGACCTTCGCGCGCCCCGTCTTGATTTGCCGCTCGCCGCGCCGCATTGTGGCCCAGCGTGCCGCGCCCATCGGCTTTGGTTCACCAGAGGGGAGCAAAGGCGTTGAAGAGAACGATTTTCGGCCTCATGGCCTTTTTCCTCCTCGTTCCGCTCGCGCACGCCGGGGGCGGCCCGGCTCAGCTCAATCTTTATGACACGCCAGCCGAAGCGCGCTGGGCGCCGTTTTTCGATGATATGCCCGCCTGCGACAACGCAGGCGTGCTGTCGACAATCAGCAGCCAATTCGGCCAGACCCAGCGCGAGTTCTGGGATCCGAATCTCGCGATCCAGGGCTTCGATCGCGTACGCGAAATCGGCTTCCGCTCCAACGGCCTGTCCTATATTCCGCGCCGCTATTGCGTCGCCCGCGCCGCAATGACCGATCAGAAATACCGAACCGTGGCCTACGCCGTGGGGACGCAGCTAGGCATTATCGGAGTGACCTGGGGCGTCGAGTGGTGTGTCGTCGGCATTGATCCCACCCTCGCCTACGCCCCCGATTGCGAGGTCATCCGCCCCATCCTCGAGCGGGAAATCGGCAAGGCGAAGTGGCTCGCCGAATACGGGCTGAAAGCGGGCAATTAACCGACACCGAAGTCGGGGACCTCAGGATGCCGCGTTTGGCGCTCAAGTTGGCGTTGAGTCTGGCGCTGGCGGCGGCCGGCGCGTCGGTTGTGGCTGTCGCGCAGAGCGCGGCGCCCGCTCCGCCCGTCGCGACCGAGCAGTTCGACCATTATGTGATGACGCTGTCGTGGGCCCCCGGCTTCTGCGATCTCGGCGGCCAGGAGACGTCCTCGCCGGAGTGCGCGGCGGGCTCGGGCGACAGCTTCGTCGTCCACGGCCTGTGGCCGGATAATGAGTATCGTCCCAACCCCGAGGCGTGTCCCGGCCGGGACGCCTCGCCCGCCGATCTCGAGTACGAGCATGGCCTCTACCCGAACGATCGCCTCGCGGCCTACGAATACCACAAGCATGGAACCTGCACGGGCTTAAGCGCCCATGACTATTTCGCCACCGTGCGCAGCGTGCGGAACCGGCTGAACATCCCCGCGATGTTCCAGGCGCCGCGCCAGCAACTACGGCTCGCTCGCGGCGACGTCGAGCAGGCCTTCATGACGTCGAACCCCAACTTGCATCCCGACAACATGGCGGTCACTTGCAGCAATGGCGAGCTTGTCGACGTGCGCTTCTGCATCGCCAAAGACCTCTCGTCCTACGTGGTCTGCCGCAAGGTCGCGCGGCACACCTGTCAGCGCACATCGATCGTGGTCGCGCCCGTGCGTTGAAGAGGCTCGGCGGAAGACGTTCGGGTCGCGATATGATCACGGTTTCCCGTTCTTGAACTATCGCCACGCCTTTCATGCTGGCAATTTCGCTGACGTGCTCAAGCACGCCGTTCTGGCGCGCGTCCTGGTTTATCTGACCCGCAAGGAAAGCCCGTTCCGTTTCATCGACACGCATGCTGGGGCGGGCCGATACGACCTAGGGAGCGAGGAGGCGAAGCGCTCGCCGGAATGGCGCGTCGGGATCGCGCGCGTTCTGACGACGCGTCCGCCTGCCGCGGTCGCCGAGTTCCTGCGCCCCTATCTGCAAGCCGTCGGCCAATATGACGCGGAGGGCCGACCACTTTCCTATCCGGGTTCGCCGGCCATCGCGCAGATCCTCATGCGCCCGCAGGATCGCATCGCGCTCTGTGAAGCGGACCCGGACGAGCGCGAGGCCTTGATCGCCGCGCTCGGGCGCGACGGGCGGCTCAGCATCGTCGGCACCGACGGCTATGTCGCGCTCAACGCGTACCTGCCGCCCAAGGAGCGCCGCGGCGTCGTCTTGATCGACCCTCCGTTCGAGGCGTCGGATGAAGCCGTTGCCGTCGAGCGAGCGCTCAAGCGCGCACTGCGCAAGTGGCCGGCCGGAACTTACATCGCTTGGCGCCCAATCCGCGAGGCTCAGGCAGACGCCCGTTTCCTCAATTCGGTCGCCGCCCTCGGGGCGCCAAACATCCTGCGGCTCGAACTGGACGTGGGCCCTGGGCCGATCGGCGCGCACGGACAGGAGCCGCTCGCGCGCGCAGGGCTTCTCATCGTCAATCCGCCCCATACGCTCATCGACGAAGCCCGGACGCTGCTGCCGTGGCTCGCGCAAACGCTCGGTCGCAACGGAGGCCGAGGGCACCTCTGCGTTTGGTTGACCGAGCCGAAGTGAGAGCGCCCGCACACGGGCTTGTGCGCCTCGGCTGCATCGGTTTATGTGTAAACCATTGCGTGGATCGGAACCCGGCGCCGGCAGTGAGCGCGGTCGCGCCTGATCCCCGGGGGGCTTCGATGGCGCTGCCGAATATTCTTAAAGACAAGCTCAGGCTGCCCGTCGTCGGCGCGCCGCTGTTCATCGTCTCCCACCCGGCCTTGGTGATCGCCCAGTGCAAGGCGGGAATCGTCGGCGCTTTTCCGCGCTCAACGCACGGCCCGTTCCCAGCTCGACGAATGGCTGCATGAACGCGACCTGGGCCGCGAGCGCCTGCTCGGCGGGCGGGTAGGACGAGCTCTGGCTCGCCGAGGGTCGGATCTCCCTGGCGGACGACCGTGTAGTCAACGACGCCGTTCTTGTCCCGCAGGACCAGCGTGCGGTCCTGCGCCCCGGCCGTTGCCGACGCGGCCACGAAAGCGGGCAGCACGGGCGAGCTGACGGTGGCCACCGGGCCGCGCACGCCGCCGGCCACCCAGAACCAGCCCGCGAGGACCGGAGCGCTGGCCACGGCGGCAAGCGCGAGAATCGCCAGTGCCCGGGGCGGGGTGCCCGCTGCCCGGTCAGCGCCGACGGGCGCCTCCGGCCCCTGCGGGCGGGACCTGTCCCCCCCAAGCCCACTGGCCAGCCACTCGGCGGCGGGCGCGGCGGCGATCAGCAGCCCGATCGCGGCGATCACCAGGGCCATCCCCGGCCAGGCGCTGGTGGTCGCCCCGGTGGTCGCGACGGTGACGGTGGACCGGCTCACGGCCAGGGCGGCCGCGAAGCCAGCGATGGCGACCGACCAGCCCGCCACCACCACTCCCGTCCGCCTGCGCAGCAGCGTCGCGACGACCGCCAGGCCGAACCCGGCGGTCACCCAGACCGGGGGCAGGCCGGGACCGCCCGGGCTGAGCAGCAGCAGCGTGTCCGGCCGCAGGCTCGCCGACGCGAGCCCGGCCGGCGTGATCCCGGCCTCCAGCAGGAATGCCGACGGCCTGGACAGCAACGTCACCGACCAGGGGAACAGGGCGGCGAACGGGGCAATCACGACGATCGCGGCGTTGGCCACCGAGACCGGCCAGGCCCAGCGGCGCACGGCGAGCGAGACGAGCACGAGGCCGGAAGCGACCACCCAGATGACCGGGACGAACGCGGCGGCGATCGCGACGAGCAGGCCCGTGGTCCAGGCGGCACTACGCGCGGCCCGTGGCGTGGCGGTGAGCATCCTGCCCGCCGACCGGGCGATCAGCGGGGCGATGATGAACGCCGTCGTCGTGCCAAGCCGCCCGGCGGCCACGGCGCCCGAGGCGACCGGGAGCAGGGCGTACGCGGCCGCGATCCAGGTCCTGGCGGCCGGGGCCGGCACTGAGGCGCCGGCGTGGCCAGGTACGCGGTCAGCCCCGCCAGCGGGACGCAGCCGAGCAGCAGCACGTCGACGGCCAGCCACGCCTGGCCGCCGAGCACGGTCGCGAGCGCCGCGACGACCGCGACGTACGACGGCGTGGTGGCCGCGGAGCCGACGCCTACCGCGTGGAAGCCCGCCAGGTACTCACGCCACAAGGCGGACGCCCCGCCCCATGCGGGCACGAGGGCTCCGCCGCCCAGCGGGCTGACGGCGAGCAGCCTGCGCTCGGCGATCAGCGCGATCACCAGCAGCACCACGAAGAGCTGCACGCCACGGCTGCCCAGGACCCGGCGCGCCAGCGACGGCGGCTCGACGAACTGCTCGTCCTGGTCGTCGCCGTCCCCGGCCGCCGAGGCGTGGTGGGACCCGCCGACCACCTGCGGCGACAGCAAGTTCATGATGTGCTCGGACATCTGGCGCAGCGGCCGGGCGCGCGGCATGAAGATCCGCACCGCGTAGTAGCCCTGGCGGCGCCCTGGCGCGCGGCGGCGGCGCGCCTTCCACAGCTGGACCGGGTGCAGGAAGATGCCGCTGAGCGCCGATACCTGGTCGGCGGCCTCGTCGGGCTGCTTGGTCAGCAGGAAGTAAGCGGTACTGGCCAGCGCTCCGGCCACGCTCCCTGCCAGGGTGCGCAGCATGATCAGGAGCGGCAGGTTGACGGCGAGGACGTACAGCGCGTTGCGCCGGTCCAGCCGCCGGGCGGTGGCCCCCTCCGGGACGCGTCCCTTGCGCGCCGTCAGCTCGCGGTGATACAAGATCGCGTCGGTGACCACCTGGACGCGGTAGCCCGCGGCATGCGCTCGCCAGCAGAAGTCCACGTCGTCGCGGAACAGCCGCAGCCGGGTGTCGAACCCGCCCAGCTGGTCCCACGCGTCCCGGCGGACGAGCATGCCCGGCCGACCCGACCGCGAGAACGGCCCGGTTGTGGTCGTGCTGGCCCTGGTCGATCTCGCCGGGGTCAATTCCCGTGACGCGCCGCCCCGAGCGGTCGATCGAGACCCCCGCCTCGCGCAGCACCCGGCGGTCGGCCGCGTCGAGCACCTTGGGGCCGAGGACCACGATCGAGCGGTCCCTGCTCGCCGCGCGCAAGAGCCGCTCCAGCGCGTCCGGGGCCGGCTCGCAGTCGTCGTGCAGCAGCCAGACCCATTCCACCTGCTGCTGGCCGGAGTCATCGGGCCGCCTGGCGGGTGCCCGCCGCAGCGCTCCCCAGACCGCCTGGCCGAACCCGGTGGCCCGGTCCATGCCGAACACCGCGTCCTGCCCGATGAGCTCGGCGAGGACGGCACCGCTGCGGTCCCGGCTTCCGGTGTCGACTCCGACGATCCGGCCGACGGCGTGGGTCTGCCCGTGCAGTGCCTGCACGAGCCCGGGCAGCATGCGGGCACCGTCATGGGCGACGATGACCGCCGTGACGGTGTGGCGAGTTTGCGGCGACGTAGGTGGCAACTGGTCCCAGCGCAGGTCGGGGGGTATCTTAGGCCCTCACGAGCCACTGTCGCCGGAAGGCGGTTCCCCGGTGGGCAGTGTCCCCGTAAGGTGCCGTCCCCGTGGCCGCGAGCCGGGCAGGCCCCACTCGCCCTCGTCACGGGGACAGCGTGAACAATACATCGAGCGAGCGCTCACGGCAGGATTACCGCGACATGTCCGGCTTCGCGCCGGGGGTGCCGCGGGGAACTGGCAGGCCGGCCCGCCCGCCCGTCCCGGGCTACGCGCCCCTTTTTAGCCGACGGCGCTCGCGCTCGGACAGGCCGCCCCAGATGCCGAACCGCTCGTCGTTCTCCAGTGCGTACTCCAGGCACTCGGAGCGGACTTCGCAGCTACGGCAGACTCGCTTGGCCTCCCTCGTGGACCCGCCCTTCTCGGGGAAGAACGCCTCCGGATCTGTCTGCGCGCACAGCGCCCGGTCCTGCCAGCCCTCTTCGTCGACATCCTCCTGACGGATGACGACGTGCGCTAGCGGGACGATGACCTCAGACAAAGCGCACCTCCCTCTCGGAGCCCCCTGAGACTCGCCCGCATGCCCGCGTCGGACGAGAATCACACCAATGAAATTACACCCGCGTGTCTCGCTTCTCGTCAAGCGAGGAAGGTGGTATTGGCCGCCCTGATGCCCAAGTTGTGAGGTAAATCCCCGAAAATTCACCTGGGCGCAGCCTTGACTTCGACCGTTAGCGACTCGGCGTAGCGATCTCGACACCCTTTGTTTATCAGCTGTCACCTGGCCGCGCGACCTGTATCGGCGAACACGTGACCAATCCGCCCCGCGGGACTGCCCGCCCGCCGGGCCGGCGAGACTAGGTCCATGCGGATAACAGTTCTCGCGGGCGGCATCGGGGCTGCGCGATTCCTGCGCGGCCTGAAGGCCGCTGCTCCCGACGCGCAGATCACCGTGGTCGGCAACACCGGTGACGACATCACGCTGTTCGGCTTGCGCGTGTGCCCTGACCTGGACACCGTGATGTACACGCTGGGTGGCGGCATCAACCCCGAGCAAGGCTGGGGGCGGGCCGATGAGTCCTTCGCCATCCGCGACGAGCTGGCCGCCTATGGCGCGGGACCGTCCTGGTTCACCCTCGGCGACCGGGATTTCGCCACGCACATCCTGCGCACGCAGCTGCTGGCCGAGGGCAAGCCCCTCTCGGAAGTCACGCGGATCCTCTGCGACCGATGGCAGCCGGGCGTCCGCCTGCTGCCGATGTCCGACGACCGGGTCGAGACGCATGTCACCCTCGCGGACGACTCCGGGGATGGCGCCGGCTCACCGGGGTCGCCGCGAGTCATCCACTTCCAGGAGTGGTGGGTCCGGCTGCACGCCGCGGACCCCGCGCAGGCGATCACGGCGGTAGGCGCGGCGGAGGCCAGCCCCGCGCCCGGCGTGATCGAGGCGATCAGCGAGGCTGACTTCGTGCTGTTCCCGCCGTCCAACCCGGTCGTCAGCATTGGCCCGATCCTCGCCGTGCCCGGCATCCGCGACGCCGCCGCGGCGAAGACCGTGGTCGGCGTCTCCGGGATCATCGGCGGTGCCCCCGTGCGCGGCATGGCCGACGCGTGCCTGGCGACGATCGGGGTCGAGACGTCCGCCGCCGCCGTGGCCGGCCACTACGGCGCCGGCCTGCTCAACGGGTGGCTGGTGGACGACCAGGACAAGGCGGCGGCCGATGATGTCGCGTGCGCCGGCATCGAGGTCCGCGCGCTCCCGCTGTACATGCGCGACCTGGAATCAACCACGGCGATCGCGCGAGCCGCCATCGACCTCGCACTGGAAATCGCCTTATGCCAGACATCGCACCCCCCCCCGTCCGGTTCATGGCGCAATTCGCAGTCCCGTCAGCCATATCCGTCACAAGCGTTCCCGGACTGCCGGAGATCGGCCCTGGCGACGACCTAGCGGCACTCCTCGCCGGCGTGCTGCTGGCGCGACGACGGCCCCGGCATCGCCGACGGTGACATCCTCGTCGTCACGTCGAAAGTGGTCAGCAAGGCCGAGGGCCGCGTGGTCAAGGCCACGCGCGAGGAGGCCATCGAGGCGGAGACGGCGCGCGTGGTCGCCCGGCGCGGAGCGACGACGATCGCCCAGACCCGGCATGGCCTGGTGCTGGCCGCCGCCGGGGTCGATGAGTCCAACACCGTGCCGGGCACCGTCGTGCTCCTGCCCGAGGACCCCGACGAGTCCGCCCGGCGCCTGCGCAAGTCGCTGCGGACCCAGTCCGGGGCGAACGTTGGCGTGATCATCACTGACACCATGGGCAGGCCATGGCGGGCGGGGCAGACCGACACGGCGATCGGCGCGGCCGGCGTCCTGGTCACCCGCGACCACCGGGGCGAGGCCGACGCCTTCGGCAACACGCTGGAAGTCACGGAGGCCGCCGTCGCCGACGAGATCGCCGCCGCCGGCGAACTGGTGAAGGGCAAGGCCCTGCAGGTCCCCGTTGCCCTCGTCCGTGGCCTGTCGAGCCTGGTCACCAGCGATGATGGCCCGGGGGCGCAGGCGCTGGTGCGCTCGCCGGCCGAGGACATGTTCCGCCTCGGCTCGGCCGACGTGCTGCCCGCGCGGCGCACGATCCGGTCATTCACCGGCGAGCCGGTCGACCTGGCCGCGGTGAACCGGGCCATCGCCGCCGCGCTCACCGCGCCCGCGCCGCACCATAGCGAGCCCTGGCGCTTCGTCATCGTCGCGTCCGAGGGCGCGCGAACCGCGCTGCTCGACGCGATGCTTGAGGCCTGGGTGGCCGACCTGCGCCGGGACGGCTTCACCGAGGAGCAGATCACCCGCCGTACCCGGCGCGGCCTGCCGTTGCGGCAGGCGCCGCTGATCCTCGTGCCCTGCCTGGAGGCATCGGCCGCGCACGCCTATCCCGACGACCGCAGGGGCCGCGCGGAGCAGGACATGTTCACGGTCTCCATGGGCGCCGCCACGCAGAACCTGCTGGTCGCGCTGGCCGTTGAGAACCTCGGCTCGGCGTGGATCTCCTCGGCGCTGTTCTGCCAGGACGTCGCGGCGGCCGCGCTGGGCCTGCCGGACGGATGGCGGCCGATGGGGGCCATAGCCGTGGGGCACCCGGCGGCTGCTCCCCCGGTGCGCCCGCCTCGCGATCCGGGGGCATTCACGCTGATCCGGTAGGCCGTGCCTGGCCGGCATCAGGTGCACGCTGGGGGGTGGATCGCGCGTTCGAACCGTTCGCGGGTGAGCGAGGATCCCGGGCAAGGGTCGCTAGCGGGCGATGAGGGGAATGCCGCGGCGGACCGACTCCGCGACGCCGCCGCTTGCCGTCGCCGCTGCCTGGCGTTCCGGCGGCGGCGTGCCGTAGAGCGTCGTGCGCTGGCGCAGCCTGCGGCCGAGGGGCGCGACGATGGACTCCAGGTCGCTGATCGTCTTGTACGAGCCGTTGGCGGCCCCCGCCATCCTGCTGATGGTCTCTTCCATCAGGGTGCCGCCAAGGTCGTTGACCCCGCCGGAGAGCACTTCGCGGCACAGGTCGTCGCCGAGCTTGACCCAGGAGCACTGGATCGAGCCGATCGCCCCGTGCAGGAGCAGCCGGGACACGGCGTGCACGGCGCGGTTCTCCCGCCGCGTCACCCCGGGCCGGGCCAGGCCCGCCAGGTAGATCGGGGCACTGGTGTGGATGAACGGCAGCAAGACGAACTCGGTGAAGCCGCCGGTCCGCTCCTGGATGCCCCGGATCACCCGCAGGTGGCCGACCCAGTGCGCGGGCGTGTCAACGTGGCCGTACATCATCGTGGCGGACGTGGGGATGCCCAGGGAATGCGCGGTCGTGATGACCTCCACCCAGTCCGCCGCCGGGAGCTTGCCCTTGGTGAGGACCCAGCGCACGTCGTCGTCCAGGATCTCGGCGGCGGTGCCGGGCAGCGACCCGACGCCCGCCTCCCGCGCGCGGGCCAGCCACTCGCGCAGCGGCAACCCGGTCCGGGCGACGCCGTTCATGACCTCCATCGGGGAGAACGCGTGGACGTGCATGTCCGGCACGCGGCGCTTCACCTCGGCCGCGATGTCGAAGTACGCGGTGCCGGGCAGGTCCGGGTGGATGCCGCCCTGCATGCACACCTCGGTCGCGCCCGCCTCCCAGGCTTCCGCCGCGCGGTCGCCAATCTGGTCCAGGGACAGCGTGTAGGCGTCGGCGTCGGTGCGGCGCTGCGCGAAGGCGCAGAACCGGCACCCGGTGTAGCAGACGTTGGTGAAGTTGATGTTCCGGGTGACGACGTAGGTCACGTCGTCACCGTTGACTTCACGGCGCAGCCCGTCGGCGATGCCCGCGAGCGCCTCCAGGTCGTCGCCGTCGGCGCCCAGGAGGGCGATCGCCTGCGCGTCGGTGAGCGCGGCCGGGTCCCGCTCGGCCTGCCGCAGCGCCTCGGCCACCTCACCGGGTCGCGCGACCGCCGGGGCGGCCGGGGTTGAAGGGGCGGCTGGGGTTGAAGGGGCGGCCGGGGCAGGAGTGGCCTGCGGGGCTGGCGCGGTGCCGTCCGCGGAGCGTTGGGCTACGGAGGCCCAGTCGCCGTAGACCTCAGCGAAATCCGCGCGGCGGTCGTGGGTGCGGCCGGTGGTGTCGATGGTCACGTGCAGGTCAACACGGCCGGAGGCGGAGTCCCCCCAGCCGCCGTCCGGCTCCTGCCATGGCCGGCCGGCCGGCATCGCCCCCGCCGCGGCCAGTCCCGTGGCCGGGTCGGCGAGCGCCGCGACGTGACTGGCCACCCGCGGGTCCAGCCACGGCTCGCGCAGGTACGGCGGGTAGACGGTGAGTCGCTCGCGCAGTTCAAAGCCCGCCTGGGCGGTGACCGCGGCCAGCTCGTCGATCTGCGGCCATGGCCGCTCCGGGTTGACGTGGTCGGGAGTCAGCGGCGACACGCCGCCCCAGTCGTCAATTCCCGCGTCGAGGATGAGCTGGTACTGGTCGCCCACCAGGTTCGGCGGCGCCTGCACGCGCGCCTGCGGGCCGAGGACCAGCCGCGTGACGGCGATGGTGGCCGCCAGCTCGGCGAGCTCGGCGTCGGGGACGTCGCGCATCTTGGTGTCGGGCTTGGCCCGGAAGTTCTGCACGATGACTTCCTGGATTCCCCCGTACTCGCGGGAGACCTTGCGGATCGCGAAGATCGCGTCGCCGCGCTCGGCCAGCGTCTCGCCGATGCCGATCAGGATGCCGGTCGTGAACGGCACGGCCGACCGGCCCGCGTCCTCCAGGACGCGTAGCCGCACGGCCGGGTCCTTGTCCGGGCTGCCGAAGTGCGGCCCGCCCTTCTCCGTGAACAGCCGCGACGACATGGTCTCCAGCATCATGCCCATCGACGGGGCCACCGGCTTGAGGCGCTGGAAGTCCCGCCAGGACAGCACCCCGGGGTTCAGGTGCGGCAGCAGGCCGGTCTCCTCCAGGACCCGGATCGCCATCGCGCGGACGTAGGAGAGCGTGTCGTCGTACCCGTGCGCGTCGAGCCACTCGCGCGCCTGGTGCCAGCGCGCCTCCGGACGGTCCCCCAGCGTGAAGAGCGCCTCCTTGCAGCCGAGCTCCGCGCCGCGCCGGGCGATGTCGAGGACCTCATCCGGGCTAAGGAACGGCGCGGGCAGGCGGCCGGGGACGGTCGCGAACGTGCAGTAGCCGCACCGGTCCCGGCACAGCCGCGTGAGGGGGATGAAGACCTTCCTGGAGTACGTGATGACCCCCGGGCGGCCGGCCGACGCCAGCCCGGCGTCGCGGGCGCGGGCGGCATAGCCCAAGAGCGTGCGCAGGTCATCGCCGCGAGCGTGCAGCAAGACGGTCGCCTCGTCATGGTCGAGGGCCTTCCCGTCCCGTGCCCGGGCCAGGGCCCGGCGCATGGCTGACTCGGCGATACTCCCAGGATTGTTCATAGATAACGACCATACGGCACGCGCCCGCGGTGCCCGTAATGCCGGTGGCCGCAAGTGCGTCAGAAGTGGCGGTAGTCGCGAACCGGCATGCGCGGCCCCCGGCGCGGCGGGCCGCCCGCGTTCCGCTTGGGAACGCCGCCAGGCGCCCGCACGCTGCTCAGCCCGATGAGCCGGGTCACCCGGTAACGGTGGCCCTCGTACGGCCGCAGCAGCTCAAGCATGCCCGCGTCGTCGGTGCGATCGCGCCCGGCCAGCGCGAAGCCGACGATGTTGGACAGGTGGTAGTCGCCGACGGAGACCGCGTCCGGGTCCCCGGCCGCGCGCTGCCTGGCCTCGGCGGAGGTCCACACGCCGATGCCGGGGAGGGTGCGGAGCTTCCGGTCGGCCTCCGCGTGGGTGACCTCCAGCAGGCGCTCCAGGCTGTCGGCCACGCTCGCGGCGCCTATGATCGTCCGCGCCCGGACGCCCTCCACGCCCGCCCGGTGCCAGTCCCAGGACGGGATCCGCCGCCAGACGGCCGGCGCGGGGAAGACCCGCATGCCCTGCGGCGCCGGGCCCGGCGGGACGGTCCCGTACTTCGCCAGCAGGATCCTCCAGGCGCGGTGCGCCTCCAGGATGACGACCTTCTGCTCGAGGACCGCCGGGACGAGCGCCTCCATCAGCCGCCCGCTGCGGCCGATCCGCAGGCCAGGGTTGCGGCGGGCCGCCTCGCGGATGAGCGGGTGCTCGCCCGGGTCGAAGCCAGAGACGTCGTCGTGCAGGCCAAGGCAGCCGGGCAGCGCGTCGAGTAGCCACCTCGCGCCGGGTCCCCAGGCGCGGGCGATCACCCGCGTGCGGAGTACCTCAGGACCCGGTGCCTCAGGACCCGGTGCCCAGGATCGGCACCTGGACCGGCTGGTCACCCGCAGGGTCGCCGGGCCCTCCGGGGTCAGCGAGGTCCGCCAGATCGCCCCGGCCTCGTCGGTGCGGAAGGTCGGGTCGCCGCGCCCGCGGCCCTGCACGGACAGCGTCAGCCGCACGTCGAGCGGGAACGGCACGTTCCACTCCCGCTCGGCCACGTCCTCATCGCACGGCACGGTCCCCCATGGTAAGGCTACGCGTCGGACGAGAAGCGGATCGACGTGGACTCCAGCCGGACGCCGGGCCAGACGCGCATGCCGTGGGCGAGCTCGTTCCCCGGGCCGATGCAGGCCTCGTCGCCGATGACCACGTCGCTGATGACCGCCCCGTCGCCGATCACCGAGCCGCGCCCGATGATGCTGTCCCGGACGACGGCGCCCGCGCCGATGGAAGCCGAGTCGAACACGACGCAGCCGTCAACGACCGCGCCGCTGCCGACCGAGGATCGCGGGCCGAGGACGGTCCCGCCCGACACCTTCGCGTCAGCGGCGACGTTGGCATCACCGAGGACCAGCACCTCGCCGGACGGTCCGGGCATGGCCGAGGACGGCATCCGGCCGAGTACGACGTCGCACGAGCCGCGCACGAACGCCTGAGGGGTGCCGACGTCCAGCCAGTAGGCGGACTCGTTGTAGCCCATGACCACGGCGCCGGAGGAGATGAGGCCGGGGAAGGTCTCGTGCTCGACCGAGACCACGCGCCCGGCCGGTATCTGGTCGATCACGGACCGCCGGAAGACGTAGCAGCCGGCGTTGATCCTGTTGGTCACCGGGTTCGGCGTCTTCTCCAGGAACGCGGTAACCCGCCCTGCCTCGTCGGTCGGGACGCAGCCGTACCTGGACGGGTCTTCCACCTCGACGAGGTGGAGCGTCACCGCGGCGGACATGGCGCGGTGCAGGTCCACCTGGGCCGAGATGTCGTGCGCGGACAAGATGTCACCGTTCAGCACCACGATGGGGTCATCCTGGCCGCCGCGCAGCAGGCCCGCGGCGTTACGGATCCCGCCGCCGGTACCCAGCGGGGTCGATTCGTGGACGTAGTCGATGGACAGCCCGAGCCCGGTACCGTCTCCGAAGGCCTCGATGAACATCTCGGCCCGGTAGGAGGTGGCCAGCACGACGTGCGCTATGCCGGCCTCGGCGGCCCGGGTGAGCTGGTGAGCCAGGAACGGCACGCCGGCGGTAGGCAGCAACGGCTTCGGCGCGGACAGCGTCAGCGGACGCAACCGCGTGCCCTTGCCACCGACCAGCAGGATGGCCTCAAGCGGTTCACACACCATTGGTTTTGTTAGCCCCAGGAATTGACGTTACAAGTGACTTTTCTAACCGGCAACTACGTTCAGTTACCAGAACAGGTATCACCGAATAGCCGCACCTCGGCAACTTACGCAGCATACTCACGCCGTGAGCACGGCACTGGCGCAAGCGCAATGTCACCATGTTGTTATCAAGCAGAGTGTTATTGAACACAGGGTAGGGCTGGCCGGGAAGCTACGAGGACGCCGCCGCGCCCCGGGTGCTGTCCTCCGCGGCCTTCTTGTAGCTGGCCAGGTGGGCCGACGCCGAGGCCTCCCAGCTGAACTGCTGCGCCCGGGCGTACCCGGCCTCGCCCAGGGCGGCCCGCTGCGGCGGGGCCTTCAGCAGGTCGCCGAGCGCGGCCCCGATGGCCGCGGCGTCGGGCTCGGTGTAGGCGACCGCGTCGCCGCCCACCTCGGGCAGCGACGCCCGGTGCGTCGTGAGCACGGGCGCCCCGCAGGCCATGGCCTCAAGGACCGGGCGCCGAATCCCTCACCGCGCGACGGGAAGGCCACCATCATCGCGCCGCCGTAGAAGCCAGGCAGTTCGCGGAACGGCAGGTATCCCGGCCGCACCACCCGCAGCCGCGGCGGAACCTGGGCGATCGCGGCATCCACCTCATCGCTCCAGCCGCCCCCGCCCGCGAGCACCAGGGCGGGCGGTTCGTCGAGCCCGGCGACGGCGGAAGCCCAGCCAGCGACCAGGGCGGCCACGTTCTTGCGGGCGGCGAGCGAGCCGAGGTAAGCGACGTAGGGCCGGCCGCGCAGGCCGAGCCGGACGGCGACCGCGGCGACCTCGGTGACCGAGGGACGGTGGAACGCCCGGTGATCGACCCCGTGGTAGGCCACGTCTATCCGGGCGGGGTCCACGTCAAGCACCCGGACCACGTCATCGCGGGTCGCGTTCGACGGCACGATGATCCGGCTCGCCCGCCGGGCGGCCGCCCGGATCGCGGACTTGAAGAACGACGCGCTGACCGCCCCGTGCTGCTCCGGCTCGGTGAAGTACGTGACGTCATGCATCGTCACCACCGTCGGCCGTCCCGGCTGCAGGGGCATCGAGTAGTACGGCATGTGGATGACGTCGGCGGCCACCTGCTGGGCGACGAGCGGAAGGCCGCTTTGTTCCCAGGCGAGCCGCGCCGCGCGGTGCCCGAGCACGGCCGGCCCGGCGACGACCCGCGCGCCGGGTGCGAGGAACCCGTAGTGATCCTCGTCCGCGCGCTGGCAGGCGATGACGAGGTCAGTCCCGGCGGCGCCCAGGGCACCGATCAGGCCGTCGAGGTAGCGGCCGAGCGCCCCTCGGTCAGCGGGTGCTTCAGTCGCGTCAACCAGTACCCGAAGTGCCACAGCTCGCAAGCCTACGCCTTGCCCCGCCCGGCCACGAGCATCCGCCAATAACGGTCAATATCGACGCCCGTCACTATTAGTGGAGCGCGCGGCGTCAGCAGGACGGCACCGGCTTGCCCGCCTTGATCGCCTCAAGGTCGGAGATCGCCTGCGACAGCGTGCTCACTTTCACGACGCGCAACCCAGCCGGGACCGCCCCGACGGTGTCGGCGCAGTTGCCGGCGGGCGTGAGGAAGACCGTCGCGCCGGCGTCCCGCGCGCCCACCATCTTCTGCTGGATGCCGCCGATCGGCTGCACCTGACCCGAGGCGGTGATCTCCCCGGTCCCGGCGATGAACTTGCCGCCGGTCAGGTTCAGCGGCGTGATCTTGTCGATGATGCCGAGCGCGAACATCATGCCGGCGCTCGGCCCGCCGATGTTGCCCACGCTGATCGAGACCGTGAACGGGAACTTGTACCCTTCCTGGACCACCACGCCGATGATCGGGTGCCCGCCGACCTCCTTGGTCGCGACCGACAGCGGGATGGCCTTCCCGCCGCGCACCACGACCAGGTGCAGCACGGTGCCCGCGGGGTGCGCGGCTGATCAGGGAGGTCAGCGCCGTCGCCCCGGTGACCGGCGCGCCGTTCACCGACTTGAAGACGTCGCCGGGCTTGAGGACGCCGGAGGCGGGGGTACCCGACTCCGCCCGGAGCACCGAGACCGTCGTGGCGTACGAGATGTGCAGGGCGGTCAGGGCGGCGGCGGTCGCCTGCTCCTGCGAGCCGGCCATCTGCGCGCTGTCCTGGGCCTGCGTCTGCTGCGCGGTCTGCCCCGGCGGGAAGATCTCGGTGGCCGGCACCACCGCCTCGGACGAGTTCAGCCACGCGCGCAGTGCCTGGAAGATGTTCACCCCGGTGCTCGGCGGCGGCGCGCCCGTGTAGCTCACGGTCACCATGTTGAGGTTGCCGCTGGCGTGGTAAGTCTGATGGCCGGTGATCGAGATCAGCGGCTTGCCCGACGAGTCAACCCCCAGCGTGTTCAGCGTCGGCCCGGGCATGAGGATGACGTACGGCACGGGCACGAGGACGCTCACGCCGATGGCGACCAGCGCCGCCAGCCCGGCGATGAGCAACGTGAGGGAGCGTCGGGACATGGTCGGAAGGTTACGCGCTGCCGACCCACTCAGTGGCACCGTCAGTGAACCGCTGCTCCTTCCAGATCGGCACCGACGCCTTCAGCTCGTCGATCAGGGCATGGCAGGCCTGGAACGCCTCGGCCCGGTGCCCGCACGACACCCCGACGACCACCGCCAGGTCGCCGATGGCCAGCTGGCCGACGCGGTGCACCGCCGCCACCGCGATCACGTCATCGGCATACTTGGCGACGATCTCCTCGGCCACCCGGCGCAGTTCGGCCTCCGCCGTCGGGTGCGCGCTGTAGCCGAGACCGGTCACGCTGCGGTCCGCGTCGTTGTCCCTGACCGCGCCGAGGAACAGCACGATCCCGCCGGCGGCCGGGTCCGCGACCGCGGCCCGCACCTCATCCACCGACAGCTCGGCGTCCCTGATCGCGATCAGCCTGATTTGGCTCACCGCTTCAAAGTACCTTTTTTCTGGGGGGTACACACCAACCCCCCAGGTCCCCCGTCTGCGCAGCCTCCCGCCGTTGCATCGGGCTACGCTGCCTCTCCCCGGCCCCCGGGCGCTTGCGGGTACATCGCTTCCGTCGGGGGCGCTTACGCTCGTCCATCGTCGGCGGCCTAACTGATTTACGATTTGGGGCGGGCACCCCCGAAGTCTGAATCAGCTAGGCCCGTTGACCGTTGTCGGCTAACGATGACCACCAGCGGCGCAAGCCACGCGAATGCGGCAAATCACGCATAACGATCCGCTCGCGCAACCCGCCGAGAACTCACCTTGATTCGGAACGCCTTCACCACCCCCAAAGCCTGAAACAGTTAGGCTCAGCGGGAATAGTCGACTATGAATGACTGGCTGACGCTTGGATCGGGCATACGGGGCAAGCAGTGCGTAGTGTCGCTAGTGGCGAGGTCCGGGCGTGGCGGTAGCACGGGCTGGCTCGGGGATTCGGGGTGGCGGGGTCGTTGGGGTCATTTCTGGGACTTCTTGCGGGCGTGGCGGACGATGGCGGCGGCGCCGATGGCGGCAGCGGTTCCGGCGGCGGCGGCGCCGGCGGCGGTGATCGCGGCCTCCTTGCGGGCGATGCGCCGGCCGGCCACGGCGTGCCGACCGGCGCGGGCGGCGAGCAGGGACCTGAGGACCGCGGCGTTGTCGTAGGCCGGCCGCCAGCCCGCCGACCGCAGTGCGGCGCAGTCGACCACCCACGGGTATACCTCATAGTGCAGTTCGGCGGCCGGCGCGGGGGTGACCCCGAGGCGGTGCAGCCGCTGGGCGGTGCCGAACGTCAGCCTGGCCGGGAGCTCGATCGACTTCAGCCCGCTGATCTCCTCGATTTCCATCTGGGCCAGCCATCCGTCGCAGCCGACCGCGAAATCGCCGCTGACGGCCCCGATCGCCGCGAGCTCCAGCGCGCTCACCAGGTCATCGACATGGCAGAACTGCCAGCGCGGCGCGCAGCCCCGCACTGACAGCAGCCGGGGGGCCTCGAAGTGCCTGGTGAGCAGCGTGTCAATGGCGTCGCCGACCAGGGCGGCGGGCCGCACGACCGTGACGGTGGTGGCCGGGTTGACCCGGCGCGACCGGCGGGCGAGCTGTTCGACCTCAAGCATGTCCCCGGCGACGCTCCCGTCAGCCGCCGCGAGCAGCGGCGCGTCTTCCGGCAGCGGCACGGGGTTGTCCGGCCGGGCACCGTAAACCATCGCGCTGGACAGCAGCACCACGCGGCCGATCCGCTCGGCGGCGGCGACGGTCAGCACGGTCTGCGCTCCGCGCAGGTTGAAGGCACGGCGCTGGCGCGCGTCGGTGTCCACGGAGGTATCCACGTCGGCGTGGACCACGACGTCCACGCCCTCCAGCTTCGACGCCAGCGCGGGATCTCGTACGTCGGCCAGCCGCCAGGTCACCCCGGCGACGTCGCCGCGGTGGTCGTCGATCGCGACGACGCGCCCGATGGTCGTGACCGCCGCCAGGCGCTTGACCAGGGCATGCCCGATGCCGCGGGCCGCGCCGGTCACCGCGACGACCGTCTCCGGCGGCGCGGTGCTACGCTCACGGCGGACGCTGCGCTCAGGGCGAACCTGCCGTCTGGCGTTTCTCAAATCGGCTGCTCCCGAATAGCGTGACGATTATGACCGTTTCTATCGTGCCTGACTACTACTAGCTGAGGGGGACCACGATGGCTAACCGTCCTCCGTTCGGCTTCGGCCCGCCCGGGCGGCCCGGCGACGACAACCCGCAGCCAGGGGACTCTGGCCCCCCTGGTGGTGACCCGTTCGGCGGGATGTTCGGCGGGCCAGGCGGGTCGGGGCAGTTCGCTGATGCCCTGCGCCAGTTTGCGGACATGCTGTCGTGGACTGGCGGCCCGGTCAACTGGGACCTGGCCAAGAACATCGCACGCCACGCCATCGCGGCGCAAGGCGACCCGAGCGTCCTTGAGACGGAACGCACGGCGGTGACCGAGGCCGTCCGGCTGGCCGACCTGTGGCTTGATGACGTGACCACCTTCCCGTCCGGCATCCGGAAGATCCAGGCGTGGTCCAAGTCCGAGTGGCTGGAAGCTACCTTCCCGGTGTGGTCGGCCCTATGCGAGCCGATCGCGGTCAAGGGCGTGGACGCGATGGGGTCGATGCTCGACCCGACACAGCTCGGCGGGCTTGGCGGGCCCGGCGCGCCTGACGCCCCGGCCCTCCCGCCGGAGGTGCAGGGCATCCTGGGCGGGCCTGGTGGCGCGCGGCCACTCGGCGGGCTTGCCGGGATGTTCCGCCAGCTGGGCGGCGCGATGATCGGCGGGCAGACTGGCGCGGCGGTGGGCGAGCTGGCCGGGGACATGGTCAGCTCGACCGACATCGGCCTGCCGCTCGGCCCGGAGGGCACCGCCGCGCTGCTCCCGTCCGGAGTGGCCTCGTTCGGTGCCGGGCTGTCGGTGGACCCTGGCGAGGTGCGCCTGTTCCTGGCCCTGCGCGAGGCCGCGCACCAGCGCCTGTTCGCGCACGTGCCATGGCTGCGCCACCACCTGCTCGGCGCGGTCGAGGCGTACGCGAGCGGGATCACCGTCGACCTGAGCAAGCTGCGCGAGGCCATGCCGGACATCGACGTGTCCGACCCGGCGGCGCTGCGCGACGCGCTGCAGGGCGAGTCGCTGTTCCGGCCGGAGGACACCCCGGCGCAGAAGCTCGCGCTCGCCCGCCTGGAGACCGCGCTCGCGCTCGTGGAGGGGTGGGTCGCGACCGTGGTCGCGGCGGCGTCGAACGGACGGCTCACGCACGCCATCGCGCTCGCGGAGGCAATCCGGCGGCGGCGAGCCTCCGGCGGGCCGTCCGAGCGGACCTTCGCCACCCTGGTCGGCCTGGAGTTGCGGCCCCGGATGCTGCGCGAGGCCGCCGACTTGTGGGCCGGGCTTGGTGCCACGCGCGGAATCGAGGCCCGCGACGCGCTGTGGGGTCACCCGGACCTGCTGCCGACGGCGGAGGACCTTCAGAACCCGGACGCCTTCGTCAGGGAAACCGGCGAGCTGGACATCTCCGGCCTTGAGGACGCTGGCGGCGCCGCGGACAAGGACGAGGCAGCGGACAAGGGCGACACGGGGGACGTCACGGACACCGGGGACGCCGGCCAGCCATAACGCCCGAATGTCGGTCCCTGGTGCCACAGTGTGGCCATGAGACCAGCATTGAAGGCAGGGCTGCCGCCATTGTGGCGGGACCGGGACACGGTGCAGATCGGCATCGACCCCCGGCGGGCGGTGGCCCTGACCGGCCTCGGGAAGGCGGCAGCCATCCTGTCGCTGCTCGACGGGTCACGCGATAGCGCCGAGCTGGTCCGTACCGCCGCCGCGTACGGGATCGCGCCGGAGACGACTAACAGCGTCCTCGGCCTGCTCGCCTCGGCTGGCGTGCTTGACGACTTCCCCGCGCACCTGCACCGGTCGCTGCCCGACTACCTGCGGGCGCGGCTCGCGCCCGAGCTTGCCTGCGCGTCGCTCGCGGACGGTGACGGGGATGGCGGGGCGCGGACGATCGCGCGGCGGCGCGCCGCCTACGTCCGGGTCTATGGCGCGGGCCGGATCGGGGCGTGCGTCGCGACGTTCCTCGCGGCCTCCGGCGTCGCCCGGGTCTCCTGCCGCGACGGCGGTCTCGCGGGCCCGCGGACGTGGCACCCGCCGGCCTGGGCAGCGGCGACATCGGCGCGCCTCGCGCCGCCGGGGTGGCCCGCGCGATCCGGCGGGTCGCGCCGGAGACCCGGACGTCGGACGACGCGGACGCTGCGGCCCGACCTCGCGGTGGTCACCGGCCCGGTGACCGCCCGCGAGATCGCGTCGCTGATGCGCGACCGGGTGCCGCACCTGGCGGTCCGGGCCGAGGAGGCGATCGGGGTGGTCGGCCCCTTCGTCGACCCGGGCCGCTCGGCCTGCCTGAGGTGCGTTGACCTGAGCAAGGCGGCACGCGACCCGTCCTGGCCGAAGATCCTCGCGCAGGTCGCCGGCAACGTGGCGGCCCCGAGGGCGTGCGACACGGTGCTGGCCGCGGCCACGGCGGCCCTGGCCGCCGCGCAGGCCCTCGCGGTGATCGACTACCGCGGCGCGCGGCCCGTCGTCGCGGCGAACGGCGCGCTCGAACTGGTGCTGCCTGACTGGCAGTGGCATCGCCGCGACTGGCCGCCGCATCCCGCCTGCACGTGCGGCGCTGATGGCTTTAGATCGGCGGACTCTCGGGCGGCGGACTCTTAGGGCAGGTCACGCTGGCTGAGCGCGGGGCTGCCGCCGGGATGCCCGGCCGCGGCAGCAAGCCGCGCGGCGCGTTCCGGGCCCTGCTCCCTGGCCAGCCCGGTGATCAGCGCGGCGGTGAACGCGTCGCCGGCGCCGGTGGTGTCCGCGACCGGCGGCCGCGTCAGCGGGAGCATCAGTTCCCCGTCCCGCCAGGCGAAATAGTTGCCTTCCTCGCCGACGGCGAGGGCGACGAGGCGAGGTCCCTGCCGCAGGATGTCCGCCGCCGCGCGGCGCGCGTCGGCCACGGCGCTGATTTCGGTCCCCGCCAGCAGGCTGGCCTCCCGGGCGTCCGCGCGGATGACCGTGGCCGCCGCTAGCAGGCGCTCGCGGTCGGCGTCCGGCGGCGGCGCGCCGTCCAGCGCGATCGCGGCACCCGCCCGGGCGGCCAGCCGCACCGCCGTCAGTACCGCGTCGGCCGGCTGCCGCAACTGGACGGCGACCCAGTCCGCCGTCTCGATGAGCCCCGTCGCCGCGGTCACGTCCGCGCCGGTCAGCAGAACGGGCTTCGGCAGGTCCTCCAGGTAGCGCCATCGCCCCGACGGGTCGACGACATCCACGATCAGCCCGGAGCGCGTGCCGTGGCGGCGGACGACCGCCGACACGTCGATGCCGTCACGCCTGGCCTGGCGCAGCAGCCGCTCGCCTGTCTCGTCGTCGCCGGCGACCGCGACGAGCGCGGGCCGCATGCCCAGCTGCGCGAGCGCCACCGCCTGGCTGGCGCCCTTGCCGCCGAGCATCTCCCTGCGCTGCCGCACCAGGGCCGACTCACCGGGGGCAGGCACCCGCTCCATGACGAGAACCAGGTCCCGGGCGAGCTGGCCCACGACGACGATGTCAGGCCGGGCGACCCACACTTGCCTGTCCTTCTGTGTCCCCCCTGCGGTGTTTCCGTCTCCCTACTTCCTGGCCTGCGCGGTCTCAAACGAGGAAGCCGAAGGAGACGGCCTGAAGGCAGACGAGGCGGAGCCGGTCACTGGCCCGTGGCGCGCGCCTGGCGTTCGAACAGCTGGATGATCTCCTCGACCGGACGGTCCTTGGTCTCCGGCAGGAACCAGTACACGAAGGCGAGCGCCATCACGCACAGCCCGGCGAAGCTGACCATGATCCAGGCAAGCCCGATCCCGCTCTGCCACGTCGGGAACACCTCGATGAGCGCGAAGTTCGCCAGCCAGTCGACGCACGCGGCGACGGCCGCCGCCTGGCCGCGGACCGAGGTGGGGAAGGCCTCGCCCTGGAGCACCCAGCCGGTCCCCCCCACGCCGGCCGCGAATGACGCGATGAACAGGCCGAGCGCGATCGCCACGACGACGATCCTCGTCATTCCCGGCAGCAGGGCCAGGCCACCGGCGGCGAGCACGGCGGAGACTGCCATCCCCGTGTAACCGCCGATGGCGAGCTTGCGGCGGCCCGCGTGGTCGATCAGCTTGAACGCTACCCACGTGGCCAGCACGTTGACCGCCGTCAGGATGGCGGTGACCTCCACCCCGGCGACCGTGGAGGCGAGCTTGCCGCCCCCGCCGCCCTGGAACAGGCTGCCGAGCAGTTTCGGCCCGTAGTACAACGGCACGTTGATGCCGGTGATCTGCTGGAACACGAAGAAGACGCCGACCACGATGAGCGCGCGGCGCACTCCCGGAGTCCACCGGCTCTTCCTTCGCTCGTCGGCCTTGTCGGCCTGGTCCAGGTCGCCGGCCGTGGCCCGCACCTGGTCAACGGAGGCCTCGACGCCGAGGATCGTGAGCGCGTCGCGCGCCTGGTCGAACCGGCCGTGCCGCATCAGCCAGCGGGGCGATTCCGGCATCCGGCTGCGCAGGACCACCGCGACGAGCGCCGGGACCGCGCCCAGGCCCAGGATCAGCCGCCAGTCCATGCCACCCGCCGAGCCGGGGAAGGCACGGAGGACGACCAGCGCGATGAGGTAGGAGAGGAGGATGCCGACGGTGATCATCCACTGCTGCAGCATGCCCAGCGCGCCCCGGCGGCCGCGCGGCGCGTACTCGGCGATGTAGGCGGTGGCGATCGCCGAGTCGGCGCCGATGCCCAGCCCGATCAGCGTGCGCGCGACCAGCAGCACGGCGGCGTTGGGGGTGAACGCCGAGAGCAGGGCGCCGATCGCGTAGATGGCCGCGTCGACCACGAGCAGCGACTTGCGGCCAAAGCGATCGGCGAGCGGCCCGGCCGCGAGGGCGCCGGCCGCGGCGCCGAGCGAGGCACCCGCTACCAGGTACCCCTGGGCGAAGCCGTTGAGCGGGTACGGGACGAAGTTCAGCGCCGACCCGATGTTCGACGTGTCGTAGCCGAACAGGAACCCGCCGATGGTCGACAGCAGCGTCAGCTGCCAGTAGAACCCCGTCGCCGGCCGCCGGTCCAGCGCCCGCAGGACGTTGTGATCGCCCGGCTCCAGCCGGGTCACCTCAGACAGCGTCATCGTGGCTTCCCAGCCTTCCGCGAGGAGAACCCGAAGCCGACGGTAGAAGTCATCTTTGCCTCCCAGGGGTAGCGCGGCCCGCTTACTACCCGCTCGCCGCGCGGGAAACGTGAGACAGGGTTTCGCGCCCCGTCGGGCCGGGCGCCGGACTGCCCGGGCGGGGAATGTACCCCTCGTAAGGAATCGGGGCCAGGCGGTAACCAGCACACGAGAGGAAGAACATGGCAAGCGCATTCGAGGTCCTGGCCAGGGACCACGTCGAGGTCATGCGAAGGCTGACTGAGCTTGAGCTCGGGCCGACCTCGGCCACCCTGGCGACCCCCGATCAGCTCGCGCTGCGCAAGGAGAGGGCGCAGCAGCTTGTCCTTGAGCAATCCAGGCACGAGGTCGTGGAGGAGCTGTACTTCTGGCCGGTCGTGCGGGAGCGACTGCCAGACGGGGCCGACCTGGCCAGCCAGGCACAGGACCATGAACGGCAGGCCACGGCCGTCATCGACCAGCTGGACGGGCTGGCGCCGGACGACGAGAGGTTCGAGGCACGGCTGGCGCTGTTCGCCAGCGCCGCGCGGGCGCACATCGCGTTCGAGGAAACCACGGTCTGGCCCGCCCTGCGCGCGGTGATCTCCGACCGGGAGGCCGACGACCTCGGGCTGAAGCTCGGGGCGGCCAATCAGGCCCTGGTCAAGCGGACGCACGCGCGCCCGGGCCGCCCCGGTGAACGCGCGCTTGGCCGCCGCTAGAGCGCGGCCTGCGGGACGCGCTGCCAGGCCAGGATGCGGCGCTCGGCCAGGGCGAACAGCCCGTTGAGCACGATCCCGAGCAGGCCGAGCAGCAAGATAATCTGCCACATCAGCGGGATGTCGAAGAGTCGACTGCGCGGTGAGCATCTCGTTGCCGATGCCGTTGATGCTGCCGACGAACTCCGAGATGATCATCATGACCAGGGCCAGGGCCAGGCTGAGGCGAAGGCCGGCGCAGATCTTCGGTGCCGCGCCGGGCAGGATGACCCGCGTCAGCCGCTGGCGCGGGCGACAGCCGGAAGGCCCGCGCCGTCTCCGGTGTACCCGGCGTCCACGTGCCTGGCGCCGTCGATGGAGTTCAGCAGCACCGGCCAGATGACGCCGAAGATGATCGCCGCGACCTCCATCGGCGTGCCGATGTTGAACACGAACAGGAACACCGGCACCAGGGTCGGCGGCGGGACCGCCCGGCCGAAGTGCACGACGGGCTCGGTCAGGTCGGCCAGCAACGGCAGCCGGCCGATCGCCACGCCGAGCGCGATCCCGGCGGCGGCGGCGATGGCCCAGCCGCCGAGCATCCGGCCCAGGCTGGGCAGCAGGTTGGCCGTCGCGTCGGCGGTCAGCCACAGGTGGCTGACCGGGCCGTCGAACCAGTGGTGGTACATCCCCGACGCGATCTGGAACGGCGGCAGGAAGTAGGGGTTGCCGGCGCGCGGTGGCGCCCAGCTGCCAGCCGGCGACGGCGGCGGCCAGCACGAGCAGCCGGGCCAGGAACAGGAGGAGGCCGCCGCCTACGGTGCCCCGTAGGGTTCCGCTCCGTGCGGTGCCGCCTCGTGCGGTGCCGCCCACACTGGTGGCCTGGCCGCTCACAGCGCCTCCCGCTCGCTCATAGGGCGTCTCCCGGTCGGGAGGCGGCGGCCAGGGCGAAGTGCCAGCGGAAGGCGAGCCGTTCCGCCTCGGCGAAGACGGCGTTGATCGCCAGGCCGATCAGCCCCGACCAGACCGCGACCGCGATCAAGATGGTCATGTCGCCGGTGCCGGCTCTCCTCGGCGGCGGTGAAGGCACCGATGCCGTTCATCCCGGTGCCGACGAGCTCGACCGCGACCGCGACGACGAACGCGATCGACGCGGCGATCCGCACCCCGGTGGCGGCGAACGGCGCCGCGCTCGGCAGGGACACCCGGCGCGCGACCGACAGCGGGCCGAAGCCGAAGCTGCGCAGGGTGTCCTTGGCCAGCTGGTCGACGCTCCTGGACCCCGTAGATCGTGTTGATGAGCACCGGCCAGGTCGCCGCGTACACGATGATCACTAGCTCGGTCTTCGTGTTGTCCTGGACGATCAGGAGCACCAGCGGGATCAAGCACGACGGCGGGAAACGGCCGGAGGAACTCAATCAGCGGCGACAGCGCCCGCTCGGACCAGCGCAGCGTGCCGAGCAGTAGCCCGGCGGGCACGGCGATGACGACCGTGATCGCCATCGCCTCCGCCCACGCGAGCATCGTGTCGCCCGACGCTGGCCAGGAAGCCGCCGTTCCTGGCCAGGCTGGACAGCGCGAGCCGAGCACCGCGGACGGCAGCGGGAAGATCGTCCGGGCTGACCCGGCCGGCCCACAGGGCCAGCTGGGCGGCACCGAACACGCAGGACAGGCCGGCCGCGCCGAGGTAGCCGCGCCGTAGCGCACGGCTTGCCGGGCGTCAGACCGTGGTCACGAGCCCGCCGGCGGATCGTACATGGCCTTGACGTCAAAGTTCGAGGGCAGCGCGCCTAGCCGTTCCATCACGTCGGCCACCCGCTCCATGCGCGACAGGCTGAGCGTCGTGTTGAAGATGGGCAGCGTGGATGACGTTGGCGAGCTTCGGCGACATCGTCGGGATGAGCTTGGGCAGTTCCTTGCGGACGTAGCGGGGTGTTGGAGGCGGCCTGGCGCGTCGCCATGCTCATCGCGCGCTGAACGCGGCCACGGTCTTCGGGTTCTTGCTGCGCGAAGGCGGCGATGGTGCCCCAGCAGGCCGTCCGGGAAGCCGGTCAGCGGGCCGGTCAGCATGTCCACGCAGCACGCGGTCGCCGGCGGCTGCCTCCGATGATCGTGATGAACGGCTCGGTGGTGAAGGCGGCGTCGACCTCGTCGGTGGCGAGCGCCGCTGGCGCGTTGGAGAAGGGCACCACCACCGTCGTGAAGTCGCTGGCGGACTCATGGTACGGCTTCATCAGGATGTCAGCGGCCATCGCGCCGAAGTTGAAGCCCGGCGCGGGGAAGCCGACCTTCTTGCCCTTGAGCTGCGCGAGCGACGTGATGGGCGAGTTCTTCGGCACCATCATGACGTACAGGTTCGGGCGAGGTCTGCGCGTTGTCGGCCACGATCTTCAGGTTCAGGTTGGGGATCGCCTTCTCCTGCTGGAACATGCCGACGTAGTTCTCGGTGGCGAAGTCCATGGTGTGGGTGAGCAGGCCCGGTCGTGGCTGCGTTGGTCGACGTCTCGGTGACGATCTTGACGTTCAGTCCCTGCTGCTTGAAGAAGCCCTTGTCCTTGGCGATCTGCATGGTCACGTCGTCGGACGACAGCAGGGCGCCGACCGTGATGTTGCTCAGCTCCGGCGCGCTCGACCCGGTCGCCGAGGTCGTGGAGCCGCTGGAGCTGGAGGAAGAGCTCGAACTGCACGCGGCGAGGCCGACGGCGAGCATGGCGGATGCCAGCACCGGCAATAGACGGCGGAGATAATGGCGGAGATACAAGCCTTTCATCGCCCTTCTCATATGTGTTGCTTCTCTGATGGGTGAAGTGCCGGGAGAAGTCAGGTGGCCGGCCGAGCTGGCTGCTGCGGCGCCGGCACTCGCGCGCCGCGGACCAGGCGGCTCACCTCGGCCCGCAGCCGCGCGAACTCGCGCAATTCCTTGGTGGTGATCTGGTCCCTCGGCGCGGGCAGGTCCACCGCCACCTCGGCCTGGATCCGGCCGGGTCCGGGCGTGAGCACGATGACCCGGTCGCCGGTGTAGACGCTCTCGTCGATGTCGTGCGTGACGAGCAGCGTCGTGATGTCCCGCTCGGCCCGGACCCGCAGCAGGAGGTCCTCGAGGTCCTCCCGGGTCTGCGCGTCCACCGCGCCGAACGGCTCGTCCATGAGCAGCAGCACGGGATCGCAGGCCAGCGCGCGGGCGATGGCGACCCGCTGCTGCATGCCGCCGGAGAGCTGCCACGGGTACCGGTCGGCGAACCTGGCCAGCCCGACCGACTCAAGCGCGCCGAGCGCGATGGCGCGCCGCGCCGCCCGGCCCCGTCCCGTCCTGCCGTTCGGGGCGCCGGGGTGCTGTGTCTTGCTCAGCAGAGGCAGCGCCACGTTGGCCGCGACGCTCATCCACGGGTAGAGCGAGCGGCTGTAGTCCTGGAACACGACGGCAAGCCGGTCAGGGACTCGCGTCACGGGGACGCCGTCGAGGACGACCTGCCCGCTCGTTGGCGGCAGCAGGCCCGCCACGCAGCGCAGCAGCGTAGACTTGCCGCAACCCGACGGGCCCACGATCGTCACGAGCTCGCCGTCGGCGACCTGCACGCTGATGTCCTCAATCGCCAGGTGGTCCCCGAAAACCCTGGTCAAGCTGGTTACCTCAAGCACCATGCTCCCTGCTGACTACCTGGCTCGACCCGGGCCGGTTACCTCGGCCGCGCAGCTACACAATGAAATGGCCATGGTAAACTCCAGGACCATTTGTTGCTGTATTGAAAATTGTTTATAAGCTAACGGGTGATTGGCGTGCTCACGTTTGCGCTTGAACGATACCAAGGTGACGTCCGCCGGGAAGCTTACGATCGTCGAACGCACTGGTCAGCTAGCCATCAGAGATTCGTATACTCCTCCATATGATTACAGGATACTTATCATCTGCCAATTCCTAGTAGCGGCCAGCCATGTGTGACTAAATTTTCCCGTGTGCCTGAAGCGCACCATCGGTCCTGGGGTCCCAGGTCCCCGGACGGTGACCATTAGTCATTCGTTTATGCCTTTGCAATTCCCGCAGCACCACGCCGGGTGCCGCGGGCGCCAGGAATGAAAAGGCAGGAGACCCGAGCGATGGTCGAGCACGACGGTGGCCAGGCCGCCATGCCGACGCCTGACGCCCGCGGCGGTGCCGCCGGGCCGACCGGTGCCGCCCGGCCGATCGGAGCGGCCGCGTCAGGCGACGCCGCGTCAGGTGGAGCGGGGGGCCGGCGCGGGAACCCGCGGCCCGGCCGGCGGCCGCCCCGATGGCGACTGCGGAACTGGCGGATCCGGTGGCGGATCCTGGCACTCGTGGTGATTCCCACGGTGGCGGCCATGGTGCTCGGCACGCTTCGCGTCCAGGCCGCGCAGCAGACGTCCGATGCCGCCGCGCGCATCGAGCAGCTCAGCGTCCTCGGCGCGGACATCACCTCGCTCGCCGAGGCCATGGAGGACGAGCGCGACCTGACGGCCGGCTACGTGGCGACCCGGCTGTCCGGCCGGGCCGCGATGGCCGGAACGGTCTTCGGCCACCTGCAACAGCAGTACGGGGTGACCAACGCCCGGCTGGCGACCGTGAACGCCGCCGCCGGGAAGATCGGCCCTACCTACCCAGCCGTCGCCCAGACCGACCTGTCCTCCGCGCTGGCCAGCCTGTCAGCGCTACCGGAGCTGCGGGTACTCGGGCATACCGAGATGTCCGCGCTGCCGTTGATCACGCACTACACGAACGTCATCGGGACGCTGCTGGCGTTCGACAACGACATCGCGGCCGGCACTTCAAGCGCGCAGCTCGCGCAGACGGTGACCTCGCTCGCGACGCTGACCCAGGTGGAGGAGCAGGCCTCGCAGCAGCGGGCCATCCTGTACGCGGGCCTGCTCGCGGGCAAGTTCGAGCCGGGGGCACTGACCGCCCTTACCGCGGCGCAGTCAAGCCAGACCAGTGACCTAGCCGCCTTCCAGCAAGAGACGGCCAACCTGCCCGCCTTCACTCCCGGGGCTGGCCTGTCGCCGACCCTCACGGTCTCCCAGCAGTTCAACAACACCTTCACCGGGCCTGACATCGACGCGGCGACGGCGACCGAGCTGGACTCCGTCGTCACCGGGCAGGCCGGCCAGCCGCTGTCCGGTAACCAGCCGAGTACCTGGTTCACCGACATGTCGTTCACCCTGACGGCGCTGCGCACCGTGGAAGGCGACGAGCTCGACTCGGTCACCGCGCAGGCCAACGCGCTGCGGGAGGGCGCGGTGAGGTCCCGCGAGCTGACCGAGTGGCTGGTGCTCGCGCTCCTCGTGCTGGTGCTGCTCGGCTCGGTCATCATGGCCCGCTCCCTGATCATCCCGCTGCGCAGGCTGCGGACGGACGCCCTGGACGTGGCCGGGCGGCGGCTGCCCGACATGGTCCGCCAGCTCAGCGAGAGCCAGGGGATCGCGGGCGACCTCCAGATCGAGCCGATCGGCATCGACTCCACCGACGAGGTCGGCGAGGTCGCCCGGGCCTTCGACCAGGTGCACAGCGAGGCCATCCGGCTGGCCGGCGAAGAGGCGCTGCTGCGGGCGAACCTGAACGCGATGTTCGTGAACCTGTCGCGCCGCAGCCAGACGCTGGTCGAGCGCCAGCTTGACATCCTCGACACCCTCGAGCAGTCCGAGCAGGACCCGGACCGGCTCAGCAGCCTGTTCCGGCTGGACCACCTCGCCACCCGCATGCGCCGCAACTCGGAGAACCTGCTCGTGCTCGCCGGGCACGAGGCCCCGCGCAAGTGGACCGAGTCGGTGTCGCTCGTCGACGTCCTGCGCGCCTCGATCTCCGAGATCGAGCAGTACGAGCGGGTCAGCCTGAACGTCCAGCCGGGCATCGTCATCGCCGGGCGGGCCGTGAACGACGTGGTCCACCTCGTGGCGGAGCTTGTGGAGAACGCGGCCGCGTTCTCCCGCGAGGAGACCCAGGTGGTCGTCGTCGGGCAGCTGCTGAACAGCGGCGGGGCGCTGATCGAGATCACCGACGAGGGCCTGGGCATCGCGGCGGAGGAACTGGCCTACGTCGAACTGGCGGCTGGACAACCCGCCGGTGATCGACGTGAGCGTGTCGCGGCGGATGGGCCTGTTCGTGGTGGGCCGCCTGGCGGCCCGGCACGGGATCCGGGTCCGGCTGCGGCGCGGTCCCGCGCGGGGGCCTGTCCGCGCTGATCTGGGTTCCCTCCCCCATTGCCGCGTTCGAGTCGACGGTGCCGGTTGCCGGGCTACGGCGGCGGCCCGAGTCCCGCAAGTTCCACCCGTTCTTCCGGCCCGCCAGGCGCGAGACGTCGGCCGCGTCGACGCCGGCCGTGCAGGCCGCGCCGGCCCTCCAGCCATCGCTGCCAGCCCAGCCGGTGCCGGCACAGGCCGCGCCGGTACAAGCCGCGCCGGTACAAGCCGCGTCCATGCAAGCCGCGCCGGTACAAGCCCAGGCGGCGCCGGCGCGCGCCGGGGCTGGCCAGGCCGGGCCGGCCCCAGGACCGGGCGGCTGAACTGGCTGAGGCGGCCCGCACGACGCGGTCCGGCTTGCCGATCCGGCAGGTGCAGCCGGCCTCGCCGGGCCAGCCCGCGCACTCCCCTGTTTCCGCGCAGCCGGCCGACGAGGACGAGCTGGCACTGGCCGCCGCGGCGCCAGGAACGCCGGAATCGCGGCTGCCGATCTACGACGCGGTCGAGTCGGACTGGTTCCGGCACAGCGGGAAGACCATCTTGCCCACCAGGCAGCCGTCGGCCGACTCATGGACATCGCCCGCCGATGACGGCTTCCGGCGCGGCTCAGGCAGCCATCTCGCCGTCGACGGGCGCGGCGACCGCGGCGGGGCTACCGAAGCGGGTGCCGAGCGCGAACCTCATCCCCGGCTCGGTCGGCGGGCTGTCGCGCGGCTCGCTCGACGGCGGGGAAGGCGGTGCCCCGAGTGGCCAGGAAGCGGCGAGCTCGCCGGGGTCCGCGCGACCGCGAGCTGGCCGACGAGGCAGGAGGCGGCACCGCCGAGCCCGCCGCCACTGCCCAGCGCGCCCAGGCGGCCAGAGCAGGTGCGCAGTCGGCTCGCGGACCTGCAGCGGGGAGCACGCCGCGGCCGCACGGACGCACCGTGGAACTTCGGGGCCGATGAACGCTAACTCCACTGACCACCACCGGCAGGAGCGACCGTGAGCCTCCCAGATCAGTCACCGCAGGATCTCAACTGGCTTGTGACCAACTTCGTCGAGCGCGTTCCCGACGTGGCGCACGCGGTGATCGTCTCGGCTGACGGGCTGTCCGCTCGCGGTCAACGCCGACTTCCCGGCGTGAACACGCCAAGCAGCTGGCGGTCGTGACCTCGGGGCTCAGCAGCCTGACCCAGGGGGCCGCCCGCATGTTCGACAGCGGCCTGGTGGTCCAGACGATCGTGGAGATGGAAGCCGGGCTGATGGTGGTCATGACCATCAGCATCGCGGCCGTGCCTCGCGGTGCTCGCCGCCCCCGACGCCAACCTGGACATCATCGCCTACGAGATGACGCTGCTGGTCGAGCGGGCCGGGCGGATGATCACCCCGCCCACGCGCCAGGCCGCGGTCGCTGCCAATGCCCGCGGGCCGGGCGGCGACCAGTTCACCGCCCTGGCGCCCCGGCTACCTCGTGTCTCCCGATGACCTCACGGCTGGCCGCTACTTCGCGGAGTGTGGTGCGCAGCCAGGTGAGGGCGGGGTCGGTGGCGCGCATGGGGTGCCACCAGGCGGCCTCGACGCAGCTCGATGGTGTCGAGCGGCGGGTCGGTGATGGTGACGATGGTGACCCCGGCGGCGGCGCAGACGCGGCGGGCGAGGCGTTCGGGGATGGCGGCGACCAGGTCGGTGCCGGCGACCAGGAAGGGCAGCGGCAGCCAGCCGCCGGTGGTGACCACGACGGCGGGGGTGATGCCGAGCCGTTCGAGCGCGGCGGCGGCGGGGTCGGTGCCGTGGTGCGGCAGTCGCGCGGCGGCGTGCGGCAGTGCCTGCAGGTCGGCCGCGGTCAGCGTGCCGTCGCGGCAGCAGGGGGTTGGCCGGGTCGGCGACGTACACCAGCCGGTCCCGGGTGAGCACCTCCGGCTGGCCATCGGGCCAGAACCCGGCCGGCGCCACCAGCACGTCGTATCCGGGCCATCCGGGCCGGCTGGTCTTCACGAGCGCCATGCGTGGCCGGCCAGGTCTCCAGCCGCACCCGCGGCGCTTCCTCGCGCACGCGCCGGACGCAGCTCGTTGAGTGACAGCAGTGAGTGCCCGGAGATCGCGATCGAGAACCGGCGCTCGCTGGTCGCCGGATTGAACTCCGGCGGCGCGCTCAGTGTCCGCTCCACCTGCTCAAGTGCTTCCCGCACGGCGGGCAGCAGCCGGGTCGCGGTCGGGGTGAGCTGGTACTCGCGGCCGGACCTGACGAGCAGCTCGTCGCCGAAGTGCTGGCGCAGCCGGGCCAGCGCGCCGCTTATCGTCGGCTGGCTCAGGCGCAACCGCGCTCCCGCCCTCGTCACGTTGCGCTCCTCGAGCAGCGCGCTCAGCACGGCAAGCAGGTTGAAGTCGATGCCGCTCACGCCGGCCATCGAAATCCTTTCGCTTACATATCAGCATAAAAGGGACGATTTATCACATAAAGGTGTGAGTAGGAACTATACCAGCTCACCGATAATGCCCTGAATAGACGGGAATCACCACATGGCCCTCGGTGGCATCGACCTGAACCTCCTGGTCATCCTCCAGGCGCTGATCGAGGAGGGCAACGTCACGCGGGCCGGCATGCGCGTGGGGATGCCGCAGCCCGCGATGAGCACGGCCCTGGCCCGGCTGCGTAGGCATTACAAGGACGAATTGCTGGTGCGCACGGGGAACGGCTACGAGCTCACCCCGCTCGCGCGCTCGCTGCTGCCCTCGGTGCAGGAATCGACCCGGCTGATCGCGCACGCGTTCATTCCCGCGCAGTCCCGGTCCCCGGCCGGCGAGCACACGTTCACCGTCGGCATGTCCGACTACTCGATGGCGGTGCTCGGCGAGCCGCTGCTGCGCCGGGTGCGCGAGCTCGCGCCCAACGTGCGCCTGCAGCTGTGGCTCGCCACCCCGGACAAGGCGGACGACGACCGGGGGCTGCTCGGCTACGACGTGCTGGTGGCGCCGGCCGGGTTCTGGCCCGACGGCCAGCCCGAGGTGCTCACGCGGGACCGGCTGGTGTACGTCGCCGACCCGGCCAACCCCCGGCTCGCGCGACGGCACGCTGACCGCCGCCGACCTGCAGGCACTGCCGCACGCCGCCGCGCGGCTGCCGCACCACGGCACCGACCCCGCCGCCGCCGCGCTGCGAACGGCTCGGCATCACCCCCGCCGTCGTGGTCACCACCGGCGGCTGGCTGCCGCTGCCCTTCCTCGTCGCCGGCACCGACCTGGTCGCCGCCATCCCCGAACGCCTCGCCCGCCGCGTCTGCGCCGCCGCCGGGGTCACCATCGTCACCATCACCGACCCGCCGCTCGACACCATCGAGCTCGTCGAGGCCGCCTGGTGGCACCCCATGCGCGCCACCGACCCCGCCCTCACCTGGCTGCGCACCACACTCCGCGAAGTTACGATCCGGCTCGACGGTGATGCCCTCGAAAGCCCCGCCCCATAACCGGTGATCGCCGGCCTGTCGAGGAATTCCCTCGCCTTAGGAGCCGAAATCGCCTCTTCGGCCAGCATCGCTGGGGCAGCGATAATGGCTGCCTTAACGATGCTGGCCGGCCGTGAGTGGCTGTTTTATGACTGCCCGATGGCGAAGACGCGGGACAGGTTGAGCACCTCGACGCTCTCGCCGCCTATTGCGAGCGGCGGGTAGGCCAGGGCGATTCGCCGGGAGTAGTCAGCGAGGAACTCCTTTGCCTCTTCGGGCGTGAGCGGCGCGAGGGCGGGCCGCAGCACCGCGCCCGACGCGTACTCCACGATGCGGCCGCCTCCCGTCAGCGGGTAGGCATACCAGGTCTCCCACGCTTCCGTTCGCAGCCCGAGGTCGCCGAGCGCGCTGATGTAGCCGACGGGGTCGAGGAGGTCATTGTCGGAATAGACGTCGCTCAGCTTGTCCCGCCAGCGCGGCTCGCCGGTCATCTCGCGGGCGATGTCCAGCATGGCGCCGGCCGCGGACCCGCGGGCCACGGCCCCGGGCATCTGGAACCCGAGCACGCCGCCGGGCGCCAGCAGCCCGGCGAGCCTGGGCAGCAGGGCGGTGTGGTTGGGTATCCACTGGAGCACGGCGTTGAGCAGGACGACGTCGAAGGGCTCGTCCGGCTGCCAGTCGGCCAGGTCGGCCAGGCGGAACTCCAGGTGCCCGGGCTGCTCCCGCTCGCGCGCGGCGGCGATCATGTCGGCGGAGTTGTCCACGCCGATCACCAGCGCCTCCGGCCAGCGCTGGGCGATCAGCTCGGTATTGTTGCCCGGCCCGCACCCGAGGTCGGCGACCAGGCGCGGCTTAGGATGCCTGACCCGGGCGAGCAGGTCAAGCACTCCCTGAGTGCGGGGCATCGAGGCGCGAAGATAAGCGTCGGAAATCCAGATTTCGGAGGGCATTGCACCTACAATAACAGCGGCTGGCCGTTGTCGTGATCGCGTTTATGCTCATTGCCGGCCAGCCCTGCAGGGGTTGGCGGCAATTACGCCGCCGAGTTTCCTGTCACCGGAAAATTTTCACTCGCCGGGGCGCAGTCCCGGCTATCGCGGGGCCACGCGGATATTGCCGAGTGGCCTGCCGAGATCCTTTCGTGGCGGAATTACCACCGGTCCGTGCCGGGTGCCGTGGCGTGGCTGGCAGTGTCGCTTGGCGTACTGGACGGCGACGGGTGGTCATGATGCGATCACGAACCGCGATGGCCCGATGAGGGTCCGCCGGGCAGTCACCTTGGCGCAAGTGATCCGCAAGTGACAGACAATGGAGAAGTGAGCGATGCCCCCAGGAACGACGACGTCCCCCGCAGCCCTGTCAGCAGGACGGCGAAGCTAGCCGGGCTGCCGCTGGGCCTGGCCGGCCGGACCGCGGTGGGCATCGGCAAGCGGATCGGGGGCCGGTCCGGCGAGATCGTCGCCCAGGAGATCCAGCAGCGCACCGCCGAGCAGGTCTTCCGCGTGCTCGGCGAGCTCAAGGGCGGCGCGATGAAGCTTGGCCAGGCGCTGTCCATCTTCGAGGCGGCGCTGCCCCCTGAGCTGGCCGAGCCCTACCGGGCGACCCTGACCATGCTGCAAGAGTCGGCGCCGCCGCTGCCCGCCGCAACGGTGCACCGGGTGCTCGCGGCGGACCTGGGCGCGGACTGGCGGTCCCGGTTCGCCTCGTTCGACGACACGGCCGCGGCCGCCGCCTCCATCGGGCAGGTGCACCGGGCGGTCTGGTCCGACGGCCGGCCGGTCGCCGTGAAGATCCAGTACCCAGGCGCCGGCAAGGCCCTGATCAACGACTTCACGCAGCTGAGCCGGGTGGGCCGGCTGTTCGGCATGCTGATGCCAGGGCTAGAGGTCAAGCCGCTGCTCGATGAGCTGCGCGACCGGGTCGCGGAGGAGCTGGACTACGGGCTTGAGGCAAGCGCGCAGCGCTCGTTCGCCGAGCCCGTACCGCGACGACCCGGACTTCGCCATCCCTGACGTGATCGCGGGGACCGAGCACGTCCTGGTGACGGAGTGGATGGATGGCACGCCGCTGTCGAAGATCATCAGCGGCGGGTCGAAAGAGCAGCGGGACAGGGCCGGCATACTGCTGACGAGGTTCCTGTTCTCCGGGCCAGCCCGGGCGGGGCTGCTGCACGCGGACCCGCACCCGGGGAACTTCCGGCTGCTGGATGACGGGCGGCTCGGCGTCCTCGATTTCGGCGCGGTGGACCGGCTGCCCGGCGGGCTGCCGCCGATCTTCGGGCGACTGCTGCGGATCATGCACGATCCTCACCCGAATATCGTCGAGGTCGAGCGTGAGCTGCGGGCCAACGGATTCCTGCGGCCGGGCGTCGCGGTGGACCTCGACGCCCTGCGCGCCTTCCTGGCCCCGCTGGCCGAGCCGTCCGCGGTGGACAGCTTCAAGTTCAGCCGGGAATGGATGCGCACCGAGGCCGGCCGGGTGACCGAGCGGAGCACGTCGAACGTCTCACGGAAGTTCAACCTGCCGCCGTCGTACGTGCTGATCCACCGGGTCTCCACGGCCGGGATCGGGGTCTTGTGCCAGCTTGAGTGCGAGGGAGCATTCCGCGCGGAGGTCCTGCGCTGGGTCCCCGGGTACACGGACGATCCCCTGCCTGGCTCCGCTCTCGCGGAACCAGCGCCAGCGAGCTGACCCGCTCCCGCGCCGTCACCCCGGATCGCCTCCGGGTGACGGCGCCATTGCTGACGGGCTAGATGCCGGCGCTGATGACGGAGCGGAGCTTCTCCCGCTCGCTGCTGCGCCCGGCGCAGCCGGCGCTCGGCCCGCTGCTGGACCTGGCGAAGGCGGGTGAGCTCGGCGACGCGCCAGGCGAGCCGTGCCTCCTGGGCCTGTCGGAGTCGTTCGGATTGATGCTCGCGGGCGAGCATTTCAGGCATGAACATGGTGAGCCTTTTCTTCGTGTACGTATTCATGTACTCACGGTGTGCAGGATGCACGGTGGTAGAAGGGCACGGGCGTTAGAAGTGATCTAGAAGCCGCGCGCCCAGCGCGGCGCGGCATGCGGTTAACGGGCACATGGTGCCCCGCCACGGGGCCACGGGCCACGTGGCGGGGCACCCCGGTCATGAGCGGACGGCGCGATCTCAGGCCGCCTGCTCGTCGGCCTTGCCGGTCAGGCCCGGGTCGTCCTTGCGCGGACGTCCCCTGGGGCGCTTGCGCGGGACGATGGTGCCGCGCATCAGCAGCTCACCGCCCCAGACGCCCCACGGCTCACGCCGCTCCAGGGCGCCCGCCAGGCACTGCGCCCGCGCCCGGCAACCCTGGCAGAGTGCCTTCGCGGTCTCCACGTCCGCGGGCGCCTCGGCGAAGAACAGTTCCGGGTCCTCCGTGCAGGGCAGGTCACAGGCCGGCCGGCACGGGCAGGGCGAGGAAACCCTGGGCCGGGACCATGGTGATCGTGTCGAACTCCGCCGGCATTGCCGCGAACCCCATCGCGCTGGTCGCGCTCACAGAGGCATCGGGCCACTGCATCGGTGCCATCCCCTCTCGCATTGCTGGTCCTCGTGTGTGTCCAGTGAGTGGGACCGAGCCGCGAAATAACTTGGCCGCGGACCCGGTGTGCGGGTCCACGGCCTGAGGGGATCTGCCTGGCCTTATCTGTAAGGCCGGTTCCCGTTCAGGTTCTGGACCCGATGCGCCTCCGCCATCGGCGTTAACGCGGGTCTTGTGCACGTACTGCTTACGGTTGTCAGTCGGGAGCCCATTGGTGGCCTGGAACTGCCGCGCGGCACCGGACATACCAGCGATCGCGACACGCTCGACGCCATAGACCTCCGCAGCACCCACGGCACCCGTGGTGCCCTGAACGCTGCTTATGCCGATGGCCGCCAAGCCACTGCCCGGCACCTGGGCGCGGATCAGCCCAAGATCTAGGCCGGACAGTTCGAATGTCCACTGCGGAGCGCGGGCAACCGGAAGCGCGGCACCCCAGCAGGGAGCCGAAGAAGCTCAAAGTTGAGATCAACACGTGGGGCACCTCCTTCCAGAGGGGTAGACACTGCCGCCCACGGACATGAAGCAAGCCTACGTAACGAGTTCGGGACCCGGCAACTTATTTTTGACCTGGGCTTTTTTCCTCGGTGATGCGTACGAGGCCCTCCTGCACCGCGGAGACCACCAGTTCACCCTCCTCGGTGAACACGTGGCCGATGGCCAGCCCGCGTCCGGCGCCGGCCCACGGCGTCTCCTGCGCGAATAGCAGCCACTGGTCGGCGCGGAACGGCCGGTGGAACCACATCGCATGGTCCAGGCTCGCCCCGGTCGTCCGGCCGTCCTCCCAGATCCGCCCGTGCCGCCGCAGCACGGTGTCGAGCAGCGTCAGGTCGGAGGCATAGGTCATCAGGCACACGTGCAGCAGCGGGTCATCGGGCAGCGGCCTCTTCACGCGCAGCCAGACGTAGTTCGAGGACGTGCGCAGCGCCGGGTCGCGCTGGACCTCCATGCTGAGCGGCCCCACATGCCGAATCTCGATCGGGTAGTCGCGCATCTCGGCTGGTATCGGCTCGCCGAGCAGCTCCGACAGCCGCTCGATGCTGGGCCGGACCTGTGAGGGCGGCGGTACCGGCGGCATTGCCGCCGCGTGCGAGACGCCCTCCTCAGTCCGCTGGTACGACGCCGACATGACGAAGATCATCCGGCCGTGCTGGATCGCCGACACCCGTCGGGTCGTGAATGACCTGCCGTCGCGGACCCGGTCCACCGAGTAGATCAGCGGCACCTTGGTGTCGCCCGGGTGGATGAAGTAGGCGTGCAGCGAGTGCACCGGCCGGCCGTCGGACACGGTTCGCCCCGCGGCGACGAGCGCCTGCGCGGCCACCTGGCCCCCGAATACGCGCTGCCGCATCTCGTCCGGGCTGCGCCCGCGGAAGAGGTTCACCTCGATCTGCTCTAGGTCAAGCAGGTCAAGCAGGTCATCAAGTGAATCGCTCACACAAAATCCTCTCCCGGGCGAACTCGCGTGAGGCCGACGAGGAAGCGCGACTTCTGCCTCGACTGCGCCTGCCCCCGGGGGCCATCGCCCCCGGCCCCCCCGGACCTGGACCACGAGAGGACCAGGTGCTCGCGGGCGCGGGTGACCGCCACGTAGAGCAGCCTCCGTTCCTCCTCGACGGACTCCGGGGTTCGCGCGTACACGATCGGCATTATTCCGTCCACCAGCGCGGGGATGAGCACCGCGTCCCATTCGAGGCCTTTGGCCGCGTGCATCGTCGCGAGCGTCACCGCTTCCGCGACCGGCGCGTGCCCGTACTCGGCGCGCTGCGTGACCTCCGCCGCGAAGTCCGCCAGTGACGCCCGCGGCCGCGCCGCGCTCAGGTCGTCCGCCAGCGCCGCGATGGCCGCCAGCGACTCCCACTTCTCGCGGGCTGCGCCACGGCCGCCGGGCGGGGTGACGGTGAGCCCGGCGCTGGCGAGCACGTGGCGCACGGCCGCGGGCATGCTGTCGGCCGCGTCGGCGCTGTCGGACGCCGCCCTGGCCGCGCCGCGCAGCAAGACGAGCGCCTGCTTGACTTCCGGCCGGTCGTAGAATCGCTCACCGCCCCGGACCGTGTACGGCACCTCGGCCTCGGTCAGCGCGCGCTCGAACCGCTCCGTGTGCGCGTTGATCCGCACCAGGATGGCGATCTCACGGGGCGGGACGCCGAGCGCGATCAGCAGCCGGACCCGGGACGCCACCCCGGCGGCCTCCTCGGCCTCGTCGGGATACTCCTCGGACGACGGTTCCGGCCCATTCGGGCGCTGCGACACCAGATCCGGGCCGTCCATATTTCCCCGAGGGGACACCCCCCGAGAGGACACCCCCCGGTCCCCGCGCGTGCCGCGTGCGGTCATGGCTACCGGGTGTGCGCGCATCAGCTGGTTGGCGACGTTCACCACCTGAGGCGTGGACCGGTAGTCGCGAACCAGTCGCACGACCGTGGCCTCTGGGTAGTCGTTGCTGAACGACCGGAGGTAGGCGGGAGTCGCGCCGGTGAAGGAGAAGATCGTCTGCCGCGGGTCCCCGACCACGCACAGCTCGGAGCGGTCGCCGAGCCACGCGTCGAGCAGGAGCTTCTGCAAGGGGTTGACGTCCTGGTACTCATCGACGACGAAGTACCGGTAGGTGTCCCTGACCTCGCGGGCCGCGGCCGGCTCGGTGAGGATGACCGCCGCGGTCAGCTCGAGCACCGACTCGAAGTCGATCAGCTGCCGCTCCCGGCGGAACTGCTCGTAGACCGCGTACAGCCGGGCCACCGCCTCGGCCCCGAGCGACGGCACCCGGCTGGCCGCCATCGCGGCGGGGGCGTAGGAGTCCGGATGGAGCTGGCTGACCTTGGCCCACTCGATCTCGGTGACCGCCTCCGCCAGCGCCGGGCCGTCGGCCTTGATCCGCGCGCCCCTGGCGGCCTCCCGAAGCAGCGCCAGCTTGGACTCAACCAGCCGGGGCGGCCTGCCGCCGACGACGCGCGGCCAGAAGTACACCAGCTGGCGGAGGGCAGCCGCGTGGAAGGTGCCGGCCCGCACCGATTCGAGGCCACTGCCGGGAACCGACGCGCCGAGCGCGCGGAGCCGCCCGCGCAGCTCGCCCGCCGCACGGACGGTGAACGTGAGGGCCAGGACGTGGGATGGCCGCACTATTCCGGCCGCCACGGCGTAGGCGATACGGTGAGTGATTGCCCGCGTCTTCCCTGTGCCCGCTCCGGCCATGACGCAGACCGGCCCGCGAGCGGCGAGGGCCACCTCCCGCTGCTCCGGGTCCAGGGCGACGAGGAGGTCATCGGGATCCACCGTCTCATCTTGCCAGCACGGGAGGTGCCGCCACGCGTGGCTCAGTGAGCGAGGAGAGGAAAAGAGGAAGAATCGTGTGCGGTTAACGCGTTATTTAACCGCTAACCGCACACGATCATGGCGCTGGCCGCATCCCTGCAGGGGCCGGAGCGCGCGGGGGCGGGTTTGCGCCCCCGGGAAACAGAGTCAGGCTCTGCGTTGTTTCATTACGGCAGGAACGCCGCATATCAGGCGCATCGTCGAGCAAGGAGGTACGGGTGCCGCTCACCATGTACACCACCCAGTGGTGCGGTTTCTGCAAGCGACTGAAGGCGCAGCTGGGCCGGGTCGGCGTTGAGATCAACGAGGTCGACATCGAGCGCGACGAGGAAGCCGCCGAGTTCGTGATGAGCGTCAACGGGGGCAACCAGACCGTCCCCACCCTCCTGTTCGCTGACGGCGCCACCATGGTCAACCCGACGGCGGCGCAGGTGCAAGCCAAGCTCGCGGAACTGGCGGCTACCCCCGCCAGCTGAGGGTTGCAGGCAAGATCCGGGTAAGAGTTCATAACTCCTGGTGACACTTTAGCTACTGCGGGTATAGCAAACGCAGGCTGGGGGGAAGCAGGGGGCAATGGACGCCAAGGGGCCGGCTCGCGATTCTCGCGGCGATCACGATGATGTCGTGGTCCGCAAGGCCGAGCACGGCTGGGTGGTCGGCGGCGAGCAGGTCTCCGACCTGACTAGCGCCATGGTGCTAGCCGACCTTTTCGCGGCCGACGAGGCCACGAGGCCGGGCCCGAGCGTTCCGTTCCCGACCAGGGCCGTTCTCGGACGCCGGAGGCCGCGAAGCCGCACTTCATCCCGAAGACGGCACCGGAACCTGACGAGGCGGCCCGGCTCGCGGTGACGGTCGCCCAGCTCGAGCACGCGCTGGCGTCCCGGGTCCGGGTCGAGCAGGCGATCGGCGTGCTTGCCGAGCGGCACCGACTCCGGCCCCGGGATGCCTTTGACCTGCTGCGCGGGGCGGCGCGCTCCCGTGGGCAGCGGATCACGGAGCTATCCCAGGACGTGGTGACCAGCGCCGCTAACCCGCTTCTCTGGCTGCCCGAGGAGCTGGCAAGGCAGGCACCCCAGGCCAAGCAGCGCGGCCGCTCGCTACGCCGTGGCCGGCACCGCGAGCAGAACTAGGTCGCGACGCGGGGCGAGCGCAACTGGTCGATCGCCGGATGGACTGTTCCGGAGTTACGCGGCCAGGGACTTCAGCACCAGGGCGGCGATGGCGGCCTGGCCTCGCGCGTTCGGGTGGAACGGGGCCGACAGCGAGCCTGGCACGAGGCCCTCGATGTCCTTGGCGTTGCCGCTCGCGCAGAAGTCGTGGCCCACGGTCGGGTCGTAGGTGTCCACGAACGTTACCCCGGCCGCCGTCGCGTCGGCGGCGAGCACGGCGTTCATCTTCAGCTCGATGCCGCGCAGGTAGCTGATGTCACCATCGGTGATGGGCACGGCGGGCCAGCAGCCACCGTGGGCCGGGAACAGGTCCGGGTAGCCGACGAGGACCACGCGGGCCTGGGGCGCCCGGGCGCCGACCTGGCTGAGCACGACGGCCATCTTCGGCGCCTCGGCGGTCACGAGCGCCGCTAGCTGGTCAGTGCCACCGCTGGTGTAGTGCCGCTGGCACGGGCGGCCGGCCGGGTCGGACCAGCTGAGCCGCATGCACGTGGACAAGACCTTCAGGAAGCCCAGGTCGTCCCCGCCCAGCGTCAGCATGACCAGCGCGTCGCCCGGCGCGAGCGAGTTGAGTTGCGGCGGGTTCGTGCCCAGGGTCGTCGGCTGGGGGGCGGTCATGGCGGTCACCCCGGCGCTGGTGCAGGCGGCGTCGACGAGCCCGGACGCGTCGTGCAGGGCGCTGGCCACCTTGACCGGGTAGGCGCGCGACGATCGAAGGCAGCCGACCGGCTGGCTGCCCGGCGACAGCGGCAGCAGGTCCCCGGAGGTGTAGGAGTCCCCCAGCGCGACAATCGGCCCGGACAGCGAGGTGATCGGCGACGCGCCCGTGGACGCCGACGGTGATGGCGTCACCGACGGTGACGCCGCTGACCCGGACACGGCCGAGGGCGACGCGACGGGCGATGAGGGCGTCACCGACGGGGAGACGCTGCCCGTGGATGACGGCCGCGTCGCCGACGAGGAGCCGGCGCCGGACGGGGAGGCTGGGGCCGATGAAGACAATGCCTGTGTAGACGGTGCCGGTGAAGACGGGGTCGATGACGGCGTACCGCCACCCGGCGGGGTGGCGTGTGCGGTCGTCGGCAGCGCGGAACTACTGGACGACACCGGCTTGCACCCGGCCGCCATCAGCGCCATCACCGCCAGGATCGCCGCGATCGCCGTTCCCCGCCACCGTCGAACCCGCATAGTGAACCCCCATCGCCCAGCGTTAGTAGCAGGCCACGCTATCAACGGGGTTCCGGCAATGCGGACGTTTCCTATTAAACAGGTATGAGCGGTTCGATTGACCCCTCCAGTGACCTTAAGTATTCTGCAGTGCTCTTTGGAGACACTTGGGGACAGTGCGGCTAAAACAGTGCGACGAATAGTGTCACGGCTTTCCCGAGGCCCCGGTCTTCGGCGCCGTGGTCGCGGGCGCGGTCGGGACCGCGGGCTTCCCTGGCTGGGCGGGCCTGGCGGGATGCCCGGTGGCTGACGGGGCGGCGAGGGCACTGGGCGGCAGGTCCACGCCGGAATGCGCCCACGGGCGGGTGAACCCCACGACCTGCCTTTCGTCGGGCGATGAGTCCTTCGTGCCGAAGTGCGAGATCCGGAGGGGGAAGCCGGTCGCGTACGCCTCGATCATCGTGTTCTTGCCGATGACCAGGCCCACGTGGCCCGGGGCGGCGGGCGTGCCGTCGGCATCCGGCGAAGAACACGAGGTCGCCCGGCGACACCGCGCTCGCGGCCACGCGCGGCCCCCAGTCCCACTGCTCGCTCGCGGTGCGCGGGATGCCGTCGATTCCGGCCGCCCGGTAGGCCATCATGACCAGGCCGGAGCAGTCGAAGGCGTCCGGGCCTGTCCCTCCGAACAGGTACGGCTTGCCGAGTTGCTCCTGCGCGTACTTGATGGCCGTCGCCACGACGGCGTTCGGGGTGGTGAGCGCGGCGAGGATGGTGCCGCCGACGCACTGGGTGGCGGACTGGGCCTTGCGCGGGCGTGACCGGGTTGACCTGGCTGACCGTGAAGCCGCCGGCGGCGTAGGACGAGGCGAAGTTCTCGACGGCGGTCACGTACCAGCCCGCGTGGTTGTAGGCGAAGATGGCCGCCGACGCGTTCTGCTGGAAGCCGTGCTCGTTGAGGTACTTCGCCGCGCCCGCGATGGCGTCGGGGGGATCGTAGACGTTGTCGATCCCGTCGTGGTTCTCGTCGGTGGCGACCCCGCCGAAGTTCTCCGACGCCGGGTGGATCGCCGGGCCGCCCCAGGTGTCGGTGGACGCGCCGCTCGATGCCGATCTGCATCGGTCCCGCCGCGCCGAAGCCGTTCTGGTCGCTGTGCACGCCGGGCAGGCTGCTCTGCCCGTTGTCGCTCTCCTCGGTGCCGATGCCGGCCAGGATCGTCCACGGGATGTTGTACTGCAGCCCGACGGTCTTGTACCACTTCAGGTAGGTGGACGGGATCGAGTTGGCCTGCGTGCTGCCGGTGGGCTGCTGCATGGGCTGGCTGGGGGCGCTGACGCAGCCACTGCCGCCACCGCCGGCGAAGAGCAGGCTCGTCCCGCCGACGATCAGCATCGGGATGGCCAGGAGAAAAAGCAGCAGGAGAAGGGCCACGCCGAGACCGGCGGACCCCGCGGTCTTGCGGTTCACGTGTTACCTTGCCCAGCTAGCTCGATGTCGTTGACTTGCCAGCCGCCCGCGACGGCCACGGTGGTCACGGCGTTCCGCGTGGTCATTGTCGTCGTCTTTCCCCCGGTGGTGGTCTGCTCGGTGAGGGTGATGACGAACGTGATGGACGCCGGAGTGGCGCCGAACGAGGTGATCTGGTCGATCGTCCCGCTGCTCTTGGAGGCTCATTCCCGCCGCGCCTGGCGGCCGGAACTGCCCTTCGAGCGTTCCGAGGAACGCCGGGGTGACCAGGTTCTTCAGCCGTTGCCCGTAGGTTGCCGCCGTGTCGGCGTTAGCCGAAGGTCTGGTCCGCGCGGCGAACGCCAGCGTGGCGTTCGCCGCCTCCCGCAGGTCCTGCTGGGTGAACGGCAGCCAGTCATAGATGTTCACGCCCTTGACCGACTGCGGCACGGTGATCGGCGTCGGTGAGACCGCGGCCGAGGGCACCACCAGCGGGGCCGCTGACGAGCTGGCCGCCGCGGGGCTGACCGTCGAGGCCGGGGCGGCGCCGGACCCGTGGCTGCGGCCGGGCCCCAGGAGGTAGATCCCGATTCCGGCGAGAAGGATGACGAGGACGACGAACAGCGCGCGCTGCTGGCCGATGGACAGCTGCATGCCGGCCTCCGCTACTTACCCCGCCGGAAGGGCCGGGCCCAGGGCGATGGCGTCGGCGGGGGGACTGACGTCGGCGCGGGCCGCGGCGCGGGCCGCGTGGCCCTCGACGCCGTCGGCCGAGCGCCCGATCCGCCGCTGGCCGGCGCCGGAGCGGACGACCGTGAGGCGGGGGGCGGCGAACTAGGCTGTGCCGAACCAGACCGGGGCGAGCCGGCCGACGGCATGGGACCGGTGCTCGTCCGTCGCGCTTGAGGTGCGCGCCCAGCCCGCCGACGGGCCGGCTCCGCGCTGCTGCCGCCGCCGCCCGAGCCGGGCAGTGGCAGCGGCGGGGCGGCGCGCCCGGCACCGCCGTACCCGGCGTCTGGCCAGTGCCTGCCGCGCCCGCTGGCGCCTCCTGCTCCCCCGGACCCGCCAGCGTCGCCGGGCAGCGTCTCTGGCCGCTGGCGGCCGGACGCGGCATCGGCCGCGGTCGCCGAGGCACGGCTGCCCGCGCCGGCAGCGGCGGCGGCAGCGGCCGAGCTGCCGTTAGCGCCCGTATCGCCCGCCGCGGACTCACCGAAGCGCCTGGACCAGCGGGCGCCGCGGGTCGCGCCGACGCCCGGCGCGGCCGCGCCGGCCATGCCGCCGGCGACGCCGACCGCCACTCCGGCCGCGCCCGCGGTCGCCCGCCGGAAGCCGAAGGTCGACTCGCGCAGGCTGACATCGGCCCGCTCGCTGGAGCCGAGCATGCCATAGCCGACGGCGGAGAACAGGTGGCCGAACGGCTTGCGGTAGATGAACACGGCCACGGTGACCAGCGCGATCATGATGATCTTCAGTGCCCAGGGCAGCGCGGTGTCGGTGGTGCCCATGATGAGCGAGTAGCAGTACAGCAGCACGCTGAGCGTGAGCGCCACCGCGATCTGCTTGAGCAGGATTCCGACGAGCATCTCGAACCAGCGGATCGCGATCACCCGCCCGAAGCCCGGATGCGTTCCGACGATCAGGAAGAACGGCCCGGCGACCAGCAGCAGCATGAACCCGAGCTTCAAGCAGGATCAGGGTCAGCGCGATCAGCAGGATCGAGCAGCCCGGCGACCACGGCGGCGAACAGGGCCTCGAACCCGATCTCCAGTCTCGTCGTCCACTGGTTGCCCTGGAACAGCGGGTACACGCCGGGATAGTTGGCCTGCAACTGCTGGTCGATTCCCTGGTAGACGTTCTGCTTTCCCTGGATGACCTGCCTTGGTCGCCTGCTCGTTGGACGCGATGGCCTGTGCCCACAGCAGTTGCCGGCCGTAGGTGTTGACGACCGTCTGCTGCTGGCCCGGCGAGCCGTACTGCGGTGGTGCCGAACTCGCCGGCCAGCCATGGCTTGCAGACCAGCACCGACCACAGTTCGTTGGCGTTCTCGTCCACCAGCCCGTTGCCCGACGTGAACGAGTAGTTCGGCGGGACGCTCTGCTGGTCGCCGTTGGCGACTGGCAGGCAGTTGGCGTCCTTGGGAGCGGGCAGCTTAGCGAAGGCCACGTTCATCACGCCGGTCACGCTGTTGGACACGGAGGTGCCGATGTTGGTGAAGTCGCCGGGGCGGCCGATCAGCCAGATCGCCGCCACGCAGGCGATCACCATCCAGATGGTGCCCTCGATCGTCCGGGTCGCCCGCTTGCGGACCAGTCCCTGCCAGGCCAGCCAGATCGCGCCGATGATCACCACGGGCGCGAGGAACGGGAAGTAGATCGCCTTGCCCAGCTGGGTGATCAGCGTGTCAATGGAGCCGCTCAGCCAGCTGAGGATGCCGTTGCCCGCCGCGGACTGGTAGACGGTGATCGTCAGCCGGTCCAGCGACTTGGCGAAGTTGAACACCATGTTGGCGACCTCGTTGCCGATCAGCGACGTCATGTCCGAGCAGGTGAGGCCGTAGGCGTTCCAGTTCTGCCCCGCGACGCCGTAGTTGTCGTACAGCGTCTTGCCGCCCTGCGTCCCGCCGGGCACGTCGATCATCGAGTCGAGGCCCGCGGTCGCCTGCTCCGGCTGCGGGGTGCCCGGGCTGCAGATGTTGTTGAGGTCGCCGACCGCGCCCGAGGACCCGGCGTTGCACAGGTCCAGCAGGCCGCCAAGGTCACCGATGCCGGGCAGGGCGCACGGGCCGCCCGACCCGGCCTGCGCCGCCGGGGTGATGCTGGCCGTCGTGGCGGTGCTAGCGGACGTGGCGGTGGCGGCGTCACGGGTGGCGGGGGCGGCCAGGGCCGCCGAGGCGGCGCTGGCCGAGAAGGCGAGGATCAGGCCGCTCAGCAAGATGGGCAGCAGCACGCCGGCCAGGACGATGCTCCTGACCAGGCGGCGCTTGCGGCGCTGTCGCTTCGGTGATTCAGCCATCGGGAGGCTCCTGTGCGTAAGGGCGTTGAGCAGTTACGAGGGTGCGTTCGCCGCCGGCTGTGGCGGCCGGCGGGCTGTGTCGGATTCGTATCGATCCAGTCCCGAAGTTCTTCGGAAACGAGGTCGACGCCGATGCGGCCCGCGCGGTCGTCGAGATCACGGAAAATACATTCGCCGTTGCCGAGGGCACGCAGCACTGCCTTGTGCTCCTCGGACGGCTCGACACCGAGGAGGGACAAGCACGTTCCCCACCTCGGCACGTTCGGATGAGCGGAACGCGAAGACGCTGCTGAGGCAGTTGGTCACCTGCTCGTTCAGCAGGTCGCCCGCGTTCTGCGAAATGAGGACGAGCGCCGTGTTGCGCGACCGGCCCATCCGGGATACCTCGGGCACCAGCTTCGCGCCCTCTGGGGTGGACGTGATAGCCCACGCCTCATCGAGGAAGATCGCCTTCGGCGCGGTCCGGTCAATACCGTTGAGCAGCCGCCGGGAGAACTGTGAAACCAGGTAAAGCAGGGCCACGGACAGCCGCTGCTCGTAGGAGTAGTCGTCGCGGGAGGTCATGGAGTCCGGCAGGGTCAGCCCGGCCAGGGTGAACACGGTCGTCCAGCCCTCGGCGTCGATCTGCTGGCCGCCGCTCGGCGCGAAGCACAGCCGGGCAAGCCGCATCTCCGAGACCGACCGCATGACCGCGCCGAGGTTCTTCCACGCGGGATCCTCGGCCTCTTCGAGGAAGCGGACGACCTTGCCCAGGCTCGGGCGCGGCCCGCTGGCCACCGCGCCGACCGCCTGGATCATCGCGGACTCGCGTTCCTCGCTCATCCGCGGCAGCAGCAGGCGAAGCGTCTCCGTCGCCATCGTCCGCTTCTCCGCCAGGTCGTCGCCGAACGCGAACGGGTCGAGCAGCCCGGCGGCGGCCGACCCCAGCGGGAGCACGCGCGCCTTGCGCCCGGTGCGGGACAGGAACTCCGCCAGCGGCTCGGCGTCGCCCTTCGGGTCGATCACCGCGATCGTCGCGCCGCGCAGCGCGAGCTGGTAGATGAGCAGCATGGCCAGCGTGGTCTTCCCGCCGCCCGGCTCCCCGGTGATGGCCACCGCGGTCGGCCGGTTCCGCGCCGCGGCCAGCATGGGGTCGAAATGGACGACCGAACGCGCCCGCCCGAGCGTCTCCCCGATGTAGGGCCCGATCCAGCCGACCCCGTCGGCGATCCGGTCACCGAGCTCCACGGTCGCCGTCGGCATCCCGCCGGCGATCGTGTACAGCGGCTGGCGCTGGACGTAGGCGTTGATCCTGACTCGCTCGCCGGGCAGCGCCTCCGACAGCAGCGAGAACTGGTCGCCGGTGGAGTTGACGAGGTCGATGCCGATGTCGCGGTAGTGCTCGGTGACGGCTTCCACCCGGCGGACGCACAGGTCCCTGGTCGGCGCGGTGACGATCAGCCGGTGCCAGCCGTAGACGAACGGCAGCCGCTCCTTGGTGATGCCGTGCTCAAGCAGCCGGGCCGCGGCGATCTGCTCCGCCAGCGCGATGGGGGCCTCCGCTCCGGCCTCCCGGATGTGCATGTCCATGTCGCGGGCGTGCGCGAGGCGGCGTCCCACGTCCTTGCTGGCCCGGGCCGGGGAGACGAACTTCATCCGCGAGCTGACCTCGACGGGGAACGGCAGCGAATCCGCGTAGTGCAGCCACGGCTCCCCCTCGGGGAACGCCATGACGTCGGGGAACCTGGCGAAGGACAGGAACGCCGCGTACGACTCTCCCCCGGGGTGCTCCAGCTTGAGGTGGGACCGCCCGTTGACGATCTGGCCCTCGAAGAGCTGCTCGATCTCGCCGGCTCCCCAGGTCCTGCGGCGGGCGGCCGAGGGGGGCGGGTCGTTCAGCGAGCCCATGAGGGTGTGCCTGAACAGCCAGGCCACCTCGCGCGAGTTGGCGTGCCGGGCGGCGAGCGCACCGGAGGTCAGCGCGCGGCCGAGCCGTTCGGCCTGCTCCGTCCACTTGGCGATCTCCCCGGCGGAAACCGAGTCGTCCTCGATGCCCGCGGCCTTCTCCGCGACCCGGTAAGAGCTGAGGAAGCCCGCGATGACGCCGCCGGACAGCTGGGCCGACAGGCCCCGCTGGCCGAGCCTGACGCCAAGGTAGATCTCCTTGCCCCAGAAGTCCTTCGCCCATACGTGCTGGTAGATCTCCTCCAGGTACTCCCGCCAGCCGGGACCGCCGTCGGAGGTCGCGTCGAGTCCTGTCGCCCACTCCACCGCCGGGTACGGGCGGTGCACGATCCGCAGGTGGACCTCGGCGTCCTGCATCCGGATGGCGGCCAGCGCGACGGTGATGTTGGTGGCTAGCGCTTCTCGATCTTCCGGCGTGATGAACTCGTAGGAGACCGTCGGCACCCGGTAGTACGCCCAGGCGTGCGTCTCGGTCAGCAAGATGCGGTCGTCGAAATAGCGGATCCCGAGCCGGACCCTGCTCTTCGACCTCGTGCTCACCACGCCTCCTCCTGATGCGGTGCCTGCGGCAGAACGCGGTTGGTGTTGCGAATGGGATAGTCCGTTGTGGTCATCATTGCGGTCTCCGGACGGGTGCGGCGGCCATTCCCGCGACGAGGACCCCAGCCAGCGCGGTGTAGGCCACCCGCGTCTGCGGGTGAAGCGTGGACGGGCCCGCGTTGCCCACGGGGAGCATGTCGTCCCACGGGACCCGGACGATGGCCCGGCAGCGGCCCCGCGCGACCGCCTCGGCCGCCTCCACGTCGGCGATGCTGCGCCGGCTGACCCCGTTCACCAGGGTCACCGAGTGCATCGCCAGCTCGGCGAAGCCGTGGGCGTCCAGCCAGTCGCGCGTGTCGGCCAGCGCGCTGGCCGCTTCCACGCTGGCGGGCGCGACGATGACGAGCTGATCGGTGATCTTGAGCAGGCGCGTCAGGCCGGTGGCACCGGGGTCAAGGACCGTCAGCGGGTAGTGCCGGCCAAGGTGCTCGGCCAGCCGCCGCTCGTCGCCATCTTGCAGCGGGTTGTCGCTCGCGATGACATCGAGCCTGCCGTGATCCATGGTGCGCTGGCGCTCGCCGCGTGCCTTGGGGTGCAGCCCATCCGGGTGCGCCGCGGGCTGGCCCTGCGGCTGTGCGCCGTCGAGGACTTCCCGCAGCATCGCGGCAGGCGCGGTATACCGGCCCAGCGTGCCGTCGTGCAGGTCGATGGCGGCGACCGGCTCCTCCCGCAGGCTCGCGAGTATCTGGCCGGTCATGAGGGTAGTTACAGTCTGTCCGGCACCACTGGTGCAACCGAGAATCAGCACGCGCTTGGGTCCCTTGAGCGGGAGGCGGGCGCGCGCCCGGTCGAGAGCCTCCTGGTCCCGCACGCCGGGTCCTTGGGTGGCGCCCGCGATGAACTTGACGCGGGTGTGCCAGCTCAGGTTGCGGTCCCTGGACGGGCCGGATAGCGCGCGCTCGATGGACGGGACAGGGCGCGCTCGCTCGGGGGCGTCTGGTGCTTGGGGTGGTTGTGGCGCCTGTGCCTGCGGCTGTGGCGCCTGCGGCTGTGGCGCCTGTGGCTGTGGCGCGTCTGCCTGTGGTGCGTGTGCCTGCGGCTGTGGTGCTTGTGCCTGCGGTGGCTGCGGCGGCCTGGATTGCTGTTGCTGTGCGGGCTGGACCGGCTCGGCTAGGCCGGGCGGTGCGTCGGTGACGGAAGGCGCTGTTAGCCGGGACTCGGCTGGCTCAGGCGCGGCTGGCTCAGGCGCGGCGGAGGCCGGCGTCTGCGGGAGTGTGGGTGCCGCCGGGACGGCTGGTGCGATTGGGGCGGACTGGTGCGTTGGAGCGGCGGCTTGAGCGGCAGTCTCGGCTGGAGCCGCGGCTTCGGCGGGGGCGACCGGAACTGCTGGAGCGGCCTCGGACGGAGCGAGCTCGGACGGCCGCCGGCCCGGCACCGAGGAACGGCCAGCCAGCAGTGAGAACAGTTCCTGTCGCGGCGTGGCACGGTTAGTGGCGGGCGCGGCGGACAAGGTCGCGGCCGCACGCTCGGCCGTTGCGGCGGGAACGGCGGCCTGGCCCGGCGACGGCTGGTCGCTGGCCGGGTGAGCATCGGGTGCCTGGGGCGACGGCGGCGGAAGCGTGCTCGACGGGGGCGTGCTCGCGGCCGGCGGGGTGCTCGCGGGACGGGGTGCTCGCGGGAGGGGTGCTCGCGGGCGGCAGGGTGCTCGCGGGCGGCGGGGTGCTCGCGGGAGGGGTGCTCGCGGCTGGTGGGATCTCGGTGGGGAGCGCTCGCGGCCGGCGGAACACTCACGGCCGGCGGAACACTCACGGCCGGCGGAACACTCGCGGGCGGCGGGGGGGCGACCGGGGGGGGCGTGGCCGGGGGGCTTGCGGGCTGGGCCGGGGCGGCCGGGGCGGGCATGGACATCCCGACAGGCGGTGGCCAGGCCCGCGCGCTGTCCACGGGAGTCCGCGGGGGCACCCTGCGCGCGGGGGCGCCGTGCGCGACCTCGTGCGCCATGCCGGGGCCGCTGGTGCCCCTGGCTCGCACCTGGACCTCGGGCGCGGTCATCGCCGCATTGGCCGGCGTCTCGGCGGCCGGCGGTGCCGCGGTGCCCACCGCCGCGTGCGGGGGTGTCACCGGAGACGCCGGTGCCGTGGCGGCGAAGCGGGCCGCCATCGGGGCTGGCGGCGCGGCGTCAGCGAGAGCAGGCCCGGCGGAAACAGCGCCGACGGAAGCGCGCTGCCCGCGGAAACACTGCCCGCGGAAGCACTGGTCGCGGCAGCACCGCCGACGGAAACAGCGCCGACGGAAACAGCGCCCGCATGAACTGCGGCGGGTGGTTGCGCGGCTTGCGAGACGGTGGCCGTCCTGGTCCCTGGGGAAGCCGGGACGGCTGGCCATACGGCCGGGGTGACGTGCGGTTGGCCCGCCGACAGGACCGGGGCGGCCGCTGGGCGCGCTAGCGCGCCGCCCAGTGCCGCCGGCTGGCGCGTGGCGCCGTACGCCGGCAATGGCGGGGCCGGAGCGACCTGCTCGGCGGCCAGTTCGGCGGCGGTGCCGCTGGCGGCACGGCCCTTCGCCGTGCCGCGCGCGATGGCACGGTCGCCTGCCGCGGCCTTCTTCGCGGCGCCACCCCGGCGGAAGGCCCTGCCCGGCCCGCCGCGTGCCACGTCCCGCGTGCCTCCCGCCACGGCCCCTGTGGGCGCGGCGCTTGCGGCCAAGGCGCTTGCCGCGGCGGTGCTTGCCGCGGCGGTCCGTCCGGCAACCGTGCTCCCGGCGACCATGCCCCCGGCCACTGTGCCCCTGGCCACTGCGCCCCCGGCCACTGTGCCCCCGGCGACTGAACCCGCTGCGACTGAGTCCCCCACGGCAGTCGCGAGGCCGGAAGCCGCGGTGCCCGCCGCGGGGACGGGAACCCGCGGGGGCCGGAGCGGCACGCCGGGCTTGCGCCGCGCCAGCGAGCCGCGCTCGAGCAGGGCGGCCATGCTCGCGGTCCGCTCTCGGGGCACCCGGTTGCTGTGCCAGACCCGCGCGGTCACGGTGATCTGGTCCTTCTCCGCGAGCGGCGCCATCCGGCACCACACCCGGGGCTCCGCGAGATACCGGATCTGCGACTCAAGCAACTCGTGGAGGCGCTTGCTCTCTATCACGGGTCTCGTCGTCAGCCAGGTCAGCACTCCTGGCGGCAGGACGTAAAGCCAGACGAGCGTGTGATTGAACGGCAGTCCTAGAGCCACCAAAAGCAGGATATACGGGACCGTAATGCCCGCAAATACGGCAATCCAGTTAATCGGCAGCGGTGCCGGGAGCCGGAAATCATACAGCTTGTACAGCCGCTTTTCGATTCGCCAGATGTTCGTATAGGTGGGCAGGTCCACTTGACGGCGCTCCTCAGCGATGAATGACTAGTGGACCCCGAGGGCGTTCGCTATTCCCGTGGCCAGCGTCTGCACGATGCTCGGCGTGTAGAAGACCACTGCGATCGCAACCGCCAGCACGATGAACTGGACGAACTTCGTGATCTCCCTGGTGAAAAGGAAGAATAGAGCCACGATTCCGACGATTCCAAGGAATAGCGGACCGAACAGGCCTTGCAGGTACACGACAAGGCCATGGGTGCTGATCGCCGCCTGGGGTGCGGCTGCGGCGATGTTCTGGAGAGACATATCGAGATTCCCTTCCGGGGGCATCGGTTAGCTGGGCAAGACGCTGCTGGCCGACCGGGTCACTGGGCGGTTCCCATCGGCTGCGTGGATGCTCGGATGTCCTTTACATACCACTTTCCGCCCTGCGAATCGACGACCGACATGTCGTACGTTGTCGCGAATCCCCCTTGCTGTGCCGCTAGCTGCCAGTTCACGGTGACGGTGATGTCGCGTGTCATGCCGCCCGGCGGGACGTACAGATTCACGATGTTCCCGAACGTGACCTCGCCACCCAGTCCGGTGACCGAGGCGCCTGGCGCGAGGTGCTGGCTCAGGTCGGCCGCGTTGCCACTGGCGTAGGCGCCGAAGAAGCCGGGCAATTGCTGCTGCAGCTGGCTCGCGGCCGCTGAATCGGACTGCGCCCGCTGGCTCTGCGGCAGGTTGACCATCGGCGGCACGGCCAGCAGCGCCGGCAGCCCCGAGATCACGATGCCGCCGCCCGCCGCGTAAACCGGCACGCCGAACTCCATCAGCCTGCCATTGATTACGGCGAGCAGGTTCACCACCGCCGTCTGCTGGGTGGCCACGTCTATCCCGGCGACCGACTCGGAAGCCAGTTGCGTCGTGGCTGACCCGTTGAAGCCGAATTGCTGCGACTGCGTTCTGAGCACGCTCGGCGGGAGGAACTCGCCGAGTTGCGCCTGGCGCTGCCCCGCGGTCGCGGGGTCGAAGTTGAAGTAGACGTGGCCGAATTGCATGACGTAGCCCTCGGCGAGGGTCACCGGGAACTGTGCATTGCCGCCGCCGCTGGCGGGCGTCTCGTTGAACGCGATCGCCATGACGCCCCGGTAAAGGACGACAAGGATCGCGGCCCACAAGACGATCCGCATCGGCCATACCGTCCACCGCCCGCCGCTCCCGCCCCAGGGGGCCTTGGTCGGCGGCTCGGGGCGGCCGGTCCCCGGCCACGCCGGCGCGTCGTCAGCGTATCCAGATGAATCCGCTCTGCTATCGGCGCCAGCCGCGCCGGCCCTGCGCACCATCAACACCTCCGCCCGCGCCCGTCATGACGCGATCCCAGCCGGTCCCGTGCACCATTGTGCGGCATAAAGCCGACGCTCGCGCGCCATTGGAACCGAACAAACCGCGCCTTGCCCATACCGGATTCTCTCCAGTCTCACACGTCCCATGCATGAGTCCGCATCGTGCGGACCCGCTTGCTGACGGTAACTCGTCACATACAGATACGCAACTACCGAGCCAGTGGTTCAACGCAAAACGAGAAAATCTTCATCATGGCCGGTAGGAACCCCGGAACTGGCATAGTCACACCAGGCCGGTCGATTACGTAACGTAACCGGCCGGGAGACCGCCCATGTGGCCTGCGGCTACCGCGCAGGGCCGCGGCCTTTGGCGCCGCGGCCTTTGGCGCCACGGCCTTTGGCAGCCACGGCCCTTAGCGCCACGGCCGCCAGCGCGGCGCGCGGATCGCGAGGCCACCACGGTGGCGATCGCCTTCAGGTCACCAGGTACCAGGAGATATGCCACCACACCGAAGGCGGCAACCGCGCAGGTCGTCGCGAGCAGGGCGGCGACGACGAACATCGGCTTGGAAGCCGGCGCCAGCGCGCTGATGACCTCGATTCCGGCCGCGCAGCCCGCGCCGCAGGCGATGAAGCCGGCCAGCGTCGCGCGGCCCGCTCCGGCCAGGACGGCCTTGCCGCGGATCCGGCGCATCGCGATCACCAGCGGGATGGCCACCGCCGTCTGCCCGATGGTCGCGCCGAGGCCGATCGCCGCCACCTCCAGGCGAGCCGGGACAAGCTGAGTCAAGACGGCGTCCACGACCACGGCCACGAGCCAGCTTCCGGTCACCACGAGCGCGGCGATCCGGAGCCGTCCCAGGACGAACAGGACTCGCGACAGGTTCGTGATCACGGCCGCGCCCACGATGCCGGGCGCGATTGCGGCAAACGCCTCGATGAGCTCCGTTGCCTGCTCTCCGCGGACGAGGATGTGCGCGGCCGGCACCGCCACCGCGGCGATCACGGCCGCGCCGAGCCAGGACATGAGCAGCACCGCTCGCGTGGAGCCCGCGCAGGTCCGGTCGAAGGCCGCCTCCGAGTCGGCGGCGGACATGACCGGGAAGGCGCTCGTCGTGATGGACAGCGTGAGCACCGCCGACACCGCGTTGAAGACAAGCATGGCGTAGTTGAGCACCACTAGGGCGCCGGTGTCGCCGTGCCCGTTGGCAAGGATGATGACGACCACGGCGGCCACGTCGGTGGCAATGAACTCCAGGACGCCCACGAGCGCCAGGCCGCCCAGCCGCCCCACCTGCCCGCGCGGGAACCGGAACCTCGGCCGCAGCCGCAGGCCCAGCCGCCGCACCGGCACCAGGCCCACCACGACGAGGGAGGCGACATTCAGCGTGGCGCCCACCGAGAGCGCCAGGAGGGCGGCCTGCGGTGCCCGCGACAGCGTCGCACCGCCATCCAGGGGCACGAAGATCAGGTAGGAGGTGATCATGACCAGGTTGGCGACGATGGGCGCGAGCGCGGGCCCGGTGAAGCGCCGATAGGCCTGCAGGATGCCGAACATGACCACCGACAGCCCGTACAGCACCACCTGCGGGGCGAATACCTTCAGCATCTCCCCGGTGGCGCCCACCATCTGCGAACGGACGCAATGGCTGCTCGCGTTGGTCGGGTCCAGCAGCCGGGCGATCGGCCCGGCGCCGACCACGATGATGATCATGACCGGCACCAGGATCAGGACCGTCCAGGTCAGCATCGCCGAAGAAATCTGCGAGACGCGCTCGCGGGCCGCGGCGTCAGTGCCGGCGCGCTCGGCGGAGCGGGCGAGCACCGGCACCATGGCGTTGGTCAGCGCCCCGGCCAGCACCAGCTCAGACAGCAGGTTAGGGACCTGGTAGGAGGTGACGTAAACGGTCCCCAGGCAACCGGACCCCACCGTCTGGGAGAACACCAGCGTGCGGACCAGGCCGAGTATCCGGGAGAGCAGGGTGAGGCCCGCGATCAGCGCGGCACCCTGCACGATGCCGGCCGCGACGCGCGGCACCGCCGCGGGCAGCACGTCGGGGCTGGTCGCCTCGGTCAGCTCGGCGTCGTCGGTCTGCACTAGACCAGCACGAACCGTGGCCGCACGTAATCAGGACCCACGCTCTACCCCTTCAGCTCCCCATGGCTCGAATCATAGGGTCCTTATTCGCTCGCTACACGTTAAAGCGGAATTCCACGACGTCGCCGTCCCGCATGACGTAGTCCTTCCCCTCGATGCGGGCCTTGCCCACGGCGCGGACGGCCGCGACCGACCCGGCCGCGATCAGGTCGTCGTAGGAGACGATCTCGGCCTTGATGAAGCCGCGCTTGAAGTCCGTGTGGATGACCCCCGCCGCCTCGGGCGCGGTGGCCCCGATCGGGATCTCCCACGCGCGGACCTCCTTCGGGCCGGCGGTAAGGAAGGTCGTCAGGCCCAGCGCGCGGAACCCGGCGGAGGCGAGCTTGGCCAGGCCCGGCTCGCCCATGCCCGCCTCGGCCAGCAGCTCGGCGGCCTCATCGTCGGGCAGTTCCGCGAGGTCGGCCTCGGTCTTGGCGTCCAGGAAGACCGCCTCGGCCGGTGCCACCAGCTCGGCGAGCTGCTTGCACAGGGCCGAATCCGACAGGTCGCCGACGTCCATGTTGAACACGTACAGGAACGGCTTGGCCGTCATCAGGTGCAGCTCGCGCAGGTCGGACAGGGCGATGCCCGCCTTGTCCGCGCCCTTGAACAGCGTGGTGCCGCCGTTGAGCAGCTCCGAGGCGGCGACGGCCGCGTTGTAGGCGGCGACTTTCTCCGCGGCTCGCGTCTTCGATTCCCGCAGCAGCCGGGGCAGCGCCTTGTCCAGGGTCTGCAGGTCGGCCAGGATCAGCTCGGTGACGACCGTCTCGATGTCGCCCTCTGGCCCGGTTGACCCGTCGACCCGCGTCACGTCAGGGTCGGCGAAGACCCGGACGACCTGACAGATCGCGTCGGTCTCCCGGATGTGCCCGAGGAACTGGTTACCCCGTCCCGCGCCCTCCGACGCGCCCCGCACCAGCCCGGCGATGTCGATGAACCGCACCGCCGCCGGAATGACCTTCTCCGACTTGTACAGCTTGGCGAGCTCGGCTAGCCGCGGGTCGGGGACGCCGACGATGCCGACGTTGGGCTCGATCGTGGCGAACGGGTAGTTCGCGGCGAGCACCCCCGCCTTGGTCAGCGCGTTGAACAGGGTGGACTTGCCGACGTTGGGCAGGCCGACGATGCCGATGGACAGGCTCACGAGCGCCGAGTTTAGTGGCGCTTGCCCGCGCAGCTGAAAACCGAGCCGCGCCGGCCGCCGGCGCCGCGCATTTCAGGGCCCCGCGGCCCGGACGCGGGCAGCCCTCAGAACTGCGCGTTGTACTGCGACACGGAGATCCGCGCCTCGATGACCAGTGGCCGGACCGGCCCGCCACGAAGGCACCCGACAGGGCATCTTCCAGGGCCGCCGCGCTGGCGACCCGGACGCCGTCGCAGCCGAGCGCCCCGGCCAGCCCAGGGATGTCGGCCGGCGGCACGGCGGTGCCGGTCAGCGGCAGCCCGGCCTGCTGCTGGTGCAAGACGATCCGGTTGAGGTTCCCGTCGGCGAACACGACCACGACGAGCGGCAGCTTCAGCGACGCGGCGACGGACAGCTCGGTCGCGGTCATGGCGAAGCCGCCGTCTCCGCACAGCGAAACGACCGGCTCGGCGGGTCCCGTCGATGGTCCCAGGGCCACCGAGGCGCCGATCGCGGCCGGCAGCCCGAAGCCCATCGCGGACAGCCCGTTGGTGATCAGCGCCTGCCGTGGCGCGGGCGCGGACCATGCCTGGCCCGTCATGAGCTTGTGCGACCCGACGTCGGCGGTGACGACCGTCCCGGCCGGGGCGGCCGCCCGGGTGATCTCCACCACCTCCGACGGGTTCAGCGCCGCCGGATCGTAGCCGGCCTGCCAGGCCGCCCGCAGCGCCGCGCGGTGCGCGGCGACCTCAGCCTCCGTCCAGCGTGGCCCCGGGCCGGCGTTCTCCCGCAGCCACGCCAGCGCCGTGGGGATGTGACCTACTATCTCGCGGTCCGCGCGGTATATCTGGTCCACGTTCGGCACGGCATCGACGTGCAGCACCGGCACCGGCAGCCGCCACGGGGTGATGAGCTCGACCGGATCGAACCCCGCGGTGATGATCAGGTCGGCCGAGGCCAGCAGGTCCCAGATGACCCGGTGCCCGGCCATGTCGAGAACGCCGGCGAAGTACGGGTGCTCCTCGGGGATGACGCCCTTGGCCATCGCGCCGACGACCACGGGCACCCCGGCCGAGGAGGCCAGCGCGGCCAGCTCCTGGCCGGCCAGGCCGCGCACCGCGCCCGCGCCCGCCAGCACGACGGGCCGCCGCGCCGCCGCCAGCTCGCCGGCGAGCGCCCGCGCCGGGGCCGCGCCGCGCGGGGCCGGCCGAGTAAAGATCAAGTCCGGCCGGGGCGGGTCCAGCGGGGGCAGCCGCACGTCGCCGGCCCCGTCTTCCGTCACCGCCTGGCCGAAGACGTCGTGCCCGACCGTCAGGTGGACCGCCCCGGGCCGCTCGGCGACGGCCGTCCGCAGGGCGCGCCGGATCACCGTGTCCGCCGAGGGCGGCTCCAGCCGCGCGGTCAGCTTCGTCACGGGCGAGAACAGCAGGTCGTGGTCGATGAGCTGGTGCGTCCAGTACTGCTCGCGGCGGCTGTCGACCTGCCCGGATACCGCGATCAGCGGCACCCGGTCCAGCTGGGCGCTGGCGACGCCGTTGAGCACCGCCGTCGATCCGGGGCCGAGCGTGGATACCACCGCGCCGGGCCGCCCGGTGGCCATGGCGGCGCCCTCGGCCATGAACGCGGCGCTGGCCTCGCGGGCCGCCGACACCACGGTCAGGCCGCCGACCCGGGCGGCCTCCATGAAGTCCACGATCGACTCGCCGGGGTAGCCGAAGACCTGCCGGAGGCCGGCGTCGCGCAGGTAGGAGGTCAGCAGGTCCGCGATAGTCAGCTCACTCGTCACGGCTCAATCTGACCACAACCACAGCAGCATCTCCAGCCACGATCACGCTGCAATCGCGTGCGCAATCGAGCCGCGCGCAATTCCCCGCCGGCGGGGGGTCGAAAACGCCAGTTGGGGAGTACCGTAGTCATTGCCGCTGACGGGGGCGTGAGACGGCCCGCGATGTCCATTGTGCACGGCATGCGCGCTATGCCGCATCCCACTTCAGGCGTGATTACGTTTCCATGCAATACGGGGGCAGATATGGGGGATTTCGATGCCGCGTACCCGGAATACGCCGCGACTTCGCGGCTGGATGACTTGCGTGCCACCGAGTACGGCTACCTAGACGAGGGCGGCCAGGTCTACCTCGACTACACCGGCGCCGGGCTGCCTTCGCGGTCGCAGTTGCGGGCGCACGCCAGGCGGATCCGCGCCGCCGCTTACGGCAACCCGCACTCGGAGAATCCGACGTCCAGCGCGTCAACGGAGCTGATCGAGCAGGCCCGGGCGGCAATCCTGAAATTCTTCAATGCCTCCGCGAGGGACTACACGGTCATATTCACGCCAAACGCGACCGGTGCCTGCCGACTGGTCGCCGAGGCCTATCCGTTCCGCCGGGGAAAGCGGCTGGTGCTGACGGCCGACAACCACAATTCGGTCAACGGCATCCGGGAGTTCGCCCGGGCGCGGGGCGCGCACGTGCGATACGTCTCGCTGACCCGGGACCTCCGGGTCGACGAGATAGACCTCAACCTCGCGCTCGGCCGGGGTCATGGCAGCAGGCCCGGGCTGTTCGCCTACCCGGCGCAGAGCAACTTCACCGGCGTTCAGCATCCGCTGAGCTGGGTGGGGCGAGCGCAGGAGGCCGGCTATGACGTGCTGCTCGACGCGGCGTCCTACGTGCCGACGAGCCGCCTGGACCTGCGCCAGGTGGCACCGGAGTTCGTCGCCGTGAGCTGGTACAAGGTGTTCGGCTACCCGACCGGGGTGGGCTGCCTGCTGGCCCGGCACGACGCCATCGCGAGGCTGCGCCGGCCGTGGTTCTCTGGCGGGACGATCTGGGGCGTCAGCGTGCAGGGCGGCTGGCACAGGCTGCTGCGCAGCGAGGCCGCGTTCGAGGACGGCACGGTGAACTTCCTGTCGATCCCGGACGTGACGGCCGGCATCGAGTGGATCAGCGACATCGGCATGGACCTGATCAGCGCCAGGGTCGCCATCTTGACGAACTGGCTGCTGCAGTCCCTGGCCGGGCTGAAGCACAGCAACGGCGTGCCGCTGGTGCTGCTGTACGGCCCCGGAGCGCAGCCCTCGGGCGGCCTGACCGGGCGAGGCGGGACGATCTCCTTCAACTTCCTTGACCCGACTGGCAGCCTCGTGGACGAGCGGGCGGTCTCGCGGGACGCGGCGGCGGCGGGCATCTCGCTGCGCACCGGCTGCTTCTGCAACCCGGGTGCCGGCGAGTGGGCCTTCGGCCTGTCGCGCAAGGCGGTGGGCGGCACCTTCGTGCGACGGGCGATCATGCGGCGCAGCTTCCTGCGCTCGGACATGACCACCGTCGATGACTACCTCGGCGTCGTCGGGCTGCCCACTGGCGGAGCCGTTCGGGTGTCCGCCGGGCTGCCGTCCACGATCGGGGACATCGAGTCGTTCCTTGACTTCGCCGAGCGCACCTACCGCGACCGGCTGCCGGACCTGGCGGGCCTGTCCCCCCGCCTGAACTGCTAGCACGGCCCGGTCATGCTCCGCGGGACTCGCTCAGCGGGTCTTGCGGAGCACGACCGCGATCGTGGCGGCCACGAAAGCGACCGTGAAGCCGCCCAGGACCAGCCAGTCGACCGCGACCGGCCGGTTAAACGTGGTCCCGTAGCTCATCAGCAGCGGCGGGCCGAGAGGGGACTTGCCGTTGGACCACAGCCGCACCACCCCGAGGCTATTGCCGAGCGCCTCGAAGGCCCACCGGTTGGTCATCGCGAAGCTGATCCACTTGCCGACGGCGGCCATCACCGGCACGGGCAGGATCGCGCCGACGAACAGCACCTGCGGGAAGCAGGCCATGGGCATCGCGATCGTCGCCTGCGCCGGCTCAGCCACGGCAGCGGAGATGAGCAGGCCAAGGCCAAGCGCCGCGGCCGAGCACAGCAGCAGCGTCACGAACACCGACGGGTAGCCGCCCGCTGCCGGCAGCCTCCCGAGCAGCCGGAGCACTACCAGGAACACCAGGTCGGCGGCGGCCAGGAGCGGAAGCAGCACGGAGACCTTCGCCAGCACGTAGGTCCCCGCCCCCAGGCCGGCGAAGCGCTCGCGGCGCAGCACCCCCCACTCGGCGCAGATCGCCAGCAGGCCGTAGGTCAGGCCGAAGAAGAACCCGCCGAACGCCACCCAGAACATGATCATGACGGTCGCCGCGGGGCTGGGGTGCGCCGGGTCAAAGGCACCCGGCCTGAACAGCACCAGGAACATGAGGAGCACGGCGAGCGGCGACCCGGCCAGCATCGCGGCGGTGAGCTTGCTGCGGGTGAGGATGTCGGCGTTGCGCCGGGTGAGCAGCAGCCACTGCCGCACCGGGCGGAGCGACCGCGCCGGCACCCCGTCGGAACCGGGCGCCGGGATCGCCGGCATGTCCTCCCGCGCGCAGGCGGGCTGGCCGAGGATGCGCGGGGTGATGTCACCGCGCTGGCCATGGCCGGCAACGCGGTCCAGGGCGTCGCCAGGATCGACGGTGGCCGTGCCCGTCAAGACCGGGCTCGCGCTCGCCGCCTCCCCGGCGTCGCCGGCCAGCGGCACAGGCGAGATGGCCGGCGCCGTCCAGGTCAGGTGGGCGTCGAAGTACCGGCGCGACCAGTTCCTCGCGGGATCGCCGACCCCCGCGAGCCGTTCGTAGATCTCCACGGTCGAGTCGGTGCCGAAGTAGCCACGGGCCGCCGCCGGCGTGCCGAAGAACGCGAGGTGACCGCCGAAGGCCAGGACGGCGACCTTGTCGCACACTTCGGCGTCGAGCGGGTTATGGGTGGTCAGCACCACGGTCGTCCCGCCGTCGCACAGATGGCGCAGCGTCCGCATCAGCTCCATGCCGCGCGCCGGGTCCAGCCCGGACGTGGGCTCGTCGAGAAAGAACAGGCCCGGCCGGGCGAGCAGTTCGGCGGCGATGGAGGCCCGCTTGCGCTCGCCGCCGGACAACTGGCCGACGGGGACCACCGAGCGGCCCGCCAGCTCCAGCGTTTGCAGCACGTCCTCCACCGCCGTGACGGGGTCGGGGACGTGGCGCAGTGCCGCCGCGTAGCGAAGCGTGCGCTCCAGCGGGAGCGCCAGGTGGATGATGTCGTCTTGCGGCACGTAGCCCACGCACGTGCCCTCGGCCCGGATCACCTCTCCGGCGATGGGCGGCCGCAGACCGCACATGGTGTTCGAGCAGCGTGGTCTTCCCTGACCCGCTGCCGCCAATGATCGCGATCAGCTCGCCGGGCTCGACCGTTAGCGATACGTCACGCAGGGTGACTATCCCCGGCCGCGCCTGCTGGCTGACCGCGCGAAGCTCGATGGCCGCACGCACGGTACCCATTGTGCCGGGACTTGATCACTACTGTGCGTTACACAGCATTAATCTGCCGTATTTTTTTGGTGTACCCCCGGCAAATACTGGGGCATAGGTGGCGCGCTGCCCGCCTGCCTTGGCCGGCAGCAGGTCAATCGCGCGACCCACCCGCTCCAGGCTGCTCCGGGGGCGGGAAGGGCGGCCGGGAACCCGGGATCCCGGGGCTGGGGTGGCAAGTACCCGCTGGAGAAGCACAGCGTGTCGGGTGCGGGGCTGGGCGGGGCGCGGCTCAATACTGGGGGAATGACCATGTTCGCCTTGCTGGCCGGGATCGCGATCGGCCTTGTCGTCGGGTACCTGCTGATGCGCGGGCGGGTCGCCACGGCGCAGGAGCGCGCCCGCGCCGCGCAGGACAAGTGCGCGCTGCTCGAGCGGACCACGCAGTCCCAGTCGGCCCTGATGGAGGGGCAGCTCGGCGAGCGGCTCGACGTGGGGCAGCTCGTCGGCCCGATCCGCGACACCCTCGCCCGGGTCGAGCAGCAGATGCGCGAGTCTGATCAGGCAAGGACCCGGTCGCACGCCGAGCTCGCGCAGCAGGTGGAGTTCACCAGGCGCGGGGCCGAGCAGGTCAGGGAGCAGGCTCAGGCGCTGGTCACCGCGCTGAGGCGGCCAGAGGCGCGAGGCCGCTGGGGAGAGCTGCAGCTGCGCCGGGTGGTGGAGCTTGCCGGGATGACCGCGCGATGCGACTTCGACGAGCAGGTGAGCATCGACGGCGCGGCCCCTGATGGCCGGGGCCAGCGCCCCGACATGGTGGTGCGACTGGCCGGCGGCAAGAACATCGTGGTCGACTCGAAGGTGCCGCTCTCGGCCTACCTGGAGGCCGTCGAGGCGCCCGACGACGCCATCCGCGAGGCCAGGCTGGGCGCGCACGCCCGGCACCTGCGCACGCACGTGGACCAGCTCGGCGGCAAGGCCTACTGGGCGGGGCTGCCCGCGACGCCGGAGTTCGTGATCCTCTTCATCCCCGGCGAGGCCTTCCTCGCGCCCGCGCTGGAGCGCGACCCGGCCCTGCTGGAGTACGCGATCACCCGGCGAGTGCACATCGCGACCCCGACGACGCTCGTTTCGATGTTGCGCACCGCGCACTTCGCCTGGCAGCAGGAGGCCCTGTCGGAGAACGCGCGGGCCGTCTTCGACCTCGGCCGCGACCTGCACGATCGGCTCGCCGGCCTCGGACGCCACGTCGACAGGCTCGGCCGCTCGCTGACCGCGTCGGTCGTCGCCTACAACCAGGCGGTCGGCACCCTGGAGAGCCGGGTGCTCGTCACCGCGCGGCGGCTGTCCGATCTCGGCGTCGTCGGCACGGAGCTGTCCGCCCCGGCGAGCGTGCAGGAAGCGACCCGGCCACTGTCGGCTCCTGAGTTCGCGACAGGCGCGGAACCCACCGCAGCCACGGACCTCACCCCAGGCACGGAATTCGCTCCGGCGACAGAGCTGGTGTCGCGCCCCTGAAGCCACCGGGTGGCTTGGGCGGCTACTTGCGCAGCTCGCGAGGAGGCTGGAAGGACATCTTCTCCTTGACGGCCTCGACTTCCTGCACGTCGCCGAAGCCGAGCGCGGCGAGCTTGCCCGAGCACGCCCTCGACTAGTTCCTCCGGAACCGAGGCGCCGCTGGTCACGCCCACGGTCGACGCGCCGGCCAGCCAGGCCTCGTCGATCTCCCCCGCGTCGTCAACCAGGTAGGCGGCACCCGCTCCGGCGTCCTTGGCGACTTCGACCAGCCGGACCGAGTTCGAGGAGTTCCGCGAGCCGACAACGATCACCACGTCCGCGTCGGGCGCGATGACCTTGACCGCGGCCTGCCGGTTCTGCGTGGCGTAGCAGATGTCGTCGCTCGGCGGGTCGATGAGCTGCGGGAAGCGCTCCTTGAGCGCGGCCACCGTCTGTATCGTCTCGTCGACCGACAAGGTGGTCTGGGATAGCCACACCACCCGTCGACGGGTCCTTGACCTCGACCTTGACCGCACCATCGGGGCCGTCCACCAGGCGCACCCGGGCGGGGGCCTCGCCGGCCGTGCCGATGACCTCCTCGTGACCCTCGTGGCCGATGAGCAGGATGTCGTAGTCGCTGGCGGCGAACCGGCGTGCCTCGTTGTGCACCTTGGTGACGAGGGGGCACGTCGCGTCGATCTGCCGCAGCCCGCGCCGCTCGGCCGCGGTCCGCACCTCGGGCGCGATGCCGTGCGCGGAGAAGACGACGACGCTGCCCTCCGGCACCTCGTCAGTCTCTTCGACGAAGACGGCGCCCCGCTTGGTTAGCTCGCTGACCACGTGCTTGTTGTGCACGATCTGCTTGCGGACGTATACCGGTGCGCCGAAGCGCTCAAGCGCCAGCTCGACGGCTTGGACGGCACGATCGACCCCTGCGCAGTAGCCACGCGGCTTTGCCAGCAGGACCCGGCGATGGGTCTCAGACATGCCACCCATGTTAGGCGAGATGGCACGGCAGCCGGCCAGGGTCCCGGCATGCCGGAGCGCTCGCACCGCGGCGCTCGGCGGGTCTGCCAGGGATGGCGGGCGCATTAATGGTTAACTTGGCCGATACCACATTAATTAACGCACTACGGGCGAGCTCATGCTGCGGCACACTTGGTGGTACCCATCCCTTGAGGAGAGTTTGAAAGATGGAAGTTAAGGAAGCCCCCGCGCGGGGGCTGCGTGCGGTATTCGCTGGATTCGGCCGGGCGCTAGGCGGCCGTCGCAAGGGCGGTGCCGCTCCCGCGGCCCAGGAGGCAGCGGGCGACGCCGGCCACGTGAAGGTGGTGGCGCAGGAGACCGACACGCCCGAGGCCGCCGCCGCAGGCCGTCGCGGCGGAGACCGTTACCACGGACGACCCGACCGTTGCCCCGGAGGCCGCGGCCCCCGAGACCGCCGCTCCCGAGACCGCCGCCCCCGAGCCGCAGGCCGAGGCCGAGACCGTGGCGGCCGAGACGGTGACCCCCGAGACCGTGGCCCCGGAGACGGTGACCCCCGAGGCGGCCGGCGCCGCGCTCCCGCTGGCGAACTACGACACGCTGACGGTCGCGTCGCTGCGCGCCCGGCTGCGCACCGCTCACCGTCGCCCAGCTGCGGACCCTCCTCGACTACGAGAAGGCGAACCAGAACCGCGAGGAAGTCACCGGGATGTTCGAGCGGCGCATCGCCAAGATCGTCGCCGGGGAGACCACGGGCTTCCCAGCCGTCAGCTAGCCCTCCCGCCGCGTCCATGGCCGCTGCCTGGCAGCGCGACGTGATGTGATGGGCACATGCCACTAGAGACCTCCGCCGAGGCACCCGTTCCGGTCCGGACGGTGCTCCAGCTCGTCAGCGGCTGGATCGGGAAGCTTGGCCGGGTGTGGGTCGAGGGGCAGATCGCTGAGTGCACCAAGCGGGGCGGCACGGTTTACCTGACGCTGCGGGATCCGGTCGCCGCCGTCTCCGCCCGGGTAACGTGCTGCCCGGGCGGTGTTCGAGGTGACTGACCCGCAGGTCGGTGCCCGCGTGGTGATCTTACGCCAAGCCGGACTTCAACGCGACGCGCGGCTCGTTCGCGCTGGCCGCCCTGGAGATCCGCGCCGTCGGCCTCGGCGAGTTGCTGGCCCGGCTCGAGCAGCTGCGCGGGCGGCTCGCCGCCGAAGGGCTGTTCGCGCCGGAGCGGAAGCGGAAGCTGCCCTTCCTGCCGCACGTCATCGGGCTCGATCTGCGGCCGTGACTCGGCGGCGGAGCGCGATGTGCTGCAGAACGCCGCGCGCCGGTGGCCCGCGGTGAAGTTCCGCGTCGAGCAGGTCCCGGTGCAAGGCGCGTACGCCGTCGGCGAGGTCATGGCCGCGCTGCGGCGACTCGACGCCGACCCCGAGGTCGACGTGATCATCATCACGCGCGGCGGCGGCTCGGTGGAGGACCTGCTCCCCTTCTCCGACGAGGAGCTTGTCCGGGCGGTGGCCGCCTGCCGCACTCCCGTCGTGAGCGCGATCGGGCACGAGCAGGACACCCCGCTGCTCGACTACGTCGCGGACCTGCGCGCCTCCACCCCGACCGACGCCGCCAAGCGGGTCGTCCCCGACGTGGCCGAGCAGACGGCCCTCATCACCCAGCTGCGTGACCGCGGCCGGCGGGCCATCAAGGGCTGGCTCGACCGTGAGCAGTCATGGCTGCTTTCCGTGCGGTCCCGGCCTGCCCTCGCGGACCCCGTGCGGGAGATCGACCGGCAGTGCGAGCAGGTCGAGGCGATGCTGCGGCGGGCCAGGACCTCGCTCGACGGCCGCCTGGCCAGGGCGGCGGACGACATCACGCACACGAGGGCGCGGCTGCTCGCGCTATCCCCGGCCTCGACGCTCAAGCGCGGCTACGCCATCGTCGCGCACGCGGACGCCGCGGTGGTCAGGTCCGCGTCCGAGCTGGCGGCGGGCGAGGAGCTCACGGTGCGGTTCGCCGAAGACTCGGCGAAGGTGTCAGTCGGCGGGGAAGGCGGGCCCGTTGGGGATTCTGGTGGCGGTGGGCGGGAGGTCCCTTGAGGAATAAGGTAGCGACGTGACGGAACGCGACTCCCTTAGCTACGAGCAGGCGCGGGACGAGCTGGCCGGGGTGGTCAAGCGGCTGGAGGCGGGCGGGCTGTCCCTGGAGCAGTCCCTGGAGCTGTGGGAGCGCGGCGAGAAGCTGGCCGCGATCTGCGGCGAGTGGCTCGATGGCGCCCGCGCCCGGCTGACCGCGGCGATGGCGGCGCGCAAGGAAGGCGACGGCGACCCCAGCGCGCCCTTTTAGTCCCCGCCCGCCTGCCCCTCGCCCGCCGGCACCCGCGCCCTCCCTCGAGTCCCCGACCCGCGCCCTCCCCGAGCCGCCGGTGCCGGGGACTCGCCCGGGATACGTGCGCATCTACGCTTGTAGTCATGCGCGTAGATATCTGGAGCGATGTGGTCTGCCCGTGGTGCTACGTCGGCAAGGCGAGGTTTGAGCAGGCCCTGCGCGGCTTCGGCCACCGTGACGAGGTGGAGGTCGTGTTCCGGTCCTTCGAGCTCGACCCGGGCGCCACCAGCGGAGGTCACGAGACCAACCTGGAGATGATCAGCCAGAAGTTCGGCATGCCGATGGCGCAGGCCAGGCAGATGGAGGAACGGGTCGCGGGACTCGCCCGGGCCGAGGGCCTGCAGTACCAGCTGGAGCGGCCGAACGGTAACACTTTCGACCTGCACCGGGTACTGCAGCTGGGCCGGGAACAGGGCGTACAGGGCGCCCTGATCGACGCGGTCTACCGGGCGAACTTCGCCGAGGCCCGGCAGATCTTCGACCGCGAAGTGGTCACCGAGGTGGCGACCCAGGCGGGCCTCGACGCCGATGACGTGGCCAAGGTGCTGGACACCGACGAGTACGCGGGCGCGGTACGGGCCGACGAGCAGGAGGCGGGGCGGCTGAACATCAGCGGGGTGCCGTTTTTCGTGTTCGACATGTCGCTGGGCGTCTCTGGCGCGCAGTCCGCTGAGGTGTTCGCGCAGGCCCTGTCGCAGGCGTGGGAGAGGGGACGGGGTAAGACTGCATCATGACTGACGAGCAGACCGTGACTCTCCAGGGCGCGTCTATCGCCGACACTGAGCGGCGCAAGCAACCGCCGAACCGCAACCTGGCGCTGGAGCTCGCCCGGGTGACCGAGGCCGCCGCGATGGCCGCCGCCCGCTGGGTGGGCCGGGGCGACAAGAACGGCGCGGACGGCGCGGCGGTGAACGCGATGCGCGCACTGATCAATTCCGTTTCGATGCGGGGCATTGTCGTGATCGGCGAGGGCGAGAAGGACAACGCGCCGATGCTGTTCAACGGCGAGGAGGTCGGCGACGGCACCGGCCCCGCCTGCGACGTGGCGGTCGACCCGATCGACGGCACCCGGCTGACCGCCAACGGCATGCCGAGCGCCGTGTCCGTGCTCGCGGTCGCCCCGCGTGGCACGATGTACGACCCGTCCGCCGTGTTCTACATGGAGAAGCTGGCCACCGGCCCGGAGGCGGCCGACGTCGTGGACATCGAGGCGCCGGTGGCGGCCAACATCGCGGCGGTCGCGAAGGCCAAGGGCGGCACCAACCACGACGTGACCGTGGTGATCTTGGACCGGCCCCGGCACGAGGGCCTGGTCAAGGCCGTCCGGGAGGCGGGCGCCCGGATCCACCTCATCACCGATGGCGACGTGGCCGGGGCGATCATGGCGGCCCGGGATGGCACCGGTGTCGACCTGATGCTCGGCATCGGCGGGACTCCCGAGGGCGTCATCGCGGCCTGCGCGATCAAGTGCCTGGGCGGCGTCCTCCTGGGCAAGCTCGCGCCCCGCGACGACGAGGAGCGGCGCAGGGCCCTGGACGCCGGCCACGACCTGGACCGGGTACTCACCACCAATGACCTGGTCCGCTCCGACGACGTGTTCTTCGCGGCCACCGGCATCACCGATGGTGAGCTGATGGAGGGCGTCAGGTACCGCCGTGGCGGGGCGACGACCCACTCGCTGGTGATGCGCTCGCGTTCCGGCACGATCCGCAGCATCAAGAGCGAGCACGCCCTGAAGAAGCTGAGGGCCTACAGCGCCGTCGACTACGAGTAGCCGGTGCCGCGGCCTGGCGCCCGGCCGGCGCGGAGAACCTGACCTTTAGCCCCGGAGCTGGCGGCGGGAGCCGGGGAGCCAGCGGCGCGGCTTCGGCGGGGTCTTGACCAGGATCTCGCCGAGCACCGCCAGCGCCCGGACCTCGATCAGCGGGGCGTCCAGCGGCGGCGGCACGTCGCGCGCGGAGGCGCCTTTCCTGCGGCCGAGCACCATGGTCCCGTCAATCGTCACGGTCACGCCGTCCGGGACGAACAGCCGGAGCGTCCCGCCCGCCACGTGCGCCGTCAGGACCGTGTGGCGGTCGGACAGGATCGCCTCGCGGAAGTCCATCGTTATCTCGCCGCCGACGATGTTCACCGTGAGCGCGGCGGGCACGACCCAGCGGCCGCCCCGCGACTCCTTGCGGAACAGCGCGCTGACCGCGCGTTCGTCGTGGAGGCGGATCGGCTGCCCGCCGGGCGTCACCAAGTCGGTCGTCAGCCCGGCGAGGTCACCGAGGGTGCGCGCGGTCAGCGCCGCGTGCACCCGCTCGTCGTGCTCCTGCGCGGTGAGCCGCCCGTCGCTCAGCGCGGCGTTCAGCACGGCCACGACGCGCTCGCGATCGGCGTCTGAGGCACGCAGGTCGCGAGGCGCTGGGCGCGGTGGCATGCTCTGACGATATACCGTTCAACCCGGTGTGAAACGGGCCGAAGGCGGCGGCACGTCAGGCGGGCCCGCTCGGCATGTCACGCCACGGCACCGTGGGGACGTCTGCCTCGGAGTAGTCGCCGAGGTCGCCGAAGCCGACGACGTCGACCACGATGACCGTGATGTTGTCATGCCCGCCCGCTTCTTCCGCCGCGGCGACCAGCGCCTGCGCCGCCCCCTGCGGAGTGCCGGAGGCCAGCAGCACCGCGATCTTCTCGTCGGGCACCTCGCTGTACAGCCCGTCCGAGCACACCATGTACCTGTCCCCCGGGATCGCCGGCAGCAGCCAGCGATCGGGCCTGGAGGGCGGCGTCGTGCCCAGGGCGCGGGTGACGATGTTGCGCCGGGGGTGGACGCGCGCCTCGTCCCGGGTGATCACGCCTGCCTCGACGAGCTCCTGGACCTCGGAGTGATCGATGGTGACCTGCACCAGCGAACCGCCCGTGAGCCGGTACACGCGGGAGTCTCCGACGTTGAACACCATCAGGCGGTCACCGCTCAGGGTCTCAACCAGCGCCAGCCCGGCGATCGTGGTTCCCATTCCGCGGGCACCCTCATAGGTGACGATGGCGCGGTTGGCGCCGTCGATCGCGGCCAGGACGCCGTCCTCCGATAGGGGCCGGAGCCGGGCGGCCGCCTTCACGGCGTCGATGGCCAGGCTGCTGGCCAGGTCGCCAGCACCATGCCCGCCCATGCCGTCAGCCACCGCGAACAGCGGCGGGTTCACGAGAAGGCTATCCTCGTTGACCTTGCGAACATGGCCAACAGAAGTCGCAGCACCATGCACGAACCGAGTCATGGGATGGCAGCGCGCAGAATGTCCAGTGCCACAGGCCCCTCCCAGTCCTGCCCCGGTGATGTTTGGTGGCATTATGCCAGAGCATGCTGCCCTCTGCGAGAGTAATCGGGTGGCCTTAGCCCACTGATGCTGTGATGTGCCCCAGAGACGGTGCTACGTCCCAGGGACGGCTGGTGTGCTCCGGGGGCGGCGGAGCGCCCTTGGCGCGGGTGAGGGGCGCTCATATAGTTAGCTCTGTGAACGATGCAAGTTCCCCGCCAGCCGACCTCGCCAAGGCCGAGGCCGGTGAACTGCTCACGGCGGCGGGCGCGATCCGGCGGATCGCCCGCCGCGCGGTGCGCAACTCCGCGACCGCGCAGGCGCTGCCCCCCGCGCGGTCGGAGCTCCTCCGCCTGGCGGCCCGTCGGCCCGGCATCTCCGTCGCGGAGGCCGCGCATGAGATGCGCCTCGCGCCTAACAGCGTCAGCACCATGGTCAGCCGGCTCACCGCGGACGGGCTGCTCAGCCGGGACCGTGCCAGCTCCGACGGTCGGACGGTGCGGCTCACCCCCACGGAGGCGGGCATGGAACGGATCGCCCAGTGGCAGGACATCAGGACCGGCCTTGCGGGCCGCGCCCTTGGGCAACTCAGCGAGGCCGACCGGCAGGCGATCCGCGCCGCCATCCCCGCCCTGGCCCGGCTAGCCGAGCAGATGGAGGCACTATGAGCGAGCGCCAAGGGCCACGATCAAGGGCGCTACGGCGGACTCATACGTCAAGCTGCACCAGGCGTGACCGAAGCGACCATCGAGATAGCAGTTTAAGATCATTTATCGAATGTTTGGCTTTTGCGGGGCGGGAACCCCGCAAAAGCCAAACGTTCGTTCTAAAAGATCATGGTTGGCCAGCGGAGGCCCGAGACCTGCCCGAGTCCGCGCCGCGACGGCCGCCAGGCCACCACGTCGGGCAGGGGCGGGACCGCGAGTCCGCGCGTGGCCCGCCAGGGCCTAAGCGCATCGGGGGTCCGGGGGCGTCCCCTCGGGGGCATAACTACTTAGGGACTCGGCACAGCAGCGCCGAGTCCCTAAGTAGTGCGACGGCGCCGCAGCTCAGCCGCTGCGGACGGGGGCACCGCAGGGCGAACAACTCCAGCCGCGGACGGGGGCACCGCGTGGCGCAGCGCCGCCGCACAGCGTCACGATAACACCCTTTCGTTGGCACAAACAAGTAGTCTCGCGAAGAACGTGCGACATAATCCGACAGTTCCGCCTCGTGAGTTTCCTGTTATCACAGGCGTAAGCCCGCCAGCCGCTCACGCGGCCTGCCTGGCCACCCGCCTAAGCTTGACGTGGCGGGGGGACATGCGAGACGAGGATGGTGAGATGGCAGAGTTTTCCTTCACCGAGCTGCTGCCGCTCGGGCACGACGACACCGCCTACCGGAAGATCGGCGATGGCGGCGTGCGCCGCCGGGAGGCGCTCGGCCGGAGCTTCCTTGAGATCGAGCCCGAGGTCCTTACCTTCCTCACCCGCACGGCGTTCCGCGACATCGCCCACCTGCTGCGCCCGTCGCACCTCAGGCAGCTGCGCAGCGTCCTCGACGACCCGCAGGCCTCGCCGAACGACCGCTACGTGGCCCGCGACCTGCTGCAGAACGCGAACATCGCGGCCGGCGGCATCCTCCCGATGTGCCAGGACACTGGCACCGCCATCGTGATGGGCAAGCGCGGCCAGGGCGTGCTCACCGACGGGCACGACGAGGAGCACATCGCGCGCGGGGTCTACGACGCCTACACCACGCTGAACCTGCGTTACTCGCAGATGGCGCCGCTGACCATGTGGGATGAGAAGAACACCGGGTCGAACCTGCCCGCCCAGATCGAGCTGTACGCCACCGACGGGGACGCCTACAAGTTCCTGTTCATGGCCAAGGGCGGCGGGTCCGCGAACAAGTCCTACCTCTACCAGGAGACGAAGGCGGTCCTGAACCCCACGCGGATGGCGCAGTTCCTCGAGGAGAAGATCCGTTCCATCGGCACGTCGGCGTGCCCGCCGTACCACCTCGCGATCGTCGTCGGCGGCACGAGCGCCGAGCTCGCGCTGAAGACCGCCAAGTACGCGAGCGCCCGCTACCTCGACACGATCCCGGCGGCCGGCAGCCCGCTCGGCCACGGGTTCCGCGACACCGAGCTTGAGGCCGTCGTCCTGGGCATCACGCAGAAGATCGGCATCGGCGCCCAGTTCGGCGGCAAGTACTTCTGCCACGACGTCCGGGTCATCCGGCTGCCACGGCACGGGGCCTCGTGCCCGGTCGCGATCGCGGTGTCCTGCTCGGCCGACCGGCAGGCGCTCGGCAAGATCACCGCGGACGGGGTTTACCTCGAGGAACTGGAAACCGACCCGGCCCAGTACCTCCCGGACCCCGCGTCGGTGACCGATGACTCGGGCGAGGTTGTGAAGATCGACCTCAATCGCCCGATGCCGGAAATCAGGGCCGAGCTGACCCGGTACCCGGTCAAGACGCGGCTGTCGCTGAGCGGCCCGATGGTCGTGGCGCGCGACATCGCGCACGCGAAGATAGCCGAGCGCCTGGACGCGGGCGAGCAGATGCCCGCCTACATGCGCGACCACCCCGTTTACTACGCGGGTCCCGCGAAGACTCCTGAAGGCTACGCGTCGGGCTCGTTCGGGCCCGACCACGGCCGGCCGGATGGACTCCTACGTCGAGCGATTCCAGGCAGCCGGCGGCTCGCTCGTCATGCTGGCCAAGGGCAACCGCTCGGCCGCCGTCACCGATGCCTGCAAGCGGCATGGCGGGTTCTACCTCGGGTCGATCGGCGGCGCGGCGGCGCGACTCGCGCAGGACTGCATCACCAAGGTCGAGTTGCTCGAGTACCCCGAGCTAGGCATGGAAGCGGTGTGGAAGATCGAGGTCAGGGACTTCCCGGCATTCGTCATCGTGGATGACAAGGGGAACGACTTCTTTGCCGATGCCTCGGGTCCGCTGCTGTCCATCGGCAGCCACCCTTAATCCTGGTATCTTCCGGCTATGCCCCCTATGACTGGGCGCGTTATCGCGGGTCGCTACCGCCTCATTCAGCCCATCGGCCGAGGTGCCATGGGCGTGGTGTGGCGCGCCACTGACCAGTTGCTCGACCGCGATGTCGCCGTCAAGGAAGTGCGGCTGAATGAGGCGCTCGGCGACCTCGAGCGGGCGAACGCGTACAAGCGCACGCTGCGCGAGGCACGGACCGCCGCGCGGCTCAGCCACCGGGGCGTGGTCACCGTCTTCGACGTGGCCGAGGAGGACGGGCGGCCATGGATCATCATGGAGGCTCATCCGGTCCCGGTCACTGGACGACATGCTGGCGGCCGACGGTCCCATGCCACCACGGCGAGCGGCCAGGGTCGCACAGCAGCTGATCTCGGCGCTGGCCCACGCGCACATGGCGGGTGTGCTTCACCGGGACGTGAAGCCGAGTAACGTGCTCATCTCGACGGCCGAATACGACGAGCGGGCCGTGCTGACTGATTTCGGCATCGCCCAGTTCGAGGGCGACCCCCGGCTGACGCAGACCGGCATGGTGATGGGATCCCCCGGCTTCACGGCACCGGAGCGGATCCGGGGTGGTGCCGCTACCCCGGCGTCGGACCTGTGGTCGCTCGGCGCGACTATCTACGCGGCTTGCGAGGGCCGCGGTCCCTATGAGGATCGCGGCGGCGCGATCACCACGATGTCCGCGATCATCAACGAGGACGCGCCAGTGGCACCGTCGGCCGACCGGCTCGGCCCGGTCATCGCCGCCCTGCTCCGCCGCGACCCGGCCCGGCGACCAACCGCTTCCGCCGCCGCCACCATGATCGCCGACGTGCTGCCCGCTCTCCCGGACAGGCGTCGCGGGCGGACCGCGACGACGCTGTCACGCTTGTCGGCGCCGCGCCCGTCCGCCAGGCCCGCCGCGCCCGCCCCCGTCCCCGCCCGCATCCGCGCCGCCGCCGCCGCGCCCGTCCGCGGCCCGGCCGCCGGCACCACGCCCGTCCGCGCCGCGCCGTCCGCGCCATCGCCGGACGTCGCACCGACGGGGGTGGACCTCCCGCGGGGGGCACCGCCTGCCCCGGTGATGCCGACCGAGCCCGACCTGGCGACGTTGCCCAAGCCTCCGGCATGGTCCAAGCGCCGGGCAGAAGCCAAGCGCGCGGCGGGCGCCGATCGCGCGGCCGACGCCGATCGCGCGGCGGGAACCCCAGCCACCGCGGAAGCCGGGCGCGGCGCGGCTGATCGCGCCGCGGGAACCCCAGGCACGGCAGAAGCGAAGGGCGCGGCGGGCGGCGGCCGCGCCGCGGGACAGGATCGGGTTTCGCAGGGCGCTGGCGCGGCGAAGAGCGGCGAGGTGGCGGCTCGCGCCGAGGCACCCGAGGACGCGAAGGCCAGCCGCGCGAGCGACCATCCCGCGACCGGCGAGGACGGCACCCCCCAGCCCGGTACACCCCAGGCCGGTACACGCCCAGCCAGATGCTGACGAACCGGACGCGGCCGGGGTCGCCGTCGAGGCCAGGACCGGCGAGGACGGCACCGCCGAGCCTAAGACCATCGAGGCGAGGGTCATCAAGGCGAAGGATGCTGAGGGGGAGGACGCCGAGGCTGAGGGGGCCGAGGCCAGGGGGGCCAAGGCTAGGGTCACCGAAGCGGAAGCCGCTGAAGCAGACGCCGTCGAGGCGCAGGCCACGGCAGCAGGCGACGCCAAGGCTGGGGGCACAGGAGCAGGAGTCGCCGGAGCACGAGTCGCCGAAGGAGGTCCCGCCGAGGCGGAAGCCGCTGGAGGCAGGTCCCACCTAAGGCAGGGGCAGCCGAAGCAGGCGCCTCCACGGCAGGAGCCTCCACCGCGGGAGCAGGCGAGGCAGGCGCCTCCACGGCAGGAGCCTCCGCGAGGGCAGCCGAACCAGAGGCCTCCACCGCAGGAGCCTCCACCGCGGGGGCGGGCGAGGCAGGGGCTTCCACGGCAGGAGCCGATGGCGCGGCCGCGGGGGCGGGCACCGCCGACGAGGGCCGGGTCGCGCTGCCCGCCGCTGAGGCCCGCGTTACCAGCGGGCCGGCCACCATCAAGGTGCATACCGTCAGCGAGGACCGCGCCGCGAGCGGGGCGATCGACGGTAGCGGGCCGGTGAACGCGGCAGCGGCCGGAACGGCGGCCCGCAGCGGCGCGGCACCCGGAAACGCCGGACTCGGAAACGCGGGGCCTGGAAAGACGGTGCCCGGCGGCACGGCGCCGGAAAAGGCCGGCTCGAAAAGACGGTGCTCGACAAGACCACGCTGCCCGAAAAGAGGGTGCTCGAGAAGGCTGCGCCGCTCGAGAAGGGTGTGCTCCTCGAAAAGACGGTGCCCGAGAAGAAGACGGTGCCCGAGAAGTCAGCGGCCGACGGTACCGGCCCTGTCGGCACGGAAACCGGCGGCACAGGCTCTGACGGCACAGCACCCGACGGTGCGGGGCCGCAGACGATCGCCGCCACCAAGGCTGACCAGCCTGTGCCGGTGACGGTGCAGGTCGCCGCGTCGGCGAGCACGCCGCAGACGCCCGCGCCATCGCGCCCGTCGCGGCCCGTTCCCGTCGAGAAGGACCCCTGGTGGTCGACCGCGTACCAGCAGAACCGCCTGGGGCAGCCTGGCGGCGGGCGTCCGGGCGACGGACACCCGGGGGCGCACCCTGGTTCGCGCCAGGATAGCCACTACTCGACGCCGCCGTCCCAGCCCGGCCCGGCGGCGTCCTACCCGGAGCGGGCGAACCAGTCCTCCGGCACCGGCACCGCGCGCCAGCCGTCGTTTCCGTATGAGCAGTACCCGCCGGGCACCGGCGGCCAGCGGCCAGGAAGGCGCGGCGGGGGCACGCGGAAGGTCGTGCTCGCCGTCGTGGCGCTGCTGGTGATCGCCGCCGCCGCGGTGGTGGCGGTCGTCCTCACCATGCACCACGGCACCAACTCCCCGCCCGCCGGGGTCCCCACCGGCACGCGCACGTCACCGGTGGGCTCGACCGGGGCGATCCCGCCGGTCACGAAGGGTTCCCCGGGCGTGATTCAGGCGATCGATGAGCCGTCCGCGACGCTGCCGACGGGCTTCACCACGCACTCGTTTTCTCCTTCGCGGACCGAGACGGCGGCCGGCTTCTCGATCGCCGTGCCGCCGGGCTGGGTGGTTCAGCGGCCAGGACCAGCGCGGCAGGTGTACTTCAAGGCGGGGGACGGCGTCAGCTTCGTGGAGGTTGACCTGACCGCGCACGCCAGGAACGACATGGTCGCCGAGGCGGAGCACGTCAGGGATGAGGCGCTGGCGAAGGGGACCTTCCCCGGCTACAAGCTGATCAGGCTTTCCGCGGAGAACGTCCGTGGAACCCGCGGTGCGATCTGGGCGTTCTACTACAGGAACTCCGCTGGGACCCTGATGAAGGTCGAGGACATCCTGTTCGTCCTGCCGACCAAGAACGGCCCGCAGTCGTACGCGATCTTCGCCGTCTCGCCCAACAGCACCTGGCAGTCCACGATGCTCCCCTTGGTCGAGGACATGCTCAAGACCTTCCAGCCCAAGCCCTAATACGGGTTCCCCGTTGGTACAGCGCTGGCGGTCTCGTTGCGGGATCGGTCGGTCACGTTGTGTATCCAAATGACCGAAGATCACCGGCGTGCCCGCGCCGAACGTCAGCAACTGGCGGCGCAAGAACTTCAGCGACCTGACCAGGGCGTTCCGTTTCGACTCGCACGCCCACGCGCCGCGGGGCTCCCTTCAGTCCCCTGGTTAACCACAACGGCTCGCGGCAGGCGTCCTGCCGCGAGCCGTTCGGCTGCCCTGGGGCGGGTCCTTCGCGGGTCCCGTCCCCCGGGCGGTTCCGGGGTTCTGTAAGGCACCCGCTGGCGGCAGCGGGTGCGGGATCCCGCAACACCGGTGCCGCCAGCGGGCGGGTGGCCCCCCGGGGAAGTGCTTTTTAGTACCAGCCGTCTGCTTCCTCGTGGGACCAGGCGGCGCAGGGCGAGCCGTAGGCGCTGTCGATGTAGGACAGGCCCCAGCGGATCTGGGTGGTGGCGTCGGTTCGCCAGTCCGGGCCGGCGCTCGCCATCTTGATGGCCGGCAGCGCCTGCGGGATGCCGTAGGCGCCGGAGCCTGGGTTGGTGGCGTAGACGTTCCAGCCGCTCTCCCGGGTCCATAGGGCGTCCAGGCAGGAGAACTGGCTGCCCTGCCCGATGGCGTCGAGCATCTGAAGCGCGATTTCCTGCGGGGATCTGGGCGGTGCGGCCGTCGCCGGTGGCGGTGACGAGTCCGGGGCCCCAGATTCGGAAAGCATCACCGTTTGCGCCTGCCGGGCCGCCGGCTTGCTCGGCGTCTTCCGCTCGCTGCGCGGCCGCCCGCCGGGCCGCCGCCACCGCACGCTGGGTCGCCGCTCGCTGCGCGGCCGCCCGCCGGGCCGCTTCCCGGGCCGCCGCCCGCCGGGCGGCGCCGCCCGCCGGCCGCCGGCCGCAGCGCGCCTGGCCGCGGCTTCCCGGGCCGCTTGCGCCCGCTGGGCGGCCGCCTGGCGAGCTGCCGCCGCCAGGCGCGCTTCCCGCGCCCGCTCCGCCAGCAGTGCTACGTGGGCCTCATGAGCCACATGGGCCATGTAGGCCACATGGGCTGCATGATCCATATGCACCGTGTGCTTAACGTGTGCTATATGCGCCTTTTGGGCCAGCGTTGAATCGCAGCAGTGTGAGCTTGGCACCTGCCTGTGCGGCCGCGCCCTTAGCGCGGGCGAGAGCGAGGACTTCGGCGGACTGGGGAATCGCCTCTTGCCCCGCGGGCAGGGCGGCTGCCCTCATGCGGGTGACATAGGCCAGACTGACCGTCGGCACCTGGCGGGTGGCCGCCGGGGGCCAGGGGGCCGCCGTCAGCGATGCCCCTGCGGCGGCGACGCAGAGCGCGCTGCCGCCGACGATGATCGTGGTCATTCTGCTTCGTGGCATGCGAGACCGAGCCAACTGAGAGCCTTCACTCCTGCGCGGGCACTTCTGTGCACCTAGCGCGAGTTTCCACCCCTGACGTTATGGTGGACGCGCGGACCTATCGGGTGAAATTCCCGTCAGGCCCGGCGACCGCGTCGGGCTGACGGACTCGGTGCGAGGTCAGGGCACCAGGCCTCGGGAGAGGCCGTCACGCCAGCCGGGATGCTGTCGCAAGAGACCATGCCAGATGACACGCCGAAGAGTGAATCAATTGTAATGTGCTGTAGATCACGCCATTCGATATCCGGATCGTCGTTTAAAGCGGCCGAATCGCGAATGGCGCCGGTGTTTACGCAGCTCGACGCGGGACTTCTCATGACCACCACGGCGAAACGCGCATCCGGCGCTAAAAATCGCCGTCGGCACTGGTTTACGGATGAATCCCCGCCGCGCAATGTGACGGGGATCACTGTCCGAAAAATGCGGCCTGCCGCACTATCGCCGGGGGCTTTTTAGGCGGCACTCAGTACCAGCCGTCGTTCACCTCATGGTCCCAGGCGCCGCACGGCGTGCTGTATACGCTCTTGATGTAGCCAAGGCCCCATTTGATCTGGGTAGCCGGGTTGGTCTCCCAGTCCGCGCCTGCCGATGCCATCTTGTCCCCGGGGAGCGACTGCGGGATGCCGTAGGCGCCGCTCGGGTTCTCCGCGTCATACACCCAGCCGCTCTCCCGGTCCCACAGGTTCAGGAGGCAGGTCCACTCGGTCGTCTGGTTATAGCCGAAATCCGGCAGCATCCGGTACCCGATGTCCTTCGCGGTGCCCGGGTCCGGGGCCGCCGCCTGGACGACCTGCTGCGCTGATCCTGAACCGGACGAACCCGAGCCGGACGAACCCGAGCCGGATGAGCCCGAGCTAGATGAGGAGCTCGACGCGGCCGCCGCCGAGGCCATGGCCGAGGACGGGCTGACCATCGACGGCTTGGACGCCTCCGAGAGGGTGCCCGCCGCGGCGTTCATCTCGATGAGCTGCTGGCGCTCGGCCTCCAGCAGGGCAATGGAGTTACTGTGCGGCAGCATGTCGAACACCGGCGCAAGGCCGCTGGCGCCCTGGCCGCTCGGGCGCATCAGGTAGGTCGCGGCGGTGACGATGGCCACGATGAGCGCGGCGACGCCGATGGCCGGGAAGACGATGCCGGTGCGGCGGAACAGGCCCTTCTTGCGCCGGGCGCTGCGCGATCCGGGCAGCGGGCCGGTGTCGGGGGAACGACGGTCAGCGGAAGGCCGGCCCGCCTGGGCACGGCCCGGTGCGGTGCCGGCCGAGGATGACCCGGACACGGGCGTAGCAACCGGCCGCGTCGCTTCACGCACTGATCGCGACGAAGCCGGCTCTTCTTGTTCCAGCATCGCACTCCGGTGTCGAGACAACGCAGTCCTTTCCGTCAAGCCGCGCCCCGTTGTCGCTGCCGAACAACGATGCCATAACGGAAGTTGGCGCGTCCGCAACTTCCTAAAGAAAGCAGGTTCGGACACTCTTACCGATTTGTGACGTGAGCACTATGACGTTCGCGATGGTGCCCCGGCGACGATGCCCGGTGGCGCCGGCGACCCCGGTGCGGGATGATCAGCGCCATGATCGGCACCGCACCACAGCACACCGACCCCTTCGCGCTAGCCCAGGCCAGCGCCGCCCGGCTCGCCGAGTTGTGCGGGGGGAGCCTCGACGCCGCCGTGGTCCTCGGCTCCGGATGGTCGGCCGCCGCCGACGCCCTCGGCACGCCGGAGCGCGAGATCCCGCTCGCGGAGCTCGGCGGCTTTCCCCCGCCCAGCACGCCGGGGCACCAGGGGTCAGTGCGCGTCCTGCGCGGCGCGGACGGCCGCCGGGTCCTGGTGTTCCTTGGCCGGGTGCACATGTACGAGGGGCACGACTCCGGCACCGTCGTCCACGGGGTGCGGACCGCGATCGCGGCGGGCGCGAGGACGGTCATCTTGACGAACGCGGCGGGCGGCATCCGGGCCACCTACCAGGTGGGGCAGCCGGTCCTCATCAGCGATCACCTGAACCTGACCGGCCAGTCCCCGCTGGCCGGCCCCACCCCGCCGGACGGCTATCCCGGCCGGCACGCCGACTTGACCGCGGCGTACTCCCCCCGGCTGCGCGCGCTTGCCCGGTCCCTCGATCCCGCCCTGGAAGAGGGAATCTACGCGGCCCTGCCCGGGCCGCACTACGAGACCCCGGCCGAGATCCGCATGCTGCGCGCCCTGGGCGCGGACCTGGTCGGGATGTCGACGGTCCTTGAGACGATCGCGGCCCGTCACCTGGGCGCGGAGGTGCTCGCGATCTCCCTGGTCACCAACCCGGCGGCCGGGATGGCGGCGGCGCCGCTCGATCATGGCGACGTGATCGCCGCCGCCGGGGCATCCGCCGCACGGGTGGGCGGATTGCTGGCGGAGCTGCTGCCACGGCTCTAGCGGCCTGCCCCGGCCCGGCGCGGCGGCGGCTCAGCGCAGGCCGCCCGGCCAGACGGAGTTACCGAAGAGCGTGACGATGAGCTGCCGAAGTAAAAGATGGCCGTTGGGGTCACGCCGCCCCGCACGGCACTGGGCTAGTTGGCGCGGGCGACCTGGTAAGCGGCGAACGACTGGGCCGTGGCCATCAGCTCGATCACATTGACGTTCACGTGCGCGGGCATCGTCGCCGCCCAGTAGATGGACTCGGCGATGTCGTCGGCGGTCATGGGCAGCATGCCCGTGTAGACGGAGTCGGCGCGGGCCTTGTCCCCGTGGAACCGGACGGCGGAGAACTCGGTATCGGCCATGCCCGGCTCCACGCAGGTGACCCGGACGCCAGTGCCGTGGACGTCGCTGCGGAGGCTGATGCTGAACTGGTGGACGAAGGCCTTCGTGCCGCCGTAGACGTTCCCGCCCGGATAGGGGTATGTGCCGGCGACCGAGCCGAGGCTGATCACGTGACCCCGGCGCCGGGCCACCATGCCGGGCAGGATCGCCCGCGTGCAGTAGACCAGGCCCTTGCAGTTGGTGTCGATCATCTTGTCCCAGTCGTCCAGGTCGGCCGACTGCGCCGGGTCCTGCCCGAGGGCCAGGCCCGCGTTATTCACGAGGACGTCGACCTCGGCGAACTCGGCGGGCAGGCTGTCCACCACCGCGGCGACGGCGGCGCGGTCCCGCACGTCGAGCTGGACAGGCAGCACGAGCGGGCCCAGTTCCGCGGCCAGCTCCGCGAGCCGGTCGGCGCGGCGGGCGGCGGCGATCACGCGGGCGCCGCTGGCGGCGAAGCGGCGCGTGACGGCGGCGCCGAATCCGCTGCTCGCGCCGGTGACAAAGACGATAGAAGGCTGGGTGCTGGTCATGGTGGACAACCCTATGCCGACGGGAAAGCGCGAACGAGTCAGCCCCGAATCGGGGACTGCCAGATTGTCGGCGACTCGCTGGCGAAGGTCGCGGTGAAGCCCGCCCCGGTGAGGGTGGCGCCCGCGGCCGTCAGCGCGGTAATCGCCTGGACACCCGGTCCTGACAGGCCATAGCCGTCCGGCGCGGCCGCGGTCCAGGTGCCGGTGGCCGCGTCGCCGCCCTCGGCCGGGACATGGCTCCAGATGACGACGTCCCGGCTGCCGGGCGGGCCGAACGTCCCCGCGGCGGCGAAGCCAGCGCCGGCCGCGGTGAGGGCCGTCACCGCGAGCGACTGCGCATGGCCCGGCGCGGGCAGCGTCGCCTGTGTCCAGGTCGAGCCGCCGTCGGCCGAGATCGCCGCGAACGGCGCCTGCCCGCCGGCGGCGGTGACCTCCGTGCCCGCCGCCGCTATCGCGGCGCCGTTGGCCGCCACGAAGCTCAGGGACGCCGACACCGCGCCCGCCGGCAATCGCCAGGGTGACCTGGCGCCAGGCCTTGCCGTCGGAAGACAGCCACGCCGCCGGCCGGGCTACCGGACGAGCCGACGGAGACCAGCCCGCTGCTCGTCGCGGTGACCGAGGCCAGCCGGCTGTTGCCGCCCGCCGACGGGAGCGCCGCGGGCTGCCACCCGGTCAGCCCGGCTGAGTACCACGCCATCGCGGTCGAGTGGCCGCCCGCCGACCGCCAGCCGACGATGGCGTACTCGCCGCCGGCCGGGCCGCTGCGAGCGGCGACGGCCGAGGCGATGAGGCCGGGAGCACTGAACGAGGTCGTCGCGTCCGCTGGGGTCCAGGAACGGCCGTCGGCCGAGACGACGACGACCGGGTGCCCGGGCGCTGGCGCGCCGTCGGCGAGGGCGGGACCGCCGACCGCTACCCATCCCGCGGTGCCATGCGCCACCCCGGTGAGCCGCTGTGTCCCGGTCCGGTTGAACGCCGATGGCGTCGCTCCGATGTCCCGCGGGCCCACGTGGAGCCGCCGTCCCCGGAGTACCACACCGCCGGGAAGCCGTCCGCGCTGCCCGCGGCCACCTGCGCGGCGGCCGAGGCCGCGACGGCGTTCACCGCGACCTCGGACTGGGTGACGCCGGGGATGGCGGACACGACGACCTGATCGGGGCCGCCCCTGGCGCCGACCAGCGTGAGCACCGGCTGGCTCGCCGCGGCGAAGCCCCCGGTGCCCGTGCTGTTCCCCGTGACGACGGCCTGCAGCGCGGAGGCGCGGGGCGCGGAGACCAGCGCCACGCCGCCGACCTGCTCGGCCGGCTGGCTGCCGATCGGGTCCGTGCCCAGCCAGGTCGCGCCGTCGGCGGACAGGAAGGCGATGATGAGCCCTTCCGCGCTGCCTTCGATGACGGCCCCGGCGGGTCCCCCGGTGACCTGTCCCACCGTCAGCGCCGCCCCGTTCGCGGTCGTGACCCGGGCCGACCGCGTCCAGGCTTGCCCGTCCGGTGAGGTGTACACGAGCGCGCCGGTAACGCCGCCCACGCGGGCCTGGCGGACGGCGACAAACCCGCTGCGGAGCTGGGCAAGGCCCGCGATGGTCGCGGCGGCACCGGTTGCCTGGGGGATCGTGACCGCCGCCCACGAGGCGCCGCCATTAGCCGACCGCCAGGTGGCGGAGGCCAGCCCGGCTGGCGTGCGCACCGTGCCGGACAACACGATCACGGTGCCGTTCGCCGCCGCCTGCGTGATTGCGAGGACCCGTGCCCCGGCCGGCCCGGGCAGGCCGAGTCTGAGCGGCGCCAACCCGGCGCCAGGAGGTCCCGTTGGCCGACAGCCACAGGACGGGGGTGCCCGCCGCCTGGCCGCCGTTCTGGCCCGCCGCGAGGAATCCCGTCCCCGCCGCGATCAGCGTCGTCACGATGTCGCCTGGCTGCATGGGAAGGGCGGCCCTCGCGACCCAGGCCTGCCCGTCCTGGCTGGTGAACGTGGCGGCCGGGCCGGCCGCCACCCATCCGCCCGGACCTCCGGCCACCAGCGCGGGCGGCTGTCCCGGCGGGGGCGCGCCGCCGCCGGCCGCCTGCACCGGGGCTAGCCGCCAGGTCCGGCCACCGTTGCCGGAGAACAGGAAGCGCGCCCGCCCGATGCGCCCGCCCGATTGCGCGCCGACCGCGACGATGTTCGCGCCGACCGCCGCGACCTGGGCGAGTCGCGTGCTGATGCCCCGCCCGGCCAGTGCATGCGTGCCGGTGAAGTCTCCGGAGGCCATCCGCGCGGGCGGGTAGCCGGCCGATAGCTGCGACGGCGGAAGGCCACCGGAGCCGCTGTTGGCCCCGGCGGCTACGACCACCGCGACGCCGACGGCGATCGCGACCGTGATGGGGATGAAGAGCCCGGTCATCAGGTTGCGCGCCCGCATTGTCCGCGATGATCTCGCGGACCAGGGACGTCCCGCCGGATTCGCCGGGCGCCGGAGACCAGGACGCGCGGTCCGCGGCGGCCCCCGCGGCGGCGATCTTCCGCAGGTTGTCATCCTCGCCGTCGAGACGGTCAGGCGCCCGGCGGGAGGCCGCCCGCTCGGGCCTGAACTCGCGCGGCGGGGCGACCGGTTCCTGCGGCCCGGTCGAGATGGTCGGCGTGTAGCGCAGGTTCAGTGGCGCGGAAACCCTCGTCGGCAGCGGTCCTGTCGGTGCGCGGCGGCCCCGCGGCCGGCAACGGCCCCGTGACCGGGCGCGGCGGGAGGTGCCACTCCCCCGTGTCCCGCTGCGGCCGGCTGCCGTGTCCGGCTGCCATGTGTCCGGCTGCCATGTGTCCCGCCGGGTTTCCCACTGGCCCGTGTTCCGCCCGCCGGCATCGCAGTGGCCAGGCGTCCCGCTCCGGCACGTCCCACTCGTGCGGGCCTGAAGGGCTGGGCGGCCAGGACCGCGGCGGGGCGTCGAACTCGAAGCCGGGAGGTCCCCATTCGCCCGGCCTCGTCCCGGGCGGGTTAAGGGCGCGCGCGGGATGCCCGGGGCAGGCTCCAGCCGCCGGGGCTGGTCCGGCCAAGGCGCCGCCTGCCGGGGGCGCGCGTGCGGGGACGGGGGGCGACTCGGTATCGCCTCCCCAGTCATCGCCGCTCCTATGCCTGCCGCTCACTTGACTCAACCCGTGCAATCGCTAGGTGCTGGACGAATCGTGGCCCGATGACTTGCCTCCGCTCGCATCGATGCTACCCGTCGGCTCACCCAAGCGGGCGGGAAAATCGCAGGACAGGGCGGCGCGCAGTCTCCCGGCCACGACCGCGACCGTAAGATGGGATGGCGAGGCACTAACCGGTGGGAAGCGTCAGCCGGTGTGACTGACGGCACGTACGCCCCACTGGTCGTCGTGCTGCCGTCCAGCCACCCGTCTGCGACGGCCGAAGGTAGCCTTGTACAACGGGAATCAGCCCATCACGTCTAATCGGAAGAAGGCGATGTCCGCCGTGTCTTCTGAGTCGCCGCGTGCCGCCGCGGATCTCAGCGAGCCGTCATCGAGCCAGTCAGCCGCCACCGCTACCGCCGTCCACGAGACCGCGCCGCCTGGCCAGGGAGGAACCAGCCAGGCCAACGGGGCGAACCCGGCGAACGCCGACTTCGGTGCCAATGAGTGGCTGGTCGATGAGCTGTACCAGCGTTACCTCGACGACCCGGGCTCGGTAGACAGGGCGTGGTGGAGCTTCTTTGCCGACTACCGGCCGACCCGTCCGGGCATCGCCCAGGCGGCCCCGATGACGTACGCGGCGGAGGCAGACGGCCTGGCCGCCCCCGCTGTCTTGACGGCTCCGCCCGCTCCCGCCGCCGCCCCCGCCCGTGCCCCGCGGCTGTTCCGGCCGCTGCTCCGACGGAGGTCAAGCCCGCCGCGACCGCGCCGCCCGCCGACGCCGAGACCACCCGGCTGCGCGGTGCCGCCGCCCGCACGGCCGCGAACATGGAGTCCAGCCTCGGCGTGCCGACCGCGACGAGCGTGCGCGCGATGGCGGCCAAGCTGCTCATCGACAACCGCATCGTCATCAACAACCACCTGCAGCGCGGCAAGGGCGGGAAGGTCTCCTTCACGCACCTGATCGGCTACGCGGTCGTCCAGGCGGCCAAGCAGCTGCCCGAGATGAACTGCTCGTACGCGGAGGAGGACGGCAAGCCCGTCCTGGTGACGCCCGAGCACATCAACCTCGGCCTCGCCATCGACCTGCAGGCGAAGGACGGCAGCCGCCAGCTCCTGGTGCCCAGCATCAAGGGCGCCGAGGAGATGGACTTCCGGCAGTTCTGGAACGCCTACGAGGACATCGTCCGCAAGGCGCGGAACGGCAAGCTGGCCGTCTCCGACTTCCAGGGCACCACGATCTCGCTGACCAACCCCGGCACGATCGGCACCGAGCACTCGGTGCCCAGGCTCATGCCGGGCCAGGGCGCGATCATCGGCGTCGGCGCCATGGAGTACCCCGCCGCCTACGCGGGCGCCAGCGAGGAGACGATGGCCCAGCTGGCGATCAGCAAGGTCGTCACGCTGACTTCCACCTATGACCACCGGATCATCCAGGGCGCGCAGTCCGGGGACTTCCTGCGGATCATCAACCAGCTGCTGCTCGGCGAGGACGGGCTTCTACGACGACCTCTTCGTGTCCCTGCGGATTCCCTACGAGCCGGTCCGCTGGGTCAAGGACTTCCCCTACGGGCACGAGGACGACGTCACGCGGGCGGCGCGGGTCCAGGAGCTGATCCACGCCTACCGGGTGCGCGGCCACCTGATGGCCGACACCAACCCGCTGGAGATCGTCCAGCGCCATCATCCCGACCTCGACATCAACCAGCACGGCCTGACGCTGTGGGACCTGGAGCGCGAGTTCGCGACCGGTGGCCTTGGCGGCCAGGCCCGCATGAAGCTGCGCAAGATCCTGGGCGTGCTGCGCGACTCGTACTGCCGCACCGTCGGCGTGGAGTACATGCACATCCAGGATCCCGAGGAGCGCAAGTGGATCCAGGGGCACATCGAGGTGCCGCTGACCCGTCCCGGCCATGACGAGCAGATGCGCATCCTCGGCCGGCTCAACGTCGCCGAGGCGTTCGAGACGTTCCTGCAGACCAAGTACGTGGGCCAGAAGCGGTTCTCGCTGGAGGGCGGCGAGGCGCTGATCCCGCTGCTCGACGCGGTGATCAGCGAGGCCGCCGAGGCGAGCCTCGACGAGGCCGTCATCGGCATGGCGCACCGCGGCCGGCTGAACGTCCTGGCCAACGTCATCGGCAAGTCCTACGGGCAGATCTTCAAGGAGTTCGAGGGCAACCTCGACCCGAAGTCCACCCAGGGCTCCGGCGACGTGAAGTACCACCTGGGCGCGGAGGGCACCTTCACCGCCGACTCGGGCAGGCAGATCCGCACCTCCCTGGTCGCCAACCCCAGCCACCTGGAGTGCGTCGACCCGGTGGCGGAGGGCGTGGTCCGCGCCAAGCAGGACATCCTGGACATGAGCGAGGACGGGTTCACCGTCTTGCCCCTGCTCATCCACGGCGACGCGGCCTTCGCCGGCCAGGGCGTCGTGGCCGAGACGCTGAACCTCTCCCAGCTGCGCGGCTACCGCACCGGCGGCACCGTGCACATCGTCGTGAACAACCAGGTCGGCTTCACCACCTCGCCGCAGTACTCACGCTCCAGCGTGTACGCGACCGACGTGGCGCGGATGATCCAGGCGCCGATCTTCCACGTGAACGGCGACGACCCTGAGGCCGTCGCGCGGGTGGGCAAGCTCGCGTTCGCCTACCGCGAGTCGTTCCGCAAGGACGTCGTGATCGACATGGTCTGCTACCGGCGGCGCGGCCACAACGAGGCCGACAACCCCAGCTTCACCCAGCCGCTGATGTATGACCTGATCGAGGCCAGGCGGAGCGTCCGCAAGCTCTACACCGAGTCGCTGATCGCCCGCGGCGACATCACGATGGAGGAGGCCGAGGCCGCGCTGCGCGACTACCAGCAGCAGCTGGAGCGCGCCTTCACCGAGACCCGCGAGGCCAACGAGCTCCCGCCGCAGCCCGGCATCGTGGCTCCGCGGGAGAGCGAGGAGCGTCCGGTCAACCACGCCACGGTACCGACGGCGATCACCCTGGACGTGGTCAAGCAGATCATCGACACGCAGCTCAACCTGCCCGAGGGCTTCACCGTGCACCCACGGCTGCAGCCGCAGCTGGCCCGGCGGGCCGCGTCGGTGGTCGACGACACGATCGACTGGGCCACCGGCGAGCTGCTCGCGTTCGGGTCCCTGCTGCTTGACGGCCACCCGGTTCGCCTCGTCGGCCAGGACACCCGCCGCGGCACGTTCGGCCAGCGGCACGCGACGCTCGTGGACCGGCACACCGGCGCGGAGTACACCCCGCTCAAGAGGCTGGACAACGGGAAGGCGCGGTTCTTCGTCTACGACTCGCTGCTATCGGAGTTCGCGGCGATGGGCTTCGAGTACGGCTACTCGGTCGCCCGGCCCGACGCGCTGGTCTGCTGGGAGGCGCAGTTCGGCGACTTCATGAACGGCGCGCAGACCATCATCGACGAGTTCATCTCCTCCGGCGAGCAGAAGTGGGGCCAGCGCTCCAGCGTCGTCCTGCTGCTTCCGCACGGGCTGGAGGGCCAGGGGCCTGACCACTCCTCGGCCCGCGTCGAGCGGTTCCTGTCAGCTGTGCGCGCAGGACAACATGACGATCGCGATCCCGTCCACCCCGGCGAGCTACTTCCACCTGCTGCGGTGGCAGCAGCTGTCCGGCCGGCACAAGCCGCTGGTCGTCTTCACGCCGAAGTCGATGCTCCGCCTCAAGGCGGCGGCCTCGGCCACGGCGGACTTCACCAGCGGATCCTTCCAGCCGCTGCTGGGCGAGCCCGCGGACTTCGACGCGTCGGGCGTCCGGCGGGTCGTGCTCTGCACCGGCAAGGTCTACTACGACCTGGCCGAGCGGCGGCAGGCCATCGGCGCGACCGACACGGCGATCGTGCGGCTGGAGCGGCTGTACCCGGTCCCGGTCGACGAGCTGCGGGCCGAGCTGGCCCGCTACCCGCTCAACGCCGAGCTGGTGTGGGCGCAGGAGGAGCCGACCAACCAGGGCGCCTGGCCGTGGATGGCGCTGAAGCTGCCCGAGCTGCTTGGCCGCCCGCTGCGCCCGGTCGCTTCGCCGGCCAGCTCCGCCCCTGCCGTCGGTTCCGCCAAGGTCCACACGGCGACGCACCGCGAGATCATCGAGTCGGCCATCCCGGCGAAGGGCTGAGCGGATGTACTTCACCGACGCGGGCATCGAGGAGCTCGACGAGCGGCGCGGCGAGGAGCAGGTCGCCATGTCCTGGCTCGCCGAGCGGCTGCGGGACTTCGTCGACCTCAACCCGGAGTTCGAGACCGCCGTCGACCGGCTGGCGTCCTGGCTGGCGAGGCTGGACGCCGACGCCGACGCCGGAATCCGGGGACGAGGAGTAACGACCTCGCTCGCGCGCGCCCGCGGGCTGTCGTTATCCCGCGGGCGTGCGCGGCGGGCGTCTCGCCGGGCGCGCCGTTCGCGGCACAGTCCACTTTCCGCGGCATTGCCCCGGATGGCGGCTCTTTCCTGGACAATGGTGTGGGCGACCCCACACCCTGCATCAACACGATGCATCTTGACGTTTTGTCACCGGGGCATATCGTCAAGCTGAAGATGGGCAGCATGTGAGGTCTGGCAGGACTGGGCCTGGGGGGATGGAGAGCGAACGGCGATGACTCCGGTTTTCCGGCACGGCCGGCTACGGCTGTACCTGCTGCGGCTCCTCGATGAGGAACCGCGGCACGGCTACGAGGTCATCCGGCTGCTGCGAGACCGGTTCATGGGCGTGTACGCCCCGTCGCCCGGCACCATCTACCCTCGGCTGGCCCGGCTGGAGGAAGAGGGCCTCGTCACCCACGACGAGGAGAACGGCCGCAAGGTCTACCGGATCACCGAGGCGGGCCGCGAGGAACTGCGCAGCCGCGGCGACGAGCTGCACGAGCTTGAGCAGGAGCTGTCCGCGTCGGTCAGCGACATCGTCCGTGAGGTCAAGGAGGACGTCAGGGAGACCGTCCGCAACCTCCGCGAGGAGCTGACCAAGGCGGCCCGCGAGATGCGCCAGCCCCAGGAGGCCGCGGCGCCCGGGCCGGCTGATCCAGGGCAGGGCGTCTGGGTGCAGGTGGCCGAGGCCCCGGGCGCTGAGGCCCCAGGCGCCGAGGAGGCCCGCCCCGCGGATGAGCGCGCGCGCGAGGAGGCGCAGGCACCCGCTGAGTGGCGCGGCCGCGGCCGGAACTGGCGCCAGCGGGACCGGCACTGGCAGCGGCGGCACGCGGCGGCACGGGCGGTGCGGGCGCGGGCGGTGCGGGCGCGGCGGCGCGGGCACGGGCATTGGCGGGGCGTGGGCGCAGGCCCGTGAGCAGGCCAGGCTGCTGCGCGAGCAGGCGGCCCGGCACGCCCGCGACCACGTCCGCCAGGCCAGGGACGAGGCGCTCGGGCACGCCCAGCGGCTGCGGGAGGAGACGTCCGCCGGCCGGGATGACCGCGGCGGCCATGACCGGGGCGGCCATGACTGGGGCGACTGGCACAGCTGGGGCGACTGGGCGAGCTGGGCCGATTACCCCGGCCGCAAGGGCTGGCGGCCGCACGACATGACGGCGTTCCGCGACCTGGAGCGGCTCACCCGCGGGTTCGCCAACGACCTGCGCAAGGTGGCGTGGGAATCGGACGCCCTCGGGGGCGACGCCCTCGCCAACCTGCGTGGCATCCTCGACGAGGCGCTCGACCAGATCAAGCGCGAGATCCTCGGCACGAGCGCGGACGAGCGGAACCGCCGCCGCGACCCCTGACGAGCGTCAGGGCGTGAAGACGATCTTTCCCGTGTGGGAACCCTGGATCATCGCCGTGAAGCCCTCTTCGGCGGCGGCGAGCGGGAGCACCCGGTCGATCAGCGGCCGTACCCCGGTCTGGGCACAGAACTGGATGAGCCGCCCGAGCTGGTCGCGGGTGCCCATGGTCGATCCGGCGATCGACAGCTGGGTGAAGAACACCCTCGTCAGCTCGGCGGGCGGCACGTCTCCGCTGGTGGCACCGGAGATGACGATGCGGCCGCCCGGCTTGAGCGACTTCAGCGAGTGGCTCCAGGTTGCCTGGCCGACGGTCTCCATGACGACGTCAACCCGCTCCGGCAGCCGGGCGCCGGTCTCGAAGGCCTGGTCGGCGCCGAGCTTGAGCGCCCGGTCGCGCTTGGGCTCGCTGCGGCTGGTCACCCACATCCGGTAGCCCGCCGCGCGCCCCAGCAGGATGAGCGCCGTGGCCACGCCGCCGGCCGCGCCCTGGACGAGCACGGTCGCGCCCGGCTGGACGCCCGCCTTGTCAAAGAGCATCCGGTAGGCCGTCAGGTAGGCGGTCGGCAGGCACGCCGCTTCCTCGAAGGTCAGGGCCGCGGGCTTGGGCACCAGGTTCCGCCGGGGAACCGCGACCCGCTCGGCGAAGGTCCCCTGGTACCGCTCGGACAGCAGCGAGCGGCGCGGGTCCAGCGTCTCGTCCCCGCCGCCCGCGTCCGGGTCCCCGATCACCGCGTGCACGACGACCTCGTTGCCGTCCTCGTCGACCCCGGCGGCGTCACAGCCGAGGATCATGGGCAGCTTGTCGGCGGACAGCCCGACGCCGCGCAGAGACCACACGTCGTGGTGGTTCAGCGCGGTAGCCCGCACGGTGACGGTCGTCCACCCGGCGGGAGCCTGCGGCTCGGGCCGCTCCCCTGTCTCCAGCCCGCTCAGCGGGTTCTCAGGATCAATGCGCACAGCGGAAACGGCGAACATGCTCATGACCATACGGCCCGCGGGTAAAGCCCGCATCCGCGGGTACGGGAACCGGTCAGCGCTCAGTTAAGCGGGTGCCGCACACGCACCCCGGGGAATCTTTTGAAGTCCTTGTCCGCCGTGACGATCTCGCAGCCGTGCTCGATCGCGAGAGCCGCGAGATAGACGTCAGGTATGAGATTCCCCTGCGCGCCAACCTGGCCGCACATCCCCGCGAAGACGCCCCAGAAGCTCGGGCCGGGGCTGATCACGTGAGCATGGGGCTGGTTGCGGAACTGGTCCGCGAAGGCGAGTGCTTCCTCGAGCACCGCGGGATGCCGGTAGATCCGCGGGTTCGTAACGATACGGATGACCCCCATCAGCGCCTGGTCGGAGACGGCGTACGGCTCGGGACCGTCGATAAGCGACTCCAGCCACTCCCGGTAGCTCTGCATGCCTGTCCGAGTCGCGGCCGGTGGGCGTAGACCAGGACGTTAGTGTCCGGCAGCATCATCCGGGCGCACCTGCCCGTAGAGTGCCACATCCTCGTCATCGAGGAACCTCTTCAGCCCGGCAGGGCTGGTATCGACCAGCGGCTTGTCGTCGGGATCGCCCGACGTGACCAGCGTCACTCGTGGCCTCCCTTCGAGTTCCCTGGATGTGGTGATCATGCGGCGCAGCGCCTCCTCCATCACTGAGTTAAGGGTGCGGTGCTGGCGCGCCGCCAGCGCCTTGGCCTCGGCGAGGATCTCTTCGTCTATGCGGAACGTGGTGCGGTGCATGCCGCCAACTCTAATCTAGTGACATATCGCTGTCACGGCGGCATACCATGAGAATGCCGCATGGACATAAAGATGTCAAGCCGATTGCCAGGCAAACGACAGGCGGTCCCCCGGCGCCGGGGGACCGCCTGTCGGGCCGTTGTGCGCGGGGTGGGGATTAGCGGCGGGCCACGCCGTCGGCCCGGGCCCGCGCGGCCACGGCGGCCGCGACGGCGGGAGCGACCCGCTCGTCGAACTGACTCGGGATGATGTAGTCCGCCGCGAGATCGTCGCCCACCAGGGCGGCGATCGCGTCGGCGGCGGCGAGCTTCATGCCCTCGGTGACGGTGGTCGCCCGGACGTCCAGGGCGGCGCGGAACACGCCGGGGAAGGCGAGCGAGTTATTGATCTGGTTCGGGAAGTCGCTGCGCCCGGTGGCGACGACGGCCGCGTGCTTGCGCGCGACGTCGGGGTGGATCTCCGGGTCCGGGTTGGACAGCAGGAAGGCGATCGCGCCCGGTGCCATCTGCTCCACGGCGTCCTCCGACAGGCTGGCACCGGACAAGCCGATGAACACGTCGGCGCCGCGCAGCGCCGACTCGGTCGAGCCGGTGAGGCCCGCCCGGTTGGACGCCGAGGCGAGCGCCTTCTTGAACGGGTTCAGCCCCTCGCGACCGGCGTAGATGAGGCCCTTACTATCGGAGACCGCGATGTCCCCGACGCCCGCCGCCAGCAAGATCCTGGCCACGGCGATGCCGGACGCGCCGGCCCCCGCGATCACCACGCGCAGGGCGCCGAACGGCTTGCCGACCACCCGGGCGGCGCCGCGCAGCGCGGCGAGGGTGACGATGGCCGTGCCGTGCTGGTCGTCGTGGAAGACCGGGATGTCGAGCCGGTCCCGTAGCCGGTCCTCGATCTCGAAGCACCGCGGCGCCGAGATGTCTTCCAGGTTGATGCCGCCGAAGCTCGGCGCCAGCGCGGTCACCGTGGCGACGATCTCGTCGACGTCGGTGGTGGCCAGGCAGACCGGCACCGCGTCGATGCCGCCGAACCGCTTGAACAGCAGCGCCTTGCCCTCCATGACCGGCATGGCGGCGGCCGGCCCGATGTCGCCAAGGCCGAGGACGGCGGTGCCGTCGCTCACCACGGCGACCGTGTTGGAGACCCAGGTGTAGGTGGCGGCGAGGTCGGGCTCGTCGGCTATCGCGCTGCAGACCCGGGCGACGCCCGGCGTGTAGGCCATGGCGAGCGCGGCGCGGTCCTCCACCGTGACGGTGGACTGGACGCCGATCTTGCCGCCGAGGTGCATGTCGAAAACCGGATCGCCGGCGAACGGGTGTTTAGGCTCAGCGCCCATGATGCCTTCTGCGGTAGAGGCAGCGTCCTCGATGGACACGGTGCCCTCAATAGACACAGCGGGGAACCCCCAAGGTTCTGGTACAAGTGCATGGTCAGGCGCGGGGCGGTGACCGCGAGCTGCTCGCCCGACCACGGTGCTGGCCAGGCGGCGCAGTGCTCGTAGGCAGTGCTCGCTGAGCGCTGCCGGGCCCGTTGAGTGCTGCTGGTAAGTGCTGCTGCTGGTTAAGCGGCACGCAGCCCAGGCGCCGATTCCTCCATATGCGGGGGTTGCCCGATGCTCCATTGTGCCACACGGCGGGAGGGTCCACGCCGGGGCCAGGTGTGTAATACTCAGTACCTGCAGTAGCCCATTACAATGCTGGTCCGCTGGGGCGGGAGGATCAGGGATGGATCTAGCCTCCTACGCCGAGCTCGCTGAACGGCTCGTGAACAGTGCCAGCCTGGGGCATTCCGGCGGCGATCAGCTGGCAACCCTCGATGGCCTGCGTACCCTGGTCGCCGACCGCCAGCACCTCAACCACGGGGTCACCCGGCACGACCTCGCCGAGCTGCGGGCGCTGCGCGAGGAGTTCCGCGCGTTCTTCGCCGCGTGCGCCGCGGGCAACGGCGCCGACGCGGCGGACCGGCTCAACGCGCTGATGATCCAGCACCCGGTGCATCCCCAGCTTTCCGGGCACGACGGGCAGCCGTGGCACGTGCACTTCACCGAGAGCGGCTCGATGGCCGACAAGTACGCGGCCGGCGCGGCGATGGGCCTGGCCGTCCGGCTCTCCGAGCTTGGGGCGGGCCGCTTCGGCACCTGCCAGGCGGTGCCCTGCCAGGGCGTCTTCATCGACACGACCAACGGCAGGGCCCGGCGGTACTGCTCGGAAAGGTGCGCCGCGCGAGCCGCGGCGAGCGCGTAGACGCCCGGCTTGCAGGCCTGGTCCCGGGGACGGCCGGCTGGCGTGCCCGGCTGCCCCGCCCCCGGGCGGCGGTTGCGGGCGGCGGATGCGCGGCCTGGTAGGCAATTGCGCCGAAATCGGCTGCTGACGGGCTAGCTCGTGAATATATTCACAAGCCCCCAGTACCCGTCTTCATACCCCCACCGGATCGGCATAAACCTGAGATACCCATCTCAAAGTCGTCCGCCGGCCCGCAGAACACCCCGCGGTCATACTCGGTTACTCATTGGAAACATTGTTGCGGCCCGCGTTATCAAAAAGAATCGAACGGAACGATCGTCGGGACTTCCTACCAGGGACGATCATCTTTACGATGTTCTCACCTTGCACATATTGACAACGCTTTACCGTCGGACGCGGCCAACAACGCCTCTGGGGCCTGCGCGCCCCGGCCGACGGGCGGCAAGCCCCTCGGGGCATGAGAATCGAGAAAAGAGCTATCGACCATGGCAGTTAAGCTCGGCCCGGACATCAAACCTGGTGATGTCGGGCTTAAGCGTGAGATCGGGCTGATCGGGGCCACCTGGGCCTCCGAGACCTCGATCATCGGCTCCGGATGGCTGCTGGGCTCCTTCGCCGCGGCCCAGCTCATCGGCGGCGCCTCCGTCATCGCCTGGCTGATCGGCGCTGTCGCCATCATCATCCTCGCGCTCGTGCACGCTGAACTCGGAGGCATGTACCCGGTCGCGGGCGGCACCGCCCGGTTCCCGCACCTCGCCTTCGGCGAGGGGCCGGCATCTCGTTCGGCTTCTTCTCGTGGCTGCAGGCGGTCACGGTCGCGCCGATCGAGGCCTTCGCGGTCATCCACTACGCCGGCTACTGGTGGCACGGGATCTACAACTCGACGTCCGGCAATGTCACGCACTGGGGCTTCGTCATGGAGCTCGTGCTCATGGCGATCTTCACCGCGGTGAACTTCATCGGCCTGCGGTGGTACAACCGGATCTACAGCGCCGTGACCTGGTGGAAGATCGGCGTCCCGGTCCTGGTCATCATCGTGCTCTTCACCAAGTTCCACAGCGGCAACTTCTCCGCCGGCGGGGGCTTCTTCCCCACCGGCACCGGCATGAAGGACCTCTTCGGCGCGATCCCCGGCGCCAGCATCATCTTCGCCTACCTGGGCTTCGAGCAGGCCGACCAGCTGGCAGGCGAGGTGAAGAACCCGCAGCGGAACCTGCCGATCGCGATCATCTTGTCGATCCTCATCGGCACGGTCATCTACGTGCTGCTGCAGGTCGTGCTCATCGGCGCGACCCCGGCCAGCCTGCTTGGCCCCAAGGGCTTCGCTGGCATCAGCTCCACTGCCCCGATCGCGGTGGCCCCCTTCGCCGCGCTGGCCGGCCTGGTGAGCCTCGGCTGGCTGAGCGGCATCGTCCGCGCGGACGCGTTCATCTCGCCCGCTGGCACCGGCGCGATGTACGTGACCGGTACCTCGCGGGTGAGCTACGGCCTGGCCAGGAACCGGTACTACCCGGGCCTGTTCGGCAAGGTCGACAGCCGCGGCATCCCGTGGTTCGGCATGATCGTCGCGTTCATCGCCGGCATCGTGTTCACGTTCCCGTTCCCCAGCTGGCACTCGCTGGTCAGCCTGGTCACCGGCGCGAGCGTGCTCATGTACGCGGGTGCACCGCTCTCGCTTGGCGCGTTCCGGCGCCGGCTCCCCGGTGCCGACCGGCCGTTCAGGCTGCCCGGCGCGGCGGTGCTGTCGCCGATCGCGTTCATCGTGGCCGGCCTGCTGATCTACTGGTCGGGCTTCGAGGCCATCTGGAAGCTGGGCGTCGCGATCGTCCTCGGCTACGTCGTCATCCTCTTCTACTCCGCTGACCGTCCGGAGCTTCCGAGGATCGACTGGGTGAGGTCGGCGTGGATCGGCGCGTACCTGCTCGGGATGGGCATCCTGTCCTGGCAGGGCGACTACGGCCCGCAGAACACCGGCCGCCTGGCCTACCCGTGGGACATCCTGGTGGTCGCGCTGTTCAGCCTGGGGATCTACTACTGGGCGATGAACAGCGCGCTGACTCCGGAGCAGATGGAGGAGCGGATCGCGGCCCAGGCCGCGATCGGCCAGGCCTCCAACGCGAAGCCCGAGTCGGAAGCCGTCTAGCCTCCCGCACGTCCCCTGCAGTCCGAAACGGCTCCGGTCCCGTCGCCCAGGCGTGGCCGGAGCTGTTTTTTGCGGGGCTATGCCCCATGATCGGAGCGGTGGGTCTGCCTGCTAGAGAGTCTCGGGCTGGCCGGGAGAGGCGGGGAACAACCGGACCGTGGGGAACGGGAAGTACCGGGCGATCACGCGGCCCACGATCATGTGCTCGGGGACCGGGCCGAAGCGGGAGCTGTCCGCCGCCCCCGGGCGCCGCGGGTTGTCGGAGGCCAGCCACCAGCCGCCGTCCGCCCGCCGGACGGCGCGCTTGACGAGCAGCAGGCCGTCGCGGGACGGGTGCCAAGCGAGCACGACCTGACCGGGCCGGATCCGGCGGGTCCGCCGGGCGATGAGCCAGTCGCCGGGCGCCAGCGTGGGCCGCATGGAATCCTCGGCCACCGCGACTCGCAGGAATGGCCAGAGCGAACCCGGGTAGGCGCGTCCTCGCGGGGGACTCCCGGCACTCCCGGTAGTGCTCCCCCCGCCGGTGCTCGCCTGCCCGCTGGTCATGCCTAGGCATTGTATGACCGGCCCCGAGGGCCTTCTGGCGGCGGAGTAAGGTTCGGAAGAGCACCGTAATTGATCTGCACGGAGGAAGGGAATCAATGAGGCTGCTCACCCAGCTGCTTGCGCCGAAGGCGATCGCCCACGCGCACTGCGACCTGCCCTGTGGCGTCTACGACCCGGCTCAGGCCCGGATCGAAGCCGAGTCCGTCAAGGCGGTCATCGAGAAGTACAACGCCAACGAGGACCCGGCTTTCCGGGCGCGGGCCCTGATCATCAAGGAGCAGCGCTCTGAGCTGGTCAAGCATCACCTGTGGGTGCTGTGGACGGACTACTTCAAGCCGCCGCACTTCGAGAAGTACCCGCAGCTGCACCAGCTGTTCAACGAGGCCACCAAGCTGGCGGGCGCGGGCGGCACCAAGGGCAGCCTCGACGTGGCCACCGCGAACGAGCTGCTGGCCAAGATCGACGAGATCGCCAAGATCTTCTGGGAGACCAAGCAGGCCTGAGGCGCGATCACAGCGACGCGGCGGCGCCGCCCGGCTCCGGGCGGCGCCGCCGCGTTTTCTGTCCCGGTGCCTTCTGCCAGCATCTTCTGTCTCGCGCCTATTGTCGCGCATCTTCCGTCCGGCGTATTTTGACCGGCATCTCCTGTCAAGGCCAGGGGCCGGCACCGGCCGAGGGCAACCCCCACGGATACAGTGCAAAAGCGGCTCCGACCAGCGCTTTCACTCGCAGCGAACCGAAATCGGCCGGGTGCCTCCTCCCCGAGCATCGGCAGATGACGGTAAGTTGCTTTCAATGGCCGGCCAGCCGAGGCCGGCCCCGCACGGCCGACCGAAGACGGCACTGATCGAAAACTGCACTGATCGAAGACGGAGCGACGTGACCGAAGACACCGCGGCCGCAACGGCCGCGCGAGGCCATTCCGCGGCCCTAGGACGGCGAGAGACGGCCGATTTCGTACAGGTGCGCATGCCCGCCGAGGGCGCGTACCTGTCCGTGCTGCGCACGGCGGCCGCCGGGCCTGGCAGCCAGGCTCGACTTCACGCTGGACGAGATCGAAGACCTGCGCATCGCCATCGACGAGGCCTGCGCGATGCTCCTCGAGCAGGCAATCCCGGGAACCGACCTGGAGTGCGTGTTCGAGCTTGGCAACGATCAGGTGACGATCACTGTTTCAGTAATAGCGGCGCACCCGCGGATGCCTGCCAGGAACAGCTGGGCCTGGACGGTGCTGTCGGAGCTGGCCGGGAACGTGGACTCCCGGCTCGGGCCTGGTGACCGGGTGGCGATCGTGCTGGCCAAGCGCCGCGGAGTATCGGGGTCAGGGTGAGCAGCGACTACGAGGTTCAGGTGACCGAGGAAGAGTTCGAGATATCGGTGGAAGAGGAAGAGACGCCACCCCCGCCGCTGCCCCGCACTGACCACTCGACACCGGACCGGACGCAAGCCCGCGAGCTGTTCGAGCGGCTCGCCGTCCTTCCGGCGAACGACCCCGAGCGCGCCCGCATCAGGGCGACCCTGGTCGAGCTGCACCTGCCGCTGGTGGAGTACCTGGCGCGGCGGTTCCGCAACCGCGGGTGAGTGGCTGGATGACCTGACCCAGGTCGCGACCATCGGCCTGATCAAGTCGATCGACCGGTTCGACCTGGAACGCGGCGTGGAGTTCTCGACGTACGCGACGCCGACGATCGTGGGCGAGATCAAGCGGCACTTCCGCGACAAGGGCTGGGCCGTCCGGGTCCCGCGGCGACTGCAGGAGCTGAAGCTCTCGCTGACCAAGGCGATCGGCGACCTCGCCCAGCGCGAGGGCCGCGCGCCCACCGTCAGCGAGCTGGCGGCGCACCTTCAGATGTCGGAGGAAGAGGTCCTCGAAGGGCTGGAGTCCGCCAACGCGTACTCCACCGTCTCCCTGGACGCGCCGGACTCCGGCGACGAGGACGCTCCCGCCGTGGCCGACTCCCTGGGGATGATCGATGACGCGCTCGAGGGGGTCGAGTACCGTGAGTCGCTCAAGCCGCTGCTTGAGAGGCTGCCGCCGCGGGAGAAGAGGATCCTGCTGCTGCGGTTCTTCGGCAACATGACCCAGTCGCAGATCGCCGCCGAGCTGGGCATCTCGCAGATGCACGTGTCACGGTTGCTCGCCCGCACGCTGGCGCAGCTGCGCGAAGGGCTTACCGTCGACGATTAATCCTGGGGGATGCTCCGTTTCCTGGGGGATGCGCGGCAATCCCCCAGGCCCTCCTTCCCTCCCCGGCCAGAACGGCTAGGGGCGGCGGGACAGGGCCTTGAGGCTGGCCGGGCTGAACAGGGCGGCGAGGCCGACGATCACCAGGATCAGGGCGGGCACGCCCCAGTCGATGCGGTGCGCTTGCAGCAAGATGATGGCTATCACGCCGAAGACGAGCTGCGTCATGACCGCCGGAGTGCGGCTCCATGGCCGGACCCGGGCGATCGCGCCGGCGATCGCGGCGATGAGCGCCACCGTGATGAACTCCATGACCGCCAGCGCCACTCCGTTGGACGCCTCGTAGGAGTGCCCGCTGGCCGTCTCCACGATCTGGGCGACGGCCACGACGCACAGCGCGACCGCTTCCAGGGCTTGCACGACGGCCGCGACGCGCAGCATCGGTGGCGCGCCAGCGGCATAGAATGAACGCATACCCACTAGTCTTGCACCCTTCCGAACACCATTAGCCTAATCACGTGCGCGCGCTGCTGATACTCAACCCTCGCGCTACAGCCATGTCCGGCGAGTTCGCCGGGAAGGTGGTCCGCGAGCTGGGCGCTCGGCTCGACCTGCGAACCGAGCAGACAGGGTATCGCGGCCACGCCTGCCGGCTGGCCGCCGAAGCGGTCGAAGCTCGGCTACGAGCTGGTCGTGACCTTCGGCGGCGACGGGACGATCAACGAAGTCGTCAACGGGCTCATGTACGCCGGCGCCGGCCAGCAGTCCGACGCGGGCGTGCCGGCCGGCCGTCGCCGTGGTCCCCGGCGGAGGCGGGAACGTGTTCGCGCGCACCCTCGGCATACCGATCGAGCCGCCGGAGGCCGCCGCGCACATCGTCAGGGCCGTCCGCTCGGGCGCCAGCACCCGCCTCATCGGGCTGAGCCTGGCCGAGAGCTCCCGATCTCCCCAAGCCCCGGTACTTCACCTTCTCCGCCGGGCCTGGGACTGGACGCCGAGGTAGTGGCCGACGTGGAGCGCGCCAGGCGGGCGGGGCAGCACTCGTCGCCGCTGCTTTACATGCGGACCGCGCTGCGCCGCTATTACACCGCCACCGATCGCAGCAAGCCCGCGCTCACCCTGCACATTCCCCGCCAGTCGCCGACCACGGGCTTGTTCATGGGGGTGGTCACGAACAGCTCGCCCTGGACCTACCTGGGCAACCTCCCGGTGCTCCCGGTCCCGCATGAGCGCAGCAGGGCCGACCTCAACTCCGGCCTTGACGTATTCGGGCTGCGCCGGCTGCGCACGCTCACCACGCTCTACACCCTGCACCAGATGATGCACTCCGACTCGAAGCCGCCGACCGGGGCGGACGTGCTCACCGTGGCCGAGCTCCCCGAGCTGCGCCTTCAGCGCGATCCGGCCGATCGCGTTCCACATCGACGGTGAGTACCTAGGCGAGACCGAGCAGGTCTCTTTCTCGTTCGTTCCGGATGCACTCCGTGTCATTGCGTGAACGTTATCGTGACAGTCTAGGACAGCTGTGACCGAGATGACATCGAAATCCGCTCACGGGTTTGCCCTGGACTCTTGCGTTGAACCTGGCCTGTTGAGAGGCTAGATCCGGTGCTTAAGGGAGCCAACGTCGCCGCGTGCACCAGCACAGGGGGCGGGGGAGTTCACTCTCTGAGCGTGCACGGGCGTTGGTTGACACCCGGACGCGGCCGATGCACTGACAAAGATCGGGAATAAGACACCGTTCCCGACATATCGCCTAGCTCGTGAAATACTTCACAAGCACGAGGGGTGTTCAGCGGAGCATACCAGGGCCCGCTGCGCCAAGAAGGAGTGGAATCATGGACTGGCGCCACGTTGCCGCCTGTCGTGAGGTGGATCCTGAGCTGTTCTTCCCGATCGGGAACACGGGACCAGCGCTCCTGCAGATTGAGGAAGCCAAGCAGGTGTGCCGTCGCTGCACGGTGATCGAGGACTGCCTCCGCTGGGCGATCGACACCGGCCAGGACGCCGGCATTTGGGGTGGACTCAGCGAGGAAGAGCGCCGCGCGGTCAAGCGCCGCACCGTCCGCCTGCGCGCCCGCGCCCACGTCTGACCCGTCCACCTGTCCTCACGGCCGACGACCGGCTCCGTCATGTTGTCACCGCGGTCATTTCGTCACCGCGCCGGCTCGTAGCGGACGGGGAGGTCCACGACCGCGACGGTGCCGCCGCCCGCGCGGGGCGTGATGCTCAGCTGACCGCCTAGCTCAGCGACCACGAGCGTCCGCACGATCTGCAGGCCGAGGCTGGTGGCAGACTCCAGGTCGAAGTCCGCCGGGAGTCCCGCCCCGCTGTCGCTCACCGTCACCGTCAGCTGCTCGGGCGCCCTGGCGGCGCGCACCTCGATGACCCCGCCCTCGGTGCCGGCGCTCTTGTACGCCGGGCCGCTGAAGCCGTGCTCGAAGGCGTTCTGCAGAAGCTCGGTGAGCACCAGGGCGAGCGGGGTCGCCACCGCCGCGGGCAGCATCCCGAACTGGCCGGTGATCTTCGGCGTGACGCGCACCTCCGGTGCGGCCACCTCGCCTGCCATCATCGCCACCCGGTCGGCGATGTCGTCGAAGTCCACGATCTCCTCCGGCGCGTGCGACAGGGTCTCGTGCACGGTGGCGATCGACCCGACGCGGCGCACCGCCTCCTCCAGCGCGATCCGCGCCTCCGGCTGATGCACCCGCCTGGCCTGCAGGCGCAGCAGCGCCGCGACCGTCTGCAGGTTGTTCTTGACCCGGTGATGGATCTCCCGGATGGTCGCTTCCTTGGTGAGGAGCTCACGCTCCCGGCGGCGCAACTCCGTCACGTCCCTGACCAGGATCAGCGCCCCGGTCCGCTGGCCGCCGACGATGAGCGGGATTGACCGCAGCTGGACTACCGCGCCGTTGCCGTCGATCTCCGTCTCGCGGGGGGCACGGCCCCTGGCGACGAGCATGAGCGACTCATCGACTGGCTCGCCGGCCTTGGTCGCCTTGGACAGCTGCGCGCTGGCGGCGGCCAGTTCGGTGCCGAGCAGGTCCGCGGCGAGCCCCAGCCTGCGGTACGCGGACTGCGCGTTCGGCGAGGCGTAGGTGACGCGCCCGCTCACTGTCGAGGCGGAGCAGCCCGTCCCCCACCCGGGGCGAGCGGACCAGGCTCGCGTCCTGCCCTGCGTAGGGAAACGTGCCCTCGGCGACCATCCGCGCCAGGTCATCGGCGCCCTGCAAGTAGGTGAGCTCCAGGCGGCTCGGCGTGCGGGCTGAGTTGAGGTTGGTCGACCGCTCGATGACCGCGATGACCTGCCCGTTCCTGGTCACGGGGATGGCCTCGGCCCGGACCGGGACGCCGGTGGCCCAGTCGGGGTCGCTCTCCCGCCAGATCCGGTGCTCGGCTCTGGGCCGTGTCCAGCAGTGCCCGCTCGCCCGGTACCGTCCTGGTGCCGACCACGTCATCCGGGAACGAGGTAGGCCCGGTCGTCGGCCGCATCTGCGCGACGGCGACCCAGCCCGAGTCGCCCGCGCCGCTCGGCGAGCGGACGGGCACCCACAAGATCAGGTCGGCGAATGACAGGTCGGCGAGGAGCTGCCAGTCCGACACCAGCGAGTGCAGCCACTCCAGGTCGGGACCGCTGAGGCTGGAATAGCTGCGGGCCAGGTCGGTAAGCGTCGGCATCACCCCATGATGCTCTATTTCCGGCGCGATCACACGGTCCCTCCCCCAGCCTTCCCACCCTTCCCGCACATGCCATCCTTCCCAGAAATGACCACCCCTCCCACCAGTCCCCCTATGCCCACCTATGCCCGCTCTTCCGCCGCCCATGCCACCCTTTGCCCGGCGGGCGGCACGCTCGAAGGAGGTGACGATGCGTGCATGAAATTTTATCGGCGGGGCACGACCTGGCATGATTCGCCCATGGAAAGGTCCCTGGATGTGCCTGGATCGCTAGATCCGCTCGCCCTGCTGCGCGAGCGCGCCGCCGCTCGCGATGCTGCCGGGCTGCGCCGTCGCCTCGTCGCCCGCCCGCCGGGCAGCGGTCAGCTCGACCTGGCCTCCAACGACTACCTGGGCCTGTGCGGCGACCCCCGGCTCGCGGCGGCCGCGGCGGCCGCGGCCGCGGCGTGGGGTACCGGAGCGACCGGGTCCCGCCTGGTCACGGGCACGACCACCCTCCATGAGGAACTGGAGGCAGACCTGGCGGACTTCACCGGGGCGGCGACGGCACTGGTGTTCTCCTCCGGCTACCTGGCCAACCTCGGCGCCGTGACCGCGCTCGCGGCGGCGCTCTCGCCGCCCGGACGCGGCGGCGTGCTCATCGTGTCCGACGAGGGCAACCACGCGTCGCTCATCGACGGCTGCCGGCTGGCCAAGGCCCGCGGCGCCCGCCTCGTGGTGACCCCGCACGGCGACCTGGCCGCGGTGGAGCGGGCCCTGCGCGACCGCCGCGAGCAGGCGGCCCTCGTGGTCTGCGACGCCGTGTTCTCGGTGGCGGGCGACCTGGCGCCGGTCGCCGGGCTGCACGCGCTCGCCCGGCGCTACGGCGCGCTCCTGCTGGTGGATGAGGCGCACTCGTTCGGCGTCCTGGGCGACGGCGGCCGCGGGGTGGCTTACGACGCGGGCCTCGCCGCCCAGCCCGACCTGGTGCGCACCATTACGCTGTCCAAGTCGCTGGCCGGCCAGGGCGGGGCGGTGCTCGGCGCGCCGGAGGTCAGGCAGACGCTGATCGACACCGGGCGCTCGATGATCTTCGACACCGGCCTCGCGCCGCCCTCCGCCGGGGCGGCGCTGGCCGCGCTCGCCATCCTGCGATCCAGTCCCGACCTGCCCGAAGCGGCCCGGCAGGCGGCCAAGCGGCTCGCCTCGATCGCGACTGGCCTTGGCCTCACCGCGACCTCGCCCGAGGCCGCCGTCACGTCGGTGATCCTCGGCGATCCGCAGGCCGCGATGGCGGCCCGGCAGACCTGCGCCGAGCACGGCGTCAGCGTCGGCTGCTTCCGGCCGCCGTCCGTGCCGGCTGGCCAGGCGTGCCTGCGGCTCATCGGAAGAGCCACACTCAGCGAAAATCACTTCGCTTTGGCATCGCGCGCACTGGCCGCGGTGAGGGATCATAGCCGGATACCCGAAAAAAGCGGAGGGAGGGCACGATGACTGTGTCTCCGATGCCGGCTGACGAGCCGACGACGCCGATCAGCGTCACGTCGGTCCTGTCTGGCCCGCAGCGACCTGGCGTGGTCCGGCCCGGCACCCCCGGCGCAGGAGCGACGCTCACCGGCCAGGGCGACACGTCGCCGGATCAGCTGCGGCTGCCCAAGTACTACCAGGTGAAGAAGCAACTCCTTGAGTTCACCTCGGCCATGAGCGCGGGAAGCCCGGTTCCGCCCGAGCGAGAGCTCGCCCGGCAGTACGAGACGTCGCGCACCACGGTCCGGCAGGCGCTGGCGGAGCTCGTCGTCGAGGGCCGCCTGCTGCGCATGCAGGGCAAGGGCACCTTCGTCGCCAAGCCGAAGGTCGCCCAGGTCCTTGAGCTGGCCAGCTACACCGAGGGCATGCGGCAGCACGGCCTGCACCCGCAGACCCGGATCCTCGACATCGCCTACGTGACCGCCGACGACCACCTGTCAGACCTGCTCGGCATCCGGCCCGGCGGGCGGGCGCTGCGCCTGCACCGCCTGCGGCTCGCCGACGGCGAGCCGATGTCCATCGACACCTCCCACCTGCCCGCGCGCCGCTTCCCCGGCCTGCGCAAGCAACTCGAACGGCACGCGTCGCTGTATGAGACCCTGCGCACCGACTACGGAATCCTCCTCGCGGAGGCGGAGGAGACCATCGAGACCGTCCTGGCCGACCCGCACAATGCCCAGTTGCTCGGCGTGGACCCGGGCATCCCGCTGCTGCTGCTGTCCCGGCACGCGATCGACTCGACCGGCCAGCCAGTGGAGTGGGCGCAGTCCTGGTACCGCGGCGACCGGTACAAGTTCGTCACCCGGCTGCGCCGGAGTCTCGCCCCGTGACCGGTCCGGCCGGGGTCCTGGTGGTCACCGGGACCGGCACGGGGGTCGGAAAGACCGTCGCTACCGCCGCCATCGCCGCGCTCGGGCTGGCCGCGGGCAACCGCGTCGCGGTCGTCAAGCCGGCCCAGACCGGCGTGGGTGACGATGTTCCCGACATCGACACCATCGCCCGGCTGTCCGGCGTCACCGACACCCATGAGCTCGCCCGCTTTCCCGACCCGCTGTCCCCCGAGGCGGCCGCCCGCGTGTCCGGGCTGCCGCCGCTGGACGTCGCGGCGGCGGCGGACTACATCGGCAAGCTGGCCACTGAGCGCGACCTGGTTCTCGTGGAGGGGGCGGGCGGCCTGCTTGTCCGCTACGACCCGGCGGGCAGCACGCTCGCCGACCTGGCGGAGGCCCTGAACGCCCCGGTGCTCATCGTCGCGGCGGCTGGCCTCGGCACGCTCAACCACACGGCGCTGACCTGCGAGGCGCTGCGCCACCGGGGCCTGACGCCCGGCGGCGTTGTCGTCGGGAGCTGGCCGCGCGAGCCTGGCCTCGCCGAGCGGGAGAACCTGGCCGATCTCCCGCACGTCGCCGGCGCGCCCCTGGCCGGCCTGCTGCCCGAAGGCGCGGGGCCCTTTCCCGCGCCGGCTTCCTGCGGGTGGCGCGGGAGAGCCTGAGCCCCTGGCTGGGCGGAACCCGCCGGACGGCCTGACCTCCGCCGCGCCCCAGCCGGCGGCTGGCGACCGCGGGGAGGTTACCGGGCGACCGCGGTCGCGGGCGGCCCGCAAATGGCAAGATTCTCATTAATCACGTTATTGCCTAATGTGCCCGCACGGCGCACCATGGAGGGCAACTCCGGTGACTTCCGTCACAGCTGACCGTGCAGGAGAACGTCATGGATGATCCTGACCCGACCGCCCCTGACCCTGGACCGCCGAACGCTAGCTCCCTCACCGCCCGCCCAATCACCTCGCTGCTCATTGGCCTGCTGGTGGCCGCGTCGATTGCCTGCGCCCTCGCCGTCCCGATCTACGCGCGGACCACCCCGTACGTCGGCGACTTCCCGTTCTTCTACTTCTACCTGCTCGCCTACATGCCGGTCGTGGCCCTGGCGTTGTGGATCGTCACGGTCTTGCAGCGCAGGCTCAACGGTGGCCGCCTCGACGCCCCGAAGGACGGCCAGCGATGAGCCACGTCAACGGGACCACCTTCACGATCGTCGTCGCGCTGTTCATCATCGTCACCGGCATCGGCTTCGGCGCGGCGCGGTGGCGCAGGGCCCAGGACATGATGCACCTGGACGAGTGGGGGCTTGCCGGGCGCGGGTTCGGCACGTTCATCACGTGGTTCCTGCTCGGCGGTGACTTGTACACCGCCTACACGTTCATCGCCGTTCCCGCGCTCGTGTACGGCTCGGGCTCGATCGGCTTCTACGCGGCCTCCTACACGATCATGGCCTACCCGATCGCCTTCATCTTCTTGCCCCGGCTCTGGTCGGTCTCCCGGGTGCACAACTACGTCACGCCCGCCGACTTCATCCGGGGCCGGTACGGCTCGCGCGGCCTGGCGCTGAGCGCCGCCATCACCGGCATCCTGGCCACCATGCCGTACGTCGCCTTGCAGCTGGTCGGCATCCAGGCGGTCCTTTCGGTCATGGGGGTGGGCACTGCCAGCACCAACACCTTCGAGAAGGACCTGCCCCTGTTCATCGCCTTCGTCGTGCTGGCGATCTACACGTACCTGTCGGGGCTGCGTGCCCCGGCCGCGATCGCGTTCGTGAAGGACACGCTGATCTACGTGTTCGTCATCGTGGCGGTCTTCTACATCCCGACCCGGCTGGGCGGCTGGAGCCACATCTTCGGCACCGCGCAGGCGCATTTCGCGGCCATCAACCCCGCCACCAAGAAGCCGAACGGCACGTTCATCCCCACGACCAAGAAGACCGGCTCAACGCAGTTCGACTTCGCGACGCTCGCGCTCGGCTCGGCGCTCGCGCTGTTCGTGTACCCGCACGTCATCACCGGGGCGCTGGCGGCCAGGCGCCGGTCAGCCATCAAGCGCAACATGTCGCTGCTGCCCGCCTACAGCGTGCTGCTCGGCCTGATCGCGCTGTTCGGCTACATGGCGGTCGCCGACCCGGTCACCGTGGCCAACGTCAAGAAGGCCGGCAACGCGCAGCTCGCGGTGCCCTACCTGTTCCAGCACATGTTCCCGAGCTGGTTCGCCGGGATCGCGTTCGCCGGGATCGCCATCGGCGCGCTGGTGCCCGCGGCCATCATGTCGATCGCCGCCGCGAACCTGTTCACCCGCAACATCTTCCGCGAGTTCTTCAAGCCGGACGCGAGCCCGCGGCTGCAGACGCGGGTCTCCCAGTGGGCCTCGCTGGTGGTCAAGCTCGGCGCGCTGTACTTCGCGGTGGAGCTGCCGCACACGTTCTCGATCAACCTGCAGCTGCTCGGCGGCATATGGATACTGCAGACGTTCCCGATGCTGGTCGGCGGCCTGTACACGCGCTGGTTCCACCGCTGGGCGCTGCTGCCCGGGTGGCTGGCCGGAATGATCGCGGGAACGCTCGCGGCGTACAACACCTCGAGCGCGACGGCCTCGCACTGGGCGGCGTCGTCTGACATCCTCTTCGGCTTCACGATCTACATCGGCATCAGCGCGTTCATCTTGAACCTGGCGATCGCGGTCATCTTGACCCTGGTCCTGCGGGCGTTCAAGGTGCCAGAAGGGGCCGATGAGACCCTGCCGCACCAGTACACCGTGGACCAGGAGGCTGCGCCCGCGCTCGTCCCGGCCAGCGCCGCTGTCCCGGGCAGCGCCACCCCCGCGACCGGCGCCGCGGGCGACTGACACGCCTGCGGCCCCTGCCGCCACACAAGCCGATCACGCGACCGTACCGGGTGGGTGAGTGTTTCGAAATAAGGCGGCGTTGCGGCGAGTCGCGCGCCTCACTCCGTTATCGTGCCTCGCCTCGTGCTCCGGTGCCCCGTCGGACGGCCGGCGATGGCAAGCACGTCGCACATGGTCGCCTATCGTCATCGGGCCTAAATGATTGACACTTTGGGGGCGGGCACCCCCAAAGTCTGAATCAGTTAGGCCCGTCGACCGCTGCCGGCTAACGATGACCAGCAGCGACGCAGGCCACGTAAATGCGGCAAATCGGGCATAACGATCCGCTTCGCGCGACTGCGCCGAGAAGCTCACGCGCGATCCACCTGCTCCTGACGCTGCGTTGCGGAGGCTCCCGTGGGCGGGTACTCGCTGGTAACGTCTTGGGGCGTGATGCGAGTATCCGGGCACGGGGGCAACCACGTCGTGGCGGTCGCCCAGCGGCATGGCGTCGATGTCATGTTCACCCTCTCCGGCGGGCACGTCTTTCCGCTTTACGACGCGGCCGTCAAGGGGCCTGTGCCGATGCGGCTGATCGACGTGCGGCACGAGCAGACTGCCGTGTTCGCCGCCGAGGCCACCGGCCGGCTGACCCGCCGCCCAGGGCTGGCTGTCGTCACGGCCGGGCCTGGCGTGACCAATAGCGTCAGCGCGGTGACCAGCGCCTGGTTCAATGGCGCGCCCCTGGTGGTGCTGGGCGGCCGGGCACCCGACTACCTGTGGGGCCGCGGCGCCCTGCAGGAGATGGACCACGTGCCGCTGCTCGCCCCGGTGACCAAGCACGCCGCGACCGTGCACGACAAGCTGGCGATCGCCGCCTCGGTGAACGACGCGTTCGCCCTGGCGGCGACGCCCCGACGCGGCCCGGTATTCCTGGACTTTCCCCTGGAGACGATCTACGACCAGGCTGAGGCTGAGGTCGCCGAGGCCGCGCCACCCGCCGCCCCGGCACCGGACGCGGGCATCGTGGCCGAGGTGGCCCAGCTGCTGGCGACGACCCGGCGGCCGGTGCTCGTCCTCGGCTCGGATGTCTGGCTCGGCCGGGCGGAGGCCGAGGCCCGGTCCTGCGCCGAGGAACTACGGCTCCCGGTGATCACCAACGGGCAGGCGCGCGGAGTGCTCCCCCACCGGCACGAGCTTCTCGTCACGCGCGCCCGCGGGATCGCGCTTGCCCAGGCCGACCTGGTCATCGTCGCGGGGACGCCGCTGGACTTCCGGCTCAAGTACGGGACGTTCGGCCCGGCGCAGGCCCCGGCCGCCGTCGTCCACGTCGCCGACTCGCCCGGCGGGCTGGCCAGCCACTGCCCGCTGGCGGCCGGGGTGGCCGGGGACCTGACGGCGTTCTTCGCCGCGCTGGCGGAGCAGGCGTCGCCGGGTGCCGCGGACCCGGCGTGGCTGACCCGGCTGCAGGAGGAGGTGCATGCCTCCGCCGCGGCCGACGCGGCGCTGCTGGAATCGGACGCCGACCCCATCCACCCCGTCCGCGTCTACGGCGAGCTGATCAAGGCCCTGGACGACGACGCGGTCGTCATCGGCGACGGCGGGGACTTCGTGTCGTTCGCCGGCCGCTACCTTGAGCCGCGCAAGCCCGGGGGCTGGCTTGACCCCGGGCCGTTCGGGTGCCTGGGCACGGGCCTGGGGTACGCGGCCGGCGCGCGGGTCGCGCGGCCGTCGAGCCAGGTCGTGCTCTTGCTCGGGGACGGCGCGGCGGGCCTGTCGCTCATGGACGCCGACACGCTGGTGCGGCACAAGCTGCCCGTCGTCATGGTGTGCGGCAACAACGCCGGGTGGGGCCTGGAGAAGTGGCCGATGCGCGCGATGTTCGGCTACGACGTGGCCGCCAGCCTGGCGCCGCGCACCCGGTATGACGAGGTGGTGCGGGCGCTTGGCGGCGCGGGCGAGCTGGTCACCTCGCCGGCCCAGATCGGCCCGGCGCTGCGGCGCGCGTTCGACTCGGGGGTCCCGTACCTCGTCAACGTGATCACCGACCCCGAGGTGGAGTACCCGCGGACGACGACGGGCGTGTAAGCCGGCCCCTGACTACCTGGACGCGCTGACCACTGTGCTCAGGGCGTCGACGACCGCCAGGTCATACTCGGCCGCGGTGTCCAGGCGCAGGCGCTCGACCGCGGCGGCGGCCCGGCTCGGCTCGACCGAGCTGCCCACGAGGTCATCGAACGCGTTCGCGGCCCGGATGATGCGGCTGCTCAGCGGGGGCTGCGGGGCGTGCCCGGCAGGGCGGGCGGGGTCGCTTTGCCTGCGCACGATGTCGGCGACCGAGTCAAGCACCCTCGCCTGCTGGATGACCTCCGCCCCGTACTCGGCGATGCGGCGCTGCTCCTGCCGGGTGACCAGCACCGTGGCGCCGCCGGGTATGGGATCGCGCAGTGACAGCTGCCCGATGTCGTGCATCAGCGCGGCGTACTCCAGCTCCAGGAGCGCCGCTTCCGGCATGCCAAGCTCCCGCCCCATGGCGACCGCCAGCTTGCTGACCCGGGCCGAGTGGCCGGCCTCGACGTACCCGCCGATCTCGGTGACGCGGGCAAGCGCGCGGACCGTCTGCAGGTAGGTGGCCCTGATGCCGGCGTACCGGCGCAGCGCGACCTGCGTGACCAGCAGCGGCGCGGTGAACACGGCGACCGCGAACAGCCCCATGACCTCGGCGGCGAAGGCGATCAGCAGCGCCGACGCTCCCACCGCCACGCCGAGCGGGAGCTGCACCCGCAATTCGTCCGCCAGCGCCACGCCGAACCTGGCGCGCAGCACGTCGGTTCGCACCAGCGCCGCGATCACCGCCTCGATCAGCCAGGCCAGGACCAGCAGCGAGACCATGACCGGGAGCGCGGACCACCAGTGGCCGCTGACCGGGGGGTTGGCCGCCAGCGGGCGGAACACCGCGGCGACGACCGCGACCGCCACCAGCCGGGCGGCCATCGCGGTGAGCCTGGCCGGCCGGCCGACGGCCAGGTGCGGCAGGGCCCCGATGAGCATGCCGATGGCCGCGACCGCGACGACCTGCTCCATGCCGTGCCGCGCGGGCTGGTCCTGGACCCTGATCAGCAGCGCGTAGGCGAGGGCGCCCGCGGTGGCGACGGGCGCGGCCTCCCGGTCGCCGGGAAGGCTCAGCCGCAGCAGTTCACCGAATGCGATCAGCGCCCCGAACGCGAGCGCGGTCGAGACGTCGGAGATCCGGTCGACCGCGGTGACGGCGACGGCCGCGACGAGGAGCACGCCTGCCGCGATGATCAGCAGGGACGGCCCGGAGTCCAGGGCGTGGCGGGGGTACCCGCGCGGCTCGTACGGCTGCCCGGCCAAGGTTAGCTACATGCTCTCTGCGATCAGCGGCCCGGCGTCGCCGTCCGCTTCCGGCACGACCTCCGGCCCGACGGCCTCAGGCACGGCGGGCTGCGGCACCATGGCCTGCGCACCATGCCTGCGGCGCACGGCGCGGGGCACGACGGCTGGCGGCACCACCACGTCGGCCGCGCCCTGCGCGGCGACGAGGCGCGGGCCGGTCCACCCGTCGCGCTCGATGGCGGACACGAAGGCATCGACGAACGCGGGGTCGAACTGCTGCCCGGCGCACTTGCGAAGCTCGGCGACGGCCTCGGCCACCGGGCGCGCACCGCGGTAGGACCGGTTCGACGTCATCGCGTCGAACGCGTCGGCCACCGAGAGCACCCGCGCGAACTCCGGTATCTCGTCGCCGGCCAGGCCCATCGGGTAGCCGCGCCCGTCGATGCGCTCGTGATGGTGCATGATCCCGGCGAGCGCCTCGTCAAGAAAGCCGATGTCCCTGACGATGTCCAGGCCGCGCATCGGGTGCAGCTGGATCGCGGCGTACTCGTCGTCGGTCAGCTTGCCGCTCTTTTGCAGGACGGAGGTTGGCACGCCGAGCTTGCCGACGTCGTGCAGCATGCCCGCGAAGCGGATCGCCTCGACCCGCTCGGTGCGCATCCCGATCTCCCGGGCGATCATCACCGACCCCCGGGAGACGCGCTCGCTGTGGCCCCTGGTGTAGAAGTCCTTCGTCTCCACGGCCTGGCACAGCGCGCTGACCGTGGCCTCGTAGGCACGCTGCTGCGCGGCGAACTGCGCCACCGCCCACCGGGCGACGAGCAGCGGGATGAGCACCAGCACCGGCGTGAACGGCCCGAGTACCTCCCACAGCGCGGCGATGAGCACGCCAAGCGCGCCGTACCCGACATCGGTCACCAGGAGCCTGAGGTTGAGGCCGGCTGCCGCCCGCTCCTGGTTCGCCAGCCACAAGACGCCCTGCAGCAGGGCGAAGTTGACCGCGACGTGCGCCACGGTCGCGGCCGCGTACGGGCCGATGATGCCGGGGAACGAGCTCGGCCCTGGGGTGCCGACCCGCCCGCCGAACAGCAGGAAGGTCTCGCCCGCCAGGTACGCGCTGAGCGCGTACATACCGGTGTTGAACAGCCGCTGCATCGGAGATGGCCCGCGCCGCAGGCTCAGCAGCGTGCAGCACGCCACGAGGGCCGCGCCGACGGGACCGGTCAAGATGACGGCCGCCAGGCTGGCCACCGAGCTCGATGACCATGCGAGGGATCGCGACTCCAGCAGGGTCGCGGTCGACTCCGACGCGGCGAGCAGCACGCCAAGAGTGATGACCTGTGCCCAGTCAATCCCGCCGAACGGCCCTCGCGCCACCACGACGACGGCGGCGATGACGACTGCGGCTATGTACAGCCAGGCAGCCTTCGAGAGCTTGCCCATCGTCCCCCCTCGCTGCCGGCGGCCATTCCCATGAGCCGCGTTCCTCGCCGTCTTTACCCCCAAGAGACTCCGAAGCCGGCGGATGGAAGGCCAGGCCGCGCCGCGGGCATAAAAGCCCTGAACCCGCGCGACCCACTCGACCTGCCGGGTGCCTGCATTTGGGACGACCTCCCTCGCATACAGGGCGACGGCAGCCTGCTCCATGCCGTCCAGGACAGGATAACGTGGGACGGCGAATTCGCGCAGACCCAAAGACTTCTGTAAGCAGACAGTTACGATATGACTGCTTACAGTAATAAAGTCCATGTCCCGATGGGGGACGGGTGCAGCGTCGGTTTAGTCAAGAACCTCGATCTCGGCCTGGACCTGCCGGATACGGACGAGGACTTTCGTCCGCAGGTCCGCCGGCGCCAGGTCGCATCCGCAGTGCTTGGCCACCAGCTTCTTGACGACTTCTTCCAAGCCGAACTCGCGCAGGCACGGCCCGCACTCGTCCAGGTGCTTGCGGATCTCCTCGCAATCGGCGTCGGAGATCTCGTGGTCGAGGTAGGCGTAGACCTGCTCGAGAACCTCGCTACATGGTAGCTCGTGAGGGTTCCCGCAGCTCATGACCTGTCCTCCTCGGCCTCGCCCGCGGCCTGTGCACGGACTAGGCCACGGTCAGCCGCATAATCCTGGAGTTGCTCCCGGAGCTGGCGGCGACCGCGGTGCAGCCGTGACATCACGGTACCTATAGGGGTACCCATGATGTCGGCAATTTCCTTATATGCGAAGCCTTCCACGTCCGCGAGGTAGACCGCGATGCGGAACTCCTCGGGCAGCGCCTGGAGCGCGGCCTTGATATCGGAGTCGGGAAGCCGCTCGAGCGCCTCGGCCTCGGCGGACTTCAGCCCCTCCGAGGTGTGCGAGGCCGCCCGCGCTAGCTGCCAGTCCTCCACCTCATCGGCACCGGACCGCTGGGGCTCGCGTTGGCGCTTGCGGTAGGTGTTGATGAAGGTATTGGTCAGGATGCGGAAAAGCCACGCCTTGAGATTCGTCCCCTGCTGGAACTGGTGGAAGGACGCATACGCTTTCGCGAAGGTCTCCTGGACCAGGTCCTCGGCATCAGCCGGGTTCCGCGTCATCCGGAGGGCGGCAGAGTAAAGCTGGTCCAGGTATGGCAGGACATCGGCCTCGAAGCGAGCGCCGCGCTCCTGGAGTGTCTCTGGTACGGGATCCACCCCCTCTCCGTTCACCTCGTCTGCCCGCGGCCCGGCGGCTAGCGGTTCAAGACCGTACGAGGATACCCGGCCCGCGCGTCCTTGGGCCGGCGGCTCACCTCTCGGAAGGAACGGGTGGCCGTTTCCCCGGCGGAGGCGAGGCGCGGGGACCGGGAGGATTGCCCCCCGGCAGGTACGCGCGCGGCGGCCGCCCGAGGCCGGGAGGCCTTGAGCATGCCGCTGGGAAGTGAGGCTAGTGCCATGCCGCGTTCAACACGGAGGGCCGTCACCTCATTCCGCCCTGGCCGGCCAGCACGGCCATTGCGCCCCTACCTGGGGCTTGCGTCCAGATCACGGGTAGAACGTGACGGCCTGGGCATTAATAGACAGCAAGGGCGTGCAAGCGCGCGCCCGCCAGGAGTTACCCGTGCAGGCTAGCGCTGCCGTCGCGCAAGAGACCGGGCCCCATGCGGCCTACTGGCGCTTCCATGACGCCGTCGCCCAAGCCCAGCTGGCCGCGTGGCTGGACAGCCCGGGCCGGGTACTCGTGGACATCTCGGGTCCCGCGTCGCGGGCCGGCGCCGCGGCCGCGGCCGCGGGGAACATGGTGCTGCACGTCCTTGACCCGGGTCCCCGGTGCCCGAGCAGCCCACGGCGGCCGTGGAGGCGAGCGGGCGGCTGCACAGTGTCACCGCGGACGGCGCCGCGCTCGCGTTCCTCGCCGACGCCAGCGTGGACGGCGTCATCGCCGAGGACCGCACGCTGTCCCGGCGGCTGGTGGCCGAGACGCTGGTCAGCGAGATCCATAGGGTGCTCCGGCCCGGCGGCAAGGTGCTCGCCGCCGTCGACTCGCTGACCCGGGGCATGGCGGTGCTCGCCGAACAGCACCACTGGCCGCACCTGATCGACCTGCCGCACGCTGACGTGGTCCTCGTCCCGTGGCCTGACGGCAGCATCACCCGCTGCTACGGCACAGAGCAGCTGGGCGAGCTGTTCGCCTCGGGCGGGTTCGAGGTGGAGTGGATCCGCCCGCGCACGGTCTTGTCGGCCTCGACCGTCAGCTACCTGCTCGACCGTGACCCTGGCAGCTTCCGCCGCCTCGTCGAGGCCGAACTGCGGACAAGCGCCGATGACTCGGTCGGCGGCCAGCTGGTGGTCGCCGCGACCAAGGGGTAGCGGCTACCGGCGACGCCGATCGCGCTTGGCCTGGCAGGGCACGCACCGCGCGTGTCGTCGGGCGCGCCTCTAGACGGCCCTCAGGGACCGGCTGCCCGCAGTCGACGCACTTGCCGTAGCTGCCGTCCTGCACCCGTGCCAGCGCCGCGACGACCTCGGCCCGCTGGGACCGGACGGATTCAACGGCCGCCTCGTTCCTGTCGGCCTCCGTCAGGTTCGCGCCAGCATCGCCCGCTTCCACGCCGCCGCCGCGCGCACGCGGATGCTCCGCCTGCAGCACGAGGATGGACCTGTCCAGGTCCTCGCGCATCGCCTCCAAGACCTTGCGGGCAACGCTAATTTCCACCGAGCTCCTCGCCTCCTGCCCACAGCATCTGGAAAGCACGGCAGCCGCCGTGCCGCCCGGCGCCTTGAGCTCAGAAAAGGGACGGCCGGTCACCCTGCCCGGAACTAGACCCGCGGGCGCTGGCACCACCGCCGGCTGACTGCCCTGACGACCCTGCTGGCAGCGGCTCGATGAGGTCTGGCCCGTTGTTCCGAACGGAGTTGACGGCCGTAGAAACGGAGTGCGATACCAGCCCGCCCGCGCCCGAGGAAGTCGCAGGCAGCATCATCGCAAGTAGCAGTTCTTTGTCCTTATTCGTCGGGTCAAGCCAGTCGTCCCAGCTTTTCCGCGGTATGACCATCGGCGTCCGGTCGTGGATCTCGCCGATTTCATCAGTGGCCTCGGTCGTGATGATCGAGGCCGTCCACAGCCACGCATCTTCATGGTCGGAAGGCACCGAACCGTCTCGCCACAACTCATAGATGCCGGCGAAACAAAGGATGCCACCGTCCGAGCGGTAGATGTAAAAGGGCTGCTTGGCCTTCTTGTCCGCGGCTGCCTGCCACTCGTAGTAGCCATCGGCCGGGATAATGCAGCGCCGCCTGGCGAACGCGCCGCGGAACGCCGGCTTGACCGCGACGGTCTCGGCCCTGGCGTTGATCATGCGGGCACCGCCCGCGGAGTCCTTCGCCCAGGACGGGACGAGCCCCCAGCGGACCAGCCTGAGCTCGCGCAGCACGCCGTCGGCGTTCCCCGCGCCTGCCGGCTTCTCCGCGACCGCTTCCTTCTCCGCGCCTGCCGGCTTCTCGGTGTCCTCTGGCTTCTCCGCTCGATCTAGGACAGCGTAGATGCGCTTGGTGGGGGCTACGTTGTAGTCAGGGCGCCGATCGTCGGCCACGCGGTCACGCTCGACGGCGAACTCCTCAAGGAGCTCCAGCCGCTTACGCGCCGAGACAAAACGACCGCACATCGAACCTTCCCCTATGGCAATTCTTTACCGTCTGCCGCCGCCTCCCCCGATGACCGTTAGAGCCGGATTGGCACTACATAACCGCAAACCGTTGCTGCCAAACTTATTCTGTGTTTCCCAGGGGGTGCCGGACTTCCCAGGGGCTTCGCCCCCTTCGACCCCCCAAACCCCGCTGTGGTTGCTGTCTGTCCGTCCGCCTTCGTTCTCGCAGTCCCTTGGTTGCCCTTCGCTCGCTGCGGCGCGCGGTACCTCCGTTGGCCGCCTGTCCTGTTGGGCTCCGCCTCCGTTGGCCGCGCGGGTGCGTGAGCGGCTTCGTTTGGCTTTGGTTTCCTTGGGAGTACACACTAATTAACGCGGGGGTTACGCGCCAATCCCCTGCTGGGGGCAGGAGCCGCGCCGGGCGCCCGACGGTGGCGGCGGGGCGATAGCCTCAGGGTTATGGACTCCGGCTGCTGGCAGACACTTCTGGCGCGGGGACCGGTGCGGGCCAGGCTGCGGCTCCCCGGCTCCAAGTCGATCACGAACCGGGCGCTCGTGCTCGCTGCCCTCAGCGAGTCGCCATCCGTGGTCCGTGGCCACCTGAAGGCCCGTGACACGAGGCTCGCCATCGCGGCGTTGCGCGCCATGGGCTGCGCGATCGACGACTTCGAGACTCACCTGGTGATGCTTCCTGGTCCGCCCGACTCCAGCGAGGTATCGGTTGACGTGGGCAACGCCGGGACAGTGATGCGCTTCCTTCCGGCGGTCGCCGCGCTCACCCCGGCCGCCGTTGCCTTCGACGGTGATCCCCGGGCGCGCGAGCGGCCGGTGGGCGTGCTGCTGCAAGCCCTGCGCGCGCTCGGCGTGTCGGTCGACGATGGCGGGCGGGGCGCGCTGCCGTTCACCATTGACGGCACCGGCAGCGTGCGCGGTGGCGAGGTGACGCTGGATGCCTCGGGGTCATCGCAGCTCGTCTCCGGGCTGCTGCTGGCCGCGCCGCGGTTCGATGAGGGCGTCCAGGTGCGACATGAGGGGCCACCGGTTCCGTCTATCCCGCACATCGAGATGACCGTGCGGATGCTGCGCCAGGCCGGCGCTGACGTCGAGTCGTTCGGTGGTCCCCGGCCCACCGAGTGGCACGTCCGGCCGGGACAACTGGACCTCGGGGACTTCACCGTGGAGCCGGACCTGTCCAACGCGGGGCCGTTCCTCGCGGCGGCGCTGGTCACCGGCGGCTCGGTGACCATAGCTGACTGGCCGGCCGACAGCCTGCAGGCGTCGGACGCGATCCTCGAGGTGCTCACCCGGGCCGGCGCGTCCTGCTCGCTGGGCGATGACGGGCTGACGGTGACCGGGACCGGCGTGATCAACGGCATCGAGGCCGACCTGCGGGACATCCCCGAACTGTGCCTGCCGCTGGCCGCCGTGGCGGCGCTGGCGGGCGGCCCGTCGGTGCTGGCCGGCGTCGGGTCATACGAGGGCGCAGGAAACCGACCGGCTCGCGGCGATCGCCAAGGAGATCAACGCGCTGGGCGGCGACGTGAGGGAGCGGCCGGACGGCCTGGAGATCCGGCCGCGGCCGCTGCGGCCCAGGCCGGGCGGCCCTGGGACAGCTACGACGACCACCGGATGGTCATGGCGGCGGCCGTGCTCGGCCTGGCGGTGCCGGGGATCGAGGTCCTCAACGTGGCCACGGTGGGCAAGACGTTCCCGAACTTCCCCGCGCTATGGGCCGAGATGCTGTCTCCCGTAGTCCCGGAGCAGGCCTCCTGAGAAGGCGCGCCGGATACCTCGACGAGGAGGACGTCCGGGTACGCGCGGGTAAAGGGTCCCGGCCGCGCACCCGGCGGCGTCCGGCGCACGAAACCGCCCCCGAGGCCTTCATCATCACCGTCGACCGGGGCAGGTACGGCTGCCTTCTGGAGGATGGCGAGGTCGTGACCGCGATGAAGGCCCGCGAGCTCGGCCGCAACTCGGTCGTGGTGGGCGACCGCGTCGCGCTCGCCGGCGACACATCCGGCACGCCCGGCAGCCTCGCGCGGATCGTGCGAGTCGAGGAGCGCAGCAGCGAGCTGCGGCGGTCCCCCGACGACACCGACCCGTCCGAACGGGTCGTCGTGGCGAACGCGCAGCAAATGCTGATCGTCTGCGCGCTCGCGGACCCGGAGCCGAAGACTCGCTTCATCGACCGCTGCCTGGTTGCCGCCTATGACGCCGGGCTGGCGCCGATCCTGGTGCTGACCAAGTCCGACCTGGCCTCGCCGCGCCGGATCCGGGCGTTCTACGCTCCCCTCGGGCTGCCCATGATCACCACACGGCAGCCGCTGCCGCCGGCCACCTTGTCCAGGCTGCGCAAGGCGCTGGCCGGAAAATTGAGCGTCTGCATCGGCCAGTCCGGGGTCGGTAAGTCGACGCTGGTCAACGTGCTGATCCCGGACGCCGACCGGGCCGTGGGCGACGTCAACGCGGTGACCGGCAAGGGCAGGCACACCTCGTCATCGGCGGTCGCGCTGCGCGCTGCCTGGCCCGGGCGCGGGGGCGGGCACCGGCCCCGAAACGCCGGGCGCGAACGGCTGGCTCATCGATACCCCAGGGGTACGCGGCTTCGGCCTCGGGCATGTCAGCCCGCAGCGGGTCGTGGCGGCCTTCGGCGACCTGGCCGAGGGAACCGCCGCCTGCCCGCCGGGGTGCGACCACCTGTCCGCCGCCTGCGCCCTGGATGACTGGGCAGCCGTCCAGGGCAGCCAGGCGGCGGCCCGGCTGGACTCGCTGCGCCGCCTCCTGCGCAGCCGCGAGGCCCCGGAGCAGTAGCGGCGATACCGGCACGTCGGCGCAACCGGACATGCCCGCCCCGGAACGCTTGTCCCTTCCTGGGGTTCCAGGGTCGTCCTCGCGCGATGGCCGCATCGGGCATCCCGGGCATAACGGGCGTTTTCCCCGGGCGGATAAGCTGGCCTTGGCGCGCCCCAGGCGATACCGTTTCGCGCGTGGCAAGTTACGACGACGACCTGCGCTTCGCGCACGTCCTCGCGGACTCCGCCGACGACATCACGACCCGGCGGTTCAAGGCGCTCGACCTGCGCGTGGAGCAGAAGCCCGACCTCACGCCCGTGTCCGACGCCGATCGCGCGACCGAACAGGCCCTGCGCAACCACCTGCGCCGCGGCCGCCCGCGCGACGCCGTGCTCGGCGAGGAGGAGGGGCGGTCGGGCAGCGGGCCGCGGTGCTGGGTCATTGACCCCATCGACGCCACCAAGAACTACGTGCGCGGCGTCCCGGTGTGGGCGACCCTGATCGGCTTGATGGACGGCGACAAGGTGGTCGTCGGAGTCGTGTCCGCCCCGGCCCTCGGCAGGCGCTGGTGGGCGGCGGCCGGCGGCGGCGCGTGGACGGGCCGCAGCCTGGCCAAGGCCACCCGCGTTCAGGTGTCTGGCGTCACCGAGCTGAGCGACGCCTCGTTCTCCTATTCGGGTATCGGCGGCTGGGCGCAGGCGGGCAGGCTCGACAATTTCCTGTCGCTCACCCGGTCGGTGTGGCGGGCGCGAGCGTTCGGCGACTTCTGGTCGCACATGCTCGTCGCCGAGGGCGCGGTGGACATCTCGGCCGAGCCCGAGGCCTCGCTGTGGGACCTGGCCGCGCTCCAGATCATCGTCGAAGAGGCGGGCGGACGGTTCACGAGCCTGTCGGGCGAGGCCACCCCAGACGCGGGGAGCGTCGTGTGCACGAACGGCCGCCTGCACGGAGAGGTCCTGTCATTCCTCGGGGACTAGGCGCTCCGTCGCCGATCCCCACCCGCCTCGCGAGCCTGTCGTTTCCCACGGGTTACAAACCAATCCGCCGCCCCCTGCCCTCTATGCCCACTCGCTTTCGTGCCATACACTGGGATGATCGGGTCGGCATCGTGACAAAAGACCAAGGTTTCTGCAGCTTTCCTGAGTGATTCTGCAGCCCACGGCTACCCCGTCCCGGCATTATGCTTGAACGGGGAGGTGCACCCCGCAACGGACTACCCGGCGGCGAGTCCCCGCTCCAGCCGCCGGGAGTGCGCCCGGCTGGTTTCCCCGGCCGTCCGGGCGCTGCGACGCCCGACCCGGGCATTCCCCCGTCCACCGGGTCGGGCGTCGCGCTTCACCGGGGCTTGCGGGCATCCTTGACGTGTGGGCGACATAAGCCGACAGCATCACCCCGGCCAGCGGCGTGACCCGGGGCAGGACAGCGATCACGCCGAGACCTATCTCCGCCTCCTCGCCGAGGCGGCGTTGCGGGCGGCCCCGCAGGCGCCCGATTCCGCCGAACGCGCGGCCCGGGTGCTCCGCGCCTCCGGACATCCTGGTCGACGCGGGCGTCCTCGATGACGCGCGAGCCGACGAGATCCTGCTCATGCTCACGGCGGCGCTGAGCGTCCGAGGCTGGCGAGGCTGGCTGGCCCCAGGCCGGATTCGCCGGATCGGCGCGATCGCCGGACCGGGCAGCGGGACCACGCCGGGCAGTGCGGCCGCGCGGCGCGGCACGGGCGCGCAGCCGGGCACGCCGGCACCGGGCGAGGACGCGCCGGCACCGGGCGGGAACGCCTGGCGGGTCGTCGGGGACTCCCCCGGCCAGGTTCCGGGGTCGAAGCTGATGGCCCTCATCGTGACCCGGGACCGGATGATCGCGCCCGCCACCTTGCGCTTCCCGCCGTCCGCCGGCCTGACCGAGCTGGCGGCTGCCACCTTCGCCGACCTGAGCGCCAGCGACGACACCGGCGCCAGCTACCGGGTCAACTTCACCGACGGCGGATGGGCCGGCAGCACGTGGACGGGCACCATTTTGTTCCGACCCCCGCCGGCACCCGGCGCGCGGCTGCTCACCGTCAACGGCCCCAACGGTCCCGTCCTGCGCGCCCGGCTCGATCCCGTTGCGGCGGCCGGGCAGCCGGTGGCATCCGCCCAGCCGCTCGCCGACACCCCGGGAGAGCGGCTGCTCATCAGGCGCGCCGAAGCACTGCTCGGCGCGCTCGCCAGCCCTGATTCACCGGGGCACCACCGCTACCCCGACGCGCCGACGGCACGCCGGGTGGCCGTGGCGCAGCTCAAGTGGTCCACCAACCTGGGCTTTCCCGGAACCACTCCCCCCAGTACGGTCACGCCAGCCACCGGCCCGGTGCCGGCCGCTGTCTTCTCCAGCGGCCCCGGCGAGCGCAAGGCGGACCTGGCGGAGGTCATCGAGATTCTCGAAGGGGCACGGATCTTGTCCCCGCTTAGCCCGGTCCCTGGGAGGCTGGCCGCCCTTTCCGCCGCGCTCGACCCGGCCGGCCGCGCCGAGCGTGGAGGCGGCCTGGCGGCCCGCCGGGCCGAGTCGCTGCCGGCTCGCTGGCGGGCGGTGCTGGCTTACTACGGCCGGCGCGGGCACCGCCCGGTCGCGTCAGGGACGGGATCCATCGGCGCGACCCTGCCCGAGGTGGACGGCGCCCGATTCGCGGTGGCCGGGGTGCACAGCGGCCGCGCGGGAACCACCTTGCATATCGTCGGGCACCTGCTTGACCCGAGGCCGCTGCCGCTGCCCGCGCCGTGGCCGGGCCACGACATGAGGTTCTCGTGGTGGGTCCGCGACGAGAACGGCAGCTGGCATCTGGGCATGATGCAGGGACTGAATCAGCTGCCGCACGGCGACCTGACAATGCGGCTGGCCCTGCTGCCGCCGCTGCGCCCCGGTGAACCCGGCAGCACGGGCGCGCTCACGCTTGAGGTCAGCGGTACTACCGGCTGGCTCACCGCCGACCTGACCGTGCGCTGGTGAGAGCGGGCATGAACTGGCATCAGTCGCTTCCGCCGGCCGAGGCACAGGTCCCCTGCGGCGCGGGAACGCACGCCGTGCGGTGGGCGGCGGGGCGGCTCGCGATCCCGGCGCACCCCGACGTGGAGGCCGAGATGGTGCTGGCCGCGCTCGGCGCGGACAAGCCGCTGTGCGTGGAGGTCGCCGAGACCTGGGACAAGCACGCCGACGACCTCGACGTGCTGATGGCCGGGCCGCGCTCACGCTCGGATGAGGTCACGTCCGGCTGGGATGACGTCCGGGAGCACCGGGCCATCCTCCTCGGGCGGCGGCCCGGCGGCGCCCTCGGCGCGGCCAGGGCCGCCGGGACTGGCGGGCCTGCTGCCCGGGGCGGCCCCATGAGGGCGGCGATGCCGGAAGAGCTGACACGGCTCATCCAGTCGCGGACCGAGATGCTGCGATTGCTCGCGCTCGGGCCGGCCTTCCAGTTCCGGCTGGCCGGAACCGTGGCCGCGGCCTGGTCCGCGAGAGGCGGTGACCATGGCGGACGGCGGCCGGAGCTCGCGGCGGCGCTGACCGGGCGACTGGCGCCGGCCGTCGCGCAGTGGCTGGACATCGACCCGGACCTGGTGACGGCGGCCCCGCTCGCGGAGGCCGGCCAGGCGGGCTGGGGGACCCTGGAGACAGCTGGCAGCGGGGCGGGCCGCAGGATGCGGGCGTCGCTGCCCTTCGGCTGGCTGGCCTGGGTCTGGTCGTGCGGCCTCGCGGTCGTCGATGGTCACCTCGTCGTGGCCGTCGAGCGGCCGGGCTGGCCGCGCGCCCGGGTCCGCGCACTGCGCGAGCCCGGGACGGCCCCCGTCCCGCTCGACGTGATGGCGACGGATGAGGCGCCCCTGCCCCACTGGGCGATCTCGGCCTGATCGGTCACTTACCGGGTGCTAGGGTTCCCAGCGTGAGAGACCGCGACCAGGATCTCGCGAGCCGGCTGCGCCAGGCGGGGGCTGAGCGAGGTGACCTGGTCGGGCTGGTCGTCGCGCCCAACGGGACGGCGGCGGTCGCGGTACGGCCGGGCGGTTCGGTGCCGGATGATGCGGTGCCGGATGATGCGGTGGGCGCCGATGCGGCAGGTGCGCCGGAAGCGGGCTGGATCGTCAGCGTGGATGAGGTCGCGGCGGCTGATGGCGACTTGCGGCCGCGCTGGGTCACCTGGTCCGGGGAAACCGCCGCGCGACTGTGCGGGCACGGCGTGCGCCTGTCCACGTCCTGGGACGTCGCGGCGGTGCACCGGCTCCTGTTCGGCGGATGGCACGCAGAGCCTGGGCTGGCCTGGGCGGGCGTCCGCGGGCTTCCGGCGGACCGGGTGCCCGCGCACGACCCTGGTGCCCTCTTCGACGCCATGTCCCCGGGCACGGCACCTCATCGGGCGCCCTGTCATCGGGCGCCCTGTCTCGGGCACCGCGGTCATCGGGCACGGTGCCGGGGGCCGATGATCCCGTCGGGCCTGACGGCTACCTGCGGAGTGAGTGGACGGACGGCGGCTGGGCCGAGAGCGACGGCCGGCTGATCCGCTGGGCCCGGCTGGCACTCGAGACGGCGGGCCAGCAGGCCTCGGCGCTGGCGCGGCCCGGCGGGCGGGCGGTGCCGGCCGCCGGGCAGGCGGGCAGTACCGGGCAGGGGGCGGGGGGCGAGGCTGTGCGGCTGGCCACCGCGCGTTCGGAGTCGACGGCCGAGTTGCTGTGCGCTGAACTGGCCGCCGACGGCCTGCCGGTCGACCGGGCGGTCGCCAGTCAGCTCCTCGCCGAGATCATCGGCCCGCGGCCACGGAACGCCGCCGAGGCCGCGCGCATCCGCGCCGACCGGGATGACCTGGTGCTGCGGCATGCGCCCGCCGGGGCGACGGCCGACCTGCGCAGCCCCCTTCAGGTGCGCGCGCTGCTGCGGTCGGCCGGGATCGACGTGCCGGACACGAGGGCCTGGCGGCTGGAGCAGTTCGCGGCGGCCCATCCGCTCGTCGCCGCCCTCCTGGAGTGGCGCAAGGCCGAGCGCGTCACCACCACTTACGGGTACGCCTGGCTCGACGCCTGCGTGGGCCAGGACGGGCGGCTGCGCGGGGCGTGGACGGGAAGCGACGGCGCGGCGGGCCGGATGACCGCGTCCGCCGGGCTGCACAACATGCCCGCCCTCTTGCGAAGGGCCGTGATCGCCGAGGACGGTCACGTGTTCGTCCGCGCGGACCTGGGCCAGATCGAGCCCCGGGTGCTCGCGGCGGTTTCCGGCGACCGGGCGCTCGTCGCCGCCACCGAGGCCGACGACCTGTACCTGCCGGTCGCCGGGCAACTGGGGATTGACCGGCCGACGGCGAAGGTCGCGATGATCGCGGCGATGTACGGGCAGACCACCGGGCACGGCGGGCAGGCCGCCACGCGCATGAAGGCCGCCTATCCCGTGGCCATGGCCTACCTGGACGACGCGGACCGGCAGGCGAGGGCGGGCCGTGACCTGCGGACGTACGGCGGGCGGCTGGTACGCATGTCGGGCGGCGGGGGCGCGGAGGGCGGGCCGGGCGGGGGCGGGCCGGGCGGCGGGGAAAGTTCAGCGCGGGTGGCGGCGCGGGGACGTTACGGCCGCAACGCGATGATCCAGGGGGCGGCGGCGGAGCTGTTCAAGATGTGGGCCGTCACCGTGCGGGCACGGGGCGCCGCGCTTGACGCCCGCGTCGTGCTGTGCCTGCACGACGAGCTCCTCGTGCACGTGCCTGGTCACAGCGCGGCCGCCGCGGCCAGGCTCGTCGGTGACTGCCTCGCGGAAACCGCGCGGCGCTGGACGCCCGGCCCGACGCGATTCCTGGCCGAGATCAGCACGGTCCGGTGCTGGGCGGACGCCAAGCCGGCTACTCGGGAGACTCAGCCAATCACCGGAGCTGATACCGTGACGTAAAACATCAGTGGCCAAGAGGGGGCTTGACTGTGGCGCGTTACCGCAGGGTGGTCGTCAAGCTCAGTGGAGAGGCCCTCGCTGGGACCGCCGGAACCGGCGCGGACCCCGCCAGCCTGGCCAGGGTGGCGGACGAGGTTCTTTCTCTGCATGAGATCGGCGTCCAGGTCGCCGTCGTCGTCGGCGGCGGCAACTACTTCCGCGGCCGGATGGCCGAGGGCTGGGGCATCAGCCGGGCCGAGGCGGACAACATCGGAATGCTCGCCACGGTCATGAACGCGCTGATGCTGCGCGGCGCGCTGACCGCCCGGACGGACGCCGACGTCCGGGTGATGACCGCGATCCCGATTAACAACGTCGCCGAGCCCTTCATCCGGCTTCGCGCGGTGCACCACCTCGACCGCGGAATGATCGTCTTGCTGGCCGGCGGCATCGGGCAGCCCTACGTCACCACGGACTACCCGGCCGTGCAGCGGTCACTGGAGCTGGACGCGGATGTCCTCCTCGTGGCCAAGCACGGGGTGGACGGCGTTTACGACTCCGACCCGAGGCACAACCCGGACGCCAAGCGGTACTCGACCCTCACCTACGACGAGGCGATCTCGGCGGGCATCCAGGTCATGGACACCAGCGCGTTCGTCCTCGCCAACGAGCAGGGCCTCACGATGCACGTCTTCGACGTGGGCGCGGTCGGCGTGATGCGCCGCATCTGCGAGGGCGAGGATCTCGGCACCCGGATCAGCAACAAGTAGCCGGCGCAACCACGCCGCGCACGAGCACGAGCGCCGCACACTAGAAGCGTGAGCAACCCTGTCGAACTAAGCACGGCACCCGGCGGGGCCGCGGGCAGCCCCGCCGTCGAGGCGCTCGGTATCGCGGTCGCCGCGCGGGTTCCCGTGCTGCTGTGGGGCGCCCCTGGCACCGGCAAGACGTCGGCCATCCGGGCGATGGCGCAGGCCATGGGGCTGCCCTGCGAGACCGTGATCGCCTCGATCAGGGAGCCGTCCGACTTCGCTGGCCTGCCCGTCGTGGCCGGGGACTCGGTCCGTTTCGCGCCGCCGTTGTGGGCGATCCGGCTGGCCGCGGCCGGGACCGGGCTGCTCTTCCTCGACGAGCTGTCGACCGCGCCGCCCGCCGTCCAGGCGGCCCTGCTGCGTGTCGTCCTCGAGCGAACCGTCGGTGACCTGACCCTGCCGGCGGATATCGCCGTCGTCGCGGCGGCCAACCCGCCCGAGCAGGCCGCCGGCGGCTGGGACTTGTCGGCCCCGCTCGCGAACAGGCTGTGCCACCTGGCCTGGGAGGCCACGCCCGCCTCCATCGCCGACGGCCTCGCGGGCGGCTGGGCGCCGCCGGTCGTGCCGTTGCTCCCGGACGGCTGGGAAGCGGGAGAGGTCGCGATGAAGAGCATCGTCGCGGCCTTCCTCCGGGCCCGGCCCGCGCTGGCGGTCGTCCCGCCGGACAGCGCCGCCGAGGCCGGGCGGGGCTGGCCCAGCCCGCGCACCTGGGAGATGACGGCCCGGCTGCTGGCGGCGGCCGACCAGGCGGACGCGAGCTGGGAGGCCCGGTCGGCGCTGGTGCGCGGCGCGGTAGGAGACGGCGCGGGGACCGAGTTCCTGGCCTGGCTCACCGAGATGGACCTGCCCGACCCCGAGGAGGTCCTCGCCGACCCGGCGAAGTTCCAGCTCCCCGAGCGCGGCGACCGGGCCTACGCGGCGCTCGCCTCCATCGCGGCGGCGGTCGCGGCGCGGCCGACCCCGGAGCGCTGGATCGCCGGCTGGCGCGTGCTTGGCCAGTGCGCGCAGGCAGGCCCGGGCGCCGCGGGCGGAGCCACCGCGCGCAGCCCCGGACGTCGCCGCCGTCGCCGCCCGCGTGCTCGCGAAATGCCGTCCGGACGGCATCACGCAGATGCCGCCGGAGATCGCCCTGTTCGCCCCGTTGCTGCGGGATGCCGGCCTGCTGGGCCGGTGACGACCGATCCATGACGGGCGACCAGCACCCGCGACCGGCCGCGGCGGGCCGGAGCCACATCGCGCCCGGCCAGGCCGTGCCCGGCCTGGCCCCGGCCCGGCTGTGGGCGGCGACCCGCTTCCCTTACCTGGCCACCGCGATCTTCGCGGCCCAGGTAAGCGCCGTCGCGGGCCTGCGCACCGTGGCGGTGGACGACCGCTGGCGGCTGCGGGTCGACCCTGACCTCGCCGCCGGCTGGACCCCGGCCCAGTTCGGCAGCGTGCTGGTGCACCACGCGTGCCACGTCCTGCGGCATCACCGCGAACGGGCGCTGGCCCAGGTCGTGCCGCCAGGCGACACGCGCGCCTGGCTGGCCGCGGCGGACGCGGAAATCAACGATGACCTGATCCCGGCCGGGCTGGGCCTGCCGGGTCACCCGGTCGTGCCCGGCGACTTCGGCGCACCGGAGGGAAGGCTGGCCGAGGAGTACCTGGGGATGCTCCGGCGGCCCGAGGACGGCAAGGGCGGCGGCTCCCCCGATCCGGGTCTTCCCGGGCGGGCCGGGCGGGCGGGGCGGGCCGGGTGGGCGGGGCGGGCCGGGTGGGCGGGGCGGGCCGGGTGGGCGGGGCGGGGTGAGCAGAGTGAGCAGAGTGAGCAGAGTGAGCGACCGGGATGGAACCGTTGCGGTGACATGGGGTGGATGGACTGCGGTTCCGGCGCGGACGGGCGGCCGCGGCCGTGGGACGACGGGGACGGGGGGCTGGACCCGTGGGAGGCCGACCTGCTGAGCCGCCAGGTGGCGCAGGAGGTGGCCCGGTACGGGCGGCTTGAGGGCACGGTGCCCGCCGGGCTGGCCCGGTGGGCCGCGCAAGTGCTGTCGCCGAAGGTCGACTGGCGGCGACTGCTCGCGGCTGAGGTGCGCCGGGCCGTCACGGACGTGGCGGGGGCGGTGGACTACTCCTACCGCCGGCCGGCCCGCCGGGCGGCGGCCGTGCCGGAGGTGATCCTGCCCGCGCTGCGCCAGCCGGTGCCGGAGGTCGCCGTCGTGTGCGACACCTCGGGGAGCATGACCGAGAACCTGCTCGCCGCGGCCCTCGCCGAGGTCGAGGGGCTGCTCGGGTCGCTTGGCCTCGCCCGCCAGGTGCGGGTCCTCGCGTGCGACGCGGCCGCCGGGCCCGCCCAGCGAGTGTCGTCCGCCCGCCAGGTGCAGCTGACCGGTGGTGGCGGCACGAACATGGGCGCGGGAATCGCGGCCGCGTACGCCCTGCGGCCCCGGCCGGCGGTGACGGTGGTGCTGACCGACGGGTACACGCCCTGGCCCGCCGCCGCCCCGAAGGGCATGCGAGTGGTGGCGGCGCTGCTCGGCGACGCCGTCAGGGACGCCCCTGGCTGGGCGCGCTCGGTGCGCGTCGACGAGGTCTAGCGGGTCTACCTGTCGGGTACCTGGCCGGGGGCGATGCCGCCGAGCGCCGCGATCGCGCCGGCCACCGACGCGGGCAGCGCCGGGTCGGCGCCGTCCTGGGTGACCGGCTCGCCGGCGCGGGTGACGACCGGCACCTCACCGGTCCACAGGCCGGCGCCGGGCCGGTATCCGGCGGGCCGCTGCTGATCTTGCAACTGGCCTGGGTGAGCGGGAGCTTGAGCACCTGAGTCGCGGCGAGCTCCTTCTTCAGTGGCTCGCGCACCTCGTCCCAGCGGCCCGGCATGAGGCGGCCGGAGATCACCTTGAGCGCGTGGTACCGCTCCTCCTCGCTGACCGGCTCGGAGGTACCGAAGACCATCGCGCACCGGTAGTTCAGCGTCGAGTCGTAGAGGTTGCTCGCGTACACCAGTCCGTCCACGATCGTGACGGTCAGCGCGAGGTCCACCCCCGCGCCGCCCGACATCCCCAGGCCGGATCCGGTGGAGCCGTGCATGTAGAGGTAGTCCCCGTCGCGGGCGTAGGCCATCGGGATGACGACCGGGCCGCCCGCGGCCTGGAAGCCGACATGCGCCACTAGCCCCTCGTCGAGGACGCGGTGCAGGTCGGCCCGGCTCGTCGTCTGCATCTCCGCGTACCGGCGGACGGTCGTCCGCTCGGTCAGCGGCAGGTCGTCCGCGCCCCCGGCGTGCTCGGTGATCGTCATGAGGGTACTTCCCGCCTCCGGAATCCCGCGGTAACGCGTCCCGGCCGCCCGCAGGCGGGCCTATATCCTCAGATGCTATGGCCATACGACCAATCCGGCTGTTCGGGGACCCGGTACTGCGCACCCCGGCCGAACCTGTCACTGACTACGACAAGCAGCTACGCGGGCTCGTCAAGGACTTGCAGGAGACGCTCGACAAGGCGCAGGGGGCCGGGCTCGCCGCGCCGCAGATCGGGGTGGGCCTGCGGGTGTTCGCCTACCACGTGGACGACCAGCGGGGGTACCTGGTCAACCCGGGGCTGGACTTCCCCGACGATGAGGAGCAGGACGGCGAGGAAGGATGTCTATCATTTCCCGGCATCTACTACGACGTCAAGCGCAGGCTTAACACGATTGCCCGAGGGTATACCGACCGTGGCGATCCGGTCCAGATTGTCGGATCGCGGGTAATGGCTCGCTGCCTGCAGCACGAGACAGATCACCTCGACGGCGTACTGTTCATCGATCGCATGGACGCGGATACCCGCAGGAAGGCGATGAAGGCAATCCGTGAGGCCGCGTGGGACGGCCCGGTCAAGATCAGCCCTCATCGCATCATCACCGGCCGAACCTTCTGACTAGGCGGCCCCGGTAACAGGGGGCAACCAAGTGCTGTTCACGCACGTCGTATATAAGCGTGTAAGTCAGCCGGTACGGTGATGGCGCGCGTAAACGAGTCCTTGACGGGCTGCGGGTAGCTTCCGTACGGAAATCCGCCACGCGGGAGGTTACAACGACATGTCGCGAACGGTCTCCGATGGATCTTCCAGGGACTCCTTTCCTGAGCCTGCTCGGGAGGACCTACCTGACCCCATCCCGGCCGGCGAGGAAACCGCCGCTGCCGCGGTGGTTACCGAGTTCGCGCAGCCGGAGGGCACCGGACCCTCGCGGGAGGCGGAGCCCGCGCCTGAGGGCAGGCCGCGCCGGCCGCGCAAGCAGCGCATGCGCAGGTTCCTGCGGCGCCCGACGGTACGGGTGATCGGGGCCCTGCTCGCGGCGTTCCTGATCTGGGTCGCCTTCTCCGTCGGCCAGGCGCTGGTCGCGCCCGGCGGCGGCAGTGCCTCGTCCAAGCTGGCGGAATGGGCGCGTGACCACTACCTTGGCCCGGTCGTCACGTTCGGTGAGTGGCTGACTTACCAGCCGCCGAAGGTCGGGGGCAAGCCGTCGTTCTCCCTCACCGTCCCCAAGGGCGACGACCCGAGCGCCATCATCGCGCAGAACGTGAAGAACGCGAAGCAGCACCAGGCGGGGATCACGCCGATCATCCCGGCCTCGCTGAGCTCGCTGGCGGGCAAGGCCCAACCGGGTGAGGGCCAGTGGCGGGTGCTCGAGACGGTCAACGGGGTGCCGGCGATCTACAGCACGTTCCTGCGGCAGAGCGCCACCTACAGCTCCTACGCGAGCGCGATCGTGTCCATGGACCAGCGGCTGGTCAAGTTCTACCTGCACCCCGGGTCGGAGGACCCGGGCCCGGGGAACTGGGGGCCCAACTCCGACCCGTGGATCCCGCCCAGCAAGCGCACTGGCCTGCTGGCGACCTTCAATAGCGGCTTCAAGCTCGACGCCTCGCAGGGCGGCTTCTACCTGAACGGCCAGTACCACGGCTCGCTCGTCAAGGGCGCGGCGACGATCGTCTACTACAAGAACGGCACGATCAAGATGGGCGAGTGGGGCCGGGACTTCGGGATGACGAGCCAGGTGGCCGCCGTCCGGCAGAACCTCAGGCCCATCGTGGACCGCGGGCAGGTCCCGGCTAGCGTCGACAGCGCCGTGCAGACTAACTGGGGCTTCACGCTCGGCGGCGGCGAGTACGTGTGGCGTTCCGGTATCGGGATCACCCGCGACGGGCGCGTCGTCTTCGTCTACGGCCCGGCGCTCGACGTCCGGCAGCTGGCCACCCTGCTGCAGCACGCGGGGGCGGTGGAGGGGATGCAGCTGGACATCAACCCCTTCTGGACGTCGTATGAGTACTACAAGGCCCACGGCAAGCCGTCCAACCCCACCCCGGTGAACCTCTTGCCGGGCCAGCAGGGCGCGGCGACCAGGTACTACTCCACCTGGAGCCGTGACTTCATGGCGGTGTACGCCAGGTGACCGCCGAGGAGGCGGTTTCCACTGAGGAGGCTGTGTCCACCGAGAAGGCGGTGTCCGCCGACGTGGCGGCACCCGTCTCGGCCGGCCGCAGCGTGTCCGCCGGCCGGGTGCCGGCCGAGGAGATGCTGGGGGCCGGGTCCCGGACCGAGCTGGCGGCACCGCGGGCCGGGGCCGGGTGGCTGACGGCCCGGTGGTGGAGCGCGGTGGTACGCGAGTCCCGGCCCCGGCAATGGCCGAAGAACCTGCTCGTCTTCGCCGCTCCGCTGGCCGGGGCGACGATGGGCCGCCCCGACGGGCTCGCGTACGCCGTCCTGGCGGCGGTGGCATTCGGATGCGCGTCGGCCTCGGTGTACTTCGTCAACGACGTGATGGATGTCGAGCGGGACCGCCGCCACCCGGTCAAGTGCAGCCGGCCGATCGCCTCCGGCGACCTGCCGGTCCGGGACGCGCTGTTCCTCGCCGCGATCCTGGCCGCCTTCGCGGTCGGGACCGGCTTTGTCATCGGCGAGCCGGTGCTGTCGGCGGTGACCGGCGGCTACCTGCTCTCGTCGTCCTTCTACTCGCTGCGCGGCAAGCACATCCCCTACCTGGAGACGGTCCTGGTCGCCTCGGGGTTCGTGCTGCGCGTGCTGGCCGGGGCGGTGGCGACGCACGTTCCGCCGTCCCCGTGGTTCCTGGCGGTCTGCAGCCTGGGCGCGCTGAGCGTCGCGGTCGCCAAGCGCTTCGCCGAGCTGCACCAGCCTCGGTGCCGACGCGATCCGTCACCGCCCGGTGATGCGCTGCTACGACGCGCGGCTCATCCGGGTTATCCAGGTCACGGTCGCGGCCGCTATGGTGGCCACGTACGTGATGTGGGCGGTGGGCGAGGGAGCGCCGGCGAGCGGCTGGCACATCGCTAGCGCGCTGCCGCTCGCCCTCGCGCTCGTCAGGTTCGCAGTGCTCACCGGACGCCGTACCGTGCGCCCGGTGGAGGACATGATCACCCGGGACGGCCTCATGCTCGCCTGCGAGGCGTCATGGCTGGCCCTGTTCATCGTGGGGCTCTATCAATGACATCTTCTGTTCCGACTCATCCGACTCCTGCGAACGAGCCCGCCGGCGGCTCGGCCTGCCGGCCGCGCGTCCTGCTGATCGGCGGTACCAGCGAGATCGGCCTGGCGATCGTGTCGGCGCTGAAGCTCCCGGCCGGCGCCGAGGTGATCCTCGCGGGCCGCGACATTCAGCGCCTTGAGTCGGCCGGGAAGACGCTGCTGTCCGCGGCACCCGGACTGCGCGTCTCGGCGGCCAGGTACGACGGCACGGACGTCGCCAGCCATCAGGCGTTCGCCGACGAGGCCTGCGCGGCGGGCGTCCCCGACCTCGTGATCGCGGCGGCGGGCGTGCTGATACCGCAGCCCGTCGCGGCGAGCGACGTGTCGCAGGCAGCCACCATGATCACCACGAACTTCACCGGGCACGTCACCACCCTGCTGGCCTTCGCCGGGCCGATGCGGGCGCGCGGCAGCGGCACGATCGTCGTGCTGTCATCGGTGGCGGCGGTCCGGCCCCGGAAGTTCAACTCCGTGTACGGCGCGGCCAAGGCCGGGCTTGACGCCTTCGCCCGCGGGCTGGCCGACGAGCTGCACGGAACCGGCGTCGGCGTGCTGCTCGTCCGCCCGGGCTTCGTGACCGGCCGGATGACCGAGGGGATGACCCCGGCTCCGCTGGCGACGACCCCCGTGGGGGTGGGGGCGGCCGTGGCGGCCGCGCTTGACCCGGTGACGCTGCGGCCGAGGCGCTCGGGCGTGCTCTGGGTGCCCGCCCCGCTGGCGGCCCTGGCCACCGCGATGCGGCTCATCCCCCGGCCCATCTGGCGCAAGCTGGAGCGGTAGTCGCATTTGTAACGCGGCGTTATCAGGCGATTGCGCTCAACGGGCCTAACTGTCAATCAGTTAGGCCCGTTGACTATGGGCGACCATGCATGACGGAGTGGCCCGAGGCCGCGCCCCCGGCTGCCGGCGCGTTTCCCGTCCGCCCGCTGGCGGCGCCGGGGTGGCGAAAAGCCGATGGAACTTCCATACCCGTGCAGAGGCAACTTGACAAGTGCGCCTCAAAGAATCTATAACTTGAGTTGTAAGTTCCTTCCAGGCGGGTGGCGAAGGATCATCTGCGGGGACGACAAGGCTTGAGGAAGAGGTATCGAGATGTACCTGACGACCATCGACCCGTTCACCCGGGAGTTCGACCGGATCGTCCGGCGCGCGTTCGCTCCGGTCGCGTTCGGCCAGGCCGCCTACGCGCAGGCGCTGCCGATGGACACGCTGCGCCGTGACGGCGAGGTCGTGCTGCGGTTCGACGTGCCGGGCGTGGACCCGGAGAAGATCGACGTCACCGTCGACCACGGCGTGCTGTCGGTCAGCGCGACCCGCGAGGAGGCCAAGACCGAGGGCGACCAGCAGATCGCCCGCGAGCGGTACTACGGCAGCTTCACCCGGCGCGTGCGCCTGTCCGACACCCTGGACGCCGACGCGATCGAGGCCAGCCACGCTGACGGCGTCCTTGAGCTGCGGATCCCGGTCCGCGAGGCCGCCAAGCCGCGCAAGATCGAGATCGGCGCCCGCAAGGAGCTGTCGGCCTAACCGGCGGCCAGCCCACGGGGCTAGCGGTAAGCCAGCGACCGGCGAGCGGGAGACCGCACGCCGGTCGCTTACCATTTCTGATGTTCAGCCACGCGGAGCAGGGGAGGTGCGCCATGGAGCCCATCGAGCCGTTCGAAGACGAGAACGTGCCGTTGTTCACGGTCGGGCAGGTCGCGCAGATGCTCGCGGTCAAGCAGGCGTTCCTGCGCCGGGTGGACGAGCTCCAGGTCGTCTCGCCGCAGCGGTCCGCCGGGGGGCAGCGGCGGTATACCCGGGTCGAGATCCGGATCATCCAGCAGGTCGCGACGATGGCCGACGAGGGCATCACGATGTCGGCGATCCGGCGGATCATCGAGCTCGAGCAGCAACTCGCTGAGGTCACTCGTGAGCGGGACGAACTGGCCGCCCGCCTGGCCCACTTGCTCGCCGCCCTGAAGCGCGAGGCTAGGCCGAGGGACGCCGGACAGGGCGCGGCGCGGCGAGCTCAGGGGACGTAACCCTTAATATGGGCCGCGCTTGTTAAGGGTCAGGCGCGTGAGGGGTTAGGCGCGGGCGAGGATCTCGCCGTTGACGATGGCGAACCAGCCATCTTCCTCGGCGGCCCAGTCCAGCCAGCCGCGGGCGATGCGCTCCAGGTCCTCGCGGGTGGCGTGGCCGCCGTCGAGGGCCTGCGCGGCGAAGAAGGACTTGGTCGCGCGGTCGTGCCAGCTACTGCCCCACCACTGCCGGTCCTGCGCGCGTGGAGTAGGTCCAGTTCGAGGACGAGCGCCTGACGTCGGTGAGGCCCGCCTGGCGCGCCCAGGCGTGCAGCATGCGACCGGAGTCCGGCTCGCCGCCCGCGGCGCGGGCGACCCGCCGGTACAGCTGCCGCCACTCGTCCAGGACCGGCAGGTCCGGGTACCAGACCATGGCGCCGTAGTCGCCGTCGCGGGCCGCGATCAGGCCGCCGGGCCGGGTGACCCGGCGCATCTCGCGTAGCGCCCTGACCGGGTCCGTCAGGTGCTGCAGCACCTGGTGGGCGTGCACGACGTCGAAGGTCGCGTCGGGGAAGTCCAGCGCGTACACGTCACCGGTGGTGAAGGTGAGGTTGTCGCGCGGGAAGTCGGCGGCGGCCTTCGCCACGATGTCCGGCACGGCGTCGATGGCCGTCACGCTGCCCGTCCGGCACCCGGGCGGCCAGGCCGGCGGTGATCGTGCCGGGGCCGCAGCCCACGTCGAGGACCGCCATCGCGGGCGTCAGCTCCGGCAGCAGGTAGGCGGCCGAGTTCTCGGCGGTCCGCCAGGTGTGTGACCGCAGGACGGACGGGTGATGACCGTGGATGTAAGTGTCCGGCATGCCCGCCACCGTAGTCCGTGTCTTGCATAATGAGCAATTCTGTATCACATGTTGAGACGCTTGTGGTCGGCCAGGTACCGCTCCGCGAGGGGCGGCGGTGCCTGCGACAGCCAGGCGTCGGTAATCGCCTCGGCCAGGTCGTCGTCCGCGACGGCCGAGAGCTGGATGAGGTAGCCCTTGTACCCGTCGAAGTGCGGGATCGTGAACAAGCCCGGCGTCCCAGCGGCGAGGATCGCCTCCTTCTCGGCCAGGTCCGCGACGCGAACGGCGAAGATCGGCCCCTCCGGCGGGACCTGGCTGCCGTAGCGCTTGATGTCGGCCTTGCTGAAGGGCCGCTCCCACGCGAACACCTTGCCGCCAACCGCCCACGTGCGAAGCCCGTGACCGTGCTTGTCCTCGCCCTCGGTCACCTCGGGCAGCCCCGCGGCGAGCGCGGCCGCCTGCTCAACAGTCGCCATGCCATCACGCTACATCGCGGGACGGCAGCGGGCGGCCGACGGCGTCCGGGCATCCTGCTCTGATGACGGCGATGGCATCGGCGGCCACGCTGGATGGATGACTTTCGGGAGCTGCGGGTGACATAATGCTGACGTGGACATTTCGCGGCCGAGAAGCTCGCGCGCACGGTGTACCTCGGACGCGCGACGGCGTGGTGGACCTCGAGGCGGCGTTTGACCTCGCCGTTCTCATCCTTGAGTGGCTTCCGCTTGATGCCGACGCCGCAGCGCTCGCCGAGCTTAGCGTCGCGGGCACCGACCAGCCGCGCACTGATCGAGCGAGGAGCCGGGATGGCTCGCGACCCTCCAGGACGCGATGCGCATCGTGAACCAGGACGTGGCGGCTACCGGGTCCCGCCTGCCGACTGGAGGTCCCAGCGTGGTCCCAGGGCACGCGTGCGTGCTGACCTGGGATGACTACGCCGATTGCGACGGGGGCATCGCCCCCGGATGCGGCAGGGACGCGATCGGGGCGCTCCGGAAGTCGCCGACGACGCAGGGCGCGATCGTGGAGAGCGTCTGGGGACCGTGGCCGGTGTGCCCGCGTCACCGGCTGGGCACCCACGCGGGGGTGCACGACGGCGCGGCCGTGTGGTGGTGCAAGGGAAACGGCGGCCACGTGGCGGCGGCCGTCGGTTGCTGGGGACGGTGAAGGTGCCGCGCGGGGCGGTCGTTATTCGCCGGACGGGCGGGTACGGGGCCCCGGATGCGTAACGCCACCAGGGCGGCGGCGAAGACGACCATGGCGGCGATCCAGCCGCCCCGGTCGGCCGGGGCGGGATGCCCAGGTCAGCGGTTCTAGTACCGCGCGATCGCCGCGAACTGGCAGATCGCGCAGTAGGCGAGCGGGCCGATCCAGGACAGCAGGCCGCCGATGAACAACGACAAGATAAGGCCGACGCCGGTAAAGCCCATGACGTTCCGCGCGACCGGAAGGATACCGTCCGGCAGGTAGACGGCCGACTGCGGAGCGCTCGAACTGGGGTCGTAGGCGATCGCCGCGCCGAGTGCCAGGAACCCGATGGCGGCCCCGCACAGGGCGAGCGTGAGGCCGAGCCGCAGGTAAGGCAGCCAGCGGCCGGTGGCCCGCTCTGGCTCGCCGAACGGGTTGTGCGTCGTCACCACGACGATCGCGGCCGCGCACGCCTCGGTGAGGGTGGGCAGTTCGTCGGCGGACGGGCCGCTTCCGTACCACCAGTGGTACACCAGCGACGCCCACAGCACCAGGCCGCAGGCCGCCAGCGCTACCAGGGCGGCCGGGACCCGGCGGCTGCGCAGGTGCAGCCAGGCCAGGCGAGCCGCCTGCGGCGCCCGCCACCCGGGCGGGGCGGCGGGTGGCGGCTTCTTGACATCGGTCGCGGTCATCGCGCGGGCCCTCCGGCGCTCGGGTGGGACGCGGCGCTCGGGTAGGACCCTGGGTTCGGGTGGGACGCGGCGCTCGGGTGGGACGCGGCGCTCGGGTGGGACGCGGCGCTCGGGTGGGACGCGGCGCTCGGGTGGGACGCGGCGCTCGGGTGGGACGCGGCGCTCGGGTGGGACGCGGCGCTCGGGTGGGACGCGGGTGAGGGATCGCGGGGCCTCGGGCGAGGGGCGTGGCTGTGCTTTGGGCGCCGGGCGTGGCGGTGCTTTGGGCGGCTTGCGTCGCGGGCGTCATGGCAGCTGCGCCAGGGTGATGTGGCCGGCCTTCAGCGCGGCGAGGTTGGCCACCAGCCAGGCGTGCCGTGTCGCGGCCGGCAGGGCGGCGAACCTCGCGGCGGCGGTCGCGATCTGGGCCTGCTGGGCACGGAATTGCCGCGCGTGCGGGCTGTTTCCGCGGATGTCGCCCACCGGGAAGGGCGCCGCTCCGAGCGCCTGCAGCAGGCCGTTCACCACCGCCTGCTGCGCCGGGCTGCCGGGATTCGGCTGGAAGGCGTCGCTGCCGTCCTTCGCCTCGACCATCTCGCGGGCCCGGCCGACGATGACCGCGTGCACGATGTCCTGCTGGATACCGTCCTTGAACATGCTCGCGTCCGGCACGAGGGCGACGGCGTTGTCCATGCTGAACTCGTAGACGGGCGGGTTGCCGACGACCCCGCCGTCGTTCCCGGCGCTCAGGACGGCGGACGACAGCGCGCCGTCGGGAACCTCGGTAGCGCGGACCGGGACGCCGGGCAGCCCGGCGAGCTCGGCGACGACCTGGTCGAGGGCCGCGACCGCCGACGGCAGGTAGGTACGGTAAGCCGGGTGCACGCAGACCGGGAAGGTCGTCCCCGCGCAGACCGGGGTGTAGGCGATCGGCTTGGCCCCGGCGACGTTGTCGAACGCCGGGATCGCGTAGCCGCCCGACGGCGACCCGGTGGCGGTCCCGGCCAGGCCGAAGCCGATGACGGCGAGGGCGATGCCGGCGGCGAACAGCGCGGTCGCGATCACGCGCAGCCGTGCCCCGCCCGCGCTCACCGCGGACAGCGCGCCGCGCCAGCCGGTGCCGCCGGTGCGCGGTGACAGCCCGAGCAGGCCGACCGCCGCGAGCGCGACCCCGCCCATGAACATGACCTGGACGATCGGGACGCCGATCGAGGTGGGGTAGAAGATGCCCCAGTCGTTGCCGGGCACGCTGCCATCGGGCGACAGGGCGGGGACCGGGCCGCTTTGGTTGACTGCCTCGCCGGAACGCGACCAGGGCGACGATCATGATGCCGACGGCGACGATAGGGGCGGTGAACCGGCCGGGGAACAGCGCGCCGAGGGTGAACGACACCGCGCAGATCATCAGCATGCCGACGACGCCGACCAGGACCGGCCACAGGGGCGGCCCGCCCCAGGTCGCCGCCTGCGAGGTCCGCACGTAAAGCGCGATCACGCCGGCCAGGAAGGTCGCGACCACCCAGAACGCGGTGCCCGCGAGCGAGCAGAGCTGCCGGGTCCAGGCCGGGCGGGCGGTCGTGCCCAGCAGGTCGGCGGTGTTGCGGCGGCCCTCCCGCGACCCGGACCAGGCCGAGAACCCGGCGGCGAAGATGACCAGGTCCGGCCAGAACTTGTTCAGCACCACCGTGGAGCGCAGCGGCCACAGCGCGGGATAGCCGCTGGCCGTCCGGTACGGGTCATAGATGAACAGCACGACCAGCAACGGGATGCACCAGACGAACGCGCTGTGCCTGATCTCCGTGCGCAGGATGCGGGCGGCCAGCAGCCCCAGGGCACGCGGCCGGCGCGCGGCCCCTCCCCGATCGCCGTGCTGGGTGACGAAATGGTGGTCATGCCGCGTCCCCGCTTCCATCCAGCCCTGGCCGGCGGTCGCGCGGGCTGCCTGGAGCACGGCGCTGTAGCCGCGCTCTAGCGGGGCGTCGCCCACGCCGTGGCCCTCGCCGCGGGCGACCAGCTCGGCCGGGCGTGCCGCGGAAGACGATGTGCCCGGTGTCCATCAGCGCCACCTCGGAGCAGGCCGCGCCCACGTCCTCGACCAGGTGGGTGGAGACCACGACGGTCGAGGTCTCGCCGAGCGAGCGCAGCAGGGCGCGGAAGCCGACGCGCTGCTCGGGGTCGAGGCCGGCGGTCGGCTCGTCGAGCAGCAGCAGGTCCGGGTCGTTGACGATCGCCTGGGCGATGCCGACCCGGCGCAGCATGCCGCCGGACAGCGTGCGCAGCCTGGCCCTGGCCTTCGCGCCGAGGTCGACCCGCTCGACGGCGACCGCGACCGCCTTCGGCACGCGGCCCGGCGGTACCTCCTTGAGCAGCGCGAAGTACTCGATGAACTCCGCGACCGTGAACGCCGGGTAGTAGCCGAGGTTCTGCGGCAGGTAGCCGAGGCGGCGGCGGATCTCGCGGCGGTCGCGCGGTGCGCCCCGGGTCCCGGTCCAGCAGCCGGATCTCGCCGGACGACGGCGGCAGCACGGTGGCGAGCATGCGCAGCAGCGACGTCTTGCCCGCGCCGTTCGGCCCGAGCAGGCCCAGTACTCCTGGGCCCGCTTCCAGGCTCACGTCATCGACGGCCCTGTTCTTGCCGAACGTCCGGGTGACGCCGGTTAGCTCGATGTTCACAGTGCTCCTCGTTGGGTGCGGGTGGCGTACCCGATGACGGCGGCCGCGCAGGCGGCGACGGCCAGGTACGGGAGGTAGGCCTTGCTGTCGGTGACGGCGCCGCTGAAGGCGCCGCTGGACGCCCAGCTCACGAGCACGGTGCACGCCCAGGCGGTGAGGCCGACGGCGGCGCCGACGTTCGCCGACCGGGCGGCGACCGCCGCCGCCAGCGTGAGGGCGCAGATCGCGGTCATCGGGATCAGCCAGGCGAACGTGACGGCGGTCGCCTGGGTGACGGACACCGCGGCCACGTGCCCGGCCAGGGCTGCTGGGGCCGGTGCCGTAGACGAGCACGAGGTAGGACAGGGCGCTGACCGCGAGGCCGAGGATCGCGTTGACCGCGAACACGGCGACCGAGCGGACCAGCAGCACCATGCGCTCGCTGACCGGCATGCTGCAGGCCAGTTCCCAGGCCGGGTCGATGCCCGGGCCATAGGAGTAGGCGATGCCGATCGCGGCGATACCCGGGGCGAGCAGCCAGACCAGCGGCTCGCCGCCCATCAGGTTGAACAGGCCGCCGGCGGTGAAGATGACCACGGTCGAGATCAGCCAGGGAAGCAGCAGCGTCGGGGTGGTGAGCAGGGCGCGGGCCAGGCCGGGCGAGCGCAGCAGGCGAGTGGCGACCCGCTCGACGGGGCCGGGATGACGCCGCCATACCTCGGCCACCACGCCGGTCCAGACGCGGCCCAGGTCGATGCCGGGCAGGTCGGTGCCGCTCGGCGGTGGTCGCTCGTGCCGCGGCGTGGTGCCGCCCGGGGTGGTGCCGCCGGGGTCGCGGGCCGGATTGCTCATGGGGCTCCTCCTAGGGCGGCGCGCAGCAGGCGGCGGGCGCGGTGGGCGCGGCTCTTGACGGTGCCCTCGGGTACTCCGGTCAGCTCGGCCACCTCGGCGACCGGGCGGTCCTCGACGTACATGAGGTGCCACACCTCGTGCTCGGCGGGGCTGAGCGCGGCGACCGCTGAGGCCAGGCGGGCTTGGGCGACCACGGTTTCGGCGGGATCGTTGTGATGATTGCCAGGGAGCCCCGCGGCATCAAGCGCGAGCAGGTCGGGAAGCGGCGCGGCGGCCGGGCCGCGGCGGCGCAGCAGCAGCGCGGCCTGACGGCGGGCGATGCCCCACAGCCAGCCGCCCGCCCTCGCCTGCGGCCGGTAGGACTTCGCGCCCCGCCACGCGGCGAGGAAGGTCTCCTGCAGGACGTCCTCGACGTCGGACGGCGGCAGCACCGTGCGCAGCCGGGCGGCCAGGACCGGCGCGTGCCGGCTGAACAGCTCGCGCAGCGCCCTGTCGTCACCGCCTGCCAGGCGCGTGATCAGCTCGTCGTCATCCATCGCCTCTCTATTGCAGCCGGCGGCGGAAAGGTTCGCGACGGGCGCGACGTGATTAAGGCCTGCGGCCGGCGCCCGTCAGCCGCCGCTGGCCGGGACCCCGGGCGCGCGAGGGACCTGCTTGGCTACTCGCTGGGCGGCGGGGCGAGCCTGCGGTGCGCCATCGCGCACCCGTCGCTGGTGCGGCGACTGGTGCTGCTGTCGGCGCCGCACCGGCAGAGCGCCTGGTACCCGGAGATCCGGGCGGCGTGGGACGGGATGGACGCCGGGCTGTTCGAGCAGTTCAAGGAGGGGCCGCTGTACGCGGCGTGGCGCGCGGTCGCGCCGGATGACACGGTGTTCCCCGCGCTGCTTGACGCGACGGGCGCGCTGCTGCGGCAGCCCTACGACTGGTCGGCTGAGGTCGCCGCGTTGCCGATGCCGTTGCTGCTGGTGTACGGCGACGCGGACAGCATCCCGCCGCTGGCGATCTTGCCGTGGGGCTGTAGCGGGGAAAACTCTTCCCGCTAGCGCGGCAGTGCGCCAGGGCGTCAAGGGCTAGCCCGACTACTACGTTGACTGATATATTGGTCGACGTAATAGGAGGGCAGATGAGCACACGAGAGCAGGACGTGCTGCGCCGGGTCGGTGAGGCGTCGGTGCTGGTCCTGGTCAGCCTGGCCGACGGGCCGAAGCACGGCTACGCGCTGATCCAGGACGTCAAGCAGTTCGCGGGGGTCGAGCTCGGGCCCGGCACGCTTTACGGCGCGCTCGACCGGCTCGAGAGGCTCGGCCTCATCGAGTCGCTGCCCGCCGACGAGCGGCGGCATCCCTACCGCATCACCGCACCGGGTGCGGCGGCGCTGCGGGTGCACCTCGACTCGCTCGAGCGCGTCAGCGCGGCCGGACGGCTGCGCCTGCAACTGGGCGGCATCTAATGAGCGCTCCCCATGCCCGGAAGGGCGGGCTGGTCGATGCCGCGCTGCGCTGCTACCCGGCTCGCTGGCGGCGACGCCACGCGGACGAGGCCGCCGAGCTTGCCTCGCTCCTCATCCGGGACGGCACCCCGGCGGCCTCGATCGCCTGGAGTTACCTCCTCGGCGCGGCCCGCGAGTGGCTGGTTCCGCGTCCCGGCCGGTCGCTGAGCACGGTGGCGGCGGCGGTGCTGGCCGCGGTGTGCCTGCTCGGCTTCTCGGCGGCGCTCGTGGCCGAGACCACGCCGGCCAGGGCCGGCACGCCCCAGCCGCCGTCCGGGCCGGCCTCCCAGCAGGCCAGGCCGACGCCCCGGGGCACTGCCTCCTCTCACCAGGGCAACACGTGCCGCCCCGTCCTGCCCGGCCAGGTCACGGGCGCCGTTCCGGCCTCGGGATACCCGCAGCCGGCCACCCACGGAACCGCGCATGTCCGCTCCTGCTGAGCCTGGTCCCGCGAGCGCCGACGCGACTGGCGGCAAGCCCGGCGGCACCGGGCCACGGCGGCCGAGGCGGTGGCGGCGGGGGCTGGCCGAGGCCGTCATCACGATCCTGGCGGCGGTGCTGGTATCGGTCCTGCTGCGAACGTACGGATGCGGGGTCTTCTGGATCCCGACCACGTCGATGGTCCCGACGCTGGCCGTGAACGACCGGGTCCTGGTGCAGAAGGCGTTCTACAGCCCGAACGACGTCCGCGAGGGTGACATCGTGGTGTTCTCCCATCCGCCGCTGGACGAGTGCGCCGGCGCGGGGGACCTCATCAAGCGGGTCATCGCGCTGCCGGGCCAGACGATCTACTCCTCTGGCAACGGCATCTACGTCAACGGGCACCTGCTGGCGGAGCCGTACCTTCCGGCCGACGACCCGCTAGGCCCGCAGATCGCCAGCAGCCAGCATCCGTACCGCGTGCCGCCGGGCGATTTCTACGTCCTGGGCGACCAGCGATCGAACTCCTGCGACAGCCGCTACTGGGGACCCATCCGGGGCTCCAGCATCGTCGGCAAGGCGGTCCTGATCATCTGGCACAACAACCATCCCGACCTTCACGGCCTCTAACCGCAGCGGACGGGTCAGCCGGCCTCGGTTAGGCGCTGGAGCAGGGCGGCGAGCTCGGCGGCACGACCGGTGTGGAAGCGAACCTCGACACGGCCCTTGCGGGCGGGGTTGGTGGCGCCGGCGTTGTAGGCGAGGCAGAGGCGGTCGGGCCGCTCGGCGGTGACCTTGATGCCGTCCCGGACTGGGTGGTCGTGCGGAGTGCGGATATGGAGGAAGCCACCCGCGTGGACGATGAGGGTGCGCTCGGTGATGGCCAGGGCGCCCTTCACCCACTGCTTCTGGAAGAGGGTGAACTCGCTCGCGTCGCGGTAGTTCCGCCGGGTGACGGTGGCCGGAAGCCCTTCGAGGAGCACCAACATGTCCCCGTCCGCGACGGTGTTCAGGCTCGCGCGGAGGTTGTCCGGCAGGCGGCCGGATCCCTCCGGCCGGAGGGGGCGGACCGAGCCGCCCAGGCGTTGCAGCACGCGCCGGGTAAGTCCCACGGTTCAAGGCTAGCCCCCGTCCGTGTACATGGAATTCCCCTGTATTAGCGAAGCCAAATTCCATTCTGCGCACCGACTTAGCCGACGGTAAGGTATTCAGGTGTTGCCGCTCGCATCCTCGGCTATGATCGCTGAACGCGAGGTGGCGGCCGAGAGCGGGAAA